>CAWENZ010000058.1:0-153127 GCA_963810445.1 uncultured Verrucomicrobiae bacterium | reverse complement strand
GGCCCGCTGGAGCGATGAAATCCATGACGAGTGGATCCGAAATCTTCTGCAAAACCGACCCGACCTAACGGTAGCTCAACTCCAGCGCACCCGCGAGTTGATGAACAAAGCGGTCCCCGATTGCCTTGTCACCGGACATCCGATAAAATACACGCAGTAGCTCTTCAAAGCGCTCGCGCAAATCAGGCTTTCCACATGATCTATCTGATGCCTCTTGGAACTTCAGTTGCAATACAAACGCATCCGCCAGCTCCTCATTAATTTTCGACCTGTCGAAATAGTTTACCTGCCTTTCAAAAGAATCAATACCGGCATAATCTTTCAGAACATTCAGCGGCTTTCTCGATCCGCAAATTCCCCAGGCCTTATCCAGAAGCCAGTAAAGCAGGACCCGTTCGTCCATTCTGCCGCCGTAGCCGTTTTGTTCGAATGAAGTCGCCGGTGTAAACGCAATAAAGTTCACGCGATTGTTTCCGAGATTCTGGATTTCCAGAGGAAGGAGTGTTAGTCTGGTTGATCGCGTGGTCGAGTTGCAACCGGGAATACCCAGTCGTTGAACGTTTTGTCTCGCGATGTCGGAATTGGAACAGACGTAGATCACATCGATCCGCTTCACTGTGTCCCAAAGGTGGTCGATGGTTCGAGCGATGACACCACGTGCAACCAGCGTTTTACCGAGGCCGACTTCATCGGCAACGAGAAAACGGCGGGTAGGGTTTTTCCCATAGAAACGATCAAAAACGTAATCCACCGTTGAGCACTGAAAATCTTTGAGGCCGGAAATGACAGATTGGGTATCGGGACGTGTGCTCATTTTTTGGTGTTTGACTGCTTGGCAACTTCCCAAATGGGTTCCCATATTGATTGAAATTCCGCCGTCACAAGCTCGGCCCCCTTGCCGCATCGTTTGAGAGTATCCAAGAGAGATGACACCCTTTCCATCTGGACTGGTCCACGATGCAAGGCACGTAGCATAGTTTCTAGGAGACATGGAATTGACAAAGCCTGTTCTGAGCTCTTGTCCAATCCCAACAGCATCGCTGCCAACTCTCCGGATGTGGCGGCACCTTCATCACCAGCCGCCAATAAGAAAAGGATGTATCGCAGCAATTGTTCCTTGCCTTCAAGCAAGCCGGCGACCACCCGATCCTGCCGGTCAGACGGTGCCCCATCTAGCGGAACGTTCATCACAAACGAACATTCGCGTTTTGTGCCGTTGATTTCGCACCGGAGAGAAACTGCGAGCCAGGGTGTGAGGGCTCCGTGAGAAAGGCCCCGAAACTCCATGTTTCCACTAAACGGTACCGCACGCTCCTCAGGCAGTGTGATAGGCCATGTTTTCACCCGGACTTGCTCGCTCGCAATAATTGGAATTGCCTTCCATTGGAGGCGCATCTCGAACAAATCGACATCCTCGCTAGGGGAAACGATCAGTCGCGGCAGACCTTCGATCACCGCACGCTTCGCCACGCGGAACAGATCATCAAATTTTTGCCGGAGTGCGTCGGTTGGCACGATTTCACCATTCATGTCGTAGGGCTGCAAGAGGTCTGAAAAACCAGTAACTCCCTTTTCTGCGGCGAGAAACCGATCCACGCCGACCCGGCTTTTCTTACCCATCATCTCGACCATGAATTCGATATTGTGTTGGAGTGCGTGATTCGTCGCATTGAATGAACCGCTGAAGACGCTGGAATTCCATCCACGATCAATCACGAACAGCTTCGCATGCAGTCCTTCGAGCACTTCGCCGGGTTCTGGACTTCGAGTGTCGTCGAGCGTCTCTTCGCTCAGCTGAGGACGCAGAAAATAGACACTTTTGCAGTCGTTTAGTGTTTTGACCGGAATTTCCTGAAGGCTTTCGAATCGGGAGACCAAGTGAGTCGTCATACCAGGACGCTGGAAGTCGCGAATCACCGAATCGGAAAGGAACGGCGAGACGATGAGACTTTGATACCTATACTTGCCGAACGGATCTACTCTTTTCCCGGTCAATCCTGATGCCCAGAACTTGCACTCATCGAACCCATCGGGCCAGATGAAGCGGACGCGCAACAGTTCGTCCGCCATCAGAGTTGCTGACTTTTGTCGCGGGGTAGCAAGGCGGTGCAGGCAAAGCCCTGGGAGAGCCTCGACAAACTCCGCCAGCGGGCGGTTGGCTGCAATGGCGTTGGTGCGATTTTGATCAAGATCACCGTCGAGTGCCACCACAGTATCCCATGAGTGATCGAAGGTGAGATTCCGGCTTAAACAAAGCACGCGATATTTGATACCCCCACTCTCATCCACATAGCGGACGATCCAAACCTTCGGGTGGAACACGCCTTCAGGACTTTCCGGTTGCACCTCGTGGATGCAGGGCTCTAGGAAGGTCACCAGAGGCGAGTATTTTGCCGGAAGCCGGATGTTACCCGCTTGGCAGAACACCGAGAAACGGTCTCCATTCAGTCGTAGTGCTTCCAACAACGCCAATGGGTCGAAGAGTTTGCCATCCTCACTCTCCCAATCAAAGAACACGAACGAAAGCGGAAGCATCATCGCACTCATCAGATCGAGTGAGAATGTAGTTCCTATGGCACGGTCAAACTTGCAACCCTCAGGTGGTCGCAAGAGTTCCATCAAATGGGACCGGGAATCGGGTTTAAGCATGTCGCACCTCCAGTCCGTCGAAGATATCCATCAGAAGCCGCCTGCTGCTCCACCAACGAAATTCCAATTGGCCAGAGCCAGCATCGTCGCTCCACAGCTCTCGGGCACGCGGGTTATTGATCCTGGCCAAGCTCTTCTTCAAGCGTCGTTCACGTTCGGTGATGAGAACACGGGCCGCGGTCAACGACGCCAAGGTGGACGGCTGTTTCGCTAAAACCAGATCCCACCACGACTCAATAAAATCCCTGGTTCCCTGGCTGACCCGTGGATTTCCGAGATCGACATGAGTCCAGAACTGGGCGCGATTCCAACCAAGGAACGTAGCCATTCTGGATTCTACCAACTGTGCCCACTTCAGGAGACGTTCCGAGTAATCTGCGACCCACTCCTCGTTGCCACGCTGCTCCGCCAGAATGAGATTATAGATCAGGGACGCCCCGTGCATGATTTCCGAGAAATTCCGTGCGTGTTCGAGTTGACTCCGATGCTCCGGCGAAAAGCTCGCGAGATCAGGGTGTTCCCAGACGAAATTCACATCTTGAATTTTCCTCGGTTTCGCGACCAATTCCGCCAGCAGTGAGCCCGCGCAGCGGCGGCTCAAACGGATCCTTTCGCGGAGATATTCCGCTTCATTGCTTACGAGACTCAGGGAACAAACTTCCGGGAAATCCTTACCTGGTTTGATCAATCCGCCGTGCCAGTTGGAAGCGGCCAAATCATCGTGCTCTAGATCACGTTCAAGTGCCCTCCCTCCATGTCGGATCTTATGAGTGTAATGCCGGTCCAAGCTGCGGTGATACTCAGCTAAGGATCCAGGAAATGCCCGTATACCCCACACTCCGAGGCCCTGCCAATAGACACTACTGGGCAGGCGCTTCAGGGCTCTCCGGGCGAACTTTCCAATGTTCCCCTCCTTGTCGTCCGAATTTTCAATGGCTTCGATCAAGGCCGTCTCCGCTTTCCGCCCGCGATCCGAGATCAGTTTTGAGGGAACCTTCTTGTCCTCCAGTGTTTGATAGGTCCATGCGACGAGTAGAAAATAACGAGCCCGCGTCATGATGGTGCTGGTGCCGGGAAAGAGTTGGTCGGCGAACGAATCCCGCACCGCCCCCAAACCGAGTTCATCTCGCGTCTCGCGCTCTTTGAAAAGATCGACGACTTCGAGCATCTTACGCCGCTCGCGTTCGGAATAGTCTAACCAGGTAAAAGATGACATGAGGATGAGTTTCGAGCGATATGAAATTGGGGCATTGTTTTCAAACAGACTCGGACGGATGGGCTTCCCAGTGCGAAAGCGCAAACTGAATAATTTCATTCTGACGCTCTTGAATCTCGTCAGTCCACCACCCGGAAGGAGCTTTGCTATTTTTGATTTTATCTACGACAAGTTTGTGGGAAATGAGGCCCGAATGAAGAAAGTCTTTAGTTTTTTCAATCGGGGGGAGGTTGCTCGCCTTCGAGTTCTTGCTCCTGTTCATCATTACCAAATTACCCAAGCTGTGAAGATGTTGGTCGCGAAACTCTTGTTCCAGTTCGAGGCCTCGCGGGTCTTGCGGCATAATGTGTTCAATTGTCTCATCCCACCGGCGATCTCCAATAAGGTTAAGGAACTGAAATGGCAGGATTGGCGGATTTTTGTGACTCTCTGCCAGCCAGTTTTCGTGTTTCCACAATAGATAGCGGGTTGTCTGAAAATATTGATGAGGACGATTGAGGGCATCCCTGAAAACTCGGTTGAATCGCCAGTAGTCCTTGAATCCGTTTTGTGACCAATTGGTAAGGCGGGCGACGAGCCTCTCCAGACTACCCCCATAGGATTTCGCGCAACCGTGAAACTCGTGGGAGCGGAAATCAGCTCGGCTGAAGTCCTTCTTGAAAAGGGTGATTTCCATCAATCGCAGTGCGCGCCGGAACAAAGGGCTTTCTTTCTCGCTGCTATGCAAACGGTGGATCTTCAAGAGGAGTGGCCACGAATTGTGGGCATCCAGAAAAAGCACGTCGGCCAAGCCGAAATCAGAGTCGGAGGCATCTTCAATCTCCTTCACCAACCGAAAGGTTTGCCGAAGTTCGCCGGAAAATTCCCGGATCCACTGGATTCTTCCTTTGGCTTCAACCACCTTGAAAGCACTCTCAATACTTTCAAGCGATGGTTCCGATGAAGGGAGAAAAGCGACGCAGTGATGGGCCAAAATCTGATCTTCGTTCAACATGGTGATCCCCTCGTGAATGCGGTGAATCTCTGCGAAATCACTTTGAATTTCTCCGATGGTTTTTACATCAGATCCACTCACGGCATAGAGATACACGTTGTGCATCAAGTAAGCTTTGAGAAGTTCCAGTTTCGTGGGTGTGATTCCGCGGTCGTTCTGGAAGGCAAATATCTGGGTCGCCCTCGCCTTTGCCTTTTCGCCTTGGAGAACGAAGGTGCTTACCACTGCCGTTTCGATCATATCGCACCAGGAGATCAACTGTTCCATCGAGCAGGCGTCCTCGCCGAGCCTCTTGGTGAAATGCTCCCGCGCTGCACGGATGAGTTTTTGGGATCGCGGGGCGGCACTGTCGACAGACTCATTCATCCCGGATATAATCAAGCGATTGAAGAAGGTGTCGTCATATCCTACCGTTTTTAGGCGACTTCCATCGAAATCTTGAAGGTAACGTTCGCGCAGGCGGTCGGAGATTGATGTTTTTTCAAAATTGTTGGATCCGATATTCCCTCGGCGCTTTTCCATTTCTCGGATCGCGCAACTAAAGAAAATGATGATGGTGGTCATCCGCTGCTGACCATCGATTACCTGAAAGCAATGAGGCGCTTCATTCTGTGACTGTGATTCGAGTTCAAGAAGGAAATGACCCAGGTAATAATCTTTCGAATTCGGCTGATCTTCAAGATCCTTGACGAAGCGATCTAGATTCTTTGATGTCCACGAGTAAGCACGCTGATACGGTGGGATTTCATATCGGTACTTTTTTCGAAGAGTCCGGCGATTGTGGTTTCGGAAGGTAGTAAATTAAAGATTTCTTGGTTCATGAGAGGTGTTCGTGGTTCACAAGTAATTTCACTTTTTGGCAGAACATTCTTGGTGCTGCGTGATAATAATTGAAGTAGTCATCTGCTGCGCCCAATCGCTGGGTTAGCGGATTAGGTTTCTCGGTCTTTGAGGGGTAGTGCGGCGAAATTTGTGTCCTCAAAATGGAGAAACCGGGAGGGTTCGATCCAGACGAAATCCTTTCATATCTTTGATTGTCAGCATTTGCGCACTTTATTTCGAATGGGGAGCTTGACCAGTAAAATCTAGGTTAGGCCGTATTGCTTCGAGGGTGATTCCGATTGATCACAGCAAATTTGATCGTCGCTGACTCGGCATCCTTTCGTCGAAGCGAGAAATCGTGCCCAGAACGATATTGATGGAGGTTCTGGTCTGGGGCGTGAGCTCGCGGTCCACCAAGTCGTCGGATTGCAATTTCCAGATCAAGTCGTAGTCCAGATCGTGGAAGCGGAGTTCGACTTGAACCTTCCCGTCGAATTCAAGGTCCTGCGCGAGTTCCGTGAGCTCGGCTTTCAATTGGATCTGTTCCGGTTTGGTTGCCTCCTTCGGTTTCAGCTTTTTGATGAGTTCAAGCGTTTTGGTTTTGGCCGTGTTATCCAGCAATAGGGATGGGAATTCGCGAATTGAATCGGCCATTTCTCCGTCGAGCTTCGTCTGACCGCCCCGCAACGACAGCACGAGGTAGGCTCGCGAGGTCGGATACTTTTTCCGGATCTCCGCGAAATGGCGGTTTGCGGCGGCGAGGGCTTCTTGAAATTGCCTGAGATTGATTCGGGGGTGATCCACAAAGCCGACTCTCGATCATGCCCACGACAAAACGTGTCGTGGTGAGTCGAGTGCTCGGGAATCAGCCCATTTCCACAATGGCTAGCAACTGCCGGGCCCGGCTGAGGGCCATGAACCAAGAATAGTGGTCGCAGTCGCTGGCGAGGTCCTTGTGGGTCGGGAGTCCGATGAGGATGACCGCTTTTGAGTCGAGGCCCTTGGCTTTGTGGATGGAAGTGTGGCGGATCGTGTTCGGCGCGTCTTCCTGTTCGGTGCATTCGCGAAGGTTGTGAACGCCGGGGATACGACGTTCGCCGAGCGGGCTGCGGGTGATGTCGGATTGGGCGTGGAGGATGAGCACGTCTGATGGATCGCAGAGCCCGGATTTTTTCCAGCGGGCCAGGATCGATTCGACTGGGTCGCAGGCATTGGTTCCGGTGGGCAGCGAATGGGTTTCGACGTTCGGTCCTTCGGGGAAGGTGGTCGCCATGGCCGAGGGCGTCGATCATGCCGGACGTGACGGAGCTGGAGTGATCGCGAAAAAACTGCAAGAGTGGGCGGGTGTAACGAGCGGCAGGTTGAAGCCTGACGTGTGCGGTCTGCGACCACTCGGCGGTCAGCACTGCGGGATCAAAGCGCTCGGCGGCGCGGAAGGGCGTGCGCTGAGCGGCACCCGATTTCTCCCGTTCGTGATGTGCTGATGGATGCAAAAAGAGACGTTTTGCGTCCATTTTTGAGTACCAAAGCACCTTTTTATTAGGCTGCGTTCGTCGTCACGAAACCTGCCCTGCACGATAAACCGGAGCGGTGTTTCGTGCGCTGGGAGGGTAGGCGACCAGGCCGGGCGACACAACCTGCGTTTTGTGACGTGGCGAACCCTCAAGCCGCATGGTAAGAGAACCAATCGTCCGCGAAGCATGGGATCCGGGTGTTGTTCGACGGCCGCGAAAATGGAGTCAGCCTGGAATGAAGGGAGGTCAGTCGGACGTGAATCCGCATACCGAACCGGGACCTCGAAGCATTCTGAGGAGCTGTTTGAAAGCGAACCCTGTGCCGAACCTGTTGATGGTTTGTAGTCGTAGAAGCTTGGCTTCCAGTGGTCACTGAGGCTCGAGGTCCAACGAAGGATGCCGGAAGTCGGTGCAAGTTTGGTGCAAGTTTAGTTCTGCATAAGCGTGCATTTCGGTGCATATCCGTTCCTATTCGTGCATGCCCGATTTCCATAAAGTGCTCATAATGAGCATTTATTTGGTGGGCCCGCAGGGATTTGAACCCTGGACCAAGGGATTATGAGTCCCCTGCTCTAACCGACTGAGCTACAGGCCCCTGTTTGGGATGCGGTTTGTTCCGCCGGGAGATGCGTATCCAGTGGGCAGTGATCGAGCAAAACAAAATTCGTCCGGATGCGACAAATCGGGGGATTTTCCGGATTGGGTGCTGAATGCCCTGTTCGGCATTGAAGCAGAAACGGGAATGTGCGTTTGCCAACGGACTTCCCGTTTCCCGGCTAGGCCCAAACGAAGCGGAAATCCACGGTGTCTAACGATCTGCTGGCCTTCATTCCAGTTTCTGACCATCCCCGAGCAGTCTGGCGCGGAGGAGCTCGTAGGGGACGGTCTGGACGCCGGTGCCGGCATCGATCGCGAGGCAGGCCGCGGTGCCCGCGCTTTGGCCTAGGACCATGAAGACCGGTTCCATGCGGATCGATCCGAATGCGATGTGGCTTGCGGAGAGTGCCCACGGAACGAGCAGGTTTTCGCACTCGCCGGCCTTGGGCACGATGGAGCGGTAGGAAATTCCGTAGGGCTTGCCCCCGAGGTGGGCCTGGATGTCACCCTCGTTCTTCACCATGCCATTGTGGACGAACCGCTGCGTGTTGTGGGAATCCAGCGTGTAGGCCCCCATGCCGACGGGGTCCTCGACGGGAATCGTCCGTTTGCAGTGGCCTTCGGTCATCACGAAATCCGACACCATGCGGCGGGCCTCGCGGACGTAGATGTTGTAGGGCCAATTTCCGTTGTCCTTGAACTCATCCTTCGCCAATCCCCAGGGGGCGGTGCTTTTCCGGATTGTCTCCGGGACGCGCGGGTGGTTTTGCAAGCTCCAGACCAGACCTAACTGCCAGTCGCGGTGTTTGGCGGCCAGTGCCTCGCGCTCCTTGTGGTTGAGCGTCGCCCAATTCCAGTCCTTGCCATAATTGCCTCCGATCCAGTCACAGGAAATGCCTCCGGTGTTGTTGGAATCCGTCTTCTTGTTAGGGATTGTGGAGGTCTTGAAAAAGCCGCCCTTTTGCCCTGCCTCGATGGAGCGGAAGAGGATCTCGAAATCGGCAGCATCATAACCCCGCGGCTTCGGAATGGGGATCCGGTTGGCCGGATCGTTTGTCAGGACCATCCGGTAGCAATAGGCCTGCAACTTGTCGTCGCCGTCACCGACATTGCCGCCCATGTCCGGGTTGACTCCCGGAAGCAGACCGCTGGACGCATCGCCCTTGATCACGTGGGGGTCGATTCCGTTAGGGAGCTGGTTGCCCTTTTTCGGTCCGGTGATGCCGTTTTCCTGCTCGCCGTATTTGGAGTTCGACTCGCGGCCCAGGGTGAAGGACACGCCTGCGGCGGCCAGCAGATCGCCCTCGTAAGAGGCGTCGATGAACATCTTGCCTTCGACGACAACCCCTCCTTCAAGATGGAGGGTGTTGATGCGCGCCGCCGGTTTCTCCACCCCGTGGGCGAGATCGATGCGGCCCTTGATCACCTGGACTCCGGCCTCCCTGGCCATGGCGTCGAAAACGGCTTCGGCCACCTTCGGTTCAAAGGTGGAGGCGAGTTCGGTCTTTGAATCAAACGCGAGCGTGCCTTGTCCGACATTCTTGAAATTCGCGCGGGGCTCCCGGTCCCATGCCGCGTCGTCCTGGTAGTGCTGATAGACCCGGTGATAGAATTCCCGGGAGAGTCCGCCGAGGATTGCCGGATTTCCGATATCCGAGAAACCAAGGCCGCTGCTGCTCATGCCACCGAGGTGCCCGAATTGGGAAACGAGGATGACTTTCTTGCCCATGCGCGCTGCTTGCACCGCGGCGGTCACGCCACCGGCCGCATCACCATAGACGACGACATCGGCTTGAAGGAGCTTGCTATCCGCATTTGCGGTTTCCTGGAAGCCACAGCCGATGGCGACTGCGGCTAAAATTTTGAGAAGGTTCATGGTCAGCGAACCTTCCGATACCGGGGCCCGATGCGAAATCATTCACGGTTTGACGTCCGCGACAGCGCTCAGGAAATCCGAGACACGCGCATGCGTTCCGCAGTGACGAGAGACTGGAATCTCGCGTAGTCGTCAACCCGGGAGGACGAGAGAAGCAAATGACTGTAACGTTTCCAGTGGCGCATTTCCTCGAGGGCGTTTGCCATCCGGAGGGAAATGACATCGTCGCTGTCAGTTCCGCGGCCCGAAAGGCGGGTGTGCAGTTCTTCCTCGCTTGGCGGCATGACGAAGAGATCGACAAACGCGCGCTGGATATCCTCGTCTTCGCAGTTTCTCACCTGATCCGCCCCTTGCACGTCGATGTCCATGACGACGTCGGTGCCTTGCTTGAGATGGGAAAGAACCTCGGATTTCAGGGATCCGTAGAGGTTGCCATGGACGACGGCGTGTTCGAGAAACTCACCAGCCTCGAGCTTGCGGAAAAACTCCTTCTTGGAGAGGAAATGGTAGTCCTTGCCGTTCTCCTCACCGGGTCGCGGGTCGCGGGTCGTGCAGGAGATCGAGTAATGGGCCTCTCCGGAATCGGCCAATCGCCTGCATAGCGTGGTTTTTCCTGAACCGGATGGGCCGGAAACGACGAGAAGGATGCCGGTGCGTGCGGACATGGGGCCCGATGTAAAGACCAACGCCATCGCGGAATCGAGAAGTTTATTCAATTTTCCGAAATGGTGGAAAAGGAGCCGATCGGGGAGGGATTGGAATTCGCCCGATGAATTCAATTTGCGTCTCCGGATTTCCGAGCTTAGCCCTACGATCAAGTGGAGGAAGAATGTTTTTTCCTCCATTCAAACGACCGAAACATCATGAAAATCATCCGAAAGTCCGCAAATGGCGAGCGCCGCGAGGCACTGCTGAAAGAGTATTTCCTAACAGCTTCGTTGATCGCCCTGCTGAAACGCGTGGGTGAGGAGGCGGCGAAATCGATCCCTGCCCGTCGCGCACTTCCGGCGACCGCCAGGGCTCGCCGGTGAAGGCCGTTGATTCAGCCCTGCTAACTGTTAACCGGAAAGATGGCGGAAATTGCGAATTGCATGATCTCAGGAAATCGCCCACGGTCAGGCGATTGGCCATGCTCCTCCCGGTATTCCAAGATCTGATCAAGCCGCAATGGAGAGCGGTGATCGAAGAGCTCAAGCTCTCCGGCGGCCTTCCTGTTAGCGAGCTCGCGCGGCAGGTGAACGCCAGTTACATGTCGGTGAAGCAGCATTGCGAGGAGTTGAAGAAGATCGGTTATCTCGACAGGTCCCGCATTCCAAGGACGGCAGTCGGTCGGCCGGAAATCTTTTACAGTCTAAGTGCCAAGGCGGACGGTTTGTTTCCGCAGGCGGGTGTCGGGTTCACGCTGGACGTGCTCGACGAGTTGAAGAGCCTTTTCGGCGAAAGCACCCCTGACAAGGCGCTGTTCCAGCATTTCAAGAAGCTTCAGGACCGCTGGCAACCGCTCTTGGCGAAGATCCAGTCAATTGACGAGAAGGCCGCCAAGCTTGCTTCATTGCGGGAAAAGGAAGGCAGTTTCATCCGTTGCGGACGTGGTCCCGGAGGCGATTTGCTCATGGAGGAATTCCACAATCCGCTGCAAAGGCTTTTTGAGAAGTATCCGCGGGCTGTGGTGATGGAGCAGCGGATGATCGAGGAATTGTTAGGTTTTCGGGTGATACGGCGGGAGTTGGCCGGTGGACGCACCGGGCAACCGCGGGTGGTGTTTGAAATTCCCGCCCCGGCGATCCGGTGATTGGAAATTTTCCTGAATGGGTTGGACGTCGGTCACGTCGAAGGGTGCAATTCAGATCCCGCCATGAAAGCCCGCAAGATTCTCCCATATGCCGCCTTGTTGACGTTGACGATTTCCGGTTGTGAAAAGCAATCCGCCGAGATCACCCGGAAGGTGGCCGAGCTTGAACGGAAAAACCAGCAAGCGGAGGATCGCCAGCGCGAGTTGGAGCAGCAGCTTCAGGATCAGATGATTGCCACCGAGCGGGATGCCATCGAGCGCGAGCGGGCCCGGATCGAGGATGATCGTGCGGAGCTGGAGCGTCAGAAGGGAGATGCCGCTGCCGAGCAGGATGAGGCCCTTCGGAAACGTGAGCAAGAGATCGCCAACCGCGAGGGCAAGCTGGAGCAACTGCAATCCTCGCTCGATCAAAAGGAAGATGATCTTGGCTCGCGCGATCAGGAACTGAGTGAACGGGATCGCGAGGTGGCCGGACGCGAGGCCCTTGCATTCGATTCTACCGAACAGAGCGTTCCTGTTGCCGACTACGGCACGTTTTACGATTCCCTCTCGTCCTACGGATCGTGGTTTGAAACACCGAACTATGGTTACGTCTGGCAGCCCGCCGTGGTGCGTGACTCTAACTGGAGGCCCTATTCCCGCGGACGTTGGGTGTGCAGTGACCGAGGGTGGGCCTGGGTATCGGACGAACCCTTCGGCTGGGCGACCTATCACTATGGGCGCTGGGCATTGATCGCGGGTCGCGGCTGGATCTGGGTGCCGGGTTCCGAATGGGCTCCTTGCTGGGTTTCATGGCGTGAGAATTCCAAGTGCATCGGTTGGGCACCCCTTCCGCCCGAGACACTCGCGTGGCGTGGACATCATTGGGACAACACGGTGGACGTGAGGTTCGGGATCGGCGCGGGCTGGTTCAACTTTGTCGAGATCAGCAATTTCGGCAGCTCTGTTTACAGTCACTGCCTGCCGCTTTCCGGAAATTCCGGATGGTATGGCGATACCACCAACATCACCTACATCCACATCCAGAATCAACAGGTGATCTGCGGTGGCCCCCGTTACAAGTATCTCTGTGACCGCATCGGCAAACGCCTTCCCTTCTGTCGCTTGGAGATTGATCATCATCCGAAATCGGTGCGTGATCCATTCGTGATGCGCCCCGACACGAAGGGCGGCAAACTGAGGTTTTCCGCACCTAACATGGATGTGGCATGGAATGACGGATTGCGTCCCAAACAGGTTCGCGGACGGATCGAGGAAGTCAGGGTGCAGCGGGACGTGGCACTCAGCACCGAGATCACCGACAAATTCCGTAGCAGCAGGGAGGAGAGCCGGCAACGTGCCGACAAGTCCATCGCCGACATGGGCGGCAGGGAGCGTTTCGAGGAAACTCGGGTCGAGCAACTCAACCAGAACCGCCGCCTCGTTGATCCGCGAACCCTCAAGGTTGCTTCAGGAGAAGTCGCACGCAATCCCGACCGTGCCAACCCGGGTGGTGTTGTGAAGAAAGACGGTCCTCACATCTTGCCACCGCCTCCGGGGAGCGACAAGGTGGCTGACCGTCAAGGATCCCAGTCCGGATCCACTGGTGTCGTGCGTGAGGACAGGAACCGTGTTGCCGTCCCGCAGCCGCGAGTTGACGGGCCTCATGTGGTTCCGCCTGCTCCTAACAAGAATGGTTCGGGAAAGGTGGGAAGTGGCGAAACGGCACGGGTGGATTCAGGAGTAAATCGCGGACAGGAAAGGGTGAACGAGAACAAGCGTCAGGACTTGCCCACCCGCATCGAGAACAAGGACATCAGATTTAACGGCGGGCAGGACGAGTCGCAGGCCAGGGAAAACCAGAAACGCGATCAGCAGGCTCGTGAAGAACAGGCCTCGCGGAACAAGCAGATGGAGGATGCCCGCCAACGGCAGGCGCAGCTTGCCCAACAGGCCAAGGAAGCTCAGGAAACCGCCCAACGCCGGATGAACATGGAACAAGCCCAATTGCGGAAGCAACAGGACGATGCCCGCCGTCAACAGGCGGCTCAGGAAGAGGCGCGTCGGCAGCAGCAGGAAAATGCCCGTCAGCGTCAAGCTGAGGAATCAGCGCGCCAGCAGCGTCAGGCTGAGGACTCAGTTCGCCAGCAGCGCCAGGCGCAGGAGTCTTCGCGCCAGCAGGAGCAGGCGAGACAGCGTCAGCAGGAGGAATCCCAACGCCAGCAACAGCAGGAACAAAACCGCCAACGCCAGCAGGAGCAGCAACAACAGCAGCAGCAGGAACAAAATCGCCAGCGTCAGCAGGAGCAGTCAAGGCAGCAGCAGGACGAAAGGGGCAAGCGCAACCGGTGAATTGAAAAGTTCGGGAGCCGTACTGTGGCGGCGGTTTCCAACCGCCATGCCCCGACCCGACATTTCAAAGGGAGGCGAGGTAGGGAGCTATCGCGGTTTGACGGGTGCGGCGGATGAAATCCGTTGCCACGATGCTGACGCCATGCTCTAACGAGCTGATGGAAAGATCGCGCAATCAACCTTCGAGACACGCGGTTCCGAACAGGGTGAAACCGGTGGAATGCCCGACCTGGATTTCCAGCATCTCTCCTGTCATGCGATCCGGATCACCGTCGAAAATGAGGATCTTGTTCTGCGTGGTGCGTCCGGTTAGGCGGGCCGCGTTGTTCTTGGACGGGCCTTCGCAAAGCACCTTCTGCCGACTGCCGACGATGGCGGCGTTGCTGGCGATGGCGAGGCGATCCACCACGGCCAGCAAGCGCTGGTTTCGCTCCTCCTTCACGGATTCCTCGAGTTGCCCCTCCATCTCGGCGGCCGGAGTGTTCCGGCGTTTCGAGTAACGGAAGACAAAGGCGTTGTCGAACCTGAGGCGCTCCACGGTGTCGATGGTCGCCTCGAAATCCTCCTCGGTCTCGCCGGGAAAGCCGACGATGATGTCGGTGGTGATGGCGATGCCTGGACGAGCGGCCTTCATCTTCTCGCAGATTTCCACGAACTTCCCGTTCTTGTAAGGACGACGCATCGCCTTGAGAATCCGGTCCGAGCCGCTCTGCATCGGGAAATGGATGTGCGAGCAGAGTTTCGGAAGATAGGTGAATGCCGCCACAAGATCATCCCGGTAGCCGATCGGGTGCGGCGAGGTGAAGCGGATCCGCTCAATGCCGTCCACCTCGTGCACGGCCTCGAGAAGTTGCACAAAAGGGGACTTGCCATCGATCTTGGGAAATTCCGTGCGGCCGTAGAGATTCACGATCTGGCCTAACAAGGTGATCTCCTTCGCTCCGTTTGCAGCAAGCTGGCGCACCTCGGCGACCATGTCGCTGATAGGCCGTCCGCGTTCCTTTCCGCGGGTGTCGGGAACGATGCAGAAGGAGCAGCGCATGTTGCAGCCCTGCATGATGGAGACAAAGGAGGAAGCCTCGCGCGACTTCGGCACGTGGTCGCGGATGGTGTTTTGCGATCCCTCCTCTTCCGCCGTGTCGCAGACGCTGGTGCCCCGCAGCGAGTAAGCGGGATCATCCATACGGGCTTCGAGCCGGCGCTTGAGGATGCCGTCCACGTATTCGAAGACCTTGTGATACTTCTGCGTGCCGACGACAACATCCAGGCTTGGCACGGATTTGAAAAGCTCCTCACCACGCGACTGCGCCATGCAGCCCATGAACCCATAGACCACGTGTTTGCGGTCGCGGCCCTTGTGCATCATCGTGCCCATTTTTCCGAGCGCCTTCTGCTCGGCCTGGTCTCGCACGGAACAGGTGTTGATGAGCACGGCATCCGCCTCGTTTTCGTCGGCCGTGACCGTGTAGCCGCCCTCGCTGAACATCCGCGCGACCTGCTCGGAGTCGCGCTCGTTCATCTGGCAGCCGTAGGTCTTGACGTAAACTTTGGGCATCTTGAAGAGGTTGAGAGTGGAGGGTTGAGTGTTGAGAGTGAAGAGGTGGAATTCAGAATCTGACTCTCAACTCTCAACTCGAAACTCTCAACCTCCTCACGCCAGCTTTAGCCGCTCGTCAGACTCGAGCTTCTCGTTGAGCGTGGGCCAACCGCCATCGACCTGCATGTTGAAGCAATGCAGGTAAACGGTCAGCAGCTTGTGTTCGAAAATACCGGCGAGGCGGTCGATCGTCGTGTTCAGGCGCTCGGGATCGAGCTTTTTCGGCAGGTCGCCAACGACCGAGCCCTTGCCGTCGTGGGCGATTCCCATGCCGTCGCAAAACATGGCGAGCAGCGACTGTTGTCCAGCCATGAGGTAAGCTTGAAGAATGTGCTCACCGATGGTGTCGCAGGCTTTCAACTTCAGGGTCTTGTGGATCCACGCGTATTGCTCGACCATCGGCTTCTTCTCGATGAAGACCGGGCGGAGCTTGCGGTTGCCCGCGAGGGTGGCGACGGCGGAGCGATAGACATTCCTGTCGTTGGCGCGGAACCAATCGAGGATCTGGGTGACAATGGCGGGGTCAACGGCGGTGTAGAGATCGTGGGCTTTCACAGTGCGGAAAATGAGGTGGCGGGAAGTCAATGCGCTCATTCGCCCGGTGGCAAGGGCGGAGAATTGAAATCAGGATCAGGGGATTGAAAAGAACGGAACGATGGCCGCCAATGCCAGAACTCCACCCGAAACGACGAGGCCGGCGGCGAAAATGAGCAGACGGCCCTTTCCGATCGGGGTTCCCTGGCGGAAAAGCCCGCGCAGGTAGAGTTCCGAAACCGGACCGAGGAAGAACGCGGCATTGGCACCCAGGCCGGTGAACAATCCTGCGACGATCGCCGCAGGAACCGGCATTCCCGTTTTGGCCACCCATAGGGCGAGCACGCCGACGCCAGGCAGGATCATGATGCCGTTGTAAATCAGGCGCAGTTTTTCCCAAGCGCGGACAAGTTCACGGAGTGCCGCGGGTTCGTCGCCGGAGCTCAATGGCCCGGGCGAAGGCGGGGCGTATGGATCAGTCCCGGTCATGGGTCGTGTCAACGCAGCCCAAGCACCTTCGGCGCACTCGCGTTTCCGAAGCGGTCGAGAGCGGTCACCGCGATGGCTTCCGCTTTTGAGATGGTGATGCCTTTTCCGCCGCTGGGAGCGATCTGCACCGTGCGCCAGGTGCCACCGTATTTTCCCTGGATGGCGACTTTCGCGGTGTTGCCATCGGGTTCCCAATGGACGTAGGTGCCATTTCCCTTCAGGACGGCGCTGACGCCGGGCGCGGCCGGGGCTCTGCTGCTGACCCAAGGCATCGGCGGGACAGCGGCGGGTTGCGTGTAGGTGTTGGCAAGTTTGGTGGCGATGCCTCCCTGGTTTCTAACGAGGCTCTTCGCGCTCCAGTGGATGTGCCCGTTCCAGTTTTTTCCAATCTTGCGGGTCAGGTCAATCTGGTTGGTGATCTCCGATGCGGAACGGCGATCTTCCTTGCCGCCGATGCGCTCGGTGGCGATGCCCGGCCAGACGGGACGTGAACCCTGCTCGCGCCACCAGCTCAACAGCGCCGGGAAACTCTGCTTCTGTGGCGAAATGGGCCAGTAGAGTTGCGGTGCGAGGTAATCGACCCAGCCGTTCTTCAGCCATTTTCTCGAATCACCGCCTAACTGCTCATAGCTGTCCAGCCCGGCCTCGATGCCGGATGGTACGCCCGGCCGCCAGATGCCGAAGGGGCTGATGCCGACGCGGACCCAGGATTTCTGGCGTTTCACCGCGGAGTAGAGGTTGCTAACAAAAGAGTCCACATAGGAGCGTCTTTCCGCGGGGCTTTTCCCATCGGCAAAGCGAAGATTGCCGGAGGGATACGGATAGAAATAGTCGTCAAGGTGGACGCCATCGATGTCGTAGCGTTTCACCACATCGAGGATGACGCCGAGGGCGCGTGAGCGGGTGCCGTCCATGGCGGGATCGCACCAGGTCATCGTGCCGTATTTTTTGGTGACCTGTGGATTGCTTCGCGTGATGTGGTTGGAGGCGACGCTCTGCGAATTGTTGGAAAGCGCGCGGAAAGGATTGAACCACGCATGGACCTCGATGCCGCGGGCATGCGCCTGCTGGATGCAATAGGCGAGGGGATCGTATCCCGGCGAGCGGCCCATGGTCCCGGTGAGGAACGGGCTCCATGGCTCGATGGATGACGAGTAGATCGCGTCACACTGCGAACGCACCTGAAACATGACGGCGTTCATTTTCAGGCTCACCAGTTTGTCGAGGATGTTGCGGAGTTCCGCCTGCTGACTGCCCGCGCTGAGTCCGGACGAACTTGGCCAATCGATATTGTAAACGGAAGCGACCCACGCGCCGCGGAATTCGCGGGCTAGGGCAGGAGGCTTCTCGTTGACCGGAGCGTAGGATTGCGCGCTTGCCGGAATGAAGCCGAGGGCAAAAAGGAATGCGAATAACCGAAACATTGTCGCCATTATGCGGCATCATTCGTTGATCGCAAGCTCAGGCATGTCCCTGGGTCGCGACGAGTCCGGATCGGCCATCGATCTCCGCCATGACGAGCGGTTGGACGGGAATGGACTCGGGATGCTCCAGAATCTTCCGGGCGAGATCGTCCATGCGGACAAATTCGACCCCGAGCTTCGACCACGCCTCAAGCAACTCACGGAACAAGGGGCGCTTCATCATGCCCTCGATCTCGGCGTGGATCGTTAGGATGTTAGGCCGGTCGGATCTCAAAAGACTCGTGTAGTGCGCGACAATTTTTTCGTCGGGAAATTCCGGGCGGCCCAGCAACTCGTCGAAGGTCGGCAAGGTGCTGGGGATTTCCAGGGTCTTGAAAACCCGGCCGTCGATTTCCGGGAAAAACGCGGATTCACCGCGGGTGTCGCTGGCGTACAACAGGTTGGCCTCGTCATAGACCTGACGGCTGGAGGCGGTCGCCTGCCAACCGGGGGCGCCGGCGGTCTGGGCCTCGGACCCGAAGATCCTTCGATATTCGGAGAGCGCGTGACCGAATTCTTCTCGAGTCTGATCAAGCGACATCTTGGAAAGGTAGTCCTGCCACTTGAAATGGTCGTGGCAGTGGATGCCGGTTTCGAATCCGGCGTCCCTGACGCGTCGCATGATGTCGGAATGCCGTTTGCCGATGTGCGGCGCGGGCAACAGCGTGCCGTTCAGCAGCGTGCGCACGCCATACATCTGCACCACGCTCGTGCGGCTGACCTTTTGGAAAAATCCGGGACGGAAGACGCGACGAATCGCCTTGCCGGTGTTGTCCGGTCCAAGGGAGAACAGGAAACTGGCCGGTGCCGAGAACTCGCCTAACAAGGCTGCAAGAGCCGGGACACCCTCACGCGTCCCGCGATCGGTATCGACATCGACCTTCAGTGCGACGACGGGGCTCATGACGTGCCGAGGTCGTGATCCTTTTGCTTGAGATGATAGTCGAGGGTCAGGCGGATGGCGGTCTTGAGATCGACCTTGGGTTCCCAACCGATGGCTTCCTTGGCGGCGGAAATCGAAGGCACGCGGGTGTGGATGTCCTGATAGTATTTGCCGAAGTATTCCATGGAGGAAACGGTGACGACCTGCGCGTTTTCCGCGTGATCGACATAGTCGGGATACTCCTTGAAGGCCTCGATGATGATCTTCGCGAGATCGGCCACCGAGACATTGTTGTCGGGATTTCCGATATTGAAGATCTTTTGCGAAGCCGCGCCGTCCTTGTTCTCGATGATGCGCAGCAGGCAGTCCACGCCATCGTCGATGAAGGTGAACGAGCGGCTTTGCGAACCGCCATCCACGAGCTGGATGGGCTTGCGGAAGATGACGTTGCTGATGAACTGGGTGAAAAGCCGCGAGCTGCCTTCCTTCGGCTCGAGCACGTTGTCGAGCTTCGGCCCGATCCAGTTGAACGGGCGGAACAAGGTGTAGTCGAGGTCGTCACGCACTCCGTAAGCGTAGATGACCCGGTCCAGCAGTTGCTTGGAAGTCGCGTAGATCCAGCGTTGCTTGTCGATGGGGCCATAGACCAGCGGGCTGGTCGCCTCGTCGAGGACGGAGTCTGGCGACATGCCATAAACTTCCGAGGTGGAGGGGAAAATCAGGCGCTTCTTGTATTTGGCGCATTGTCTAACAATCGCCAGGTTCGCCTCGAAATCGAGTTCAAACACGTCGAGAGGGCGCTTCACGTACTGGGTCGGATTCGCGATGGCGACCAGCGGGATGACGACGTCGCATTTCTTGATGTGGTACTCGATCCACTCCCGGTTGATGGTGATGTCGCCCTCCACGAACGTGAAGCGATCATGGTCTAGCAGATGCTTGAGCTTGTGGTCACCCACGTCCATGCCATAAACTTCCCAGTCCTTGCTGCTGAGGATGGTGTCGGTCAGGCTGCTGCCGATGAAGCCGTTGGCTCCGAGAATGAGGACTTTGAGTGGAGATGGTGACATGGATAGGTGGGTTAGAGAATCAGGCCGGGTATAACTGCCGGTTCAGGTGTGCCGCGCCATTCGGTGCGGGTGAGATGGAGGGCGCCATCGCCTGTGGCGACGATGAGGGGATCGAGCGAAAGGATTTCACCGGGTTTTCCGGACATTCCGGGTGCGGGTTCCGCCCACCAGACCATGAGTCTGGCTCCACCGGATTCGGTGAATGCTCCGGGATAGGGATCGGTGACGGCGCGGATCAGGTTGAAGATTTCCGTGGAGGTCCTGGTCCAGTCGATGCGGCCGTCCTCGGGCTTGCGGCCGCCGAAGTAGGTGGACTCGGATTCGACCTGTGGTGTTTCGACCGCGGTGCCTGATAGAAGGTGGTCGATTTGGCGGGAAAGCACGGCCGGAGCACATGGCAGCACTTTTCGGAATGCCTGTTCCGCGGTGTCGATTGGAGAGATATCCACGCCTTCCTGGTCGATCACGTCACCGGCGTCGGCACGTTTCACCATGCGATGGAGCGTCATGCCAATCCGCGGTTCGCCATGCAGGACCGCCCAGTTGATCGGTGCGCGTCCACGGTATTTCGGCAGGAGCGAGCCGTGCATGTTGAAGGCACCCAGAGGTGGAATGTCGAGAATTCGCTGGCCGATCATGTGGCGGTAGTAAACCGAGAGGATCAGGTCGGGCTTCATTTCCGCGATCCTTGAAATCCACTCGGGCGTGTTCACCGACTCAGGGGTGAATACCGGAATGCCATGTTCGCTGGCGGCGACGGCCGGAGTCTTGAACCAGATGTTCTCGTCCGGATTGTCCTCGTGGGTGATGAGTCCGGTGACGTTGTCCCCACGCTGGATCAGAAGATCAAGGCAGGCGAAGCCGACCTCGCTATAACCGAAAAAAAGGATGCGTGGCTTGCTCATGCGCTGGTTTCAAGAATGTGGCTGATCTGATAGCGGGCCCGGTTCCGCACGACCTGATAGGTCCGGCCCATGTATTCACCGATCAGACCGATGCCGACCATGGAGACGCTGATCAGGAAGAAAAGGATTCCGAATAACGTGAAGATCCCGCCTTCCTCGGGTCCGTAGTAAATGCGCCGTGCTCCAAGGATGATCACCAACAAGAACGAGCAACCCGAACAGAACATGGCGAAGATGGTGAAGAGCTGTAGCGGCGCGGTGGTGAAATAGGTGATCAGGTCGAAGTTGAGCCGGATCAACGTGTAGAGGGAATAGTTGGACGTGCCCGCGTGGCGTTCCTCGTGGGCGACAGCGACTTCGGTGGGCTTTCGGGCAAGGCTGTAGGCGAGCGCGGGAATGAAGGTGTTCACCGCACCGCTGCGGACGATGGCATCGACGACCTGCCGTGAGTAGGCGCGGAGCATGCAGCCTTGGTCACTCATGCGGATATTGGTGGTCTTGCTGCGGATGAAGTTGATGAGTTTTGAAATGTATCGGCGAAAAAAGCTGTCCTGCCGGTTCTGCCTGACTCCACCCACGCAGTCATAGCCCTCGTCGGTTTTGGCGAGGAGCGTTGGGATTTCCTCGGGAGGATTCTGAAGGTCCGCGTCAAGGGTGACGATGATCTCGCCGCGGACGCGTTCGAGAGCGGCCATGATGGCCATGTGCTGGCCGTAGTTTGACTTGAATTCGATGACCCTGGTGACGTCCGGGCGCGCGGAGTGTTGAGCTGCCAGCATTTCGCCGGAGCGATCCGCGCTGCCGTCGTTGGTGAAGATGATCTCGTAGCTCCTGCCAAGCTTGTCGAGCACCGGATAGAGACGTTCGAAAAGCGTGGGAAGATTGCCCTGCTCGTTGTAAACGGGGATGACCACCGAGAGCTTGATGGATTCGCTGGAACTCATTCTTGGCGGAAGGATTTCAGGACTTGGATGAGGGTGGCGGCGACCCGTCGCACATCGTCGGCGCTCATGGTCGGGAAAAGCGGCAGGGTGAGGATCTTGCGTCCTGCCAGTTCCGCATGCGGGAAGTCACCCTCTTTCCAACCATCGGCACGGTAAAGCGAGAAAAGATGGATCGCCGGATAGTGGACGCCGGTGGAGACGCCTTGTGCGGACATTTTCTCCATCACCTCGGCCCGGCTCGGGGATCCCGGTGCATCTGATAGGACGACCTGGAACATGTGCCAGTTCGATTGATCAAAATCCGCGACGGGCAGGTCAAGACCTGACTCGCGCACTTCCGGCACGTCAAGCATTTCGAAATACAGCTTGGCGAGGTCACGACGGATGCGGGTGAATTCATCGAGATGGGGGAGTTGTCCAAGCCCGACGCGTGCTGCGACGTCCGTCAGGTTGAATTTTCCACCGAGGACCTCGACGTCCATGCCATCGGTTCCGGAGCGGACGACTCCCTGCAGGCGATATTGCTCGGCGAGCTTCGCATCGCTTTCTTCGGTCATCACAAGGCAGCCGCCCTCGATCGATGTGAGGTTCTTGTTAGGATGGAAGGAGAATGACACGAGATCGCCGATGGAGCCGATCAGTTGTCCGTTCCACGAGCTGCCCATCGACTGTGCCGCGTCTTCAACGACCCGCAAGCCGCGGCGGGCGGCGATTTCGTAAAGGCGATCCCGATCAACGGGCAACCCGGCAAGATCGACGGGGATGATTGCTTTCGTCGCAGGAGTGATGGCGGCCTCGATGAGGTCGAGATCGATGTTGCGGGTGACGGGATCAATGTCCACGAAGACCGGACGAGCGCCCACCGTCAGGATCACATTGCTGGTGGCCACCCACGAAAGCGGCGTGGTGATGACCTCGTCTCCGGGACCGACTCCCGCGAGGCGGAGGGCGATTTCCAAGGTGGCGGTGCCGGAGTTGAAGACGCGCACCGGACGCCCGCCGAAGAGCGCGGAGAGTTTTGACTCAAACTCCTTCACCTTGGGGCCGGAGGTGATCCAACCTGAACGCAACACCTCGCAGACACCCGCGATGGTTTCCTCGTCGATGGTCGGTCGTGTGATCGGAATCACGGGTAGTTGGGATGGTGCGTCGCTCACGGCAGGGATGGGTCGGTGCGCTTGATTAGGATAAAACGATTGGATTTGTCCATGATCTCATAGTTCAAGTTCAGGTCGCCGAACCACCGCTCAAATGAAGTCCTGCGGATCAGGGCGTAGGCATTTCCAGGTTGGCTCCATTCCTTGGCGAAAATGTCGCTCTTCATGAAGCGCTTCGACGACATTTCCGGCTCCGACTCGATACCGAAGGTCAATTCGCCTTTGGATTCGACCACGCTGACGAGCCTGTCCAGATAAACGGGAAGGTCTTGGCCGTAGAAACCGACACAGTAAATGCGATCCTCGGGCTTGATGATCGGCTTGAGAATCGTCGCGAATTTTTTCGTGGAGGCCTTGTCGAAAGACCCACCACCAAAGGCGAGCATGATCAGGAAAATCACGATGGTACCGGTGATCGCGCTCAACATGAGCCGTGGGCTGTTTCGCCTCAGGCTGACAAAGGTGGCGATCGCGCCGGCCAACATCGTGATGCCGACGGTGACCCTGAGGATCGGCAAGTAGGCGACAAGCTCCGGCTGATGGTTGGGTTCCGGAGCGACGAACGCGGCGATGCCAAGCAACAGTGCCACCACCGCGAAACCGATCGATGCGGGCCGGCATTTCATGTCCACCTTGCCCAACCAGACCGCCGAGAAATAACGGCCGAACAGCACCGCGCAGGCAGGGAAAACCGGCAGGATGTATGGCACGAGCTTCGACTGGGATCTTGAGAAAAACAGGATGATGAACACGATCCAGATGATCAGGAACCACGCGTCCGCATGTTCACGCCGGTTCTTCCAGCCTCCGACGAGCGAGAACTTGATGGCCCGTCCCGTGAAGAAGATCCATGGAAATAGGCCGCCGACAAAGACCGGCAGGAAAAACCACCACGGTTCATATCGGCCATGGGTCCGGGTGGTGAACCGCAGCCAGTGCTCATGATAGAAATAGAAGTTCAGGAAATCGTGATTCGCCTGCGCCGCGAGGACGTGCCACGGCGCGGCGATCGCCAGCAGAAGGATGCTCCCGGTGATCGGATAGAAAGGCCAAAGCGGTTTCCAGCGATTCAACAGAAGCACCCAGAAGAAAATCACCGCTCCCGGAAGGGCGATGCCGATCAGCCCCTTCGACAGCGTCGCAAGCGCCATGAAGGCGTAAAACGCCATGAACAGCCCGAACCGCTTTTTTCCCGGCGGCTCGCGCATCGCCACGATGAACGCGAACAGCGAACCGCTCATCGTCACCGCCACCGCCATGTCTAACAAAATGATCTGGCTCAGCGCGAAATAGAGCAGCAGCGTGGAAAGCGAGATCGCCGCCCAGATGCCGGTGCCCCTGTCATACAGGGCGCGCCCCGCCGCATAGGTCAGCAACACACCGATCATCGCGAACAATCCACCCCACACCCGCGCGGTGAATTCGCTCACGCCGAATTCGCGGAACGTCAGCGCCGAGAGCCAATAGACGAGGGGAGGCTTTTCGAAATATTTCACCCCGTTGAGCCGTGGAGTCACGAAGTCACCGGTCACGGCCATTTCACGCGGGATTTCCGTGTATCGCCCCTCGTCGGGATTGCTGAGCGGTCTCATCCCGAGCAGCGAGCAGAACCAGATCGCGCTCAGCAGGGCAATGATTGTCAGATCTTTCAACCAGGTGGTTCGCAAGGTATCGGAGGAATGGGAGAGCGTGGACGGCGACATGAATACGGTCTCTGACCGTGTCAGATCGGAAATGAGAAGTTGATGAGAAAGCCCTGCAATTCAGGGAGATAGGCAAATTTCAGCCATTTGCCACCCCGGTGCAAGCCCAGGCTCAGGGATTCTTGCCTTTATAAGCGAGAACGACCGCACCGGCGACAATCAGAAGCCCTCCGGCCAGATGTTGCAAGGTCAGTCTCTCCTTCAGGAAAACGGCCGCAAGAATCAGCACGAAAACCACACCCAGCTTGTCCACCGGAGCCACTTGCGATGCATCCCCCAACTGGAGCGCCCGGAAATAGCACAACCACGAAAGCCCGGTCGCCACACCGGACAGCGCGAGAAACATCCAGGTCCGGCCCGGAAAATCCCACATCGTGGCGGGTTTCGTCGTCGCGAAAGCGATGGCCCAGACAAACAGGAGGATCACCGAGGTGCGGATCGCCGTGGCAAGGTTCGAATCCACGCCGGTGACTCCGACTTTCGCCAGAATGGCGGTGACTCCGGCGAAAAATGCGGAAAGCAGCGACCAGTGGATCCAGTTCATTCGGTGAGCATCGCCGGGCCCATGTCGGAAATCAATCCCGGTGCGAATTCGCAGCCTTGCCACGCTCATGCGTTTCTCATGATGGAGCAAGCTATGATCCGGGATGGCAGCCAGTAAAATCGCCCGTGTGAATCTGATTTTCTGGATCATGAAAATCTGCGCGACCACGCTCGGCGAGACTGCGGGAGATCTCCTGTCGATGACGATGAACGTGGGCTATGCCGTGAGTTCGTTGATCCTCATCAGCATCTTCCTCGGCTCCCTGGTCGCCCAGCTTCGCGCGAAGGCGTTCCATCCCGTGCTGTTCTGGACGGTCGTTCTCACCACGAGCACCGCCGGGACGACGATGTCGGACTACATGGACCGCAGCCTCGGGCTTGGTTATGCCATGGGCACGTCGATCCTCGTCACCGCCCTCGTTGCGGTACTCGCGGTCTGGCGCTGGAGTGAGAAAAGCCTTTCCGTGAATCACATCCACAGCCGCAAGGCGGAGATGTTCTACTGGGCGGCCATCCTGGTTTCCAATACCTTGGGCACCGCTCTGGGAGATTATCTGGCGGATGATTCCGGCCTCGGCTTCCTCGGCGGAGCCTCCGTGGTCGGGGGGCTGCTGGTGGTGGTCATCCTCATGTTCTACTTCACCCGCCTGAACCGGACGGCCTTGTTCTGGATTGCCTTCGTTCTCACCCGTCCGTTCGGGGCCACCTTCGGCGATCTGCTAACCAAGTCTGTTGGGAAGGGCGGCCTGGGCTTCGGCACCATTGGCTCTTCCGCGATCCTGGCCGTCCTGCTGGCCACGCTTCGTCATTTATACGCATTTGGTTCGAAAAACAACGGGTCAGGGCGCTCGCACGATAGGTGGACCCGGCTGTATCCATGACGGGACCCGCTAGTAAGAGGGGGAACTCCGTCCTGCTTCTGGCGTGAAAAGGAGAAGGTGTTGAGATTCCGGAGGGACGGAGGCGGATGATTTTTCCGGGGTCTATCACTTTTTTCTAGCAAGGAAGGCTCCGTTAGTCTAATCGCTGGGTCCATGGGCTTCCTGACGATCTGGCATCTCGGAATGACGCGCCGCGCCCAATGCGGTCCCGGATTTTTCCCGAACTGCCGTGTCCGGAGGCCTCTCAGCTCCACTGTGCGGGTTGTCCGGAGCCGCCGGGACCGGCACTCTCATCGCGGACTGGGCCGCTTCCCGCCGTGTCAACGGCTACCGGGTGAAAATCCTCGTCGCCGGAGAACCGCAGCCCCGCCTCCTCGGCCTCTTCACCGATGACCAGACCACCGTCACCGCACTGCCGCTGGAAATGGCTCACCCGCCGTCTTCGCCTTCAACGAGCTTGCGATGCGCGGAGCCAGGCGGGTGAGCAATAAGGAGTCGCGACATTCCTGTCGCGAGGGCGGAAGTGGGGTCGATGAAGAAAGAGCTTCGCGCGATTCATCGGCGGTCCTTTCGCGAGCACCACAGGAATGTGGTGCCTCCTTATTTGCGTCCCGCTCCGCCAGATCGCTCCAACCGTATGCCTCAAACACGGCGGCATCCAGCTCGTCGTGGATCTGTTGGAGAATGGATACGAGGCCCTTGTCGTGGATCGCCTTTTCCTTGGCGGTCAGCGGGGTGCCGGCGCGGACGGCTTCCAGCACGTTATACATCCCGGTGAGCGTGAGATCCGGGTGAAGAGCCTGTTGGGTCTTGCGGTGCGCGTCGAGCCGCTCGCCGAGATCGCGGATGCGTTGTTTGAGCGGGGATTCTTCGAGCGCGGGAAATGGGAAGGGCTCGAAGCAGCGGGATTTCGCATAGACCGAATCGTTGCCGACACCTAACCACGATCCTGTGGCAAGCGACCAATTGACGTGAATGGCCGACGAAAGAATACCCATGACATATGCGTCGTCCGATGCAATCGCGATGAGCTTGTTGTCTGGAAGAATTTCCTGTTCGAGAAAAGTGAAGAAGCGGTGCTTGCTGGTTTCCACCGTGGCGATGTAACGGGGAAGGCCTGCCAGTGCGGGGCGGAGATCTTTGCGCGGCTCACCGTGAATCCACCATTTCTGGCGGTAGCTATCGCGATTGTTCTGATCCCGTTCTGGCTTCACGTGGATCAGGACGTGTTGATAGAGCAAAGGCCATTGAGCCTGTGCTTCATCTGCGGTGAGTCCAAAAAGGTCGATGACTTTCACGCCACGCGGCTTGTCGGTGAGGTCTCGTCCGTTTCGATAGCCGCGAATACGTTTACCGATTTCCGCGTTGGTTCCAGAGCCGAGTGCTTTTGCTTCATCAGGAGAAACAATGAAACCAGCGCCAATTGTTTGAACTCCCCGATGGGCGAGTTTCGCGTTTGCGGTAAGAGCGATCGATGAATTCAGGTCCGCGCCGATTTGAAGATTGGGGGCAATAAGGCCCCCACTCCTTATGAGGGTCACTTCGTTCTCGCCGTCTTCGCGGGCGATCTCGTCGGTGACTTTTTCGAGGATGCCCTCGGCTTTGCCGGGCTCGGCGACGGTGAGGGCGATGCGGACAGCGGCACCATCGGCGGAATCGACCCACGGATGATCGGCGATGGCGTAGCTGAGGTGCAGCGGCTTTTTCTCGTTTGCTAGAAATGGCTCGATGACGCGGCGGTTGAAGGTCTGATGGATAGAGTTGGTGGTGATGAAGCCGAAGCGTTTGGTTTTTCCATCGCGAACGAGTTCGGCGGCCTTTTCCCACCAATACATGACGAAGTCGGCGGACTCGGGCACGAGGCCTTTCCACGCCTTGCGGAGGGTTTCGGTGTAGCCGTCGCCTAATGCATCCCGCATGCGGGAGGCTCCGATGAACGGCGGATTCCCGACGATGACGTCGGCGGACGGCCACTCTGCGCGTTTGGGATTGGTGTAATCGAAGACGGCTTTGCGAGCGGTTTCATCCGGGACCTCCTTACCGGTGACGGGATGGGGCTTGGTGGTGACTCCGTCCCAGATGGTGACGATTTCCCCGCTGTCCGGATCTTTGCGCGGGATGGCGGCATCGTAGGCGAGCACGGCATCCTGTTGGACGATGGAGGCTTCCTTGGGTAGCAGCGGGCGCTCGTTGGTGTCCGCCTTGCCGGTGGTTTTCCGCTGCCACTGGAAGAAGCCGATCCAGAGGACGAGTTGGGCGATGGCGACGGCGCGGCGGTTCAGCTCCAGCCCGAGGAACTGGCGCGGGCCGATCTTGAAGCTGGCCATCTCGAAGGCGGCGTTTCCACCTAACTCCTCGTAGGCTTCGAGCACCTCGGCTTCGAGGCGTTTCATGAGTTCCAGCGAGACGTAGAGAAAGTTCCCGGAGCCGCAGGCGGGATCGAGGACTTTGAGCGTGCAGATTTTCCGGTGGAAATCGCGGACGGCACCGATGGCTTCCTCGTGGAGGGCGGCGGCTTGTTTCGCAAAATCGCGGCGTTTTTTCCCGATGTCCGCAGCCTGCGCCTTGCTGAGTGAAGCGGCGGGGATGGCGGCGAGTTCCGCGTCAGCGGCTTCGGACTTGGTGGCCTTTTCGGTGGCGAGGGAGGCGGCGGCTTTCACGGCATCCCATTCCTCGCGCAGTGGATCGATGAGGGCGGGGCGGATGAGCCGCTCGACGTAGGAGCGCGGCGTGTAGTGCGCTCCGAACTTGTGGCGCTCGCGGGGATCGAGCGCACGTTCTACCAGCGTGCCGAAGATGGCAGGCTCGACGGCGGACCAATCCGACTTCGCGGCGTGGATGAGCAGCGCCATCTGATCCGGCCGCAGCGGCAGCGCGGTGGTGTCCTCGAACAGGCCGCCATTGAAGTGAGGCACGGCGTTGAGCAGGACAGTGGAGAATTTTGATCCGGTGGCCATATCGTGCCACAGGGTCTGGAGCATGACGGGAAAGCCGGCGGGGCTGTCCTTCACCTTGTCCATCACGTTGAGGAAGGAGTTTTTCGGCAGCAGCTCCACGTCCTCGGCGAACATGGTGAAGAGGCAGCGCTGGAGGAATCCGGCGGTGACCTTGGGATCGTGGCCGTCCTTTTCTAGCGACTTGGCAAGTTCTGCCAGAGACTTGGCCACCTCGCGGGTGACCTTGGCGGCGTGCTTGGAAGGATCTAGTGAATGGGGATCGGTCCAGATTTTCCGGAGGCGCTCGCGGATTTCCGGCTGATGGAGATCTGCCAGATGGATGCGGTAGGACGCGGGATCCGGGAAGCGCTCATAGTGGCCGCCGGTGCCGGAGAACTCGGCGTAGAGATCAATGGTGTGGCCGACGTCGCAAACGATGAGGAACGGCGGACGGCCTTCCGATGCGGGAAGGGAAGTGATGTATTTCCGTGCCTGATTGTAGGCGCGCTGGAGCACCTTGTCGAAAGCGGCGGTGCCGCGCTTGCCGTGGCCGGATTTTTCCTTGGAGCTGCTGGGGATGAAGTCGAGGAGCGTGCCCTGCTTGGTGGCTTTGGCGAAGGTGCCCTGTTTGGTTTCCGAGAGCAGGCAGCCGGATTTGTAGAGATCGATGAAACCGGTGGCGGTGGAGCCGTCCGCTTCCTGATGGGTGACGGCGCGCTCGAAGACGTAGAGGTTTTTCGCGTTGTCCGGTCCGGCGGGTTCCGGGTGCGGGACGTGGAGGATCTCGTCGCAGAGTTCGGTGAAGAAAAGCGCGTAGTTCGCCTTTTCCGAGCCGCCGGATTTTTCCCACCGTTCGATGAACTTGGCGACGGATTCCGGGGAGGTGTCGGGCATGGCAGGATTTAACAGTTGCCAAGCGGAGGTGGGCAACCCCAAAGGGGCCGTCCGCCGGGTGAGAGGCCGTTCACGCTTGCATCAACAACGATACAACACCTGCTGTTCCTCTGGCATGATCAGATTGTTGTGATCATACGGAGCCGGATTCGCGGCGGCAGCCCGCTCCAACATCCTGCGCAGATCCTAGTCAGGCTTCCCGCCTTTCATTCAGAATGCGAAACGGGGGCGGCAATACCCTCGTTTTTCATGTCTGAATTAAACAGCACCTCTCACCGAATTCTCATTCTGAGCCCGCTATTCATGGGCAGTTGACTGCGAATCCCCACCCCCCAATGGAGTCTTTCCCGTCCTGTCCGTAAATGTGTCAGTAATGGGTGCGATGATTTTATTAGGCGGTTGCCCTTCTTCCCATCGCGCTCAAGCCGCAGGCCGCTGGTCAGGAAATCGAAGGTCCGATGGCCATCGTCATCCTCGGCGGATTGATCAGTTCGACTTTGTTGAACCTTTTGTTGCCACCCGTGCTGGTGCTCAGGTTCGGGCGTTTCGGCATGCGGGCATCCTGAGCACGAACTCGATCCACCCCTCGTCGGTCCTTCGCGCTGACAGGTCAGATTGCATTGCGGTAGCCGCATCCCGACTGAGCGTGAGTCCGATGCCAAGATGGCTACCCGCGTCCTGGCGTGATGGGTCGTTGCGGAACAAAGGTTCAAACAGCCGGTCGAGGTTTTCGGGCAACGAATCCACCGGGTTGGCGATCTGCAGTTCAAAATGATCTTGTTTGAAATCTCCGGTGATTCGAACTTCCCCGCCGTCCGAAGCGTGGGAAATGGCATTGTCCAACAGGTTGTTCAGGATGATGCGGATCAGGGTGTGGTCTCCTTGGACGATCCATCCTGTTGATGGAATTTCTGTTTTGAAACGAAGATGTCGCAGCAATAGGGCTGGCCTGATTTTTTCGAGGAGTTCGAGAAGGATCGGTGCGAGATCGAGAGGCTCTAACCTTGGAGCCGGCGAGGAGTGTCCGATGCGGGCCAATGCCGTCAGGCGCTTGACCAGTTCGTTAAGATCGGCGGCGGTGGAGCGGCAGGTTTCGATGAATTCCGAGTAGGACTCGGCGCTGCGTGGTTTTGAAAGAGCAAGCTCAGTCGTCGCCTGAAGCCCGGCGATGGGAGTCCTCAGTTCGTGGGCGGCGTGGCGGATGAAATCGCGTTCGCGCTCGCGAGTTGCCGAGACTCTGGCAAGCAGCGCGTCAAAATTCTCTGCTAGACCGGTCAGCTCGACGGGAAGCTTGCCCGGTAGTTCGAGTGCTGAGTCGAGCCGAGGACCTGTGCGGCTTTTCATCTGCGCGGTCAAGTCGTCGATAGGGCGGAGGCTGATCTTGACGACTCTCGCGATCAGGAGAAACCCAAGCGCCAGGGTGAGCACGGATCCACCCGCTAGAATCCAGCGAAGTCTCGCCAGGGTGTGATGGACGGGCTCCGTGTCGCGGGCGACGACGAGGATGTGTGGCAGGGATTTCGGGTCGATGACGTGTCCACGTTCCTTCATCTTTTCGAACTCTTCGGGCAGGACAAACGGATAGATCCGGAGACCGATGGCTCTCGCCCGGTGTCCGTTGGGCAGCTCGATGCTTCTCAGTCGGGGCTTTCCGGAGTCTCCCATGAATTTTGGCAAATCGGTCTGATGGAGGCCGGGCGAACGTGAGGTTGCCCCCGACGCCTCATCCCAGAACTGGAAAAGTCCTTCCTCGATGAGGGACCTGTTGGTTCCGATACCTTCCTTCCATTCAAAGCCGATTTTCCCATTCTCAAGTTCCACCTGGTTCGCGAGCAACGCGGCGGTTTGCGAGATGGATTCATCCACTTCCCGATAGAGACTTTGTTTCGCGAGCAGAAACACGCCGATCGACAACAACAGCAGCAATACGCCCACCCCGAGACCGCAGCGGATGAGGAGGGCACGCCGGATGGAAGGCTGGATCATGCGTTCGGGTCTTCGAGGATGTACCCTTGTCCCCGGCGGGTTTGGATGAGGTCGGGGAGTTCGCCAGCGTTGAGTTTCCTGCGCAGGTAGCCGATGTAAACGTCCACCGCGTTGCTACTGCCACCACTGCCATCCTCGAAGACATGTTCCCAAATGTCGGTTCGTGTGACCACCTCGCCCGTTCGATAGAAAAGGTATTCCAGCAAGCGGTATTCCAGGGCGGTTAGATCGATTTCCTTTCCGCCTCTGGTGACCTTCCTCCGCATCGGATCGAGTTCGATGTCTCCCGCACGCATCACGGGATTTTTCTTCGCATAGCTGCGCCTCAACAAGGCCCTGACGCGTGCCAACACCTCGGACAAGGGAAACGGTTTGACCAGATAGTCGTCAGCTCCCGCGTCGAGCGCCTCCAACCGGTCGTCCAGGCCATCGCGGGCGCTCAGGACGATGACATGCACCGGGTTGTTCGTCGCCCTCAGGCGTCTCAGGATTTCCATGCCATCCATTTCAGGAAGCATCAGATCCAGCAGGATGAGATCGTATGAGCCGCCGTCCGCTGCCCAAAGTCCCTCGTCGCCGGTTGCCAGCGTGTCCACCAGATAGCCTGCTTCCTGAAGATATTGGCTCACCGCCTTGCGAAGGGTCGGGTTGTCCTCGATGAGCAGCAGACGCATGGGAAATCGAATTGGATGGGTGCTGGGGACGTCGTGAATCCGGAGGCGGCTCAGGGTTTTCCACCCTTGCCTGTTAGCTTGAGGTCGAAGGGATTTTCGTCGGAGTCGTTGCTGAAAATCCTGATGGCAGCGTTTCGCGCCCCGGTGGAGTTGGGTTTGAATGTAACCTTGAAGGATGTTCTCTCGCCGGGAGCCAGCGAGGAAACCGGGAGTTCGCCGACGATGAAATCGTCGTTGTGGCTACCCATCAAGCGAGTCGCGAGTCCGGTAAGAGTTGAATTGCCGGTGTTTCTAACGTAGAAGAGGATCGGCTTCTTCCTGCCGAGTTTCACCTTGCCGAAGTTGGTCTTGGATCTTCCGTCTGCCAGTGGATTTTTAGCCGGCTGTTCGACGACAATTTCAGGTGCGAGCGGGATTTTTCCCGTGCCGTTGAGTGTCACGATGAATGGACCGGCATCGGTATCATCAGAAGTGATCTCCAAGCGGGTGCTCGCATCCCCAGGAGCATCCGGCGCAAAGGTGACGGCAAATGTGAAGCTTCCTTTCGCAGCAAGAGTTGTTGGGATGGTTGTTGGATTGACGAGGAATCGGCCGGTGTTCGCCCCCGTGATGCTGAGATTCAGACCGGTGAGTTCAATCGAACCGATGTTTCTGATCGTGAATTCCAGCACGGATCGAGCGCCGATGATCACGGGGCCGAAATCCTTCGTGAGTCCCGATGAAAGGCGATTTCCTTCGAAATTGAAGGCAAGTTCCGGTGCTTGGAATCCGAAGTCCTCCGCCTCGCGGATGGCGAGGTCGAAGCTCCCTGGGCCATGTTTGCCGTAAGCTCCCCAACCTCCCGTGATCAGGACGTGTCCGTTGTTCAACCGGGTGGCGACATGCAGACTGCGGGATGACTCGAGTTGGTCGCCCGGTGTCCATTGGCCAGTTAGAGGATCGTAGATTTCCGAACTTGCAAGAACCGTGGTCGCTGCGGGAACACCACCACAGACAAGGACTCTGCCATCTTCCAACAAGGTGGCGGTGTGATTGTCCCTTTCGGTTGAAAGCGGTTCGATCGAAGACCAGGCGCTGGTCGAGGGATCGAAGATCTCGGCACTTGATAGGGGATCCCTTCCGCTGCCGCCACAGACCAGGACCCTGCCGTCGTCCAGGCGGGTCGCGGTGTGCCTGAGACGAGGGGTGGCGAGGTTGCCCGTGGGTGTCCACTCGCCGGTGGAAGGGGTGTAGATCTCCGAGCTCCCGCTGGCGGTCCGGGTGAGATATTCCTCGCCTCCACAGACGAGGATCCTACCGTCTAACAAAATGGTGGCGGTGTGGTTTTTCCGCGCGAGTGACAGAGAGCCGGTGGACGTCCATTCATTCGTCGTGGAATCATAAAGCCTGCATTTCCCAGCTTGCGAGGCGTTCAACCCTCCGACAACCAGAACGCTGCCATTGGGAAGCAGCGTGGCGGAATCACCTCCGACCGGTCCGTCAGCCGGTTGGGTGATGGACCATTTCCCGAGGACGGGATCGTAGATTTCAGCAGTGGCTGCGTTGCTGGTGACCAGGACCATGTTGTTGGGGAGTAGCGTCGCATGATGTCCGGTGCGCGGGAGATCGAGTCCGGTGGTCTCCTTGAATGTTTCGGTCGCGGGATCGTAGATTTCCGCACTTGCGATGGGATCATGCTTCGCGTCACGGCCCCCGACCACTAAGACTCTGCCATCCGCAAGAAGTGTCGCGGTGTGGGAATTCCTCCCGACACCCGACGGTGTCGTCTCTCGAAATGTTGACTGGGCTTCTGATTTCTGGATGAAAAGTTGAAATCCGAACCATGCGATCCAGGCGAAGGAAAGCCATCCATTGCTTACGCGATGACGAATGCCCGGTGTCTCCATTTTAGGAGTGTCGCGCATGGAATTCATTTCCGCCACCGCATTGTCAGGTCTCCATAGGCATCGATGCGGCGGTCGCGGAAGAATGGCCAGATGCGGCGGAAATTCTCGACGAGCATGAAGTCGAGGTCGTGACAGAGGATTTCCTCCTCGTCGATGGAGGCCTTGGCAACGAGTTCACCGTAGGGATTCGCGACGAATGACTGGCCCCAGAATTCGGTGTCGCCCTCGCGGCCGGTGCGGTTGACGGCGGCGAGATAGCAGCCGTTGGCAACGGCATGGCCGCGTTGGACGGTTTCCCAGGCGCAATGCTGGGCGTCGCCGAGCATTGGCTTTTCATCAGGGAGCCAGCCGATCGCGGTCGGATAGACCAGCACTTGCGCCCCGCCCAGAGCCATCAATCGCGCTGCTTCCGGATACCATTGATCCCAGCAGATGAGTACCCCGATTTTTCCGAATTTCGTGTCCCAGACCGGCCATCCGCTGTCGCCGGGGGTGAAATAGAATTTCTCCTCGAAGCCTGGATCCTGGGGGATATGGGATTTTCGATAGAGACCCATGAGCGTGCCATCGGCATCGTGAACGGCGGCGGTGTTGTGATAGAGTCCCGGTCCGCGATGTTCGAACAGGGACGAGACGAGAACGATGCCAAGCTCGCCCGCGAGCTTGCCCAGGCGATCCGTTACCGGGCCGGGCAGGGGGTCTGCAAGATCGAAGAGGGCAGGGTCCTCAACCGTGCAGAAATAAGGTGTTAGGAACAGTTCCTGGGTGACGACGATCTGGGCACCTTTTGCCGCGGCTTGGCGGATCAACCTTTCGTGGTGATCGAATGATTCCGCCTTCGTGGAGAAGGTGCCGGATTGGAGCAAGGCAAGACGGGGCATGGCGGGAACATCTGCGGGCGGCGATGGGGATTCAAGGCGGAAGAAGGGAAGGGGTGATGAGTCCCTCCGGCAGTCTCAGAAACCGCTGCTGACTTCCTCACGGAAAAGGTCCGAGGCGGTCCCCGGAGGCCCTGGCGGGTAGCAGTGGAGATCGCGCAGGGTATCCTCGATGAACATCCGTCCGCAGGAATGACATTGCCAGGCGCAACGGGCCTGCTCGGCGATGATGGACCGGATCCTGAGGCACGCCTCGTCCCGTTGCAGGGCTGTGTGACAACGGTTTTCAATCAACCAGTCAAGAGCTTCGAACAGCGGATGCCATTTCTGATCCGGGATGAAATGAGCCTTGTGGGGCATGACATCGCATCCGTCGTGTAGTATTTCACCACATGGGCATTTGATTTTCATGGTCGGGGGGGAAGTGTGGCCTCGGGTGAAACATGATGAGATGGAAGTTGTTCAGATTCCGGGAAGGCGTCAAGAATCCGATGGAATGCGGGATCGAGAGATCAGAATTTTAAACAAAACTTGGCTTGATTCCGTGGATTTCGCCGCTAAAACCGCCGCCCCTTCATGTCCGAATCACCACGCAGCCTGAAAGTCGCCATTCCCAAGGGCAGTCTTCAGGATCCAACCATCGAACTTCTCGCCAAGGCTGGCTATGAGGTTTATGTGTCATCGCGCGGACTCAGGCCGACTTCAAATGACTCCGAACTCGATCTTTACCTGATCCGTGCTCAGGAAATCGGTCGCTACCTTGGCCAAGGATTCATCGATTGCGGAATCACCGGCTACGATTGGGCCTATGAGAACGGAGTTGACCTCATCGACCTGGCCGAACTGCCCTATTCGCGTGCCACCACCCGCCCAACCCGCTGGGTGCTTGTGGTTCCCGAGGACTCTCCCATCCGGAAACCGGAAGATCTTGAGGGAAAGCGCATTGCGACCGAAGGTGTGGGAATCACCCAGCGCTATCTCGACGAACGCGGGATCAAGGCCGAGGTTGAATTTTCCTGGGGTGCCACCGAAGTCAAGGTTCCGGACCTGGTCGATGCGATCGTGGATGTCACGGAAACCGGATCCTCGATCAAGGCGAACCGGCTTCGTATCGTGGACACCTTGTTGACCTCTTTCCCGCATTTCTATGCGAATCCGGCCGCTGCGGCAGACCCCTGGAAAAAGGAGAAGATGGATCGCATCGCCCTGTTGCTCAAGGCTGCGCTCGCGGCCCGGGGCAAGGTGGGGCTGAAGATGAATTTCCCCGAATCCGGCTTGAACGAACTTCTGGAAAAGCTTCCATCCCTCCGCCGTCCGACGATTTCCAAACTTTCTGAAGAAGGTTGGCTCGCTGTCGAGACAGTGATTGACGAAACGGTCGTCAGGGACATCATCCCCGAACTGAAGCGTCTGGGGGCGGAGGGGATCATTGAGTATCCTCTCAACAAAATCGTCCCTTAATTCCTTTCATCGCAACCTAACCCCGAACGCAACCGCCATGGGCTCCATCAAGAAACGCCGTAAAACCAAGATCAATAAGCACAAGCGCAAGAAGCGCATGAAGCAGAACCGCCACAAAAAGCGTCTCCGCTACAAGTCCTAGTCAAAGGGATTGATCTGTTTTTACAAATGCCAGAGGTCCGGACTCGGATCTCTGGTTTTTCTGTGTACGCTATAAGCCTAGTCCATGAGTCTGCAAGCCGTTGTCAATTTCAGGATTCTTGACGAATCCGACGATTGGATCGTCGTGGACAAGCCGGCACCGCTCATCGTCCACCCTGCCAACCGGAAACCCGAGCCGACCTTGCTCGGTGGCTTGGAAAATCTCCTGACGTTTGAAATTTCGAACGGTGCCGCGTTGGGAATCGTCAACCGGCTGGATCGGGACACCAGTGGTATTGTTCTGGTTTCCAAGCACAAGGAGGCCGCGCGGCAACTTGGATGGATTTTCGAGCGCCGGGAGGCGAAAAAGGAATATCTCGCCATCGTCAAAGGCTGGCCGGAATTGGACCGCTGGGAATGCGATGCTCCCATCATCCGGGCTGGAGAACTAGGCAGCTCTGAAATCTGGGTGAGGCAGATGGTCAGCGTCCAGGGGAGGGAATCCTTCACGAGTTTCGAGGTCGAGAAGCGCTTCGAGAGGAACGGTGCAAGCTTTTCACTTGTTCGTTGTTTTCCGAAGACGGGCCGCATGCATCAGATTCGGGTCCATCTTGCAGAAGCAGGGTTTCCGATCGTCGGCGATAAGATCTACTCGGGAAATGGATCCGAATACTTGGAGTGGATGGCCACCGGATGGACCTCGGAACTTCGGGAGCGACTCTTGATACCCCGGCATGCCCTCCATGCCGCCTCCCTCCAGATCCAATGGATGGGCCAGCCCCATCGGTGGGAATCCCCATTGAGTCAGGACCTTGAGGATTTTCTCAATGGAAACGATGTTTCGGCCACCCCTGACGTTGTCATTTGGAGTCGGTATGACTAGCTTCCTGCATGGTTGCTCTGAACGAATTGGTGTCTTTTTTGGATATCGAACTAAAATGTGCGGAAATTCCCGATTATCCCGGCGCGGTAAATGGATTGCAGCTGGCGAATCAAGGTCAGGTCGGTCGCATCGTCGCGGCCGTCGATGCCTCGCTGCCAGTCATTGAGGAGGCCGCGAAGGGTGGCCCGGGACTTCTGATCGTTCATCACGGTATGTTCTGGCAGGGATTGCAGCCGGTTACAGGAGCATTCTACAAGAAATTGAAAGTCGCGATGGAGTCCGGACTTGCGATTTATTCGTCACACCTTCCGCTCGATGTTCACCCGGAGTGGGGTAACAATATTCTCCTGGCAAGAGCCATCGGGATGGCGAATCCGAAGCCGTTTCTGGATCACAAGGGGTTGATGATCGGGCTCGAAGGTGGCTGGATTGGCAGTCGAAGTGGCCTTCAAGGCCTTTTGGCCGAGATTTTGGGCGGGGCTGTCCATGTGTGCCCGGGGGGAGATGATGCCATTGCAAGCCTGGGATTGGTCACCGGCGGGGCAGGAAGTGAAGTGGCCCGGGTTGCAGCTGCCGGTGTCAGCAATTTTGTGACTGGGGAGGGTCCTCACTGGAGCTTTCCTCTGGCGGAGGAATTGGGAATGAACGTCTTTTTTGGGGGGCATTATGCGACGGAAACCTTTGGTGTTAAGGAGGTAGCAAGTGTTCTTTCGACAAGATTTGGTGTTCCTTGGAGTTTTGTCGATCATCCGACCGGGCTTTGAGCACAATTGAAATACCCTGCATGATTGACAATCAGGAGTCGCTGAAACAGAGCGAACCTTTAAGAGCACGGGATTTTTGGAGACTGAAACCGTTTCTCATTTCTCTGCGACCCGTAAAATTGATACAATTTCTACTTGAAGGGAATGCAAAAACGAATGTAAGTCGTTTGTTGTAAGCATTTTGTGATGGATTAAACGCAATCCAAATAATTGACCATATCCAAGAAAAAATGCTTGCTAGGACCGGGTTAGGAGCGTTTTATAGACAGCATCAACGCGGGCATAGCTTAGTGGTAAAGCGCTATCCTTCCAAGTTAGACATGCGGGTTCGATTCCCGCTGCCCGCTCCAATCAAATTTTCAGACCCCCAAACGCTAATCATCATGAAAAAAACTTTAGGATTCCTTCTCACCGGTGTCGTTTGTGGCACGTTGTCCGCAGGGGCGGCGGTTGATTGCATTGCTCGATCCGTGTCGGTGAAGAACTCGGTTGCTGCCGAGCAATCCAAGGTTGTTGAAATTGTCTCTGATGAGGTAACCGCCACCCCTTCTTGCGCTTGTGAGATCGTGAAGGTGGCCATCGAGGCTTCAAATGCCGACGCTGAAATCGTCGCGGCAATTGTGGAGGCTGCCGCAATTGCAGCTCCCGATCAAATGCGACTGGTGGCCCAATGTGCGGTGGCAGTTGCACCCGATGCCTTGGGTGAGGTTCAGGCGGTTCTGGCCAAACTTGACCCAAATCTTGGTGAGTCTGGAACGAGTTCCAAAGACGCGAAAGACGCCAAGGATCCTGTCGGTGAGGTTGCTGCAATGCCCAATCCTCTCGACTTCCCAGGCCAAGGACCAGTAGGACCTACTCCGGGAGGACCAGGTGGTCTTCCTTTGATCCCGCAGCTTCCGCCTGTGATCATTGCACCGCCGGATGTCTCTAACGTGAATCCGTAATTGCAGACGCTTTAAAAGCTTTAAATACTTCCCCAAGATTTTTCACCCCACCCACTACTAAATGAAAAGCAAATACTCAACAGGTCTGCTTGGGCTGCTACTCGCAGGATCAGCATCGGCCCAAGGACTTTACTACGTAGGTAGTGAAGCGCAGGAATCGATCCCCCTGAAGTGGGTGGTTGGAGCCAGCGTAATCTATGACGACAATGTCAGTCCCGGTTTGGGTTCCAAGGAGAGTTCGTTTGCGGTTAGCCCGTATGTTGGTGTTTCTTTCGTTACAATTACTCCCCAAACCACTTGGGATGTTTATGCTCGTCTTGGATTGATTTACTACTTTGATGCGCCTCCAAGCGTTGACGAGGTGAGTCCTGAATCGCGTGCGGGTTTCAGTGTGACGCACAGGTTTAATGAGCGCCTTCGCTTCACAAGCCGCAACTTCATTGCCTACGAGCTTGAGCCAGACTATTCCTACGGCTATGCTTCTTCGCGTCAGAGCCAGAGCTACTTCTACTGGCAAACCGATAACTCGGTAGGTTATCGCTGGACCGAACGCCTTGCAACTTACACGGGATTCTCTCTTACGGGAGCCAATTATGACGCAGCGAACAACGACCGGTTTACCTGGACGCTCTACAATCAGTTCAGATATCAGCTTACCCCCCAAACGGTGCTGACTGCGGAATATCGCTACGCCGAAACAATTGGCGATGGATTGTCTTCGGATGCAACCGACCAATACATCCTCGTTGGAGCTGAGCATCGCTTCAGTCCAAACACCATTGGTATTATCCGTGGTGGTATTCAGTTACACGATGTGGATGCCGGAACTTCAACCCAAAGTCCTTATCTGGAACTCGCCTTGAATTCCCAGATTAATCAGCAATTCAGCGTGCGCGCGTTCACCCGTTACGGGATCGAAAACTATGACACTGTGCGGAGTGTCCCTGTTGTGGGCCCTGCCGAGTTCTCGGACCGCAGTACCTTGCGCTTCGGACTCTCGTCTGAATACGCAATCTCACCTGTTCTTTCCCTCTTTGGAGGCGTGGATTACATTCCTTCCGACTTCCAGGACGGAAAGGCCGTTGGGACCATCAAGGGACCCGTTGGCGACTTCAGTGAGGATATCGTGAATACCTACATCGGGTTGTCCATGAAGTTCAACGACTTCATTTCCGGAACGGTTTCCTACAACTATTCCCACCAGGATTCCGATTTTGCAGGCCAGACCTACAATCGTAACCGGATTAGCATCGGTGTCAGCTCCGAGTTTTAATTCTCTTTGTTCTCGATTATAACTGATTGATTTTAATATATTAGCAACTTGAAGTAAAACTCCCGCAATGTCCTTCATTGCGGGAGTTTTTATTTCGACTGGAACTATAAACAAAACGTGAAATAATACATCCAATGAACCTCTCTTCTCAACAGCAAAGCGAAACCGCGTTGCACGCGGTGGACTACTGGCAGGTCATCAAGAATCGCTACGGAATCATTCTCCTTACCCTGCTGCTGGTTTTCATGACCGCGGCTGTCATCACCTACGTGATGCCGAAAAAGTATGAGAGCGAGGCTACCATCGAGGTTCGTCCCAGGACAGGTGGAGTTTCAATTGGATTTGGCAGTAGCGACAGATCTCCGGCGAGCACGATGACAGCCCAGTTTTTCGGGACAGAGTTCGAAAAAATCAAGAGTAGCAATTCCCTTTCGAAGGTCGTTGATAACCTGGAGTTGATGAATAAATGGGGTGTGAACAAGGAGACTGCCGTCCGAATCCTGAAGGGAATCGTGAATACTCAAAACATTCGCGGAACCGACCTGATTTCCATCCGCGTCCGCCACACGAGCAAGGAAGACGCAAGGGACATCACCCAGGAGGTTGCACGGGCATACAAGGAATACCGATCGGAAATCGAAAATCGTGATTCAACCAAGGCGCTTTACGAGCTCAACAAGGCGGTCAGGGACCAGGAAGACAAGGTTGAGGAACGTCGAAAGACACTCGCGATGATTGTCCGTACCAAAGGGATCATTTACAAGGGGCAGGATTCGTTCTACGGCCAATCAGGTGTTGACGAGGATGGTGGTGCTCGGGATTCGCTCAAAACCTACAATGATCTCGAAGCGCAAAAAATGCAGTTGGAGAGCCAAATCAATAGTTTGCTGAAATACGATAGTGAGCAGTTGATGCGTTACGCCTCAGGACTGGATCTGCCAGACAACATCATAAGGACGATGTATCCACAGTATCTTGAGGCGACAAGAGCTCTCAATGATCTGAAGATCAAGGGGCTGGGTGATCGTCATCCGACGGTGCTCGCGGCGGTTGAGCAGATCAGTGCCATGAAGCGTCAATTGGATGAAGGTGTGGTGAATTTGCGCGCCACCCTTCAGGCGCAGCTGAGCATGGCGACCGACCGCTTGGAGAAAGTGGAGGTCATGAAGGACGACAAGCGGGAGGAAGCCATCACCAGAGGCCTTGATGCCCAAGACTACGTGGATGCAAAAAGGGACTTTGAGACGGATCAGGAACTTCTCCAGACCATGAGGCTGGAGCAGATCAACAAGACGATCAAAGAAAAGATGCCTGACGAAAGTATTGTGGTTCACGAGGAGCCTCAAATCTCGGATAGTCCTGTTAGTCCCAACGTGACGCTCAATCTTGTTCTAGGAGCAGTTGTGGGTTTGATTTTTGGCGTGGGAATCGCCTTCTTCCTCGAGTATCTCGATACCTCTGTGAAGAGCCTTGAGGATGTCGAACGCTACTTGCAAGTGCCTGTCCTTGCGGTCATTCCGAAGGATGTTGGAGTGTTGCACAAGCAAAGCGGGATGAGTCCAGATGCCGAAGCATACCGGATCCTGAGAACCAACATCGAGTTCAACCGGAAGAATCCCGAAGACAACGCCATCACGGTTGTTTCAGGTGGTGCAGGTGAGGGTAAGTCAACCACCCTTGTGAACCTTGCTTATATTTGTGCCCAGGGTGGCTACACTACCCTGATGATCGACGCCGATTTGCGGCGCCCGAGATTGCATACATTTTTCGATATCAACAACTCGGTGGGACTCACCAATTACCTCACGACTGAGTTGATGCTGGAGGATGTTATTCTGCAGACCCCGGTGGATAACTTGTATTTCATGCCGTCCGGAATTCTTCCTGCGGACGCGGCCGGCATTTTGAATTCCCGAAGAATGTCGGAACTGATCCAGGATGTGAAACAGCGTTTCGATCTTGTTCTGGTGGACAGCCCTCCAATCCTGGGAGTCAGTGACGCATCCGTTCTTGCGAGTGAGGTCGACCTCACCATGATTGTGGTACAGCATCGCAAGCTTCCGAGAAACATGCTGCTCCGTGTCAAACAGGCGGTCGAGAACGTGGGTGGGAACGTGATTGGCGTGGTGCTGAACAATGTTGATGTCCGTAGCGATAGCCAGTATCAATATTATACCAGTTACTACACCTATTATGCACCTGCCGAATCGCAGGTGGGACCGCCAGTGGGAGCTTCTTCCGCTCCTGCAAAGCCACAAGCTGCCGCTCGTGGAAATGATTCGGAACTGTATTAACTTCAATCAAAGAAATACCATGACAATGAAGAACCTAGTATTTACCCTATTCACCCTTTTGCTTCTTGCTTCGGGTGTAACAGCCCAGATTCAATCTGGAAAAGCGATCAATATCACGATCTCCAACGTTCCGCCCGAAGACAAGGCAACGGTGAACGGGACCTACCCCGTATCCGATAGTGGCATGATCAACATGCCCTTGATTGGTCAGGTTCATGCAGCCGGAATGAGCAGTGCGCAACTTCAGAGCGCTCTTCAGGAACGCTACAAGAGTGCTCAAATTTACACGAATCCAACGATCCAGGTGATTGTGGACTCGCAAACTGCCAACGTTGCACAAGAGTCGGTCACGGTTGGTGGGCAGGTTCGCAGGCCTGGGCCTGTTCCCTACGCCAAGGAGTTGACTCTTTGGCAGGCCATTCAGGCGGCGGGTGGTGCCACGGAATTCGGAAGCATGCGTCGAGTCAGGCTGTTCCGGGACGGGAATCAGAAAACCTATGATGTCACAAAGCCGCAATTCATGGCAATTCCCCTCCAGCGGAACGACACAATTGAAATTCCCCAAAAGACGCCTTGGGGTACTTGAGTTCCTTATTTCAGAGATTTCCTTGCGTGATTGAATCGAGGTCTAGGTAACCATGAAGCAACCGTTGTTTGTGAAATTGATTCGGACTGCCTTGGTTCTTCTGGTTCCACATGGGGCTTGGGGCCTGGAGGTCCCTGAGCAAAAGATCGCGGCCCTGGGCGATGTTGATTTCCGAGTAAGGGAGAATGCTCAGTCTGAACTCTTGGATTGGGCGAGGAGCAACCCGGATTTGTCAATCGACGAACTCCTGAAGCGCTCCAGAACGTCAGACGATCCCGAAATCAGGGAGCGATGCTTCTCCATCCTCAGGGAACTCGTTCTGGATCGTTACAATCTTGAAGGTGCTGGTTTTCTTGGTATTGGTCGCGGATATCAAGCTGTGGAGATCCCCGGCAAGCCTGGTAAAGCTCATGGGGTGGTTGTCACAAGCATTCGTCGTGGTACACCTGCCGACCGGGCCGGGATACAAATCAATGACGTGATTTTTTCACTGAACGGCAAAGGATGGAGCGATCCCTCGGCTTCAGACGTTTTTGCGAATCAGGTTGCGGCGGAAAAGCCGGGAACCAAGGTCAAACTGGAACTTCTGCGAAATGGCAAGGTCCTCGATGTCGATGCGGTGCTGGTCCGCAGGCCTGAGAATCCGACGTACCTTTTCTTCGATGGAGCCAATTATGACCCTGAAGCAGACGAGCGGAGAGCAAAGGAGGCGTATTTCAAGGATTGGCTAAATCAACAGAGGCCACGGAAATGACCTTCTCCCGAACTTTTAGCAATCGACTTTGCCGAAAGTAATGGCACTCTCTTGAAACATTCCAAACCCCGCCACGTTTGAATTTCATGACGATTTCTTGGTTCCGAAACGCTGCAGCCAGCGTCGCACTGCTTGCGATTTCCTGCTCAGCATGCGCCCAGCAGGCTGATTTCAATGAAGTGGGTCGCCAAATGGCGATCATGCTTCAGAACAGTCATTTTGCCCGACTTCCATTCGATCCTCAGTTGAGTCACCGATTTCTTGATGACTATCTGAAGCAATTGGATTCTCAGAAGCTCTATTTCACCCAGGATGATGTGAATACCTTCAATAAGAATTATGGAGACGAGTTGCACAACCTCCTGCTGCATGGTAACAGCATCCCCGCTGCTACAGAGATCTACCGGGTGTTCTCCCAGCGGGTTGAGGAGAGGGTCGCTTTTGCGAAGACCCTCCTTGACGGAGGGAATTTTGATTTTTCTGCCGATGAATCGGTGATGATGAGCCGCAAGGATGCGCCTTGGCCAGCGAATCAAACTGTGGCAAACGAACTATGGAAGCTTCAAATCAAAGAGGCGGTCTTGGGGGAAACCTTAAGACGGGAATTGATCACGAAGCTTTCCAAGGAACAAGGTAAGCCCGATCCGGGAATCAATGACCGAAGCCCTGCGGAGAAGGTCGCGCTGCGATACAAGCGGTTTCTTAGCAGCGTCAAGGATGTGGACGACGAGGAAATAGCGAATTATTTCCTCAGTGCGGTCGCTAGTTCATATGACCCGCACACGGATTACATGAGTTTTCGTGAAATGAACCGTTTCAATGACGGGATGAAGAACGAGTTGGTCGGTATTGGAGCCCTGCTTCAGGGGGAGGAGGACGGTGCCACCAAGATCAAGGGAATCGTTGTAGGAGGACCCGCAGATCGCGAAGGCGTCCTCAAGCTCAATGACCGGGTGGTTGCTGTCGATAGCCTCAATACCGGAAAACCCGAGGACATGGTCGACATCATGTTTATGAAGATCGACAAGGTTGTGGATTTCATTCGGGGAAAAGAAGGAACATCGGTCGCTCTGAAAGTGGAACCGGCTGGCGGAGTCGCGGGGGAAACGAAAATCGTCGTGATATCCCGGGGGAAAGTTGAGATGAAGGACGAGCAGGCAAGTGGTGAAGTCATCGAATTCAAGTCCGAGAAGGGTGCTCCTCATCGTTTGGGAGTGATCACCTTGCCTTCGTTTTATGCGGACTTCGTCGAAGGGAAAATTCGCTGTTCGGTTGACGTGGAACGGATTCTCAAGAGGTTGATCGATGAAAAGATCGATGGACTTGTCCTCGATCTCAGGGGAGACGGGGGAGGATCGCTTGAAGAGGTCCGTCGAATGACGGGATTCTTCATTGATAGCGGTCCGGTGGTCCAGGTGAAGAACACCTTGGGGCAAGTTCAGGTTAAGGATTCCGACGGTGGCAAGGCAATGTATGATGGTCCGATGGCCGTCATGATCGACAAAAGCAGCGCTTCCGCCAGTGAGATTCTCGCGGGTGCCCTTCAGGATTTCAATCGGGCGGTGATCATCGGTGACTCATCCACGTTTGGGAAGGGAACTGTCCAGCAGCCGATGGACATTGGTCGGATGTTGCCATTGTTTGCGGCGAGGGACCGTGCCGGCTATCTCAAGGTGACGATTCAGAAGTTCTATCGCCCGTCCGGATCCTCCACCCAAATGGATGGAGTGGTTCCGCAGATCATTCTTCCAAGTCTGACGGATGCGATGGAGATCGGTGAGAGGTATTTGGACCACGCCTTGGAACACGACCGGATCCGGCCTGCCGCCAATTTCAAGCCCTTGGATGTTCAAGGATTGTTCATTCCAAGGCTACTCGAACTGAGTTTGGAGCGAAGGAAAGACAACAAGGACTTTGGCTATGTTGTCGAAGACATCCTGAGGGCAAAGAAGAGATATGATGCCAATGTTGTGTCGTTGAACAAGGAGGCACGTGAAAAGGAACTTGAGGAGTCGGATGCCTTGCAAAAGAAGCGCAATGCTGAGCGCAGGAGCCGTTTCGAGAAGATGGCTGCGAAGGACAAGGAAGATCTCACGTTTTACAAGATCACACTCGATGATCTGGAGAAGGGGGCGGATCTAAAGTCCTATGACCCATCCGATGAAAACACCAGTTTCATGCGCCGTGCGAAGGACGAGACCGCTGATTTGGATCAAACTCCCAAATGGCCCACCGGGCTCGATCCTGTGAAGAGGGAATCATTGGCTGTCGTGAGGGATTTGGCCGAGCTAACAGAAAATGCCCGCTTGGCCGGGCTGCTGAAGGGTGCCGTCGATAACCGCTGATGTCGGAGGTTGCCGAGAATCTCAACCGGGTATTGTCCGAGATCCATTCGGCCTCTATCAGGGCGGGGAGATCCGACGCTTCCGTCCAACTGATCGCGGTTTCCAAAACCTTCCCCGTGGATGCGATCGCTGAGGCGGTATCGGCTGGGCAATCGGTTTTTGGCGAAAGCAGGCTGCAAGAGGCAGAATCAAAAATAGATGGTTTGCCGGGTTCATTGCATTGGCATTTCATTGGGAGGGTCCAGCGGAACAAGGTGCGCAGGCTTCTTCAGCGGTTTGATGTCATTCATGGTGTCGATTCCACGAGATTGGCGTCGTACATCAATGAGACTTCCAAGGAGCTGGGGATTTTTCCCAAGGTGTTTCTTCAGGTGAATATAGCCGAAGAAGCTTCAAAGGGTGGCTATACGAAGGATGATCTGAGGTTGGAGATGGAATCACTACTTTCACTGGATCGCTTGGAGATTCTCGGCTTGATGTGCATTCCGCCCGAGACGTCACCCCCCGAGCTGGCAAGGCCATGGTTTTCCTCGTTGCGATCGCTACGTGATCGGTTGGAGGTTGAGTTCAATGTCAGGCTCCCGTCTCTCAGCATGGGAATGAGTGGAGATTTTTCCGTTGCCATTGAAGAAGGTGCGACCCACGTCCGGGTGGGATCCGCAATTTTCGGGAAGCGATCCTATCGAGTGGACGGGGAGTTGGGTTAGCGTCAAGTTGTCCCCATGCCCTTGATTCTTCAGCATGCAGACGTCGTCGGAAACGAGCTTGCTCTTTCTTTTGCCGATGGACTGGAAGTCTATTTGGATCTTGGGATGTTGCGCCGGGCTTGTCCTTGCGCGGTTTGCCAGGGTGAACCGGATGCATTGGGTAGAGTGATCCGTCCGAACGTCGAGTACGGATCCGAGTCGTTCTATCTCGTTCGATTTGATACGGTAGGTGGCTATGCCCTTCAGTTGTTTTGGGGAGACAATCACTCAACCGGAATTTACAGCTACGATTATTTGAGAAGGCTCGCCGAGTTGCCGCCGGCTACCGGCTGAAATCGTTTCAACTTTTCAAATTCGGTGTTTTCAGCACAAGAGAATCTGACTTCGATCGTTTCCCTATCTCCAAAGGAGGTAGCGGCTTTTGCGGGTCTCGGGTGGAATTGCCCGGTCAATCTTCTAGCTCATTTTCCAAGGCGCCACGAAGACAGGCGCCGATTTGATTCATTTCCGGTCATGCCAACGACCCATGCGGTTTGTCTGCGTGGGACAGTTGTCGATTCCATGATGAAGATTTTCGGGAGAGGCCGAAGATTTCATGAGGTGGTGGTCATGGACGGTTCCGGAGGAGTCTTTGGATCGGGAAAGATCACCTGCAGGTGGTTCAACATGCCATTCATCGCCAAGATTCTAGCCGCCGGAAGCGAGGTATGTGTCTATGGGAAAGCAAAGGAAGTGAACGGGCGCTTGATGATGGATCATCCCGAGTTCGAGGTGTTGCGGGACGACGATGATGCGTCGATCCACTTGGAGAGAATTGTTCCAATTTACAAGAATGTTCCAGGTATCGCCCAACGGAGATTGAGAGGCATCATGAGCGAAGTCCTCCGGGGCGTGGATCCAGCTACCCTGGACTTCGGCTATGACGTTGATCCTGGCAGCCCGAGGGCGAGGGCCTATTCTGATGTTCATTTTCCCGATTCCTTCGAAGATGCAAATCGCGCGCGGCGCAGGTTTGCCCTGGAGGATTTTTTCCAACTCCAGCTCAATGTCGGATGGCGACGAATCCGCTATGGTGAGCAAGCCGGGAGGGTTCTTGGTAAGAAACACTTCCTTCCTTAAGGAGTTTTACGCGAGTCTTCCCTTTGATCTGACAGGTGCCCAGAAGCGATCCATCAAGGAAATCCTGAACGACATGCGAACGGCACGTCCGATGAACCGGCTGTTGCAGGGAGACGTGGGTTCCGGAAAGACCTTTGTCGCGATGGCAGCCATGTTGTTAGCTATCGGTTCAGGATGCCAGGCCGCCCTGATGGCTCCGACCCAGATCCTTGCGGAACAGCACTACCTAACATTCTGTCAATGGTTGGAGCCAATGGGAATCCGCGTGGCGTTGAGGACTGGTAATCGGGAAGAGGGCAATCACCTCGAGATTGAAGGCGATCCACAAATCGTGATTGGCACTCATGCATTGCTCTTCGACCCGAACCTATTCAGGGATTTGGGTTTGGTGGTGATCGATGAGCAGCACAAGTTCGGTGTGGCGCAAAGAGGTGCGCTTATTCGCCTGGGAGTCGTTCCAGATGTGCTTGTCATGACCGCAACTCCGATCCCGAGAACGTTGACGATGACGATCTATGGAGATCTTGATGTTTCGATTCTGGATCAAAAACCCGAGGGACGTGGAAAAACGATCACAGCCCTTCGAGTCAACGCCAAGCAGACTGACATCACGAAATTTGTTAAAAGCCAAATCGTCGCGGGACGTCAGGCTTATTTGGTTTATCCATTGGTGGATGAGAGCGAGACGCTGAAAGTCGAATCGGCGACCGAGGCGTTTTTGAAATGGAAGAAGCGCCTTGGAGGATTCGAAGTTGGATTGCTTCACGGGAAACTGCGACCTGAGGAGAAGGAAGGAGTGATGCGTAGATTTCGTAATGGCGAGATCGCCGCACTTGTTTCAACCACGGTCATCGAGGTCGGGGTTGACGTTCCGAACGCGACACTGATGATCCTTCATCATGCGGAGCGATTTGGATTGGCCCAGCTCCATCAACTCCGTGGGCGCATCGGCCGCGGAGGGCACAAGGGATATTGTATCCTATTGACGGATGGAAAGAATCCGGAGGCCCTTGAGAAGCTACGGATACTTGAGAAGAGCACGGACGGATTTGAAATTGCGGAAGCCGATCTCCGATTGCGTGGACCCGGAGATGTCCTGGGGACCGATCAAAGTGGCTTGGCTGAAATCCGTTTCGCCGATTTTCTCGCGGATGTTCCCTTGCTTAAGGAAGCTAGGGAACTCGCCGACAAGGTGCTATCCGAGGATGCTGGGCTTGACGGACTTCACCGAAACCTCAGGCCGTTGATCAAATCAAGGGAAAGCGGTTACGGTGAGCCAGGTGCCTGACTTCGGTGGTTATTTCCCGACGATCCGATAGATGGACCCGGTAATATCAACCACATACAGTTCACCGTCCTGATTCTCCGCGAAAGATGAGATCAGGCTGATGCGGCCACCCTCCGGTTGGAGATCCTTGGTGTGATCCTTGAAATCACTGGCTTTTCCGTTGCGAAGCACGAAAGACCAGATCCGCGGATTCTGATAGTCTCCGAATACATAGCGCCCTTCGAGTTCAGGGATGGATCCGTGGTAAACGTAGCCTCCGGTCACGGACAAGCCTTCGTTTTCCTTGGTGCCGTGATTGTAAACGTAAACGGGATCAATGGCTCCTTTTGGCAAGGGACCGCCTGTGCCCTCCTTGGGAGTCTTCTTGTCACCTTCCCGGAGGCTCCAGCCGAAATTGGCACCCTTGCCCTTGGCGAGGGAAACATGGTTCACCTCCTCCCAGTTGTTTTGTCCGACATCCCCGATCCAGAAATCACCGGTTTTTCGATCGAACGAGCATCGCCATGGATTTCTAACACCATAGGCCCAGATCTCGGGTTTCGCACCCTTGTCCGACACGAACGGATTGTCGGATGGAACCTTGTAGCCGGTTTTGGGAGAGACGTCGATGCGAAGGATTTTCCCCAGATAGGTGTCGAGCGCCTGGCCGTGTTTGCGGGGATCATTGCCGGATCCACCATCACCATTTGCGATGTAAAGCATGTTGTCAGGACCAAATCCGAGCCAGCCCCCGTTGTGGTTCGATTCTTCCGACGGATATTTCATCACAACCTCCCCGCTTTTGGGATCGGTGGTTTTTCGATCCTCAGAGACGAACCTGAGGATTCGTGTGAGTTTTTCCGGCGTCTTGTCGGTGTAGTTCACGTAGTAGCGGCCGGTCGTCGCGAAGTCGGGAGCGAACGCAAGACCGAGCAGTCCCTCCTCGTTACCCTTCCGGCTGACGAGGTCGTGAATGTCGAGAAAGGGTTCATTCGACTTTTCACCGGTTTTCTCGTCCAAGATCCAGATCTTGCCACCCTGTTCCACCACCCAGATCTTGCCGGGCAAACCGGATGGGAAGCCTGCCCAAATCGGGCGGTCAAATCCCTTGGCCACTTGTTCAACCCCCAACTTCGAATAGGAGGCGGTAATCAGCGAAAGGTAGAAAGCGGAAGTGAGAATTTTGACAAGCATGGGACGAAATTAATGGTGTTCGTTATCGATACAAGGGGGAAAGAGGCAGGCTTTCAGGGGATCAGATCAACCTTCGAAAAGTGATCTTCAAAGAGCTGAGATCGCCCCCATGATCTTCTGCGTGATCCTCTCATAGTCCTCTTTTCCGTTGGGTGCCTTCAGTTCGTCAGGTGTCAGACGGATGACGGGGCCAATGCTCACGATGATGCGTGCGAAGCGGATTCTTGCGGAGCCGCGAGGGAGTGCCTCACGGGCCCCTGAAATTCTAACGGGTTGAACCAGTGCTCCCGATTTGGAGGCGATCAGGCCGATACCCGGGGCTGCCTCACCGATGTTGCCATCAAGGGTGCGTGCTCCTTCAGGAAAGACGAGGACCCGATGGCCTTCCTTGAGTTTCCGGATGATGGTCTTGAGGCTGCTCATGTCGGGGCGGTCCTGATCCACCGGGATGGCGTTCCATTGTGGATAGAGCCACTTGAAAAAACCGACGAACAGGGTTTTCCGGGCAAGGAACACCATCTCGGTCTTGTAGAGATTTCCGATGAGAGGGGGATCAAGGAAGCTTTGGTGATTTGACGCCACGAGCACGGGACCTTCGGTGACGAGATTTTCCTGACCGATGATTCTCAGACCGAACAGGGTACGGAACGCCGAGCCAAATGCCATCCAGCCCAGCCAGTAAACCCAACGCATTTGAGTGACAGGTTTCAAGGCGAGTAGGGGATTTCGCCAATTTCTGGCAAGCCTTGTTTTTTCAAAATCTCAATCGCGGCATCGACGCCGCTCTCGATCGTGTGGTGTGAGGTGTCGAGCACGACGGCACCGTCCGCCACGACCAATGGAGCGTGAGTCCGCTCGCTGTCCGCGGCATCGCGCTTGGCGACGGAATCCACCTCGCCGACATGACTTCTTCTCGCTGCCCTGACTTCCTCGTCGGCGTCGATGTAAATCTTGAAAGGCGTATCGGGAAAAACCACCGACCCGATGTCTCGACCTTCCATGATGATGCTCGTGTGGTCGAGATAGTTGCGTTGAAGATCGACGAGCCTCCTGCGGACTTCAGGAATGGCGGATACGGCTGATACGTTCGCATTGACCTCCTCGCTCCGGAGTTCCGGTCCGGGATCACATCCATCGATGGTGAATGTGGATGTTACTCCGATTTCACCGCAGTGGAGATCACTGCGATCCATCATGGCAATGACAGCCGCATCGTCTGAGGGATTGATTCCCTCCCTGAGTACTTTCCATGTGACAGCGCGATACATCGCGCCGGAATTGACCATCACCAAGCCGAGGCGCTTGGCCAACTCCCGGGCGAGAGTGCTCTTTCCCGATGCCGCGGGACCATCAATGGCGATTGCGAAGCGGGGAATGGCATTCGTTTCTCGATTCACGCGCGGGATTCGGTTAGGAGGATGAAATCGGAAGGATTCGAGCGTTCATGGCGGACGGCGTCAAGATGATGTGCGAATCCCGGATAGGAAGTGTTCACGCATTCGGTGTTCCTGATGACGGTTTCTCCCTCGGCGAAGAGGCCGGCGATCGCGAAGGCCATGGCGATCCGGTGGTCGCCGTGGCTGTCGATGACAGCCGCATGAAGCGCCTTTCCTCCGTGGATTTCCATTCCGTCCTCGAACTCGTCCACGTCGGCTCCCATGGCCCTGAGCCCGCTGACGGTGGTGGCGATGCGGTCGGTTTCCTTGACCCTCAATTCCTTGGCATTGCGGATCACCGTCGTTCCTTTGGCGAGGGCCGCGGCAACCGCGATGACCGGAATTTCATCGATCAGGTTGGGAATCTCGTCGATTGTGATGGTGGTTCCTGTTAGCTGCGCGCCGTGGATCTCGATGTTGCCGATTGGCTCGCCTTCCGACTTGTGGACGATCTCGCTCATGTGTGCTCCCATACGGCTGAGCACCTTCAGGATTGCCGTGCGGGTGGGATTGAGTCCGACGTCCTTGATGAGCAATCTGGAACCGGGAATGGCCGCGGCGGCGACAAGCCAGAATGCGGCGCTTGAAATATCTCCGGGCACGGTGAAGTCGCAGGACTCCGGCATTTGTCCACCATAGATCGAGATGGCGTTGCCATCGCGACGGGTGTTGACGTGAAAGGAGGCGAGCATCCTTTCCGTGTGATCCCGGGTATCCGCGGGCTGGATGACGGTGGTCTTTCCTTGTGCGAACATTCCTGCCAGGAGCACGGCGCTTTTCACCTGCGCGCTGGCGACCGGCATTTCGTAAGTGATGGGCTGGAGGTTGGCGGCGTGGATGAACAGGGGAGCACAACCGGGCTTCTCACCACGGGTCTCGATCCTGGCGCCCATTTGACCTAACGGAATGGTGATTCTTCCCATGGGACGGGAAGAAAGGGATGCGTCTCCGAAGAGTTCGGATGAGAACTTCTGGCCCGCCAGAAGTCCTGCAAGCAGGCGCATTCCGGTACCCGCGTTTCCGCAATCGATCGGAGCCTCGGGCGCTGTCAGTTTCATGGACTGGCCATGGATGCGCAGGTTGACCGGCCCGTAGCCGGGGAGCTCGTCGATGATCTCATGACGGGCACCAAGCGCCTGCATGGCATTGAGGGTGTTGACGCAGTCCTCACTGGGAAGGAAATTTCTAACGGTGCAAACGCCGTTCGACAATCCGCCCAGGATCGCGGCGCGGTGGGACATGCTCTTGTCACCGGGGACGCTGAACTCCGCATGGAGTCTTGAAATGGCTTTTACTCGGAATTCAGACATGTTAGGCGGCGGGATTCTTATGGTTGGGTGTTCAGCGGATCGCGGCGTTCCTTGGCGGTGACGAGCCATTTTCTGGCATTTGTCTGGTCCGCGTTCTCAAGATGGATCTGGATTTCCTTGAGATCGGAGATGGTTTCCTGAAGCAGTTCGATCAGGGCCTCGCGGTTTTCGATGACGATTTCCGCCCACATGTCGGGATTCCCGGCTGCGACACGTGTGGTGTCGCGAAGACCGCCGCCGCCAAATTTTCCTTCCGAAGGATCCTTGAGACAAACGCGGGCCGCGCATGCGGCGACGAGATGTGGCAGATGGCTGATGCGGGCGACCAGCTCGTCGTGAACGGCTGGCACTCATCCATGAGGTGCGACAGCCGATGCCTTTCCAGAAGCGCTCCAGCGCGGCAGCCTTGTCGGCAGGGGCTCCACCGTCGTTGGTGAGCAGGCAAGCGGCGTTTTGAAACAAGGTAGGGGTGGCTGCGGATAGGCCGTTTCTTTCCGAGCCTGCCATCGGATGACTGCCGATGAAATGAATGCCACGATCGCCGAGCAACGTGGCCGAGGGTGTGATGAGGTACGCGTTTGACGCTACCCACGTCAGTGACGAGGCATCCCTTTGGCATTCCGGCCTCCAGACATGCGGAGACCAGCGAGGCCATGGAGCCGATCGGAATCGCGAGGATCATGAGATCGGCATTCTCCACCGCATGCCGAAGATCGTTCGTGACCATGGAGATTCCCAATTTTCCTGCTTCCGAGACGGTTTCCTCTTTTCTTGCCCAAAGTCTAACTGATGGCGGGTTTTCAAGCTTGGCGAGCGCAAGTGCCAAGGATCCTCCGAGGAGGCCTCCGCCAAGAATGGTGATGTTTGGAAAATCCGTCATCATGGATAAGAAAAGACCGGGTCCAGTGTTCCGGACCCGGTCGGTTTCCCTGGATAGGTTTGCCGGGAAAAAGATGAAATCTCAGGGAACCCGGAAGTAGCCCTTGCCGGCACCCGTGTAGGTAGGATCTTGCACGAGGGTTCCGCTAGGGATATCGCGAACGTCAACAATCTTGTTGTTGTAAGGGCTGAAGACGAAGCCTTCCTTGCCTGGAACCTTGTTGGCGAAGGCGTAATCCGTGCGCTTTTCCTCAACCGGTGGCTTGTTGGGGCCAGTCGTGCCGGAGCCGGAACCAGTGGGATCCGTGGGCTTCTCCACGAGGTTATCAGTCGATTTTTTTTCTTCCTCTGCCTTCAGCTTGTCCCGTTGTTCCTTCAGTTTCTGCTGTTCAGCACTGGTCAAGGATTTCTCGGCAGGCTTGGTATTTTGCTTCTTATGCTGGTTCTCGTTGTAGGGATAACACGAAGCAAGAAAGACACACCCAAGAGCGGCGATAGCGGTGGAAAAACGGAGGTTCATGGCGATGAATGCGATTGAGAGGATGGTTCGGTAATGTCGTCAAACCGATGTGGACGACCTACCCGCAGGATGATCAATTGCCCCGGGCATGGCGTCAAGCAAGCTCGTCATTCGTCATCGGGAAAATCTGTTGAAATGATGACGAGTCGGGCTTGTCCGAACGCCGGAATCAAGCTGAACTTTCGCCGAGACATGCCGGATGCCACCATACATGCGATTGGAACAATCATGGAGAACCTGAACCCGGTTCTGTATCGGGTGTCGTTGCCCAATGGAAAAGTCATTCTTGCCCATCTTTCGAAGCCCCTTACCGATGCGGAGCACGTGTTCGCCAACGAGGAACGGGTCGTTCTCGAATTGACGCCCTTCGACTTTGACCAAGCGCGCATTCTTGGGGCAAGCGAGTAGTTTCGTCACTTTCCGATACAAAAACTGCTGAAAATCACCCCGAGCAGGTCTTCCGTATCCACTCGACCGGGAATTTCACCAAGAGCGTCGAGCGCTTCTCGGAGATCGATGGCAGCAAGTTCGGGATCGGCAGAGCGGTCATTGATAAGTTCAAGCGCCGCCATCAGCGAGGTGCGGGCGAGTTGCAGGCTGGCTTGATGCCGGGCGTTGATGGCCACCGCATGCTCACCCCAGTCCGATTCGCCAAAATGGAGCGCGTCGCGGATGGAGTCGGAAAGGGATTCGAATCCATTGCCGCTTTCGCAGGAAATGCGCACGGCGTCGATTCCTTTCCACGAGGCGTGTTCGCCCAAGTCTCCCTTGTTCAAAACCCGGAGATGCTTGGCAAGGGTCACTGGTAAAACGGCATCCGCAGGTTTCGCCCGGCTGCCGTCGGCAATTTCCAGAAGCAGGTCGGCGGACTCGATTTGGCGCACGGTCCGTTGAATTCCTTTCGCCTCGATTTGATCGGACGCCTCACGCACTCCGGCGGTATCGACGAGCCTTAGAGGGATGCCTTGGAGGTTGACCACTTCCTCGATCGTGTCGCGGGTGGTTCCGGCGATATCGCTGACAATCGCCCTTTCAAAGCCGAGAAGACGATTCAAGAGGCTGGATTTTCCCACGTTCGGTTCTCCGAAAATCACCGTCCTGACTCCCTCTCTCAGAATCCGCCCCTGATCGGCTGTTGCCAGTAGGGAGTTGATCACGTTCAGGACGCTTTCGATGCGACCACTCAACAGAGTTCCGGTTTGGGGATCGATGTCCTCTTCCGGAAAGTCGATCCAAGCTTCCAGGTGCGCCAAGGTCTCCAAAAGATCGTCCCTTGCTTCAGTGGTCCTTTTCCCGAGATTTCCTTCCAACTGACTTCGTGCGGCCCTCATGGAAAGCCGGGTCTGTGCTGAAATGAGGTCCATGATTCCCTCCGCCTGCGTGAGATCCAGCTTCCCGTTTAGAAATGCCCTTTGCGTGAATTCCCCCGGACCCGCCGTGATGGCTCCACAGGCGAGAATGCGGTTGAAAATCTCGCGAGTGACCAGGATCCCGCCGTGGCCGGTGAACTCGACACAATCCTCGCCCGTGTAGCTGTTAGGCGCGCGGAAAACCGTCAGCAAACCATCATCAAGGATTTCTCCCGCAGCGTTCAAGACCTTGCAGTGATGAGCGGTCCTCGACAGGAGCGGGGATGCCTTTCCTCCTGTCGCCAGATCGGCGATTCGTATCGCATCCGGTCCGGAAATTCGCAGCATGGAAACCGCTCCCATGCCGTGGGGAGTGGCGACCGCGGCGATCGTCGAGCGATGCGGGTCGGGCAGGGCTTTCATCGGGGAGTTACTTCGTGGAGGCGGTGGCCGGAGTTTCCTGCCCACCCAGTCCGAGGAATTCCCAGCAAATGAATCTGCTGATGGACAATTCGGGGTCGTTTGCCTCACCCGTCCACTTGAGTTCCACGGTCGCGGTTTTGGTGATCGGGCGGCTTTCCTTGGTTTCACGCCAATTGATGAGCGAGAGGGCACGACCCGTTTCCGAGTCCACCTTCACATTGACCCGGGCGGTGTCGGTTGTGTTCGCGGGATCCACCAGACGATAGGTGCGGGTTCCAGCCACGGCGCGGCCTTTCTCCGGCACGTCCTCAACGACGAAAACACGAAACACCTTGGTGTCGCCGGGTTCGGGCAGTTCGACGAAATTCAGAAAAGTCCGGTATTTTGTCTGGGCGAAGATTTCCCAGTCGAGCTTTAGACCATCAGTCGTACGCTTGAAAAATGCGTGAACCCTCAGTGGCTCCATCGCGAAATTTCCAACCTTGGCCAAGGTGCTGAGGAGCAAATCGGCTTCGTCGATCCCGTACTGCACCTCAAGGCTCGCCAAGGGCCTGAAGAATTCCTTCATGTCGAATTGCGGGGGAAGATCGTAGATCATCATGAAGAGCCCGCGCTTGCGGTCGGCTTCGCTCAATTCATAGACGGAAAAGCCATCCGCCGGGGTGTCGGAATCATTGATGACTCCGCCACCGTAAAAATCCTCAATCTTTGGTGCGAGTTGTTCTCCGTTGAGGATGTAAGGGAGTTTTCCCTCACAGGTGGTCGCATCCATGTAACTCCGGAGAAGCTGATAGGCATCCTTTTGCCAGCCGATCCGAATGTAATTGGACTCGTTGATTCCGGGATCTCCACCCGTCGCCTTGACGTTGGGAGGAGCGATGTTTTTCGAGAGTTCCTGAGAGGCGAAATAGACAACCCCTCCGCCAGCCAGAATCAATGCCAGAAGGACCAGCATGACCGGAATGAGTCCGCTCCGGTGTGCTTTGGGAGAATTGGGATCCTTCTGCTTCTTGATCTTCGCCTTCTTTTTTGAAACTTCGGGCGCTGGGACTTTTCCGATCATCTCGGATAGATCACGGGATGCCACATTGGCACTGACCGGGATGTTGCCTCTTGTGTCGCTTGGAATATTCTGCGGCAAGACAGACTCAACCGGCACAGGTGGGGGAGGGGAAACCACCGCCGGCGGTGGCGGCGGCGATGATCGTGGTGAAGGTGGCGGAGACGGAGGAAGATTGGCGGAGATGTCCGCCGGTTGTGCGGCTGGAGGAGGGGAGGGAATTGACGGTGGAGGTTTGACCGCAGCGACCGGCACACTCACCGCGATCGTGGTCTTGTCCGGGTCTGGAGAAGTGATCACGCCCGTACAGTGCGGGCAAGGTCCTGTCGTTGGGGGTAAATCCTTGGGAATCAGGATTTTACCGTCACAATGATTGCAACGGAACTCTCTTTGCGTTGCTGAAATCAAATTGTCTGCCATGGTTAAAAGCCGTCCCCGCCCAAAAATTAGGAAATCAAAACCGATCTGTCAAATCCGGTCGGCAAAACTTCAAGGCACCGCGGAGGTGCTGACCAGGACGGAATCCAGAACTTCCAGACAACGCTGGTTCTGGCTTTCGGTGCCGATGGAAATGCGCACCCAATCAGGCAGCTTATAGCTGCTCATGGCCCGGACGATGACGCCCTGCTTCAGCATGTCCCGAAACACCTCGTCGCCATTTCCGGTTCTCACCAACAGGAAATTCGCAAAGCTCGGAACGAACTGCAGGCCGCGAGCGGCAAATTCCCTTTCATAAAACTCCATGCCCTTGCGGTTGATCTCGCGGGTCATCTCAATGTGCGCGTGATCCCCGAGTGCGGCAAGGGCGCCTGCTTGGGCGATCGCGTTCACGTTGAAAGGCTGTCTCGCCTTCTGGAGGAGGGTTGCGAGGTTCTTTGAGGCAAGCCCATATCCCACGCGCAAGGCTGCCAGCCCATGAATCTTGGAAAAGGTTCTCAGCACGCAGACGTTCCGCCCCTCGCGGACATATTTCAGGGTGTCCGGTGGGGAATCGGGAAATTCGTAGTAAGCCTCGTCGAAGACGACGACGACGTGTTCCGGAACCTTGGCCATGAACCGGTCGATCGCGGCCTGGTCCACCATGGTGCCGGTGGGGTTGTTAGGGTTGGCGATGAAGACCAGGCGTGTGTTGGAATTGATCGCGGCTGCCATCGCGTCGAGATCGTGAACGAACCCGGGATCAGGAACCTCAACATATTTTGCTCCGAAAAGCGTCGCCATGAGCTTGTAAACGACGAATGCATGTTCCGCCGCGATCAGTTCCGCATCGCGATTCAGGAACGTGTGGCAAAGGAGCTCGATGATCTCATTGGAACCGTTCCCGATCACCACGTTAGAAAGTTCCATTTCGAATGATTCCGCGATCGCGTTGCGCAATCGGTAACCTCCGCCGTCCGGATAGATGTGGGCCTCCTCGATTGCCTGGCGCATGGCTTCCTTGGCCAACGGCGACGGCCCCAGAGGATTTTCGTTAGATGCCACCTTGACGATCCGCGACGGATCGATACCGAGTTCCCGGGCGGTCTCGTCGATGGGTTTGCCGGGCTCGTAGGCCACAAGGTCACAGATGAAGCGGTTGGCGAATTGGTCGATCATGATTCTTGAAGAAAGTGGGAAAAACCGGATTGGGTGATTCAGATGTTCTCGGAAAGCAAGGTCTTGAATCGCTCAAGAGCCTTGTCGTAAACATCCCTGAGAACCGCGTCCGGCTGAAGGATTGATCCCGGCGATGCCTCGCAGAATTTTTCCTGCAACGCGGGAAGATTGTGACCGCAAGCGGTCGCCGCCACGAGAGCGGCTCCCAAGGCGGCGGAATTCGAGACATCAAGCCTCTCGACGGGACACTGGAAAATGTTCGCCACCATTTGGGCAATTCCGTCATTTTTGGAAGCCCCGCCGGTCAACCTGATTCGCTCGGCCTTCACCCCCATCCATTGCGAGTGGAGTCGCATGTTGAGAAACTGACCTTCCAGCAGGGCCCGAACCTGAAGAGCGGGGATCGCTCCTGATTCAAACTCTTCGGAACCGTTCAAAACGGGTTCTGTGAAATCGTGACGAGGGGTGATTTCAGGCCCGTAAAATGGCAACATCAGGTTCTCTCCGGCGTGTGACGCGGTCGTTGCGAGTTCATCCTGATCAAAGGCCGACCAGTCCACACCCAGCTTGTCACGCAGGGCCTCACGGGCAAGAGATCCGTTCCGGAAACAGATGAGTGACATGAATCCGCCAGCCGGATTGCCGAAGACATGACCGTAACCGTTAGGGTCGGTTTTGGGGCCAGGCATGGCGGCGAAGAAGGTATCGCTGGTGCCAAGGGAGATGACGACATTCCCCGGGGAAGTGGCTCCCATGCCGACGAGAGAGGCTGGATTGTCACCTGTGAAAAGAGCAACCTGGCAATTTTCCGAAAAACCGTATTTCGAACAGAAATACTTGGATATGCCGCCCTGAATCGTCGTGGTAGCGGCCGGGGGGAGCAGTCTTTTTTCAAGATCGGGAGCGGTGGCGGCCAACAAGTCCGTATCCCATCCGAGCCTTGCCAGGTTGAGAAGATTCATGCCGGCTCCGTCGCCGAAATCTATCGGTACGGACTTTCCAGCAAGGATCGATGCCATGAAAGAACTGACCAGATGGATTCGCCCCGTTTCCGCGTAGGCATCCGGCTCGGTCTTGAAGAATTTGCGGATCTGGGGCCCGCTGAAGCGCTCGATCGCAACGGATCCACTTCGCCGACAAATCTCCCCAGGGCCTCCAAGGGATTCAGTGATTTCCGCGCATTCGGCACCGGTCGATGTGTCCATCCAGATCGGCGAGGTCTTGCGGGTCAGGTGCGGTGAAATCTGGCTCGCGAGGTCCAACGAGGGATCAAGCTTTGCAAGCAGTTCGTCGAACTTCCCATCCAGATAGACCGAGCCGTGTTGTTGGCCGGAACCTGATATACACTTGATCTTGGAAAGGTCGGTAACTGAAGAGAGTCGGGATAGCAGGAGATCCAGGGCGTCCAACCACATCAAGGGATTGGCATGAACCTCGCCTCCCTTTCCTCCCGGGATAAATCCGCTAGGAGACTGATAGCCAGGAATTTCACTGCCGAAATTGACGGATACCTGACAATCGATCCGGGAAGTATCCGCCTGGATCACGACGGCTGTCAGGGACTGTGTTGACGAATCTAGACCAAGAAACATGGCGGGAGCTTTTGCGTGGAATTCCCGATTTCCAAGTCCGGAATCACGAGTGCCAAATAAAAAAAGGGCGGTTGCTCGCGCAACCGCCCTCGAATGATTTTAAGTCGAACGACTGGCCTCTGGATTAGAAGCTGACGCTGAGCATCGAACCGCCGAGGAGTTCGTTGTCGGTGCTGCCCCAGATTCCGCCTTCACCGCTATCGCCAAGTCCGAGAGAAACGGCGACGAAAGGAGAAACCTTGGCGTGCTCTGCAAATCCCCAGTCGAGGGAGACCTTGTTGGTCCATGCGGTGAAATCACCACCTTGGACAAGGTATCCGACGTTGGAGGACACGTTCAGGTTCAGGCAAGGGCTGAGTTCCCAGCTCTTGGCAACGCCAAGCTCGGAGTAGCCTTCGTTGGAAGGACCATCGACCTTCCAGAAGTAGGTCAGATAGGCCTCGAACGCGCCGAAGTCACGGGAGATGGTGAATGGAACTTCCTGTTGGTCTTCGCCAAGGGCGCCGACGTTCCAGTAGTAGATGTAGCCGACGGAGACGTTGGCAAATCCCAGGTCCTTGCCGATTTCAGCATACCAGTCGATTTCGCTGTCGATTTCGTTGCCGGTGGCTGCTGGGGAATCAAAGGCTGCTGCCCAGACTCCGCCGGAGAGGGTGAAGCCATTGCCAAGGTCGGACGAGGCATCAATGCCGACTTCCGTGAGGTGGTCACCGGTGTCAACTCCGCGGAAAAGATATTCGCTGGAGTAACCCGCGTGGATTTCGTATTCGACTTCCGCCTGAGCGTTGCCGGCCACAAGGGCGGAGGCAGCGGCCAAGGCGCCAATGGTTTTGCAGTAGTTTTGCATTTTGTTATGTTGGTTTTCGGTTGCTGCTTGCGTCCTTGCTGAACCCGAAACCGGGACAGACAGGACCGAGTCGGATATGACATCCCACATGCCAAATACATGCTGGAGAATCTCCGGTCGGCGAATAGTTCACATGTCCGAAGGATTTGTCCAGAATTATTTGGCAAGGATCAGCGTTCCGCTTGCCGGTGGGATAGGCTCGTGGATGGGTGATGGCAAGCGAGAATCGAAAACTTCCGATAATTTTTTTCGTGGGTGTTAGCTTGTGTTATCAGTGGATTAGCCGGTTTTTTGTTCTTGGCACGGTGGATGCTTAGTGGCGCGTTGCAACCCTCGAGGATTTGTAATCGTCGGGACAAGCACTCAAACATTCGATCAACCCTGACCACCATGACCAGTCGACATCTCATCAAAGTGCGAGCCCTCACGGCAGCAGCAATCGCGTTCCTCGCCATTCCAATGTCCATCACTGCCTATGCGCAGGATGAAACTCCGCCTCCACCGGCCACCGAAGTAGTGGCCCCCGCGGCAGACGCCGCACCGGCGGATGCCACCCCTGCTGCGGAACCACCGGCGGAAGGAAGTTACGAAGCCTTCATGGCTGGCCCGGACGCCGCCATGTTCACGGTGAATAACCTTTGGATTCTCATTTCAGCGGCCTTGGTTTTCATCATGCACCTTGGATTCTCCGCCGTTGAATCCGGAATGTGCCAGAAGAAGAACTGCGTGAACATCATGTTCAAGAACGTGTTCATCGTCTGCATCGGAGCCTTGACCTACATGGTTTGGGGATTCAATTCCATGTATCCCGGGACAAACTGGACGATTCGAAGGGGTATTTCGCCACTGGGCTCTCCCCTGACGAACAGCTTTCGCCGGTGCCGACATTGCCGCCAACATGACCACCGCATACGGAGTCAACTTACACCTACTGGTCGGACTTCATCTTCCAAGCGATGTTCGCCGCCACGGCCGCCACGATCGTTTCTGGTGCTGTCGCGGAGCGGGTGAAGCTCTCCAGTTTCATGATCTACGCCACCTTCTCGTCATGTTCTTCTACCCAGATCACCGGCTCATGGAAGTGGGGCTGACGGCTGGCTTCAAACCAAGGGATTCTACGACTTCGCCGGATCCACTCTGGTTCACGCCTTCGGTGGATTCGCCGCGCTCGCAGCGATTCTCGTTCTTGGGCCGCGTCGTGGAAAATACACCAAGGATGGAGTCAAGCCTGTGCTTCCTCACAATCTTCCCTTCGCCCTCACCGGTGTGTTCGCCCTCTTCATCGGCTGGTTTGGATTCAATGGCGGCTCGGTTCTCAGCGCGGATCCTCAGTTGGTTTCCCGTGTGTTCGTGACCACCGCCATGGCTGGCTTCGCTGGCGGTCTTGGTGCGACCTTCTGCTCGTGGGGCGTTCTCAAGAAGCCTGACCTTTCAATGGGACTCAATGGCATCCTCGCCGGTTTGGTCGGTATCACCGCCGGTGCCGACGTGATCAATCCATGGCAGGCCGTGCTTGTGGGTGCCATTGCCGGTGTTCTTGTGGTTTTCTCGGTCATCTTCTTCGACAAGCTCAAGATCGACGATCCGGTTGGTGCTGTGTCGGTTCACGGTGTCTGCGGTGTCTTCGGCACCCTGGCCGGTGGCATCTGGAGCACCAATACCAGAACACAGCTTCATGACCCAGTTGATCGGAACCTTCTCGATCGGTGCCTTCGCCTTTGTCGCCTCACTTGTTCTTTTCCTGGTTCTCAAGTTCACCATCGGTGTCCGTGTTGACGCTCAGGAAGAGGAAGAAGGTCTGGATATTGCCGAGCACGGAGCTCCCGCCTATACCGACTGAACGACCTCAAAGTCACGAATCTCAAATAACGAGGGTGGGCCGGAAGCGGCCCACCCTTTTCGTTTGCATGCGGCGATCCTGGAGGGTCCTCTCGCGGAGTGAAGCGGAATTACCTGCGATACCTCATAGCCACAGCTCTGGTTGCCGCCTCTGGCTTTGCCGCGTGGACGTGGTTGCGACCCTATGCCTGGGTTTCGGATCCTGCCGCCGGGTGCAGGATTCTGGAGACGCTTGTCACCCGCGATAGCTCATACTATTGGGTGGAGGTGCATTTGAAAGTATCGGCCGGGAGCTTCGTTTAACCTGCAACAGTCGGTAGTGCTGGAATCTGGAAACGGTAAAAAAACAAAGCCCGCGAATATGACGCTCGGTAGTATCGACGGATCAAAAGACCGACGAAATCTGGGTCAAATTCTGGCTTGAGCCGACCGATCTGGCAGGGCCCGTTTCGTTGTTCATCAACGAAGGCAGACTGGTCGTCAGAACCGGTCCGCATTCCCCGGATCTCGGAAATTCCGGCTACCGTAATTTCACCACCAACCATTGGTAATTCATGGCCTGGCTGTTGATCGACAACTCAAACTCAAGGACAAAATTCGCCTTGGGGAATCAGGACAGGCTGCTCGATTGGAGAGGCGTCATTGTGACCAACGAGATCACCTCACGATCCCTTCATGACCTGCTAGATGGACTGGAATTCGAGGGAGTGATGGTCTGCTCGGTCGTTCCCGAAAAGGCGATGATCTTGAAAAAACATTTCGAAGGTGAATATCCGCTTCATTTTCTCAACGGCAGCAGTCCGCTCGGACTTGGAATCGAATACCCTCAGCCGGCTCAGATCGGCGCGGATCGCCTTGCGAATGCGGCAGGTGTCCTGACCCGTCACGGGGCACCGGCCATTGTCATCGACTTCGGGACTGCCGTGACGTTTGACGTGATTTCCGAAAAGCCGGCCTACTGCGGTGGAGTGATCGCCCCGGGGCTCGGAGCCATGTCCGGATACCTTACGCGCAGGACGGCGTTGCTTCCCGAGATCGAGCTGGAGGAACCTCCGTCCGCCATCGGCAAGTCCACGGAACACGCGATGCAGGTGGGCGCGGTTTATGGCTACCGGGGATTGGTGAAGGAAATCATCACGAAAATCCGCCAAGAGCTTGCAGGTGAGCCCGTCATCGTGGCGACCGGGGGAGATGCGGCGTTGATCGCACGCGGGATGGCCGAAATCGACGTCGTGGACCCCGACTTGACCATGGACGGGTTGCGACAGGTGGCCTCCAGGGTCTTTTTGTGAATCCGCCCGTCGAATTTATCGTGCCATTTGATCGGTATTGGAGTGGTCTTGCCGGGAAATGAGCGACAGCCCCCTTACCATCGGCATCGATTTCGGAGGAACCACGGTGAAGATCGCCGTGGTATATCAGAGCCACATCATCGACAGTGCCCCTCCGATCGCCACCCAGGAGTTCAGCACTCATGGAGAGTTGATCGATGCCATGGTGCGGGTGGTGGAGGACCTGCGGGCAAGGCATCCCGGGATTGTCGCCGTGGGAGTGGGAATGCCGGGCTTTGTCGATTTTGAGAAAGGTCTCGTTTACAACCTGACCAACGTTCAGGACTGGGAGTCGGTCCCGCTCAAGATGATCCTCGGGAACCGCATCCAACTTCCCGTGATCGTCGATAACGACGCGAACTGCATGGCCTTTGCCGAATGGAAATGTGGAGCGGGCCGCGGTTTCGAGCACGTGATCTTCATCGCCATGGGCACTGGAGTGGGCGGGGCGGTGATTGCGAACGGACAAATGATCCGCGGAGCATTTCACGGCGCTGGCGAAATCGGCCAGACGTCTGTCGATTATCAAGGGAAGACCGGGCATTATGGAAACATGGGTGCGCTGGAAGAATACGTGGGAAATGGCGAGATCACTTCCCGCGCCCGCGAGGCTTATGCCAGGGAGGGGATTTCCAAATCCCTGATGGAATGTTCGCCAGCCGCGTTGGCATCGGCAGCCCATCAGGGCGATGCCATCGCCTTGGCGGAATGGGAATTCGTCGGCAAGCTCGTCGCCACCGCGGTGATGAATTGCTGTTGGCTGCTCAACCCGCAGGCCATTGTCATCGGCGGGGGAGTTGCCCGCGCCGGAGAATTGTTGTTCGATCCCGTGAAGCAGCATCTCTTCAACCAGCTTTCAGGCCCCTTCAAGGACCACCTGATGGTCCTCCCCGCCAATTTCGGGCATGAGGCGGGAATCATCGGTGCCGCCGCACTGGCCCGGGAGATGGTCTAACGATCATGACTTGTCCCTGCGAATGCCGCCGGGTCCCAATCTATCAGGAATCAAAACATTGAAAAACTTCAAAGAACTCGGAGTGCGTGACGACCTTGTCGCAGGCCTCAAGGACCTCGGAATCACGAGTCCCACGGACATCCAGATCCAGGCGATACCGCTCCTGCTGGAAAAGGGCGTGAATCTGATAGCACAAGCCCAGACCGGAACCGGCAAGACCGCCGCCTTCGGGTTGCCCCTGCTTTCCAGGATCGATCCGGGTTCGAATCAAATCCAGGGACTGGTGATTTCACCGACCCGCGAACTTGCCAAGCAGATCGGCAAGCAGCTTTTCCGCTACACCAAGTACTGCAAACAAAAGATCTTCGTGGAGGTTCTTAGCGGTGGAGACAACTTCGACCGGCAGGTTGCCGCGTTGCAACGGCCGACCCACATCGTCGTCGCGACTCCGGGGCGGTTGATCGACCTGATCCAGAAAAAGGCGCTCACCCTCGCCAACGTGAAATACCTCGTGCTGGACGAGGCGGATGAGATGTTGAGCATGGGATTCAAGAAGGAGCTCATCAAGATCACCGGTCTAACGAGAGGACGTAGCGGGACATGGCTGTTCTCGGCCACCATTCCCGATGCCATCCACAGCCTTGCCAAGGACTGCATGTCGGAAAAGCCCCATGTGCTGAAAATCGACAAGGGGCACGTCGTCAATCGCGACATCGACCACCGGTTCGTGATTTGCAGCCGCGACGAGAAAACCGATTTCATCGCCGACTTTCTCAAACGCCAGCAGGACAACCGCGGCGTGATTTTCTGCCGGACAAAGGCCGGAGCCATTCTTCTCGGGAAGCAATTGAAGTCGCGGGGCTACCCGGTTGAGGTCATCCAGGGCGATCTGACCCAGAAGGAGCGTGATACGATCATGCGCTCTTTCAAGAAGGAGCGTTTCCAGTTTCTCATCGCCACCGACGTCGCAGCCCGTGGAATTGACGTTGAGGGCTTGTCCTTCGTCATTCATCACCAGCTTCCCGAGCAAACGGAGTACTACACCCATCGTAGCGGCAGAACCGCGAGGGCTGGAAAAAAGGGAACGTCCTTTGCCCTCATCGAGCCCCGTGAGCGGGCGCGGATCACCGGCTTGGAGAACGAACTGGGGTTATCCTTCACCGAGTCGCATTGAATCGGTAAAGCGAAAGCTTTCGAAAGGAAATTCCAGTCGATGACGCCGCCTGAAGGTGGCAATCTGATCCAATAGTCGTGCATTCTGCATTCGGCGGATAGGGTCGTAAATGCGCCGGACGCCCGCAGATCTTGCAACAGCGGGCTTTCGTGCGACAGGCACGCGTCAAGCTAGGAGGAGTAGCATGAAAGCAAGTCCATCAAACGCCGCTCCAGCCCGCAACGGAAGTAGCTATTTCAAGTCCGCGATCGTTGGCGCATTGGTCACGTTTTTTCCCTTGTCCCCGTTGGTCGCCGATATACCCGATGGGTCTCGGGAGGGCTTTCGCGGCATTTACAAGGTGATATCCAGCTCCGATCCGATGTTTCCCGCCACGGTGGATCGTGAGTACTTCCTCGATTTTGGGAAAGGCATCCAAGCTGGGAAACTCAGTGGATCGGTTGCCATTTCAATGCGCCAGAATCCGAACGTGAAAGTCAGGATCATGGCGTGGCAGTATTTTCCGAAGCAAGGCAGCATGGTCATCGGCAATCCCTACTCCGAGGGCTCAACCAAAGCGGTCGCCAGAGGCATTTGGCGAATGACCGGTGCTGAAAAGGGAGTGCTCTTCGAACGTGGAAACTATCAGGTGGTCCTGCGACGCGCGGAACCTGGTGAATACTGATCTGGTCATATCACATGTCGATCTCGTGAAATGATGAATTCCCGATATTGAAATCCTAAACCCCTGAGTCTACTTTCCGAAATGAAACCCGTTTTTCCATCAATTGCAGCTAGCTTCATCATTGGAGCCTCTTGCCTTGTGTGGGTCGGGGGGATCACGATGGCTTTGGTCATTGGATTAGGACTCTCCAATACCGCAGGCTGGATAATCGCCGGTTCGTTGGGATTCTCGTCAATCGTGGCCGTTACCATCATCCTTTATGAAATGAGGCATGCCGTGGCAGTGCCGGATTCCGTGGAATTTGCAAATCTCGAGGGCTTTCCTCTGCCTGAACGTTCAGGTGAAGCGATGCCAAACCGTCCGATTTCGGGGACTGCCGCATCGGCTTTCTGAACCGGGACGATTTGTCGTTCTGCATTCTGATTTGCGCCCCGGGTCATGAAAAACGCGTTGCGCTGTCGATTTGCGCCGGATAACTTGCCAGGTGGCTCACATCCTTTCAATCCAACCCACAACAACCAATGAAATCAAATATCATGGACACTGACTTGCTGGAAAAGAAGATCGCGAAAGTCGATGCGAAGCTTGAGAAATTGGAGAAGGAGATTCAAGAGATCGGCCAACCTGCGGGACAGGAACTCCTTCGGCGTCTGGAATTGCTCAAGATCGAAGATAAGGCGTTGAAACGCAATTTCGAGGAGTCACGACTCCGCGGCGAACCCGATTCCGTCCGGATGGAAAAGATCGAGGCTCTGCTGAATCACATCGAGATGGGCGAGGCTTCCGTTGAGGAGGATGCCGATTTCCTGAATCAGTCCGCTCCCTCTTCCATGACGCTCGCGGTGGAGGCCGGTGCGAGGATGGTGGATCTGTATCGCAAGGGCATGAAGCATGTGCTGGGTGATCATCACCCGCTCGGATCCTCGGTGTTCGTCAATCACAGCCATGCCCATCTCTCTTCCGAATTCGGATTGGATGGCGACAAGGAACGAAAATAGATTGTTAGATTGGGGTTGTCTTGAACCCTTCTTGAATTTCCGAACAAGGATCCGGGGAGTTCGAGATGGCTGATAGAGAAAGGAAGGGCCTTATTTCAATGGACTACGCAAACACGTAATTCATAAATCTTAAATATCAGGCTATTTGTCTTTTCATGACTCAAGAAGACAAGCTCAAGCATCTTTTCGAAGCGGCCCTCAAGGATGGCTCTTCGGTTACGAAGCCACTTGAACGGGTATTCCCGACATCGCCTTCCTTGGCTGCTCCTGCCCCCGCGCCAGGTCCGCTTTTCCAGCCAGCACCTCAACCGGTCCCGATACAACAGGTTGAAGGTGGGATGCCGGTGATGACAGTCGCCAGTGACCTGGTTGTGCCCATGCCCAATGCGGGGCTCGACGCCGCGAGTTCCGCTGAATTGGGTGCCCTTTTGGATGCCCAACTCAAGCGCAAGTCCCGTCAGAGGAAGCGTGAATTGATCATGACGCTGCTGGTGGTCGGTGGATTGACCGGTGGTGGATTCGGCTGGTTTGTCCAATCTCCCACACGGGTTCAGGCTTTCCGGGATGCGATGTCTGAAATCAGGTCCGTCGGTGACATCAAGGGGCTCGTTGCGAAATATCAGGTTGCCTTGGACAAGATCGCGTCCCGTTCAGCACAAATCGATGAGGCAACGGTCGCCATGGGCGGTGATCCCACGAAAGGCGGAGACGAGGATCCCTATCTCGAGGCCGAGACCGAGCAACTAACCGGTGAGAAAGGTGCCAGTTCAGGGGAGCGCCACAAGAAACTTCAAGAGCAGTTGGGCAAGGAGGTGAAGACGCCACAGCCGACCGCTGACAAGTCGGTGGCAAAAGCGGCCAAGGGCGACGACTTCGCGTGGGACAAGTGAGATCCGGCCTTGGAACAATCTTCCCGCCGGGCTCGAAAGTCCTTTCGACATACAAGGATACGGGTCCATCACGGGCGGAAAATTTCTAATGGAATGATTCACGCCGGGATACCTGCTGCGGCTGGCTGGTTTGCTGCCCTGCATCCCATCGTGGGATCAAGGCGAGCCATGCCATTACAAAACTGCTCCCGGTCTTCGCTGGTCAATAACGGAGGGCCATGTTACCGCCCCTCGGAGATTGATGAGTGACGTTGCACGAAAAACCTTACCCGACTGGATGCGCAAGCGTCTCAATGACGGACAACGGTTTCTCGCCTTGTGCGTTCTGGTGGGATTCCTGTGCGGCCTTGCTGCCGTGGCATTTCATCTTTCCATCCATCATATTTTCGAATGGCTCTGGAAACAGGCGGAGCACAGGGATCCTGTCTGGTTTTGTGCAATCCTTCTGGCTGCGCCGACTTTCGGTGGTCTGATGGTGGGGCTTGTGGTCCACCACTTCGCCCCCGATGCGGCAGGAAGCGGAATTCCACAGACGAAGGCCGCCTACTACAACAAGGGGGGCAAGGTCTCCGGTCGCGCCGGGATCTGGCGTTTCATTCTGGGCAGTCTCTATGTCGGTCTCGGAAACAGCCTCGGTCGCGAGGGGCCCACGGTTCATGTGAGCGCCGCCATCTCTTCGCGAATCGGTCGATGGGCATTTCACGATCCGGCGCGCGTGCAGTCGATGTTGCCCGTCGGAATGGCTGCGGGAATCGCGGCTGCGTTCAATGCTCCCCTGTCGGCCCTGACCTTCGTCTTTGAGGAGCTTCTCGACAATTTCTCGATGAAAGCCCTCGGCGGCATGGTAGTCGCCGTAGTCACGGCAGCAGCCGTCTCGCGCACCATGCTGGGTGAGGATCCCGTTCTAACGGCCAGGATCGCCGTGGATTTCAAGACGTCGGCCTGGATGCTCGTGGCATTGCCGCTTGGGCTCGCCGCTGGCTTGATCGGTCATCTTTTTGTCCGCAGCACCTTGAACCTGAGGTCGTGGTTCCGGCATCGGAGCCGGATGCCGTTATGGCTCAATCCCGCTGCAGGCGGACTCTCCTGCGGCATCCTGGGGCTCGCGGGTTTCTATTTCACCGGTCATTTGGGAAATGCGCGGAACTCGGTGTTCAGCATCGGCTACGACAGCCTGGAGTCGGCATTCGCCTATCAGCTTTCGGTTGGAATCATCGGGACCTTGCTGGTTCTGAAATTCCTCGCCGTGGTGATCAACTACGCTTCCGGCGGATCCGGCGGCCTGTTCTCGCCGACTCTTTTCCTCGGCGGGATGTTAGGGGGGCTGATCGGCGTGGGACTCGCCGACCTGCAGCATCTTGGCGAATGGATTCCCGCGTTTCCCGCGGATGCGAAGGTCATCGGTGGCTGTGTGCTTCTCGGCATGGGAGCGATGTTCGCGGCCGTGATCCGATGTCCCTTCACCTCGCTGATCATCATCTTCGAGATGACAGGAAACTATTCACTGATCCTGCCGTTGATGGCCGGGAACATGCTTGCCTGGCAGATCGCGAGGCGTTTGCAACCGATCAGCCTCTACAGCGCCCTTCTTCTCCAGGATGGTGTCAGCCTGCGCAAGCTTCCGGCTTACCGGGGAGCGCAGGACTATCGCAAACTCCCGGTGCAGTCGATCATGACCCACGAGGTTTTCTCGCTGGATGGCACCCGTTCGCCAGCCGAAGCACTCAAGCGGATCATCGTGGAGGACAAGAAATTCAGGGCCTATCCGGTGATGGATGGCGAGGGCAAGTTGGTCGGGATCGTCACTCATTCCGAACTCGTGAATGGCGAGGAGGAGGAAGCGGTGATCGCACTGGTGAAACATCAGGAAATCCACGGTGTTCCCCTCGATTCATCGATCCGGGACGCCGCCCACCGGATGATTGCCAATGATCTTCAACAGGTTCCCGTGGTGAGTCCCTCGGACCCGAAGAAGATGTTAGGTTGGCTGACCCTCAACGACATCGCCCGCCAGCAGAACGCCGCGGAAGGTTGAACCCTTTGTCTTGTCGCGCCGGTTCGCGTTTGGCAGGTTCTCAAGGTGGACCTTTCAAATTACCTCCGCATGGACCCGCATCTCCTCGTGGGACTTGTGAATACCGAACTCAGGAACAACAGCGAATCACTCGATGATCTCGTGAAGACACACAACCTCGATCCCGAAGCGCTGGTGGATCGGCTGGCGACCGCGGGATACTTCTATCAGGAGGGCCAGAGGCAGTTCCGCTGAGGACGGGTCCGTAACCTGCTGCGACGTGACCCCATGAAGGCAATCGGGATTATCAAGGATACGGGCCGGTCGTTCATGGAGGACAAGGCGATGCGCCTGAGCGCGGCGCTTGCCTACTACTCGGTTTTTTCCATGGCTCCGCTGCTGATCGTGGCCATCTCGATCGCCGGGACCATTTTTGGTGAGAACGCGGCGCGTGGAGCGATCAAGGAACAACTGACCGGGGCTCTGGGGGCGGAAGCCGCATCCGCCATCCAGCAGATGATCAAGGGCGCGAGCACCAGCGGGAAAAACGGCACGATGGCCATCATCGGATTCATCGTGTTGCTGGTCAGCGCATCCGGCGTGTTCGCGCAGTTGAAGGATGCGATGAACACCGTTTGGAACATCAAGGCGAAGCCCGGAAGGAGTCTTCATGGCGCTGGCGTGGGACCGCATCATGTCGCTGAGCATGGTTCTGGTGATCGGATTCATGCTCCTTGTTTCACTGGTTCTCTCGACGGCGGTGGCGGCGGCGACCTCATGGATCGGCACGGTGTTGCCGGTTCCGCCCTTTGTCTGGTTGTCTCTGAACAGCGTGGTTTCGCTTTCGGTGATCACGCTCTTGTTCGCGATGATCTTCAAGATCCTGCCCGATGCGGATGTCCGTTGGAAGGACGTCTGGGCGGGAGCCTTCATGACATCGTGCCTATTCTCGATCGGTAAATTCCTGCTGGCGCTCTATCTCGGGCGCATGGGTGCTGCCTCCACCTACGGGGCCGCAGGTGCGCTGGTCCTCATTCTAACATGGGTCTATTACTCGTCGAACATCCTGTTGCTTGGGGCGGAGTTCACCCAGGTGCTCGCGCACCGGCGGGGCCGCCGGATCGGTCCGACCTCCGCAGCCATGTGGGCATCCGGAGAGAATGACGGTTGAAGCGGCTTGGATTCCTCAGGTTGCAAGGGCCGGACAGGTGTGCAAGATAGCGGCATGAAGGGGTTCATTTTGATTCTGTTGCTCTGCGCTCAGGCGGCGTCCCTGCTAGCCCAGGAACCTGCGGTGGCGGGGGATGGAAACACGCGGACGGTCGCCTCCCTTCAATCGGTGATTGAGCCGCTCGGTGTCGCGATCAATGAACTTGGAAAAGCTCCGCAAGGAGGCGGAGCAGGCGGCTTCCGAGGAGGCGAAACAGGACATCCAGGGGCGCATCGATGCCGAACGTGGAGAGAATCCGCAAGTTGCGGGACAATTTTCGCGACATCCTTGGGGGCGCTGAAGCCGCGGAGTATGAGGGATCCTCGCCCTCCAACGTCAATTTACAGGAGCAGATAGGCGAACTGATCCAGCCGATTCTCGGCGAATTGAGAGAGGCGACGTCGGCGCCGCGCGAGCTTGATGCACTGCGCAAGTCGCTAGATCTCTGGACCGACCGGAAGAGCAAGGCGGACATCATCGTGTCACGCATCGACGAACTCACCACGACCATCAAGGACGAGGCGCTGACCTCCGAGCTGGAATCCGCCCGCCGTCTCTGGACCGGCCGGCAGGCCGAGGCCGCCGGGCAGATCGGGGTGATCAATTCCCAGATCCGTGAACGTGAAAGTCGTCAGCAATCGCTCTGGGAAACTCTTATCCCAGCTCTCCAGCCGCTTCTTTCGCAGCCGGGGCATGAACCTGTTGCTCGCGATCGTGACCGGCATCCTGGGATTCGAGCTGACTCGCCGCATCTATCGGTTGCTGCGCCGGTTCAGTCCCGTCCATCGTGGCGGAAAAGGAAATCTAACCGGGAAGAATCTCGGATCTGCTGGCGATCGTGGTGGCTGTCATTGTGGCGGCTATCGGCGTTTTGCTCGTCTTTTACACGCGAGGCGATTGGTTGCTGCTGACGCTCGCGGTGGTGTTGCTCATCGGCGTGGTGTGGGCAGGAAAAGACGGCGTTGCCCCCTACGTCCAACAGGTGCGGATGTTGTTGAACCTCGGGTCGGTCAGGGAAGGGGAGCGTGTCGTTCATCACGGACTGCCGTGGAAGGTATCCTCCATCGGATTTCTTCACCCGTTTCACCAATCCGACCCTGCAAGGCGGTACTTGAGGGTCCCGATCCGGAACCTGATGGTCGATGACTTCCCGCGAATCCGATCCGAAGGAACCCTGGTTTCCAACAGAACTCGATGACTGGGCCATTCTATCAGACGGAACCTACGGAAAGGTCATCACGCAGACCCCGGAGCAGGTTGTCTTCCTGCGGTTGGGCGGGAGCATGAAAACCTTCCCAACCACGGATTTTCTCGTCGCTTTCCCGGAGAAGCTCTCCCGCGGTTTCAGGATATCGAACACCTTCGGTATCGACTACAAGCACCAACCGGACGCGGTTGGCTCCATCCCCGAGGTGATGCAACAGGCCTTGACCTTGGCCCTGGTGGGCGAGTTCGGGCGCGATGCGGTTCGGTCGATTCAGGTCGAATTCTCGACCGCCGGCGCGTCGTCGCTCGACTACGACATCATCGCCGACTTCGACGGTGTTCTTGCTTCGAAACATCGGGCCCTGCACCGCCGGATCCAGACCATTTGTCTCGATACCTGCAACGTCCACGGTTGGGTCATTCCGTTCACACAGATCACGGTGCATCAGGCGGAGTCATGACGGGACGTGGTAATTCGTGCCCTGAATTCGCTCGCGGACTGTTCGGGAAATGCATGATTTTGATGTGATCCGCACCTTCTGGTTTGCCTTCTCGCACTTGGAATTTCGCGAGGGCCGAGGTGCTCAAGTTCCGAGCGATGGCCTCGAATCTAACGTCCGGAAACGGGCAGTCGTATTCCCCCGACAACGGCAACCACAGCAATCCGGAAGGGGCTGGCGCGCGCATCCTCAAGGCGCTCAAGCCGGATATCGTGATGATGCAGGAGTTCAACACCACCGTGCCCGTGCGCCAATGGGTGAACCAGACACTGGGTGAGGAATACGTCTTCACCGTGGAGCAGGGGATGCAGATACCCAACGGGATCATCAGCCGATTTCCGATCATCGAATCAGGCTCATGGGATGACCCTGTTCTGAACAACCGGGAATTTGTCTGGGCGCATCTCAGGCTGCCTGATGCCAGGGACTTGTGGGTGGTCAGTGTTCATCTTCACTCGAAAGGTGGAACGTCGCGCAAGACCCAAGCCGCTGCGTTGGCGAAATTCATCGCCGGTTCGGTTCCAAAGGATGCCATGTTGCTGGTGGGCGGTGATCTCAACACCCGAACGACCGACGAACCCTGTTTCAAGGAACTGGCCGCCGTCGTGGTGATTCCTGAGAAGCCGCCGGCCGACCAGCACGGGATCATTTTCACGAACTCACCACGGAATCGCCCTTATGACTGGGTTTTGGCGAGCTCGACCCTGGAGCAGGCTGCGGTAGCGGTGAAATTTGCGGATTCGGAATTCCCTCATGGGCTGGTTTTCGACAGCCGGGTTTTCGAACCATTGGACAAGGCTCCTCCGGTTCAGAAGAACGACAGTGCGGCTCCGAACATGCAACACATGGCCGTGGTGCGTGACTTTCAATTGCCCGGAAATCCTTGAAATGGCCGCATCTGGTGATAGCGCATGGCAAATCTGGCGTAGGTTCCACCGCCATGCGTTTTGGTTTGATGATCCCGTGAAATGCCTGTTTTTTCCGTTTTTGTGCTGCTTCCTCGCAAATGCCGGGGAACGTGTGGAGTTCAATCGCGACATTCGCCCCATCCTGACGAAGGAATGCACCGCGTGTCATGGTGGGGTGAAGGAGGCGGGTGGGATTTCCTTCGTTTATCGCAATCGGTTGCTGGTCGAGGGCAAGTCCGGCCATATCGCGGTTGTGCCCGGGAAACCGGATGCCTCTGAAATGATCAAGCGGATCAAAAGCAAGGATCCGGACGAAATGATGCCCAAGCCGAAGCATGGCCCGCCGCTGTCTTCGGGCGAGATCGCGACCCTCGAAAAGTGGATCGCGGAAGGGGCTGAGTGGGAGGAACACTGGTCTTTCATCGAGCCGGTCGAAACCGAGGTGACCGGATTGAAAGACGAGGGCTGGGTTTCCGTCCCGCTGGACCGTCATGTGCTCAAGGGGATCGAGGCGGCCGGGCTGAAGCCTTCCGCCGCAGCGGGCGCGGCGGAGTGGTTGAGAAGAGCGAGCTTCGACCTGACGGGACTGCCACCGACCGTGGAGGAACTGAAGGATTTCGAAAAGGAATGGGAATCGGACGGCAAGGCAGCGCGGGAACGTGTGGTGGATCGACTTCTCGCCTCTCCCGCATACGGCGAGCGCTGGGCTTCCGTCTGGCTGGATCTGGCGCGTTACGCCGACACTTTTGGTTTCGAGAAGGATCCCCATCGCGACGTCTGGCCATGGCGTGACTGGGTGATTCGGGCGCTCAACTCCGACATGCCCTATGACCGTTTCACCATCGAGCAGATCGCCGGTGACCTGCTGCCGGATCCCACACCCGAGCAGATCCTCGCGACTGCTTTCCATCGCAATTCGCAGACCAATACCGAGGGCGGCACGGATGACGAGGAATACCGCGTCGCGGCGGTCATCGACCGCGTTTCCACCGTGTGGACCACGTGGCAGGCGACGACCTTCGGATGCGTGCAATGTCACTCGCACCCTTACGATCCGATTGCCCACGACGAATTCTATGAGTTCATGGATTTCTTCAACCAGAGCGAGGACTCGGACCTCAACTACGAGTTCCCGAAACTGAAGCTCGCCGGACCGGAGTTCGTGAAACTGGAGAGCGAAACCCGCGCCCTCCGCGAGGAACTCGACGCCCGTGGCCGTGCGATCTCCGGGGTCGGCTGGAAGCCGCTTGGTGATGTCGCACTCAACCCCGCCCACGGCACACTCGAAATGGACGGCACCGGCATGATCGTCAGCGAGGGAACCCTCCGCCGTGGAACGACCCACAAGGTTTCCGGATCTGCGGAGTCGTTCGATGCAATGAAGGTTTCCATTTTCCCAAAAAGCGACGATCCGAAAGACTGGCCCGAGATGGGGGCGCTGGTCACGGATTTCGAGATGACGAAGGTGTCGCGCGACGGACGCCGCGAACCGGTCCAAATGGGAGAAATCATCTCCGACTACTTGCTAGGCCCGTCTGATCCGATGAGCGCATTCTCCGGTGAACGCTTCGCGCGGTTCATCGGCCCGGGCGGCAATGGCGGTGGAGGAAAAGGTTTCGGGGAATACCCGCGGCTGACCGGCCCGCGCTGGTTCGTGATCCTCCCGGAACGACGTGTGGAACTGGCGGAAGGCGATCGGATCGAAATTTCCCTGCGCCAGGGTGCCAACGCGAACGAAAGCCAAGGCACTTACCTCCGGAGATTCCGTATCGAGGTCGCGAAGGACGATCGTTATGTGGAATTGCGGACCGACCCGGAGCGGGCGGCGAAGTGGGAAAGGGTTTCCTCTGATCTTGATCGCCTGGCCGCGATGAAGGGAACGGAAGTCCCCGTGATGCGCGACCGCCGTCCGAACGCCTCACGCGAGACCCGGGTCTTCGCACGCGGCAACCGCATGGCAAAGGAAAACGCGGTCGTAGCCGATGTCCCGGATTTCCTGAAACAGGGATACGAAGGGGGCAAGGACGCGAGCCGCCTCGATGCGGCACGTTGGCTAGTCAGCGGCAAAAACCCGCTCACGGCGCGCGTGATGGTCAACCGCCTGTGGGGGCAGTTGTTTGGAATCGGCATCGTCGAGACCGTCGAGGATTTCGGAACTTCCGGATCGAAGCCAAGCAACCTCGCCCTGCTCGACCACCTCGCGCTCCGTTTCCAGAACGAGAACAACTGGTCGATCAAGAAGGCCCTCCGCGACATGGCGCTCTCCTCCACTTACCTTCAGACCTCTTCCGCCGATCCCGCCCTGATCGAGCGCGATCCCAAGAACCAGCTTCTCGCGCGCGGCCCGCGCAACCGCCTGACCGCGGAGATGGTGCGCGACCAGGCACTTGCGGTCTCCGGGCTTCTCTCGGGGAAAATGTTCGGGCCGCCGGTTTACCCGCCCCAACCCGCTGGCGTTTGGAGCTCCGTTTACAGCGGGGCGAAGTGGAGCGAATCCAAGGGCGAGGACAAGTTCCGCCGCGGTGTTTACACCTACACGAAGCGCACCAGCGGATTCCCGGGCTTCCTGACCTTCGATGCGCCCAGCCGCGATGTCTGCACCGCGCGGCGCATCGTTTCCAACACACCTCTCCAGGCGCTCGTCACCATGAATGACCCCGCACACATCGAGGCTGCGGCCGCCTTGGCGGAAATGATGCGCGGTCGCGGCGGCAACCTGAAGGAGCAGCTCGGATACGCCTACCTCGCATCCACCCAGAGCGATGCCGATGATGGTACGCTCGCGGAGCTGGAAAACCTCTACATGGATCTCAAGGAGGAAAACCACACGGGAAGTCCCAACCTCGGACCCGACCCGGCATTGACCCTCACCGCCAACACGATCCTCAACCTCGACGCAACCCTATCGAAATGACCGATCTCGAACAACGCCTCCGTCTCGGAGAACTCTCGCAGCTCACCCGCCGGCATTTCCTCTCGAAATGCAGCACCGGGCTGGGTGCGATGTGGCTTGCTGGCATGGGTGAGAATGCTTTTGGAGCATCCTCGAAGTTGGTGAAGGATCCCACAAATCCACTCGCACCGGGTGCCCCTCAACTCCCGGGCAAGGCCAAGCGCGTCATCTACCTTCACATGGCGGGCGCCCCTTCCCAGCACGAACTCTTTGACTACAAGCCGGAGCTGAAAAAGCTCGACGGCAAGGAGTGCCCGAAGGAGTTCCTCGAAGGCAAGCAATTCGCCTTTATCCAAGGAATCCCGAAGATGTTAGGACCGCAGTTCGAGTTCAAGCAGCACGGCCAGAGCGGCGCGTGGATCTCGGACCGCCTGCCGCACCTTGCGACGCTCGCCGACGACCTGTGCTTCATCAAATCGATGCACACGGACCAGTTCAACCACGGCCCGGCGCAGTTGCTCGTCCACACCGGCACCCAGAACCCCGGCGCGCCGTCGATTGGCTCGTGGGCCACCTACGGTCTCGGCTCGGAAAACCAGAATCTCCCGGGTTTCATCGTGCTCACCTCCGGCGGAAAGAACCCCGATGCCGGGAAATCCGTCTGGGGATCGGGATACCTCCCTTCGGTCTATCAGGGTGTCCAGTGCCGCTCCGAAGGCGAGCCGGTGCTCTACCTTCAGAACCCCGATGGCGTCAGCCGCGAAATGAGGCGCAGGTCGCTCGACACGCTCGATCGCCTCAACCACAAGATCGCGAAGGAAACCGGGGATCCGGAAACCGTCACCCGCATCGCCCAGTACGAGATGGCCTACCGGATGCAGATGCACGCGACCGACGCCTTTGACATGAAGCAGGAAGACGAGGCCACCCATGCGATGTATGGAACCGAGCCGGGCAAGGAATCGTTCGCTAACAACTGCCTGCTCGCCCGCCGCCTTGCCGAGCGCGGCGTCCGCTACATCCAGCTTTTCGACTGGGGATGGGACTCCCACGGCACGGGCAAGGACACCGCCCTCAACCTCGGCTTTACCGATCTTTGCCGGCGCATTGACCAACCCATCACCGCACTGCTCAACGACCTGAAGCGCCGCGGGATGCTTGAGGACACGCTTGTCGTCTGGGGCGGTGAGTTCGGCCGCACGCCCATGCGTGAAAACCGCGGCGGCAGCGAAATGGCGTTCGTCGGCCGTGACCACAATCCCGGCGGCTTCACCATCTGGATGGCTGGCGGCGGCGTGAAAGCCGGAACCTCCTACGGCGAGACCGATCCGATCGGCTACGAGGCGGTCAAGGACAAGGTTTCCCTGCACGACCTCCACGCGACCATGCTCCACCTGCTCGGCTTCAACCACGAAAAGTTCAGCTTCCCTTTCCAAGGCGTTGGCCAGCGTTTGACCAACATCACCAAGCCAGGCACCAAGGTGGTCACCGGCGTCCTCGCCTGACCCCCTCCGTTGCCGCTCAGGCAAGTTTCTGCGCGAACTCGTCTTTCTCTGAAAGCGAGAGGACGAAGTCGGTCATCAGGTCGATGGTGTGCTGGATGTCATCGAGGTGGGCGGTTTCCACGACGGAGTGCATGCAGCGCAGCGGCAGGGAAACGAGTGCGCTCGGGACGCCTTCGCGGGAGTGGAAGATCTTGTCCGTGTCGGTGCCGGTGAAACGGCTGGACGCCTCGTGCTGGACAGGAACCTTGGATTTCGCCGCCACGTCGATCAGTCGCTTGACGACATGGGGGTGATTCGCGCTGCCGTGGCACAAAGCCGGGCCGCCACCGAGACTGACACGGCCGAATTTGTTAGGGTCGATGCCGGGAGTGTCGGTGGCGTGGGTGACGTCGAGGCAAAGGCAGAGATCCGGCTTGATCCGATAGGTCGCCATCATCGCTCCGTTGCCGCCGATTTCCTCCTGCACCGCATTCAAGCAAATGAGGGTGAAGACGGGCTTCTTTTTCCCGGCGGCGATGCGTTTCATCACCTGGGCGATGATGTAGCCGCCGATACGGTTGTCGAGGGCCCTGCCCACGAGCCGCTTGTGCGCCATTTCAAGAGGGCCGTAAAGATAGACAGCGGGGTGCCCCACGCGGATTCCCATGGCGGCGACCTCGCTGGCATTGGACGCGCCGACATCGACCCACAACTCGTGGACGGCGGGAGTTTTCTCGGAACCCGCCTCGTCGCGCCGGAGGTGGATGGCGGTGTTGCCGATGATGCCGGTGACCTCGCCCTTGTCGCCGAGGATGGAAATGCGGCGGCCGCGGGCGGTGGCGGCGTCGGACCCGCCGACACGGTCGATGCGGAGAAAGCCGCGGTCGTCCACGTGCTTGATCATGTAGCCGATCTCGTCGGCATGGGCCTCCAGCATGACGATGCGCTTGGATTTGCCGGGAAGGGTGGCCCAGGTGGAGCCATAGGCATCGCACTCGACTGCTGGCGCGTGCTGCTTGATCCAGTCGGCCCAGACCTGCTGGCCGCGCATTTCAAAGCCGGTGGGACTTGGTGTTTCGAGGAGCTTGAAAAGGAATTCGCGGTCGTCTTTTTTCATGATGGGGATTGAAACATCACTAGCCGGGGAGGCAAGGGGATTGATCTGAAGATGCCATAAGTGTGTGCGAGGCCCCGAGAGATGGAAATTGCCGCGACGCGCCCGTGATTTTTCCTATGCCGGGGGGCCTATCGGTGTCGCGCGGATAGGGTGAACCGATCCGGCAATCCGAAGAGCTCTAAACACAAGCCCAGATAACCGCTCATTTTACTCTTCCGCCCATCCTTCTGGCCGATAGATTTCAGGAATATTGGTATCCGCAAGTCCATTGAATGGTCTTGCCTCTTCGCGCCATTCGCCTTCCTTGGCTTAGGTTTTAACCTATTCTCACCCATGTCCTCTCCTGAAGCCCGCGTGATTGAAGCGGCCGTCCGCACATTCTCCGAAAACGCGGAGCTCCAACTCGCCGCAAGCGGACTGCTGGAGCGGACGAACGCGGACGATTCCGGGGAAGCCATTGCCCGCTGGGATGCGGTGGATGCGAAGAAGCGCAGCCCCGCCCGCCGGTGGTTGCCATGGGCAATACTGGCGGTGGCGTCCGTGCTGATTGGCCTGATGGATTTCAGGGAAATGCATGTCTATCTCCAGTGGGTGAAATGGGCGGAGAAGGATCCCGGTCTGAGGACCTCGCCACCCCGTTCGGAAGGACGCGCTGCTGCCCACCTGGATGCGCGGGGCAAGCTGCTGGTCTTTGGCGACCTGGCGTCGAAGGACATCATCGAGCGCAAGAAGAAGCTGTGGCAGAGCGACCCGGAGAATCCTGCTTATTTTTCCGAGTATGCGGCGGTGTTCGCGATGAGATTCCAACAGATTCCGCCCGACTTCCTCGAAACCGCAAGGCGTCTCGACCCGGACAATGCGTGGTTCACTTACTTCGCGGCAGCCATGGATATGAATGGAAACGGCTGGCGCGGCGAATCGAATGGCAAGCTGCTGCGTGAGGCGCGAACTCAAACGAAATACACCAGCTATACCGCCGAATTGATGCGCCAACGCCTTTCACTGCTGCCGCAGGAAAATTTGATGGAGCGTTTTGATTCGATTGGCTGCCTGGACGACGTCACTATCGCATCCAAACTTAGTATCCGCTTCGTTGATGAGGTGTTTGGTAGAGGGTCTCTTCGAGCGGCCGCAAGTGGCGATGTTCCGGAGTTTCAGGAAATTTCAAAGGACGCGGACCACTTCCTGCGCGGGATTTATCAGGACGAGGTGAGCAGCTTGAGGGAGGAAGAATACAACTCCCGCTTCGTAAAAGAGATGGCGAAAATTTTCACCCGCGACGCCCGGAAACTGGGACTGCTGGAGGAGGCCAAGGCATGGGAGAAAATCTTCCTTGATACGAAAAAATGGGAAGACTCCAGGCACAATCGGGAATTCACGCTGGATGACAGAGGGGAGGATAGCTATCGGGCGATTGGTTCATTGTTCGATCAATCGGTTGAAATACTGGGGCTGAATCTCGATTCGTCGTTGTCCCTCACCGATGCGGATGTGAAGCCGAAGCGCTTGCTGGATCACGAGGTTCTCTCGCGGTTTTTCAACTACCCTGCGCGTTAGTGATGGCACTGAGCCTCGGGCTGGCGGCGGCTTACCGGTTCCGGGTTTCCGCACTTTCCTGGCGGCTTGGGGCAAGGATGGCGGAATTGCTGCGGCCAGCGGATTGGGCATGGATCGTGGGATTGGGGATTTTGCTGCCCTTCGCCTACGTGATGGGGATCAACCGGCTCACGCCATTGGGCGGGCGCGATTTCGGCATGAGGGGCACGGCGCTGCCGATGCCCGCCTGCCATTTCCTCGGGCTGCTGGTCCTGTGGCTGGTGGTGCCGGTGCAAATCATCCGCTGGCGGCTCGCAAAGCGAGCGAGTGGTTTCGGGTTTTCCGGGCCCTCGCTTAGCGGCTGGGTGGCGGTGGCCTGCGGGGTGGCGTTTGTGCCGTGGGTTGGCTGGATCGCGATTTCGGCCCCGCATCTTCCCTTTTGGGAATTGATTGGATTGACGCTACCTCAGAGAATCGGGCTGTCCCCGATCTCCATGCTGTCACGGGTGCATAGGCCGTTGCTGGTCGTGTTGGGAGTTCCGGCATTGTGGTTGTGCGGGGTGGCGGCACGGGCCCTGCTCGGCCGGGCGGATCGGCATTTTCAGCGGGCGGCGACGGCGCGGGTTCTGGTCGTCAGTTGGGCGGCGGCGCTGGGTGTGGTCTGCTTGGCCTCGCAGGGATTCAAAGCCACGCAGCGATATTGGTTTATGCGGGATGAGCTTGGCCGGATGGATCCGGCGCGACCGGCCTTGTCCGTTTCCGAATACCGAGCCGCGGCGCAAGCGCGCAAGGAGATGCTGGAGATTCTCGATTTCCCCTCCCGTGAGTGAGGCGGGATTCTGGGGGTCAAAACGCGCCGTTCAGCTTCCTTCCGATCCAGAAGATTCCGAGGAAGGTCACGAGCGCCGCGACGGTCGCCCAGTGGGACCAGAGCGGGATGCGGTTCTCTAACGGGCGAGGCTCGGGAAGGGCGGTGATTTCCTTGATGAGATCGGCGAGCTGGGCGGGCTGGATGACCCGGCCTCGGGAAACCTTGGCCATCTCCTCAAGAACCTCAGGGCGCGATGGTTGGCCGGTTTTTTCGATTTCCACGCCTTGGGCAAGGATGGTGGTTTCAAGCGGCTTGTCCTCCGCTCCGGTGGCGGTGGCGCGGAGTTTCCATGCGCCGGGAAGGTCGGCCTTGAAGCGACCGCTGTAGGCTCCCCAAGCGGTCGCATTCTTTTGCAGCTCGATCCGCTGGCTTCTGCCGTCGGGCGAGGTGATGTCCACGAACACGCTGCCTTCCTTGAGTGGGGCTCCGTTAGGGTCGAAGGCGTTGGCATTGAGGGTGACGGTGGCGCCGGGTTCGGGACGCTCGGGATTGTAAAACAACCTCACCCTTTGACCGGAGGCCATGTTCCGCTGATAGGACATCCAGCGCGCGACCTGGCCCCAGAAGCGGTAGTGATAGAGATCCTCCACGCCACGACGCCAGCGCCATGCGGAGTCGATGCCCATGAAGAGGACCTTTCCACTGCCGGCGGGTTTGGTGACGAGCAAGGGGATGGGGCCGAACTTTCCGCGGCGGTTGCCGTGGACGGCGAGAACCTCGGCTCCGCCCTTGGCCTTGATGACCGGCGCGTGCCAGTAGAAGCCGGGGAGGCGGCGCCAGATCTCGGGGTTCTCCTCCTCGTTGTTTCCCAACATGGTGAGCAACGAGGTGCGGCCTTCGGTGGTGAGGGTCAGAGGGGAGGGGATCGATTCGGCCATGCCCTTCGGGTTGGTGTCGTCGAGGATGACGGGCATCAGGTCGGATAGATCGGTGTCGAGCAATGAGAACTGGTTGCCTTGGGAGCCGGGCATGAAGATGAGCCCGGATGCCTGGTTCTCCACGAGGCCGCGGATGAGGGTGCATTGTTCCTTGGTGAGCTGGTCCTTGGTCACGCCCACATCGCCGATGAAAATCACGTCGTATTTCGCAAGTTCCTCGAGTTTCGACGGGAACTCCTTGATGTAGTCCTTGCCTTCCCCCGGGCCGAGCGCGGGGTGGAAGAGGAGGCAGGAAACCTCGACGCCGGGATCCCGTTCGAGGGCATTTCTCAGGAACCGGTATTCCCAGCGTGGCAGGGATTCGATGAGGAGGACGCGAATGCGTTCCGGCTTGCCGGTGATGGTGAATTTCCGGGAGTTGTTCGTGGCGACGAGTTCGCCGTCGGCCACGGGGACGGAGAGTTCGAGGGTGGACGAGCCTTCCTTTTCCAAGCGCCAGAGGATGGAATCGTAGGTCTCGGAGTTGGGAGGAATCACGATGTCCTTGGTCCGCTCGTGACCGCTGTCGTCACGGAGCCGGACGATCGTTCTAACTTGTCGGTCGAGGGAAGAGCGGATGGTGAAAGGGATTTGCACGTTTTCACCGACGATGCCGTAAGTGGGTGCGGTGACTGATAGAAGGTCGAGGTCGGGCAACCTGACCTTGCTGCCGACCGGGATGGGGAACAGCGGAATGCCGCGGAGGCGGAGCTTCTGTGCGGCGGCGACGGGAGGCTGGCCGAGATTGTAGTCGCCGTCGCTGAGCAGGACCACCGCCCTGAGGTTGGTTTCCTTGGCAAGAAGATCGTCGAGCGGGGTTTCGAGGTTGGTGCCTGCGGTGGCAGCGTCCTCCTCAGGGGGAGTGGCGAACGGGATGGCGGTGACGTCGTTCGCGCCATTTGCTTCAAGCGGTTTCCAGATGTCGGAGTCCAGACATTTCTTGACCCACTCGGCGCGGGATACGACCTCGGCCTTGTCGGATAGAACGGTGGGCAAGGTGGCGTCGATGGTGGTCATCGACTTGGAATCATCCCACAGGATCGTGATCTGCGGCTTGGTGTCGGGATGCAGGATGGTGAGCCATTCCGGTTGCCAGAGGAGGATGACCACGGCAAGCGCCGCCAGACAGCGCATGATTTCCAGGACGGCCGTGCGTCCGCGATGGGGGCTGCGCCGCCAGGAGACGATCGACAACACGCCGACCAGGATCAGGGCAATGATGCCAATCCAGAGAGTGAGGGGAGTGGGGGTGAGGTGAAGCAAGGAAGGGAAATGTTAGGCGGTAGCGCCGTTAGGAAGCACCTGGGGGTGCGTCTTCTTCGGCAAGCACAGGATGGCCTCCGAGATGAGGAAGAAGAGAACCGCGATGAGGAATGCCCGCCAGACGTCGCGGGAGAGGGAAGGGTCGTTGGCCTGACCCGCCTGATCCAGAAGGGTGTAGCCGGTGCCTTCGAGCGCGGTGTCCAGCGATTCGCGGGAAATGATTTCCAGGTTGTCCTCCTGCTGCGGGCGGTTGATGGCGAGAAGGCGCTCGCCAAGGCGGAAGATGCCGGATTCATAGGCGGCATTGGCAGGATCCGGAGTGCCGTAGTCATCCAGTCGCGTGCGGGTTTCTCCGGGAAGCGATTGGGCGGCGTCGCTGCCGACGGTGGTGAGGTAGGAGGCATCGAAGCGGTCAGCTCCGGCGGCGACGATCCGCTGGACCGTCGGAAGCAGGACGTCGGCGTCGCCAAGATTTGACCAGGTATAGTCGGGCACGGAGCCGACGAACCACGCGGTTCCGTGGTCCACGATGCGGCGGGTGATGAATGGCTCGCCATCCTCCCATCGTGCGAGCGCGGCGGCATCGCCTTGCGGCACCTGGCGCTTGATGGCCTTGAGCCTTTCCGCGGGGATCGGGGTGCCGTCGATGCCGTCCATCAGAGGTCCATCGCTGTGGTTCCAATCCTTGAGAATGAGAAATTTGCCAGCCTCCGCTTCATTGATGTCCGACCATTTCATGTCCACGAACGAGTCCTTGGAGGAAATGCCGGGAGGGAAAAAGATGACATGGCCACCTGATGTTAGAAATCGGTTGAGGAATTCATTGGTGGAACCGGTTGGGAAGGGCGCTGCCCAGAGAATGGCGGCGACGTCGCCGGTGTTGATGGTCGCTGCATTTGCCGGGTCAACGCGCTCAACCGTTTGATTGCCGAATCCAGGAGGCGCGGCGGCGAGCGTGAGATAGTCGGCAGTCTCTCCGGCAGGTGCCACGATGACGGATTTCACGGGCCGTGCGGGGCCGTAGGCGAAATAGGAAGAGTTGTCGCGGGAGTTGCCGTCGGCAGGGATGGAAATCCAGCCGGACCCGGTGTCGCTGCCGGTTGGCAGGGAAACGCGCTTCTGGAAGCGGAGTGACTGTCCGGGAACGGTCAGGCTCTCGGTGGTGCGGCTGCCGTCGAGATTGGTGGTTAGAGGAATGGTCGTGGTGCCCCGCGAGTCCTCGGCGCGGATGATTTCCAGATCGAGCAGCATCTCATCACCCGAGCGACGTGATCCTAACAAGCGGACGGCGGAGTTTGCAGCGGTGGTTCCGGTAAGCGAGAGCACGCGGATGGCCGGTTTTTGCGGAAGCAATGAAAGGCTCGCCCGTGCGGTTGACCAACGCTCGTCGTCCGGATGCCAGTTCGAGGTTTGGAGATCGGAGGCGAGCCAGATTTCGGACCGGCCGCTTGTGTCGGCGAGGAACTCCGCCGCGCGGTTCAGCAGGGTTGGAAAATCGGCGGCGGTATCTGTCGCGGACGTGGAGGCGAGGTCGGCAAGGATATCCGGGGACGGGATTTCCTGCGGCTTCATGCTCGCACTGTCGATCAGGACCAGGCGCGCTCCGCCGAGGCTTGCCATGGCATCGCGGACCTTTGAGATGACGATCTGCCTTCGCGAATCCAGACCGTCGCCGGGCTTGGCTTCCATCGACGCGGATCGATCCAGCAGCAAGACCACCGTATTGATCGACCCGCCGCCCCAGCCGATAAGGCCGGAAACGATGGGCCGTGCGGCCGCGGACGCCAGCGCGGCGAGCGCGAGCGCGCGGCAGGTCAGGATGAGGATGTGGCGAAGCTTTTTCTTTCCGCGTGATTCACGGGTCGCCTTGAGCAGGAACTGCATGGCCGCCCACTGGATGGTCTTGTGGCGACGGCGGTTGAGCAGGTGAATGACGATCGGAACGGCTGCGGCGAGCAGTCCCCAAAGCAACAATGGATTGAGAAAAAGCATGATCGGGGTCAGTGCTTCGACTTGGGAAGCCGTGCAGTTAGGAAATCGCGGAGCAGGGGTTCGAGAGGCGTGTCCGTGGTGACGAGCTGATAGTCCGCCGCGGCATCATGGCATTTCGCCCGGACCGCTGTCAGGAAATCGCGGAGCGCCGCCTTGTATTCGTCCTGGATGAGATTGGGCTCGGCGACGAGGGCGGTGCCGTCCTCGAGATCGACAAAGCGGTGCGGGCGGTCGAATTCAAAGGCGATTTCCATCGGATCCATCAGATGGAAGACCGAGATGTCGTGCTTGCGGTAACGAAGGTGCTGAAGAGCATCGCCCAAGGCGACGGGGTCGGTGAAAAGATCGGATAGAATCACGACGAACGCCCGCTGGCTGATCTTTTCCGCAATGGTGTGGAGGGCATCTAGCAGTCCCGTTTCCCCGGAGGGCTGGATGCTGCCGAGGGTGGTGAAGAATCTCTCGAGGTGGGCGGCGCGGCGGCTGGGAGGGACCTCGAGGTGCAGCTTGTCGGTGCAGATGGAAAGCCCGGCGGCATCGCCCTGGTTGACTAACAGATAGGCGAGTGACGCTGCGATGCGTCGGGCGCACTGGATCTTGGGCTCGCCACCGCCGGAAAAGTTCATGGATCCGGATGCATCCACCACGAAGTAGGCCCGGAGATTCGTGTCGGCCTCGAACTCCTTGATGTAAAATCGATCGGACCGCGCGAACGCCTTCCAATCCAGGCGTCGTGTATCGTCACCGGCGACGTATTTCCGATACTCGGCGAATTCCACGGATGAACCGCGGTGGGGAGACCGGTGCTTGCCCGCGACATTTCCCATCATCGGCTTGCGCGACTCGATGGGCAGCGAGCCGAGGCGCGATAACAGGATGTTGTCGATGAAGGAATGACTCATGGGAAACGATCAATCCTCCCGCATTTCCTTGATCAGGCGCTCGACGATTTTCTTCGAGGTCATCCCTTGCGACTCCGCGGAGAAATTTGTGATCACCCGGTGGGTGAGGACCGATGGAGCGACGGCTTCGAGATCCTCAAGCGAGGTCATGTAGGACCCGCGCAGCGCGGCCCGGGATTTTGCTCCGAGGATCAAATACTGGACAGCCCGTGGACCTGCGCCCCAGCCGACGGTTTCCTTGATCCATTGAGGGGATTCGGGTTCGCCGGGACGGGTCATGCGGACGATTTTCACCGCGTAGTCATAAATGTGTTCGGGCACGGGAACGCGGCGCACCAGTTGTTGGAAGGCGATCACCTTTTCGCCGTCCAACAGGTGGTTGAGCGTCTGGCGGGTGGTGCCGGTGGTGGCCCGGGCGATTTCCTTTTCCTCGGCTGCGGATGGATAGTCCGACTTCGATGAGGAACATGAAGCGGTCGAGCTGTGCTTCGGGAAGCGGATAGGTGCCTTCCTGCTCGATCGGGTTCTGGGTCGCGAGGACGAAGAACGGTGGTTGAAGGGTGTAAGTGTGGCCGAGCACGGTCACCTTGTTCTCCTGCATGGCCTCGAGCATGGCGGACTGCGTTTTGGCCGGGGCGCGGTTGATTTCGTCGGCGAGGACGATGTTTGCGAAGACCGGTCCCTTGATGAACTCGAACTCGCGTTTTCCGCCGACGCCGGATTCCTGGATGATGTCGGTGCCGGTGATGTCGGCCGGCATCAGGTCGGGAGTGAACTGGATGCGGTTGAAGGAAAGGTCGAAGGTTTGCGCGACGGAAGAGACGAGCAGGGTCTTGGCCAGGCCGGGGACTCCCATCAGCAGGGCATGACCGCGGGCGAAGAGGCAGATCGCGAGCTGCTCGATCACCTCGTCCTGGCCGACGATGGCCTTGGCTAGTTCCGTCCTCAAGGCTTGGTAGGTTTTTCCGAGTTCGTCGATGGCGGCGACGTCATCGGGTGGGAGTTGGTAGCCGGGGTCGTGAATGGATTCCATGGATGATCGGTAAGTGGTTGCGAAGCTATGAGCCGTGTCTGGTTTGTCCAGTAGGGAAGTAGGCCAAAGCGGTCCGAATCCATACTGGCTGAAGAATCAGGAATTTTCAGGGCATTCGGTGGGACGAAACCGCGAAAACTCCGAGAAAATTTCCATTTACCGCTTGCCAGCCCCCGGTTGTCTGCTAAATCACCCGCCCCGCGGGGGCGTCGGAGCAGTCCGACCGTCCGTTCGTGGTCACGCGAAATCACGCACATTATGGCACGTATCCTAGGCATTGAAATTCCCAATGAGAAGCGCATCGAAGCTTCTCTGCCCTACATGTTTGGCATCGGTCGCCCCACGGCGGCAAAGATCCTCGAACACGCGGGGATCGACCCGAACATCCGCACCGGCCAGCTCAGCGAGGACCAACTCGTCCGCATCGCCCAGGTGATCCAAGCCGAGAACATCATCGTTGAAGGCGACCTCCGCCGCGAGCGCCAGTCACAGCTCAAGCGCCTCACCAGCATCAACTGCTACCGTGGCATCCGCCACAAGCGCGGTTTGCCGGTCCGCGGCCAACGCACCCGCACCAATGCCCGCACCCGCAAGGGCAAGAAGAAGACGGTCGGCGTTAAGAAGTAATTTCTGTTAATCATGTCTGAAGAAACCACACCAAATTCCGCCGAAACTCCGGCGGTTGAGCCGCAAGAAGCTCCAGCACCCGCCACCACTCCTGCCGCTGCGCAAGCAGCCGCTCCCGAGGCCGCCGTTGAAGGCGCGCCGAAAAAGGAAGCGAAGCGCGACATCTTCGCCGAGATCGGCGGAGGCGAGGAAGAGATCAAGATTCACAAGGCCAAAGGCTCGAAGAATGTCACCCGCGGCATCGTTCACGTGACCGCGACTTTCAACAACACCCTCGTCAGCGTGACCGATCAGAATGGCAATGCCATCGGCTGGTCCAGCGCCGGCAAGATGGGATTCAAGGGTTCACGCAAGAGCACGGCCTACGCCGCTCAGGTGGTTTCGCAAGACGCCTGTCGCCAAGCCATGGGACACGGTCTCAAGGAAGTGGACGTGCGTGTCAAGGGACCCGGTTCCGGTCGTGAATCCGCAGTGCGTGCGGTTCAAGGACTCGGTCTTGAAATCCTCTCCATCCGTGACGTGACTCCGATTCCCCACAACGGTTGCCGCCCTAAGAAGGCCCGCCGCGTCTAGTATCCAACCTTTTTAGAAATTCTTATATGGCACGTTATACAGGACCTCGCGCAAAGATCAGCCGCCGCTTCGGTGTCTCGCTCTTTGGCCCATCCAAGGCATTTGAACGCCGCAATTTCCCACCTGGCCAGCACGGTGTCCGTGCAGGCCGGAAGAAGAAGAGTGAATACTCCGTCGCCCTTGGCGAAAAGCAGAAGCTTCGTTTCCAATACGGTGTGCTCGAAAAGCAATTCCGTGGTTACTACGAGGAAGCTGCCCGCCGCCGTGGTGTGACCGGTGTCATCCTTCTCCAACTCCTTGAGACCCGTCTCGACAACGTGGTTTACCGTTGTGGATTCGGCAACACCCGCCAAGCCGCCCGCCAGATCGTCAACCACGGCCACATCCTCGTGAACGGCCGCACGGTTGACATCGCCAGCTTCCAGGTGAAGCCAGGTGACGTGATCGAGGTCGGTTCCAAGCCTTCCGCCCAGCAATTGGTGCTCCGCATGTCCGATCTCACCCAAGCCATGCCCACCGTGGATTGGCTTGAAGTGGACAAGGACAAGATGAAGGCAACCGTTTCACGGATCCCGGAACGCGAGGACATCGACCCGCTCGTCAACGAGCAGCTCATCGTCGAACTTTACTCCCGCTGATTTCGGCATCCGCCGAACTTGGTTTTCAAAAACGTCCGGACGCAAGTCCGGGCGTTTTTCTTTTGATGTTGAGCTGTGCCGGAGTCTTTCTAACGAAAAGTTTGGGCGAATGAAGATGGCGCCACATGCCATTTTCACAAATCATCTGACGCTTGCGGGACGATGAACTGGAGCGCGGAATTCATTCCGCACGAGCCAATGGGAAGGATCCGGGCGGAATGAACCGCGCACTCCAACAGGAGAGTCATCGTGTCTCCTTGATCTGGTACCACTCCAAGTTTCCAGACAATTCCAGAACACTCTCGCAACGAAACTTCACGCCTTCCTTGCCATGCGAAACGGACGGCGTATGGTCGCGTCCGAGCCAGTCATGACGCCCTTCTTAAGAAAAATCCTGGGAATGAATTGGGTGCTCGTGCTGGTGATGTACGGGCTCCTCATCTTCGGGGTATTCATGATCGAGAGCGCGGCCAGGCACGTCTCTGTCAACAAGGAGATCCTTGCACAGTTCGGCAGTCCGGGGCCTTACTTTGCCTCCAAGCAGAAGACCTTCATCCTGATCGGCAGCGTCGCGTATTTTGTCGCAGCATTCATCGACTATCGCTGGATCCGCTGGTTAGGAATCCCTTTCTACGCGATCAGCATGGCCCTCATGGTCATGGCGATGATGCAGAATGACGATGTTCACCAGTTGCGCCTTCCCGGTGGTCTGACTTTCCAGCCGGCCCAGCTCGGCGTGACGGCGGGGATTCTCCTGATCGCCTGGTTGATTCAGGATCTACCGAAATTGCATCGATGGTTCGGCGCTCCGTTCGTGAGGATTGGAATCATCGGAGTGATCGCGGCGATCCCCTTCCTGTTCGTCATGAAAATGGGCGACATGGGATCCGCCCTTGTCTGGATCCCGGTGGCGATCGTCGCCCTGATCATTGGCGGGATTCCTTTCCGATATCTAACCTGTATGGCATTTCTCGGAGCCGGTTTGCTCCCTCTGATGTATTTCATCGCCCTTCCGCTGGTGTCCAAGCGTGGCCCGGAACGGATCGACGTCTGGCTGCGGATGGTCGAGGGGAAGGACGTGGATATCCTGGGAGACGCCTATGCGCCCTACTACGTGACCATGGCCGTCGGAAAGGCGGGATGGAAAGGCATGGGCTGGAACTCCACGTCAAAGGAATCGGTTCACGAGAAAGGCTTCATCTCCCGCGAAACCGCGCACAACGACTACATCTTCGCGGTCATCGCCGAGGAACTCGGCTTTCGCGGCAGCCTGTTGCTTCTCACCGCGTTTTCGTTGCTGCTTATCCAAGGACTGTTCATCGCGTTTTACAGTCGGGATGTGTCCGGACGTTTGATCGTATGCCTCGTTGTCGCGCTGTTTTTCGCGCACATTTTCGAAAGCATCGGCATGTGCGTCCTGCTGATGCCGATCACGGGAATCCCCATGCCGCTCATCAGCTATTCGGGAACCTTCGTGGTGATCTGCATGTTCTTGTTAGGCCTCGTCCAGAGCGTCTGGATTCACCGGAACTGGAAACCGGAGCCCAAGGTCAAGAAGCAGGAGGATTGATCAACCGGACCGCGGAATTCATTCCGCCTGGCACCTTCACGTTTGATCGGGCGGTAACATTTCCGCACTCCACGAATGCCCTTGACCATCGCAAGCATTCAATCCCCTGCATCCCTACCTGGCGAACTTGTCCATTTTGTCCTGGATCGTCTCCAGCCGGGCCTGAAGGAAATCGCGCAACTGGATCACTTCTCCATCAAGCTTGTCATTCATGGCATTGATCTCGATCGCCATCGACAAAACCGTTGGGTGGCGATCACCCAAACCTTTGGCCTTGAGGTCACTCAATTTGCGCCTGGCTTCAAGATACGGGGGGAAGAGTTCCCTGATTTTGTTGTCTGGCAGATTCAGTCCGGCGGCATAGGTCATCAACGGGTCATCATCCAGAACTCGCAAGGTCTCGATCTGATTCTCGATCTCCATCCTTTTTATTGTCCATTGGTTGGAAATTTCCCGTTTCGCATGGCGCGGGCTTTCCTGAACGATCCTGTTCGATTTTCCCACTCGGGATACGGCATTAGCCTTCCTCCCGTTAGTTTCCATCTGACGAGCGCTTGCGGGAGTCGGTTCGCCATTCTCGTTCCAGATCAGCCAAATGATGGCACCAATGCATGCTGCCGCGGAGCACATGGGTTTCGACATGGGCCCAATCTGCAAGATTCACCGATCGGCACAAGCATTAACTTTGCAAAGCAAAGTAACGTATCCCGACGGAAAGTGGACTCCCCGGGGTACCGTAATCAGATCGCGTCAAGCGCCTCATCGATCACCTCAAGCATGAAATCCGCATCCCCCTGGTGGATGCACATCGGTGGCTTGATGCGCAGGGTATTTCCGAAGAGTCCACCCTTGCCGATGAGCAGGCCGAGATCCTTGCATTTCTCAAAGACCGCCGCGCACTCCGCGGTTGCGGGTTCCTTGGTCATGCGGTCCTTCACCAATTCGACACCGAGCATGAGTCCCTTTCCTCGTACCTCGCCGATGATGGAATGCTTTTCCGCGAGCTTCTTGAACCCTTCAGTTAGATAGGCGCCGACTTCCAGCGAGTTTCTTTGAAGTCCTTCCTTCTCGATCACCCGCAGCACGGCACGCCCCTGTGCCATGGAAACCGGGTTGCCGCCAAAGGTATTGAAATGGATCCGGGTGGCGAGCACCTGTGCGATTTCAGGAGTGGTGACCACGGCCGCGAGAGGGCAGCCGTTTCCAATTCCCTTGGCCATGGTGACGATGTCGGGGACGACGCCCTGCGTTTCGAATCCCCAGAAATGGGTTCCGGTTCTTCCGAAGCCCGCTTGCACCTCGTCTGCGATGCAGAGTCCGCCGGCAGCGCGTGCTTGTTCGTAAGCGGCCTTCAGGTATCCCTCCGGGAAAACCACCGAGCCGCCAACTCCCTGGATCGACTCAGCGATAAATGCCGCGATTTTTCCTGAGGTGGCGTAGCGAACCGTCTCGCCGATGTCGGCGGCGTATTTCCTTCCTGCTTCCGGGTCGCCCATGCCGTAGGGGCCGCGATAGGTGTCCGGCATCATCGCGTGGTGGACGCCGTGTGAATGGGGCACATTGAATTTCCACGTATGATGCGAGGTCAGCGCCATCGAGCTGGGGCTTCCACCATGATAGGCATTCCGCAACGCGATCACATCGTAGTTCTGTGTGTAGGCGCGGGCCATGAGAACCGCGAGATCGTTTGCCTCGGAGCCCGAGTTGACGAAATAACAGACCTTGAGGTTTCCGGGCATCTTGGCGGCGAGCTCCTTGGCATAGAGCGCGATTCCCGGATTCAGATAGATCGTGGTCGTGTGGTTGATCGTCTCGTTCTGGAGCGTCGCTGCGGCAAGCACTTCCGGGTGGCAATGGCCGACGCTGACCGTTACGATTCCGCCGAAGCCGTCGAGGTAGCGGCGTCCGGTCTCGTCGTAAAGATACTGGCCCTTGCCCTCGACGATCGCGATCGGCTTCTTGTAATAGTGGAAAATCGCGGGATTCACGAACTCCTTGCGCAGCGCGAGAATTTCCTCGGGAGAAGGGCCGTCGTAAGGTTTGGGAGTGTGGTGGAATGGAGGAAGCTGGGCCATGGTGGGAGCGGGTTAACGTTGGATTGGAACCGGTGAAAGTTTTCTGAAGACAAGGTAGAGCACGAAGGCGAGGCCGAAGCCGACAAACCATGCTTGCTGATAGATCGCGACAAGCCATGGATGGCCACCGGAAATGCAACCGGTCTGCAGCAGGAATCCAGGCAAGTTCGGCAGGACGGCAAGGACGAAGGCGGCCATGGCGGAAATGCTGAAGCCCGCCGTGTAGGTGTAGATTCCTTCGCTCTGATAGAGCTGCGGGACATCGAGGATCTTTTCTGCGGAACACGTGGTAGTCGGCGATCATGATCCCGGCGATGGGGCCGAGGAGCGCGCCATATCCGATCAGCCAGGTGAAAACATAGCCGTCCGGAGAGGCGACCAGCTTCCATGGCATGATCAGGATTCCAATGACGCGCGGTGATCATTCCTCCGGTGCGGAAGCTGATGAGCTTTGGCGCGAGGTTGGAAAAGTCATTGGCAGGTGAAACCACGTTGGCCGCGATATTGGTGGAGAGCGTGGCGATCGCGAGAATGACGAGAGCGATCGCGGAGAGCGGCTTGCTGCCGATTTTTCCAATGACCTGGACGGGATCCCAGATCGCTTCACCAAAGATTACAACCGTCGCCCCGGTGACCACGATGCCGACGAACGAATAGAATGCCATCGTGGTGGGAAGCGCCATGGCTTGGCCGACAAGTTGGTCGCGTTGGGATTTCGCGTAGCGGGAAAAATCCGGGATGTTAAGGGAGAGGGTGGACCAGAACCCGACCATCGCTGTTAGGCCTGCCCCGAAGCCGACCCAACTGACAGGGCCCGGCGGAGTCGATGCCGAGAAGACCGGTGCCCAACCTCCCGCCTTGGTCACGGCCCAGATCATCAGAAGCAAGCCGACCAGCAGAAGGAAAGGAGCGCTCAATGCCTCCAGCCATTTGATCGACTCCATGCCCTTCCAAATGAAAAACACGTTCATGGCCCAGAACGCCAGGAAACAGGCGAGTTGCGCCATGGTGATACCGAGGCCGGCAATGGGAGCTGCCTTTGTCGTATCGAAACCGAAAATAATCGCCAGCGTCGCGTGGAGCGCCGCCCCGCCGAGCCATGTCTGGATGCCGAACCATCCACAGGCCACGACACCGCGCAGCAGCGCCGCGACATTGGCTCCACGGGTGCCGAAGCTCGCCCGAAGCAACACGGGGAAGGGGATGCCGTAGGCTGTTCCCGGATGCGCGTTCAACGTCATCGGGATGAGAACGATCAGATTGCCGAGAAAAATGACTAACAGCGCCTGCCACCATGCGAGGGTCTTCGCGAGGGTGCTGGCCATCATGTAGGTGGGAATGCACACCGCCATCCCGACCCATAGCGCGGCGATGTTCCATTTCGTCCACGTTCGTTGGGTGGGATGAACCGGAGCGAGATCCTTGTTGATCAAGGATTCATCGGCGGTGAGTGGGGCGTGCATGGCATTGTAGCGGTGGTCTATGACCGTCGCTGTCTGGAGCAGGTGATAGGGATTGAGATCATGAGCGGTTCGTGTTCTGAAATCCGGCGGTCACAGACCGCCGCTACAGGTGCGATGCAGGAAATTTCCCCAACCGGTTTCTCCGTTCCATTCGCCATCGCGGACCATGACCTTGCCGCGCACGGTGACGATCTCGGCGCGGCCCTGGATCTCGCGGCCTTCGAAAGCAGAGTAGTCGGTGGCCATCGAATGGGTGGCGGCGGAGATCGTGCCATGCCATTCGGGATCCCAGATCACGATGTCCGCATCGCTGCCGACGGCGATGGTCCCCTTGCGCGGATAGAGTCCGAAAATCTTCGCCGCCTGCGTGCTCGCGCACCGGACCAGCGTCTGCAAGTCGATGCGTCCCGAAAGCACGCCGTCGTTGTACAACAGCTTCACCCGCTCCTCGACGCTGGGGATGCCGTTGGGAATGAGCGTGAAATTTCCGGCCTTGCCGGTGGGCTGCATATTGGCATCCACGCACTTGGCTGCATCCGGATGGCCCATGTGTTTTTGGGTCGCGAAATCAAAGGGCGCGTGGTCGGTCCCGACGGTGTCCATCGGTGCCATCGGCGAGGCATTTCCAGAGGAAATCGCCGTGTTCCTTGGAGCGGATCGGCGGGCTCATGACATATTTCGCGCCCTCGAAATCCGGGAGCTCGGCGTAGCTGCTGTCCAGTGTCAGATAGGGTGCGACGGTCTCGATCCATGCCTTCACGCCGCGCTTCCTGGCATTCACGATCGCCTCCACGGCGGGAATGCAACTGGTGTGAACCACGTAAACCTCCGCTCCTGTTAGCTCGGCGAAGGTCATCAGGTGGTGACAGCCTTCCGCCTCGACGGAAATGGGCCGCGAGGGCTCGTGCCACTCCGGACCGGTCTTGCCTTCGGAAATGAGTTTCTTCTGCGTCTCCGCGACGAGATCCGCGTTCTCACAATGGGCGGTGACGACGACACCAAGTTCCTTGGCAAGTGCCAGTGTCTGATAGAGCTCCGTGTCCTCGATCCCGAAGGCTCCCTTGTAGGCAAGGAAGACCTTGAAGGAAGTGATTCCTTCCTCGGCGACGATGGCCTTCAGCGAGTCCGCCGTGCTGTCATCGAAACGGGTCACCCCCATGTGGAACGTGTAGTCGCACGAGGAAATACCCTCCGCCTTGCTTTTCCAAAGCCGGATCGCCTCGCGGGGATCCTCGCTGCGGGCCGGGCAGCACATTTCTATCAGCGTGGTGGTGCCGCCCATCAGCGCGGCCTTGCTGCCGGTCACGTAGTCGTCCTTGGAAAAGGTTCCCATGAACGGCAGATAGATGTGCACGTGCGGATCGATGAAACCGGGAAAAACCAATTTGCCCGATGCATCGATGATCTCGGCGTCCGCCGGAGCCGCCAGATCTGGACCGACTTCAGTGATCACTCCGTTATGGCAGAGAACGTCGCCGACGAATTGTGAGTCCGCGTTGACGATGGTGCCATTCTTGATGAGGAGCATGAGGTTCTTCTGGCTGCAAGTGGACACGAATCAAGATTAAATATGCCGATCGCGTATGGAGAAGGGGTTTGAAACCCCTTTCTTTGGGGCTGACCAACGCCGTAAAGGGGTTTCAAACCCCTTCTCCATATTGCCAGAGGACGTAATTGTCTGGGGGGAGAGTCTCCGGGTTTCTACCGATGTATTCCCGCGTCCAGTCCATGTGGCGCTGGCTGCGGATGAGGCGGTCCCAATATTCCCTCTGCCAGAGCTGACCGGCCTTGCCCTTGGCCTTGTTGATCTCCCGTGAGGTGAAGCGTTTCCACGAATGGATGATTTCCTCGAGCCTGTTCACTCCCTGTAGCTGGAATAGGACATGAACATGGTTCGGCATGACCACGAAAGAATCGAGCTGGTAGCGTTCCCCGTTGAAATGGAGGAGGGCGTCAGAGACGATTTGGCTCATGGCGGCATCCCGAAGAATACAGGAGCCGTGGGCATCATCCAGAAGAGCCTCGAAGCCAAGCGTGAAGAGGCGGTTGTGCTCCTTGAGCGTTGCGTCATCCCAAGGCTTGGGGTGGGCCGCTTCCCAGTGGGCGCGGCGGGTCGCGAGTTTCTCCACGACTGCTTTCGGAAGGGAGTCTGCCAGCCGCCAAGTGACGAAAAGCCAAGCTTCCCCCTGCTGCCAGTGGGGCAGGTTCACCCGGTGCCGGTCGATCGCCTGTTGGGGATTGAGAAACATGAGAAGGGGTTTTAAACCCCTTTTTACGGGGGATCATGAAAGGGGTTTCAAACCCCTTCTCCATATTTCATTTTGCCCAGATTTCCCCGTCGCCGAAGCTGAACCAACGGGTGGTGGTGGTTTTGCGTTGCGTGTAGAACTCGACGCCCTCCTTGCCCTGGATGTGCAGGTCGCCGAAGAACGAATCATTCCAACCGCTGAATGGAAAATAGGCGAGCGGCGCGGGCACCCCGACGTTGATCCCGACCATGCCGGCGCTGACATTGCGGCGGAACTCGCGGGCGGCCTTGCCGGAGTTGGTGAAAATCGCCGCGCCGTTTCCGAAGGCCTGACGGTTTGCGGTGGCGATCGCATCCTCCAGATTCTTGGCGCGCATCACCGCGAGCACAGGGCCGAAGACCTCGGTTTCCATCAAGGGATTCTTCTCATCCACATGATCGATCAAGGTTGGGCCGAGGAAGAATCCTTCGGGCGCGTCGTCCACCTTGGTGGTCCGACCGTCGGCGAGCACCTTGGCACCGCCGTGTTCGCCCGCATCGATGAGTCCCGAAACGCGGCTCTTGTGTTCAGCGGAAATCACCGCACCCATGTCCGGTTGCGATTCTCTAACATCGGTGGGGCCGACTTTCATGGCCTTCACCAGATCCGCGAGTGCCGGAAGAAGCCGTTCCCCCGCGTCTCCCACCGCGACGGCGGTGGAGCCTGCCATGCAGCGTTCTCCGGCACAGCCGAAGGCTCCGTCCTTCACGGCCTCCACCGTGCGGTCCACGTCGGCGTCGGGCATGAGGATGATGAAGTTCTTGGCACCGCCGGCGGCTTGGACCCGCTTGCCGTGCGAGGTGCCCTTGCGGTGGATCTCGCGCGCGACCGGTGTCGAGCCGACGAAACTGATCGCCTTCACATCCGGGTGTTCGAGGATGGCATCGACGCACTCCCGTCCGCCGTGGACGATGTTCATCACTCCCGGCGGGAGTCCTGCCTTTTCGAGGATGGCCACGACGCGTTGCATGGTGAGCGGGACCTTTTCACTCGGCTTGAGGACGAAGGTATTTCCGCAGGCAATGGCGAGTCGGCCACATCCACATGGGGACAAGCGCCGGGAAGTTGAACGGGCAAATGCCGGCGACGACCCCGAGCGGATGCCGGTCGGTGTGGCAGTCGATGCCGCGCGCGATGTTCTCCAGGCTTTCACCCATCAATAGCGAAGGGATGCCACAGGCATACTCCACGACCTCGATGCCACGCCGAAGATCGCCACGGGCTTCTGATAGAGTCTTGCCATGTTCGGTGGCGATTCCGAGGCACAGCTCCTCGAAGGCATCCTCCAGCATGATCTTCGCCCGGAACAAGACCTGGGCCCGCTCATTCGGCGGCGTGTCACGCCAGTCGGGGAAGGCGGCCTTGGCGGATGCGACGACCAGGTCCACTTCCTTCGCTCCGCACATCGGGACGCTGGCGATCACGGACCCGCGCGATGGGTTGAAAACGGAGCTGCCGGACTTGCCGTCCGGGGTGATCCATTTGCCTCCGTAATAAAGCGGGCAAACCTGGGTTTCTGGGGCACTCATGGAATTGATGAACTGGAGACTGACACGATGGACAGGATATCAGCGCATTCCGTGCCACTCCGGCAAGACAACGCTTCACAATTTATTGAATGCCAAACCGGGGACCATCGTGATTGAATCCGGGGATCAAGCTGGCGTTCCACCAATGCCGGATTGTTCAAAAGCCGCCTCGTCACTTCCCATGATGCCAACTTTGCCAACCATCGCGATTCCCGATTACTTTCTTGCCGGTATCAATCCGGACATCCTCATCCGGCTGGGTCTGGCTGCGCTGGCGGGCACCTTGCTCGGCATCGAGCGGGAACGCCATGGCAGAGCGGCGGGATTGAGAACCACCTTGATGGTCTCCCTCGCGGCGTGCATCGCGATGATCATTTCGGACACGTTCTACGCTAACAGCTTTGTCACTTCATCGGCTCCTGGCGGTTGGCATCCGGACCCGGCGCGGCTGGCCGCGGGTGTTCTATCAGGCATGGGTTTCCTTGGGGCCGGCGTGATCGTCCGCCAGAGCAGTCATCTCATCCGTGGCGTGACGACGGCGGCCACGCTCTGGTTCGTCACCATCATCGGTCTGGCATTCGGGGCCGGGGCCATCGGTGTCGGTTTGCTCGCGACGGCCATTTCGATGTTGATCCTCGTGCTCATCCCGTATGTGGAATCGGCGATCAAGAACGACTGGTATTCCGATATCGGGATCGCGTTTTCCACCTCAAGCTGTTCGGTGGACCAGATCGTGCAGGTGCTGCTTCCGTTAGGTGTGAAGATCAAGGGCATCGACATCGAGGAAGATCTGGAGGCGTCCACCTGCCACGCCACGTTTCATCTTCGCTACAAGCGCAAGGGAACGATCGTGTTCTCGGACACGATCACCGGAGTGATCCGGAAGCTGCCCGGGATCCGGCGGATTTCCTTCCAGAGTTAGCCTTGAAGAAAAAAGGAGCAACAGGAGGACGCTCGCGAAGCGATGAACTGGAGGGCGGATTTGATTCCGCCTGAGCCGGCATGGAGATTTCGCGCGGAATAATTTCCGCGCTCCAGTTGAAGGGGCACCGAGTGCCGGGCTGGAATGAATCGTCCCGCTGGGACGGCTCGACAACAAGTGTCCATTCCTCGTGGAAAAACTTACCGCGACAGCTCGTTGGACTGCTTCACGAAATCATCTCCATCCCATTCCGCGTCGTTCTTGACCATGGCGGCGCGTTCCTTGACCGCAGCTTCCTCGGCCTTGCGGGCGAGTTGCATGCGGACGAGTTCGGCGTGGGTGGTGAAGTAGGGCAGACTGAGCCCCTTGAAGTCGGAGATGGTGTCGAAGCCCTTGCCTTCCATGAATTCCAACAGTCCCTCGCAAAGATCCTTGGCCATGCCGTAGCCGAATTTCATGACGCCGGTGCAGACCTGCACGGTGTCGCTTCCTAACAAAATGAACTGCGCCGCATCCGCTCCGGTCTCGACACCGCCCAGGCCTGATAGAGTGCGGCCCGGGAAATCCTTTTTGATGAGCTGCGCGATCTCCATGACCATGCGCAGGGCGATGGGTTTCACCGCCTTTGACGAATAGCCGCCCGGCGTGGTGTAGCCCTCGACGGTGGGTTCTGGCCGCAAGGTTTCCAGATTCACGCCCATCACACTGCGGATCGTGTTGATGGCGCTGACACCATGGCATCCCGCGCGCAGGGCGGCGGCGGTGGGTTCCTCGATGTGGGTGACGTTGGGCGTCATCTTCGCCCAGACCGGGATTTTCGAAACGCCCATGACCCAGCCGCAGACTTCCTCAAGGATGGCGGGGTCCTGACCCATCGCCGCTCCCATCTTGCGCTCGGGCAGGCCGTGCGGGCAGGAGAAATTCAGCTCGAAGGCATCGACCCCGGCGTCCTGGCAGCGCTCGATGATCTCGCACCACGCGTCCTTGTTGTATTCCTCCATCACCGAGGCGATGAGGATGCCTTCCGGGCATGCGTCCTTGGCTTCCTTGAATTCGTCGAGCCAGATCTCGAACTTGCGATCGCTGATCAGCTCGATGTTTTCCCAGCCGATCACTTCCTTGCCGTCGCCCGCCATCAGCTTGGCGTAGCGGGGGCCGACGTTGACGACCTTGGAGCAATCCAGGCTAACGGTTTTGGCAATGACACCGCCCCAACCTTCCTTGAAAGCCCTCTTGATCACCTTGACGTTGGTCCCGGGAGGGCCCGAGCCGATCACGAAGGGGTTGGTGAACTTCAGGCCGTCAACGGTGGTGGCAAGGGTGCTCATGGGAATTCGAAGAGTGGGATTTGGAAAAACTATGAAAGCTCAATCCGTGCCGGAAGCACATAATGAAGCAATCATCCCGGAGGGGCCGGGTTTTCGTGCCTCTGTAGCCGCGCGTCTGCGATTGAGGGCTTTCTAGAAAAGGAACCAGGCCCTCCATCTTCGATTGTCGCACTTCCCATGTTCCTAGGTAGGGCGGAGCCGGCCCGGTCCGCCCACTTCACCTCTCCCGCTCTCCCCTTTTCCGGGAAATATCGACGCCAAGGGCACTGAGCATGCCGTCCGATCACCTCTCCCGCCGGAGACTCGTTTCCAACCACGAATTTCACGAATGAGCACGAATGATTCAGAGTTCCAACAATCGCGGTTATCGCCTCCATTCGTGTCTTCTCCGGTCATTCGTCGTCATCCCTCTTGAAGATTCTCAACCACGGATTTCACGAATGGGCACGAATGGTTCGGAGTTCCATCCACCACGCTTTCGCCATGCCCTCCGTTTCATGCCGAAAAAGCCGGGGGAGCGGAAATCAGCAGCGCTCCCCCGGCCTCTATCCGGCAACCTCTATCAGACCGCCGGTTCCGGTGCGGCCTTGCGCGGGGCGCGTTCCGTGTGGCTGGCGGTGAGCCACTCGGCGAGTTTCCCGGCGTTGGACCGATACTTGTTTTTCAGGATCGGATCCAACCGGCGGACGGCGGCGGTGCCTGCGCGGATCGCCTCCTCGATGTTGCGGGTGGCTCCCACGCGTCCCGTCAGTCCGTCGCCCTGATCGTCCTCCGCCTGTTCGAAGGCGGCGATGTCCGCTGCCAGATCCGTCAGGAAATCCTCCGGCAGCTCGTATTCGAGAAACTGCGCTTTCAACGGCGTCGCGTCCGTCTGGAACGCGCGGGCGGCCGTCAGCACCGCGCCATATCCGGCGGAACGCGGCATCCGGAACTTCTCGTCGAGTCCGGGGATCTCATGCGCCATCGACTTCGCCGTGCGGTTGATCGCCTGAAGGTCCTCGTAGAGGTCGTCGTAGAGTTCCGCCTTGGTTTGTGATCCGGCGCGGCTGCCGCCGTCACTGGTCGCCTGGGTGGTTCCGTGGCCGATCGCGTCGGTCGCGGCCTGCCGGATGATCGCCAGCAATTCCGCAGCTTTCTTCCCTGCCGGGAAATCCGCCGGATAGAGTTTTGCGAATCCGTCGATGCGGCCAAAGGTGGCGACGCGGCGTGTTTGTTTTCCAGTCATGGTCGTGTTGTTTTCGGGGTTGGTTGCGTTGGCGTTAGGTCCGGGCCTGTGATTCAGGCCCATTGGTTCGTTCCTAACACGGTTCCTGTTGGAAAAGCGAGAAACCATTTCGGCACTATTTCCGCACTTTTTCTCCCCGTGCCCGTCCCGGAGCGGACGATCTCCATTCCGGCCTCGTCCGTCCGCGTCCCGGGTTCCCCTTGCCACACGCCGGTTTCGCCTGTCCGCGTCCCGGCCTCGTCTGCCGCATTCCGGGCTCATCTGTCCGCACCCCGGGACCGTCTGTCCGCATTCCGGGTTCGTCTGTCCGCGTCCCGGGCTCTTCTGCCCGGAAATAGGGGGTTTCGAGATTCCTGTCGAAACGGGAGGAGCGGAAGGTCCCTCACTTAAAGTTCCGTGCTGGACTGTCGATCTTGACACATCGTCCATCGATCTTTCCGCCGATCCGGCATGGACTTTGAGTCATGCCGAAAAACGACTCCGTCCTTGCCACGCTCGGGCAAAACGTCCGCAGGAATGGCAGTTGATCACTCCCGCGAAGAAACAATTGAATGGGGTGCTTCTCTCAGGCTAACATAATTGGGAGAAGTTCATTTCTACATAACGGGGAAAGAATTTCATTGTGAGGGCAACCACGATCAAGCCATTCTTCATCATTGAATTTGAACTAAATCGATGAATCAAGGAATGACCACGGAGGCCGCCTTCGTAGATGAACTCCGCGCAACGAATGTGGGTGGCAGTGGAAAAGCTGCATCTTATTTGCGGGCTTTGAAACTGTTGGAGGAAATGCTGAATGCCGTGCCGGCAGGATTTGAAGATTGTCGTGATATTTGGTCGGTGAATTCAGCAGAAAGGTTGATTCAGTTGCGCTTGCGCGTGCTGGACGAGCAGAAGCTGGGTCCGAAAAGCCCGTGGATGCTTGAGGGGCTGCCGGTAAGCTATTTGCGGGACGGGTATTGTTCCGCTGCTCTCACGCGATTGATCGAATTTCTAGTCCAACGAGTTTTCTCTGAGAAGGTTCTGCGAGTTGTCGATGCTCATTCGGGCGAAGAATCTGATCTGGTGAAGGCTCTGAATATCGCCCCATCGGTTCCAGACGGTTTTGTTTACGACGCCAAGTCTCAGGATGGGAAGGAGCGCCTTCAAACTATCAAGACGCGAATCGGGCAGCGCACGTTCCGGGATGTGGTTTTGGGTATCTATCAAAATCGCTGTTGTCTGACAGGGATTGATTTACCGGAAGTGAATCGTGCAAGTCACATTGTCGGCTGGGCGGAGCGGGTCGAATCGCGGATGGATCCGCGCAATGGGCTCTGCCTCTCCGCAACTTACGATGCCGCGTTTGATCGCAAGCTTATCACTTTTGATGACGACTATCGACTGGTGCTATCAAAAACCATTAGCGAACGTGTTCCAACCGAAACTTTGAAGAACCATTTTTTGAGTAGGGAAGGCCAGAAGATTGAAATGCCAACCCGTCTTTGGCCATTAAAGGAATATCTGGATCATCACCGCAAAGGCGGGATCTTCTAAACTATCGGCATTAAATATTAGGGGCATATTTGCAGGCTATCAATTATGGTCTTGCCCACCGGGGTGAACCTGGCCAGGTATTTTTGCCAGCCATGGCAAAACAATACCGAATCGAGCTGGATGAACAGGACTGGGGGCAGCTTCTCGACGGATTGGAGATCCGCGCGGAATCATGGAGGCGCACTGCTCAATACCTGCGAACCGGAGATATGCCGGACGGCGAGCTTTTCCTGATCGAGGAGTGTGACGGTGAAGAAGAGGCTGAAGAAGTGGCTGCGCATTACGAAGCGATCATCACGAACATTCAAAAGCAGATGGAGGTCCAGTCATGAACCGCCGGGGCTATTGCATTTTCATCGAAACGGTCTTTCAGGGAGCTGTTCCGTCCGTGCGCTCACATGGCGATGATCCGAATGTCTCGGAAATCATCTGTGTTTTTCCAACAGAACGTGAGGCACAGCTCGAAATCGCTGATTTTATGATAACCCGGCTCCAGCAATTTCTCGACGGCGAGCGTGATTTCGAGGATGCGATCACGGTCGATGAATATGTGGTCGAGGTGGACGTGCTTCCTGACGGGAGGATTGTCGATGAGGCGGGGAATTGCTTCGGGTGAAAGCATCCTCGGATGACTTCACCGCGTCAGATCGATCCAGCAGCCCGCGCCGACCGGCGCGTGGATCGCGATTAAATGGAGCGGGAGAAGACTGGGCGGAGCGGATGGGGAAGAGTGGGGGAGTGGGTGGAAGAAGTGCCGAGTGATCAGTGATCAGTGGGAGAAGAAGGTGGGGTGGTGGGGTGGTGGGGTGGTGGAGAGTCCGGCGTTGCGTTGCTGTGCCGTGACGAGTCCGGCGTCGCGTTGCTATGCCGGGACGAGTCCGGCGTCGCGTTGCTATGCCGGGACGAGTCCGGCGGGAGACGAGGAAGTGCGTGGCGGGCCCTGCCGGCGGGATGGATTTACCGCAAAGGCGCAAAGGTCGCGGAGGATCGCAAAGTTAGACCGTTTGCCAAAAGTTGTTTCCTCTATCCGGATTGCGCGGTGGCGTAGCCGGGAACAAGGAGCGGCGATCTCCGAATCGTCGAAGCCCATGTGAAGCCGATGAAAAGCGGTTTACCACCTCGCATCGTCACTTCATGGACCTCGACGGATCGGAGTCCGCCGCTCCTTGAAAGGTTGCGTTTCGGCAATCTCTTTTGGCAAACGGTCTGGATATTTTGATAGAACCTTTGCGTCCCTTGCCGACTTTGCGGTGAGCTCTTGGTTGAGGAATCGCATGCGGCGGGAGATGGGGAAGTGGGCGGACCGGGCCGGATCCGCCCTGGTGCGAGTGCACATACATGAAATCAACCAGTGAAAGTCTGAGTCATCCCGAGACGAGCAACGGGAGAGCAGCCGAAGGCAACTGCGTCGTCGCGAGGCGGGGTGGAGAGCAGCCGAAGGCGGACCTGCGGTCCCAAATACCAGTGAACCCGATTCGGTTTACAACAGCGGCGAGCCTTCTAGGGTATGGCGAAGCCTGTCGCATGAGCGGCAACCGTTTCCCCTTACATCCCTCGTCCACGAGGGAGAAACGGGCTGTTGTGGATGGTTGGGGTGAGAACGCAGGGAAGGTATCATGTGGACGCATTGAGAGCTGTCCGGGCAGGAATCCGCGCGAGCGGAACCGGGCAGAAGTCAGAGCCGCAATAAGAGCGATGAAGCGGGGTAATGCCCGTGGAGCAAAGGTCGGCAGGAAGGTGGAACGGTCGAGACCATGAAACACGAAGAAGATTCATCCGTGTCAGTTCCCGCAAGGGATAAGCAGGCGGAAGAGGACTTGTGGCAGCGCCACAAAGCCGAACGTGGAGTGTGGTCGGAACCGATGCTGGTGGCCCTCGAAAGGGGGTTGAAAGGAAACAAGTGGTTCAGCCTGATCGACAAGGTTTGGTCAGGTCGGACGCTTGAACTGGCTTGGGAAAAGGTGAAGTCCAACGCAGGGGCCTGCGGCGTGGATGGCATCACGATAGATCGCTTCGCAAAAGACAGCCCCAGTCGGCTGCTCGCCGTGAATGAGCAACTGAAGCGAGGGGCCTATCAACCCAAGGCAGTCAAACGGGTGTGGATCAACAAACCGGGCAGCGCGGAAAAGCGGCCGTTGGGGATACCCACGGTCACCGACCGCGTGGTGCAGGCAGCGGTGAGAATGGTCATTGAGCCAATCTTTGAAAACCGTTTCGCCAAACACAGCTACGGGTTCCGCCCCGGACGCGGTTGCAAGGATGCGTTGCGGCGTGTGGAGGAACTGCTTCGCGCAGGAAACACACACGTCGTGGACGTGGACATCAAGGGCTACTTCGACGCGATTCCCCACGATCGGCTCATGGCACTTGTGCGCAAGCACATTGCCGATGGACGGGTTCTGGGGCTCATCGAGGGGTTCTTGAAACAAGGAGTGATTGAAGGAATGGACTGGCAGGAAGCAAAAGGGGAAGGCACGCCGCAAGGAGGTGTGATAAGCCCGCTGCTGGCCAACATTTACCTCGATCCGTTAGACTGGCTGATGGCCGGACTTGGTTTTGAAATGGTGCGGTATGCGGACGACATGGTCGTGCTATGCCGCAGTCAGGAAGAGGCCGGGAACGCGCTGGAAAAGTTAAGGGAGTGGATGGCGGAAGCGGGGCTGACCCTGCATCCGGACAAAACCCGCATGGTGGACATGGGCGTGGCCGACAGTCATTTCGACTTCCTCGGCTATCGCTTCAAGAGAAGCCGGGGAGGGCGTCTGATCCGGTTGGTGCGGCCCAAAAGCCTGCGCAAACTGCGAGAAACCATCAAACCCAAGACCCGCCGGAACAACGGCAAGAGCATGGACGCCATCGTAGCGGACATCAACCGGACGCTGAAAGGCTGGTTCGGCTACTTCAAGCACGTCCACCCCAGCGAGTTGGGTGAGATCGATCAATGGTTGCGGATGCGTCTGCGCTCCATCCTGCGAAAGCGGCGTGGCGGCAGGGGTCGTGGCCGTGGGCAGGATCACCATCGCTGGCCGAACCGCTACTTTACCGGGCTTGGGCTCTTTTGCCTGCTGGACGCCAAAGTCACGGAAACCATCAGTCTCCGACAAGGAGCAAACCACTGACTGGAGAGCCGTGTGCGGGAGATCCGCACGCACGGTTCGGAGGGGGGAGCGACGCAAACCAATGCGTCGTTCCTACCTCTATCCGGGGGACAAGGGAAATGCGACGGGCATCGACGCGCCGGTGCAGGGCGCTGGCGGACTGAAGATCCGCGGTCCGTTTTGAAGACGCCCTCAAGGGCTGGACTACGAACGGAGAGGCGTCTTCGTTTGTCACTGCGGCGGCCCGAGGGCGCAGGAGGAAAAAAGAAACGACAGGAGTGTCGTTGCTCCTGATGAGAGGGACGTCACGACCCGGTGTCTTCTTCGGAGGCGTCGTGGAATGAGCTTTGGCTACTTCGGGATCTTGAGGGACTGCTCAATCCAACTCTTCGAGCACCGCATCCAACCCGCGGAGGCGGTATTTCCGGCAGGTCTGCCGGATCTCATCAAGGTCCGCCTCCGGATTGCGACGAACCAACTCGACAATGTCCGACTTCGACCGGCTTCCGCCTGCATCCAGTTTCAACGCCACAAGCTGGGTGATCGGCACCAACCGGAGTTCGCTGCCGGGGCGGATGCGGACATCGTCACCTGCAAGCGCGTCCCGGATCACCGCTGGAAAACGGTCGGCAAAACTCACCACCTGAACCAACCCAAACGGCCCGGAGACATCAATCACACCGCCGAGCGGATCGTCGCCGTCCGGCTCGTGGAAATCGACGGCGAAACCCTCGTCGCGCAAGGCGGCGGCAAGCACCCGCATTTTCGGAAGATCCGCATCGACTCCCAAATCAATGTCCTCGGTGTGGCGCACGTAACGATAGGCAGCCAATGCGACCGCCCCGATGACCACCGCAGGCACATCGTTTGCGGCAAGCAGGGAAGCGACGTGTTCCGCTGCTCGCAAATTGCTGTCAGCGTGGGACATGGTTCACTTGGATTTGGTAGCCGGCTTGAGCCAGGCGAAGCGTTCCCGGATTGAAAGCGCCGCCTTGATCCGCTCCTCGACCGTCATTTGTTCGACTCGTGCAAGTTCTGCCCTCAACGCCGCATCCGCACACGCACTGCGGCGACGGCGGGGGATTTCCGACTTTGCTTCAGCCATGGCTGGAACATGAACTCCCCGTTTTCAACCTTCAAGCTCCAAACCAACCTCGGTGACTTGGGCCAATCAATGGGATCAATCCGGCGTCGCTTGCAGCCATGCAGGGATAAATTCCCATATCTCCCTTCACGCCTCGGTGTCTTCTTCAGGCGCCTTCGGAATCTTGTCCACCTCTTCGAGGAGGTTGACGATTTCAACACCGCGGACGGCCGACGAATCGTGGTGGAAGCGGAGGACGGGTGTGGACTTGAGGACCACGCGCTTCATGACCTTGGACTGGATGGAGCCATGGTCCTTGTTCAGCTTGACGATGACGGAATTTGCCTCGCCACCGAGCACGCCGATCCAGACTTTTCCTTCCTTGAGATCCTGGGTCACCTCGACATCGCTGACGGTCACGAGGCGGTTGTGCCATTCGTAATCCTTCTGGATGACATTGCCGATTTCACGGCGGAGGAGTTCGTTGACTCGATCAAGACGGCGGGACATGGTGATAAAGTTGCTAGTTTTCAGTTTTCAGTTTTCAGCGGAAATAAAGACCAGCGATCAGGCTCTTCGCCTGAAAACTGAACACTGAAAACTAACAAACTTTTAGAGCGTTTGCGCGTATTTCTCGAGTTTGTAGCACTCGATGATGTCGCCTTCCTCGTATTCGTTGAACTCGCCGAGGCGGATGCCGCATTCGAAGTTGGTGCGGACTTCCTCGACCTCGTCCTTGAAGCGGCGGAGCGTGGACATGCGGCCGTCGAAGACCGGGGTGCCACCGCGGATGACGCGGGCGTGGGCCTTGCGATGGACGCGGCCGTCGGTGATGAAGCAGCCGGCAACCTTGCCGCGGTTGAGCTTGAAGATCTGGCGGACCTCGGCGTGGCCGATGACGGTCTCGCGGGTGAGGGGTTCCAACAGGCCGAGCATGGCCTCACGGACCTGGTCGATGAGTTCGTAAACGACCGAGTAGAGTTTGATGTCGACCCCGGCAGCCTTGGCGGATTTCACGGCCTTGGCTTCCACCTTGACGTTGAAGCCGAGGATGATCGCGTCCGTGGAAGCCGCGTAGGAAATGTCGGACTCGGTGATGGGGCCTGCGGCGGCGGTGATGAACGAGGATTCCACCTTGTCGGACTCGATGCGCGAGAACCGCCTTCTTGATGGCCTCGACCGAGCCTTGCACGTCGCACTTGAGGATGAGCTTGAGCTGGGCCTTGCCACCGCCGTCGCGGACCATCGAGTAGAGGTCCTCCATGCGGTTGCGATGCTGCGGCTTGAGGCGGGTGAGTCGCTGGGCTTCCTGGCGCTCGCTGGCGAGGGCCTTGGCCTCGCGCTCGCTCTTCATTTCCGTCAGGTGGTCGCCGACATTGGGAAGTTCCTCGAAGCCGATGACCTCGACGGGCATGCCCGGGTGGGCGGATTTGACGGCTACGCCACGATCGTTGATCAACGAGCGGACCTTGCCGGCAAACGGGCCGCAAATGAATGGAGTGCCGACCTTGAGGGTGCCGGATTCGACGATGACCGTGGCAGTGGTGCCGCGACCGGGAACGACGCGAGCCTCGATGACCGCGGCGCGCGCGGTTGCCTTCGGGTTGGCCTTGAGTTCGAGCACTTCAGCTTGGAGTGCCATGAGATCCAGGAGATCATCCATGCCTTTGCCTGTTAGGGCGGAGACTTCGGCGAACTCGGTATCGCCCCCGAAGTCGGTGGTTTGGAGTCCGTTTTCCGCGAGCTGGGATTTCACCCGGTCCACGTTGGCGGACGGAAGGTCGCACTTGTTGATGGCGACGATGATGGTCTTCTTCGCCTTCTTGGCGTGTTTGATCGCCTCGATCGTCTGTGGCATGATGCCGTCGTTGGCGGCGACCACGAGGACAACGATGTCCGTGATGTCGGCACCACGGGCGCGCATGTCCGAGAAAATGGCGTGGCCGGGAGTATCGAGGAAGGTGATTTCCTGTTCGTTGTGCATCACCTGATAGGCACCGATGTGCTGGGTGATGCCGCCCGCTTCGCCGGCGGTGATCTTGGTCTTGCGGAGGAAGTCCAGCAAGGAGGTTTTGCCGTGGTCAACGTGGCCCATGATCGTGATGATGGGCGGGCGGTCCTTGAGGAGATCCTCGGGTTCCTGGACAGGGGCTTCCGGCTCCTTGATGACTTCCTCGACCTTGTGAAATCCCTTGTCCTTGTCGCGCTTCTCGCGCTCGAAGGTGAAGCCGTGGATTTCGCAAACCTTCGCGGCGATTTCGGGCTCGAGAGGTTGGTTGGGAGCCGGGAAGACGCCGATCTTGATCAGGTCCGCCATGATGTTGAACGGCTTGAGTCCCAGGCGGGAAGCAAGGTCAGGAATCAGGATGGGGGGCTTGATGATGATCAGTTTCGGATCGTCGGACACCTCTTCATCGGCTGCGTCGGCAACGGCTGCCGGTTCGACCACCACAGGTGCGGGGGCCACGGGTTCCGGGACGAGGGTCGGATCCTCCTTGTCGAGAATCTTGGAAATGGTGCCAAGAACCGCCTTGCCGGTGCGGGTGGACTTGCGGACCTTGGGCTTCTTGTCGTCGGCGAAAAGATCGAGTGCGTTTGCCTTCTTTTCATCCAACACACTCGGGCCGGGCGGAACGACTTCTGCCTCCTTGCGCTGGCGCTCGCGGCGCGAAGGTTTCTTGGTCTCGTCGAGAAGATCGAGGACCTTGTTTTTCTTGGGAGAGCTGTCGCTATTTTCGGGCATCCGGCTTGTCTGCAGAGTTCGTGGAGTTGATGAAATGGAAATGATCGGAAGGGGTTCAGTCGTTGGAGGCGGCAGCGGCGGAGTCAACAATGCCTTGCGCGCGGACGAGGATGGCCTCGGCGGCTTCCTCGGTGATTTCAAGGGCGGCTGCAATATAGTCCGCTGGCATGTCGATCACCAGTTCGGGATTGAAACCACCGGCAAGGGTGAGCTTGTTGGCGAGTTCGTCGGTGATGCCAAGCTGCTCGCCAAGCGTGTGGGCGGCACCGCCGATCTTTTCCTTGAACTGTTCTTCCTTGGACTCGTCGCGGCGGACCTGGACATCCCAGCCCATCAGGCGTGAGGAGAGGCGGGCGTTCTGGCCCTTGCGGCCGATCGCCTTGCTGAGGTCGATCTCGTCCACGGTGACATGGACGACCTTGTTGTCCTCATCGACGGTGATCGAGCGAAGTTCGGCGGGCTTGAGGGCCTCGCGGACGAATTCCTTGGGATCCTCGCTCCAGCGGATGATGTCCACCTTCTCGTTGTTGAGCTCGCGGACGATGTTCTTCACGCGGGCGCCGCGCATGCCGACGCAAGCGCCGACGGGATCGACCTTCGGATCGCTGCTCCAGACGGCGACCTTGGTGCGGAAGCCTGCCTCGCGGGCGATGCCGCGGATTTCCACGGTGCGGTCGGAAATTTCGTTCACCTCGGCCTCGAACAGGCGGCGGACGAAGTTCGGGTGGCTGCGGGAAAGGATGATTTCCGGTCCACGGCCTTCGTTTTCAACGGCGAGGACGTAGGCGCGGATGCGGTCGCCGATGTTGTAATCCTCACCCTGGACGCGTTCGCGGTTCGGCATGATGCCCTCGAACTTCCCGAGGTCGATCATCACGTCGTTGCGCTCGAAGCGGCGGACGGTGCCGGAAACCACGTCGCCGGCGCGGTCCTTGAATTCCTCGTAGATCATTTCCTTCTCCGCCTGGCGGAGGCGCTGCATCATCGTCTGCTTGGCGGTCTGCACGGCGATGCGGCCGAAGTCCTTGGGAGTGACGTTGAATTCCTGGATGTCACCGATTTGCGCGGTCGGGGATTTCTTGACGGCGGTGGAAAGGGGGACCTCGTTGAACTTGTCCACATGATCCTCGTCGGCCACCACGGTGAGGCACGCGTAGATCTTGGTTTCGCCCTTTTTCGTATCGACGGCGGCCCGGAGTGTTTCGATCGCGTCTGCCCCGGGAACCATCTTGCGGTAGGCCGAGATGAAGGCGAATTCCAGCGCGGCGACGACCTTGTCACGGTCGATGCCTTTTTCTTTTTCGTAATACTCGATGAGGGCGACGATATCGTTGGTCATGGCGGGCGGTGTCTGCAATCGCTGCTGATGTCTGGAGACGCAAAAGAGTGGGTGCGAGACCCACTCCTTTCTTTCGTCAGAAGCTGTGCGGGCAGCTTTTAGGGCCTCAAGAATTGAGTTGCAAGCCGAATCTCGGCAGCCGGAAGCGGACGAATTGCCTGTTAGGAAAGGCTTTCCGTATTATCGGAAATGCCGGATTACCTCGAATTCCGGATGGGTCTCGAGTGACTCCGTTTTCGGAAACGCACTCTCGAACTGCGGCAGTTGGGTGTCCCCTTCGTGATCCCCGAAAACGTGGCTGACGATGAGATCGTCCAGTTTTGGCAAGAACGCCAGATAGATTTCCGCCCCGCCGATGATGAACACTTGGCCGTCGAGGTCCGGGAGCAACTCCAGCTCGTCGGGGTGATGGATGACCTCCACGCCAGGAGCCGACCATTCCTGATCACGGGTGAGCACGATGTTCCGGCGCTTGGGGAGCGGGCGGCCGATCGACTCGAAGGTCTTGCGTCCCATCACGATGGGGTGGCCGGAGGTGGTTCGTTTGAAAAACGCGAGATCCTCAGGCAAGTGCCACGGCAGGCTGCCGGCCTTGCCGATCACCCGGTCGGGCGTCATCGCGACGATGGCGGTCAGGCGGATGCTCACGGTTTTTCCTCCTCGTCCGCGTCGTAGTGAAGCTCGTGCAGAACCCGATGGGCGATGGGACCGAAAATCAACCCGCAACCATGAAGCCAATCCGGAATGAACGCGTAGATGCCGCGAAGATCTTGTCCGCTTCCGTTTTCATCGTGTCAACTGGTCCCATGCCGCCGAGGATCATTGGCGTTGAGAGATCGACTCGGTCCACGCAAGAGTCTCGAGCTCCGGTAGCCGTCTGCGCTCCAGCGATACCCCGTCAGCTGCGAGACGCCCACGAATGGCCACGCCCAAGAAGCCTTCCTGCAAATCAATGCTCGTCACGATATTCGATCGAAACATCGGCTAGATGGCGACCGGGGCCTTGATGTGCGGATGCGGATCGTAATTTTCCAACCGGATGTCGTCGATGGTGAAGGCGTCGATGTCCCTCACCGTCGGGTTCAGCCACAAGGTCGGCAGCTTGCGCGGCTCGCGGGTGAGCTGGAGCGCGGTCTGCTCCAGGTGATTCGAATAAAGATGAAGGTCGCCGAAGGTGTGGACGAAATCCCGCGGCTCGTAGTCGCAGACGTGGGCGATCATTTCCGTGAGCAAGGCGTAGGAAGCGATGTTGAAAGGCACACCGAGAAACAAGTCGGCGCTGCGCTGATAGAGCTGGCAGGACAAGCCCGGCCGCCCGCCTTCGGGAGCCTCATGGACGTAGAACTGGAACAACAGGTGGCAGGGAGGCAACGCCATCTGGTGGATCTGGCCGACATTCCACGCGGAGACGATGTGCCTTCTGGAATGCGGATTGCCTAACAAGCCGTCGATGAGCAGTCGGATCTGGTCGATCGTCCTGCCTTCCGGTGTCGGCCAGGCGCGCCATTGCTTGCCGTAAACCGGTCCGAGATCGCCTTCGGAATCCTCCCACTCATCCCAGATCGTGACGCCGTTTTCCTTCAGATAGCGGATGTTGGTCTCGCCGCGGAGGAACCACAGGAGTTCGTGGATGATGGAGCGCAGGTGCAGCTTCTTCGTCGTCAGGCAGGGAAATCCCTCCCGCAGATCATAGCGGGCCTGGCGGCCGAACACCGAGATGGTTCCCGTGCCCGTCCGGTCGGCGCGTGTCTCGCCGTTTGCCATGACATCCCGCATCAGATCCAGATAAGCCTTCACCCCGCCGATCAAGCCACTCAGGGAATCCTACAGCAAGTCATATTGCCCTGATTCGCCATCACCGCTTTCCTTTTCTCGTGGCTGTGCGCATCTCGCTCCGGGCTGATCCTTTAAAACGGCACAGCCCCCACCAGCTCCCTCGCCTCTTCCGCGATCCTCTCCGCCTCCATCTTCAATCCCCCGATCTCCCGCTCCAACTCCTCCCGCTGCGCGGAAACGATACTCCCGATCACCGACTCGTCCTCCTCCGCCGCCCGGAACACCTCGTAATCCGCGCTCGCCCGCACCTCGTCCAGCGTCTCGATCATCTCCAGAATCCTCGCCTGAAGGTGCTCGTAGAGCGACCGCAGTTCCATCAGCCCTTGCGACACGTCGAGCGAAACGCTGGCCCAGCCTTGTTTCAGGATGAACGCCTGCGGATCCTTGGCGATGAGTTCCAGCAGCTCGATGTCTCCCCGGTCGCGGGCTTCGTTGATCGCCTGGGTGAGAAGTTCGTAGGTCTTGCGCTTCTCCGGATCGTGCTCGTGGAGATCCGGGTGAAACATCCGTACCAGCTTCTTCCAAAGCTGTTTCAGCCGCGCCGTCTCCTCCGCGTTGAGTTCCCGTTTCCCCTCCAGCGCCGACGCCGTGGAATCGTATTCACTATCCTTCTCCGCCGCCTCGCGCTGATAGTCGCCGGCCGTCGCTCCGGCGGACTCCTCGCCTTCCGCCAGCAGGCGGTCGATGAACGCCTTGCGAAACTGGACCAACAGCCGCAGCCGGTCACGCTCCTGATAGGACGCCCGCAGCGCGCCGAACAATCTCGACCGGATGGAATCCACCTTCAACTTCTCGATCCCGTATTCCAGCTCCAGATCCGCAAGCCGCGCCCGCGCCGCCTCCACCAGCCTTTGGTAAAGTTCCATCTCCGGCTGATGGAAAACCACCAACCCGGCGGCGATGGAAGTTCCGTCCGCATTCTCCTGAATCTGCAAATCGAGAAACGCCGCGTCCTCCAGCCCGTTCCCGTTCGCCAGTTGCCCGAGATACCAGCGGCCCATCGCCGAACTCCGTTCGTTCGTGGACTCCGCCAGCCAATCCAGCCACGATCTCAATTCCGTATCCTCCCGCGCTTCCTGATAGAGCCTGCCCTTGAACTTGCCGAACGACAGCCGCGAGGGAAACCACTCGTCCCCGGCGAAACCCACGATCTTCTCCCAAGTATCCAGCCCCCGCTTCTCCGCCAACGGCCGCAGCACCTGCTGCATCAGATCGATCACCGTCAGCACGTCACCCAGCGCCGTGTGCGCCCCGTTCTCCGGTAGCCGGTAATACTGCCGCAGCGTCTGGAGCTTGCAGTTCCCCGCAGGCACCGGATCGAGCAAGCGCTGCGCCAGCTTCAACGCACAGAAACCTGGAACGCCGATCTGCGAAATGCCGAGCCGCTTCCACTCCGGTAACAGAACCTTGTCCCAGTCGTATTCCAGATTGTAAGCCACCACTGGCAACCCGCCCGCATAAGCCGAGAATTCTTCGTAAGCTTCCGCAGGTGCTACTCCATCCCGTTCCAGAATCTCACGGGTGTAGCCATGCACTCTTGATGCCTCGGCAGTAATTGCGCAACCGTGATTGAGCATCCGCCGGAATGGTTCACCGTCCTTTTCCCATCCGCACATCTTCTGAGCAGCAACATCCACGGCAAAGACTGGTGTTGCAAAGCCCGTTGTTTCCGTATCGATAATTATCCAACTTCGAAGGTCCATCATTTGAAGTTTTGGTCGGGGCGTTGAATGATCCGGACATCGTCAAAATCACATTCGATCTTTTCAAGATATTTCAAGGGACGAATATCCAATTCTCTCAGCAAATTACTACTGCAATCAAGAATCGTAAGACCACAAACATTTGCTAAATTCAATGCGGTAAGTTGATTGCAAGAACAACGCAAGGTTTCAAGATGAGGAACGCCAATCAAATCCAGCTTGGCTAGGCGATTATAGGAACAATCAAGATACTTCAGCTTAGGAAGCAATCGAAGATCCAACATGTTTATCGGATCGTCATTCCATATCCCAGAAAGCAACCATTCCTCTGGAGAACCGCACACCAACTCCAGAAGATCCGGAACTGCTGAAAAGTCAATTCGAGCAATTTCTTTTCCATCGCAGCAAAGCGCCCTAAGTCTTGGCACTAATGATAAATCTAATTCAAGCAAGTCGGAGGCATTCCTACAAAATAGTGACTGGAGGCGGGGAACGGATCCCAAGTCAATTTCTTCGAGACTACTATTCAAGTCACAATCAAGTGCTGTAAGATATGGGACGGAAGAAAGGTCTAGTTCTCGAATATAGGGCTTGGGGTCCGATGTGGTTAATGTTAATTCAAAGCCCCGCAATCGAAGTTTTGCAATTTTGAGGCCGTTGATCGCTGGGATTCCAGAAATTGGGAGATTGTCTCCATTGATTGACAAGCTCTTAAATTCTCCGTCATTTATAACAGTTCTCCATCCTGGAGGACAGTTTTTGTTCGTTTCAATCAGGCGCTCGAAAACATCCTCCTGTGTCACCCGCAGTTCTTCTGCCCAAGAGCAAACCAACCGGTAATCCGGATCACAGAGCTCGTGGCTTCCGATTCGGTGGCGCGTCGTAAGAATCTTGTTCGTCTGGATGTGTATGAGGGACCGACTCATGATTTCGGACAATGCCGGCGAGTCGTTGCTCGAAATATTTGCTAATCCAGATTCCGACTGGGTAAGCAGCGACGTTTTCTCGCTCGGCGGCGATTGTTCTGGGTCCATATTCAACAAAGGCTTGAGAGCGTTCTAAATTCAAGGCGGATTCACGATCTTCTCATTTTCAATCCATTTGGGGAGCTTTGAATGAAAATCCTTCACTGCTTCCAAAATCGAATCCGCTTGAACCCGGGCTGGATGGTCCGCGTTAAAATAGGACTCTAAATTCTGGAGACCCCAAGTGGCATCCCACTCCTGCTTTGAAAGCCGCAACAGTAAGGCTTCGTCATCGGCTCTGATAGGTTTCTTCTTTGGCATGATTTTACGGAGTGTTATGGCTCATTTGCGATCCGAGATGAATGGGGTAGGGTTTCGCAGTTTAGCATTTCTCATTCTCACAAACTCAAAGTTCACGATTCCTCCTCCTCGATCCGTCCCAGCTCGGCTTCGATTTGCTCGATACTGGGCAGGCCCGGCGTCGCTATCGCTATGCCGGGGCAAGCCAAGGGATAGGGAGTTTGGGTGTAGGTGGATGGGTTTGCCGATGCCGGAGTGCGCGTATTCGGCGACGAGGTGATCATCAGTCGGAAGAGTTTACCGCGAAGGCGCAAAGGTCGCGAAGGGACGCAGAGGTTGAAAAGGAGGCGGGACTGCGGCAGTGGACGTGGTTGTATTCACCACCGGTTTCTATTTTTCGTCGCCGGGAACAGGCGGAACATCCGGGACGGCGGCGAGGATGGCCTCAAGGTCGGAAGACGCGCCGCGCTTCGCACGCTGTTCGACCGTATCGCGCACCTGCCAGGCCGTTACTTGGGAGGAAAGGGCGATGGCGATGATGGAATCCACGGTGGTATTCTCGCGCTCGGCCACTTCGACGGCTTGACGCATGAGATAGTCGGGAATGGTGGCTTGGACGATCATGGCTTTGCGGTTTGAAGGATGTGGAGAAATTCCTTGGGCGAGATGATTTTCAGGGCCGGGAGGCGGTCGACGGGGAAGTGGCGTAGATTTTGGGTGACCATATATCCCACCTTCGCTTCAAGGGCAAGCTGGGCAAACGCCTCGTCGTCAGGGTCGGGAAGCGCGGGTTTCCAAAACGCGGAGGTCTTGAAAAAGCTGGAGCGGGCGCAAATGGCATCCAGGTAGCGGTCCACGGTTTCCAGCGGGATTCCGAATGCCGTACATTCCCGTTTGAGTACCTCGTCATATTCGGAGAGCACGGTGTTTCCAATGACCATGACGAACTGGTTGTCAGCAAAACGGGAGAGAATTTCAAATGAAGCGCCATTTCGCGAGCGCAGTGCAGAGAGCAGGACATTCGTGTCCAGAACGGCTCGGATCATTTGTCGAATGGGTCAGGATGGACTTTTGAAACCAGGACGAACATGAGGATCAGTCCTTGTTCGTTTGGTCCCGCCACTCGCGACCGAGTTTCTCCGCACTGCGGGAGAGTTCGTCACCAGGGATCGCTCCCACCGTCTGCCGCCATCCCTTGGCCAGCGGCTTGAGGCCGAGAACCTGATGTTTCAACTCGTCGAACTCGCGCTCGATTCGCGTCAGACGTTCTTCCACGGTTGTCGCTTCCATGGGCGGAAAATAGGGTTGATCCGGCATTTTGCCAAGGATGGATGTGGATTGGCTCTACGCAGTCGCTCTCCCCGATCCGTCCCAGCTCGGCTTCGATTTGCTCGATGCTGGGCAGGCCCGGCGTCGCTATCGCTATGCCGGGGCAAGCGCCGGGTTGCAGAGAGCGCATATTCGGCGACGAGGTGGTTGCGGGTCTTGCAGCGGAGCAGGCCGATGGTGGGGTTGTCATCGGGTGCCTTGATCCGGGCGTCCACGGCGGCGAGGTAGAAGTTGAGTTGACCGGCATGGCCGGGTTTGAAGGCGTCGGCCTTGAATTCCACGAAGACGTCAATGGGGGCGGATTTCGCATTTCAACACTCCCTGGATCTCGACCCCGATTTCAACCCTCAGAGCCGTGCAGTTTTGCCCCGACCGGGCGAGGGAGTTCGCCTTTGGCAGCAAGTTGGGTCGCCTGCTCATGCAGGGTTTGGGCGTCTTCCTTGCCGAGCCATTGATGACGGTCATCGGTATAGTTGCCGAAACCTTCCTCATATTGCTGGAAGAACCGGGCATAGTCCACGGGGCCAAGCTCGCGGAAGAGGATGGCTTTGGCTTTCTGATTCAGTTCGGCGGTGAGTGTCATGGCAGTGAAGTGATGTCGATTGGATTGAGGAGTGATACCATCAGCAGGCTCTGATGTCGCTGTGATTTTTTGAGCAAGCGGTCGTCGGTGGTCACCAGATAGTCGCATCCTGCGGATTCGGCAGCCGCGATGTGGAGGGCATCGAAACCAGTGATGGCGAGACTCTCGATCTGGGATGCCCTGCTGGCGATGGAGTCCATCACCGGAACATGGAGGCCTGCATACTCGGTCATCGCAAGGGTGTTGGCACGCTGATCGGGCTTGGGATTGCGGAGAAGCTCTTGAATCAGATAGTCGCTGGTGACGATGGTGAAGCGCCCTGTTCCTGGACTCCTCCAAGATCCATTCGACCGCTTCCGCCTCCAATCTGACGCGGATCTGTGAGAGATCGTCGAACGGTCGGTTGAAACAGCAGCAATCGAGGTAGAGAAGCATGAGGAGGCAGTGACGATGTTGGTATCCAGAAGCGTGGCCTCAATCACGGCCCGGCAGCGGGCGATCCTCGCGCAGTTCGCGTCGCCATGCGGCCGGATCGGTCATGTCGCGGTAGGGATTGAGTTTCCGGATTTCCTCCAGTGCCGCCTCGCGCTTCGCGATCATTTCCGGCGAGGCAGTGAGCTTCCCGCGCTTTGGCTTTTCCTCCACCGATTCCACCGTCATCAGAACATGCGCCCGACCCGGCTTGAGCCACGCCGGCAGGGGCGAAAGCAGTTCACGCTGCCATCGGCTCCGATCTCGATGTCTGTTTCCAACGTATTCATTCCATGAGAGTAGCGGAGGCTGGGAAAACGTAAAGGCTGCATGTTCCGCCTTGCGGGGATGGTTGGGTCCCTGAAATACAGGCCGGTGCCAAAAGGTTGCCAACGTGGAACCATGGCAATTGATCAGCAGGCTGCTGACCAATTCGCAAGTCAGGACAGGACTCGGCGAAGAACCGCATGTATTTCAGATTCGAAGCGGAAAAACCCTTCATGTCCGGGAACGCCTCGCCGAGATCCGAGGACAGGCGTTGGATGACCTTGGCGCCCCAGTCTTCGTTGGCCTTCCGCTGGAGGATGTCCTTGCCGATGGAATGATAGAGCGTGACAAGTTCCTGATTGACCGCGAGCGCGGCCCGCTGGCGGACGGAGGCGATGCGGGATTTGAGGCTTTTCAGCCAGTCGCCGTAGCCGGAGGGAAGGAGCGGTTGGGCGCTCATGGGAGGTCGACGTTCAGGGGTAATGCGAAACTTCGGCTGATGGAGCAAACGACAGTAGGATTCGGTCGTTAGCGCAAGCCTGCGGGTTTCTACGGAGAGAGCGCTCGCAAATAGCAGGTATTGGTGAGCGGCGGGTTCGGTCCCAAATAGCGGACATTGGTGGGTGATGGCCATGCAACGAGCTCATGGCGTGATCGCAAACGGGTTTCTCAAATCCAGTCCGGGGATGTGCTTGAAGTCATCTTCGTTTCGGGTGACCAAGGGGATGTTGTCCATTGGTATCCAGGAGCATGAGCTCAATCACGGCCCGGCAGCAGGCAATCCTCGCGCGTTTCGCGTTGCCGTGCCACCGGATCGATCATGTCGCGGTATGGATTGAGTTTCCTGATTTCATCTTCCTGATTCCTTGACGCGCCGATTTCGATTCCGCAGTGTCATAGAACTTCAAAAGAAATAAATTTATGGAAATTCACGGAACCGTTTACGACATTTTACACAACAAGGGCGGAGAAATCTGGACCACCGGACTTGAGGGTTCGGTTTACGACGCGATCCGCCTGATGGGGGAGAGAAATATCGGCGCGCTTGTCGCGGTGGACAATGACGAGGTCGTGGGCGTGCTTTCGGAGCGTGACTACAGCCGGAAAGTCGTTCTGCAAGGACGCACCTCTCGCGACACCAAGGTCGGTGAAATCATTTCCCGTCCGGCGATCACCGTCCAAACCAAGGACGGCATCGAGAAATGCATGCAGTTGATGACGAAAAACCGCATCCGCCATTTGCCGGTGGTCGATGACAGCGGCCTTGTCGGCCTGATCTCGATGGGCGATCTGGTGAGCTGGGTGATGCAATCCCAGCGCCACACCATCGAGCAGTTGCAATGCTACATCGCCGGTGATTATCCGGGCTGAGTGAAATTGCCTTTGCCCGTCGTCCAGTCCTTCAGGGCTCTGGATTGCTAACAAGTGCCCAGGGTGTTGCGCTGACCTTTATACGGAAATCGTTCTTCGTCCCAACGGGACGGATCATTGCAGCCCGGCATGAAATGCCGGGAGTGGATTCCAAACTGGAAATCCGCGTCCTGAAGGGACGCTTCATGCGGTCAGCGCGACGAATCAAAATCACATTCATACCGGAGGATCAAGGCCGCCCCCTGCATGAAACGTCCCTACAGGACGGGACTTGATTGGCGCACCAACCACCTGGCACGCCGTGCCAGGCTTTGATGAAAGGTCCCGCTGGGACCAAGAACTCTTCGGCGAGCCTGGAATAGGTATAAAGATCAGGGCGTTGCCCCGGGCTGGCTTGTGCCGCACCCTCGGTGCGGAAGATTTCCGAATCCTTACAGTCATTGCTCGTTAGCGCGTCTCACTCCTTGGAATGAAGATGCCCTCAAGCACCAGAACCCGCGCTGCGCTGAGTGTGGATTCGGGAGCAACTTTGCAGCGCATCGTGGCGGCGGTTTCCAACCGCCAAGCCGCTAAATCCATGCCTGAGAATTCGCCACACCGCCCCGCAAAAATTGATGAGTTGGGGCATGGCGGTTTAAAACCGCCGCCACGTTCCCGCATCCTCAACTTTCAAGTTACTCGGGAGGGCTGGACTACGAGCGTTTGAGGATTATTTCTCCGGGATGGAGTCGTAGATTTGTTCCAGCGACATCACGGTGTAGGCGGTCACCAGCACCGCATTGGATTCCATCCAGCGGCCGTTATCGTTGACCCACGAGCCGTTTTCACGCTGGGTGCTCAGCAGTTTGCTGCCGAGGTCCTTGCGCCAGTCGGCCGTGCCGCCGTTCTCGAGTTTCAACTCGCTGATGCCTGCCGCGGAAAGCGCCTTCGACATCGTCTGATAGTAATAATAAAGCCCTTGCTGACCCATGCTCGGGTTTTCGGAAACGGTGTAGTTCTTGCCGAGCCATTCCTTCACCGCGACGACGCGCGGGTCGTCCGCGCTGACCTTGGCGTAGATGAAGGACAGCAGGCCGGCGTAGGAAATCGAGCCGTAGGAGCGCAACGCGGTCTTGCCGTCCGCGAGCTTGTCCTCGCCGGCCTTGGAGTCGCCGGGGGTGTAGATGAAGCCACCCTTGTTCTTCGGATCGTCGGACGCCCATGGCTGGTCGTTGGTGGCCGTCAGGTTCTGGCTGCGGGAAAGGAAGGTCAACGCGGCGTCCCAGTCGAGATCCGGTTGATCGCCGAACTTGCCGTCCTCGATCACCTTCTTGGAAAGCGCAAGTGCCTCGATGGCGAGGTAGGTGTTGGACATGTCGGTGTGGTCGTTGCTCGAGCCGTATCCGACGCCACCGTCGTTGACGTTGTCGGTTTCCTTTTTCTTGTCGATGTCCCACTGGTTGTCGATGAGGTGCTTGCGTGCCTTGACGATGGCTGGCTCGAATCCCTCACGACCGGAGGAAATCAGCGCGGTCACCGAGGTGGCGGTGTTGTAAACCGAAAGGCCGCGGTTGTAGATGCCGCCATCCTCCTTTTGCTGGCCGAGCAGCCAGATGTATCCCTTTTCGACATGCTCGGGAAATGCCGCCTTGCGATCAAATCCCGGATCGCGTGTCGCGGCGGTTAGAGCGAGCGCGGTGAAGGCGGGAATCCCTTCGTCGTCCCAGTGGCCATCCGGCTTTTGCTGGGATTTCAACCAGGCATTGCCACGGGCGATGGATTGGCGAATCTCCTGCTTGAGTGACTCATAATCGGGCTTGGATTCCGCGGCATGGCCGATGGCGGTGCCGAGGATGATCAATGTGGACAGGATTTTCATGGTTTGGGGATTGGTTTGGAATTCTTGTAAGGAGCGATGATGATGGTGATATTTGTTCCATCATCCGGAACGCGCTTGGCGAGGGCAGCCCACATGTCGTCGTTTCCGTTGTCTTCGCCCGGATAGTTGATGATCGCGTCGTAGGAGAGGAAAATCGCCGCGATGTCGCCGGTGGATTCCGGAACGTATTGTCCGTTCTCGACCGATGATCCGCCATAGACCCATGGTCCGGCGGGCATCGCGGTTTCCGTCACGCCATGCTGGATCCATTCGTTGATCGGATTTCGCCGGGTCTTGCCGTCGTCGGTCCATTCGACATCGATGGCGATCCGGGCCGCTGCCTTCACTTCGGCAGGAATCGGGGTTGGCGGGATGGGCGATTCACCGTCCTGGGTGGGCAGGAAATAGAGTTCCTTGGACGGCATGTACCGCAAGAGCATCAGGGCGAGATTGAGATGCGTCGGGGAAATGGCCGTGGAGAGAAGGGCTTCGTGGGTTTTTCCCGTCGCGGTGACGATCAGATACTCCAATTGTCCTTCCGACATGTTGACCTTGGCGGGGAAACGGATCTCGCGGGTGATTTTGTCGAACGTGACATCGCCGATTTGAAACCTCGTTTCGTCGAGTTTCTTCACCGACGGCTTCACGGGTTTCACTTCTTCCTTCGGTTTTTCATCCTGGCCCACCGCGAGGCTGGCGGATGCGAGGACGACCATCAGGAGTTGGATTGGCTTGAACATGATTTCTCTGGATCTGCATTAACGGGCCGGGCGGGGGAGAAATTAGTGCAATTCTCGGATTATTCTCCCTTTTTCGCCGGTTGGTTCAATGAATTCGCAAACTCGCTCCAGCCCAGCCTCGAGATCCGGTAGGTGAGGGCATCCACCGGGTTCTCGCCGTCTCCCAATCCCGCGGGCGGCGAATAGGCGGTGGCCTTGGTCAAATAGGTCCGCACGAAGAGGAAAACGGTCTTCGAAATTTCCTCCCTGAGAGCGGATGGTTGATCCAGGGTGAAGGAGAGCACTTCAGTGGAGGAGGCTTTTTTGCCTGGCCCGGTGAGCCAGATCGCGACCGGTGTGGGGGCCTTGCTTGAAGTTCCCGTCTTTCCTGCGGTGACGGTCGCCTTGATTTTCACGATGCCGGACGATGCCCGCTCCAGATCACGGGCGACTCCTTCCAGCACAGGGGTGAGGGTTTTCGCGAGGGTCTTGCCGGTGCCCGCATGGAGTTCAATCTGAATCGCCGCCTCGGGTTTCAGGTTCCAGTCGGGCAAGGTCGGACGCAGACGCTTGATCGAGGAAATGGCGGTGGCGGTCTGGCTGCCGTCGGGTTTGGAGAGATCGATCACCCGCTCCCAGGCGAGCAGGGCGCGCTGGAACTCGCCCTTTTGTTCGAGAGCCCTCGCAAGCTCGATCAGGTGATCCGCGCCCTCCGGGGATCTTTCGCCGTAACTGTTCAACAGCGGTGGGGCCGACAGGTCGCCGAGATCGATCTTGGGCTTGGGTGGTTCGGGAGGCGGCGGTGGCGGTTCGTATTTCACCGGCTCTGGCTCAGGCTCGACCCATTGGTCCGCCTGCTGGAATGACGATTCAACCGATTGCCGGATCTCCGCCAGTCTCGCCTCGGTCGGCGGCGTCATGAAATCCATGTTCCGGGTGTAATACCACCAGACCCCGCCCACGACGGACAAGGCTAACAGGATTACCACCGGGATCGGCACTCTCACGCGCGCAAGTTGCCCCGGAGTTTCGCCGGCGGAAAGCGGAAATCACCAGTCCGGCAGGAAAAACAAAACACCCCGTCCGGAAACCGGACAGGGTGTTCGGAGAAAATGAGGATCGCGGGGATCAGTTGGCGCTCTTCACCAGGAGGGCGCGCTTGCCGACGCGCTCGCGGAGGTAATGAAGCTTGGCGCGGCGGACCTTGCCACGGTTCGTGACCTCGATCTTCGCGATCCGAGGAGTGTGAAGCGGGAAAACGCGTTCCACACCTTCGCCGTAGGAAATCTTGCGAACGGTGAATGCTGCATTCACGCCGGAACCGCCACGTGCGAGGACGATGCCTGCGAAGATCTGGATCCGCTCCTTGCCGCCTTCAACGACCCGGCAATGGACCTTCACGGTGTCACCGACGTTGAACTCGGTGACGTCCTGTTTCAATTGCTCTGACTCGATCTTCTTGATGATGTGCATGGGGTCCTCCTTCGCGGAAAATGAATGTGCTGCCCGTGATGTCTCGGCCTTATGCCGGACGCGCGGGGCGGGAGAGCTAGCGGTTCAATTTCACAATTGCAACCGCGAAATTGATCGAATTTCAGGGTTTTCCGTAAACCGACTCGGGATCGAAGGATTTTCCGCCGCCTGTTTGTTCCAGTTTCGATGTTCCGCCGTCGGATCCGGCCACGACCTTGCGGTAAAAACAGGAGTTCCGCCCGGTGTGGCAGGCACCCGCGCCGATCTGCTCGACCATCAGCACCAGCGCGTCCTGATCACAATCCGTGCGGATTTCCACGATCCGCTGGATATGTCCCGACGTCGCGCCCTTGTGCCAGAATTCCTTGCGCGAACGCGACCAATAGACCGCCTCGCCGATCTCCAGCGTGCGCCGGAGCGACTCCTCGTTCATGTAGGCCAGCATCAGCGGCTCCTTCGTCGTCGCATCCATCGCCATCGCGGGGATCAGTCCATCCACATCGAATTTCGGCGAGAAATCCGCGCCCTCCTCGACCTCCGCCTTCCCTCCACGCGGGGCAAACACGTTTTGCGTATCCATGCGCGGAACCTGAAACGGCACCCGCCCGCTGTCCAGCCCTCATCATTTGCCTCGTGCGGTGAAACAGCGAAAAATTCCGGTTTGCCGACCGGTGGTTCGAATGCCGAAACTCCCCACATGACTGCCATGGACCTCGCCCGATCCGCCGCTTCCGATGATGCACCGCCTGCCGGGCTTTCAATCGCGGCGAGGGCCCTGTGGCATTCCAAAGCCGGACAATGGGATGCCGCCCACGACCTTTGCCAGGACGTCCCGGGTTCAGCAGGGTCATGGATTCACGCCTATTTGCATCGCGAGGAGGGAGATGCCTCAAACGCCGCCTATTGGTATTCGCGGGCCGGCAAGCCGATGCCGGGTTCCTCGGTAACTCTCGCCGAGGAATGGATGGAAATCGCCCGTGCGCTTGTTTGATCGAGAGGGCATTTTTAAGATCGTCCGGGTTGCGCCATGTGCAAGTTGGTGGACCTCCCGGGAGAGGACTTGCGAGCTTCCATTTGTTAGGCGAATGCCCGTTCCGAGATGAGCTGCTGCTGGGTGCGAAGCGCCATTTGGCCGACCAATCTGCTGAGAGTGGGATTGCAATCGGATGGAAGCTGCCTAGTCTCAAGCCATGCAATCCGAGACATTGGCCGAAAGGTTGGGCACAACAGCGCATCTCTCGGCATTGTTGATGAAGGCTCGTCGTTTGGGGCTGGAGACTCCTGCGGATATCGAGCGTTTGGCGGTGTCTCGCGGACTTCGCTACTACGACAGCCACGGGGATTCAATGAAAGGTGAAAGGGCGACTTTGATCGTTCCGGAAAGCGAGAACGAGGAGGGGCTGACAAACGAAGAGTTGGCGGTCGCTTTGCTTTGTCCATCCGCTCTTTATTCGCAGCAGCGATTGAGGATGGGCGCTGCGATGCTGGCTTCCGAAGGAAATCGACCGGAGTCGATCGCGCGCTTGGCTCTTCGCGAACGTTGCGGGACGGTGGTTCGGCACATCGCTTGCTGCGGGCGTGAGGTGGAGCCCGAAAACCCGTTCTGGGAGAAATTGCTCGGTTTGCTTCCCGCTGGACAATCAGTGCCACAGCCCGACGTGTTGCCTCACCCTACCCGTTTCGTGGCGATGACCGGAATCACCCGTAAGGGCGTTGGGACTCTTAATCAGTGGATCAGGCCACGAGCGCCACTGCCTTCATGAAAGCTGCGGAGGACAATCCAACCGAGGTTCTTTTGACTCTTGATCGCGAGTTGGACCACGAGGTGAGTCTGGTGCTTTTTGGGCGTGCGGCGCTCTACTTGGGATTTCCGGATGCTCCGGCGGAGTTCGGCACAACCCAGGACGTGGATGGCATTATTCGTCTCTCGCAACTTTCTGCGCTGATCGAGGATGATGGATTCTGGGAAGCGCAGGAGCGCACAAACCGAATTTTGGAGTCCAGAGGACTGTAAATCACTCACCTTTTCAGCGAGGATCAGGTGTTTCTGCGTCCCGAGTGGGAACAACATTTGGTTCCCATCCTGAAACCGGCAACCCGCTGGCTCCAGCTCTTCAGACCTCACGCGGTGGATCTGATTCTGACTAAAATGATGCGGGGGAATGATCCTCAGGATATGGAGGACGTGGCTTTTCTTGTGAGAAAAAGCGGTGTCACTCCTGCGGAAATGGAGCTGGCCTTCCAACAAGTGCGAATCCCGGATCTACGGGAACTTCGCGAGGCCTTTGAAAAAGCTTTGCCTGGCGTAAGGGAAATTCTTGATCGGAACGTGCGGCTGGGATGAGGAAGAAGGATGCATCCCGCGGATTGACGGGTCTTCTGCGGATGAAATTTCCAGATCTGCTGAGCTTTCACGCCAAAAGCCATCATTTGCTTCATTCGCGGGCTGGCAAGCCGATGCCGGGTTCCTCGGTAACTCTCGCTGACGAATGGATGGAAATCGCCCGCGCGCTCGTTTGATCGGGAGGGCATTTTTGAATCGTCCGGGTTTTCGTGTTGCCTCGTCGGGCCTTCGGGAGACGATGTCGGCGCATGGCGTATTTCGCAGACCGGGCATTTGAACTGATTTCCTCCGCACACGAGCGGAACCGGATGGCGCACGCCTTTCTCATCAGCGGAGCGCATGGCAGCGGCAAGGAAAACCTGGCAGCCCGCATCATCCAGCTCGTCAATGGCGCGGACAAGTCCGGAGGCTTCGATCTCTTCGGGGAGCCCGTGGTTGTCGAAACGCCACCGCTTGACGAACTCGAGAGCGGCTGGATCCGCATTGTCCGCCCACGCATGAAATCCCGTCGCATCGGCGTGGATGAGATCCGTGATCTTGAACAGACGCTCCATCTCGCCGCGCCCGGCGGCGCCTGCAAGGTCGGCGTCATCACCGAGGCGGACCGGCTCAACGACCAGGCGGCCAACGCGTTCCTGAAAACGCTTGAGGAGCCACCTCAGAACACGCTTCTCCTCCTTCTAACGGCGAATCCCCAGCGCCTGCTTCCCACCATCCTTTCCCGCTGCGTGCGGCTGCCCTTGTTAGGCGGGCAGGCGCTTCTCGCGAATGGCGGTGCCGAGCTGGTCGCCGCACTCAATGCTGCCGCCACGAAGGGATTCGGGACGCCGGTCGCCGCGTTGCACCTGAAAGCCGCGTTCGCCTCGTTTCTATCCGAAATCCGCGAGCAGGCGGATGCCGCCGCGAAAGCCGCCGAGAAGGAGGAAACGGCTGCCTACCGCGACTCGACCGATGGCAAATGGCTCAAGGAGCGCGAGGATTTCCACAAGGCGGCGGCGGAGGCGGAATACCTCGACGCGCGCAACCGTCTCTTCGACGTGCTGATGGCCTGGATGGCCGATCTCCTGCGCATGAAAGCGAAAGCCGGCGGGCTCGATTTCCCCGATTCCGCTCCTGCCATGAGGCAAATCGCCGAGGCCGAGCAGGAAGGCCGTTTGCTCCAGCGGATGGAAGCTCTTGATTCCTTGCGCCGGACGCTTGAGACCAATGCCTTCGAACCCCTCGCCATCGAGGTCGGTTTCCTCAAGGCATTCGGTTAGAAGTCGCCCTTTTGCGCCGCGCCATCGTCAGGAATCGCGACGCTCTCCAACAACTGGTCCAGTCCGTTGAGAACCTGCATCAGGCCTTCGGTCCAGAGTTTCTTCTCCCAGGCCGGACCCGCGAGTTCCAGCAGGTGATCAAGCGCCTCGGTCTTCAGGAAAGTCTCCAGCCCGTATCCGGGCATGATCGCGGCCTCGCCTCTAACGGGATCGAGCGCGACCAGCAACGAGTGGTTGTCCTTACCCCGCTTGCTGTCGCCGGCGAAATTCGCCGCATTGAAAAGCCAGAAAACATGCATTGAGAACGGGTGCTGCTCGGGAAACGCGTTCATCACGATCTGCAGCACCAGTTCCGGGAAACGGCGTTCGATCTGCGTGATCCGTTTTTTCAATTTCGCAAGGTCACCCGCCGCCAGGCTGCGCGTCGTGTCCGCCACCACCGGCGCAAGCCTTGGCACGGTTCCCTCCAGCGCGCAGGTGCGGGGAAACGTCAGTCGGCAGGCCGGGCATTCCGCGGCGTCGGCTTTCAATGGGGTTTGGCAAAATGGGCACTGCATCGACGCGCGAAACTTATCCGGAGCCACCTGCCATCGCGAGGTGAAAATCTCGGCACGGTGCCCCGATCCGCGTCCCACGCGCATGTGACGAAATCGACACCGATTCCAACCTGCCCGTTTTACAAGGATATGGTGCCCTGCGTTGCGGAATCTCAGAACTTCAAGCATCCATGAAAATCGACATCGTGACGGATACTTTCGCCCCGGATGTGAACGGGGTGGCGATGACCCTGGGGCGGTTGACCGACGGCCTGAAGGCGAGGGGCCACCGGGTCCACGTGATCCACACCGGCGAGGTGGCGAAGCCCGGCGAAACCTGTTCGGCGTCCATTCCGCTGCCGGGATACAAGGAGGTGCGCGTCGGCCTGCCGGAGCCGTTCAAATTGCGGGCACGCTGGATGACCAAGCGCCCCGACGCGATCTACGTCGCCACCGAAAGCCCCTTGGGTAAATCCGCGCTCAAGGCCGCCAACGCATTGGGCATCCCGGTCGCCACCGGGTTCCACACGAATTTCCATCAATACATGGAGCAATACCGCATGGGTGGCCTCCAGCCGGTTGCCATGGCGTATCTCAGGCGCTTTCATCAGCGCGCCGATTGCACGCTGACACCGTCGAGGGACGTCGCCGATAAATTGTTAGCCGAGGGATTCACCAATGTGCATCTCCTCGGCAGGGGAGTGGACACGGGGCTTTATTCTCCATCGAAACGTTGCGAAAATCTCCGTTCAGAATGGGGCGCGACACCGGGATCGCCCGTTGCCATCATCGTCGGGCGGGTCGCGGCGGAAAAGAATCTCGATCTCGCGATGGCCGCCTTCGAGCGCATGCGCGAGGTCGTGCCAGATGTGAAATGTGTCGTCGTCGGCGATGGCCCGCTGAGGGAGAAACTGGCGGACAAGCACCGCTGGGTCCACTTCGCCGGCACGCGCCAAGGGGAGGAACTCGCGAGGCACTATGCCTCGGCGGACGTCATGATTTTCCCTAGCGAGACGGAGACATTCGGAAATGTCGTGTTGGAGGCGATGGCGAGTGGTCTGGTCACCGTGGCATACGACTACGCGGCCGCCGCGCTTCACCTGAGGTCCGGTGAAAACGGCTTCAAGGCCGTGAAGGGCGATGCGGGTGAATTTCTCGGACACGCCGTCGCCGCCTTGTCGATCAAGACAGACCATCCCTTGCGCCACGCAGCCAGGGAAAGCGCCGGTGAGCTCGGCTGGGATCAGGTGGTTAGAGATTTCGAATCCCGCCTCGAATCAATCGCCGGGATCGAGCCGGTGACGGATTCCCCTCCGGTCAAGTCCTCGAAACGCCCGAAATATTCCTGCCGCACCGTCTTTCTATCAGATATCCATCTTGGCACTCCCGACAGCAAGGCGGATGAGGTGGTCGAATTCCTGAAGCACCTCCGTTGCGAGAAGCTGATACTCAACGGCGACATCATCGACGGCTGGGCCCTGCGTCGCGGTGGAAAATGGAGCAACCGCCACAGCCGGGTCATCCGGAAGGTGCTCAAGATGACCGAACGCGACAATACCGACGTGATCTATCTGCGGGGCAATCACGATGAGATCCTGGAGCGCTTCCTGCCGCTCGCGTTCGGTAAAATCAAGTTCACCAAGGAACACATCCACACCACCCTGACGGGGAAACGCTACCTCGTCGTGCACGGCGACGGCTTTGACAGCGTCTCCACCAACCACCGGTGGCTCGCCTCGCTGGGCGCGGTCGGCTACGATTTCCTGCTCAAGGTGAACCGCGTTTACAACCTCTGGCGGTCGTGGCGCGGAAAGGAATATTTCTCACTCAGCAAGCGCGTGAAGGCCAAGGTCAAGTCGGCTGTTAGCTTCGTGGATCGCTACGAGGAGTTGCTCCAGGATCTCGCCCGACTCCGCAAGTGCGACGGAATCATCTGCGGCCACATCCATACCCCCGAGGACAAGCAGGTGGGCGATATCCATTACCTGAACTCCGGTGACTGGGTCGAGAGCCTCACCGCCATCATCGAGCACAACGACGGCAGGATGGAACTGGTCAACCACGAGGGATTCCTCAACTTTGTTAGGTCGGCACCGCAACCGCATGCGGAACCCGAGGCCGAACTGGCCTACGCGATCTGAAAAAATTCTTCTTACGTAGGTAGTCCAGCCCTCCCGGTCACTTGAAAGTTGAGGATGCAAGAACGTGGCGGCGGTTTTCAACCGCCATGCCCCAACTCTTCAATTTTTGCGAGCGGTGGCGAAGTCCCAGGCATGGATCTAGCGGCTTGGCGGTTGGAAACCGCCGCCACGATGCGCTGCAAAGTTACTCCACTTTCCACACTCAGCGCAGCGCGGGTTCTGGTGCTTTCTCCTTCGAACCCTCAAGACGCCCTAAAGGGCTGGACTACAACCAAGGCCCGCCAATGCGAGGTCGGCCTTTTCAGAGATTTCATGTTTCCTTCATCAGGGCTTCACGCGCGCACTTCACAAACAGCGCATGTCCGAAATCAAAAAGCTGCTCGCGGTTTCCCTGTTGGCATCGAATCTCGTGCTGGCGGGACCGGCACTCGACCAGGCGGAAGTTAGATTGCCCTACTCCGAACTGAAGGCCCTCATCAACGGGGCTGTTCACACGGTGGCCGAACCGAATCCCGATCCCACCTTGCTGGCCGCAGATTCCGGGTTTCCATGAACGGTGGGAAACCGGAAATTGCCGCTTCGTTCCGCACCACGACCTTCGCCGACGGCCTTGCGAAAATCCCCTTGGTCGGTGGCAATGTGACCGTGGGAAGCCAGGACCCCGCCGACGCACGGATCCTCATCAAGGACGGGATGCTTTGTCAGGCGCTCGCAAAGGAAGGCACGCAAGACATCGAACTGAAGCTTCTTCCGTCCATGGGGGCCGAAGGTTCGGAGTTGATCATCCCCGCCAGCCCCGCCTCGATTTTTGAAACCGGCCAGCTTGGCGAGGAATGGTCCGTCGGGGTGACCTTCGATGGCGCGGAACAAATCCTCGGATCCGATGCCCGCATCGCGCTGCCTCTCACCGGCTGTCGGCTCGTTTTTCGCGTGCTCGGCGGGGCGGAAACCCGGGAGGCCATGCGACCGCCCGAACCCTCGACATGGACATGGCAGCATCAGGCGCTGGTGGTGCCCGGAGATGGAGAGCTCACCTATCGGGTCATGGGAAATGCTTCCGCGTCCTCGGGTTCCGGTGTTTCTGCCGAACTTGCCCTCCCGGCGGATGCCCGCGAGGTGAACGTCACCGGGGAGGACCTGATCGACCAGAAGTTGTTCAGGGGCTCCGACCGTTCCTTGAAGTTGCGGATCGATTGGAAGACGCGTGGCATTCTCGAAAGGGAGGTCGCCATCACCTATCAGCTCCCGCGCCGGCCGCTGGACCGGATCTGGAAACTGCAATCGCCGGTCGCCGGGGACGGGAAATCGACGCTAACAAGATTCATTGTGGTGGGTGCGCCGGAACTCACCTACGCGGCGGATGGTTTGTTAGGACCTTTTCCGCCAAAGGGCCTGCCATCATCCTTGTCCGAGGGCCTCAACGGGGTTTCCTGCTATCAACTTGAGGCGGCCTCCTCGGTGGATTTGTCCGTGACGCAGTTGCCGGTCGTGAAGACGGACGAGGCGACCGTCTCCGATGCATTGTGGTTGGTAAAGGTGGAGCCCGACGGAGCCATGCTGATGGATGGCGAGATGACCTTCGAACATCGCGGGGCATTCGGCGTGGCTTTGGACATCCCGCCCGGGATGACCCTGCTTTCATTCACTGTCGACGGCCAACCCGCCACGCCCGTGAGTCTCGGCGAGGGAATGATCGAGGTGAGCTTGCCTTCCGACGGAAGCAAGACGCGCGTCGCCTGTTCGTTCACCGGGAAAGTTCCGGAAATCGATCCCATGGAGGGAACCCTGGAGCTGGCCCTGCCGAAGACGTCGTTATTCATCCGGACTCTTGTCTGGAAGATCGACCTGCCACGCGGCTATCAGGCGGAAACCCACGGCAATCTCGTCCGCGTCACGGAGCCGGGCGATCCCTCGTCCCGGATGAGCACTCCGCAAGAACCTTTGTCGGGACGAACGGCCGGCGACGAAGGTCTTCTATCAGCGTTCGGATCTCAAGAATTGAGGAAACCACCTAACAATCACACAAATGAAAATCAGTCATCTCATCGCATCCGCCGGCATCGTGGGCTGCACCGCCGTCGCGTGGTTCACCCTCGCCACTGCCATGTCCGAAAGGACCAGCGAGTCCTCGCAAAGCATGTCACGCGAAGTGGCCGGAGTCTGGAACCCCGCACTTGAACAGAAACACCCCGAGGCCTGGTTCGAAACACCGAATGCCCCGCGTGGTCGTGCGGCGCTCTTGCCCGTGTCTTCCAACGTGCTCGTCGATCTGAAATTCGTTCCCAAGCAACGCGGCTTGTTCCGCCACCGGACCTACGACGTGGCGTTCAAGGGGGAATACCGTTTTGTCAATCCGACCCGGATTCCGCAGACCGTCTATATCTCATTCCCCCTGCCTGCGGGGGCCGAGAAATTGGAAGGCTTCGAGTTCCGCTTGGGTGAGGAGAACGGAACCGAGTCCTCCGGATCGGGCGCTTCCGGCACGGTCACCAGGGCGGTCGTCCTGCCTGCATCCGGCGAGATCACTCTCCACACGGCCTACCTGACGAGGGGAACCGATAGTTGGGTGTATGCCTTTCCGGACAAGAACCGGATTGTCGGATTTGTCCTGAAAATGACGACCGACTTCAGTGAGATCAACTTTCCCGTCGGCACCGGATCTCCGAAGGATGAGGATCGGAAGTTCCACGAAAGCGGCTGGGATTTGACCTGGAACTATCCGGATGTGTTGTCCGTGCCATCCATCGGGATGGATATGCCGAAACTGCTGAATGCCGGGCCGGTGGCGGCGAGAATCGCCTATTTCGCGCCGGTCTCACTGCTGTTCTTCGTGACGGTGGTTCTGCTCGTCGGTGGTCTCAAGGGCGTGGAACTGCACCCGATGCACGTGTTCTTCGTCTCCGCCGGCTTCTTCGCATTCCACCTGCTTCTCGCCTATCTGGTGGACCTGTTGCAGATCTATGCAAGTTTCGCGATCGCGGCGGTGGTATCCATGGTGATGGTGTGTGGATACCTGAAGGCAGTGGGCGGAAAAACCCTGCTGAAGGTGGCACTCCCCGCGCAGTTGGCCTACCTGATCCTCTTCAGTGCGTCATTCTTCTTCGACGGTCTAACTGGCATCACGATCACAATCTGCGGCGTATCAACGCTGGCACTGCTCATGATCCTGACCGCGAAGGTGGAATGGCGAAATCAATTCTCAAGCCGAGCGAAGGAAATTCCGGAACCGTTCTAGCAGAACGGGCAATTCCTTGCCGGGGAAATCACTTTCCCCCGGTGAGGGATTTTAGCATGCCCTCGAGCGCTTCCTGCCGCTTGCGTTCGGCACAATCAAGTTCATCAAGGAACATATCCACACCACCCTAGCGGGTGAACGTATCATCGGGAAAAACGGCGGGCGGATGGAGCTGGCGCGGCAGGAGGGATACCTGAGGTTTGTGAGGAAATTGAGCGCCATCCAGGCGGAAGTGCCGAAGGACTCCGGCCCGGTTAATTGCGACGATCAACGCGGGATCCAGAAGTTCCGGAACCAAGCTTCGGCTACGGTTTGATCAAGGATTTCAGAATTTTTTCAACTGGGATGGAATAACTTCCGGGGCTGGCGTGTCTAGCCCGTATGTCCAGAACAGTTGCCCCCGATACCCGCGGAGACCGTCAGGTTCCATCGGGGGGCGATCTGGGGCATCCTTACCCTCTATCCATTCCATGAAGACCATCCTTCCCATCCTATGTCTAACGATCTCCGCCGTTACCCTCAGGGCCGCGCCTCTGGCGGTGGGTTCCATCTCGGAGAACCGGGCTTTCTCCCGCAACACCGCGTCGGGACTCGCCAATCGGGACTTCAACGATTACGAGGGCAAGATCCTCGTCGTCATGTTGATGACCCCGTGGTGCCCTATCTGCCAAAGTCACGCTCAAGCCGTGGGCGATGGCATCCTGAATTTCTTCAACGCCTCCTCGCGCGGTGCCAACCAGGGCAAGAACAACCGGGGAATCCCGATCCAGAGCATCCTCCTCTCCACCGAGGAAGCCGAGCAGTGGGACAGCGTGAACGATTCCTTCTCCTCCACCAACGGCTACGATCAATGGGGACTGGACGCGAACGCCAACCGTAACAATCCCCGCACGATGTTAGGCTATTTCCGCGGTGGATTCATCAACTCGTCCAACCTTTACGACTGGGGAAATGACCGCCGCCGCGTGATCGTCCTTAACCTCGTCAAGAACTCCGCGACCCACGGATATCGGGAAATCGTCATCAACCAAAACGCCTATTCGTCCGGGGACAACACCGCCGCCCGCGCCGCCATCAACGCGATCCAGCCGCCGGCCCCAATCATCGCTCCAGCCATCAACACCCACCCCATTTCCGCCACCATCAACAGTGGCGGCAGCGTCACCCTCCGCGTCACCGCCTCGGGAACTTCGCCGGATTACCAGTGGTACATCGGGGCATCCGGCGTGACCACCAGCCCCGTCTCGGGAGCCACCTCCGCCACCTACGTCACTCCCGCGCTGACGGCCAACAGGAACTACTGGGCAAGGGCAAGCAACAGTTCGGGAAATGCCAACTCGAACGCCGCGATCATCACGGTCAACCCGCCTGTCATCGCGCCTGCCATCACCACCCACCCGGCCTCCGCTTCCTTGGTTGCTGGTGGTTCCGTCACCCTGCAGGTCGCCGCCTCGGGAACATCTCCCCAGTTTCAATGGTATGTCGGCGCATCCGGCGTGACGTCCAGTCCCGTTTCGGGAGCCACGTCCGCCACCTTCACCACGCCGGCTCTAACCACCGGGAGGACCTATTGGGCGAGGGCAAGCAACAGCTCGGGCGGAGCCAATTCAAATGCCGCGACCATCACCGTCACCCCGGCCACCACCACGTTCGCCCAATGGAGTTCCGGACAGTCGTATCCACCGGGCGAATCGGGTGCCGGCGGCGATCCGGACCGGGATGGAATTCCCAACCTTTTGGAATTCTTCCACGGGACCGATCCTTTACTGGAATCCTCCGGGCAAACCCTCATGAAATTCGACCGGGGTACCTCGGGCCGTCCCTCCATCACCTATCGAAGGGCGAGGGGTAACTCCGGCCTAACGGTCTATCATGAGCATGCCTTCGAAATCAGCGGCTGGACCCCCATCCCCGACGCGGATCTCTCGATTTCCACTCGGGATCTCGGATCGGCGGATGAAGTGACCGTCAGCCTGCCCGTGAACAACAGCCCGAACGGGTTTTACCGTCTCAGGGTCGTCACCCCTTGAACCCCAAAACACACACACCATGAGAATTCTCCTCCTCATCACCATGTCCGGCTTGCTTTGGTCCTGCCAACCGGTGGGAATCGCGGACCAGGGGGCGTTGAGCCGCCCGATGTTCGGATTCGCCGGCAGCGGAACGCGGGCGCTTCAATGCGGGTTGACCAGCCAGTTGGAAACCGGCCGTGCTTCTTCGTCAAACGTCGCCGCCGGTGGTTGCGCGTCCTGCCACTAACCAACCGGAAAATGAAAACCCTGCCTTTCCTGGTCCTGCTCGCCAGTCCACTCGCCGCCGCGGAAAGCCTCTGGTTTTCCGGGGAACAGGAAGCCGGCTTCGTCGCCGAGTCACTCTCTGCAAGCGACATCCTGATCAGGTCCTATCAGCTCGCCTGGTCCGCAAAAGAAGGCCCGTGGACGCTTGCTGCCGGTTTCGGCTTGAACCAGTATGACCTCGACTATTCGCCCGTGCTGTTCGGGACCGACCAGAAGCTGGCCGAGACCAATCGTTCGCTCAACCTCAGCGTCACGCGGGAATGGAGCCGCGAGTGGTCGGGGACATTCACCTTCGCCGCTTATGACGGATATGCCGACTACCGCTCGATCTGGATCGCGGAATTCTACAATCAGTTTTTCGGCGCGTTCGATTCTTACCACGACCCGGATCCCCACGGACACTCCTTCCGTCTGTCCACCGGATGGAACTACCTGCCCGGTTCCGGCAAGGCGACCTATGGCATCGGGTTCGGGCGCGACGAGATCGCGCCCGGCTGGAGTTTCAACTCGGCCACCGGTCGACCGGAACCGGGACTGGAGGTTCTTGAAACCGTTTCCGCCGACATTCTCCTGGAGCAGGTCATCAATCCGCGTCTCAAGACCGGCCTCGACTTGACTTATCGGCAGACGACCGATCGGGATCCGAGGTTTGGAATCGTGAATTCATGGGTTGCGGCGGCGGGACCGGTCACCTTCCGGATCGAAGGGGGCTACACCATCGAACAACCGTCCTTCGAGGCGGCTTACGGCACCGCGCTGATAGAGTGGAATTTCCTGCCGCAATGGTCGGCCCGCGCGGGCTACCGGATCTATCGAGACAACGGGGAAATCGAGTCGTCGGGATTCAACGCGCTGGCTCCGGCGGTCGATTCCTCCGAGATTTTCGGCAGCCTGCTATGGGACAACGGCACGGTCGCCCTGCTTGCGGGCGTCGGCTTGCTGGAGTCCGACTATGACCCGCTTTCCGAAGATAACGAGTTCTTCGGGAATCTCTATCAGGATCGGGACTGGTGGACCTTCCGCCTTTCGGCATCCTACCGCTTTTGATTTCCCTCACTCGTCCAAGCGAATCACTTCGCTGTCTCCAGATACTTGAGCACATCCTCGGCCTGTTTGTCAGTCGATGCGCTGGTATCGCTCCAAACCAGCTTGCCGTCCTTGAAGAGGTAAGCCTGCCGTTTGGCAAATCCCATGGTCTTCGGAACTCCGAAAGCATCCACGACCTTGCCGTCATGATCTGCCAGCAAGTCGAAAGGTAGCTTGTATTTGGCCTTGAACGCCTTTTGCGCGGCGACCTTGTCCGTGCTCACGCCGAAAATCCTGACGCCCTTCTCAGTCAGCGTCGCGTAGGAGTCACGAAGGCTGCAGGCTTGCTTGGTGCAGCCCGGAGTGTCGGCCTTCGGGTAGAAATAAACGAGGGTGTAGCCCTTCGCACCCGCTTCTGCCAGTTTCACCACCTCGCCGTCCTGATTCTTCTGCTCCACGGCGGGAAGGGCCGCTCCGAGGGCAAGGACTTCGGCAGACGCCTGGGAGGCGAAAACCCCGGCGGTCACGGCGGTGAGGATCTGGGCAATGCTTTTCATCGGCCGGAAACTTGCACGGATCGGGGAAATAACAACCCCCGTTTCCACGGGCTGGCTGAATTTCCCGATATGGCTCCGTCCACGTCCCGGAGTGAACTTGCCGGGGAAATTGTGTCTTGAACCCGCCCCCCGGATGGAATCATGGTGGCGCGGGTCAATGGCGAAAATCGGAGTCGAAAACGAAACCATCTATGAGGGAATTCCAGCCTCTCCAGGGATTGCCATCGCTCCGGTTCACGTGATCGCCCGCGGATTTTCCGCCCCCGAGGTCTATGAGATCGCGGAGAAGGACGTGGAGCGCGAGCAAAAGCGTTTCAAGGAAGCTCTGGAAATCACCAAGCGGCAGTTGATCGAGCTCCAGAGCCGGCTGGAGGATCTATCAGGCGACAACGAGAGCGGGATCTTCGAGGCCCACGTGATGATCCTCGAGGACAAGTCGGTGGTGGAGCGCGTCCTGCAGGCCATTCCCAAGCGATTGCAAAACGCCGAGTATGCCTACTACGCGGTGATGCAGAATTTCCTCGAGGCCATGCGCCGGATTCCGGACCCCTACCTGCGCGAGCGGACGGCGGACATCGAGGACGTCGCCCAGCGGGTCCTGCGGAATTTCAGCACGGAAGGTGATACCAGGGTCATGGGGCCTGATGACCAGCACGTCCTGGTGGCATACGACCTGGCACCATCCGACACCGCGTCGATGAACCGCAGGCACGTCCTCGGCTTTGCCACGGAGCAGGGGAGCGTCAATTCCCACACCGCCATCCTTGCGCGCGCGTTCGGGATTCCCGCCGTCGTCGGCCTCGAAGGCGCGGTCATTGACATCATCGCGCTGAGTCCCTGTATCCTCGACGGCTACACCGGGAAATTGATCCTGCATCCGTCACCGGAAACCCTGGAGCGCTACAAGACCCTGACGCTCGCCAAGGAGCGTGTCCGCAACTCGCTCGATGCCATGAGCGGGGCTGCCACCGAGACCACCGACGGTCGATCGCTCACGGTTTCCGCCAACATCGAGATCGTTGACGAGTTGCCGCCGGTGAAACGAAGCGGGGCGAAGGGCATCGGGCTCTATCGGACGGAATTCCTTCTCCTCAACGGCGAGGAAATGCCGGATGAGAAACGCCAGTCGGAAGTCTATTCCAAGGTGGCTGCGGAAATGGCACCCCACACGGTGATCATCCGCACGCTCGATGCCGGTGGTGACAAGCTGCCGGTCGAGCCTCTAACCGATCCTGAACCGAACCCGTTCCTCGGTTGGCGCGGGATCCGCGTTTCACTTGCCCGTCCGGCGATGTTCCGGGAACAGATCCGCGCCATCCTGAGGGCGAGCGCCTATGGAAAGGTCGCCGTCATGTTCCCGATGATCTCCGGTCTATCGGAAGTCGAGCGAAGCAAGGAGATGGTCAAGCGCTGCATGGACGAGCTCGCTCAGGAAGGAGTGCCGTTTGACCGGAAGCTTCCGGTCGGCGTCATGATCGAGGTGCCCGCCGCAGCGATCTGCGCGGATCTGCTCGCGCCTCACGTCGATTTCTTCTCGATCGGGACCAACGACCTCATTCAATACACGGTCGCCGCCGACCGCGTGAATCCCCACGTGGCGGATCTCTATCGGCCGACCCACCCCGGAGTGATCCGCCTGATCAAGAAAACCATCGACGCTGCCAGGGACAATGGCATCTGGACCGGGATCTGCGGTGAAATGGCCGGTGACATCCGTCTCACGCCGCTATTGTTAGGTCTCGGGGTGGAGGAGCTTTCCGTCGGTCCCCAACAGGTTCCGAGAGTCGGGCAGGCGATCCGTTTGCTCAACTATGCCGAGTGTGCCGCGATGTCGGAAGAAGCGCTACGCAGCATGCGCAGCCAGGGAATTCTCGATCTTTCGATGGATCTCGCGCGCAAGCACTATGCGGAGTTGCTTGATTGATGATTTTCAAGGGTGTCGGTCAGCGCATGCTGAGACTGACGATTCCGCATTAGCCGCCCCGCGGGTTTCCGTTATGATGCCGGCATGACCACGAACCTCAAACTGAATGTCCGCCGCGCCGTCGAGCGCGGCCACGCGAACCACGGCTGGCTGGATACCTGGCACACCTTCTCATTTGCAGACTACTACGATCCCGCGCACATGGGATTTCGTTCCTTGCGCGTGATCAATGATGACCGGATTGCCGGAGGTGGCGGATTCCCGACCCACCCGCACCGCGACATGGAGATCTTCTCATATCTTCTCTCCGGCCAGCTTGCCCACAAGGATTCCATGGGAAACAGCCGCATTCTCAAGCCCGGTGAAATCCAGCTCATGCGTGCCGGCTCCGGTGTCCGTCATTCCGAGTTCAATCCATCTCCCTCCGAGCCGGCTCATCTGCTGCAAATCTGGATCATTCCGGAATCCAATGGCCTCGCACCGGCCTACACCGAATGGACTCCCGCTCCCGGCAGTGAGGACGAGCCCAAGACCCTGGTGATTTCCAAGGACGGGCGGAATGGCTCCGCGACCATTGCCCAGGACGCCTCCATCTATCTGCTCAAGCTGAGGCCGGGTGTGGAAACCCAACACGTCCTCGAACAGGGCAGGGGAATGTGGCTCCACGTCGCCTCGGGAAATGTCACCGTCAACGGCACCGCGCTTGCAGCCGGGGATTCCGTCTCGCTTGAGGAAGCGGGAGAAATCGACATCGTCGGCACCTCCGGCCCATCGGAAGCAATTCTGTTTGACCTCAAATAAATCCAAGCGATCCATCCATCTCCAACCCCTAAGAACCAATGAAAATCAAATACCTCCTGCTAATTCTGGCTGCCCCGGTGGCATTCGTCTCCTGCGAAAATCCGGCAGACAGCACCACCGACGCCAAGGTCTCCGAAGCCATTGATAAATCCGGTGCTCCCACTGAAAGCGGAACGAAATACGTCTTCGCCCCGACTTCCGAAGTGAACTTTATCGGTTCCAAGGTTACCGGCAGCCACCATGGAGGATTCAAGACCTTCACCGGTCACTTCACGGTCAAGGACGGCGCTCCTGTCGGCAATGACCACAAGGTCGTCATCGACATGACATCGACTTTCGCCGATGACCCCAAGCTTACCGGTCACCTGAAGAGTCCGGATTTCTTCGACATCGAGAAATTCCCCGAAGCCACCTTCGACGTCACCGAACTCAAGAAGGAGTCGGATACCAATTACACGATCGCCGGCAACTTCACGCTTCACGGCAAGACGAAGAACATCAGCTTCCCCGCCACTGTTAGCAAGAATAGCGAGTCCTTGATGATCTACTCGAAGTTTGACATCAACCGCAAGGACTTCGGCATCGTCTATGCCGGCAAGGCCGACGACCTGATCCGCGACGAGGTCGTGATCGAACTGAAACTTGAAGCCAAACCTGAAGCCTGAACCTGTCATGTCCGATCCACTTTTCCAACCGCTCCAGGCCGGAGCGCTCACCTTTCCAAACCGCATCATCATGGCTCCGCTCACGCGTTGCCGCGCATCCGCCGGGCGGGTGCCGAACGCCATGATGGCCGAGTATTACACCCAGCGTGCCGCCTTCGGCATGATTCTATCAGAAGCAACCGCCGTCTCGCCGCATGGGCGTCGGCTACCCCAATACACCGGGAATCTGGTCCGACGAACAAGTTGAAGGCTGGAAACTCGTCACCGATGCCGTTCACCAGGCAGGCGGGAAAATCCTCCTCCAGCTCTGGCACGTCGGTCGGATCTCCGATCCCATCTATCTGAATGGCGAATTGCCGGTCGCACCAAGTGCCATCGCTGCGAGTGGTCACGTCAGTCTTGTTCGTCCGATGAAGGAATTCGTGACGCCACGAGCTCTGGACATCGGTGAGATTCCCGGGATCGTTGAGGAATACCGCAAGGGCGCGGAGAACGCCAAGGCCGCCGGTTTTGACGGCGTGGAACTGCACGGTGCCAACGGCTATCTCATCGACCAGTTCCTCCAGGACTCATCCAACCACCGCGACGACGAATACGGTGGCTCCATCGAAAACCGCGCCCGCTTCCTCCTGGAGGTTGCAGATGCGGTGATCTCCGTCTGGGGTGCCGACAGGGTGGGCTGCCATCTCGCCCCTCGCGGCGACGCCCATGGCATCGGGGACTCCGACCTTTCCGCGGTGTTTCATCACGCCGCGACTGAACTCGGAAAACGAAAGCTCGCCTTCCTCTGCGCCCGTGAATCGTTCGATCAACCCGCCCTCGGTCCCTCGCTCAAGCAGGCCTTCGGCGGAGTCTATATCGCGAACGAAGGTTTCACCGCCGAATCCGCGCGGGAAGCCATCGCTTCCGGCAAGGTGGATGCGGTCGCCTTCGGAAAATCAGCGATCGCCAATCCCGATCTCGTCGAGCGATTCCGCAGCGGTGCACCGCTCAATGAGCCCGATCCATCCACCTTCTACGGCGACGGACCGACCGGCTACACCGACTATCCATTTCTCGAAACCGCATCCCTCTAACCAACATGAAAAAGCCACGTATCCTCGTCTTCGGCGGAAGTCTCCGTGCCGAATCTTACAACCAGAAGCTCGCAGCCCTCGCCGCCGCTGCCGCAAGTGCCGCCGGTGCGGAAGTCACCCTCATTTCGTTGCGTGACTACCGCATGCCGATCTTTGATGAAGACCTCGAAGCGGAAGAAGGCATGCCGGAAAATGCGGCCAAGCTGAAAGCCCTGTTCGCTGAGCACGAAGGCCTGATCATCGCTTCACCCGAGTACAACAGCGGCATCACCGCTGCCCTCAAGAATGCGATCGACTGGGTCTCCCGCGCGACCTCGGAAGACGAGCCACCGCTCTCCGTCCTCAAGGGCAAGACCGCTGCCATCCTCGCCGCCTCACCCGGCGGCTACGGTGGTGCCCGCAGTCTCGCCCAATTTCGTCCCTTTCTGGAAAATATCCACATCACCGTCCTAACCGACCAGGTGACCATCCCGAAAGCCCACGAAGCCTTCGATGCTGACGGAAATCTGGTGGACGCCACCCAAGCAGACGCGGTCAAGTCCCTCGCCGAGGCTCTCGTCGCAAAGCTGGCATAACAAAAAGCCATGCCACCCATCAGCCGCCCGGAGCAATTCGGGCGGCTGTTTGTTTTTTTTTGATCGCTTGCCTGAAATCCAGCGCGTTTCCTTTCGGAAACTAGCCGAATCCATGCGGTCATCGAAAGCTAACGGATCGTCGTCCCGCATTTTCGGATACGCCTCGTGGTGGCACAACTGGACCAGACCTTTTTGAAAGCTTGTGTTCGATTGCAGGGACCCTTCTCAAACCTATCAATTCTTCCAGGCAAGCACGCTTAGAAGCGGATCATGATCTGAGGGTGGACCTGGAAAGAACCGGCTTTCGATGGTTTTGAATGAGGAATCATGAAGGATGTAGTCGATCCTTCGTCCGGTTGGGAAGTCTAGCAGCTTGAAATGAAGAGAGTGCGTGTGGTCGGGATTGGGAGTGACTTCTGAAAAGCTGTCGGTGAATCCTTGCTTCTGCAGTTGCTTGATGGCCACGTGGCTGGCGCTGTTGAAATCGCCGGCAAGCACGGTCGGCAGATCTGGTCGCAGGGCGTCGGTGATCTGTTCTACCTCCGCACGATGAATCTCTCCCTGGCCCCACATGAGTTGAGCCGGTAGCGTCCACTTCTCTCGAGTGGTCCAGATGCGAAGCGGATCAAGATGCAAGCTGGCGACTTGAAAACGACCACCGGGGGACTCGACCTCCGCAAACAAAAAGCCGTTGATTCCCAGTTGGGAATGCTGATAGCGCGGATTCCGCAACGGATAGCGAGACAGGACGGCCAAGCCTTCTGAAAAATGGCGGTATGGATAATCGCGCCTCAAGGCATGGTCGAGCAAACGGGCTCCTTCTGGCGATAGTTCCTGCAGTGCCATCACGTCTGCATTCAACTGGCGGATCACTTTCACAGTCCGGGGAACATCGTGCGTACCGGTGAACACGTTGTAGGTTCCGATACGAATCACGAGCGATTTGTGAGACGGACTTGTCGATGTGGTCGCGGGAGGTTGAGTCGAACAAGCCACCAGCATCATCCCGAGAACCAGCATCGAGGACTGTTTCAACCACTCTATCAGACATAGCTCGAGCAATCTTCGGTTCGAAGCATTGGAAATGAAGTCGATGGGCATGAGGTGGAATGATTGGTGGAAGCATTCGAAATCAAGATCAAGAAACCTGATAGAGATCTATTCCTCCCGAACGACAATCAAGTCGAACGGATAGATCTGCCCGTCGGACTCGGCGAGGATGGCGTTTTCCGGGCGGACGTCGGTGGCGATGATATTCCCGCGACGCCAGGTGAGGGTGGCGAGCATGTCGAGGCGGGTCGGCGGCAGGAAAGGCTGCCAACCGCGCTGAAGCATCCAGTCAGTGAGCTGGGCCGAGCTTGGATTCTCTCCGACGAGGAACGGTTGTTGAAGGAGGAGAAAGCTGCCATCGGTGCCAAGGGCGTGGAGGTCGAGACCGGTGGGAAAATGCGCTTCTGCGAGTGCGAAGCGACGCAAGGACTCGGCGAGCCCGCCGGGACGGAGAATCCAGAGACCCTCGGGGTCGATATCGATGGTCCAGCCGAAGCCGGCCTTTCCCGCGCCACCGAGAAGTTTGATGACCTGCTGATTGGCTGGATCAAAGAACACAACAGCCTCGCCGCCACCGCCGATGAGCGTCAGATCGCCTTGGGAGTTGGCTTGATGGAAATCGGCGAGACGGACGGCGAGCGAGCGACCGAATTCGGGTGTTTCGCGGAAAATCGAACTCAACTCGCCTTCGACTTGGCCACCGTCGAGGCTTTGGGCGAAGTCACCGGCTTCAAGGCATCTTCCGGCAGCACTGGCCCACTGCGAGATTCGAGAGACGCCGCCCTGAGGCGGTTGCGGCGGGTTTGTTCGAGGGCTTCCTCGGCCGTGACCCTGCGCTGGTTCTTCGGATGCATGGCCGAAGTCTAGTAGGACGGCGAGGTTTTTCAAGCTGAAGGATTGAGCGGACATCGACAGTTGTGAGAGTGGGAATTGTTTCTATGATCGAAGGGCCACGTTGCCAAACGGAAACGCTTCGCCCTGGGGACGCGTGCTTCCCGCTTGCCTCGATCCGTGTTGGCGACGAAACTGGATCGGTGCTGCAAACCCTTCGCGAACATTTCGGTCATGACTCGTTTCGCGGGGGGCAGGAGCCGATTGTGAAGGCGCTCCTGGAAGGCAGGTCAGCACTTGCCGTGTTTCCAACAGGAGGCGGGAAATCGCTTTGCTATCAGCTCCCCGCGCTGTTGCTGGATGGTCTCACGCTTGTCGTTTCCCCGCTGATCGCCCTGATGAGGGATCAGGTGGATGCGCTCAATGCCAAGGGGATACCGGCGGCCAGACTGGACTCCACGCTGGATGCCGATCAAACCCGCGAGGTTTACGAACGCCTCGAAGCCGGCACGTTGAGGTTGCTCTATATCGCGCCCGAACGATTTTCAAACGAGACATTTCGCGACCGGGTGAAGCGGTTGAAAGTGCAGATGGTTGCCATCGACGAGGCCCATTGCATTTCCGAGTGGGGACACAATTTCCGACCAGACTATCTCAAGCTCGCGAGGATTTGCAGGCGGTTGAAAATTCCCCGGGTGCTTGCTCTAACAGCAACCGCGACACCCAAGGTGGCCCGTGACATCCGCAAGGCGTTCCGGATCGCCACCGCCGACCACGTGCAGCTCAGCTTTCACCGGCCCAATCTGGATCTGCGTGTCACTTCTTGTTCCGCGGAGGAACGGAAATCGCTTCTGTTGGAGAAGCTGACTGCCGTGGAAGGTTCGGCCGTGGTCTATGTCACCCGTCAGGAAACGGCGGAGGAAGTGGCTACTTTCCTCGCGAGGAACGGGCTCTCGGCGAGGGCCTATCATGCCGGTCTTCCCGCGGAGTTCCGGGCGGATGCCCAGAACGCGTTCATGGCGGGCGACACCCGCATCATCGTTGCCACCATCGCCTTCGGCATGGGGATCGACAAATCCAACATCCGCGCGGTCTTTCATTACAACCTTCCGAAAAGCCTCGAGAACCACACCCAGGAAATTGGCCGCGCCGGTCGTGACGGGAACCACGCGATCTGCGAGATGCTTGCCTGTGGTGACGATCTAACGATCCTGGAGAATTTCATCTATTCGGACACTCCGTCGCCTGGGGCACTTGGAAATCTCATCGACCGGGTGCTTCGCCTCGGCCCGGTCTTCGATGTGTCACCCTACGAACTCTCCACCATCTGCGACATCCGCCCGGGAGTGGTTTCGACGGTCATGACCTATCTGGAAATCGATGGAATCATCGAGGCCACAGGAAGTTTTTACGCCACCTATCGGGCGAAGCTCCTCAACACCCGTGAGAAGATCCTGGCGGGGCGATCCACCGCGGAGCGGAAGTTGATAGGACGGATTCTCGATGCCGGTGAAATGAAGCGGTGGTGGCTTTATTTTCAGCCCACGCTGCTGGCCGAAGAGTTCAATGTCTCGCGCGAGAAAATCGTTTCCGCCCTCAATGGGCTTCACGCGGCGGGCGACATCATCCTGAGCGTCTGGGGCGTGCGCCAAGGTTACAAGGTCCGGAAGGAGCCGGGCGACATCAGGCAACTCACCACGGAGCTTGTCGCGAAGTTCCAGGCACGCGAGCAGGCCGATCTCGACAGGCTTCGCCAGGTGTTGGGGATTTCCGCCTATCGCGGGTGTCTCACCGGCTATCTAACGAAGCACTTCGGTGAGATCCTGAAGGAGCCTTGCGGACATTGCGACCGCTGCCGGGGAGTGCCCGCCAAAACCATCAAGCGAACCAAGCCGCGCCGTGCGACAGATGATGAAATCTCTTTGGTTAGGAAATTGGTCGAGGAGAAGCACGCGGCACTCAACACGCCGAGGCAACTCGCGAGATTCCTTTGCGGCATGGCAAGTCCGGCGGCGACGAGGGCGAGGCTCACGAAGAAGGACGCCTTCGGCATGTTGTCGGATTTGCCGTTTGCGGAGGTTCTCCTGATCGCGGAAGTGGCGTGACCAGTGGCGGCGTGTGAAATCGTTTGGATTGGTGAATTGACATGGGTAACGGACGATCCTAGATGCGTCATCCCCATTGGGTGTTTTATGAAGAAGATTTCCTCTGCCATCGTGCTGCTCGCCAGTCTTGCCCATCTTTCCAGTGCATTTGCCGACGAAATTGCTCCTGAAGCGGTTGCCCAGATGGTGGCGATCCGGGCCGAGAAGGCGCAGCGGACTCCGGTTCAACGCAAGATCGCATCACCTCTTCTTTACCTGTCGCGCGAGGTAACGGGATTCAGCGCGGTGACGGGTGCAAAGGACGTCCGGTCGCGGGTCCGTCGTGAGGCGGATGGCCGGGTGCTCGTGGACATCACGGCGGTTCCTGGTCCAGCGCTTGCCAAGGCGATCACCGCCGCGGGAGGAAAAGTGATTTATGAATCGGTCGAAGAAGGGTCGGTGCGTGCCAGTTTGCCGCCTGCCGCCTTGATGACCATCGCCGCGCGGGTTGATGTGAAATGGATTGCCAAGGGGGCCATCGCCATGCCCCGCGCGGTGACGAATCAGAGCGATGTGGCCCACAAGGCTAACGTGGCACGCGCCGCATTCGGAGTGGATGGCAGTGGCATCAAGGTGGGTGTGCTTTCCGACAGCGCGAAATATTCATCCGATTCGAAGGCGGCCGGAGAATTGCCATCCACGTTCAAGGTTTTGCCCGGTCGTTTCGGAAATGGTTCCGGAGAAGGAACCGCGATGTCGGAAATCATTCACGACATGGCTCCCGGAGCCTCGATCGTTTTCGCCACAGCCGGACCCGGTAAGGCGGGCTTTGCGGATTCGATCAAGCAGTTGCGAAAGGCCGGCTGCCGGATCATCGTGGACGACATCGGTTATTCCAACGAGTGGCAGTTCCAGGACGACGTGATCGCAAGGGCGGTGAATACCGTGGTGTCCCAGGGCGCGATCTATCTATCCGCCGTCGGGAATGAAGGAAGCCTGGCAAAGGGGAATTCAACCACCTGGGAAGGTGACTTTGCCGACGGGGGCGAATCCGGCAACCTCTATCCGGGAGGCCGGGTCCATTCATTCGGCGGCGCCACCTACAATATTCTAACGAAATATGCGTCGGACGCGGTCCTGCAATGGAGCGACGAATACCACACGTCTGGAAATGACTACGATCTCTTCATTCTCAATGCGGCGGGAACGAAGATCGTCGATTCATCGACCGATATCCAGGACGGAAGACAGGCTCCGATGGAGTATGTCGATTATGTCGCCAGGGGCGAGCGGATCGTGATCTGGAAAGCTGATGCGGCCGCCTCCCGTTACGTCAGGCTTTCCTGCACGAATAGTCCGTTGAAATACGCGACAGCGGGTCAGGTGATCGGTCACTCGGGCACGGCGAACTGCATCGGGGTTGGAGCCTCGGATGCTTCCCTGGCGTTTCCCGGCGCTTTCAGGAAGTCCTCGCGTGTCGAGAAATACTCGTCGGACGGTCCGCGCAAGATGTTCTACAGGCCGGACGGATCCCCCTACACGCCCGGGAATTTCCTTGCGAGTGGCGGAATCATCATCAGGACTCCATCTCTAACGGCAGGTGATGGGGGAAAGACATCGGTTCGTGGTTTCCGTTCGTTCTATGGCACGAGTGCGGCGGCACCGGCCGCGGCAGCCATCGCGGCCCTTGTCTGGAGCAAGGACCCGACGCTTTCCAATACCAAGGTCAGGAAGATCCTTGAGACCAGTTGTCTCGACATCGAGGGGCCGGGCTATGACAACGTGAGTGGCTATGGCATCCTGATGGCGAACCAGGCGTTGGAGAACACCACGTCGCCGTTCAACGCCTGGCGCACGAGATTTCTCGGCACGTCGCAAGAACGTTAGAAAAGGTCGCGCCGTTGTGTTAGGCTTTCACCGGGTGAGCCATTCACGGAACACGGCCTTGTCGGCGGGAAGCAAGGTGGCGACTTTCTCGCGTTGGGCGAGGATGGCGAGGCGCTCGGGAATCTCGACGCAATCGGGTCCCAGCTCGGCTTCCATGACGTCGAGAAATTTTGCGGGATGCGCGGTCTCCAGCGTGATCGTGGCACTCGTCGGATGCGAGGCCCGCCATTTCTGGGCGGCAAGCCAGCCCACCGCTCCGTGCGGGTCGATCTCGTAATCGTGGAGGGCCTTGACCGTGCGGATGGTGGCACGCGTCTGGTCGTCGGTGAAGGTCATGCCCGTGATCAGGGATTTCATGCCTTCCCAAGAGCCGCCGAACAACGATTGCATGCGGACGAAATTCGAAGGGGCTCCGACGTCCATCGCGTTGGAAATGGTCGCGACGCTCGGGCGCGGCGCGTATTCGCCTGAGGCAAGATACTGCGGGACCACATCGTTGCGGTTGGTGGCGGCGACGAAGTGCTCGACCGGAAGACCGAGCTGGAGGGTCAGCAGTCCGGCGGTTAGATTGCCGAAATTTCCCGATGGCACGACGAAGGTCGGGCGGATTCCTTCGGCGAGCTGGCGCGCGGCGTGAATGTAGTAGAAGCTCTGCGGAACAAGGCGGGCGAGGTTGATCGAGTTCGCGGACGTTAGATTCAGGCGTTCCGAAAGCTCGCGGTCGAGGAAGGCGGATTTGACGAGTGCCTGGCAGTCGTCGAAGGAGCCCTGGATTTCCAGCGCGGTGATGTTACCACCGAGGGCGGTGAGCTGTTTCTCCTGCAATCCCGACACCTTGCCCTGCGGATAGAGGATGATGACGCGGGTGCCGGGAACGTTGTGGAATGCGGACGCGACGGCACCGCCGGTGTCGCCGGAAGTCGCGACGAGCACGGTCAATTCACGGTCCTCACCACGTGTTAGCCACGCCATCAGCCGCGCCATGAAACGCGCGCCGAAATCCTTGAAGGCAAGCGTCGGACCGTGGAACAGTTCGAGGATGTGCTGGCCGGGCGCGAGCGTGACGAGCGGCGCATCGAACGCGACGGTGCCCTCGACGATATCGATCAGGGCCTGCGGCGGCACATCCTCGCCGAAGAACGCGTCCGCCACGGCGATGCCGATTTCCGGGAAAGTGAGTTCACGCCAGATCTCCCAGAACGCCTGGTCCAGCACGGGAAGCGTGTCCGGCATGTAAAGGCCGTTGTCCGGTGGCAGCGAGCGCAGGATGGCTTCCTTGAGATCGACCTGGTGGGACGGGTTGTTGGTGGAGTGATAGAGCACGGGAAGTTGGGATATTCTAGTTGATTTATGGCCAGGTGGAGACCGAAATCTGGCCTCCATTTCCGTGTTGTTTACATTGGGAAACTTCATTCCGCCCAATTTCCTCAGTCACGCGGGTTGCGTAGATCCTCATGCCTGCAATCGGCGCAGGGGTAAGCGCTCCGCCTATAGGGACAAGCATGGTGCCGGTTACCTCGTTGTCCACATGTTGGCGAAAGTATAGCACATTGCCCTGTGAAACGATTACTTTAAAACTTTGCCCGTCGCCCCTTGAATTGTCGAAAAGTTCGATGTTGTGAGATCCTTTCGACACGGGCGCTACCACGAATGTTCCTGCTTTGTTTGCTCCATAAGGTTTCCCGTCAATCCACAGACCAGTTGGAACAGTTCTAGCAAACGGGGCCGCGCTCGGTTTTCGATAGGCCACCACAAGAGCTTTCCCTTCAGGGGCAACTAGGGATCTTCCTGTCTCTAATTCGGATGCGGTAGGACTGGGATAGCTAACCGAAAAACAGGAAGCTAGGGAAACCGCGAAAACGAAGGGTGCAATTTTCGATACTAGACGAAGAGCGTTCATAGATTATTCCAAGAGACTAGCTTTCGATCACATGCACCCCCGTCGGATTGATGCGCGAGACGTAGGTCTGGTTCCCGATCGGGATCGCGGTGAAGACCTTGCTGATGGCATCGGCGACCTTGCGGGCGGTTTCCTCGCCTTCGCAAAGGGCGAAGACGGACGGGCCGGCACCCGAGATGGAGAACCCGAGAGCTCCGGCGGAAAGGGCGGCGCGTTTCGCCTTGTAGAAATCCGGAATGAGTTTCTGGCGGCGTGGCTCGGCAATGACGTCGTGGATGGAGCGGGAAATCAGGCCGTAATCTTCCTGGATGAGACCGCAGAGCAAACCTCCGAGATTGCCGATCTGTTGGGTCGCGTTCTCCAGCGGGATT
>CAWENZ010000057.1:0-81186 GCA_963810445.1 uncultured Verrucomicrobiae bacterium | reverse complement strand
CAAACCGCGACTGAATACGCTTTGCTCATTGAGAAGCAAATCGAACACCTCACCAAGCTTGTCGGGAACTTTGTCGTAGAATCGGCGAAGGATGAGGCGCTGAGAACGATTGTCTCAAACCTGCTTTCCGTTTCAGTCGAAGAAACACAAGTCTTTCTCGAAGGATGCACCATGGAGGTCACCGACCTTGGCGTTTCAGTCCGCAAGTCCCATCGCCACGTGCTTTCCAAGGTTGACGAGCAGACACCAGCAGATGGGAGGGAGGGAGTTGCTCTCCAGAGGATGTATAAGATCGCTCAGGCTGCCAAAACCTTGGATCTCGATCTCCCGGAGTTGCAGTGGGGTTTCTACTTTGATGCCATGCCCAACGAGTGGACAAATCGCTTCGACCTTCTCGCGTGGCTTTCCCTCGACAAGCTTCCGTTTCCAACAGCCGCTCCAGACCTCGTAACTTCGTTTGGACAACTTACCAAACTCCTCGAGGGACTTCAGTTCATCCGCTCCCTTCCACGGAGAGCCCTCCCTAACAACGCGGACGCAAAATACGGAGCGATGGACCTCTTGTTGGAAGAGACTCCCGTTCCTGCGAAACTCGACGATTACCTGCAAAAGGCAGCGCACGTTTTTGGCATTCCAAAAAACGCTCTCGGCGAAGCCAAACACGGAATCGCCCTCAATGAGGATCGGCTGAAGGAACCGTCAATCTTTGCTCGATGGTCCAAAGCAGTGGCGGCTTTAGCCGACCTTGGACTTAGCGACTTCCGCAAACCTGGCAAGCCTGGCGAGCCTGGGCTCTGGTATAACCCCGGCAACGTCGCCGACTCGATTCACCAGCTACTTTCCGCAAACCTTGGGAGGGACAAAGATGATGCGTTTCCCGGCGGCCGCGTCGATCCACGAGAAGCTCTAAAATCAGCCCTCAAATTCCGCGCTTCCAACAGTGACTGGCTGGGTGTCCTGAAGACCCTAAACGACCCGATCCGAACTCGGAAACGTGATGCCTTGGTCGCCTATTCATTGGCTGAACAGAGCGGGGATCGCTTTGAAACCGCTGACGACCTCTATGACTACTACCTCATTGATCCCCTGATGGGGGCATGCATGCCTTCTTCACGGATCGTGCAGGCGCATGGCGCCATCCAAGCCTTTGTGCAGCGTTGCCGGATGGGGCTGGAAGCGAAAGTTGACATTGGCTTCGATGGTAGCGATGACGATGAATCAAGAAACTACGAAGGCAGCGAATGGGGAGAATGGTATTGGATGAAAAACTACCGTGTGTGGGAGGCCAACCGGAAAGTCTTCCTCTACCCGGAAAACTGGATCGAGCCCGAACTGAGAGACGACAAATCCGAGTTCTACCGAGAATTTGAGCAGCAACTTTTACAGGCTCCCCTCACCACCCAAAGCGCCGAGAAGGCGACTCGCAAGTATCTCGAAAAGTTGGATGAAGTCGCATTCCTCGAAGTCATGGCGGCACACTATCAGGAGGAAGCCGTCTCCGGAAAATACATCGCTCGCACCGAGCATGTTCTCCATGTTGTGGCACGTAGCAAAACCGGGGATCCTCCGGCCTACTTCTACCGGAGATTCATCAACGAGAAGTCTTGGACACCTTGGGAGCGGATCAATCTCGAGATCAACAGTGATCATTTGCTTCTTTTTGTCAGAAACAGCCGACTCTATCTCGCTTGGGGTTTGATTGAGGAATACACAAACGAGGATAATCAGAAAACGTTCCCAAAAGAAGCGGCTCACTACGACGATATTCAGAACAGTAAGGGTCTGAAAATTCAGATCGCGCTGAGTGAGTTCTCCGACGGCCAGTGGCTGGAAAAGAAGATTTCGAGGGAAGCTTTGTATTCAGATTCCGGGAAATTCAAATTCGATGAACTGCAACGAAGGAAGAGTCTCACCCGCTTCTATGTGGTAGACAGAGATCCCATCGACCCTTTCTCTACTGAGGCGAAAGATCCCGGAGCAGGATTCTTCGTGCTCTGCTACGGCGACCAAGGTAGGGGAGACGTCGTGAATATTGGCATGATCGGGGCGTTCGAGCTCTCGGGTTGCAAGACATTCCCCGAGGTCGCGAGTGGGGAGACAAAAAAGGCCCTGAGTGCTGCGACCAAGAGCGCAACCAGCGTAGCGCTTATTCCCGAAGTTAAAGACGCTGAACTCGTTACCCAACGTTGGATCGAGACGAACAAGGACATCCGTGAAAATTTGAAAATTCGGGGACTCCATGGGTATCTTTCCGGGTATGAGGAGGTCCTGGAGAACACACCAGGCACCTTCCGCGTCACCTATCCTCAACAGGTCAGCACCGTGGACCGGGCGATCCGCCAAGCCTTGGAATTGCCAAGAATCGCATCGGACAAGGCGTTTGTTGCCATTTCGCGATGGGAGCCCAGCGGAGTGCTCATGCCGTTCTTTTTCGAAGACGGAAGAAGGAGCTATGCGGTGATCCCCGGGACAGTGGCACTCTCCCCTGATAAGGCCCCGCAAGAGGAACTGAGGACATTTAGCGAGTTCTTCAAACGGGTTTCAAAGCTTCAACCATCGCTTGAGATGGAGCATGAGCATGCCAAGAAAGGGAAAGGGAAAGGGAAAGGGAGTTGGGAGACTCTCATTAAAGCGTGGGATGCCGATCCGAACAAGGCACTAGCTAAGAGGGAACTACTGGGCCTCTTTCGGGGAAGTTTGAAGTTGGAGTTCCGACCCTTCTACCATCCCTTTTCATGCCAGATAAGGAAGGAGTTCGATAAGCGAGGCATGGAGGGATTGATGCTCACCTCAAGACGTGAGTGGAAAGAGAGACTCAATTTATTCACAGACACTTACTTTCCGTCAAAGATTCCGTCAAAGTTGGTCTCAGACCGTCATCCGCGGGAGCTTGCGGAGTTTCAGTTCGATTCCCAAGACGGTTATTCCAGTTACAACTGGGAAGTGTTCTTTCATATTCCACTACTGGTGGCTTCCAGGTTGTCCAAAGACAATCAATTTGAGGAAGCCATGCGCTGGTATGAGTTCATCTTCAATCCAACCGCACTGCCCAATCGACATTCCGAGGATGACAAGAAAGATGAAAAGTCTGATTTGATTCCTCAGCGCTACTGGCTGACCAAACCGTTCTACGACTATCTCCAGGTCGATGAAGATGACATCCGGGACCCCCTGCGGCAACGAATTCATAAGGTCTTGCAGCGGATTTGGGGAGATTCCGCATATCATTACAATGGCCCCGCTGTCATCGAAACCGTGCGGGAGTGGCGAATGACTCCATTTGTTCCGCATGTGATTGCACGCGGTCGGTGGTCGGCGTTTCAAAAGGCCACCGTCATTCACTACGTTAGAAATCTGATTGAGTGGGGTGATCAGCAGTTCCGAATGGACAGCATGGAGTCTGTGAATCTAGCCGCTCAGATGTATGGAATGGCAAAGAGAATTCTGGGCGATCGCCCACAAGTGATTGAGTCACCGGAATCGAAGTTGCCCAACAGATCCCGAACCTATCGAGAACTCGCCAGCAACACGAATTGGGACGACTTTGCCAATGCGGTCGTCACGATTGAGAACGAACTTCCGTGTGTTGAATGCGAGGGGGAACTGGTGGGATCTCTGCCGAGGGAATTGCCCTCTGGAACGGGATTCTATTTCTGCATTCCGAACAACGAGAAACTGCTGGAGTTTTGGGATCTCGTTGAAGACCGCCTCTTCAAGATCCGACACTGTCAGAACATTGATGGGGTTGAGCGGCAACTTGCATTGTTTGCCCCGCCGATAGATCCTGGCCTGCTCGTCAGAGCATTTGCGGCCGGGCTTAGTATTGGAGACGTCCTCGGAGGAGCCGCATCACGGCCGCTCAACTATCGATTCTCTCACGTCCTGGCCAAGGCGAAGGAGTTTACCCAAGCAACCATCTCATTTGGCAGCGGGCTGCTTCAGGCGCTGGAAAAGAAAGATGCGGAGGAGCTTTCTCAACTTCGTTCGAATCAAGAAATTGAAATGTTAAAAATGGGCAAGGAGATCAAAATCGCCCAGATTCGAGAGGCACAACTCAATCTGGACGGACTCCGCCGCGGCCGAGAAGTGACTGAAGAGCGTCTAAAGTTCTACAAGCAGATCGACCGCATCTCTTCGAAAGAGAAGCGAGCCATGGATCTCCAAGTGGAGGCGGACCGGTCGGAGAAGACCTCTCAGGACATGAATCTTCTAGCGAACCTGGTGCATATGCTCCCGAATCTCATCGGAGGCGCATCGGGATTCGGAGGATCGCCTCACTTCACGCTAGATTGGGGCGGCAAGCAACTTGGGCAAGCAGCTTCAGGTGCCGCCCAGTATCACTCGGGTCGCGCCTCACTGGCACGTTCGCAGGCCGGGCAGGTATCAACCATCGCTTCCTATGACCGGCGGTGGGATGATTGGAAGCTTCAGGAACGTCTTGCGGAGAGAGAACTAAAGCAACTCGACCGTCAGATTCTTGCCGGAGAGGTCCGGCTTGAAATTACGCGTGCTGAGCTTCGGAATCATGAGAAACAAACAGCGCATGCCGAGCAGGTGCTGGAGTATGTCAAGAACCGGAAGTTCACGAATAAGGAGCTTTACGAATGGATGGCGGCACAGCTTTCTGCCATCTACTACCAGAGCTATCAGCAGGCCTATCGATTCGCACTCAAAGCGGAGTGCGCCTGCAACTTCGAACTGGGGGACGACAATGTTCCGAGAATCGTGAGAGGTGACAACTGGGCTACGAACCGGAAGGGGCTACTCGCGGGGGAAAAGCTCCTCCAGGATCTCAACGCACTCGATGCCCACTACCATGAAAGAAAGCCCCACCCGCAGGATAATCCGCCCATTCCGCTCACGATTTCACTCGCTCGCCTGGACCCTATTGCCTTGTTGCAATTGAAATATACAGGATCATGCGAAGTCACCCTTGATGAAAAGTTCTTCGATAGCCACTATCCAGGCCACTACATGCGGAGAATCGATTCTTTTTTGATCGAGGTTCCAGCTGTGACGTCTTCCGGCGTCCGGGTGAACTACACCGTTTCGCTTCTGAAGAGTGAAGTCAGAACCAAAGCCCAGAGAGCCAATGTGGCTGCTGATGAAGTTGATCCCAATCTACGCGTGGACTTTTTCTCTGGAATGCCACATTCTGTCTCAGGTGCTCTCGATGGAGGTAGGGACCGGACACAAGGGGAGCAGTTCCGGGCGTTTGAAGGAGCCGGCGTTATTAGTCGTTGGCGGATCGAGATACCCATTCCGGACAACCGGCATCTTGATCGAAACTCTCTGACGGACGTTGTGATAGACCTTGCCTACACCTCACGGAGAGGCGGCAAACAAGCCGCCGACTCAGCTACGGTTGAGGTGAAAGATTATTTCAACGCGAAGGTCAACCGCCTGATCAGTATCAGAGATGAGTTCCCTCATGAATGGCACAAACTCCGACAGGAGGTCGAGGCCAACGGCGTTGGAGTTGCAGAGTTGAAGGATATCGGCGAGCGGATGCCGTATTTCTGGGGCTCAACCCTCGACCGGACGAAGTTCGATCTGGGAATCCTCATGGATGGTGATGCGGAAATGAGATTCGATGAATCGGATAATCCGCTTCAGTTTCCGAAGGACTCAGTTTCTGGTTTAGGTCACGCCCAGGTGGATTGTCCAGATTTTGCGAAACCTTGGAAGATGGAGTTGAAAGGAACCTTCCCGAAAGCACTCTACCTTGCATTTACTCCTAAGAACGAACAATGATTGCTTTTGATACACTTTGGAACAATCACCCCATAACCTTAGGTATGGTCCAGCCTTGCTTGAACTCCACCGGACAACCTTTGTATGAGAATCAATGCGCAATTCGCATGAGTGTCTGTTTGCGAAGATCCGGAATTAGTTTGAGTGGTTTACAATACACTTGTGAGCACGGCGATGCCTTGCGGGTTGAGGAGATGATAACCAAATTGGACTCGTCTGGAATATTCGGTATTGGCAAGAGATGGAAGGAGCCCAAATCAATCAGTCCATTATGTGGGAGAAGAGGAATAGTTGCTTTTCGTCAGATTGGAACGGGGTTAGGACACATCGATCTATGGCGGGGGTATAGGATTCTGCACGGTTCAAACAGCTTCGCGATTTTGGCGCAAGAAATCGTTTTCTGGGACATCACATAATTGGTGTTGATCAGGATTTCGAGCGGATAGCCTGCTGGCCAGGGCCGAGGGTGGCTTTCATGCGTTGACGCGGACTTGGCCGTTCATGAGCATGGGGAGGAGCCAGTCGCGGAGGGTGGTGAGAAGTGCCGAGTGAGAGGTGATCAGTGATCAGCGAAGAGGGCGAGGGTGGTTTCATCCGGTGACGCGCACTTGCCCGTTCATCAGCATCGGGAGCAACCAGTCGCGGAGGGTGGTGAGTTCTTGGTTTTGTTGGATGTTGTTGGCGATGGTGGCGACGCCAGCGCCGACGAATTCGTCGAATTGTTTCAGGATTTCGGGAGGCGGGACGACGACTTTGATGTTCCTGACCAAGTCTTGCGACAGGTTGTCTCGTGCCGAACCGGTGCTCATCATCACTAGATGGCTGTAAAGATCGGAGAGCAGGAACTTCAAATAGAAGAGGAACTTGGGATCGTGCGGGACGATGCCGCAAACCGCCTGATTTAAGCAGGCTTCGGTGAGCAGGAGACTCACCTTTCCAGCGGTGGCACCGTAGAGGGCAATCAAGAGCGTGCGGGAGGGGAAAAGCTTGGCGCTTGAATTGTCTAAGCCGGCCTGGGTGATAAAATTCGATCCTGACAGGATGTAAGGAGAGTTCAGTTCGCCGCTATTGATCCAAGTGATATTGCCTCCGTCATAGTATTCGCGGTTCTTGCTGGCTGGTGTTCCGCCTGAACCGGTTTTGGCAATCTGTGAAAGCGTAACCACTTCCCACCCTTTCGGAATCTCGCGTTTGAGTTGAGGGTGATAGACCATGGGGCCGCCGGAGCTGCGGTAGGGTTTACCGGCGAGGTGGGGCTTGCCGAGGGCGGCGGCTTGGGCGGGGCTCAGCGGGAAATCATACTGCACGAACCAGTAGTCATACAGCAGCTTCGCCATCCCCTCCAACTCGCCGTTGATCCGGTGGTTGAGGGCGATCTTGGCGTCTAGGGCGGAGAGGACTGCGACAACGTGGCCACGCGGTGGACGCTGTAGGTGAATTGCTGGGCTTCGTCGCTGGTCAGGGGGCGGCCGAGTAGGGCGTATTCGCGGTAGCTGAGCCACTTTTTGAGGACTTGGTAGCCGCCGAGGGTGTAGGTCCAGACGGGTTCGGGGACGTCTTTCCAGCGGGTGGTGGCGTTAAGGCGGATGTCGAGGTAGACCTCGCCTCGGGTGCTGGGGGTGGTTTTTCCGGGCCCGGGGACTCGCGGGGAACAAAATGAGACCCCCAGTTGAATCCGCTTAACGTTTCCGTATTTTGGGCTACATTTCCGCCGTGCCTCCTCTTGGTCAGCCCCTTTCGTTCTCGCTCCACGATGAGGTGGAGGGACAACCGCTTACGCCTGAAAACGTCGATTTGCTGACCCTTCACCAATTCATGGGGGAAGTGATTGAATTGATTCAAGGCGAGGCCAAGCGTTCGGAAATGGGGCTTCCGTCTGTCGAGATCGTAGAAGGATCAGTAAAATTGATGTCCATCGTGACTGCGATTGTGGCGAGTTCGTGCCAAGCGGACTTGGAAACCCTCGCCCGCTCGGAAGATCTCGACGCCATTTCACCGAAGCGGGCCCAGATCATTGAGACGTGGCAAAGCCGGGCGATCCGCGCCGATTCCAAACGCCGTTACAGTATTTTCTCGAATTCGGCCACAGCGGACGCGCGGGTAGTAATGATCACTCGTGAAAGCAATTATCGGCACCACCAACTCGACAATTGGGTCAGAGCGGAAAAATACATTTCGGGGCGTGTCGTCGACCTCGGAGGGAAAACGAAGCCCAACATCCATCTAGTTCTTCCGTCAGGCCAATCGATCAAGGTGGAGGCCAGTGAAAGCCAGCTTGAGGGAGCGGACTATCTCTACAAGGCGATGACTTTAAACGTCAGCGCCATGGAGGATATCCGCAACGGAGAGCTTCGAGATCTACGACTCATCGACGTAGTGAGACCCCTGAAGGAGATCGACGAGGACAAACTTAAAGCGCTTTGGCAGAAAGGCCGGAAAGCCTGGGCGGAAATCACCAATCCCACGGAGTGGGTGGAACAATTGCGGGAATCCTGATTCATGCTGAAAATCTGCCTCGATACTTCCTATCTTATCAGCTTCGCCGACGATACCCGTCCGAACCATCAGATAGCGGTCGATTACTTCCGGCACTGTGTGGCGAACGGACATTTGCTTTGCCTTTCCACCTTGGTAGTCTCGGAATTTGAAGTTGGCCAGCCCGCCAGCGATCTTCCGCTCCAGCATTTTCACATCATCCCCTTCAACTTCCGGCATGCTGTGCGCTCAGCGGACTACCACAAGGTGATCAAGGGGTTGCCTGCTCCGGATTCCGCAGATCGGCATGTAGTCCGCAATGATCTGAAGATTCTCACGCAAGCGGATATCGAGCAGTGTCTGGTGATCCTCACTGAAGATGCGAACACGCTTACCCGATGGGCTGACCTTCTCGGAAGATCAAAACTGTGCCGCGTCTCGCCTTTGCTTCTCAAGGATGGATTTCGTCCGGACGAACTGGTTGATCCCGACCAGAAGACGTTGGGTATTTGATGGAGAGCAGGGTGGAATCGAGGGTTTTCGCGAAGTCGTTCTGGCGGGTGTAGAGGGCGGAGAGGAAATGCTCGGGCCGGAGGTGGGCGGTTCCATCGCCGAGCTGCATGAGGAGCAGCTCGTAATCGGCCTTTTTCATTTTCCTCAGGCGGCTTCCCAAGAGTCGGCCTTGGCGAGGGCGGGCAGGATGCGTTTGACCTCGTGGGCGAATTTGTCGTTGAGGAACTTGTAGAGGAAGATCTGGGTGATGATCTTGTATTCGTTGCCATCATTGCCGAGGCCATAGTTGGCACAGACGGACTTGAGGTCGTCGATGAGGGTGATGGCTTGGATTTGGAAGGTGCGGGACATGGGAGAAGTGGAAAGTGATCAGTGAGCAGTGATCAGTGGAAGAGAAGATTTTTAACCCGACTTTCGCTGTTAGGCAGTTTTTCGGGTCAGGATCGTTGAGATTGCGTTGGTTTTTTCAAAAGGTCTACACCACAGGCTTTTGATTTCTGATTTCCGGCGGTGGCTGGGCGGGGAGGGTAAAGCCGAGTTGCTCGAGCAGCAGGTGGTGGATCTTCTCGGGCTTGGTGTAGCGCTTCATCCGCAATTCACGTCCGTCGGTGGCGGGGATGGTCACATCGAGCATCTGGATCTCGCTCAATCGTTCCAGCACGCTGCGGGAACTCAGGCCGGTGGCCGCCTTCTTGTTGTATTGCTCAAGGGTGACGTGCAGGCAGTAGGCGAGGAAGCTGATGAAGACGTGGGCTTCGATGCGGCCGTCGAGTTGGTGAAAGACGGGGCGTAGCCCGAGGTCGCCCTTGAGGGTGCGGAAGCTCTCCTCGATGCGAACGAGGTTGATGTAGTTGCGCCAGAGTTCGGCGGGGTCTTCGCCGGTTAGATTGCTGCGTAGGAGATATTGGCCTTCGTGGCGACGGGTGGCTTTGAGTTTGTTGCGATCGAGTTCGATGCGGAAGGTTGCGGCGCTGACTTGCTCTCCGAGTGCGGGAAGATGAAGAATGACAAGCCGGTGGGCGTTGCGTCCGGCTTTTTCCTTGGCGGCTCCGATGGCGAGCAGCAGTTCGTCGCGGGTGAGTTTGTCGCGTTTTTGAAGTTCCTTAAGACGCGCCCAGTAGGCTTTGAGCTTTTTGCGCCGCATGGCGCTCTCTTTGCAACGGCGTGGTAGGCTGCGGGCGAGGACGTAGAGTTCTCCGTCGCGGGGCAGGAGTTTGACGTGGACGTCGTCTTTGACCTGCTGCCAGTCTTTGGTGGCGAGATCTTTTTCGAGTTTGGTTAGGCGACCTTTTGGAGTGCCTACGAGGTAACGCACGGAGGGGGCGGACTGGCGCATTTGATCGAGGGTTTCTTCGGTGGGGATGCCGCGGTCCATGATCCAGGTGCGCCGCTCTTTGCCATATTGTGCGGTGATCTTCCCTAACATTCCGGCGAGGGTGGCTTTGTCGGAGGTGTTGCCGCGCATGACTTCGTAGCCGATGGGAAGGCCGTCGGGGGTGATGATGAGGGCGATGACGATTTGCACGCAGTCGGGACGTTTGTCGCGGCTGTATCCGAAGGTTTTGAGTTGGCTCGCTTCGGTGACCGGACCGTTGGCATCGACCTCGAAGTAGGTGCTTGTTAGGTCGTAGAGAAGGATGTCGAAACTCGCGCCGAAGAGTCCGGTCCAGCGCTCTTTGAGGTGGGAAAAGATTGCCTCGCGATGAACTAACAGAAGATCGTGACAGCGGTAGAGGGTGTCTTTGGCGGCGAGCCGGAAGTCGTCGTCGAGAAGATCGGCCATGGCGCTGCGGTCGAACCAGGAGCGGTGGAGCTTCCACTTGCTGCCGGGATCCAATAGTCGATAGGCGGTTAGAACTTTGAGGACCTTGAGCCAGGGCGTGCCTTTTTGGGAGTCGGGCAGGAGCGGTTGCCAGAAGGCGTCGAGATCGAGGCGGTTCCAGAGTTCCAGGGCAAGCCAGCAGCCGCCCCACTGGCGTGGACGGGCCAGTTCGATGTGATCGAGCCGAAGTTTGAGCGTGGGATGTTCGAGCAAGGGGTCGGGCGTGCGGTCCTCCGGGAACAGATGAATCTGTTGGGTTTCGTCGCGCTCATCGACAGCCTCGATGGCGCGGGTCCACGAGGCGCGGTCGCTGTCGTTGATCTCGCCGAGATAGAGCAGGGTTTTCTGAACCGTTCGGTTACCTGCGACGCGGCGGTTTTCCACCACGCTCCAGTAGCGGTGCGGCTTGCCGTCTTTGAATCGTTTGTTGGCGCGTAAGAACATCGACAGGCATGAAGCATAATCCCGTTAGGGCACATCTGTCCATGGGGTGGGTCTCCACCGCAGCCGTTTTCCGAGGCCCGATGCTGGAAAATCAAGGGTTCCAGCGTCTCAGAGGGGCGAAATTTGGCGAAATTCCAAACTAACAGCGAAAGTCGGGTTAACCGCGAATGGATGCGAATTCACGCGAATGGGAGATGTCGAGGGGTGTTTTGCAGTGGGGCTCTGTGGGCGTCGAGGCGAATGCGGGGCCGGGAGACGTGAATCGCCCTGGATGAAGGGTGAGGTTTTCGGGTTTGCAGGACGCTGTCTGTTGGAATAGGTTTTCCGGCAATGATTGTGACTGTGAACATTCCGGACGATTTGGCAGCGGAGCTTGGGGCCGGGTTCCAGAACCTGAGCCGGGCGGCGCTTGAAGCCTTGGCGGCGGAGGCATATTCGAAGGATGTACTCTTGCTGGAGCAGATCCGTAGGATGCTGGAACTGGATTCGCGCTGGGAGGCGCAGGCAGTCCTGTCCCGCCACGGTGTGTGGCCCGGCCAATCCGGCGAGGAGATCCTGGCGGATGCCCGCCGGTCATTTGAATTCCGGCATGCGGCACCGTGATCGTCATCAGTGACAACTCTGTGCTGTCTTGTTTGGCCGAGATGGGCGAGTTGGACTTGCTCCGGCGGCTCTATGGAAAGGTGACTGTGACCGATACCATCCAGCGCGAGGCAATTCATCCAGGTGCGCCAGACAACTTGAGGAATCTGTTTTTGAGACTGCCCGATTGGATTTCCGTCGTTCAGGACGAGTCGCTGTATCTTGAGGAAACAGGAGCTTTGGATGCCGGCGAGGCCTCTGCCATCACGCTGGCATGGCAGCACCGGGATTCCAGCCTGCTGATCCTTGATGAAAAACGGGGCCGCAAGGTGGCGACGAGCCTCGGATTGCGAATCACCGGCACTGCTGGCCTTCTGACCGATGCCGCGGCTGCCGGATTCATCGATTTTGAGGATGCTTTCCTGCGGCTGTCGCAGACGGGATTCCGTTTGAGCCCCCAGATCATTGAGACATTGCGCCAGAGTCTCGCCAAGCGACCTCCGACGGAAGGCTAAGCCGTTTTCAGTTCCGGATGATGCCCGATGGGGTGAGGAATAGGACTGAGGGAGGTCGAGCGACATGGAGTCGAGAAAGAGGGCTTTGCGCGTTTCTTTGGCATCGACGCTCATCCGGCGTCGCTCTTCGAGCTTTGCCGGGACAAGTAGAGCGACGCTACGGGCGGTTTGTTGGCAGGGCTTTTCTCAGGCGGGCTGCTGACCGTGGAACTCGGCGAGGTATTCCTTGAGGACGAGGTTGCTGATGAACTGGCAGCCTTCGGCGGTGAGCGGGAGATGGTGGGCGGTCATGAGCTGCTCGATGATGATGCGGGCCATCATTTTCTCGGCGTAGGCGGGATTGCTGAGGAGCTGGGCGTTCTGTGAGATGCGGGCGTCGGCCTCGGTTTTGAGCGCGGTGAGGGCTTCGAAGAGTTTGCGCTCGTTGGGAGTGGGTTCGCCTTTTTCCATGAGGCGCTTGTGGAGGCGGGCGTATTTTTCGTCGTTGGCGTATTTGGCGCGGAGGAGTTGGTTTTTCCGTTCGAGTTCGCGGGCGCGGGCGTGGATGGAATTGAGGGCGGCGATGTTGGCCTGCATTTCCCCGGTGGTGATTTCGCTGAGGTTGCGGGAGCGGAAAAGGCGTTCGAGTTCTTCGCGGAGGGAGACGAATTCCGGGTCGCGCGGATCGAAGTTTCCGGCGAGGCCCTCGCGGGTGCGACGGAGGATGTCGCGGAGTTCGTCGGCGATGCGGAGCTCGGACTCGGAGACCTTTCGGAAGGTGAAGAGCACTTCTTCGAGGGCGATGTTGAGCAGGCCGGTTTCGGTATGGCCGGATTCGAGGGCCTCGCGCTGGTTGAGGAGAGCGAGGTGGTTGTTCGCCTCGGTGGAGAGCAGGGCGAGCTTGCGGAAGTCGAGTTTCTCCAACAGCTCGTATTGGCCGGTGAGGCGGATGATGTTGTAGAGGCCGCGGGCGTCTTCGAGGGCGCGGATGATTTCCCGCATCTGGCTGCGGTCGGTGATGGCAGTGATTTGTTGAGAGAAGATTTCCGCGTTGGTGGTATTGAAGTGGAACAGGGCGTCCTCGATGCCTTCGATGTCCGCGAGGATTTCCTCAGGGGATTTGAAGAGGTGGGAGTAATGCTCCGCTTCGTCGCCGAGTTCGTCGTTGAGTTCGCGGAGGTAGGCCTGATTGGTGAGATCGAACTGGCGGCGGATGTCGACGAAATCGACGACGTATCCGAAGCGGTGTTTGCCGTAGGTGCGGTTCACACGGGTGAGCGCCTGGAGGAGGTTGTGGGATTTGATCTCGCGGCCGAGGTAGAGCTTTTTCAGGCGCGGGGCGTCGAAACCGGTGAGAAGCATGTTATAGACGAAGAGGATGTCGATTTTGCCGTCCTTGAAGTCGTCGGTGAGATCCTTGCGGACATCGTTTGTCGCCCTCGTCGTGGAGGATGAGGCCGCAGGTGCGGACGGAGAGTTCGAGGCGCGGAGTGGAGCGGTAGGGCGTGGGTTCCTCCGCGGCCATGAGGTAGGTCGTGAGTGGCTCGGCGACGATGATCGGGGCGGCGGGCGTATTTATCGGCGAAGATTTCCGCCATTTTGCGGGCTTGCGCGGCGGAATCGCAGACGACCATGCCGCCAATGGTGCCATCGCCCAAGGTGGCGCGGGCGGTGCCGAGGTCGCGGACGATGTAATCGAAGCATCGGCTCGACGAATCGCTCGTGGGCGAAGATTTCCTCGCGTCGGCTCTCACCCCGCAGGACGCGAATGTCTTCGAGTGCCTGCGCGAGCTGCATGCGGTAGTTGGTCGAAATCCCCTCGCGGAGCAGGCGCAGCGTGTAGCCGTCGGCGATGGACGAGTTGTAGTAATACTTATGGATGTATCCACCGAAGAGGGCGCGGGAAGGATAGTCGCCTAACAAAGGCGTGCCGGTGAGGCCGATCTTGATGGCATTCGGGTCGGACTCGTTGAGATTGGCTAGGAAGCTGCCCTCGGGATTGTAGCTGCGGTGGACTTCATCGAGGAAATAGACGCGCTGGAGGCTGAGGTCGTAATCGGTCGCGCGAAGGACGTCGGAATCGTCCTGGAATTTCTGGATGTTGACGACCGTGATTTCGAGGCTGCCAGCGTGGTTGTGGATGGCGAGTGGCGATTGATGTCGCTGGCGAATTCCTCGCGGGAGGCTGATGGTGTGAACGACAAGCCCACGGCTCCGAAACTCGTTCTTGGCCTGGGTCGAGCAGGTCGATGCGATCCACGATGAAATAGAACTTCGGAACGATGCCCTGTTTCTGGAACCAGTCGGTGAGGAAGTGGACGTTGTAGAACGCGAGCGCGGTTTTCCCGCTGCCCTGGGTGTGCCAGATGATGCCCTTGCGGATTCCTTCCTCAAGCATGCGCGCGGATCGCGTTGGTGGCAAAGATCTGCGGGTATCGCATGACGTGCTTTTCGATTCCCTTGGTGGTCTTGACGTGGGCGAAGGCGAAGCGCAGGAGGAACGCGAGGCGATCGCGGGAGAACAGCGCGGTGCTGAGGCGATTGGTGGGAGTGTCCGGGCTTTTGTTAGTAGCGAATTCCGGCGAGTGCCTGATGCTGGTGAGGTTGGTATCGGTAAGGATGAAGTCCTCGGTTTCCGGATTCTCGGCTGCGAGAAGTCCGTGAGATTGACGCTGCTCTTCCTCGCGGAAGTAATTGAAGGAGGGATCTCCGCGGAGGCGGTTGCGTAGAACGCACCTTCGAGCGGTTCCGGCGAGTCTTCAGTCGTATTTCATGTTGTTCGAGAACACCATGAGCTGGGTGATGTTGACGAAGCGGCGAAACTTCGGATTCTTGAAACGTCGGTTGATGCGGTGGCGCTCCGCGAGGATTCCGTCGCGGTTGTTCGGCTTTTTGACCTCGGTGAAGAAGAGGGGCATTCCGTTGATCAGGAGAGTGATGTCCGGCCGGAACTCGTCATCGCCGTTTTTGCAGGGGAGTTCGGTGACGACATTGAAAGTATTGTTATCGAAGTTTTCGAAATCGATGAGGCGCAGGCCGCTGTCTGCTGATGAGTCGTTCGTAGAAGGCTTTGCCGAGATCCTCGTAATCGAGCAGAAGGGAAATTTCCTGAAGTGCGCGGGCGATGTCGTCCGGGGTGGCGTCGGGATTGATGCGCTGGAGGCTTTGACGAAGGAGATCGGGGAAAATGTTGGTGGTTTCGTCCACATGGAATTTTTCAGCGACAGATAGGAATACCCCAATCTCGTGAGATGGAGGATCGCTGGGATTTTCACCCTGGAGTCTTCGTTGAATGCCATGATGTGAATGAATGGAGTGAGGCCGCAGATTTCAAAAAATACAGGGCTCGATGAGATTCTTGAGGCGGAATTCGACCCCGCGCACGGAAGATACCTAACGAGGATAGGAGCGGAGAGGCAGTCTTTTCTCGGGGAATCTATGGAGTAAACGCGCTGGGCTTTTACGGTTCATCGGCCTGCGGACAGCAACTGTCCACCCTCCCTAGAGGACAGTCTGAAGTGTCTGGGTGAATCCGCTTAACGCTTCCGGATTTCGGGCTATCTCCCCGTTGTGCCTCCGCATGTTCAGCCTGGCGTCCACTCTGCGCTCGACGCGTGCACCGGGTTTGGCTGAATCTCATCCATGCCTCGAATCGCCCGCGTTCTTCTCTGGATAGCCATTTCCGTGCTCGGTGCCGCCGCTGTCGGCGTCGCGGCCTTTCAAAGGGACGAGCCGGTCAACGCGCTTTGGCTGGTGGTGGCGGGCGTTTGCACGTTTGCGGTCGCCTATCGGTTCTACTCCGCGTGGCTGGTGGCGAAGGTTCTCACCATCGATGACAACCGCGCTCCGGCCGCCGTCACTTGCAGCGATGGCAAGGATTTCGTTCCGACACCCAAGTGGGTCGTCTTCGGGCATCATTTTGCGGCGATCGCCGGGCCGGGGCCGTTGGTGGGGCCGGTGCTGGCCGCCCAGTTTGGCTATCTGCCAGGTACCTTGTGGATTCTCGTCGGGGCGACGCTCGGCGGTGGGGTGCACGACGCGGTGATCCTTTTCTCGTCCATGCGCCGGAACGGAAAATCGCTCGGCCAGATGCTCAAGGAGGAGCTCAACCCGTTCATCGGTCTGGTGGCGATGATCAGCCTGTTGGCGATCATGACCATCCTGCTGGCGGTGCTCGGGCTGGTCGTGGTGAAGGCGCTCGCGGAAAGCCCATGGGGTCTTTTCACCATCGCGGCCACCATCCCGCTCGCCTTCGTCATGGGAGTCATGATCAAGAGCGGCAAGGTCTCGGTCACGGCGGCGTCGGTTTTCGGTGTCCTCGGATTGTGCGCGGCGGTGGTCGGCGGGAAATATCTATCACCCGGCATGACCACCGCGCTCACGCTGAAGTCCACCCAGCTCGCGTGGGCGATCATGATCTACGGCTTCGCGGCCAGCGTGCTGCCGGTCTGGATGTTGCTGGCTCCGCGCGACTACCTGAGCACCTTCATGAAACTCGGCACCGTCGCGGTGCTCGGCATCTTCATCGTCATCCTCGCACCGCCGCTGCACATGCCGGCCATGACACCGTTCATCCACGGTGGAGGATTCGTCGTCCCCGGGCCGGCGATGCCCTTCGTCTTCATCACCATCGCCTGCGGAGCCGTCAGCGGGTTTCATGCGTTGATTTCCTCCGGCACCACGCCGAAGTTGTTAGCGAGGGAGAAGGACATCCGCCTCATCGGTTATGGAGCGATGGTTGTGGAAATGCTCGTCGCGCTGATGGCAATCATCGCCGCCTGCGCGCTCCAGCCCGGAGAGTATTTCGCCATCAACTCCCCCATCGATCCGAACAACGCCGCCGCCGTCACCGCGCAGATCGAGAAGATCAATTCGTACGGTCCCGAATACGCCATCACCGAGGCCCAGATGGCGAAACTCGCCAGTGACCTGGGCGAGCCCCACATGATCGGCAAGGTCGGCGGGGCCCCCACCTTCGCCGTCGGCATGGCGCAGATGTTCGCCAAGGTCATTCCGGGAAACACCGCGCTGTCGCTCTGGTATCACTTTGCCATCATGTTCGAGGCGCTGTTCATCCTCACTACCCTGGACGCCGGCACCCGCGTCGGCCGATTCATCCTCCAGGATTTGTTAGGAAACATCTCACCGAGACTTGGCAACACCCAATCGTGGCTCGGCAACATCGTCGCGACCGCGCTCCTGGTCTCCGCATGGGGATTTTTCCTCTATCAGGGCGCGCTGGATCCCGCGGGCATCGCGAAAAGCCTGTGGCCCATCTTCGGCATTTCCAACCAACTCCTCGCCGTCATCGCCTTCTGTCTCGGCACCGTCGTCCTGATCAAGATGGGCAAGGCCCGCTATTGCTGGGTCACCGCGGTCCCCATGACCTTTCTGACCTTGGTCACCTTTTCCGCAGGATGGCTGAAACTCACCGATCCCAACTCGGCAGGCTTCATTCCCACCATCCGCAGCCTTGAGGAGAAGATCGCCGGCGGGTTGGAAGGTCCCGCCCTCGCTTCCGCGAAAACCTCGTTGTTCAACGCCCGCATCGACGTCGCCATCACCATCACCTTCCTGCTCTTCGTCACCATCATCGTCCTAGGCACCGCCCGCGAGTGCTGGCTCCTGCTCACGAAACGGAAGCCGTCTATCCTCCGTGAGAGCAAGTATGTCCACCACCCCGACGACGGCGGCGTCCTCCCGACCAATCTTCTTTGAGCCGGAGTTGCCATCATCCGTCCCAGCGGGACGATTCATTCCAGCCCGGCAGCCTCATGCAGGATGGATGAATCCATCTCGCGCGGGCATGAAAGGTCCTTACAGGACCCTAAAATGGATTTGTATCCGGTTCCCGGGATTTCATCCCGGGCTGGGATGAGCCGTCCCGTTGGGATGAAATCACAGGACCATCCGTGGCATTCAGTTTGTCTTCCGAGTCATCTTCTTGTGATACGTGTGGAAGTTGCTCCCCATCCGGGCCAATCCAAGGGGTGCGGCAGGTGGGAGAGCGATCCGTTACCAGTAGCTGGCACCCACGCGTTCCATGAGATCCCTTGGGGTGGTGTTAGAGCCGGTCCAGACGCGCTCTGCCACGATCGGCACGCGCGGGCCAGGGCGTCCGTAGTCGTGAAATCCGGGGCCTGTCCCGAACAGAAGTCCCTCCTCGGCCTTTTCCTCGATCTCCCATGAGCACACCTGGGCACCGACAATCTTGTTCTGATAGATCTCCGGACGAAACTTTTTCCAGTATCGAAAGGGCTGAGGACTGCGGCCAGCGCCGAACATGAAGGGTGACCACAAGGCCATGTCCTCCGGGGTGGTCATGGAGATTTTGTCCGCCACGTAGAGCGGGCTCCAGGAGGTGTTGAGAATCCGGTATCCGGCCTTGAAATAGTCGTCCGGCATTTTGCCATCATGCTTCACATCGAACGGGCAAACGAGGATGTCATGATCGACCTTCGGGTCAGCTAACGGAGAGAATCCTTCCCAGACGAGGACCTGCCGCCCCTTGCCCTTGAGGAATCCGTTCATGCGGTTGATGAAGTGGTTGAAGAGCTGCCCGGCATCCTGGAGCCCCTCCTCTTTCATGCGCGCTGCACAACCGGTGCAGCGGGAGCCCGAGTAGCTGACCTCGTCGGCCCCGAGATGCCAGTAAGCGCCGGGGATCATTTCCATGACTTCGGAGAAAAGCTTTTCGAGCGCTACATAACTGCCCTCACGGCCAATGCAGATTTTCCCACCATCGCCGTCGCACCCGAGACCGTCGATCCCCCGAATCAATGCGGTGGCATGGCCGGGCACGTCGATTTCCGGAACGATTTCAACGTGGTATCGTTTTGCAGCCTCCACCAATCTAGCGATATCAGCAGCATTGTAATGCCGCCCCTCCGTGGGGAGTTTCGGGAAAGCCACGCTGGGCAGGGTGTAGCTCTGGTGGTCACTGAAATGAATCTGATAGCGGTTCATCTTGAACGACGCGAGGCGTTTGATGGTCCCGATGTGGAAGTCGATGGAATGGAAGTTTCTCGCATTGTCGATCATCAGCCCCCGATAGGAAAACTCCGGCTTGTCGGCGATCAAGAGGTGCGGGATCTCCTTTTCCGGACCGGCATGCAGCAGTTGCAAAAGAGTGCGCGTCCCCCAGAACAGCCCGTCGAGGGAGGCGGCGGAGATCGACACATCCGCATCGATGTGAAGACGGTAACCTTCGTCGCCAACGTCCGGGTCCTTCCCAAGGTTCAGCCGGATGGTGGTGATGCCCTTGCCCGGATTCGCCTTCCCACGCGTGGCCGTAAATCCAATCGCGGCAAGGTCACCCACAAGCGTGTCCGCAAGATCCTTCATCCCGCCACCCTCATCGTAAACCAAGGCGACCTGGACTGCTGGAGCAAGGGCACCCTCCTTGATTTCAACCTCCCGGGGATACGGAACCAAGGGCAGTCTAACAAACTCTTTCGAAAACGCGCTACCGCAGCAAATGACGAAAAAGATGCGCGAGATCCAGATTCCAACGATCGTTGTTTTCATTGAATTGATCATGCTCACCCGTCTTCCGCTGGCAAGGGATCATGCACTCACATGACACTTGGCATTCTACCATGATGCCCAATCAACGATCCATTCCGGACTGGACCAACATTCTATCAGCAAACTGAAATCGCCCGTGGCACCTCACGGAGGCCCCATGAGTTTCTTCATGCCATTGGCCAGAGCCTCCCCGACGAGGAAATAGCTTTCCGCGTTCCCGAACCAGTGATGTCCGTGCCCGGTATTCGGCGAGAGTTCCTTGGGCCGGGCACAGGAGGTGGTGGGCACGAAGAGGGCATGGGGAATCTTCTCCGCCCCGGCGCGTTGCGCCTTGCGGAAGTTGTCCATCCCGCTGCCTTCCTTCGCGGGACCTTCATTGCCCAACTCACCGATCACCATGGGCAGGTTCGGCGACTTGAATTCCGCGCGCACATCCTTGGCCAGGTTGACGAGGTTCTCGGCATACTCCTCCGTTGCCTCCTTCGAAATCATGTCGTTCCACCCTTGCATCCAGACGAAGCCGCAAATCTCGTATTTCGTATCTCCCAGGTCTGCCAATGCAGCCCGGATCTCCTCGATCATCTGAGTATAATACGGACCGGCTTTCCCGCCGGAGCTTGGCGGACGGAAATCCTCGTAAAGGCTCTTCCCGCCCCAGGCCGTCTTGATGAGTAGCACCGGTTCCTTAAGGGAGTCCCCCATCACATGGCCAAACTCCAGCTCCGGCCCGATGTGGCTGGCCCCGCCGTAACCGGTGTAACCGACGGTCAACCCGCCTTTCCTGACCTGACCGCGGGCCTTGAAGGAGATGGTCACGTCGTCTCTAACCACCCAATTGCCCTGCGCGTCGCGGAGGTGCTTCATTCGATCCTTGCTTGCCGAATTTTCCATCGACCAGACCAAGTTGCCCTTGCCACCGTTGTATCCGTTCGGATCGTCCATAGAAACGACGCCTTGCCCTTCCATGTTCGATTGCCCGGCCAGCAAGAACACCTTCACCGGCCCCTTGGGTGCTTCCACGGCCATCGCCGGACCGACCAGGATCATGAAAGCAGCCGCCACGAAAATTTTCTCGATCATACGGCGTTTACCGGTCCGAACGCGCTCGCCTTTCATTCCTCGTGATCACATCGGAGCAGATTCCCAAGGAGTCAGCCCCGATCTAACGAACCTTCGTTTTGGAAAACCTATCCGACCCTATTTGTGATGATGCTCGGTCGTCGTAAATGATGCCATTTTCCGCCTCCAAGGCCTGTCTTCTGTCTTCCGGCAACCTTGACTTGCAACTCGCCCCGTTCGCCTTGGAAAACCTGTTCGGAGAAAGACGCCGCATTCCTCAGCCGTTTGCCTTCACGAGCCACTCCGCATGAAGACCCAACTTTTCTCCGCCCTCGCGCTTTGTGCCCTTCTTCATGCCCAGGACGATCCCAAACGACCGGTCGCGCGCACCGCAGCGCTCGATCCCGCCGCCACCGCTGCAAAAATGAAAGTCCCTGCGGGCCTCCGGGTGGAGGTGATCGCCGCCGAACCCGACATTGTCCAACCGATCGCCTACACCATCGACGACCGTGGCCGCCTGTGGGTGTTGGAAAACCGCAACTATCCGGAAGCCCCGGGCAATCCGACCGACCGGATCATCGTGCTCGACGATGTGGACGGCGACGGCAGCTTCGAGAAACGCGTCGTCTTTCTCGACAACGCCACATTCAGCAGCGGGATCGCCGTCGGCTTCGGCGGCGTGTGGCTCGGCTCCCCGCCGAACCTGCTCTTCATCCCCGACCGCGACGGCGACGCCGTGCCTGATGGACCGCCGGAGATCGTCCTCAACGGCTGGGGCTCGCAGGACACCCACGAGACGCTCAACAACTTCATCTGGGGTCCCGACGGCTGGCTCTACGGCACCCAGGGAATTTTCACGAATTCGAAGGTCGGCGCGCCGGGCACGACCGAGGCGCTGCGGGTCCCGATCAATGCCGGAGTCTGGCGCTACCACCCCACCCGCAAGGTCTTCGAGCGCTGGTGCGAGGGTGCCAGCAACCAATGGGGCATGGATTGGAACGACCACGGCGAGGCCTTCTTCGCCGCATGCGTGATCCCCCACATGTGGCATGCGATCGAAGGCGGCCACTACACCCGCCAGGCAGGGTCGCATTTCAATCCGCACCTCTACGATGACCTCCGTACCATCGCGTGGGGCCAATATGAGAAGGCTGGCTACTGCGGCGCGATGTTCTATCTTGGCGGTGCCTTCCCGGACGAGTGGCGTGACAATTTCTTTTTCCACGACGTCCACATGAACAAGCTGCGCTGTGAAACCTTCACCCGCCAGGGATCCGGCTACCGCAGCGAGCGCAAGACCGACTTTATCGACAGCGCCGACCCGTGGTTCCGTGGACTTTCGCCCCAGTATGGCCCGGATGGCGGGGTCTTCATCAGCGATTGGTATGACAAGGTCCCCTGCCACCAGCAGCGTGCCTTCACCGACCGCTCTAACGGACGCCTCTACAAGATTGTCAACGAAAGGGTGAGGCCCCGCACCCTGGATCTCTCCCAAGCGACAGGCGCCGAGCTGGTGGCCATGCAGCTCGATCCCAATGATTGGTTCGTCCGCCACGCCCGCCGCCTGCTCCAGGAGCGCGGGCCGACTGCGGAGACCACCTCCGCCTTGGAATCGATCCTTTTTAAAAACCCTGACGACACCCGCCAACTCCGCGCCCTATGGTCCCTGCATTCCCAAGGTGTTCTATCAGAAGCGACTGCACTGCGCGCGCTCGATGCCCGTTCGGAGTTCGTGCGCGGTTGGACGATCACCTGCATCACCGAACAAGGCGCAACTTCCAACAAGCTGTTAGTCAGGATGCTGGATCTCGCGTCGAAGGATCCATCGCCTTCCGTCCGCCTGCGCCTGGCTTCCGCTGCGCGGAAATTCCCCACCACCGAACGTTGGCCGCTGCTCACCGCCCTCGCCGGTCATGACGAGGACATCGGCGACCACAACCTGCCGCTCATGAACTGGTATGCCGCGGAAGGCGCGGTGGCCGCCAACCCGTTGCGTGGTGTCGGGTTGTTGAAATCGACCCGCCAGCCACAGCTTCACGAGTTCATCCCGCGCCGGGTGCTTGCCGTCGCGCTGGAAGATCCGGCGAAAGGTGCACCGGCCATGAGTGCTCTTGCCAGGACATTGACCGGCGCGGACTCCGGCATGCGAAATCTCATGTTGCGAGGAATGCTCGCCGCGGCCAAGGGCAGCCAGCGGATTCCCGAACCGACCGGTTGGGCTGCGGCCCATCAAGCGCTCCAGCAAGATCCCGACCCTGCCGTCCGCCGCCAGTCACTCTCGCTCGCCCTGATCTTTGGCAGCTCCGCCGCGCTCGACGAAATGCGTAACGAACTCTCCAACAGGAACGCCGAACCTGCCGCCAGGCTTGCCGCACTCGAATCCCTAGCAGCCCTCCGTGACGCCGCCGCGCTCGAACCGCTCCTCACTCTCGCAACGGATGCATCGCCCCTTCGACTTCCTTCCCTGAAGGCGCTTGCCAACTACGACGACCCCCGTATTTCCGCAAGACTGGTCGCCGGCTTCCCTTCGTTCTCGCCGGAGGAAAAATCCGCCGCCCTAACCACACTGGTCGGACGTCCGGCGGGCATCGAAGCCCTGCTCGCCGCCTTCGATGCCCGGGCGATCCCGACCAAGGATCTAACCGCACCGCTCGCGCGACTGATCCAGGGAGCCAAGCGCGAGGACTTTGACACATGGCTAACGAAAAACTGGGGCACGCTCCATCAATCCGACGCCCAGCGCCTCGCCGAGATCGAGCGATATCGCAGGTTTCTCGGCAAGGACTCCATCCTCCGATCCGACATGAAAAGCGGCCGTGCCATCTTCCAACGCACCTGTGCAGCGTGCCACAGCCTCTTCGGCGAGGGCGGCCACATCGGGCCGGAACTCCCCGGCAACTTCACCGACATCGACTACCTGCTCCAGAACATCCTCGATCCCAACTCCGTCATCGGCCGCGATTTCCAACAGACTTTCATCACGACCACCGATGGCAAACTCGTCGCCGGAGTGGTGACAGGGGAAACCGAAAGCACCGTCACTCTCAAGACCCTCTCCAACCCGGTCACCCTGCCGAAGTCCGACATCTCCAAACGAGAACTGAGCGACCAGTCGATGATGCCCTCCGGGCTGCTTCAGGCACTCCAGGAGCAGGAGGTTCGCGATCTCTTTCTCTACCTGCGGCAGCCTTCCGAACCCTGAAATGACCACCACCCCACCAAACCTAACATCCTCCGAATCGGGCGGATCTCCCGCGCTGCCCCAGCGCCTTGCATCGCTGGATGGCTATCGCGGCATGGTCATGCTGCTGATGATGGCGGAGGTGATGCAATTTTCGAAAGTCGCGCGGGCGTTGCCAGATAGCAGGTTGTGGAGTTTCCTCGACTGGCATCAATCGCACGTGGACTGGGTCGGATGCTCATTGCACGATCTGATCCAACCCTCGTTCTCGTTCCTCGTCGGCGTGGCGTTGCCCTTCTCGCTGGCTCGACGCACGGCAGAGGGGCAGCCTCAATGGCATCGCACCTTGCACGCGTTCTGGCGCGCGCTGATCCTGGTATTGCTTGGCGTCATGCTTCGCTCGAACGAGTGGCCCAGCACCAACTGGACTTTCGAGGACACGCTGACTCAGATCGGTCTGGGATATGGCTTTCTCTATCTTCTCGGAATGCGTTCGTCGCGGGTGCAGTGGATTGCATTGGGTGTCATTCTGGCAGGCTACTGGCTCGCCTTCGCCATGTATCCCCTGCCTGGGCCTGACTTTGACTGGAGCAAGGCCGGGGTGAAACCGGACTGGCCCCACAACCTAACAGGATTTGCCGCCCATTGGAATCTCAACACCAATTTCGCGTGGCGATTCGACACGTGGTTCATGAATCTATTCCATCGGGAGAAGGTCTTCATGAACAACCGTGGCGGTTACTCGACGCTCAATTTCATCCCCACCTTGGGCACCATGATCCTCGGCTTGATTGCGGGCGGAGTGCTGCGAAGCAACCGTTCCCAACTTCAGAAGATCCAATGGTTGGCTTGTGCCGGCCTGATAGGGCTTGCCAGTGGCTGGGTGCTGGGTGCCGCGGGCATCTGCCCGGTCGTGAAGAAGATTTGGACACCCGGTTGGGTTCTGTTCAGCGGCGGCTGGTGCTTTCTGATTCTCGCGGGCTTCTATCTGGTCATGGACGTGTGGAACCGCCGCGCATGGGCATTTTTCATGGTGGTCGTGGGGATGAATTCGATTGCCGCCTATCTCATCGCCCATTGGTTCGTGGGGTTCATCAAGCACGCGTTGCCCCGTCACCTCGGAGACAGTTGGTTCACCTTCGCAGGAAAACCCTACGAGCCACTCCTGCTAGGCGCGGGTGTGCTGGCGGTCGAGTGGCTGATCCTCTGGTGGATGCATCGCAAGAAGATCTTCATCCGGGTCTGAATCGAGGTCGAATTCCAGATGGCGGTTCGTCTGATTTGCTCGCGCTCTCCCACGAGGGCGACATAGAGACGATCCGCCAGCAATGCCTTCCTTACCTCGAGGTTGAGGGTTCCGGCAATCCGCTCTCCCGGATTGACGCTCTTCCGTCCGATTGTGATCCGCATGCTGCCCTTCGTGACACGGGCGATGAAATAGCAGGCAACGGCCACGCGCATGCCAAGAATGATCAAGCCCTTGTGATCCCCATGATGGATCGCACCGATGTTGTTTCCCAGACCTATCATGAGTGATTCGAAGACGCGTGGTTCGCGTCCCGCCATTCATGCGACAAGTCGTGATTGCCAGATGACCAGGTTTTGCCGAGCCGCCGTGTCATCCAAGTCTAAAGATCGCGGTAGATCGCCTTGAGGTCGAGAGGATCTCCAAGATGCTTCTGTTCGGCGATAAGGACAGGGAACAGTTCGGAGGCGATTTTCTTGCCTTCCGGCGTGGCATAGAGGTCCACATTCTCAATCGGATCCTTTGCCAGATCGAATACCCGCGCGACCTTGGCTTTCGGATAGAGGATGAGCTTTTTGCCATCCTTTTCGATCATCCGCTGGGTATCCATGTAGCTGCCGTAGGCGCAGGTGCGCGGCGTCCCCTTTCCTTCCCAAAGCGGTCGCAAGTTCTCAAACTCGACGCTGTCCGGAATCGTCAGCTCCAGCGAGGGCCAACGAGGTGGGCATCACGTCCTGCAGATAGATCGGACTGTCGATGGATTTGCCTGCGGGCACACCCGGACCAGCGACGATGAAGGGCACCCTCAGCGCCTCGCCATACATGTTCTGCTTTCCCATCAGGCCGTGTTCTCCGCAAGAGAGCCCATGGTCGGCGGTGAAGAAGATATAGGTATTGGCACCCGCCGGGTCCTTCTCCAAGCGATCAAGAATACGCCCGATCTGTGTGTCGAGATGCGTCACGAGCGCGTAATATTCGCGGCGGTGCGTCTTGACGGCGAACTCGGTCCGCGGCGACGGCGCGAGGTGTTCGTCGCGAAGGCTCTGCGGTGCGCCCATCGGATCGCGGTACGGATAGACGGGCAGGAAATTTGCAGGAACCTTCATGCGTTCGAGTGGATAGAGATCGAGAAATTCCTGCGGTGCCTGACGCGGGTCGTGGGTCGCGTTGAAGGCGAGATACATGAACCAAGGCCGCTTGTCCTTGGAGGCAAGGAAGGTTTCGAAGTCGTCCACGATCACCTCGCTCCAGTGCTTTCCTCCGGCCCACAATCCGCCGAGTGAACGGTCGGTGGGATCCCAGCGATCCGGTTGGCCCTCGACCGGGCGTTCGTAAGCGGCCTCAACCGTGGATGCCATGCCGGGGCGTTCGTGGAGGACCTCGTCGAAGATTGACTTGGTCGGCATGCTGACGTGCCATTTTCCTGAGAGGCAGGTGCGGTAGCCGGCGGCGGACATCTGCTGCGACCAGGTGCGCTTCGTCGCCACAAAGTCCTTCTTCAGCCCTTTTTCGGCGGCCTTCGCCTTCCAGAGCTGGAGGCCCGTGTTGAGCATCGTGCGGCTGGCGACACACACCGCGCCGTGCCATGCGCCGGAATTGTAGGCGAATTTGAAACTCGTGCCGCGTGCTGCTAGACGGTCGAGGTTCGGCGTGTCGATATCCTCGTCGGAAAGCGCATTGACCGCCTTCCACGTCATGTCATCGGCAAAGAGGAAAAGGACGTTCGGCTTTTCCGCCGCGAGAGCGAAGCTGGATAGGAAAATGAGGAAGGTGAGTATTTTCATGGGTTGAGGCGAGCTTACGGGACCTGTCGCAAGAGTCGATCATTTCCCAGGATGCACGGTGACGCTACAGCTATTTCCCGGCAGCTTTCGGTTTCGCCTTCTCTTCCGGAAGCTTGATCCCCAATCCAGCCGAAATCCGATCCGCAACCTGCCTTGCCATCAAGTTGTATCCTGCTCCCGAAAAGTGAACATTGTTAGACTTTTGAAGTTCCGCCTGCCGTGGCTTGATCAGGGCATGAAGGTCATTCACCTCGATGCCATGTTTTTTCATCACACGAAGCGCCGTATCCCGATACTCCTGCTCGGTCTCGGGTGAGATCTTCACCTCGGTCTTGAACTTGCCAAGCATCGTCATTTCAGCCTCGGGACACGTGGGAGTGGTGGTGGCCCATATCAATTTCGCCCCGGTCTTTTCCAAGCGGGTGACCAGTGTTTCGAGCCGCTGTTCATACATCGCCGGCGAGCGGTCCTGTTTGGCATAGGACCAGCCGTAGATGTCCCACAGCCCCCAGTTGAAGTGAATGAGATCCCATTTCGTGTCGCCCAGCCATTCGTCGAGGTGAGCCACGCCGTTGATGGTGGTCTCGGCGTTGGCGATCGGCCCGGTCACGGCAACCTTGCCTTCCAGGATTCCTTTCACCGACTTGTTATAGCCTCCACTGATGGAGTCGCCGATCAGTAGCACTTTAGGGAGATTTGCCGTGGTCTCCGGGCTTGCGGGTTCGGCGAAGCAGGAAGACATCGCGCAGACCGACCCGATCAAAATTTTCAGGATTGATTGTTTCATGAATGGACCGCCCCATACTCTGCGTCTCGCCGCGTTCTTTCCGGCGGTTATCCCCGCGCACCGCCGAGGACGGACTGAAGAAGAGTTGCCTTCGGGGCCTTGCCAACTGGAATGAAGCGGAAGTGACTCGACGGGATTCACCTTTTGAACGGATGATCGCCCGCATGACCCGTTCACACCTGCTTTCAGTCATGATACCGCTTTTGGGCCTTGGCCAGCCTCTCCATGGAGAACGCTCGGAAAGCGAATTGAAGGAGGGTTGGCGGTTTCAACAGGGAGATTCCGAAGCGGCCGAGGCCATGGATTTCAAGGACAGCGGTTGGAAATCCGTGGATGTCCCGCACACTTGGAACGACGTGTCCGAACCACAGACCGCTCCGGCACAAACACCTTATTTACGTGGTCCGGGTTGGTACCGACGGATGATGGAATTTCCGAAGGTGGACGCGGGCGAAAGAACTTTCCTGCGCTTCGAGGCCGCCTCGCTGGTGGCCGATGTCTATCTGAATGGCAAGAAACTCGGACAACATCGCGGTGGCTTCACGGCGTTCACCTTCGAGATCACCGATGCGATCAAACCCGGGACCAACTTGCTCGCGGTGCGTGTGGACAACACCAATTTCGAAGACATCGCACCGCTGAGCGGCGATTTCACCGTCTTCGGCGGGCTCTATCGACCCGTGCACCTGCTGAAAACCGGCCCGCTTTGCATCAGCCCGTTGGTCAACGGCAGCCATGGCATCCGCATCCGCCAATCCGATGTCAGCCGCGAGAAAGCTACCGTCTCGGTGACGACCCACATTTCTAACAAATTGTTGAACGGAAGGAAATTTTCCCTACGGACGTCGATTCTTGACTCCACGGGAAAGTCGATCGCGGAGAAGCAATCGCAGATGGAATCCAATGCCGCATCATCGGATGAAACCCTAACCGTCGAGACTCCCCACCTTTGGAATGGCATTGCGGATCCCTATCTCCACACCGTGCAAGTCGAGGTGGTGATGGACGGCAAGGTGATCGACCGTGTTACCGAGCCACTTGGCCTGCGCTTTTTCAACTTCGACAAGAACTCAGGCTTCACCCTCAACGGGCATGCCTACCGTCTTCGCGGCGTATGCCTTCATCAGGACCATGGCCGCAGCGGCTGGGCAGTCAGCCAGGCGGATGAGAAAGAGGACATGGCCATCATCCGCGATCTTGGCGCCAACGCGGTTAGACTCGCGCACTATCCGCATTCGGACAATTTCCTCCGGCTTTGTGATCGGAACGGCATCGTCGCCTGGTCAGAGATTCCATTGGTGAACGAGCTCGGCAAATCGGAAGCATTTACCTTGAACGCGACGCTCCAGCTTGAGGAAATGATCGCCCAACTTGGCAATCATCCTTCCATTGTCATGTGGGGACTCTGGAATGAATTGCAAGCCGGCGCCCCGGCGCTCCCGATCATCGGCAAGCTCAATGACCTCGCCCATTCGCTGGACGCGACGCGACCAACGACCGCGGCCTCGTTTTCAAAATCCGAAAAGTGGTGTCCTGAGGCTGCCGCGCTCACCAGTCTTCTGGCCACCAACACCTATCCGGGGTGGTACAACGGGGTGCCGGATGGGATGGGCAACGTGCTCGACAAGCTCCGCAAATACGCGCCCAACCAACCGTTAGGCGTCAGCGAGTACGGCGCGGGAGCCAGCATCCACCAACACCAGCAGGGCATGACGAAAGCACCGGCACCCAGGGGCCCATGGCATCCCGAGGAGTGGCAGGCGATCGCCCATGAGGCACATTGGAAAGCCATTGAAGAACGACCGTTCATCTGGGGATCCTTCATCTGGAACCTGTTTGATTTCGCGAGCGCCGGCCGCACGGAAGGTGACATGGTCGGCATCAACGACAAGGGACTGGTCACCCGCGACCGCAAGGTGAAGAAGGACGCCTACTATTTTTACAAGGCATCCTGGTCGCCCGGGCCGGTCGTTTACATCAGCAGCCGCCGCGACATGGTGCGCACCGAGGCACGGACACCGCTAAAGATTTACTCAAACGCGGCAAGCGTGCAGGTCACCCTCAACGGCCTGGAACTTCCTGCCGGTGAACGCGACGGAGTCATCCACAAGTGGAACGAGATCACCTTGAAAAAGGGTGCGAATGTCGTCGCTGTCACTGCGGATCGTGACGGGAAAACGATCACCGACGAAGTGACGTGGACATTCGATCCCGAGGCCGAAGCGCCCAAGCACGAATAGGAGGGACGGAAAATGGTCGCCGTCTCATTTGGGCAAAGATTGCCGCTGCCGGAGCCGTATCGTTGACGAACCGGGGTTGGCACATCGCCTGAAATGGCCCCATATTATCCCCGTGGAGTTCATGGACGAGATGAACCGAACCCGAGAATCAGCAAATCATGCCCAAAGACTTCGATCAGATTACCGTGCTGGAGCCTGCCACGCTTGCATTCGTCATTGCGGCGTTCTTCCCCGCCATCGCTTGCGCTGAAAAGGTCGATTTCAATTCGCAGATCCAGCCGATTTTTTCGGAAAACTGCTACGCTTGCCATGGTCCGGACACCTCGAAAATCGAGTCCGGCTTGCGACTGGACCTCAAGGAGGAGGCTCTCAAGGGCGGCGATAGCGGCAAGGCCATCGTCCCAGGCAATCCCGCAAAATCCCTCATCATGGGGCGCATCACCAATCCCGACCCCGACGATGTCATGCCCCCGCCGGAGAAAAAGGAACGACTCAAGCCCGAGCAGGTCGCCCTCATCCGCCAGTGGATTTCCGAAGGGGCGGAATGGGGAACCCACTGGGCTTTTGTCGCGCCGGCTCGCCCGCCCGTTCCCGTCGTGAAAAACACTTCATGGGTCAAAAATCCGATCGACAGCTTCGTTCTCGCCAAGCTCGAAGAGGAAGGACTTGCCCCCTCTCCCGAGGCCAAACCCGCCACGCTTCTGCGTCGTCTCTCACTCGACCTCACCGGCCTACCGCCGTCGCTTGAGGAACTCTCAGCTCCCTTCGATTTCAAAAAGGAAGCCGGGCAACTCATTTCCAACCCCCATTTCGGCGAACGCTGGGGCCGCGAATGGCTGGACTCCGCGCGCTACTCGGATTCCGCCGGCTATGAGAAGGATCTCCCGCGGAAAAATCATTTCTATCGTGACTGGGTCGTCAACTCGCTCAACACGAACCTTCCCTACGACCAGTTCGTCATCAAACAAGTCGCCGGCGACCTCCTGCCCGGTGCCACCCAGGACGACCGCATCGCCACCGGCTTCCTGCGCAACTCGATGACCAACGAGGAAGGCGGCGCGAAACCCGAGCAATTCCGCATCGAGGGCGTCTTCGACCGCATCGACGCGATTGGAAAATCCATGCTCGGCCTCACCGTCCAGTGCGCCCAGTGCCACACCCACAAATACGACCCGCTCACCCACGATGAATACTACGGACTCTTCGCCTACCTGAACAATATCAGCGAAACCTCCATCCCGGCCTTCACGACGGACGAGCGCAAACTCACCGCCTCCATCGAAGGACAAATTCTAACCATCGAGGAGAAAATCCGAACCGACCACCCCGGTTGGGAGGCGGATTTCGAAAAATGGCAGCATGACCTCCTCGCCCTCCCGCGCACCGGGTGGCAGGCCATCGAACTCTATCAGCTCGGCGATTCCGGCCAGAAATATTGGCCGCAGCCCGACAAGTCCGTGATCAACATGGGCTACGCCGCCACCAAGAGCGCTGAAGCCTTTACCGGCACGGCCACCCTGCCGGAAATCCGCTCCGCACGCCTCGAGGTGCTGAACGATCCCTACCTGCCGTTTTCAGGCCCAGGCCGATCCACCCGTGGCACCGGCGCGCTCACCGAGTTCAAGCTGAAGGCCGGCACAGGCTCGGAAAAGCCCGCCCCGCTGCCATTCATCAACGCCGTCGCCAGCGTCAACCCGCCGGTCGTGAAGCTCGATTCCTCCCGTTTCCCGAAGGATGGAAATCGATCCGCCGACGACCGCACCACAGGTCCCGCCGCCTTCGCCCTCGATGGGAATGGAAAAACCGCTTGGACTAACGAAACCGACGCCGGTCACAACAACGAGCCCGCCGTCCTCACCTTCGAACTCGCCGAGACCTTCAAGACCGACGGCACCGCCAATCTCGTTTACACCCTCACGCAGGATCACGGCGGCTACAATTCGGACGACAACCAGACCTACAACCTCGGCCGCATCCGCCTCTCCGTCGCCGCCACCTTGCCCAACGCCCTCGACCAACTCCCGCCGCTTGTTCGTGAGTCGTTAGAAACCGACCCGGAGAAAAGGAACTCCGAACAGCAGCGCCGCCTCTTCGAACACTGGCGAGAAAACAACCCTGCCTTCACCGTCGAGACCGCCGAAATCCGCAAGCTCGCCTCACAACTCCCCTTGCCCACCTGGGCGCTCGTCGCCGCCGAGACCACTCCTCCGCGCGAGACCCACCTTTTCGCCCGTGGCGAGCAGACCCAGCCCCAGCAACTCGTCACTCCCCACGTCCCGGCCTTCCTCCATCCGCTCCCTCCTGGCGATCCGAGCTCGCGATTGACCTTCGCAAAATGGCTGGTTGATCCGAAATCGCCCACCGCCGCCCGCGGCTACGTGAACCGCCTATGGCAGGCTTATTTCGGCATCGGCCTTGTGGAAACCTCCGAGGACTTCGGTCACCAGGCCGCGCGCCCATCGCACCCTCAGCTCCTCGATTGGCTCGCCTGCGAGTTCATGGAAAGCGGCTGGGACGTGAAACACATGCACCGCCTCATCGTGGAAAGCGCCACCTACCGCCAGCAATCCACAGCCAGTCCCTCGCTACGGGAAAACGATCCGAAAAACCGCCTCCTCGCCCGCGGCGCGCGCCTTCGAGTCCCTGCGGAAACCGTCCGCGACATCCAGCTCGCCACCAGCGGCCTGCTCGATGACACACTCGGAGGCCGAAGCGTTTTCCCACCCGCTCCCGCTTACCTCTTCCAACGCCCCGTCTCCTACGGCCCGAAGGATTGGATCGTCGAGACCGATTCGAACCGCTACCGCCGCGCGCTTTACACCTTCCGTTTCCGTTCTGTGCCCTATCCCATGCTCGTCGCATTCGATGCGCCTAACGGATCTGCCGCGTGTGTTCGCCGCACGGTTTCCACCACTCCCTTGCAAGCACTCGTGACGCTCAACGAGCAGGTCTCCGTGGAAGCAGCCCTCGGCCTTGCCCACTTGATCCTAACGGACCAAGGCACGCTGGAGGAAAGGATCGCCCGCGCCTTCCGTCGATGCACCTCACGCACGCCGGATGCCGAGGAAGTTTCCACCCTCGTCTCCGTTTACAACACCGGCCTCACCACCGATCCCGCCGAAGCAAAGCTGCTTCTGGAGAACCACCGTCCCGTCACCCTCGACCTATCCGCTCACCCGCTCCCCGAGCTTGCCGCCGCCACCGGAGTCGCCCGCGTCCTGCTCAATCTCGACGAAACCATCACGAAAAATTGAGAAAATTGAACCACCGATGAACAGGATGAACGCGAATAAGGATGATATAAAACCAATCTTCGTCTGCGCTCTTCATCTGCGTTGATCTGCGTCCATCTGCGGTTGAAAAATTCTTAAATTCCACTAACCCATGTTCCCACACTCCACTCTCGCCGATACCCAGCGCTCGTTCTCCCGCCGCTGGTTCATGAAGGATTGCGGCCTCGGCCTCGGCTCCATCGCGCTCACCTCCATGTTAGGAAAAGGCAGCGCCTCCGCCGCTTCCAACATCATCAATCCCCAGGCACCGAAGTCCCCGCCCTTTCCCGCCAAGGCCAAAAACGTCATCTTTCTCTTCATGGGCGGCGCACCCAGCCACCTCGACCTCTTCGACAACAAGCCCGAACTCGTCCGCATGGACGGGAAAAACCCGCCCGCAGAGCTGCTGAAAGGCTATCAGTCCGCCTTCATCCGCCCGGAGAACAAGCTGTTAGGCACCAAGTTCAAGTTCCAGCGCTACGGCAAATGCGGCATGGAAATGTCGGAAATTCTCCCCCACATCGGTTCCTGCGCGGATGACATCACCCTCATCCGCTCCATGCACACGGATGCCTTCAACCACGCGCCCGCGCAGATCCTCATGTCCACGGGCTCCCAACAGTTCGGGCGTCCCTCGCTCGGCTCATGGGTCAGCTATGGCCTCGGTTCGCAAAACGGCAACCTCCCCGGCTTCGTCGTCATGTCCTCTGGCATGAAAGGCCCCTCCGGCGGCAACGGCAACTGGTCCTCCGGATTCCTCCCCACCGTCCACGACGGCGTCTCGTTCAACTCCGTCGGCGACCCCGTCCTCTATCTATCGAATCCCAAGGGCATCACCCGCGAAACCCAGCGCCGCACCATCGACGCCGTCAATTTCCTCAACCACAAGCGCTACGAATCCATCGGCGATCCCGAGATCAACTCCCGCGTCGCCGCCTTCGAGATGGCCTTCCGCATGCAGGACGTCGCCCCCGAGGTCACCGACATCTCGCTGGAACCCGAGGACATCCGGAACATGTACGGAGCCGAGCCGGGGAAAGCTTCCTTCGCCAACAACTGCCTGCTGGCCCGTCGCCTCGTCGAGCGCGGCGTCCGCTTCGTCGAACTCTTCCACGAGTCATGGGACCAGCACGGAAATCTATCAAGGGATCTCCAGAAAAACTGCAAGGACGTGGACCAAGCCTGTGCAGCCCTCCTGAAAGACCTGAAACAGCGCGGCCTGCTCGACGAGACGCTCGTCATCTGGGGCGGCGAGTTCGGCCGCACGCCCATGGTCCAGGGCGGCAACGACGGCCGCGACCACCACCCCAACGCCTTCACCATGTGGATGGCCGGCGGCGGCGTCAAAGGCGGCATCGACCACGGCGAGACCGACGAGCTCGGCTTCAACGCCGTCGAGGACAAGGTCCACGTCCACGACCTCCACGCCACCATCCTGCACCTGCTCGGCTTCGACCACACCAAGCTCACCTACCGCTCCCAAGGCCGCGACTTCCGCCTCACCGACGTCCACGGAAACATCGTCAGCAACATCCTGGCCTAAGCCAGCCCCCCACCTGTAGCGGCGCGTCTGCGACCGCCGCACTTCCCCTTCTCCCCCTGTAGCGGCGCGTCTATGACCGTCGCACTTCGCCTTCTCCCGCCGGAGGCTCCTCTTCCGCGGGCAATTTTGTGGAACATGAGATCAACACCAAGACCCGCTACAAACGGAAACAACGAATCTTCCCCCCTCACCCCACCACGCCCTCCAAACACGATATCTGCTAGATCCTGTCACTTGAAAAAGCCTGTCACTACACAGCCCGATTCACGCCCACGACACCTAAAAAATCCTTGTAAAATCAGGGAATTCCGGGTATCCCTTTAATTGATGTTAGATCTGATCTCACGTATCAGAGATACTGAGGATCGAAACTGTTAGTAAAAAAGATGCCAACAAATGACTGCTTACATTGTCAGAAAGGGAGCCCAGAAGAAGAAAAGCATCCTTGAGAAACGCGAGGCAGAGCTGATTCATCGTATTAAGAATGATTTTTCAGACGAGACGCTGGTAAAGGCCGCCGAGAAGGTAAGAGCAGCCCGGAACGCGGTCATCAAGTGTATGCTTCACGAGACTGAGGCCATCAAACCTGAGGACGAAGTGAGGTTTGCGGAGAGTTGGCTACGCCTTGAGCGAGATCGTGATCATTGGGAGGCGGCCTCGACTGCCGAGATCATCGATCAGTATAGGAAGCTCAACCAACAACCGGACGGCCAACAAGACAAGAAAACCCGATGACTCACTGGCAGCAAGCTGACTTGGAACGCTGTCTTGGTTGTCGCTTTAATCGCCTCGATACGGAAGCGACGTCAGAATGGCTAGAAGCTCGTTTCTCATCGGGAGGCTTGCAGTTTATTCTTATCATCGACGGGGCACGAGAATGGGTTTGGTTGCGTTCAGATCCAGGCAAGCCTGACCAAGCAACCCCGGCATTCGAGTTCACTTTCAGGAGTGATCGGATTCGCGTCACCCCTGGTGGTTACGAGTCGGAGGCTATTCACTTTGATTTTACGAATGGAAGCCCAGATTTTGATTCAGGGCACACCCGGCTCGTCATCGAGAAGCTTCCGGATGGGAGCCTCTATGTGTGGCCCGTTCTTGGTCAGGCCGATCAAGTTCATCCCAGCCTTTCCGACAAAACTTATGACAGCGGGATATGACAGCGGGACATGCCTTTGATCATTCCCACCCACAGATTCCACGCTGATGCGGGAAAGGCGTGGAATCCAATCAGCGACTACGATTCGCTTGAATCCGAGCTCGCTACGGCCGGAGTATCCACTCTAACGTCGCGAAAGAAAATGTCCTACATTCTGTCCGCCAACCGAGATCATGACAGCTTTGAGAACGCGTGCGAGAACTGGGAGAACTACCAATCGTATCTCAGGGCCCTCAAGGACAAGCTCGCCACTTCGGCATTTGAGATCGCGACCTCGTCTTGGTGGTATCAGTTCGATCTCCCTGAGGCGCCCCATGATTCAAGACTGAATGCCTTCCGGATGGGTGACCACGGAGCGCCAGCTTGGGACAATCAGAAATACTCATGGATAGAGATCGAGCTGCATTCGGCGTATTCGGGAACGATCTTGTTGCGATACTCGAATGTCTCTTGGTATGAATTGAGGATGTCGAACGAGTCTCAGGGAGTCCATGGTGACTGGAGGTATGACGAGTTCTCACTCTCAGCGGAGGGCAATCTCCTGCACACCATCGAGTGGGCAGATGGCGCTGTATGGGTAATTGAGGCATCGGACCTGAAACATCAGTACATCCCGGAGCCTCAAGACGCGGAAGGGACCACCACAAGCCCTCCCGTCACTGATGATCTCACGTAACCTAAACGCCACTCCCGCGTTCAACGCAGGCCCCTGCGGAGGCCTAGAATCACGAAGCTTCGACCACACCAAGCTCACCTTCCGCTCCCAAGGCCGCGACTTCCGCCTCACCGACGTCCACGGAAACATCGTCAGCAACATCCTGGCCTAAGCCAGCCCCCCACCTGTAGCGGCGCGTCTATGACCGTCGCACTACCCCCTCTTCCAATCTCAGGCATCGACATGCGCTTCCATGTTGCGCAAGGATGTTATTCATGATGAAACGAACATTGGCCACTCTCCTTTGCCTGGGAAGTCTTCGCACGATTGGCGTGGCAGCGGATCACGGGGTGGCACCGGCGCATCTCAAGGACTTGACGGCTCTCACCAAGGTCCCCGTCGAGATTCAGGAAGTGCCGGAACTCCCGTGCGCGGTGGGTGGTGGCGGCGCCGGAACTTTCCCCACAGTCCCAACCGGTTCAAAAAAATCACCCCATCGGAATTTCTCGATCATGGTGCACGTCAATCAGGTGCTTCTCGATTACCTCAGGAAAAATCCCGGGGGAACCAAGTTCCCGATCGGGTCCGTGCTTCTTAAGGAAAAGTTCGCGGAAGGGACCAAGACAGCCCACCTCTACACCCGGATGGAGCGAAAGACCCTCAAGGATAATGTGGAGGACTGGGAGTTCAGCGCGAAGTCACTTGACGGTTCCGAAGATCCCCGGAGCTTCAAGGCGTCACGTTGCATGAACTGTCACGATGATTTCAAGGATACCGGATTCGTTAGCGATACGAGCGTCTCCCAGATGGAAAGCTTCCTGCATCCCGATCCGGTTCCGGATGCCAATCCTCCGAACTGAACCCGGTGCCAAAATCCACAACTCACCTATGAATCGATGGACCACGTGCGACCTTTGCGAAACACCACGCTGACAGCAGGAGTCTTGCTAACCCCATTGCTCGGGGTTGTTGGCTGGCAACACTCTCCGGGAAGATTCGCCGTCTGGGCTGGGCTGAGCTACCTGCCAATCCTTGTCGTGGGCAGCATCATTTCGTTCTTCATGGTGGTATTTCTCTACAGCAGAAAATCCGTTCCAGCGGGGCTGGTTCCGGTGCCGGGCATCCTGATCGGAGTTTCCGTATTGCTTGTTTTTCTTGCCATCGACCACCGGGAGGAACTGGTGGTATATACCTCAAAATCCGGACTGCGGGCAACGATCTACGAGGATTACTCCGGAGAGTTTGGTGTGCAATTTTACTTCGCGGTCGCGCGAAAGAATGGAGAGCTGATCGGGGAGTCTTATCTGGGTTTTGCAATGAACGCAAGGGAGCAGGAATACGAGATCCTCGAGCACAAAGGTCAAATTCACGCGTTTGAAGCGTCTGATCCGTCGATAGTCCTGGCGTGGTATTCCCCAGCATCCGATCGCGTCCTACCCGACGGCTATGACAGCACGAAAGGCCTTTAGTCATGACCGTCGCCTGGAGACCACGTGAAGGACTCACCAGACCTTCACGCGCGACTCGGCAGGACGCCACATGAGGGAACCAGGCTTGATGCCGAAGGCTTCCTGAAACTCGGGGATGTTTGATAGAGGGACATTGACGCGCCACTTGGCAGGTGCGTGCACGTCGCTGAGGAGTTGGGCACGCAGGCTTTCCGGGCGTTCCTGATAGGCCCAGGCGAAGGCGTAGCTGAGGAAGAAACGCTGGATCGGGGTGAAGCCTCCGATGGACCTCCCTTCACGGTATTGTTCGGTCTTCCTGAACGCGTCGAGCGCGAGCAGCACGCCGCCGTAGTCCGCCAGATTTTCACCGAGGCTGGCCTCGCCATTGATCGGCAAGCCGGGCAGCGGTTGGAAGGCGTTGAATTGGGTGACCATCGCATCAGCACGTTTCTGAAAATGTGCCGCATCCTCGGACGTCCACCAATCCACGAGGTTGCCGCTGGCGTCGAACATCCGGCCTTCGTCGTCGAAGCCGTGGGTGATCTCGTGACCGATGGTGGAAGCGGCGGCATAGCCATAAACCATCGCGTCGTCCAGATCCTCGTCGCGCATGCCGGGCACCGTGAAGATCGCGGCGGGCAGGACGATTTCATTGTTAGATGGTTGATAGTAGGCATTGTACGTCTGCGGTGTCATCTCCCACTCGGTGCGGTCCACGGGCTTGCCGTATCTGGAGATCATGTCGTCAAACTGCCAGCGGGCCGCGTGCATCATGTTCACGCACCAGGAATCGGTGCCCACGACCAGCGCCGAGTAGTCTTTCCAGCGGTCGGGATAGCCGACCTTCACCGCCAGCTTGTCGAGCTTCTCGCGGGCCTTCGCCTTGGTGGCGTCGCTCATCCAATCCAACCGGTCGATCCGCTCGCGGTAAGCGCCGCGAACGACCTCCACGAGATCCCTGTAACGCTTCTTCTGGCGCTCCGGGAAATACTCCCGCACGAAGATTTTCCCCGTGATCATGCCCATGGCGGTCTCCTGGGAATCCAGCGCGCGCTTCCAGCGGGGCCGCTGTTCCTTCTGCCCGGCAAGCACCTTTCCGTTGAAGGCGAAGTCCTCTTCCTCCCAAGCCTTGCTCAAATAAGGGGCGTAGATGGAAACCAGATGCAGTCGCAGGTAATCCTTCAGAATGACAACCGGAGTTTTCACCAGCAAGCGGTTGAGGGCGGTGAAAAATTCCGGTTGGCCCACGACGACAAAGTCGGGTCGCAACGACATGGCGGCGAAACGTTGGCTCCAGTCGATCAATGGCGTGTGATCTTTCGTTAGATCGGCGGGAGCCATCTTGTGATAGTTTTTCTCCGGCTCGCGCAGGTCCTCAAGTTTCCGTGAGGCCTTGGCCAAAGCGGTCTCGAACTCCATGACGTTTTTCGCGGCGTCGTTGGCAGCGAGAGTGGAACGCCCAAGCAGCTTCAGCATCCGGGCGAGGTGGGCAACATACTCCTGACGGACCCGCGCCGTTCCCTTCTCGCTGTTGAAATAGAAATCGCGCTCTGGCAGCCCCAATCCTCCCTGGATGACATGGACCGATACGAGGTCACTCTGCTTTTCATCCTGCCCGACGAACACACTGCAAAACGCCTCCACCGCCAACGGCCGGAGTATGAAGGACACATCGATCACATCCGCAGGCGTCTTGATGGAATCAATCAGCTCGAGTTGCTTTCGCAGTGGCGTCAGTCCCGCGGTTTCAGCCTTGGCCTCGTCCATGGCCGTCGTCCAGAAATCGCCGATCTTTTGCTCATCACTGTTAGCCGGAGCCGTTGCCTTGACGGCTTCCTCGCTGACCTTGCGAAGTTGCTCATACAGTTCCTCCCTCACCAGATCGCCCATTCCCCAGCCCGCCTCGGATGCAGGGATCGGATGGCGGGCCAGCCAGCCACCGTTGGCATAGGAGAAGAAGTCCTTCGCTGGGTCAACCGTGCGATCCAGATTGGATGAGAGCAGGTCTTCCGGTTCGGCTGGAGACGGCGTGGAAGCCAGAAGGAAGCAGCCGAAAAGCAGACGGGCGGAACCGAAAAATGGGTAGAACGCTTTGCGGGACATCGTAATGGCGAGGATAGGATTCACCGGCCAGGAATGCAAGGCGTGTGGCCAGAGCGTGTGAAGCAGCAAACCTGGTCCATGTGGTCGAGATCCGCACGGACGGCAACTTCTCAACGAGCCAAATTCGTTAGCCCCACCACCAGCTCCGCCCGCGACTTCCTGCTTGTGCCACTCGCTTGAATATTGGCGCCCTCCTCCAATTTTGAGAACGGTTGGGAAATCAGCAGATTTCTTGCTTCAGCGGTTTGTCACGTTAGCTTCGCAAGAAATGAAAGCCGCGATTCTCCTATTTCTTGCCATTCCGGCGCTATTGTCCGCACAACCCATGAAACCCGAATTCCACCAGACGATCTTCATCGGCAAACCCGCGGCGGAGGTATGGAACGCCCTTACCGAGAAGAAGACCATCGATCAATATTACATGGCCCCCGTCCACACCTTGGAGCTGAAGAAAGGCGGCAAGATCAGCTACGGAAAAGAGAGGGAACTCATCATCGGGACCATTGAGGAAATCGATGCTCCGAAGAAACTGGTGCACACGTTCATGTTTGCCGGATCGGACGATCCCGAGACGCGGGTGACCTACGAGATCAAGCCGGTTGGCGACTCGATGTGCTCGCTGACGATCTCCCATACCGGATTTCGGGCGGAGGATCAGACCTTTGCCGACATCACCGGAGGATGGCCCGTGATCGCATCCAGCCTGAAGACCCTGCTCGAAACGGGACATGGACTACCATGGCCGAAGAAACCATAGAAACTCCGGCTTCAGGAGTTCAGCGCACCCAGTCCGCTTCGCCGAGATCGTGCGTTTCCCGCAGCACCATTTATTCAAGGTCAGAAGCCAACCCTAACACCCGCACCCTCCACCGTCCGGGAGCAGGGTATCCAATAGGATGCGTTCTTCCCGGACACGATTGACCACCCCGCGAAATTCGGAGGAATTCACGGCCATACAGGTTGACTGGCGCCCCCCGGCGCCAGTCAACGGGTTTCCTATTGCATCAGTATTCGCACTTGGCGGTTTCCCTTGCGGCCACTTTATTGGCCACGCCGTCCAAGTTCGTTAGCAACTTGGCAACCCAACTTTTTCCGGATGCGCTTCTTGCGATACCGCTGTTGGTGAAACCACCTTGGCTGGTTTCAATCCGGGGATTCACCGCCCTGACCGGACGCTGAATTGGCATGGAAGTCGCGGCCGATACCGAAAGTTACTTGTTTGGCTTTCTTTTCATTCTGTTCCTTGCCCACGTTTCTTGGCTGTCGGTTCAATGAGTCGGGAACACAGTGAATCTTCTCAATTCTACTCACAATGGGGTAAAACCCTACCATTTCTCATGGCGTGATCGAATTGGCAGACTATCCGAAGCGCTTCCAACGAACTCGAAGAACGAGGCCTTGGTAGAGACTCACACTAGCAGGACTGTTACTTCGACGTCCTAAGCCGGCCACCTGTGAAATCATCACTGCCTATTGTTCTGCTAAAAACGCCAGCCAGTCTAACCCATGGGGTGATCACCCCATATACAGGGAACAGTTCTCTGCCACCATCGAAAGGTTGCGGATCACCCTAATCGAAGAGGTCCCAGTTCTAACCTGACATTGAAAACACCAACACATGAAACCAACCAGTTTGCAAAAGATCGGTCCCGCGTCGCTCAATGCCATTCCGAAAGGCATTGCCTTGGCGGTTGCCGTCACCCTCATCCAGCAGGACGCCCACGCCGCGGTGCTGGTTGTGAACCTCGGAGTAGCGTCCAATTTCGGCGTGCTGGCGGGGTCGGGAATCACCGTCGCTGGCGCGATCAATTCAACGTCGATCACCGGGGATATCGGGAGCCATCCCACCCCCTCCATCACGGGTCTTGAAAACGTCATCCTGGACGGGGTGAATCACGCCGGGGACGCCGTGACGCAGCAAGCCAAGATTGATCTGGCCATTGCCTATGCGGACGCGGCGGGACGAACGCCAACCACAACCTACAGCCCCATCTTTGAACTGGGTGGTTCAACCCTCGGATCGGGCGTTTACAAGAATCCGAGTTCCTTCTCGATCACGACCAACTTGACACTGGACGCAGGCGGTGACCCTGATGCCGTCTGGATCTTCCAAATGGGATCAACCCTGACCACAGGGCCCGGCAGCAATGTGATTTTGACTGGCGGAGCCAAGGCCAGCAATATATTCTGGCAGGTGGGTAGCTCTGCGACGCTTGGCACGGGCTCCACCCTAGCAGGCAGCATCCTGGCCCAGGAATCCATCACGCTCACCACCGGTGCCGACCTGTCAGGTAGGGCGCTGGCGCTCACCGGCGCGGTGACCATGGACAACAACATCGTCGTGGTGCCGGAGGCTGGCAGCACGCTGCTCTTCGGAGCCGGATTGTTGACCTTGATCTCGCGAAGACGGCGCTCTTCCGAAGGCGAACAACCGGAATCGAAGACAAGTCGGTAAGATCCAGTCCCGCATGCATTCCCGGGATGTCAGCAAGCCCGCCTGTGATCTTACTGCATTTCCGAATCAATCCCATCAAATAGCCTGACCGAATGACATCATCCGGTCAGGCTCGCTAGATTCAATTCCCCTCCCGCAGACCCAACCTTCGCTGAACCGAAACAATGAATTCAACATCCCTTTGGTTAGGGCGGAAAAGCCACATACACCTCAATTTCATGATCCAACATTGTTTTGTTTGTGACGCTCCTGCGTCAGTTGAGGTGATTCTTTACGATATTTATTCAGGCGGCACCGTATTCTCTGAGAGAGACACCACATGCCCGTTCTTGTGTGTCGCCCACATGTTGGAAAATGAAAGATCCATTATCGGGCAAAGAGCCCTGCGAGGGATCACGATCTATAAACATTCAAATAGAGACGGGGCTCAAGGCTTCACCATCTACAAAACGCTGGAAGAAAAGAAAGAGGTCTGATCGGGTCCCGGGGAAGGGCCTCATCGTAACCGCTATCTGTTCCACCTCGCCGTCTGCCAACATCGGCGACTTGGACATGACAAGAAAACGCCCTTGGCCATTTCATTAGAAGAAACAGCGTTCGGTCATGCGGTTGAGGGAGGCGCGGGCGAGCGGGAAAGTTTCGGAGAGGAGACCGAGGAGCTCCCGAACATCGCAAGCGACGCCGGGACGGTTGGCGGCGTTGCGGTAGGACTGGCGGGCGAAGGATTCGTAGAAGGCGGGGCCGGGAGCACCGCTGCGTTCGGCGCGCTGGTGGAGGAATCCGGCGTAAATGCCGGTTAGAACGAGAAACTGGTCGCCGGCTGCCACTTCGAGCTGGAACCGCAGCATGCCGCCCGTGGATTGGATGACGGAAACAAAATCAACAGCGTGGGTGACCCATCCGGGCATCGAACCGGGACGCGATGCATGTCGCGAATCGAGTTTCTCAACGAGCACACCGGCGACATAGTCCGCAAGGCCGGGATGGTCGATGCCGCCATCGACGAAGGCGTGGCGGACGAGGACGTAAAAATAGAGCGACGGGGAAACGGGCAGCGCAACCGGGCTTTCCAACAGCGCGCTGTGGATTTCCTTCAGGTCGAGCAAGGAGGTGACCGCCTCCGGATCGTTCCAGAGCTTCGCCAGGGCGGCGGATTTCCCGCCGGCGGCAAGTGCGGATTCAACAAATGCAACATCCGCGGTTGTGATTCCCGCCCGGGCAGAGGCAATCCTGTGCATCATGGGACACAACCTAGCAGAGGATGTGCCATTCGGCCAGTCCGCAATCGCGTGGTCAGGAACCTGGACGGTCGGAAAGGTGATTTCGGTCTGGCTTCCGGTCGGGATTGGATGAACGCTGAAAGGCATGAACGTGCAAGGCATCGTTGGAGTGATCATGATCGTCGCGGGGGCCGCCTTGTTGGCCTATGGCGGATTCACCACCACCAAACGGGAAAACATCATCGATGTGGGGCCGCTCAAGGTGCAGGCAGATGTCAAGGAGCGCCATCGCGTGCCACCGATTTTTTCATGGGCCTTGCTCGGCGGCGGCGTGGTCGTCCTGGTGCTGGGGTTGAAGAGAAAGTAGCTGTTTCAACCGCGTGATGCATTGGATCATCCGAAGGGATTCGCGATCAAGGATTCTAACATTCCCGTTGCCTGACTCCGGCGGGGAAATGGGGATTCAGCGGGAGGATGTGACCCGCATAAGCCATTCGCGGGCCAGCGTGCGGGCCGGACCCGGGCGCAAGGTCCAGGCATCGTTGTGATTGAGGAAGCCGGTGCTTGCGAAGGTCAAATCGGCCTTGGGTAGGAGCGGGCGCAGGTATGTCTCGATTTCCTGTGCCCCGGCGTTCTCGCTGCAAATGAACTGGGGGCGATTGCCGAGACGCTGGAGCCGGACGAGGGCGGATTCGCGATCGGACTCCGGATAGGGCCATTTCCTAACACCATCATAGTGGCTGTAGGCAAAGAAGGCGCACCAGATTCTCGCCGTCTCGTCGTCATGGAGTCCGAGATAGTTGCAGGCGATGGCACCTCGCGAGAAGCCGGCGAGCACGACTCTCGATGGATCCCCGCTGAAATCACGGCAGGTGGCGGCAACGGTCTCACGCAGGTTCTTGAGCGTCGGTTGGGGATCGTAGGCCGGTGCGTCACCCCACCACTTGGTCGCGATCTTATCGCCTTTTGCATTCAGATAGGGCACGCAAAGCCAGATGAAACCCCGTCCGGCGGAAAGCCCGTAGCCGAGATTGCTTCCGTCCGGCTGGCCGGTGCTAACATCGCCTTGCTTGCTTTCGAAACCGCCGTTGCCGGAGAGTTCAACGATCACCGGCCACTTCACATCCGCCTTCCAATCCGTTGGCAAATACAGCACGCCGAGTCCATGGCGCACCCGCTTGCCAGCGGCTGGGGCATCATCGTTCAACGCAGGCACCACGAGATCCGGTGGAACGCTGCGGATATCCGGGAACCCGGCAGCGGACCAACTTGCGGAGGTGAGGAGAATCAGTAACGCGTTTCTCATGGCACATCCGGTTCATGGGGATTCTCAAACATCATCCAGCGGAGCCAGCAGATGGGAGAGCGTTTCGGCGTCGATCCGTAGCTTGCTGGTTTCGTCGGAAAGCAGGGCCTCGACGAGGGCGGCCTTGTGTTTCTGGAGTTCGAGGATGCGGTCCTCGATGGTGCCGCGGCAGACGAGCTTGTGAACGAAGACCGGCTTGGTCTGGCCGATGCGGTGGGCGCGGTCGGTCGCCTGGTTCTCGGCAGAGGGGTTCCACCACGGATCGAAGTGGATGACCGTGTCGGCGGCGGTTAGATTGAGGCCGGTGCCGCCGGCCTTGAGCGAGATGAGGAAGATGGGGATCTCGCCGGTCTGGAACTGCCTGACCAGGGTCGCGCGGTCCTGGGTCTGGCCGGTGAGCTTGAGAAACGGAATCTTTCTTGCAACGAGATGATCCTCGATGAGGGCCAGCATGGAGGTGAAGCTGGAGAACAGCAGGATGCGGCGTCCTTCCTCAAGCAGGGTGGGCAGCAGTTCATCGGTTAGATACTCCAGTTTGGCGGACTCCGTAACCTTTTGCGCGGCGGCGGATTTCAGGAGCTGGGGATGACAGCAGATCTGGCGGAGCTTGAGCAGGGCGTCGAGAACGATGATGTGGGACTTGGCGAGTCCTTGGGAAGCGATGGCGTCGCGGACGCGCTTGTCCATGGCGGCGCGGACGGACTCGTAAAGATCGGTCTGGCTCTTCGTTAGATCGACTCCATGGATGATCTCCGTCTTCTCGGGAAGTTCGGTTGCGACCTGGTCCTTGGTGCGACGCAGGATGAGCGGTGAAACGCGGCGGTTAAGGGCGAGTTGGGCATCCGTGGAACGGTCCCGTTCGATGGGTTTCCTGAAATGGCTGTTGAAGGATTTCTCGTCCCCCAGGAAACCGGGCATGAGGAAGCGCGTGAGACTCCAGAGCTCGCCGAGGTGGTTTTCCATGGGCGTGCCCGACAGGCAGAGTCGATGGGAGGACTTCAGCTTGCAGGCGTTTCGCGCGCTGATGGACTTGGGGTTCTTGATGTACTGCGCCTCGTCGAGGACCACGACATGCCAATCCTGTTTGGCAAGCTCCTCGAAATCGCGGGTGAGCAGCGGGTATGACGTCAGCACGATGTCCGCCGTGGCGATCTGGCTGAAATCATCGGCACGATCCTTCCCCTGCAAGGTGAGAATCGTTAGATCGGGAGTGAACTTCGCGGCCTCTGCCGTCCAGTTAGGAACGACGGAGGTAGGAGCGATGACGAGCGAGGGCAAGCCGGGTGACTTTGCAACCTCGGCGGCGAGGTGGGCGAGTGTCTGGACGGTTTTTCCGAGGCCCATGTCGTCGGCCAGGATGCCATGGAGACCGTTGTCCGCTAGAAACTGGAGCCATCGGTAGCCTTCCGCCTGATAGTGGCGGAGATCAGCTCGGAGCCCGTCGGGAAGTTCCGCGGGAGGAAGCGAGCCGATGTTTTTCAGGCGGTGCCCGAGGGCGGCAAGCGAGCGGACGGTGCCCGACGTGTCGAGCGCCAGGGTGTCCGCCACGCCGGCGGCGGCGAGCCTGTCGATGCGGATGGGTCCATCCCCGGTGCCGCCGAGGAAAAGATGGCGGACCTGATCGACCATTTCGATCAGGCGCTTGGCGGGAAAGCGGATGAGCCCGTCCTCGGGATCCTCGCAGGGCATGACGATGAACTCGGGCAGGTCCGGATCATCGGCGGCGGGCAGCTTCATCCGGATCGCAGTGGCGATGAGGGGGATGAGGCTGGTTTTCCTGCCGTTGAACTCGAAGGAGATGTCGAAGCGGAACCAGTCGATACCGTGGTCGGGATCCACCTCGATCTCAGGGAAAAAGTCCACCGCGTCATGGGCAGTTAGACCGGCCTTGGGATCAACCTCGATGGTCCATCCGCTGGCGCGCAGGGCGTTCATCCCGGGGCTTCCCAACAGTTCGATCCAGGCGAGCTGAAGGGTCGGGAAAGGTTCGGCGGGCACGCATGAGTAGAGGCCTGCGGTATCCAGCATGGATGCGGGAACCACATCGGACAGGGCGATGAAGCCGGCCTTCATGAAACCGGACGCGATCTGGCGCTCGGCCTTGAAATCACGGGGCCAGATGACGCGCTTGTCACCGACCACGGCAACGTGGGCCTGCGTGGCCCCCTTGCGCAAGGGCGTGAGCAAGGGGCTGTCGAGATAGCGGAACGAAATTTGACCGACGATGTGGGTTTCCCTGTCCCATGCCGGCCCGACCTCGACGGAATGAACGTGGAGGTGCGGCTGTGGAGGTGAAGCCTCGCGGAGTTCGTTCTCCATCTTCACCGGTTGCGGCAATTGAATGGCTGAGATGCTAGGCAGCCGCGACGAAACCACCTCGAAACTCTCCGCCGTGATGGCCGGTCCATGCTGCCAGGCATCCAGAAGATTTCCCGGGAGAGAGCCTTCAAGAATTCCAAGTGTTAGACCCTTGGGATCCAGGTAGCGCGGAGGCTGGGTGGGAAGGATGATGAAATCCGGATTGGCGCTGCGAAGGACCGGCCTTGCGCTGCCATCCGGCGACATTTCCCATGCCGCTTCCACGGTCTGGACCGGGCCGGGAACGACCGGATGGTAGGCACCGTGCTTGAAAAAGAGACGACCGGTGGCAAAGACCTCGGCAAGGATTTCCTCCCATCCCTCGCCTTCGAACGGCATGTCGTTCCAGAGATGAAGCTTGCGATAGCGCTGGTGATAGAGGGCGGTGATGATCATGTCCTCGCGGGCCATGTATTTCGGTGGCTTCGATGGATCCGCACCAGCCCGCGTGTCGGAGATCTCGACACTGCCGTCCTTCAACGTCGTCCCGACTCGCATGATGAACTGATAGGCAGCGCCATGCCTGTGGATTGGCTTCTCGATGCAATAGGCGAGGAAACGACCGTCGGCTTTCGTCCTTGCCTTCTTCTTGGGAGGAGCATCGGCGGATTTCGCGGCGGACTCGATGGCCTGGAGCCATTCACGGAGTGCCGGCGCGAGCGGAGGCGAATCAACGCGTGACTGGCTCCCGAGTTTGGATGCCACCATCTCCATCAATGCCGCCGCGTGCTTGCAGGTGAACTCCACGGGGCAACTGCACACCGGGTCGATCTTCCACGTCCCCTTCACCGGTCTGCAAATGATCTGCGTCCGGTAGGGTTTGACCGAGGTGCCCCGCACCAATCCGAAGATGACCGCGGTTCCACGCGGTGGCTCGTTGACAATCCCGATGTTCGTGATCTTTCGATCCGAGAGGTAGGCACGGCTCCGGATCAGGGTGAAGCGGTCAAACGCATCTTTCCAACTGTCCTCCAGGATCCATTCCCGAAGCCCGGGAAACTCACTGGTCCACTTGAGATTGAAATCCATGATAGAAATCCCGGCGGTCAGTTCACCCCGTAGTCGGACCGCAGTTTCTGATAGAGTGATTTCATTTTCGCGAGGACGGGAGCACTCTCCGGATTGTCCTGGATGCTGTGAAGTTCATCGGGGTCCTTCTCAAGGTCGAAGAGCTGCCATTCATCCGTGTCGGGGAGACGGAAAAGCTTGTAGCGCCCGTCGCGCACGCCGTCGTGCTTGGCAACGTGGTGGGTCTGCTCGCCGGAGTAGGAATAGTAAATCGCCTCGCGCCAACTGTCCGGGGCAACCCCATCGTTTTTCAAGACGGGCAGGATGCTGAGGCCCTGCATGTCCTGGGGAATCTCAAGCCCGACCGCGTCCATCAAGGTGGGTGCGTAGTCGATGTTCTGGATGAGGGCCTTGGAGCGGATGCCGGGTTTCACGACTCCCGGCCAACGGATGAGGAAGGGCATCGAGAGCGACTGTTCGAACATCCAGCGCTTGTCATACCAACCGTGTTCGCCGAGGTAGAAGCCCTGGTCGGACGAGTAGATGACGATGGTGTTTTTCGAAAGTCCGGATTCGTCGAGGTAGTCGAGCACCCGGCCGATGTTCTCGTCGAGGGCGCGGACGCAGCGGAGGTAGTCCTTGATGTAGCGCTGGTATTTCCACTTGGTTAGAGCGGTGTCATCAAGCTTGCCGGCGGCGAGGTCCGCGAGGAGCTGCTTGTTTTCCGGTTCGTAGGCTTGGTCAAACGCGGTTTTCTGGGCCGGTGTCATCCGCTTGTATTCCTCGTTCGCCAGGCCGGGCATGAAGCGGGGATCCGTTGGCTCACCATGCAGCAGCATGTCCCAGCCCCAGTAGAAATTTTTGGCGATGCTCATCTCCTGTTGGGCCAGCACCTTGCTGCGTCCGGAATAGTCGTCGAACAAGGTCGGCGGCTCGGGCAGGGTCTTGCCGTCGAAGAGATGATAGTGACGGGGAGCGGGGACCCAGTTGCGGTGCGGGGCCTTGTGCTGGCACATGAGGACGAAGGGCTTTTCCTTGTCGCGTCCGTTCTTGAGCCAGTCGAGCGCCTTGTCGGTGACGATGTCGGTGACGTAGCCTTCGACGCGTTTTTTGGAGCCGTCCATCTGGATGAAGTCCGGATTGTAGTAGCTCCCCTGCCCCGGCAGGATTTCCCAATGGTCGAAGCCTGTCGGGTTGCTGATCAGGTGCCACTTGCCGATGATCGCGGTCTGGTAGCCCGCCTTTTGCAGGTATTTCGGAAAGGTCGGCTGGTTGCCGTCGAAGGTGCAGTTCTCGTTGTCGATGAATCCGTTCTTGTGGGAATGCTTCCCCGTTAGAATGCACGCCCGGGAAGGACCGCAGATCGAGTTGGCGCAATAGGACCTTTCGAAGATGGCTCCCTGGGTCGCGAGGCGGTCGATGTTAGGTGTCGGGGCGACTTCCTTGAACCGTCCTCCGTAGGCCGAGATGGATTCAAGGGCATGATCGTCTGAAAAGAGGAAGACGATGTTAGGTCGGTCGGCCGCACGACAGGCGAGCAATGACAGCAGCAGGATGAAAATGGCGCGCATGCATGGGAGCATGGCGAATAATCCCAAGCGGGCAACCTTGAAGGACGCAAAGGAAAAGGCGACGGGTTTGATCCCGTCGCCTTTTCGAAAACGTGGTGAGCCGCCGTCGTCCCGAGCCGCTTTTATCAAGCTAGGCGCGAAACGGTGGCCGCCCATAAATCAATGTTGCCGACAACATGAGTAAGAACGTCACCGACAGCGGATTTGTTTCGAAAAAGATCAAACCTTTTTCCAGGCCCCCATCGTGCGGAGGCCGCCGACGCTCCAGGCCCCTTGGGACATGAAGCGTCAGCCGCCCCTGTTGCGATCCAACACGACGGCAGAAAAGACGATGACGGAGTCTCCGTGAAACCAAAGCAGGTGACAGTATTTTCACAGGCCCTTGCGAAGCCCGGTTTTACGTGATAACCGATGGGCGGATGGGTATCGCCGACCGAGATTATCACCGCAACGACCCAAGGGAAGGTCCCGGGGTTTTCGCGCAGATCACACCGGTGGTGAAATGGCTGCTGATCCTGAATCTCGGGATCTATTTCCTGGATACCTTGATCAAGGACGCTGGCCACCTGAATGGCCCGATCCGGATCTTCGGGGCATTTGCAGTTCAATCCGCGGTGTTCGAAGGTCGCATCTGGGAATTCATCACCTTCCAGTTCATGCATGGCAGCGTTGCTCACGTGGCCTTCAACTGCCTCGGGATTTTCTTCTTCGGGACATGGATGGAACGCTGGTGGGGATCCCGTAAATTCCTGATTTTCTACCTCGCTTGCGGTGCTGCCGGCGCGGTGTTTTTCGTTCTTCTTCTTTTCACAGGTCTCCTTCCGCACGACTCGATCGAAACTCCCTTGATCGGTGCTTCAGCTGGACTTTACGGCATCCTCATCGGAGTGGCGGTGGTCGCTCCGGACCTCCGCGTGAGATTGCTGATCCCTCCGGTGGAACTCTCGATACGACAACTCGCGATGGGGCTCATGGGGATCGCGGTGGCGACGGTCCTTCTCGGCTACGCCAATATCAATTTCCTCGGCCTCGTTGAGAATGAAGGCGGGCAAGCCGGCCATCTCGGCGGCGCGATCCTCGGCTATTTCCTCGTGCGCTACCCGTGGATCCTCGGGAAAGGAAGAAGCGTGGAAGTGATCGCCCCGAAAGCGGCCAAGCCTGCGCCGATTCCCAAATTGCGGCCGCGGACCGATCTTGAGAAATATCAGGATTCCGCGGTGGACAAGATCCTCGACAAGATTTCGCGGGAAGGCTTCCAGAGCCTCACGCAGGAAGAACGGGATTTCCTCCATAAAACCTCCAACCACAAGTGATGCCCACGATGACCGACGAGCAAATGACCGCCTGTGCGGAAGCCGGAAAACAAATGGACCGACTGCGGGCGATCATGCACCGCTTGCGGGCACCCGGCGGATGTCCTTGGGATGCGGAACAAACGCATGAGTCGATCGTGCCGAACCTGATCGAGGAGGCTTACGAAACGGTGGACACCATCCAGCGCGGCGATCACGAGCACCTCAAGGAGGAGCTCGGCGATCTGCTTTTGCAGGTCATCTTCCACAGCGAGATTGCGGAGGAGGCGGGGCGTTTCAACATCGACGACGTGGCACGCGGCATCTGCGACAAGCTGGTCCGCCGCCATCCGCACGTTTTCGGCGAGAGCGATGCCGCTGACAGCGAGGCGGTCCTGCGGCAGTGGGATGAGATCAAGCGCACGGAAAAGGGCGACGAGGAAATGCCGTATCTCCATGGCGTGGGCAAGGGCCTGCCGGGACTTTTACGCGCCTCCAAGCTCCAGAAGAAGGCGGCCAAGGTGGGCTTCGACTGGCCGGTGGAAACCGGCGTCATGGCGAAGATCCGCGAGGAGCTTCTCGAACTCCAATCCGCAGTGGACGCACAGGATCTCGATGCCGTTTCAGAGGAAATGGGCGACCTGATGTTCTCGGTGGTGAATCTCGCCCGATTCAGGAAAATCGATCCGGAGCTGCTGATGACCTCCGCGAACAACAAGTTTGAAAAGCGCTTTGGCGAGATGGAACGGATTCTCAAATCCAGGAACCTGACCCTCGAAGCGGCGACTCCGGCCCAGATGGAGGACGCTTGGGAAGCGGCGAAGGAAAAGGAGCCGCCCGCACAAGCTCGGGTCAGGGCGCCACGATCGTGACCGATCTCGGGGAGGCGAGCGGGAACCATTTGCCACCCAGCTTGGTGGAAAGGGCGAGGACCCAGGTTTGGCCCTTGCTGAGCTTGGCTCCCGCCAGCTTCGAGCTGAACTTGAAGGTCTTGGTCGTCGCGGGGAGAAAGTTCACCTTCTTGCGTTCCAACCACTGGCAACTTTTCGTGGTGATGTTATCGATGAAAATTCCGGTCGGAAAATTCGGCGAAGCCTCATGCGTGTAGATCGCGCCTCCCTTGGTGAAATAGCGGAACCGGATGCGGATGGGCTTGGAGGACTTGGGAAGCTTGATGCTTTCCGAAGTGATGGAGTAATCGGCCTGCGTGTCGGACACGCCGCTGACCGGCGAGCCGAGCGACTTCCACGTCACACCGCCGTCATTGGTGTATTCGGTTTCCAGCGTGCTTCCCTTGGTCATGTAACCGCGGCGGAAGATAAATTCGAGCTTGGCTCCCGACTTGGGGAGGATTTCACGATCCAACTCGAAGGTTTGCTCGGGCACCCCGCGCAAAACCGCGTCATAGGAAGTGGAGAACGTGAGATGGAACCCGTATTTGCCCGACATGGTTCCAAAGCCTCCGAACGCCGATGTCTTCACGACCAACGGATAGTTCTTCGCCGTCCCGTCGATCACCTTCATCTTCTTCTTGTTTTCACCGTCCTCACGCCAGGAAGAGCTTTGACGCCTGAACGCCACCACCTGCACGGCCTCGGCGCGGGCGGGAGCGGTTAGCGAGAAACTGGCCTGCTGGTTCGTCTTGGCGATGGATGGTCCGATGAGCTTCTGGGTGGAGGTGATCCGGTCCGGATTGATGAGCGTGACGGAATAGCTGTAGCTGGACGGGATGAGGTCACCACCAATGCCCGAGACCGTTACGTTGTACTTTGTGTCGTTGTAAACCTCGCTCGCCGATACCGCAGCACCCACGTTCCAGATGATGGCCGGGTCGCCGTAGCCGTCGCTGCGATCAATTTTCAGGATCGGCACCGGATTTCCCTTCGAATCCGTCATTTTCACCGTGGCGGAGGAAAAATCCGCGCCCTCACGGCTGAGCGACCAGTAGGGCGAGTTCAGGCCCGCCGGGAAAAATCCTGGCGATGGGAACGCGACAAATCCGCTGGAAAGACCGCCATCGAACTCAGACGGATTTTGAATGACATAGAAAACGTTGGAAGGTGGCTTGGCGGCGGTGCTGCCGGGTTGGTCGCCGGTGGCGAAATCGGTGGCTCGCGGATAAAGGCACCAGCGTCGATGCCCGACGAGATTGTTCCATGACGAGGTGGCGATGTTGCTGGAGAGCGACTCGACCATGTATTCCGTCAGGGCACCGGGGCCATAAAGTCCGAATGCGAAATTACCGTTCGCGAGGGCATTCCATGTGGATTGGGACCAACCGGTCAGACCTGGCAGCGGATTGTGGGTCAGGGCGAGGTCCACGCCGGAACTGGCATTGAAATTCCTGACCATCATGAGCGCTGCATCCTGCGCGGCGGATGCCTTGTCGGTGGAGGCCGCCGGCTTGAAGGGATCCGCCGGATTGATGACCACCTTTGCCCCGGAATTCACCTTTGCATTGCTCGGGACACCGCACATGGCCCTGAAATAGTTGAGGCGGCGCTCGACGTCATCGACGAAGGCGGCGGAGGTCTTGCCGTTGGCACCGGTGTAGTTTCCCGTCCATCCGACACGGCTCTGGTAGCCCTCGGAGGCTTGGTAAACCGCTTGCCAAAACGCGATCACGTCGTCGCGATCCTGATTGTCCACGGTGAAACCGCCCGCGGACATCCTTGCCGGGGCTTTGGGCACATTCCCAGGCTCCCACGCGGAGAGCAGGCAGGGAAATCCCACCAAGGTCATGGCGACGAATGATGTAAACTTCAGTTGCACGAAGTGCCGACTATAAAGTTTTGTTAAAATTAATCAACTCCGACTATTAAGTTTTTCAACTTCACGGAACATCAAGGGTTAAACCGGATCAAACTCGAATCGTAGCGCGGAAATGCAAAAAATTGTGGCCGTTTCCACCCTAAGGACGATGGATCCCAGCGAGATCGGCAGGAAACCCGCGAGGAGGGCTTGTTCCGTTTCCTCCAGCGAAAAATCCCCTTCCGGACCGATGAGCAGAGTCGCTTCACGAGTGGCGGGAAAATCCCTGAGCACCTCCCGGAACGGCCTCGCACCGGGGGCGAGGGAGGCGATGAGCTTGAGACCCGGAGTGTCCTTCTGACCTTCGATCCAGGTCTTGAAGGCGAGTGGTTCGGCAATTTCCGGGAGCGTGTCCTGACCGCACTGCTTGCAGGCCTCGAGTGCGTTGCGCCGCCATTTCTCCGATTTCCCCTCGCCCGGTTGGACGACGGTGTGCCGGGTGACGAGCGGCTGGATGGCGGCGACGCCGAGCTCGACGGATTTCTGGACGATCAGGTCCATGTTCTTCCCCTTGGGGATGGCCTGGGCCAGCGTGATGACGGGCAAGGGCGATCTTGAAGGGAGGATTTCGCCGAGTTTCAAAGGCACCCGGTCCCGCGAGACCGAGAGGATTTCCGCTGAAGCGCGGCGGCCTTTCCCGTCGAAAATGATGACCGAATCGCCAGCCTTCATCCGCAGGACTTGCGAGAGATGGCGTGCCTCGTCCCCGGTCAGGGCCGGATTTTCCAGCCAAGCTTCCGGGGGAAGGTGGAAACGGGCCATGGATCAGAGATCGAAGAAGCGCTTGGCCTTTTGGAAGAAGCCCTCCTGCATCGGGGAATTGTGCTCGCCGATGGATTCGGAAAACGCACGGAGCTTTTCCTGCTGATCACCGTTGAGCTTGGTCGGCACCTCGACCTGTACGGTCACGTTGAGATCGCCGCGGCGTCCGCCGGAAAGCGCCGGCATGCCCTTTTCGCGGAGACGGAAAACGGTGCCGCCTTGAGTGCCGACGGGGATCTTGATGGAGGATTGCCCGTCGAGCGAGGGAACCTTGAGCTCGCCTCCCAGCGCCGCGACGGAAAACGGCAGCGGGACGGAGCAGAACAGATCCGAATCGTCGCGCTCGAAGATGTCGTGGTCGCGGACATGGAGGAAAACGTAGAGGTCTCCCGCCGCACCGCCGCGGACGCCCGAGTCGCCATTTCCCGAGGAACGGAGGCGAGTGCCCGTATCGACACCGGCCGGGATGCGCAGCTTGATGCGGCTGTCGCGCTGGACACGGCCGTCGCCCTTGCAGGAGTTGCAGGGGTCGGAAATGGTTTCGCCCGCGCCACGGCATTCCGGGCAGGTGGTTTGCTGGATGAAAATCCCCGCTTGTCGTGCGACGACGCCACGGCCTCCGCAGGTCGAGCAGGCTTTCACCCCGCCGGAACCTTTGGTGCCCTTGGCTCCGCAGGGCTCGCACGGGACGAAGCGTTCGATTTCCAGCTCCTTCTCGACACCGCGCGCTGCTTCCTCAAGGGTGATTTCCAGGTCATACCGGAGGTCACTGCCCTTTTGCTTGCCGGAGCTGCGGCGCGATCCGCCGCCACCGAAGAATTCCTCGAATCCGCCACCGAAGGCACCGCCGAAGACCTGCGAGAAAAGGTCCATCGGATCGTGGAATCCGCCACCGCCGGGACGTCCGCCGCCACCGCCGTTGAAGGCGGCATGGCCGTAGCGGTCGTAGGCAGCGCGCTTGTCGGCATCGCTGAGGGCTTCATACGCTTCGCCGAGTTCCTTGAACTTGTCTTCCGCCGTGTGATCACCCGGATTCTTGTCCGGGTGAAATTTCACCGCGAGCTTGCGGTAGGATTTCTTGATTTCCTCGGCCGAGGCATCCTTCGAGACGCCAAGAATTTCGTAGTAGTCGCGTTTCCCAGCCATGATTTAAGCCGCGCCTCCTTCTGCAGGGGTTGGGACCTTGGAAACGACCACGCTGGCAGGGCGGAGCAAGCGATCACGTAGCTTGAAACCGCGGCGGGTGACCTTGAGAATGCGGCCTTCCTCACCGGCGGCGCATTCTTCCTGGGCCACGGCATCGTGGACGTTCGGGTCGAACTGACCCGTTGTCGGGATTTCCTCAACTCCTTGTGAAGCAAGGAATTCGTTCAACTGCCGGCGCACCATGTCCATGCCGATGTAGATCATCGACTTGGTGTCCTGCGACGCGGCTTGCATGCCCATTTCGAAATTGTCGATCACGGGAAGGAGTTCCTCGAGCAGGCGCTGGTTGGCGTAGCGGATCGCATCCTCGCGGTCGCGGGCGGTGCGTTTGCGCAGGTTGTCCATCTCGGCAGCGGTGCGCAGCGAGACTTCCTTCCATTTCGCGGCCTCGGCCTCAAGTTCCTCCCACGGGTCGAGCTCGGCAGCGGGAGCTTCGGAAACCGGTTCCGCCCCGGCGTTGTCCACCGGGGTTTCATTTTCGTTGCTGGGATCGTTGTCGGCTTGCATGGCGGCATAGCTGTAGCCACGAACGCGCGAGCGTCAACCCCGATGGAACGGGATGCGGGAGATCATCGCGTGGGATCGTTTTGCTCCGTGAGTTCGATAGAGGCTGGGAAATCAGCTTGCCATCACAGGGTAAGGACATTAACCACTCGCCCCCACCGCAATCATCCGCGGACGTGGGTCCTGTTTTATGAAGTTGGCCAAGTTGCTCAATTCCGACCAGATCATCCTCGATATGAAGGCGGCGGAGCACTGGCCTGCGATCGTGGAATTGGTCGATCACCTCGTGAAATCGGGGCAGCTCCCGGAAAGCCAGCACGAGGAAATGCTGGCCGCCTTCAAGGCGCGGGAGGAACAGGTCAGCACGGGCATCGGCTCCGGGGTCGCCATTCCCCACGCGTTCTCCGATCATCTCGACCACGTCATCGCCGTATTCGGCCGCTCCAGGGCCGGGCTTGATTTCGAGGCGCTCGACAACGCGCCCGTGCATTTCATCATCCTCTTCATCGTCCCCCGCCGGGACTATCACCTGCATCTGCGGACGCTCGCCGCCATCGCCAAGATGTTCACCAACTGCGAGGTCCTCCGCCAGCTCGGCGCTGCCGAAAATATCAACGAGGTCCTCGCCATCTTCGATTCCAAGCCGTCCCGGGTGAGCGCTTGATTTCGACTGCTCACAAATTTCCGAAACATGACGATTCTCCAGGAACTCGAATCCCGCCTTGCCGCCGCCCTAACAACAGCTCTCGGCGAGCCCACCCGTGCCCCGGTCACCGCCGCGGCCGATCTCCGCTTCGGTGACTACCAGTCGAATGCGGCGATGGTCCTCGCCAAGCAGCGCAAGACGAATCCCCGCGCCCTGGCCCAGGAAATCATCGACCAGCTCGATCTAACCGACCTCGCCGCCGCGGACATCGCCGGCCCCGGCTTCATCAATTTCCGCATCCTTCCCTCCGCCTACGAGGCGCACACCTCGGCGCTTCTCCGTGACGAAAGGCTCGGCGTTCCCGCCACCGGTGCGGGCAAGACCGTGGTGGTGGATTTCTCCGCTCCCGAATGTCGCCAAGCCGATGCACGTCGGCCACATCCGCTCGACCATCATCGGGGATTCGCTGGCGCGGATCGCGCGGTTCCTTGGCTTCAACGTCATCGCGGACAACCACATCGGCGACTGGGGCACGCAGTTCGGGATGATCATCTACGGCTGGAACCATTTCCTCGACGAGGCCGCGCTAACAGCCAATCCGATCCCGGAGCTGGTCCGGATCTATCGGGTGGTGAATTCGCAAAAGGAAGATCCCGGCATCCTCGATGCCTGCAAGGCGGAGCTCGTGAAACTCCAGGCGGGCGATCCCGAAAACCTCGCGATCTGGCAGAAATGCATCGATGTCTCGAAGGCCGGCCTGCAGAAGATTTACGACAAGCTCGATGTGAAATTCGATCACTGGCACGGCGAGAGTTTCTACAACGACCGCCTCGCCGGCATCGTCACGGAGTTCCTCGAAAAAGGCATCGCCCGCGAGAGCAACGGCGCGGTCTGTATTTTCTCGGACGACACCAAGCCCAAGGAGGAGGATCCGTTCATGGTCCACAAGGAAGACGGCTGGACCGACAATCCCGCGATCATCCGCAAGGCGGACGGCGGTTTCCTCTACGCGACCACCGATCTGGCGACGATCCAATATCGCATCGACGAATGGAAAGCGGACCACATCTGGTATGTCGTGGGCGTCCCGCAGCAACTGCATTTCCGCCAACTCTTCGACGCCGCCGCGCGTTGGGGGAAAACCTGCGATTTCCAACACGTCAGCTTCGGTTCCATCCTTGGCGACGACCGCAAGCTCATGCGAACCCGCTCCGGCGAGAACGTCGGCCTCGTCGAGGTGCTGGAGGAAGCCGTCGAGCGTGCCGCCAAGGCCATCGCGGAGAAGAATCCCGACCTGCAAGGCGAGGAAGCCGCGAGGATTTCGGAAATCGTCGGCATCGGCGCGGTCAAGTTCGCCGAACTCTCGCAGAACCGCATGACGGACTATGTTTTCTCATGGGACCGGATGCTCGCACTGCAAGGCGACACCGCTCCGTATCTCCAATAATCGTCACGTGCGGATCCGCTCGATTTTCCGCAAGCTCGACGCCCCATTCGACTCCTCCACCGCCGAAATCCACCTCACCGAGGAGGCGGAAATCCATCTTGCCCGCTTGCTCGCCCGCTTTGGCGAAGTCCTGCCGCTCATCCTCGACGACTTCCGTCCCAACCTGCTTGCGAACTACGTGCTGGAACTCGCCCGCGCCTTCCATTCGTTCTACGAGGCCTGCCCGGTGCTCAAGTCCGAGGAGCCGACCCGCTCCAGCCGTCTGGCGCTTTGTGACCTGACTTCCCGCACGTTGAAACAGGGACTCGATCTGCTAGGTATCGATGTTCCGGAGCGGATGTGACGCGCGGAGGCGGCGAGGAACTTGTGTGCATCGCGCTCATCGCCCGGTCGGGTTGGGTTTACGAACGAGCACCGGGTTTTCGAATTCCAGGATAGCTTCGTCTGGCCCGAAGTTTGTTCCGGCGACGCCGATGTATAGATCATCCGGCCACTGGGACAGGACGCGCGGTGCCAGCGGCTGCCAGTCCGCGTCACCTTCCTGCCGTGTGAAAGCACTCAGGAGCGTGCCGGTGCGCTCGACCCGGATTCGCATGGGTTTCTTGAAATCGATCGGGTTTCGCGGCGGTGGCGGACCACTGGCCGGACCTTCAGGCCAGATCGAATTGGACAAAGCGAATTTCCTCCGCTCCCGGGTTCCACTTCCCACTTTGTAACTGGAACGCTTACTTGAATTACGCAGCACCACCACTGCCGCTGCCCACTCTTGCTCCGGAGCCGGGCCAACAGTGACCTCATAGGTGAAATCACCGGTAACCGGCTGCAGCACGGCGGGCTCGCCGCCACGGTTGTCGAGCGTCCAGTCGTTGAGCTTAGGCGCGGAACGAATCCGCAGCTTACCGCCGTCCTGGCTGAACTCGCCGTTCTGAAACAGGTTGCTGACGACGCCCCAGTCTTTCAGCTCTGCGCCATCCGGCGTGGGGGTGACATTCGGAGTCTGGAACTTTCCTTTCACCGGTCGCTGCGGCGGGTCCGAACCCGCGCGGAGGAGGTAACCCGTGAACTTCGCCTCCATCGGTTGGATCAACCTGTTGCAGAGGTAGGGACCGACGCGCACGGTGTTCATCCAGCCCTCGTTATACTTCGCCTCGGACTCGTTCCACGGCCCATCGCCTTGCTTCCAAGCGGTGTAGAACCAATTGCCATGGCGGCAAAGTTTCAGCCGGACTGGCTCAGTCGGTTTCCAAGTGGGATTTTGCACCTTCTGGATCCATTTGTTAGAGCCTCGCTGAAGCTCATCTCGCAAATCAGGAGGATCGGTTCTTCCCTTGTGGTTCCGGTGGATGCTTTGGAAATTGTAGCGACCTTCTTCCACAATGAGTCCGGCGTTCCGCACGATGCGGTCATCCTTGCCGTTCCACGATGGTGAAGGTTGGAACGGAAAATCCACCGTCACTTCGGCGGTGAAATCCCCTTTTACTTCTTTCATGAACCTGGGAATGGTTCTCTGACAGATGAGGTAACCGAAATCGGTGTCCATGGCGCGCGATGTCATGCGGATGCTGTCCCCATCCACTTGGAAAGTCCCAACCCCCATCGGATCAATCCATGTGCCGAGGGCTTCCGGTGGATCCGTCCACGGCGCACCCGGGGCGGCACCGGATTTCTCATAGCGCCTGCTCACGGGATTCCACATCAGTTCGAAGGCATTTTCCTCCAGCCATGCGACTCCTTCCGGCAACTTCAAGGGGCAGTCGCTTCGTACGGAAAGCGCCTGCAGCATGCCCAGCAGGAGACGTTGGTTCATGTTCTTGTCCGAGCCACTCTCAAGCATGCCGGAACGGATGATGCGCTGAAGGTCGCGGGGTGCGCTCTCCACGCCATATTTCACGGCTAACAGAAATGCGTCGCGGACGTCGGTGATCCGGACCGCCCGCGCCGCCGTCGTGTCCCAGGCCGCGTTCGCCGCCGTCGGGCCATCGACCAGACCGCTGTCGATCGCGTCGAGCACCCGGTAAAATTCATGGGCTCCCATGCGGATCTGGGCGAGCAAGGCTTCGGTGGTCTCCGGGGACGGGAAGCGGGCAATGAACCTTGAGAACGTCAGGGGAACTGGTTCCCGTTTCGTGATGCCCTGCATGAGTGGCAAGGCGTCCTGCTCCCAACCGTGCCGCTGGATCGCGTTCAACAGGTCGATCTGCGGCGAGTGATAGCGCAGGAACAACTCCTTGTCTTTGGGTTTTGAATTTTGAATCAGCGCGCGGACGACCCGCTGCCAGTATCCATTCAATCCCCCGGTCGGCAACTGCCAGAGTGAGGAACCTGAGTCGTGGAATCCCGAGTCATATTGCGGGATGCGGTCGTCAGAATCCATGGGTTTCCGCACCCGATCTGCGGCGCTCTTGATTTCCTCGAAAAGGATCTCCGGATGGGCTGCCGCCATGCGCCCTAACAAGGGAGCGAGCAGCGAATCACGCTTGCTCAGATCACCTTGGTTCACGCAAAGTTCGGTGAGGGCAACCATTGTGCGGCGCGTGTCTTCTGCCGAAGGGTTCTCTGGCAGTTGGATGGCGGCCAATTGTGTTTCGAGGGAGGGTGGCAGTTCGCCCAAGGGATCGATCTCGCCTTCTTCCTGAAACACGGGAAGCGATTGAGGGCGTTTCACATTGACGGAAAACGGGATGTCGATCTGTCCGAGCAGTTCGTAACGGACAAATTGGAGTTTCCAGTTTTCCGGGCCGGATTGCTCTTCAAGATATCGCAGTTTCGCCAGCGGAGCCATGCGCGGGGCGAGATCTCCGCGCGAGGATAGCGTTGATTCCTGCACGCTGAGAGCCCGGCAGCGGGTGGTGTCATCGAACATGTTCACGCTTCCGGTCACGATCCTGCCGTAGGGAAGACTCTTATGGCTAATCCATGCGATCGCATCACCGGGGGCGAGCATGCGCGTTCCTCCGTTGGTAGAATAGAGGCCTGCGAGATAGGGAATCCTGCTCTCTCCAGGGCTTCGAGGCGAAAGCGGCTTGAAGAAACTGGTCCCAAAGGAAAAAGTGTCCGTGCCCTGCGACACGGACGCTTGTTTGCTGAACCGCACCAATCCGACGTTCCATCTATCCGCCGCCGTGACATCCATTTCCTTGATTGTGATCTTTCTGACCATGACAGCTCGCACGATTCCCTTTAACTTTCCTCCTTCGCCCGGAATGACGCGTGGAGAAAACGGGTAGCCGGTCGTGAAGCTCCACTCCTTGCGGGTGTTCCTGATATCGTAAAGTCCGATGTTGTTGGCTTCCCTGGAGGTTTCCTGAACCGGCAGGGAATTTGGATTCCATGCACTCGTGGTTGTGCTTTGTTTTGGATCGAGTTCGATTTGCCGATCCGGCAGTATAAGATTTTCAAACTCACAGCCGATGTTTCCGATCAAGACGTCTTCCGGCAGTGAGTCCACTCTCAGTTGGACCGAGAACAGGCTGTTCTCCTTGCGCCTTTGCTTGCCGCTAACCGGGTCGATATAGGGTACTGTTCCCGTCTCGACCTTGCCGGAATTCGGATCCACGAGCATCCGGTATCCGGCAGCTTGGCTTGGAAGCACTGCGACAGTCGCGGTTTCCTTTGGGGTTTCAAATGACCGTGGACCGGGCAATATCCTGCCTAACAAAATGTAGAGCATCCCCGCGGCGGGAAGTCCCCACAGCATGCCGGGTGTGACGAAGCAGGCGAGAGTCACCGCAACGACGAGCGGCAGAAAACGCGCGCCCCACATCCATAGAGCCTCTCCCAGCATCGGCGTAAGCCCTGCGGCGCGTAGATAGACGATTTCCAAAACGAGCGGCAGCAGGAAGAAGAACGCTATTACAATGACCATCTTCGCGAACACCAACCGCCAGAGGTTGACGGGCAATGATTTCCAGAACGCGTATCGTTTCACCAAGGGGTCCGCGTGCATGAAGAACGGAACGATCAGCAACGGAAGCCAGTGCAGCGCCTGCCAATCCCAGCGATCAGTGGTTTCCAATTGGCTCCAGAATCCGGAGGTGGCCGCCGTGTCGCCGAAGCTCAACTGGTGCATCCGGAGACCGAAGTGGGTGATACAAAGGGACGCCCACAACAGCAACCACCAGGCGCAGATACGGAGGTCCTTTTTAATGAGATGAAGTGTCTTGTTCATGGGAAGAGAGGGTCAATCGTTGTGACGGAGAAAGGCGCGGACGATGGAGCGCAGTGGCGCGGGTTCGATGGCGACGTGCTTCGCATCCGGGAAATGCACCATCAGATCGGTGAGAAATGTGGCTTCCTGCCAGGCCGAGTCCACAAAGGTCACGCGGCCATCCGACGACTGCGGATTCCACCAATGCAAAGGCAGCGAGGCGGGTACGCAGGAGGCCGAGGAATGCAGCGAAATCACGCGGCAGTGTGCGAGCAGGGCGTCCTTTTCCTCACGTTGGCCGACCACTCCATCGTCCATGATAATGACCTGGTCCGCGAGCCGCTCGACTTCATCGATCTCATGGGATGAGATGACAAAGGTCCATTCATCCTGGTTCATTGTTTCCAACAACGCGTCGAGCACCTCGTCGCGGATCGCCGGATCGAGCCCGCTGAAGGGTTCGTCCATCAGCAACAGCTTCGGGCGGTAGGCGAGCGCGCCCACGAACGCGGCCTTCACCCGCTGGCCGCGGGAAACATGGCGCAGTTTCCGGTCAAGCGGCACGTCGAAGAGTTTGATCAGACGTCTTTCAAAATCGCGGTCCCACGTCGGATAGAGAGGACGCAAGTAGGCGAAGTAGTCCGCCACCTTCAGATAGCCCGGAAGGTCCTGCGCGTCGGCGATGTAGCCGATTTCCGCACGAACTTTTTCCGGAAGCCGGCCCGGGGCATGGCCGAACACCCGCGCCGTCCCGCGACTCGGACGGACAAAGCCCATGAGGATCCGGATCAAGGTGCTTTTTCCAGACCCATTGCGGCCTAACAACGCCAGCGCGGTGCCGGCGTGGAGGTTGAGATCCAAGGGTGCCAGAGCCCGGGTTTTTCCGTAGCTGCGTTCGAGCCCGATGGTTTCGATGACAGGGGTGTTCATAATTTCTTCCAATGTTGTTCCAGCGCGCTGCTGACTTCCTCGATGGTGAGATTGAGTTGTTTCGCCTTGATGACGATGGCCTCAAGCGGCTCGTCCAGCAGGGCCTTCCGCTCCTGGGCGCTCGCCTTGGGCACCGCGACCACCCGGTTTCCAATGCCCGGATGGCTTTCGAGCAATCCTTCGGCCCTCAACGCGGCCAGCGCTTTTTGGACCGTGTTAGGGTTGATCTGGTATTCGGCACTGAGCGCCCGCACCGAAGGGAAAATCTCTCCCGGAGCCAGATCACCCGCAATGATGGCCTTGCGGGCCGCATAGAGCACTTGCTCGTAAACGGGGATGCCTGCCTTGAACTGTATGGGGAAGAGCGCCACGGTGTATGACGCCAACTAATACACCTAATACACAGATGGCAAGAAAAAATGTTCGCCCTTCTTCTTTGTTTCCGCGGAGCCCGGGATCCATTCAATATTCAATTTGTCTGGGAATTTGAATTGAATTTCCTTCGCAAGGGCTTTCTCTGCGTTTTGTATGGTGATCGTGAATGATCGCTTTCGCTGCATCGGGATTGTGTTTTCATTCGGTACACTCATAGTGCGTCCATGAAGCGTTTCTGTTTGTTGTCGGGTGTGATTGCCTTGGGCTTTTCGCTTACATGGACAGCTCATGCAGCGCCCTTCTCATCAGGACCCATCCCGAATTCGGAATTGCCTTCCCACATCAAACCGCCGGTGGATTCAGTGACTTTGGTCGCCGACTTTGCGAATCCCGGGCCACAAGGCATTCCTCTCTATTTCATCAATGGGAAACAAGCCGACCAGCTTCTGGCCCATCAGGATTGGGATTTTTACGTCAAACTGGAGTATCAGGACGAAGCCGGGAAATGGGTCCGAGCCCAAGAACATCAATTCAGTGATTGCGGACTCAGTTACGGCGGAGCCTCGGTACCCCTGGCATGCACTGGAAATTCAGTGGATACACTCCGCGAGAGGGAAAAGCGGCCAAGGTGCGTTACAAAATGAATTCTTCTCCCTGGGTTGTTTCGAATGAGGGGGTTGGAGTCGTCTCGATGGGGGATGTGGCGCTTGCTGCAAAAGACAAAATGGCGGTGCGGTGGCTCCCACAGTTGTTTTCGGATGCGTTTTACGACCAATCGCAGGAATTGACCCCGCTCCAGCGCGTGAGCGCGGTGGAATTGCTGGACGCTTTCGGGAAGGCGACCAACGTCAGGGAGAGCGCGAAAGCACTTGCCGATCGTTGGAGCTCCGCCAAGGAATCAACCACTGAACAGAAAAAGGCAGCGGAAGAAATCCACCGGCTTCTCTCCAAACCTGAACCGGAGGATCAGTCCTTGGATCGTCTGGTTCGCGCTTGTTGGGAGCGGATCAACCGGCAACCTTCCGAATTCGAAGCGACACTTGTCCCTTGGCGTGTGTGCGGACAGCTTTCGAGAACGTTCTTTTCCCAAAGACGGATAGGACAGCCCGAAAGCGGCATGCTAACCGACCTCACTCCATGGGCGGCGCTGACACGCCACGCTGCCGGACTTCATCAGAATGCGGATGAAAAGACGCGAAGCCTGATGGAAGGTCTGCTGGAATCGGATTTCCTCGTGGATAGCTTTCTCAGAAGGGAAGATCTCGTGAAGTTGCTGAATACCACTGAGAACGCCACCTACATCGCCTCATGTGCTTTCGCACGGCGCAATGAATGGGAGTGGTTGGCGGAGCAGGCGATGGGCTTCCGTGCCGAGTTCAAACCGAAGGTCCTTCTCGCGCTCGCCTCGCGTGGCAGAAATGCGGAATTCATGCGATCCCGTGGGCGCTGGCTTCCCAATCTGCCACCCAAGGATTCCGCACAGGAAAAGCTTTGGAGGGATGTCTCGGAATCGGATCCGGCAATGGTGGCATCTCTGTTTTACTATTGGGCTAAGTATTCTGCCGGAGGGACGATCAATTTCGGCCCGATCGTTACTGACGCGATCAGGCGGCATTTGCAGAAGGAAAAAGGCAGAACGGGGGAAGTCCTCATGCCGCCATTGTACGACATGCAATATGAAGTGCGATACCTCTCTCTCGCCAACGACGCACAAGACACTCCGTTGCTCGAAGAATTGCTTGGCCACGGGGGATATGTGACGTCTGCAATAACCTCATATGGGTCCGGAAATGAAAAGAGCGAATACACATCCCTTCGTTATGGAATACGTCTCGTCGCGGCAGAAATGCTGCAGGCCCGGGGTGTGAAAGTTCCGCCTGATTTGGTGATTGCGAAGGAAATTTCAGAAACAGGAACGAAAGTTTTAACATTCAGTGAAAGTGATTACAGCAGACGCTGATCCCAAACGACTCTGGGCCTCATCAAATTGCCCCGAATGCTCATTCAAGATCCCCATTCAAGTTCCCAGACAAAATGCATACGCATGGATCCCGGGAATTACCGACAAGAGCCTGAATGGATTCACGCAACGCAGGTTGATAGAGAGGGCTGCAAAACGGAACGGATCACGGTTGCAAGAGCGGCAGCATCCGGCACGGCGATGACGTGTAACATTTCATGCGGCGGCAGGCCGCAGGCCTCGGTGGCGATCACCGGGACACCGCTCGCCAGCGCGAGCAGCGCCAGACGGGGTTGGTGTTCGATCCACGCGGGAAGCACCAAGGCCGATGCCGAAGCGAGGTCGCTCACCTTGCCGCGGGAGCAATTCATCCCCGAAAAGGGATCGGCGGATCCTTCATCGGCCGCTCCGAGGAAGCGCAGTTCCGCGTCGATGCCGGACTTCAGCGCGTCGGCCAGTTCGAATGCGCCCTTGCGGCCAAGCCTGGAGGCAGGGAAAAACAATGATGGTTTTCCGGCAACGGTGAAGCGGGGCATCGGGGCGGGCATTTCCCATGGGATCAACCACGCGCGCGGGCCGAAATGGGCCGCCAGCGCCAGATGCGGTGTGATCAGGCGTCCTGCGGCGGCGAGCGCTTCCCGCTCGGCCCGCAGCAAATCCTCATCGGCCCGAAAGTCGCCCAGCGTGGTGGATTGCGGGTGGGCGGACTTTGCCTGGTCGAGCCGCCGCTGCAGTTCCTCCATCGGCCAGCGCTCTAACAAGACATCAAAACTCCGTCCGCCGAGCACGCCGAGCCGCCAGAGGTGAGGCAGGAGGTTCTGGGAAACCACCACATGACGGCATTTGGGATCGAGCATCCTCGCGCAGGTCCGCGCGATTTCCGCCTCGCCGCGGATCAGGACCTTTTGCCTGCGCGCTCCTTGGGCGGGCAGCCGGCGCTGGCTCAATGAACGCCGCAGCGCGGCAAGCGTGGCGTGGCGCAACGCAATGCCAACCGGCGCGGACCACTGGTAGTTCGGCTTGTGCCACCTGCCGCCGTCCATCGGCGTGAACCACCGGTCGCCGGGTCGCGAGTGTTCCGCACACCAACGATCGAACTCGGGCCAGCGCGAGTCTAACAAAAACGCGGAATGCCCCAGCGCCGGGGCGTTCTCCCTCACTGCGGACGGGTGGCGGAAACACCCGGTCATGCCGCAGGACAGGCAATCGCCGGATGGTAGCGCGCGCGGCGTTGGAAACGGCAAGGGCACAGGAGTCTCCCGATGCTGGGAAGCGGACATCGCCCGGATGCGGACCACGAGTTCGGTTGCGGTGAGTTCCGTTTCGATGCGCCATGGCAGGTGGTTGCGGAAGCGCAGATCGACATAGTTCCAGAAAACCGTGGCATCCAGATCCTGCTCGGCCTGTGAACCCGGAACCACGCGCGAGTGGCCGTGGCGCTCGATGATTTCGAGGCCCGCTTCGAGCGCCGCCTGATAGAGCAGGCCGCTGAGCTGGCAAAGTCCGCCACCGATGGCGGGGACGATGCAGCCTTCTCGCAGTTCACGTCCGGAATGAAAACCTTTGCGCCGGGTGGTCCGTCCGAGCTGCCGCCAGAAACTCAGCACTCCGCCCGGCGGGATTTCCAGGCCGTGAAACGCGCGGGCGGCGATGCGCAGGTTCTCCACCTTGCCGGCTGTTAGTGGAAACTCTTCCGGGCTCACCTCCCGCCACAGCGGCGCCCGCTTTTCGGCGACCACCGGGGCATCGATCAGCGCTCGTGCCTTGCCGTATGCCGGGGGACGCCTGCCGATTTCTGCTAGAAAGCGCCGCAGTTGAAACAGCCGCGTTTTCACCTGAAAGGCGAGGGCCTGCAACCGGTGGGGCGTTTCGCGATCGGGCGAGTGTTGGTGCATGGTGCGTGCGGCTCGTTGCGGATCAGCGATCCTATTCGTCGTTGATGTCCGAAAATAGCACACGGAAGCCCAGTCGATCCGCAAGGACAGCGACTTGCTTGAGACGTGATTCAAAAACCGCATCCGTCGGCTTCGCGCCCACGGGCAACTCGACGTTCAGACCGGGTGTGCAGGTGTACACGCTTCCGTATTCGCTGACGGTGACCTGAAGTTTCCCTTGATCATCCCGCTTCACACCCTCAGGCGGCGTTTCGAACGCCTTTAGCAGTGTTTTGAAGGGAACCAGCATTCCGTCGAGATGAAACTCCCCGCGCTCATTCATGCGAAGAGTGGTGGTGCGGCGTTCCAGGAAAAGCCCGTAACGGACGGTTGCGACGCTCACTGTGGAAGGCTCGTCATGCATCACGGCGACGCGATCCCGGGACAGTGCGATGACGTATTCTTCTTCCAGGCCACAAGTGCAGTCGTTCCAAGTCACGGGAACGACGTTGTTGAAACGCTTCGGGCACTGTGGCGACTTGGCGCGGATCTCACGCCATTGCTCCGGCGTGAGGGTGAAGGTGCCGAGCGTCTGGGTTTCCTCGATCTGGTCCGCCGTTAGTGAGACGATGGTGTGCGGCACGGTGACTTTACCCGTCTTGTGGTCCACCGGAATGCCATCGGCAAAAACGAGTGTGGCACCGGCAAGGAGTGATGTGATGAGGAGAGTGATCGATTTCATTGGTTCAGGCATATGACCCGTCAATTGACCTTGTACTCGGCGCGGACGATGGTGATGATGTCCTTCTCGTAGGACGAGGTGTCGTTGTTACCTTCGTTAGACGTTTCCGTCGAGTTGGCCGGGTTGATATTGATGATGCCCATGGACGAATAAACGAGCGGTCCGATGTCGGTATTGCCAGCCGAGCGCAGGATGTTTTCCGCACGGTTGCGGGCATCCTTGGCGGCCTCTGCCAGCATCTCCAATTTGAGTTCGCCGAGACGGGTGTAGTAATAGTTTGGCGGATTGGAGGTCACGAAGACGCCCTGCTCCAGCAGCGAGGTGATCTCCCGCGAGGCTTTCTCAATCTGCGGGACATTCGACGAACCCACGGATACCACCTGCAAGGCGCGGAAGCCGATGGACTTGCGGGTTTCCGTCCGGACGGGAACCGTGGTGCCGGGAAGCACCTTGTCCTCACGCACCATCTCGAACTCCTCGGTGATGTTCGCGGACTGGGTCTTGATGTCGTCCGGCTTAATGCCCTGGGATTTCAAAAAATCCACCACCTTTTCGGTCCCACCTTTCAGCAACAGATAGGCGGCGGTGCGGTCGCTCCCCTTGCCCTCGATGGTCGCCGACCACTCGATGAGGTCGGAGACGATTCTCTTCTTGGCGGACCCGGTGATGCGGATGTTGTTCTTATCCGGTTGTTTTCTGACATCCCGCCAGGTGGTGGCGGCGATGTAGGTGGAGCCCGCGAGGCCGAGCGAGAGGGCGAAGGCGGCGAGGGGCGGCAGGCTGATGCTGCGGACGGGCCGTTGTGAAGAGGGATCGTTGCTCATGGTGGGTTCGAGGATGTGGATGTTGAGGACGGATGAAATCTGTCACCCGTCAACCTACAGATGCGGAATTTCCGCGTCAAAAGGATCAGGGAATTTTCTGATCCGTGAAATTCTTCAGCCTGCGCCTGATACGCCCTGCTTCTCAGTTGTCCGATTTTTGATCCTTCTCCGCAAATAATCCGTGCCGGAGTCCGATCTGGTCCGCAGCGGCAGCGATCTGGCGAAGGCGGTAATGGAAGACGGCATCCGTCGGCTTCGCACCTGCGGGTAGGGTCACTTTCAGCCAGCGCTGCATGGTTTTCTCCTGGGAATCATCGTCGGGCGGCGAGGCGAAGGCCTTGAGCAACGTGGGGAACGGGATCAGTTTCCCGTCGAGGTAAAACTGGCCGCGTTCGTTCGCTGTCAGCGCGGTGGTGCTGTCCTCGAAAAGCCTGGCGCGAGCCAATTCGACGGCTGCACCGGTGTCATTGGATTCGATCACCAACCTTTCCAATTTCGCCTTTGCCTGCATCAGCCTCTCGATTTCCTCCGTGTAGCGTTCCTGATTCGCCACCTCGTTTTTGACCTTGTCCAGCAGGGCCTGGTTTTCCTTTCGAAGCGCCTCGAACTCCGTGGGCAGCCTTGCTTCGCTCGTGTCCATTCTGCTGATCTCGCCCAGCATCTTCTGGTTCGACTCCAGCAGGCCAGCCAGTCGCTCCTTGTAATCGACGAGTGCCAGTTTCTGCCGGTCCAGTTCCGCGTTTTTTCCTATCAATTCCTCCTTGGCATCAACCGCGCGTTTCATGCCGATCGTGGTTCCCACCGCCCCCAGCACCAGCGCCAGCAAAAGCGCCGCACCTGCGAAAACCGGCCCGCGATGGCGCCGGGTGAAGCGCTGCATGAGATACGTCATGCTCGGTGGACGGGCCTCGACCGGCTTGTGCTGGAGAAAACGGAACAGGTCCTCCGCCATCGCGCCCGCGGACTCGTATCGGCGTGCGGGATCCTTTTCGAGGGCCTTCAGCACGATCCAGTCGAGGTCACCCCGCAGGGCGCGTGGCGAGACTCCGGAATGGCCTAACTGCTCTTGGGATTCCGCCAGCTTGGTGCTCGGCTTCGGCGGCGTTTGCTCGCGGATCAGGCGTTGCATCTCGCCGTAGGCCGCGCCGCGAAGCTGGTCGCCGTCCAGCGGCGTCATGCCTGTTAGCAGTTCATACAGGATCACCCCCAGCGAATAGATGTCGCTGCGGGTGTCCACATCCAGCGCGTTGAGTTCCGCCTGCTCCGGGCTCATGTATTGCGGCGTCCCGATCATCCTGCCGAACTGCGTGAAGACCGTTATTCTCGGTGAGTTCCATCCCGATCGCCTTCGCGATTCCGAAGTCGATCACCTTCACCATCGGCTTGCCGTCGTGGAGCGGGACCAGGATGTTGGACGGCTTCAGGTCCCGGTGGATGATGCCTTTCTGGTGCGCGTGCTGCACGGCCGCGCACACGTCGGTGAAAAGCTCCAGCCGTTCCCTGGTATCGAGGTTCCCCTCGGCACAGTATTTCGTGATCGGCATCCCCATGACCAGTTCCATCACGAAGTAGGGCCGCCCGCCTTCCGTGGTCCCCGCGTCGTGCACCTTCGCGATGTGCGGGTGGTCCATCATGGCGAGCGCCTGTCGCTCGGCCTCGAAACGTGCGATGATTTCCCTGGAGTCCATGCCCGGCTTGATCACCTTGAGCGCCACCTGACGTTTCACCGGCTGGCTTTGTTCCGCTAGAAAGACCGTACCGAAACCGCCCTCGCCGATCTGCCGGAGCAGTTTGTAGCGGCCTATCATGTCGCCCTCCCGCTCACTGCGTGCCTCGAGCCAAAGAGGATCGTCCAAGGGCGCCATGAAAGTCTCGTCCGCAAAGTGCGCGGCGATGAGCATCTCAACCTCTTTGCGCAATGCATGATCGCCCCCGCACACCCCGGCGAGATAAGCGGCGCGTTCCTGTGGGCATGGGATTTCCAAGGCCGCGAACAGGATGATTTCCGGAGTGGGTTGATTCGGCACGGCGGGTGGTTCTTGGTGGGAGGTCGGGACCGTCATCGACCTGACGCCAATCACCCTATGCGGAATAATCCCGAAGAAGGGATCAAAAAACTCCGGCCTCCGCCATGGACCCGGAAAAGCCGGAGGTCCCGTCAAACGTCCTGTTTCAGTTCCCGGAACATCCAGGCCCGCGCATAAATCCAGTCGCGCTTCGCCGTGGGCGTCGAAATGCCGAGCGCCTCCGCGGTTTCCTCGATCGTCATTCCGACGAAGTAGCGCAACTTGACCACCTCCGCCTTGCGAGGTTCGATTTGGGAGAAACGATCGAGGATTTCATGAATGGCTAGAATCTCGTCATCTTTCACGGAAGGAACGGCGATGGTGTCTTCCGCGAACCCGGTCCGCTGCATTTCTCCCCCATGCCGAACGGCTTTCCGATGCCGCGCCCGGTCGATCAGGATGCGGCGCATCGCCTCGGCGGCCGCGCAGAAAAAGTGCTTTCTCCCCTGCCACTGTTGTTCCCCGGGCGAGAGCTTCAGATAGACGTCATGCACCAGGGCGGTCGCCTGCAAGGTGTGCTCCTCGGCTTCCCGACCCAAGCGCCAAGCCGCCAGCTTGCGCAACTCCCCATAGACGAGTGGAATCAAATCCTCAGCCGCTTGCCGGTCTCCCTCACTTGCCGCGTTGAGGATGCGGGTCACGTTGTCGCTGCCGTCTTCCATTCCAAACGCTTCCGTTTTCCCAATGCCTCTGGCAATCAAAACCGACCGGGAAGGATGATTTGGCCCCGATGACTCGAATCCGTCCGCGCCTTTCATTCGGCTTTCAAAGTGGAAGCAGGGACTCAATCTGCTAGATAGCGATGTTCCCGAGCGGATGTAAATTCATCACTTCCCCTCGCGATCCGTTTTAAAATAAGCATCAAGGGTTCTTCTCATCTCCTCACGAAGTTTGGGCTCTGATAGAAGGCCGATCCAAGGCAGGACAGATTCCGGGTCGCTTGGAGCTTCCCGCCGCATCAGGTAGTTGATTCCCTCATCGCGACTTGGACCCATGGGCAAGGTTCCTAGCCAAGCGTAGGCTTCTCGGGGTTGCGAGTCCGTCCATCGCTGGAGGATTTCGCGGACGAGGGGCGTTTGCTCGGGGCCTTGGCAGGCCTTCACCCAAGCGGCAGCGGAAGCGGGATCACTCTGGGTCCAGTTTTCCACGAGAGCAGTGGCCAGAGGTGGCCGTTGCTCCGGGGCAATGGCATTTATTTTTTCTGCAGCAGCGGCAGGATCACTACCCGACCATCGAATCACCACCGCGCGCATCGCCTTTTCCGCAGCCTGCCCTTGGAGAGTTTGAGCCCAATCAAATGTGGCGGCAGGTCCGTCTTTCCTCGACATGCCCAACGCGACCGTGCTGGCCAATTCAGCCAAGTCTTTGCCTTTCGGATCGGTTTCCAGAAATTTTCTGGCGCCGTCCGGGTCTTGCCACGCCCAATTCCTGAAATCAAAATCATTCATCGATGCTACCATTTTCGTCTTCCAGCCATCGACCGAGGCCGGAGTGCCTGTCATGCCTGCGATTGTTGAGTGAATTATCAATTTGCCCGCCTCCTTCGCCCGCCCTTCCGGCAAGGATTTCACCCATGCAGAAGCTTCAGCGGGTGATTTGGATTTCCAACTCCTCACCACCGTACCCATCAATTCGACACGTTCTGTCTCATCCTGAATTGCAGCAACCCAAGCTGCCGCTTTCGCCGACTCGGTCCGCGACCACCCTAAAATCACGCTTCTGATCGCCGACGGCCTCTCATCCACCGGAAAATTTTCGGCGAGGATTTTCAACGCCGCCTTTGGATCGCACTGCCCCCACGCCACGAAAATGTCCAGGATCGCCTGATCTCGACTTCCGCAAGCAGGCAAGGTGTCCAAATAGGCGAGCGCTGCATCCGGATCGGTCTCGACCAAGGTGCGCAGCGCTTTTCCCACAGCCGACTTAAGATGTTCACCGGCTAGACTGGAGGTGGCCCACTCCAGAGCCTTTTTGCCATCAGTCCAATTGCTCATCACATCATCCACGACAAACTTCTGATGTATCAAATCAAGTCCGGCCCCCTTCAGCTCACCGGCAGCCAACTCAGGATCCGTCCGCGCCAAGTAAGTCAGAATGAAAGTCACCTGGGTCTCGCGTTCCGGTCCGGTCATGCCCTTCGCGACGGCGATGGCGGCGGCTGCTCCTTTTGACTCGTAGATGGCAACCAGTTCATCAGAGGTGAATGACCCAGGGACCAGACCCGATTTTGAAGCGTTGCCGCGGGCCTGTTTGCTCATCGGCCCGGATTCCGCTCGGTCCTTCCTCACATGGATTGATGCATTTCCACCTGCAACCGGCGGACCACTCACGAATTTCCCAATCTGTGGGAAAACAAAAATCAGGCCGGTCAGAAAGGCCAAACCGATCATCGCTCCCATTTTGCCCATTCTCATGGTCGTCATGCCGATCAAGATGTTGCCTGGTTCATCGAATTCCGGAACGGTTAGCCGATGTTCCCATGTAGAAAGGCACATTGGGACGCCGTATCTTGGAAACAAGTTAAAATCAGGAAATCCACGGTCCGCACCGAGACATCCCACGTGCACGAAACGGATGCAGACAGCCTGTGAAGAACCTTGATGTCTTCCCCGCCTTCCCTATTCTCGCGCTACAAACCCAACCGTTTACCTCTCACCCCCTCCATGCCTGCCTTCTACGTTATCGGTCACAAGAACCCGGACACCGACGCGATCTGCTCCGCCATCGGCTACGCCGCCCTGCTCCGTGCCGTCGGCGAGGAACCCCATGCCATCGCCGCCCGCTGTGGCGAAATCTCCCAACGGACGAAATGGGTGCTCGAACGCGCCGGACTCGAGGCTCCCATGCTTCTGACCGACGTCCGTGTGAACGCGGGCATGATCTGTCACCGGAAAATCATCAAGGTCAGCGTGGCCGACACCTTCCTAACCGCCTACCGGCGGATGCTCGCCGCCGAGATCCGCTGCGTGCCCGTGGAAGACGACGATGGCAACCTCTGCGGCATCCTCCGTTATTTCGATCTGCTCAAGCTTCTGCTGCCGGACGATACCGAAGGCCTCAGCGTGCGGACGGTGCATGTCTCATTGGCAAAGTTGGCGGACACCCTCAGTGCGGAAAGCCTTGGCGCGATGCTGCCATCCCCGGAGTTCGAGGAAGACCTCATCCTGCTGGTCGGAGCCTCGTCACAATCCACCATCGACAAGCGTCTCAAGCGGGCGATCGAGGAAGGAAACATCGGCAAATTCCTGGTCATCTGCGGCGACCGTCCGATCGTCCAGCGCTCGGCCATCGACCACGGCGCACGTGCCCTGCTCGTCACCGGCGACAACATGGTGTCGGCTGAAATCCTCGGCTATGCCGCAAAGAAAGGCGTGGTCGTCCTCCGTGGCCATCACGACACCGCCAGCGCCTCCACGCTGATCCGTTGTTCGCGGACCGTGCGGCACGTGATGGAGAAAAATTTCCAAACCGTCACCGCCGCCGAGCCCATCTCACGCTTGCGAAAACACCTGGCCGCCGTCGATCAGGACCTTTTCCCCGTGATCGAAAGTGCCGGAGGAAAAATGGTCGGCGTCATCGCCAAGTCCGACCTGGTGGACCCGCCGCGCACCCGTCTCGCCCTGGTCGATCACAACGAATACGCCCAGGCCGTCAACGGCGTGGAGGAAGCGGAAATCACTGAAGTCATTGACCACCACCGCCTCGCGGGCGACCTCGTTTCCCGCGAGCCGATCCGTTATCTGAACGAACCGGTTGGCTCCACCTGCACCCTGGTGGGCCGCAAGTTTTTCCACCGCGGCCTGATGCCCGCGCCCAGCGTGGCCATGTGCCTCTGCGCGGGAATCGTCTCCGACACCCTCTGCCTAACATCCCCGACCACCACCCTGCTGGATCGTGAGATGCTCACCTGGTTGAGCGGCGTCGCCGGCGTGGACCCCAAGAAATTCACCGACGAGTTCTTCGGCGTCGGCTCGCTCATCGCGAACGGAACTCCCGACGAAATCCTCAACGCGGACCGAAAGGAATTCAACGAGCAGGGCCTTCTCGTCAGCATCTCACAGGTCGAGGAACGCGACCTCCACGGCTTCGCCGGTCGCCGCGAAGAACTCGAGGCCGCGCTGCAGGAACTCTACACCCGCATGAAATACGACCTCGCCGTGCTCGCCGTCACCGACGTGGCTCTTCACCACAGCATGATTCTGGCCGTCGGCGATGATTCCGTGGTTTCCAAGCTGCCCTTCGAGCGCCTTGACGAGTCCCTCCTGCACGCGCCGGGCGTTGTCAGCCGCAAGCGCCAGATCTTCCCGGCAGTCTGTGAAGCGATCCAGTTGTCACGTTAGGGCGGTTGGAGATCAATTTCTAGCGGCTTTTCCCACACGCTTGTTGCAAAATGCGACAGCAAGAATTCCGAATTGGTAATTTGACACATCACAAGAAGTCGGTCTATTCACTTATCAATAGAAATGGAAGGGAATCGCAGCAACCGCCAGTTAGCTACAAGTCCGTCATCTCCGCCTGATTGACCTTCCGTCACCCATTCAATTCCAATTAGATAACAAACATGAAATCTCACCATCTCACCATCTCATTCTCTCGGCAACCCTCCCGGCAATCTTCGCCATTTGCTGGACCGCTTATGCCGCACCAACCTCGCCGGGGCTTGCCAAGTCCACCGATGAGGCAGCTGAAACGTCCCCATCAGTAAAGGATTCTGCTGCCATTTCGCGGATGGAAGCCGCGCAGGCGCTCATCGGTACGAGGTTGGGAATGTCCGCTCCCATGGAGATTGAAAAATTCGATGGCCGCGATCCCGTGGATGATCTCGTCGCTTCCGGCTTTATCGTTGATGCGACATTGGAGGAAGTGGAAAGTGCTCTAGCAGCCGCCGCTGCCACGTCTGATCTTGAGGATGACAAACGCGCACTCGATCTCAAGCATCGCGGTTCTTACCGCTTCTTCGCGCCGTGAGGATTCCGCCAGGCTCAAATCACGAAAACAATCAAAATCTTACACGTTCAACAACAAATTCAATATCATGAAAATCTTCTTCCGCTACCTGAACCGCCCCAAGACCATTCTCGCCGCTGTGATTGGCCTTTTTCTGGTGTCGTGGAGTCCGACATCACCTGACTTCGTGGTGAGTACGGGCCCCACCAACACCACGGGTGGTTACACAGATGCCAATACAAACATCACGGCATTCAGGGGATTCTTGGCCGGTAGCAACAACAAGGTTGGGACGGGCAGTTCAAGCGGCTATGCGATCGTCACGGGATCTACGAACATCGCCAATGCCTGGTCCTCGGTTGTGGCGGGTGCTGCAAATTCAATTGCGACCACCGCGACGGATTCCAATCAATCTCTCAAACACAGCGGAATTTTCGGGTCATATAACACCGTCCCAATTGAAAGAAGTCATCTGCTGGTTTCAGGATATTCAAATTCGGTCAACGCCTTCTCCTCGTTTGTCAGCGGGTCGATCAATACGATCGAAGGTGTGCCAAGTGGTTCCGCTACTTCTTATTCCGCAGCGATTGGTCTCAGCAACCACGTGATGGCATCGTCAGGTTGGGCGATCGGACAAGGGAATGTCGCCAGTGGCGACAGGTCGGTAGCAGTAGGGACTGGAACTGCTGCCTCCAACTCCGACAGCGCCGCGCTTGGTCGCTACAACGCCGCGATGGAAACAGACGACGTTCTGGTTGTTGGCAATGGAACGAGTGATACCACCCGCTCGACCGCTCTCCGCGTCACAGCCGATGGCTCCGTGATTCTGGGACATGCCCAAGGCGACATCTCCATGGGGAACTACGAATAGGACACAGCTCCTTCGCCAGTTCAGGCCCTTTGCCTGGAACGTTCACGATCATCCGTCCCTTGAACGGGATTCCGGCACCTTATTGCAAATTTTCCTGATGAAAACCTTCCATCAATTCCTATCCATCATCCTGCTTCTGGGTCTCGCCCCACCATTGTCTGCGACGGATCCCGCCTGGTGGACCACCCGTGGGGTCATCACCCAGAGCCCTGCAAGCAACCTGTCACCTGCCACCATCGGCCAGGCCAAATAGATGGTTTCACAGGCGCTTGCCGAGATGGAAACCCAGCTCGACACCTCCCACTACCAGACCTTGAAATCGGAGGTGGAAGCCGTGATGGATCTGTCGCTTCCCGTCACTCAGGAGGATTTCGACAACCAGAAAAAGCTCCTTGTCATCGGGCAATTGAAAGCGAGTGCCCAGCCCTTCTACGACATTCTTCACAGCCACTATCCGGCATGGCTGGAGAACCAGCTCGCCGGGAACCAGACCAAGGATGTGAACGACTCCGCGAACTTCTATCCCTGGACCACCGCCACCACTGACGACCAGAACAAGGCGCTTGCCACCGTCGGGCAACTCAAGGCGGTGTTTTCCCTTCGTTTTGAAGTGGACAGCGAGCCGAACGGCCTGCCCGATTTTTGGGAATACCGGTATCTCGGCCAAATCGGGAACGATCCGAATGGCGACCCTGATGGTGATGGACTCACCACCGCGCAGGAGCTCGGCTACGGGATCAATCCTGCAAGCGCCGATACCGACGGCGACGGCATGCCGGACGGCTGGGAAATCGCCAATGGCCTGGATCCAAAGGACCCCAGCGACGCAAACGGTGATCCCGACACCGATGGCCTCACCAACCTGCAGGAATATGTCCTTGGTCTCAATCCCAACTTAGCCGACAATCCGGGGATCGCTCAGGAATCCATCACCAACGGAGACTTTGCCGCTCCAGATATCGGCGACGGCGTGAGAATGGGTGCTCCCACACCCATCAAGTGGGACTACTGGCCCACCGGAATTCCAGGCTGGACTGCGATCAACGGCACCAATATCGAGCTTCAAATCATCGATCCAAAAACAGGCTACGGTGCCTACTGCGAGCTAAAAGCCCACCCCGAAGGCAACAATGGCATCAAACAGAAGATTGGAACGCGCAAGGATATGACCTATCTCTTGCTTCTGGACTGCAAGGATCGAGCCGGCACAGCCCCGGGGAACAGCAATTTTGACATCAAGATCAACGGCAGCACCGAAAAAAGCATCACCTTTGCCACCGCTGGCTCCTGGACAACCCAAACTATTCCCTTCAAAGCGCCCGGCGTAATTACCGAACTTTCCTTCGTTCCAACCGGGCCTGACAACACACTTGGCTGCTTGGTGGATAATATCAGGCTCCTCCCGGTGGACTTAGATATCGTCCACCCGGCTAAGGGCGAACTTGCGGAGCCGGATCAACACGATTCTTCCAAAGGTGGCTATATAGCAGTTAGACGAGACGACGAAACGCCAGTTACGAAGTTGGTGATACGTCCTAGTAGTGGTGTTTCCGGGATGAAATACAAGGTCAAGTTTGCCGGAGCCGATAAGTTCAAGCTGTGGAAAGACCCAGCAAGGACTCAAGCGGTCGTGAGTGAATCCACCGATTTTGATTCTGCCGTGGAAACCGTAGTTTACTTTGAAGGATTAAAGAAAAGCGGTTCCGTCGGGGCTGAAGCAATCATTCTTCAGGCCGTGATAGACGGTACAGTTACAACTGGAGAGACCGTCTATTGCACGGTGGTGGAAGCGGAATTCGACGTTTGGCTAAATGTTTTCATACCAATACAATGGACAGATTTCCCTGCTATTCATCCTATACATATTGAACTTTATGTGCCACCTCCTCCAGCGACTCCTGTTCCTGAATATAAAAGAAAAATCGCAGCAGGTGATGACAGAACATTCATAAACGAATTTTTGAATAATCCATCTAGTGATGTGGATGATATAGCCGCTGGAACATCGTGTAGAGTGCACTCTCAATTAACTATTATTCCTTTTAGTGAGCTTGATCAAGATGGGATAAAGGACGGAACCATCAAAGATGCCATCGGAGAGTCATTTAACTATTTGAAGAGTCACAGTGTTCCCGATCCCACTTCCGGTTATTCGACAACTAATCGTCTTTTACCGGTGGTAACAGTAACCCAAAGCGGGCGTGCTGGAACTGCCGGAATTCTTGATCCGTCTTTAACCGTCAAACGTTATGGACCACAAAACAATGGAGTTCGATTCAAACTCGAAGGTTCGGCAGACAATCCGATTGTAAATCCTTCGCCCGCGATTGATTGGGATTTAAGCTTGGCTATTACCGTCAATAACACCAACGTGCTCGCTCCGAAATGGCTGTTGCTTGGAAACAAACAAGACGCCTTCCCGGCGTATGAAATTTATGTGAGAGATTCCGATGGGAATAGCGGTGATGATCTTGGCACTGAAATTTATAAGTATGATCCCATACCATTGGGAAGAACGCCCGCAGATTTGTTCCCCGAACCAGCAGGTGCTGACGAAACTGTGACCGTAGCAACAGGAGACGTGCCATGAAATCAATATTATTGCTAATTATTTGGAATATGTCGATTTGCGCCTGTGGTCAAAACGATGCTTTACGATTGAACATGGTTTCAACTGCCGTTGATGTGCTGCTCAATGAGAAGCAGGACGACCAAAGCCATCGGCTTAATAATCTTAAAGCGTTACACCATGCGTTGGCGGGAAACCGCCCAAATATTTGGATGATGCCGCCTTGGATGTTGGCAGAAATCAGGATTGCAGTGGAGCCTGCAAGAATCATTGCAAGTGAACTAGCACTGTCGGAGAATAAGCATGAGCGATTTTACGGTGCTGTTTTGAACTCGTATTTGGCACCTACTCAAGAATCAAAAGATCTACTGCTTAAACTTACAAATGACAACGAGGCTCCCACAGCCGGAACGGCACTCGATACTCTTTTTGGCATGAAGTGGGATAATCAAGAGCTGCGTGATAAAGTGGTTGCTTCTTTGGAAGACAATACATCAAGCAAAAAATCAACCTTAGCAGGATTGGCCATGAATAACGCTGGAGATTGGGGACTTGTAGAAGCCGTGCCAGGATTAATTCAGATTTTGCAAAAGGATTATAATGAACGGGGTAGGTTGAACTCGGCAGTTGGTCAACTTAAGCAGCTTGGTATAAACGCTGCGGTGGCGTTGCCGACACTTCGTAAGATTCTGGAATCAGAACGACTGAAAAATGACTCAGATATTCGTAAAGTCGAAGCACTGGAACATGCGATTCTCGTCATTAGCGGTTCATACAAAGCAACAAATCTCAGAGAGGAAGCTGCACCCGATCCGTCAGAACAATCATCTCAAAGCTCCGAAAGACTCGAACGGCGGAAACCGAAATCAACATCTGCTCCGGATCAACCATCTGAGCTAAAAAAAACCACACAAAATCGACTATGGCTCATCTTAAGCTCCATCGCCATTTTCGTTCTTACGCTCGTAGCATGGCGTAAATGGGGTCAGAGAAAGCGCCAAGATAAACCGGCTTGAAACAGAGAATGGAAGAATCTTACAGAGATAACCTAGCCAGTAAATGGGGTCAAAGTACACGGACTAACATGTTTTCTGAATCGGATAGCATTGCCCCCACAGGTTGACCACACACACGTTCATGATCATCCGTCCCTTGCACGGGATTCCGGCACCCTATTGCAATTTCTCCTGATGAAAACCTCCTGTAAATT
>CAWENZ010000056.1:0-175840 GCA_963810445.1 uncultured Verrucomicrobiae bacterium | reverse complement strand
CGCTGTCGGCCTCGATCATCCGGCCATCGAGCCGGCGCACTTGATGCAAGCTATGCTCGAACAGCAGGGCGGTTCGATCAAACCCCTGCTGATGCAGGTGGGCTTTGACGTCAACAGCCTGCGTAAAGAACTGACCAAAGAACTCGACCAACTACCGAAAATCCAGAACCCGACCGGCGACGTCAACATGTCGCAGGACTTGGCGCGTCTGCTCAACCAGGCTGACCGTCTGGCCCAGCAGAAGGGCGACCAGTTCATCTCCAGTGAACTGGTGCTACTCGCCGCGATGGATGAGAACAGCAAGCTCGGCAAGTTGCTGCTCGGCCAAGGCGTGAGCAAGAAAGCGCTGGAGAACGCGATCAACAACCTGCGCGGTGGCGACGCGGTCAACGACGCCAACCACGAGGAGTCGCGTCAGGCGCTGGACAAATACACCATCGACCTGACCAAGCGTGCCGAAGACGGCAAGCTCGATCCGGTGATCGGTCGTGACGATGAAATTCGTCGCACCATTCAGGTGCTGCAACGCCGCACCAAGAACAACCCGGTGCTGATTGGTGAACCCGGCGTGGGTAAAACCGCCATTGTCGAAGGCCTGGCGCAACGCATCGTCAACGGCGAAGTGCCGGAAGGCCTCAAGGGCAAGCGTCTGCTGTCGCTGGACATGGGCGCGTTGATTGCCGGTGCCAAGTACCGCGGTGAGTTTGAAGAGCGCCTGAAAGTCGCTGCTTGAACGAGCTGTCGAAGCAGGAAGGGCAGATCATTCTGTTCATCGATGAACTGCACACCATGGTCGGTGCCGGCAAAGGCGAAGGCTCGATGGATGCTGGCAACATGCTCAAGCCCGCGCTGGCTCGCGGCGAGTTGCACTGCGTCGGCGCGACCACGCTCGATGAGTACCGTCAATATGTGGAAAAAGACGCAGCCCTGGAACGGCGCTTCCAGAAAGTGCTGGTGGATGAGCCACGTGGAGAAGACACCATCGCCATTCTGCGTGGCCTCAAGGAGCGTTACGAGGTCCACCACGGGTCGAGATTACCGACGGTGCCATCATTGCGGCGGCCAAGCTTGTCCATCGTTACATCACTGATCGGCAATTGCCGGACAAGGCCATCGACCTGATCGACGAGGCCGCCAGCCGCATCCGCATGGAGATCGACTCCAAGCCGGAAGTGCTGGATCGTCTGGAGCGCCGCCTGATTCAGTTGAAGATCGAATCGCAAGCGCTGAAGAAAGAAAGCGACGAAGCGGCGATGAAACGCCTGGAAAAACTGCAGGAGGAAATTGTCCGGCTTGAGCGTGAGTATTCGGATCTGGAAGAAATCTGGAACTCGGAAAAAGCCGAGGTGCAGGGTTCTGCACAGATTCAGCAGAAGATCGAGCAGTCCCGTCAGGAGCTGGAAGCGGCGCGCCGTAAAGGCGACCTGAACCGCATGGCCGAGTTGCAGTACGGGGTGATCCCGGACTGGAGCGCAGCCTGCAAATGGTCGATCAGCACGGCAAGAGCGAAAACCAGTTGCTGCGCAGCAAGGTGACTGAGGAAGAAATCGCCGAAGTCGTGTCGAAGTGGACCGGCATTCCGGTGTCGAAGATGCTCGAAGGCGAGCGCGACAAGCTGATGAAGATGGAAAGCCTGTTGCACCAGCGTGTGATCGGTCAGGAAGAAGCCGTGGTGGCGGTGTCCAACGCCGTACGGCGTTCCCGCGCCGGGTTGTCGGACCCGAATCGCCCGAGCGGCTCGTTCATGTTCCTCGGCCCGACCGGTGTCGGTAAAACCGAGCTGTGCAAGGCGCTGGCCGAATTCCTCTTTGATACCGAAGAGGCGATGGTGCGGATCGACATGTCCGAATTCATGGAGAAGCATTCGGTGGCTCGCCTGATCGGTGCACCACCGGGATACGTCGGTTACGAAGAGGGCGGTTATCTGACCGAAGCGGTGCGGCGCAAGCCTTACTCGGTGATCCTGCTGGACGAAGTCGAGAAAGCGCACCCGGATGTGTTCAACATCCTGCTGCAAGTGCTGGAAGATGGTCGCCTGACCGACAGCCACGGCCGTACGGTGGACTTCCGCAATACTGTGATCGTCATGACGTCGAACCTGGGGTCAGTGCAGATTCAGGAGCTGGTGGGTGATCGTGAGGCGCAACGTGCGGCGGTGATGGATGCGCTGACCAGTCACTTCCGTCCGGAGTTCATCAACCGGGTTGACGAAGTGGTGATCTTCGAGCCTTTGGCGCGGGATCAGATCGCGGGCATTACCGAGATTCAGTTGGGCCGTCTGCGCAGTCGTCTGGCCGAGCGCGAATTGAAGCTGGAACTGAGTCCGCAAGCGATGGACAAATTGATTGCCGTCGGTTACGACCCGGTCTATGGCGCGCGACCTTTGAAACGGGCGATCCAGCGCTGGATCGAAAACCCGCTGGCACAATTGATCCTCTCGGGGCATTTCATGCCGGGGGACACGGCAACCGGAACCGTGGCGGACGACGAAATCGTCTTCAACTGAGCCGCAGCGTCAATGAAATAAGGAAGGCCTCGCATTGCGAGGCCTTTTTTTCGCCAGGCTGTTGAACTCAAAGGAAAAGGCTTGTAAAGTGCGCCCCGCAGTCAGTCACCCACAAGGGTTTCAGCTCCCTGAGCAGAAATCTGAAATAAGTTGCAAATCATTAACTTGAAAGCAATTTAGGGGGTTGACAGAGGTGATCTAGGTTGTAGAATAGCGCGCCTCAGACACACGAACGCAGCGATGCGAACGAGGGTCGAAGAGCTAGTAAGTTTCACCGTTGTAAATTGAAATATGTAGTTCCGTGATAGCTCAGTCGGTAGAGCAAATGACTGTTAATCATTGGGTCCCAGGTTCGAGTCCTGGTCACGGAGCCAATTTCAAACCGGGGTATAGCGCAGTCCGGTAGCGCGCCTGCTTTGGGAGCAGGATGTCAGGAGTTCGAATCCCCTTACCCCGACCATTTTTGGGTCGTTAGCTCAGTTGGTAGAGCAGTTGGCTTTTAACCAATTGGTCGTAGGTTCGAATCCCACACGACCCACCATTTTTGAAACCAGTTAGCGCTGGGATCGAATCTTAAGATCAGAGGCCAAAAGCGCTGATCGAAGAAGGCGATCTTTGAAAGGTCGCCTTTTTTTTACCGGGGTATAGCGCAGTCCGGTAGCGCGCCTGCTTTGGGAGCAGGATGTCAGGAGTTCGAATCCCCTTACCCCGACCATATTAAAAATCCTCGTATCGAAAGATACGGGGATTTTTTTTGTCCTCACGAAAGACAAATCCCTTCAAGTCATCGTACAACTTGCCGATAGCCCGCTAACAAGAGGGGGCTGCCATTGCTTTGCCCCTTGATTCTGACCACTACAAGAATAAGGGCGCTCGTCATGTTGCTTCGTCAGTTGAATATTGCTCCTCGAGCAGCATTGGGCTTTGCCCTGATCGCGGTACTGGTGGCATTGCTTGGGGTGTTTGCGCTCGGACAGATGTCGAGTATTCGCGACAGTGAGGTTGCGGTAGAAAATCAGTGGTTGCCGAGCATTCGCGGCGGAGACGAAATTCGCGAACTGATGTTGCGTATTCGCACCATTTCTTTGCGCATGGCGCTGGATCAGGATCCGAAGAACATCGCCACTTACCGCAGCCAGATGGACATCCGTGACAAAGAGTTGAGCGAGAAAATCGCCGCTTACGACAAACTGGTCACCACCCCCGAAGGCCGGCAGATTTATGATCAGTTCAAAAAGACCTTCGCGGCTTACCGTACCGGCATTGCGCAATCCTTCACCTTTGCAGAGCAGGGCAAGCGGGGTGAGCTGACCAAGCTGCTGCTGGTCGATATGAAAACCGTGGTCGACGGCTCCGGTAAACAGCTCAATGATCTGGCGGATCTGTTCGCCAGACAGGTTGCCGTCGAAAGCCAGAACTCTGCAGCGCACTACGAAACGTCGCGAATGATCGTTAGCGTGTTCATCGCTCTGGCAGCGCTGGCGACTGTCGCTTTGGCGATGTTGCTCACCCGCAGCATCGTGCGCCCGCTAAGTAGCGCCGTCAGCGCCGCGGAGAGTGTGGCGCAAGGGGACCTGACCCGCCCGATCGAGACCCACGGCAACGACGAAGTCAGCCGCTTGCTCAAAGCGTTGGCGACCATGCAGCAGAACCTGCGCGAAACCCTGCAAGGGATCAGCGGTTCGGCCACGCAGTTAGCGACCGCTGCCGACGAGCTCAGTGCGGTGACGCTCGACAGCACACAAGGCCTGCAACAGCAAAACAACGAAATTGAGCAGGCAGCGACGGCGGTGAATGAAATGACCACGGCCGTGGAAGAGGTTGCACGCAACGCGGTGTCGACGTCTGATGCCACCCGGCAATCCAGTGAATCGGCGCAACTGGGGCAAGAGCGGGTCAGTGAAACCGCCAGTCGCCATCAATGCGCTGGTCAGCGATGTGCAGCACACCGGCGAGTCTGGTGCAGTCGCTGGCCAACCAGTCGCAGGACATTGGCAAAGTGCTGGACGTGATCCGGGCGATTGCCGAGCAGACCAACCTGCTGGCGCTCAACGCGGCCATTGAGGCGGCACGCGCAGGCGAGAGCGGACGCGGTTTTGCGGTCGTCGCCGATGAGGTGCGAGCGCTGGCCTATCGTACGCAGCAATCGACCCAAGAGATCGAGCAGATGGTGCAGGGCATGCGCAACGGTTCGAGCCTGGCGCTCGATTCGATGCAGGCCAGTGCTGCGCGAGCCACGACCACGCTGACGTTGGCTGAGCGTGCGGGTGAGGCGCTACAAACCATCACGTCTTCGGTGCATGAGATCCATGAGCGCAACCTGGTGATCGCCAGTGCCGCCGAAGAACAGGCTCAGGTGGCGCGGGAGGTGGATCGCAACCTGGTGAATATTCGCGACCTTTCTGTACGTTCCGCTGCCGGAGCCGACCAGACCAGCGCTGCCAGTCATGAGTTGTCGCAACTGGCCAATGCCTTGCAGGGCATGGTGCGGCGATTCCAGTTGTAAGTTGGCCGGCGCAAAGAACGGTGGTGAGCTCAGTCAGGCACCTCATCTTTCGCTCAACACAAACCCCGTGGGAGCGTGCTTGCTCGCGAAAGCGGTCTATCAGCCAGCACATTGGTCGACTGATCCACCGCCTATCGCGAGCATGCCCGCTCCCACAGGTTTTTACATCAGTGCAGTTTCAGACGCGGCTCAGTCCCGCGGCCAATCTTGCTGCCCAGCATCAGCATCGCCGTGCGGAACGGCCCGTACAGCGCCATCTGGTGCATGCGATACAGCGACACGTAAAACATCCGCGCCAGCCAGCCTTCGAGCATCACGCTGCCGGTCAGGTTGCCCATCAAGTTACCCACAGCCGAAAAACGCGACAGCGAGATCAGCGAGCCGTAGTCGGTGTACTTGTACTCCGGCAGGGTCTTGCCTTCGATGCGCAGCTTCAGCGACTTGGCCAGCAGCGACGCCTGTTGGTGCGCGGCTTGGGCACGCGGCGGCACGTTGCGATCGGTGCCCGGTTGCGGGCAGGCGGCGCAGTCGCCGAAGGCGAAGATGTTTTCGTCGCGGGTGGTTTGCAGCGTCGGCAGCACTTGCAGTTGATTGATGCGGTTGGTTTCCAGGCCGTCGATGTCCTTGAGGAAACCCGGTGCGCGAATGCCGGCCGCCCAGACTTTCAGGCTGGCCTTGATCACGTTGCCATCGGCGGTGATCAGGCTGTCGGCCGTCACTTCGCTGACCGCCGCGTTGGTCATCACGTTGACCCCGAGTTTCTCCAGGGTCTTGTGCACCGGCCCGCTGATGCGCTCCGGCAGGGCAGGCAACACCCGTGGCCCGGCTTCGATCAGGGTGATGTGCATGTTTTCCGGTTTGATCCGGTCCAGGCCGTAAGCCGCCAGTTCATGGGCGGCGTTGTGCAGTTCTGCCGCCAGTTCGACGCCGGTGGCGCCGGCGCCGACGATGGCCACGCTGATCTGCTCGACCACATCGGTCTGCCCGGCGTGGGCGCGCAGGTAGTGGTTGAGCAGTTGCTGGTGGAAGCGCTCGGCCTGTTTGCGGGTGTCGAGGAACAGGCAGTGCTGCGCCGCGCCCTGAGTGCCGAAATCGTTGGTGGTGCTGCCGACGCTGATCACCAGCGAGTCGTACGCCACTTCACGCGCGGGCACCAGTTCGACGCCGTTTTCGTCGTAGGTGGCGGCCAGCTGGATTTTCTTCTGTGCGCGATCGAGCCCGCTCATGCGCCCCAGCTGGAACTCGAAGTGGTTCCATTTGGCCTGGGCGACATAGTTGAGTTCGTCTTCGGAAGAGTTCAGCGATCCGGCCGCCACTTCGTGCAACAGCGGTTTCCAGATGTGGGTCAGGTTCGCGTCGACCAGCATCACACTGGCCGTGCCGCGCTTGCCCAGAGTCTTACCCAGACGGGTAGCCAACTCCAGACCGCCGGCGCCGCCGCCGACAATAACAATACGATGGGTCATGGGGATAACTCGCAAGGTTCTAAAAGAAATCGGTGCAGTTACCCGAGCGAGCGCGATGCAGCTCATAGCGTCAGGTAACTGATAAATCGGCTCAACAGGCCCAGACCAATGGTCACTGCCAACACCAGCACCAGGAGCATCCACGGCCGGAAAGGCCGGCGCTCGACTCGGTGCTGGGACAGTTGCAGGTACTCTTCGACATGTTTTTGGTCGTCGGGGTTCAGGCGGCTGGTCATAAAGGCCTCGTCAGGTAGACGTTGCTGAATGTGTAGAAGCTACAGCGGTTTTCAACCGACGTTGAACGGAGCATAGCCGCTGTCCGGAACCGGCTCGACGACACACCGTATCGTCGAGGCGAATGATCCCGCTTTGTAACACCCGCGCGGTGATTCCGCCATGCCCGCGCACCGCTTGAAAGGTGCCGGGGCCGAGGTTGTTTTGCAGGCGTGCGCAGGGCTGGCACCAGCCGGTGGTTTCGAAAATCGCCTGGCCGATGCGAAAGCGCCGGCCCTTGAGGCTGAACAGGTTGATCCCGCTGATAACGAGATTGCGCCGCAGATCTTCAGGCTTGACCGGTTGATCGTCCGGGCGGCCCATCAATGCGCTGATCACTGCCAGATGTTCCCACTGAATCAGCGTCACCTGCCGCGCGTTGCGCACGCCGGGGCGGGCGTGATCGCCGGTCAGTCCGGCTTCAAGCCGCGCTTCCACGGCATCGAGTTCGATCATCGGCCCACGGGATTCCGGGCGCACGCCGATCCAGCGCACGCGGCCGGTTTGCGGGACATCGGCGATCAATTGCTGCAGTGGCGTCACAGGCTGATCCCGACATCGAAGACGATGCTGCGACCCAGGTTGCTGCGCAGAAAATCCGGTGCATCGGGATGCGCGAACAGCACGCGGGCGAACGTCGGGCCGACCAGCGACAGCGAGCGCCAGCCCTGGCGCAAATATTCGGTGGGCGGCGGAAAATGGCTGTTGAGGTCCAGCACTTCGCGCTTGAGGCTGGCGAAGGCGATGATGTCCAGTTCGCCCAGATCCATGCCGCGTTCCTTGTAGTTGTGCGCTTTTTTGCGCAAGGTCGGCGCCAGTCTGCAGCAGGAATTCATTGGCCGGAATCCGTCGCGGCTTGGCTTCGCGGCGCACCAGCTGACTGAGGGAAAACGCGCTGCGCCGGCGTTGCAGTTCATCGCGCCATTCATCGTTGAGCCGCCGCCCCTCGTCGAGCACGAAGAACACTTCGAAATTGGCATCGCGAAACAGCACGTCCGGCGGCTCGCCGGCCGGGGCGAACTCGTCGGCGCGGTAAGGAATGTTCAGGCCTTGCAGCAGGCGCTGGCAGACCCAACCCAACTGGGGATGGGGCACGGTCGATGGCAATGCCGACACCGATTTCCTCGCAATGACCCAGGCTCGAATGGCGGGGGCTGCCTACCTGGAAGTGCTGCGCGCCCAGTGGGTCGGCGCGGCCCTTGGCGAAGGAAAGACCTATGGATTCCACTCTCCGGCGACCGGTTTCTGGAATGGCGTGGCACTCTATCGCCAGCGTGCGGTTGTTAGCGAATCCAAGGCGGTCACGCTGGCCGCGGTCGGCACCGACATCGGCGAGGCGAACGAGTCCAAGGAGAAGGAAGTCATCAAGGTGGTGACCGTTTCAGAAGAGGACAGGAAAATCTCCATCGCCCCTGACGGCGTCATCACGATTCCAGGTGTGGCCTGCAGCAAGCCGACGAAAAACACCGGAAAAATCCGCTTCACGAAGAGTTCCCTCGGCGGCCTGCAGTTGCACTACGGCCGCCTCGGAGGACCCGAGACCTTCGAATACACCTTCGACGCTCCCGCCGCTGGCAATTATACGATCAGCGCCCGTGCCGTGACCGTCAGTCCCGACCAACACCTCCTCGTCACGGCCAACGATTCGAAGGAAGCGGTGGACATCGCCGTGCCCTACACCATGGGCAAGTGGGAGCAAACGCAGCCAGTGGAGATCGCGATCGCCAAGGGGAAAAACGTCCTGCATTTCTCGCGGGACGAGTCGTCGAAAGGGATTTCCATCAAGGATTTCACCCTCGCACCGCTGAAGTGATGGAAGACGCCTCCTAACCGTACATCATCTATCGTCTCGGATGGCCGTTCGCAGAAAGTTCCGTGCCGAAACAAGTGGCTGGAGCGTCCCGCTCCAGACCGTCGCGGAGGCGTCCTCGGCACGGCGTAGCATTGCGAAGACGGCTCGCCTCCAGCCTTTCAAGTCCAGGCAAGACAGCTCTATTCCGGAATATAACCTATGAACCCAACCTGTGAGATGTTGAAAAAGTCGGTCGGCATGGCGCTCACCGTCGCGCTTTGCGCAGCCGGCATTTCCAAAGCCGAGCCTCACCGCTATCTCTATTGCGCCTCCCCGGATGGGGCACAGAAAGAAGGTTCATCCGGCACCGGGCTTCTGGTCTTCGATATCGACGAGGGCCACAAGTTCGTTCGCCGGATCGACGTCCCCATCTTCAAGGAGGGACTTCGCGGGCTCACCGGGTGCACGGCGACAGGCCGCCTCTACTATTCCACCACTAACAACCGGCTGGGCTGCTTCGATCTAACCACCGACAAGGTGGTCTGGGACAAGAAATTCGATGCCGGTTGCGACCGCAGTTGCATCACTCCGGACGGCAAGACCATCTACGCCCCCACCGGTTTCTGGTATTCTGGCGAGGACAGCGGCTTCATCGTGATCAACCCGGAAAGCGGCGATCTGGTAAAGCGCATCACGGTAGGCCCCCAGGCCCATAACAGCATTGCCAGCCTCGATGGCAAATATGTCTATCTCGGCAGTGCCAACTGCCTCTCGCAGCTCGACGCTTCCTCCGGTGAAATCCTCAAAACCATCAAACCGGTTGGCGAAATCGGCGTATTTCCCTACACCATCGATCACGACAACAAGGCCGCCTTCGTCTGCCTTGGCGCACATGTCGGCTTCGACGTGGTCGATTTGAAATCAGCGAAGCCAACCCACCGCGTCTTCGCCACCAACCCGGACACCGGAAAAACGATCAACCACCGCACCCACGGCGCAGGCATGACCCCCGACGAGACCCAGCTATGGATCTCCGACCAGATCGGCAAACGAATCTATACCTTTGACATGACCGTCATGCCGCCCGCGCAAACCGGCCACATGGATCTAACCATGGGCGGCCACGGCTGGGTCTGCTTCTCGCTCGACGGAAAATACGGCTACACCCACACCCCGGACATCTTCGATGCCAAGACCCACAAGCTCGTCGCAAGCCTGAAGGACGAGAACGGCAAGCCCTTCGCATCATCGAAGTTCATCGAGGTCCACATGGACGGCAACAAGGTCGTGAGGATCGGCAGCGAGTTCGGTTTGGGAAGATCCGCGGAAGCTCCCTGACAAAAGGGGAAAAAGGGAAGCCGAGACGCCAGTCTAACTGCCCCCCTCTAATAGAGTGACGCTCGCGGAGCGATGAACTGGAGCGCGGAATTTATTCCGCCTGAGACGGTTTCGGCATTTGCCATGATCCATCTCCCCTGCCGGAATTCATCGGAATCCTCCATTGGGCAGAATGCGGTCTGTCGCTCTTTTACCGTCGGTTGCATTTGAGTCCAAGGTCGGCTTCCTGATCACGGGTTTCACATACCCTTCGATCTTGTGTTGATGACTGGTGAATTTTCCATCCACCACGCATGTCTCCTCAAACTCCACCGAAAGCCAGCCCAGCAACCTTGTGCCAGCGTCGATCTTGTCACTCGTCATTCTGAACGCCTTCTTCGTGATCTTCCAGCTCAGTTTCTCACCGGGGATCGACATGGGATAAGTGGCAAAGAACGCGCACTTCAGCTTCTTGTCCTTGTCGATTTCCAAGGTGAGGAAACTGGCGTAAGCAGGCAAACCACCCGACACCTGGAGCAACAGACCACCACCTGACATTTCCGCATCGCAGAACGACATCAGATGTTCTCCCTGATGGGATGACAGGCACTTTGCGGTGTGTTCGATCCTGATCGCATCTTCCTTGCTGACCTTGCCGCCCATCGTGTTCTCAAGGTGCCCGTCCTCATGTTCGATGATGTGGAACGGATAGGATGCCTCCTTGGAGCGGAAAAAATCCGAGTCGAGCTTCGGATCAACGACGGCCACGGATTCGATCCGGTCGATGCATTCGGATTTCGGTTCTTGAACCGGCACGACTTCAGAACAGAATCCCGGAAATGATCCTGCTAGAAAAAAGAGGGTGATAATGCCTCGGGCTTTCATTTTTCAAAATGGATGTTTGATGCAACCTTGTCATGCCGCGCGGACCAACTGCCTTCCGGACACGGATCAGGATTCCGGGATGGCCCCGGAAATGACAATCCCCAAAACCATCAGGATAACGAGGGCGATTGCCGATCCTGTCGATTTGCAGGTGTTCACTATCCTTTCACACCCGGACCCTCAGATCCCGCATGCTCCAAAGTACTCCGGCAGCAGCCCTTCCTTTGCCCTTCAGCCGCCGCGCACCGTCCTTCCTCTTTTCGGTGAACCGTTCCCTGGCTTCGGCGAACGCCTCGTTCACAAACGCCTTGCTCCCGATCACTGCACCATCGGTAAAATATCTCACCCGGCATCGCAGCATCGCCGCCATCCCCAGATCCGGCAAATCTGTCCCATTAGAATCCGCTTCCAACGCTTCCGCCGTGTTCATCTGCGGCCGCGCATCACCCTTTTTCAATTCCGCCCGACCGCTTTTCCTGCCCAAGGCCAGACCCATCGTCCGCCGGTAGATGCGCGAAACATCCTTCCATTTCTCCGCCTCGAAGCCTCCACCCTGATGGCTCATGCAAGCCCGCACCAAGCCCTCCCGCGCCTTCTTCCCATTTCCCTTCGGCCCGCCACCCACTGCCTCGCCGTAGCTGCTCCAGCGATACTCCGCCGGATCGGAAACCATCCCGGCGCGCACCGGATTCAAGTCGATATAGGCCGCCATCGTCCGCGCCGCGATCCCGCTTTCCACGATCACACTCTTGTAGCGTTCCTCCCACAAGGTGCCGCTGCGGTTGTGGGTGCGGTTGAACCAACGGGTGAAGCGCTGCAGCAGCGTCTTCATGAACTCGCTCAAATCGTGCATCCGGTAGGTGAAACGGGCATGGATTTCCGCCACCCAGTTCCTCCCGACCCTGCTTCCGCGCCTGCGTCAGCTCCTTCGCCACCACCGCCACAAACGCCTCTGAATTCGTCGCGGAAAGCCGCTTCAGAAGCTCCTCGTCCGAAATCCCACCCTCCGGCATCGGCGGCACCTCCAGCAGGATGTGGAAGTGATTGGACATGATGCAGTAGGAAAGAACCCGGCAGCCCGAGAAATTCTCCTGCATGCGCATGAACATGCGGAAATGCTCGCGCTCCACGTCGCCGAACACGAAACGCCGGTCCACCACGCGGGAAATGCAGTGGTAAATCGCCGGCTTCTCCGTCGAATCCTTCCAAGGTGACAACCAACGCCTACTGCTCATCCCCCCTTTTAGCATCTCAAACCCACCCGGCAAGCCGATAGTCCACATTTTGTCTGGGATTTTAAATTGTGGGAGCGGGCTTGGGTCGGGTCTGGGCGGATGAATGCCGCAGCCACGGTTTATGGATCAAGCGGACTCCGGACGGAAAGGTCGGGTTGATTGAGGACGTGGGTGTAGATCTGGGTGGTGGTGATGTGGGTGTGACCTAGCAGCTCCTGGATGGTGCGTAGGTCGTGGTGGTTGGCAAGGAAATGGGTGGCGAAACAGTGTCGCAAGGTGTGGGGCGTGGCGGGCTTGGCGATTCCGGAGGCGTGGACGGCTTCCTTCATGGCCCGCTGGATGAGGTGCTCGCCCTCATGGTGGCGGCGGACGATGTTGGTGCGCGGGTGGGTGGTGAGGTGGGCAGCGGGAAAGATCCAGAACCAGGGCCATTGTTTGCCGGCATTGGGGTAGCTGGCGTCGAGACCGAAGGGCAGATCGACTGCCGCGCACAACGATTTGTGGAAATGTCTCCATGGAGTGGCTGTGGCGTCTCGCCGCAGACCGTCGTCCGGGCGTCTCGCCCGGACAAGAAACGCTGGAGGCGAGACGCCTCCGCGACGGTCTGGAGCGAGACGCTCCAGCCACCTTCCTCGTTGCAGCCTTTCCACAAATCGTGACGCGCGGCAGATCGACTCCGGGGAGGTTCTGGGCGCGGTCCTGATCGAAGAGTTGGCGGGCACGGGCGAACTGGTGGCGAACTGGTGGCGAAGGGGACTGACGAGTTTTTCGGGGAGCATGGTGATGCGGTCTTTTCCTCCTTTTCCGAAACGGACTTGGATGCTGAGGCTGGCGAAGTCGATGTCCTTGACGCGGAGGGAGAGCATTTCGTTGAGACGCATGCCAGAGCCGTAAAGGAGACGGGCCATGAGGAGGGGGAGGCCCTGGAGGTTATGGAAGACGAGCTGGGTTTCTTCCTGGGTCAGGATCGCCGCTCGCCGACGCACGTAGGACCTCGAGAGGGAGACGAGCGCGTTGAGTGCCTGGTTCCGGGTGGCCGGGGCGATGTTGCGTTCAGTCGCGAGGTGGGAGAGGAAGGGGTTGATGGAGCGGGGGCCGAGGGCGACGGGGGTTTGGTTTTGATGAAAATCGAGATAGCGGATGAGCCATCGTAACGAAAATGGGCGGAGATGATCTCACTACGGAAGGGCATTGACGGACGATCCGGCGTCTTCAAGCTACCACCATGATAGCGAGACTGCGGGGCAAGGTGATCGAGGCATATCCGAACCGTTTGGTGGTGGATGTTCACGGGGTGGGCTACGAGGTTTTCATCCCGCTTTCCACCTTCGACCGGTTGCATGCGGCGGAAGGGCTGGAGGTGGATTTGAGGACGCACCTGCATTTCAGCCAGCTCGGGCAGAAGTTGTTCGGCTTCGCGAGCGAGGAGGAGCGGGATGTTTTCCTGCTGCTCATCGACCGGGTGAGCGGCGTGGGCCCGACGATGGCGGTCTCGGTGCTCAGCGGGATGAACGTGAACGATTTCAAGAAATGCGTGGTGGCTGGCGATGTGGCGGGGCTTTCAAGGCTCAAGGGCGTGGGCAAGAAAACGGCGGAACGCATCGTGCTCGAGCTCAAGGACAAGGTCGGCGTGACGGAAACCTGGCAGGACGCCGCCGCCGGCCAGATGAGCGCCGGAGCCGCGGACGCCGAACTGGCACTCATCGCGCTGGGCTACAAACAGGTGGATGCGCGCAAGGCGGTCAGGAAAGTCCTGGACGCGGATCCGGCGGCCCCCACGGAGGCTCTGGTGCGGGGAGCCTTGCGGGCCTTGCAGGGGTAGGCAGATCGTCAGCGTCCAGGTCGCCGGCTTTGAAGGAATTCCGACGAAAATACTTCTCGTCATCAGCCTCCTTCCAAGCAAGCCTCCGGCCAGTTCAGCTAGGCAGAGTTCCACCCTGAGAAACCCATCCAACCCCGGTCATGGCCGCAAGCGCAGTGAGCACAACTATCGGTCGTTTTAGGTGGCGCATCTGCGCTGTCCTGTTCCTGGCCACGACCATCAACTACATTGACCGGAACGTCTTCTCGTTCACGATGCTGGACACGACATTCCGGCATCAGATGCTGGGCATCCCGCTGGACCAGCGCGTTGACGGACGCGGACATGGCGGTTTTCCGGGAGAAGATGAGTTTCCTGGATTCGATCTTCAAATACTGTTACGCGTTCGGCTTCCTGCTGGCCGGCTACATGATCGACCGCATCGGCGTCCGCCGCGGCTACACCGCTCAGCATCACCGGCTGGAGTCTCGCGGCCGTGCTGCCACGGGCTCGTGCGATTCCGTGTCCGGCATGGCCTGGGCGCGCGGCCTGCTAGGCGTGGGCGAGGCGGGCAATTTCCCCGCAGCCATCAAGACGGTCTCGGAGTGGTTCCCCCGGAAGGAACGCAGTTTCGCCACCGGGCATCTTCAATGCGGGTGCCAATGTCGGCATCATCGTCACCGCGCTTTTCGTGCCGTTCATCATCTCCCACTGGGGCTGGCGGGCCAGCTTCATCGTGACCGGTGCCATCGGCGTCTTCGTGCTTTTCTGGTGGCTGGCCGTCTACCGCACGCCCGAGCAGCAACCCAAGCTCTCTGCGGATGAACTCGCCTACATCCGACAGGACGGACCGCCGGAAGCCGAGAAAAGCGTGAAATGGCGCGAACTCGTGAAATACCGCGCCACCTGGGCGTTCGCGATTCCCAAGTTCATGACCGACGCCATCTGGTGGTTCTATCTGACATGGCTGCCGACGTTCTTTAACAGCAATCCCGAGTTCACCACCAAGCTCGATCTCAAGCAGGTTGGGCATCCCATTCCTCGTCATCTATCTGATCTCGGACGGCGGCAGCATTTTCTTCGGCTGGCTGGCAACGAAGTTCATCGGCATGGGCTGGAGCGTGAACAAGGCGCGCAAGATCACCATGCTCATCTGCGCGCTGTGCGTGGTTCCCATCGTCTTCGCCTCGATGACCAGCAACATCACGCTGGCGATCGCCCTCATCGCGCTGGCCACCGCCGCCCACCAAGGCTGGAGCGCCAACCTCTTCACCACCGTCTCCGACCAGTTCCCCCGCCGCGCGGTGGGCAGCGTGGTCGGCATCGGCGGCCTGATGGGCGGCCTCGGCGGCGCGCTTCTGGCGGCCAAGGTCGGCTTCATCATCAACAACGGTGGCTACGTGCCACTCTTCGCCCTTGCGGCCTCGGCCTATCTGCTGGCCCTGCTGGTCATGCAGACGCTCTCGCCACGACTGGCGACGGTCGAGCTGCCGGATTGAGGATGAAAACGCCCAGCACCTCCCTCACCCGAACGGGTGCTTGTCCGCATGCCGGTGCATATTGTCTCTTGTCAGATGAACTCAAGCTGACCCACTCTTTCGCAAGCCATTCAGTGCCGGTGCCTCGAAGGCGGCGGAATATGTCTCGCGAAACCCAATAAGTCCCACTCGTCTTCATGATGATCAAATCCACCTCCTTCTTCATCGTCGGCACCCTTGTCGGCATCGTGGCCGCCGGGGGACTATTCGCCTGGCTCGGCCAATCCCATGAGGCCTCCCCAGCCGGTGTCCGGGAGCTCAAGGTCGCCCATTCCCTGCCGACAAGCCATCCGGTGCACAAGGGGCTGGAGGAGTTCAAGCGACTGCTGGAGGAAAAGTCCGGCGGCAAGATGAAGATCGACATTTTCCCCAGCGAGCAGCTCGGGACCGAAACGCAGTGTTTGGAAAAGGTCCAGGCAGGCACCCTGGACATCACCAAGGTGAGCGCGGCCGCCATCGGGAATTTCGTGCCGTCCTATCAGATTTTCGGCCTGCCGTATATTTTCAACGACGAGGAGCACTATTGGAAGGTGCTCGATGGTCCGGTCGGCGAGGAGATGCTCGATGTGCTGAAGACACGTGGTGACGGATCACCTAGCGGATTGCAGGGGCTCGGATACTTCGACAGCGGCAGCCGGAGTTTTTACACCGTCGACCCGGTGGCCAGTCCGGCGGACCTGAAGGGCAAGAAAATCCGCGTGATGAACGACCAGGTGGCCATGGACATGGTGCAGGCCATGGGTGGCTCGCCGACTCCCATTTCATTTGGCGAACTATACACCGCGCTCAAGCAGGGAACGGTGGATGGTGCGGAAAACAATCCTCCCAGCTTCGTCTCAAGCCGCCATTATGAAATCTGCAAAAACTATGTGCTCGATCACCATTCGCGGATCCCGGACGTGATCCTGATCAGCAGCAAGGTCTGGGACACGCTCAATGGGCAGGAACGCGAGTGGCTGCACAGCGCGCTTGCGGAGGCCAGCAAGTTCCAGCGGGAACTCTGGAAGGTGGAAACGGAAAACTCCCTGGCGACGCTTCGCAAGGAAGGTGTGAAAATCATTGAACCCGATCCCGCCGCATTTCGTGATTCGTCCGCGTCCATCATCGAGAAATACTCGAATGCGACGACCCGCCCGCTGATCGAGAAAATCCGCAACGCCAACTGAACCATGTGGGACAAGGTCAAACGAGTTACCGCATTCTCACTCGGCTGGGTCGCCATCGCGGTGTTTCTGGTCCTGGTGATCGATGTATTGTTAGGAGTCTTCACCCGCAAGGTCCTCGGCGACCAGATCCGCTGGACCGAGGAGCTCGCGCGCTTCCTGCTGGTCTGGATTTCCTTTCTGGGTGGAGCCATCGCCTATCTGGATGACAAGCACCTCGGGGTCGACCTGCTGGTGGACCGCATTGATCCCGCCGCCCGGCGACTGGCGCGGGTGGTCACGCATGCGCTGGTGTTCGCGTTCGCGTTTTTTGTCATGGGAATCGGAGGCACGCAACTGGTGATCGACCGGTTCGACTCGGGCCAACTCCTTTCCGCACTTCAGATCAACAAGGCTTGGTTCTATCTGGCAGTTCCGGTGAGCGGCTACGTGATCAGCTTGTTCGCGCTGGGGAATGTGATCGCATTCATACTTGGAAACGAACCCGCCGGCGACAAGGAGGTGGCATCATGAGTCCCGGACTTGCGGTTCTTTTGTCGGTGTTCATCGCGCTGCTTCTGCTGGACACGCCGATTGCCTTCGTGATCGGCATTGCCACCGTGCTGGCGGCATGGGCGCTGGGATATTCCGATGTGCTCATCTCCGTGGCCCGCGACATGGGCAACGGCCTGGACAGCTTCGCGCTTCTCGCGATCCCGTTTTTCATCCTCGCGGGCGACCTCATGGGCGCCGGCGGGCTCGCGGGAAGGTTGATTGATTTCGCGGCCGTGTTTCTCGGTCGCTTCCGGGGCGGACTCGCGATGGTGAACACGCTCACCTGCATGCTCTTTGGCGCGATCTCCGGCTCTGCAGCGGCAGCGGTCTCATCGGTGGGCGGAACGCTCATTCCGGAAATGAACCGCAAGGGATACAACAAGGATTTCAACATCGCCCTAACAGCAACCGCGGCGACGACCGGCCTGCTGATTCCCGCCGAGCAACGTGATGATCGTGTATGCGGTGGTGGCTTCGAACGTCTCGATCAGCGCCCTGTTCATCGCCGGAGTGATGCCGGGGATCGTCTTCGGCCTGCTTATCATGGCCGTGGCGCTCATCGTCAGCCGGAGAAACGGCTACGGTGGGGATCAGGAAACCATCGAGGGAGAAATCAAGCGATCCGCATTGGTGAATACCTGGCGGGCGTTGCCTAGCTTGCTGCTTGTGGTATTCGTGTTAGGTGGGATCCTCAGCGGCTGGTTCACCCCCACGGAAGCCTCGGCGGTCGCGGTGCTATGGGCATTCATCCTCGCGGTGTTGGTCTATCGGGAAGTGCCGTTCAAGGCCTTGCCCAAGATCGCGATTGGCTCGGCCCGGACCACGGGAATCGTGATGCTGCTGGTTGCGGTCAGTCAGGCAATGAGCGGGCTACTCACCGAAGAGCAGGTTCCCCGCTATGTCAGCGAGGCGTTGCTCGGGTTCTCCTCGAATCCACTAATGATCCTTCTAACAATAAACATCATCCTCCTGGTGGTGGGAACCTTCATGGACATGACGCCGGCGGTGTTGGTCTTCACCCCGATTTTCTTGCCCGTGGCAGTCGGGATCGGGATTGATCCGGTACATTTCGGGATGATCTTGATCGCGAACCTGTGCATCGGCCTATGCACACCACCGGTGGGAACTTGCCTGTTCCTCGGATGCAGCGTCGGCAAATCGAACATCGCACGGGTTTCGATGGCAATGCTTCCGTTTTACGCAGCCATGTTCATCGGGCTGATTCTGATCACCTACTGGCCTGCACTTTCGCTGTGGCTTCCGAAGGCGCTCGGCGTGATGGAATAACCACCTAACAATGGCGGGCATTCAGGCGATCGACCGCCCAGGTGGCGTGTTCGGCGATGAGCGGATCAGGGTCGGTTGCTGCTTTTTCCAACGCAGGCAGGTCATTGGGAGTTCCCGTATTGCCCAAGGCGACACAGACGTTCCGGAGAAATCGCGGGCGCTTGATGCGCTTGATCGGTGACTTCGCGAAAAGGGCTCGGAAGCCGTCGTCGTCGAGATCGAGGAAATCGCGCAGGCTCTTTTCAAAAACCGTTTCGCGGGCATGGAAGGACATCTCCCGTGACTCGGCGGCGAAACGGTTCCACGGACAGGCGTCGAGGCAATCGTCGCAGCCGTAGATGCGGTCGCCCATCGCGATGCGGAACTCCTCGGGAATCGGGCCCTTGTGCTCGATGGTTAGATAGGACACGCATCGCCGCGCATCCACCCGCCTTGGCGCGGTGATGGCCTGGGTGGGACAAGCGGTGATGCAGGCGGAGCACTTCCCGCAGTGATCGCCGAAGGGCTTGTCAGGCGTTAGATCCAGCGTGGTCAGGAGCTCGGCGAGGAAAAACCATGCCCCGAGCTTGCGATGGATCTGGACGGTGGATTTCCCGTTCCAGCCGAGACCTGAATCGCTCGCGAAGTCCCTTTCGAGAACCGGGCCGGTGTCCACATAAAACCGTTGGGTGCCGCCGAGGCTTTGCAATTTTGAATCGAACTCGCGTAGTCGCTTCTCGATCAAATCATGATAGTCATCGTTCCAGGCGTAACGCGCGATGCGGTAGCCGCCCTCGTGCCCTTGCGGAAACGGGCTACGGCCCGGATAGTAGTTCAGCGCGAGACAGATGATGGACTTGCAGCCGGGCAGCACCTCACGAGGGTCGCAACGGCGCTCGGGGGTCCGCTCAAGCCAGGCCATTTCGCCATGCTTTCCTTCGGAAATCCACTCGCGGAAGAGGTTCGCGTGACTGGCTTCCTTCGCCACTGCAATCCGGCAATCGTCGAAGCCGAGTCCCAGCGCCCATGACTTGATGGTGTCCTCCATCGCAATCACAGGTGGCCAGTGAAGAAATAGCGCGCGCTTTCGAGGATGCCGGTCGCAAGCTCGCCACAATCCAGTCCGGCGGTGTCCACCTTGAGATGCGCGGTTGCCTTGTAGAGCGGATCACGCGCTTCCATCAGCGCGGAGACACGCGCGGCCGGATCATCGGTGTGGAGAAGCGGGCGATCGCGATTTTTCGATGTCCTCGCGAGAATGACCTGAAGCGGTGCCTGCAGCCAGACGACGTATCCCAGATTTCGCAGCATCTCCCGGTTTCTCTCACGTCCGATCACACCTCCTCCGGTGGAGATGATGCGGCGAGCGGCTCCCGGTTGAGCGAGCTCCTCCAGCAGGGAGGTTTCCATGTCGCGGAACGCCTCCTCACCTTGCTCGGAAAAAATGTCAGCAATGGATTTCCCGGCACGTTGCTCAATGACCTGGTCCATATCCACCAGCGGATAGCCCAACCTCTGGTTCAGCTCCCTACCGACGGTGGATTTCCCACTCCCCATGAAGCCGATGAGAACAATGTTCTTCGGCGGGGCTTGCGATTCGTTCATGGCGTGATCCTAGGACTTCGAGCCCGGCGTGATAAACCGTAAAAGCAGCACTTGGGCCATTTTGACGTTCTAAGCATCAAGCGGTGCCGACCGGCGGGGCGATGGTGCGCCATGCTGCCCGATCCCGAAAATCGCCCGCGATTCACCAAGGACGATCAGGCTCTGCTCCGCTCCGAAACATCCCCGATGTTCAATTTGGTATGGCCCGTGCTTAAATCGGTGTGAACAAACTCCGAAAACTTCATACCGGAGCGTTCATCGACCCCTATCCACAAACGCCATGAAACTACTTCCACGTCTCGGATCCGCAGTGCTCGGCCTGATCGCCTTGTCCCAATTTTCAAGCGCAGCACCACTCAAGATCGCCTACTCCGACTGGCCGGGCTGGATCGCCTGGGAAATCGGTGTCCAGAAGGGCTGGTTCAAGGAAGCCGGCGTGGACGTCGAGTTCATGTGGTTCGACTACGTGCCTTCGATGGATGCCTACGTCGCCGGCAAGGTGGATGGCGTTTGCATGACCAACGGCGACGCGCTGGTCACCGGAGCCACCGGAAAACCTTCGGTGGGTATCCTGATCAACGACTTTTCTAACGGAAACGACATGATTGTCGCCGCCCCCGGCATCGAATCCATAAAGGATCTGAAAGGCAAGAAGGTCGGCCTAGAGGAGGGATTCGTCTCCCATCTCCTTTTGCTCACCGGACTTGAAAAAGCAGGGTTGAAGGCGGAGGACGTGACCATCGTCAACACCCCCACTAACGAAACGCCACAGGTGCTCGCTTCGAAGGCGGTGGACGCCATCGGCGCATGGCAACCGAACTCCGGTCAAGCCCTCAAGTCGCTTCCCGGATCCAAGCCCGTTTTCACTTCCGCGGACGCTCCCGGCATCATTTACGACCTCCTCTACGTATCACCGGAGAGCCTTGAGAAGAACAAGGAAGACTGGGCCAAAGTCGTGAAGGTCTGGTACCGCATTTCCGACTACATCCACGCCGAGGAGAACCTCGACGATGTCCTCAAGATTCTATCAGGCCGTGTGAAGATCTCTCCTGAGGAATACGAGCCCTTCCTGAAGGGCACCCATATCCTCACCCTCGACGAAGCGATGAAGCGCTGGGACACCGCCGCCGGATTGGGAACCGTTTACGGCTCCTCGAAGGTCGTGGACGACTTCAACCTCAAGTTCAAGGTCTATGAGAAAAGCCAGGATGTGACCAAGTATCTCGACCCTTCCCTCACCAAGGCCTTGGCCGCGAAGAAGGGCGAGTAACCCCCGCAGCCTATTCCCGGACCATGTCGTGGAAACAATTCACGGCATGGTTCCCCACGAGCCGTAGCCACTCCGCGTTCCCAACCTCCACAAATGTCACGCCCCGGCATTCTCAAGGATTGGTTTCTGATTCGCCGGGATCTCCCCCATTCACGACGGCTGTTTCTAACCTTCGTCTCGTTTCTTCTCCCGATCGCGATCTGGTGCTTCGTTTCCTACGTGCCGTGGATCTGGCACCCGGATGTGAAAATCGAGCTTTCCGCCCAACGCGAGGGAGTGACCACGGTATTCACCGCCGGTGACCACGTGAGCAGGTCGTTTTTCCCGGAATTCGTCGCCGCAGTTCGACAGGACAACGCCGACGTCCTCACCGCGCGCAAGGCGGGAACGGCCGAACCCGGTGCCAAGCGGAAAAACCAGAAGCTCCTCCGCCAGCTCGCACCACTCGCGGAAAAGCACGGTTGGCTTCCCTACACCGACGCCCAGAACGACGCAGTCCTTTACACTCTTTGGCGCGACATCGCGACCGGAAAGAAGATCACCTCCAAGCCCGCGCTGACCGATGAAAACCTGGAAATTGTCCGCCAGAACTGGGCGCTGCTTTCCGCCACTTCGCCGGAGTTTTCCTATGCCAAACTCCCGGATGAGTCCCTGCTGAAACTCATTCCCCAAGGCAAGCCCGCAAACCCGATCTATCTGCCGGCCCCCGACGAAGTGTTGAAGACCGGCTTCCGCGACTTCACCGCCAAGGTTCCAAAGGGAGAGCTGACCATGGGCGAACGCTACAAGGCATCGCTCCAGATCATTTTCATGGGATTCTTCTGGGCCTGTCTCGTTGGAATTCCCATCGGCATCCTCTGTGGCGTCTTCGATTTCTTTTCGAAACTGTTCGAGCCTTTTGTCGATTTCTTCCGCTACATGCCGGCTCCCACCTTCAGCACGCTTCTGGTGGCGGTCCTGCTGGCCGGCGATGCACCAAAAATCGCACTCGTCTTCATCGGAACGGTTTTTCAAATGATCCTGGTGGTTTCCAAAACCACCCGTTTGTTGGATCCATCACTGTTGGAAGCCGCGCAAACCCTCGGTGCGAAGCCACGACAGATGATCACCCACGTCGTCATCCCGGGAATCCTTCCGAATCTCTACAACGATCTTCGAATCCTGCTAGGCTGGGCATGGACATGGCTGGTCATCGCGGAGCTCATCGGCGTCAAGAGCGGGCTAACAGAATTCATCGAGACCCAGGGCCGTTTCCGGAACTTCGACCGCGTGTTTCCCGTCATCATCCTCATCGGCGTGACCGGATTCGTCATGGACCAGATCCTCTCATGGCTTCACGGGGTATTCTTCCCCTGGGCGACGACCACCGGTCCATTCACCCGCAACGTGATCAACATCCTCCGGTGGCCGGTCAACGTGCTCGCCTCCGCCGCCAGCAAGAAGCCCTCGATCCCATGAAACAGGAAACCGCATTGCCGGACTATCGCGAGCAATCGCCCGAAGTCGCCGCGCGATTCAAGCGTCTGGTCGAGCGCCCCGTCGCGCTTGAGGTCACCGGGCTCACCAAGCGCTTCGAGTCGTCGCGCGGCGTCGTCACGGCGCTCGACGATGTTTCCTTCTCCGTCCACAAGCGCGAGCTTCTGAGCGTGATCGGCCCTTCCGGCTGCGGAAAATCCACACTTGTTAGAATTCTCGCAGGCCTCGAAACGCCGACCGCCGGCGAGCTCCGCGTCTATGGAGAACCCGTCTCCGGCCCGGGTCCCGACCGGGGCATGGTCTTCCAGGGCTACACGCTCTTCCCGTGGCGGACCGTGAAACAAAACGTCATGTTCGGCCCAAGGATGGCGGGGAAATCCTCGTTCTCCTCCGAGGGCGAGGCCCGTGAATGGATCGATCTGGTAGGACTTTCCAAATTCGAAAACGCCTATCCCCACCAGCTTTCCGGCGGTATGAAGCAACGCGTCGCCATCGCCCGCGCCCTGGCAAATCAACCGCGTGTCCTTTTCATGGATGAGCCGTTCGGCGCGCTCGACGCCCAGACCCGCTGCCAGATGCAGTCCTATCTGTTGGAGATTTGGAAGAACGTCGATATCACCATCGTCTTCATCACCCACGATCTCGACGAGGCGGTCTTTCTATCCGATCGCATCCTCGTGCTCGATGCCAATCCCGGCCGTGTCAGCGAGGTGGTCGAGGTTCCGGTCCCACGCCCGCGTACGACCGAGCAGATCTTCGATCCGACTTTCCTCGGCGTCCGCAAGCACATCGACAACCTGATTCATCCTCCGGGTCAGGTCACCAAGGAGGCACCGGTGCTGCGTCTCGCGGTATCGGATCCGGATGTCGTCTGAGCGTTCCCACAAATCTAACGCACCAATCCACCTCCATCACTTCACACTTTTTCACCATAACGTATGAACCCAGAATCCATCCGCGCCATGCGCGACGAGCTCAAGCAAAAGGGAGTCAAGTATTGCATCGGCGCCTTTGTCGATATTCACGGTGTTCCGAAGGGAAAATTCGTGCCCATCGACCATTTCGAGGATTTCGCAGCCGGAAGCGAACTTTACACCGGCTATGCGCTCGACGGCCTCGGCCAGCGCCCGAACGACGACGAAATCGCCTCCTTGCCCGATCTAACACGTGGTTGTGTCCTGCCGTGGAACAAGGAGGTCGCCTGGTTCCCGGCCGACAACACCTTCAAGGGCCAGCCTTACGAAGTCAGCACCCGCATCGCCCTCAAAAAGCAACTCGCCGAAGCGGCGAAAATGGGCTTCGGCATGAACCTCGGTATCGAGTGCGAACTCTACGTCGTCAAATACGCCGCGGACGGCACCCTTCAAATCCCCGAGTCCGAGGACCATCTGACCAAAGCCTGTTATGACGTGAAGTCCTTCCTCGAGCGCTACGCCTGGCTCGACAAGGTTTCCACTGCCATCAACGACCTCGGCTGGGATCTCTACTCGCTCGATCACGAGGACGCCAACTCGCAGTTCGAGTTCGACTTCAAATACGCCGACGCGCTCACCATGTGCGACCGCTACGTCTTTTTTCGCACGATGGCGAAGCACTACGCTGCCGAGGAAGGCCTGTTAGCCACTTTCATGCCCAAGCCCTTCGCCAACCGCACCGGCAGCGGCGCGCACTTCAACATGTCGTTCTACGATCTGGAAACCGGCGCCAACCTCTTCAAGCGCGACCACGCCGACGACCCGCGCGGCCTCGGTATCAGCGAGCTCGGCTATCAGTTCATCGCCGGCGTGCTCAAGCACGGCCCCGCGCTCTGCGCCGCCTTCGCGCCCACCGTCAATAGCTACAAGCGCCTCGTCCGCCGCGGCCTGATGTCCTATTTCACCTGGGCTCCGGTCTTCAACAGCTACGGCCGCAACAACCGCACCAACTCGGTCCGCGTCCCGATGGCCGGCGGCCGCTGCGAAAGCCGCAACGCCGACGCCGCATGCAATCCCTACCTGGCGGCCACGCTGGTCCTCGCCGCCGGCCTGCAAGGCATCCGCGAGAAGCTCGATCCCGGTGATCCGCACGAGGACAACCTCTACGAACTCAGCGAGGAGGAATTCGCCGCCCGTGATATTTCCGAGCTTCCCCGCACACTCGACGAGGCGGTGAAAGCCTTCGCCGATGACCCCTTTGTCGAGGAAATCCTCGGCACCGAGCTCCGCAACGAATTCATCACCTACAAGTCCGAGGAATGGCGTCAATACCATCAGCGCGTTAGCCAATGGGAAATCGACACCTACGCCCGCATGTTCTAACCTAATGCCCGTCCTCCTCGAAAACCTCGCCTGGCCCGAGATCGCCGAACTTCGCGGGAAGAACGGAGGCCTGCTCCTTCTCCCGTTAGGTGCGACCGAGCAACACGGCCCGCACCTGCCGGTGGCGATGGACACGCTGTTAGCGGAATCCGTCTGCCACGCGGTGTCCGACAAAACCGGCGTGCCGGTGATGTCCGCGCTGCGTTACACCGTTTCCCAAGGCCACACGCCGAAATGGCCGGGCACGTTTTCGCTGCGTCACGAAACCTTCATCGCCACCCTCCGCGACATCGCAGCATGGGCCGTCGCCACCGGCTGGAAACGGATTTTGTTCGTGAACGCCCACTTCGGTAACGATGCCCCCGCCCGCGTCGCCGTCGATCAATTGCGCCTCACCCATCTTGGCAACTTGCAAGTGGGGCTCGTACATGTTTTCAAACTTAGCGAGGCCATCTGGGAAATCTACACCAGCGATGCCGAAGACCTTCACGCGAACCGTGCCGAGACATCGCTGATGCTTCATCTCCATCCAGATCGCGTCCACATGGATCGCCTCGCGGAATCGGATGATCCGGACCGCACGCAGGGCACGGTCTTTTCCTACCCCGTCGCGCAAACCAGCTTGAACGGCGTGACCGGCTCTCCTTACCAGGCTACCAAGGAGGAAGGCAAAAGCCTGTTTCAAGAAATGGTCACCGCCCTATCAGAACAAGTGACCGCCGCTGTTTCTGAATCACCCCCGCTTGGCCCGGAACACTGGGCGGACATCCCAACCGTGCCTTATGATTGAAGGACCCCTCCAAGGCGGCTGCCTCTGTGGCGCCATCCGCTATCAGGTGAGCGGCCCCACGCTGCAAACCAGCTACTGCCATTGTGAGGACTGCCGCAAGGCCAGCGGAGCACCCGCCGCGGCATGGACGTTCTTCACGAAAGGATCTTTGGAATGGCTGATAGGGAATCCCAAGGTGCTGCATTTCGCCGGACGCGAACGTTCGTTCTGCGGCGACTGTGGTTCTCCGCTGATGTTTTATGACCCGGAAATCCCGGACTTTTTCGAAATGAACACCTGCACTTTCGATGATCCGTCGCCCCACGCGCCGACCGACCAGTGCTGGGTGCATGATGAAATCCCCTGGGTCTCGAAAACCGCGGATTTGCCGAGATTCGAATTCACTTCTCCCCCGCCATGAGTCCGATCTTCCCGCGATGGGTGGAGATTCCCGCCGGTTCGTTTCTGATGGGCGGAGTTCCCGATGAAAAGTTCGTCTCAGCCATCGAGTTGCCGAGGCATGAGGTTTCGATCAATCGCTTTGCCATGGGAGTCTTCCCGGTGACTCGGAAGGAATGGTTCCAAACGAATGTGTCGGATCCCGATCTTCCCGTCACCGGAGTGGATTTCAAGGAAGTTGGAGCGTATCTGGAGAATCTATCAGTCAAGTCCGGCAACCCCTGCCGGCTTCCGAGCGAGGCCGAATGGGAATACGCCTGCCGCGCGGGCAGCAGCACGGTCTTTCCCAAAGGCGGAAATCTCGAACCGGACCAGGCGAACTATCTTTACGACGAATCCGGCGAATCCATCGGCCACGGCGCGCCCACTCCGCTCGGGCGCTATCCCGCTAACGCCTTCGGCCTGCGCGATCTGCTTGGCAACGTTTGCGAATGGACCGCGGACACCTGGCATCCGGATTTTCACCAAGCGCCTGCGGATGGTTCACCCTGGATGCCGGGAGGAAAACCCGGTTGCCGCGTGATCCGTGGTGGTGCGTGGGATCACCTGCCTCGCGTCTTACGGGCGTCGTGGCGCGATTGGGCGCCGGAAAGCGCCCGCTGGGACAACCTCGGATTCCGCATCGCACTCACCATCTAACCTCCTATGGAACTTGCGCTCTTCAAACCGCTCTGGGGCCACGATGGCAGTCTGGACCGAGCCATCCACCTCTGCAAGGAAGCGGGCTTTCAGGGCATCGAAGGACCGGCACCGGTCAAACCTGGAGAGCGCGAGGAGTTCTTCAACTCACTCAGCCTATCAGGACTTGATTGGATTGCCGAGGTCAGCACCTGCACTCCTCCGGGACTTTATCTTCCCCTGCCCGGCCGGAGTGTTGAGGAGCATCTTCTTTCACTCGAAGACGGAATCGTTCGCAGCCTCGAAGGTTCACCACTTTTCATCAACACCATGGCGGGATACGATGCCTGGAGTATTGCCGAAGCGCTGCGGTTCTTCGAAGGAGTCGTCGGACTTCAGGAAAAACATGGCATCGTCATCTCCGTGGAAACCCATCGCGGCCGCCCGACGTTCAATCCGTGGCACACCCGAGACCTGCTAGATCGATTGCCGGAACTGCGGATCACCTGTGATTTCAGTCACTGGTGCGTCGTCAGCGAGCGGCTGATTCTCGATGAGTTCAAGGACATCCTCGCTCTCGCCGCCAAGCACGCCCATCACATCCAGCCGCGGGTCGGCTACAGCCAGGGCCCGCAGGTTCCGGATCCCCGCGCGCCGGAATACGCCGATGCCCTCGCCTCCCACGAACGTTGGTGGGCCTGCGTCTGGGACTCGATGGCGGAAAGAGGCTTCACCCGCTTCACGATGACTCCCGAGTTCGGTCCAGACGGCTATCTGCAATGCGCCCCGTTCTCCCGCGAGCCTGTCGCGGACTTGTGGGAGATCAACCGCTGGATCGGCCTGAGACAGCGGGAGCGCTTTCATCGTCAGTTTCCAACCACCACTCCGCCATGAGTCTTTCCCTGCCAGAATCCATCCTCGCCGCCGCCAACCTGCCGCGAAGACAATCGCTAACACTTCCAGCCGGGGCCTACACCGACCCCGCATTCCATGCCTTCGAGAATGTGGAGATCTTCCACAAGGAGTGGATTTCGCTCTGCCATATCTCGCAGATCCAAAAGCCAGGTGACTTCGTCCGCGTCGATCTCTGCGGCGAGCCGATGCTGGTGGTGCGCGGCAAGGACATGGACGTTAGAGTCCTGTCCCGCACCTGCCGCCACCGTGGCATGGACGTGATGCCTAGCGGCTTCGGCCATCCGGACGAGGGCAACAAGCGCGTCATCCTCTGTCCCTATCACCTCTGGAGTTACGATCTCGGCGGCAAGCTCATCGGTGCGCCGGAGATGCAGCAGGCCGAGGGGTTCGATCGGAGCGAAGTATGTTTGCACGAGTTCCGCAGTGAAATTTGGGAAGGCTTCGTCTTCGTCACGCTCTCCGTGGAAATCGCGCCGGTGGCGGAGAAGTTCGCAAGGTTGAAAAGCGCTTTCGTCGGCAAATGGCGGATGGCGGACGCGGAAGTCGTCTGGTCCGCGCACTGGGACTGTGGGTTCAATTGGAAGATCCTCGTCGAGAATTTCATGGAGTGTTATCACCACATGGGAGCGCATATGAAAACGCTCGAACCGTTTCTCCCCGCACGCGGCTGTTGGACCGAACCGTGCGATCCCGATTTCTCCTGCATGCACCTCCCGCTCAAGGGCAGCATGAAGGCGGATATCCTTTCTACCGGCGACGCGGGTACGCCGTTGCCAGTTTTTCCCGGACTCGTCATCGAGGACTGCACCGAGTGGTCGATCTATCTGGGCTATCCGAATTTCCTGCTCTTCAACGCGCCCGACCGCGTCTATTGGTATCGCATCCTCCCCACCGGCCCGACGACCAGCAGCCTTCTAACCACCATGCTGATCTCCAAATCCGCCCGCGACCTGCCGGACTTCGAGGAAATTCTCAAAAAGGAAATCCAGTCGGGCATCGATTTCCACATGGAGGACATGGAAATGTGCACCGCCACCCAGCGCGGCATCCTGTCCGCCGGCTACGCGCAGGGGCGGCTGAGCCATTTGGAGGAAACCATCTGGCAATTCCAGAAATATCTCGCCACGGTGATCTCACGCAGTCGGCACCCATGAGCGTCGATGCCGGTCCCGCCATGCCAGACGATCACCCAGCAGACTCAAAGCCAGCCGACCGCGGCGCATTCCCCGCCACCCGGTGGAGTCTCGTCTCGTCGGTGCGGGCGCGGGATGGTGACGATCCGAAGGCATTCCAGGCGCTGGAACACCTCTGCTCGATCTATTGGTATCCGCTTTATGCCTTTGCCCGTCGTCAGGGTCTGGGGACCGAGGATGCGCAGGACGCGACCCAGGGATTCTTCGCCCGGCTCATCGACAAGGAAACCTTCCGCGCGGCGGACCGCGAACGCGGGCGGTTGAGGACATTCCTGCTGTCGGCGTTCGGGCATTTCCTAGCAGACGAACGCGACCGGAAGAACGCATGGCGCCGAGGCGGGCGGGCGGAAATTGTCCCGCTGGATGCCGGAGATCGTTATGACGCGGAACCGTGTCATGAGCTGACCCCTGAGCGACAATTCAACCGGCAATGGGCGCTCGCCGCGCTGCAACAGGCGCTCGACACTCTTGAGCGCGAGCGCGCCCTCGCGGGTCGCGAGCGGGAAATGACGGTGCTCCGTGGTTTCCTTGATGCCTCGGGTGAAGGAGGTGGAGCGGCCTATGAAGAGGCGGCCACAGCATTGGGCTGGTCAATCAACGCCACCCGCGTGGCGGTGCACCGGCTGCGTCTCCGCTACCGGCAACTGCTTCAGGATCAGGTGGCTGCCACGTTGGAAACGGAGGATCCCGCGCTGGTGAAGGACGAGATGCAGGCGCTCCTCGTAGCGCTGGCTTGAGCGATTCGGAAAATTTTCGTAATCTCCGTAATGCGCCGCCGTGGATTCCTTAGAAACGGATGAACGCCTTGCTGCCATGAACCCGCCATCCAACACGCGCCCCTCCGATCTCGGCGGCCTCGACCCCGCCGGGTTGCTGCGCGGAGTGCTGGGTGACGCGTCAGCCTCGTGGCCGGCTGAGGGACCTATCACCTGGACGCCGCCCGACGACGCGGAGGTCGCAGCGTGGTTTCCCGGCTTCACTGGCATTCGTTTGTTAGGACGTGGCGGCATGGGCGCGGTCTATGCGGCGCGGCAAACCTCGCTGGATCGGAACGTCGCGTTGAAACTCCTGCCCGCGGAACTCGGCCGTGACCCCGCCGCTGCCGAGAGGTTTCGCCGCGAGGCCCGCGCTTTGGCGAAACTCAATCACCCTAACATCGTCGCCATCCACGACTTCGGCGAGACTCCGGGTGGACCTTTCTATTTCGTCATGGAACACGTCGAGGGGGCCGATCTCCATCGGCTGATCCGTGACGGCGATCTCCCGCTCACCATGGCCCTCGACGTGGTGCGCCAGGTCTGCGACGCGCTCGAGTTCGCCCACTCGCGGGGAATCGTGCATCGCGACATCAAGCCGGCCAACATCCTCGTCGATGCCCATGGCCGCGTGAAAGTCTCGGACTTCGGACTCGCGATCCTGCTAACTGATCCATCGCCGGAACCCTCGCCGACCATGACTCGCGGCATGGTCGGCACGCCGGAATACATCGCGCCCGAGCAACGGCGCGGAGATGGACCGGTCGATCACCGCGCGGACATCTACAGCCTCGGCGTGATGCTTTATGAAATGCTGACAGGCACCCTCCCCTGCGGCGCGTTCGAGCCGCCAAGCCGCCGCTCGGAGGTGGATGGAAAAATGGATCGTGTCGTCATTCGCGCCATGCAGCAGGAACCGGACAAACGCTATCAGCATGCGTCCGAGGTGCGCAATGACGTCCGCAAGGCATCGCCAGGCATTGGCTTCCCGCGGTGGGGAAAAGCCGCCGTCGTTCTAGCAGGCATCTTCGCCGTCGCTGGGGCGGTATTGGGATGGCAGCAATTCAATCCTCCATCCCATACTCACACCAACAGCCTTGGCATGAAATTCGTCCAGGCCGGCACACCGGGTGTCCTCTTCAGCACGCTGGAGACCCGGCGGGGTGAGTTCGGCACCTTTGTCGCAGAAACCGGCCATCACTCCGCCGGGACGATTCACTTTGTTTCCAACGGCTCGTGGAAATCCGTCGAAGGCACGTGGAAAAACCCGCCGGGCATGGATCCGCAAAGCGACTCGCATCCCGTAACCTGCGTCAGCGAAGTGGACGCGTCTGCCTTCTGCCAATGGCTCACTGCCCGCGAACGGGCGTCGGGCCGGATTTCCCCAGGCGAACAATACCGCCTGCCAAGCGCTGCGGAATGGCATGCTGCAATCGGTCTATCAGCCGACTCCCTGTTGCTGAATTCCGCCGACGCCGACGTCCCGCTCCATCTCGCCGCCACCGAACTTGCCCCGCGGAACGAAGTTCCCGGGGAGATCTCCGATCTATCAGGCAGCGTTGCCGAGTGGACGTCCTCACCCGGACGTCAGTTCGCCTCGCGGAATGTCTGCGGGACAAGCTGGGTCGAAATTTCACCGCCCTCAGGCACCACCACGGTTCGCGCATACGACCGCAACCTGCGCGGTGTGGGAATCGGCTTCCGCATCGTGCTCGACCGAAACTCAGGAAAAGCAAATCCATGAAAACCAGAACCGTCGTTGTCATTTCCACCCTCGCGCTGACGAGGGCGCTCGCCGACACCCTTCAGCCATTGGGCGACGAGTTCAATGACGCCGCCACCTTCGCCCGCTGGCAGGACATCGATGAAGTTGAAGGCTGGGGTGTCTCAAGCGACGAATCGGCCGATATTAACACAACCACTCCGGGACATTTCCGCATCGTGCCGAAAGCGATGGGCTGGTACATGCACTTGCGCGGAGTGTTGTTCTTCAAGGAGGTTTCCGGGGATTTCATCGCCACCACCAGGCTGCGCGTATTGAGCCGCCACAACCCTGCGAACCCGCTGGAGCCCCCCAACCGACTCTACTCACTCACCGGCATATTTCTCCACGAGCCGCGCCCTTACATTACCCAAGCCGGTCCCAACCCCTACCGCACGGATCCGGTGTGGCCGCCCGCAGACTATGGCAGCGACTACATCCCGAATACGGAAAACTATATCTTCCTGAGCTACGGCACGGCAGGAAATCCGGGCACGCGCCAGTTTGAAATCAAGACAACACGCAACAGCAATTCCATCCTCTACTACGGGTCCACCGGAATCAACCAGGCATCCAACGAGGCGTGGATGCAGCTCATCCGCGTCGGCAACACGGTGGTCTGCCTGCGGAAATACTCCGAAGCGGGAAATTGGATCGTCGAGAACCGCTATCCGAATGCCGACCATCCGTTTCCCCTGTTCGGCTCGACGCTTCAGGTGGGACTGACCGCCTACACGGATTGGCCTAACGGCGAACCCTATCACAATGGCGGCATCCAGACTTCCTGGTATGCCAACTACGCCGCTCCCGGCCCCGGACAACCGGACCTCGTCTCGGAAGCCGACTATTTCCGCATCCAACGCCCGGACCCCGCGCTCACCGAAACGGTGCTGCAGGGCATGGCCACCAGCTACAATCCGAACACCAACCAAACCGCCAATCCACCGGTGCTGCTCGCCGCCTCACCCGCCGCCGCTCCTTATCTCGGAGACGTCGCCAATATCCCGCTTGGACTAGTCGCGCCGGCCGCCGCAGGGTATTCCGCCACGGAGGGTGGATCCGTCGATGTGGTCGTGTCCCGCAGCGGAGCAAGTCTTGATCGGGCCCTGACCCTGTCCTATCAGACCATTGCCGGATCAGCCAGCGCGGCGGATTTCACCCCGGTCTCCGGAACGCTTGCCTGGGCTCCTGGCGACCCTGCGGAAAAAACCATCACCGTCCATCTAACGTCCGACACGCTTGCCGAGGGACCGGAAGCGCTCACTCTCCAACTATCAGATCTCAACGGCCCGGCCACGTTCCCCGCGTCGAATCCCACACAGGCGGTGACGCTCACTCTTCAGGATCATCCCTTCGACCAATGGCGGCTCGACCGATTCGCCACCGAAGCGAATTCCCCCACTGCCGGTGTGGACGCGGACCCCGATGCCGACGGTGTGGAGAATCTGTTGGAGTATGTTTTCCAAACCGATCCGATGGCCACCATGGACACGGCGATCCTGCCCAATGGAGTGATCGAAAATGATCGCTTCGGACTGCGCTGCATTTGCGCTGCTTCTCCCGGCGTGCGTTTGGAAATCCAGCAATCCACCACGCTTGACTCGTGGCAAGCCGTCGCAAGCCGCCCTGCCGGTGCCACAGAATGGGCGGTAGAAAATTTGGATTTCATGATAATCAGTGGTCCAACGGCAGGCGAAATCCGTGTCCTGGCTCCGGCCGGGGCCGCCCCGTTGTATCTCCGCCTTGCCGCCATTCGAAACTGAACCGCCGTGAAACATTTCATCTCCATCGCCCTAACACTCATGCTCGCCGCCATCCCGGCGCTGGCGCAGGTGACGACATCCGGTTTCCAGAACCTGCCCCGCGCCGAGGCACCCGGCACCTTGCTCAGCCACCCGGTGACCAACGGCTCGGAGCCGATCGGGCGGACGACATCGATCAACTATCTCAATGGATGGATCATTGTCGGCGCTGAGCAGCCAGGATCGCGGCCGGGATCGGACTGGCAGATGCGCGTCTATGACATCGCCAACCCGGCGGATCCGGTGCGGCGGTTTCCCTCGGACTTCGGACTGCCCGCGGCACAATATCCTAACAATTCGTGGATTTTCGGCAACTACGGCTGGAACGCACACGGCACGGCGCAGTATGGCAATCTGCTAGTGCCGGACCCGATCCGCGTGAATGGATTCGGCGGACTCGTGGAACGCGGAAGCACCAACGGCATCCCGGGACTAATCAACCTGCCGCTCTGGTATAACCGCAGCTCCCAGGCCGGGCCGTGGAACGCCACGCTGCTGTGGTACGACACGGACGACTCGGACATCCGCATCAGCCGGTCGGTCGTGGGGCAGAATGGTCTCGTCAACAATCGCCTGCTCGGCACCTTCGATCATGTGGGGCCGTACGGCGGAGGCGACTGGCACCCGATGTTTTTCGGCGACCTCCTCATCATGGCGCGCAGCGGCGGCGCGGCGACGGATGGCGTGGTGGTTTACCGGTTGAACTACCTGAACATGGACGATGGAGATCCGGCAAACGACGCGGTGACTCCGAGCCTTGTCGGTTCGCTCAGCGGCGGATTCCAGGGCTACTGGCCGAATCTTTTCAGCGACGGCACGGGGCTTTTCGTGATCGGCTCGACCACCAACATCCTGATGGGAGCGGATATCACTTCGGCAACCCTGCCGGGAGCCAACGTGGATATCCGCACGGTGGCGAGCATGACGGTGCCGGATTTCACCAACGCCTCCTATCCCGTCTATCAGGACAACTTCGGTTTCATCCACAACCGCAAGATCGACATGTCCCGCTTCCTCGCGGGCGATGCGAATCCGATCGTGCTCACCCTGAATGAAGCGAACCCGCCGCGGCCACCAGGCGCGCCGGCTTTGCCAAACGGGGCGCTCGCCGGGGTGAACACCTCGCAAATGTCCCTGCCGCTCGGCAACCTGTGGCTCACCGGCGGCTATCCGATCCCGAACTTCAATCAAGGCATGGGCGTCTGGGTGCATCAACAGGCGCCGGACACCGCGCCGCCTCGGGTCAGCTATCACATCCCGCAGGCGAACCGCACGAACTACCCGCGCCACGCGCCGCTGAGTTTCCTGCTGCACGAGCACCCGCGGAACGGCGGACCGAGAAACGGAGTCGATTTCACGGTCCGCCCGGTGCAGGCGGGGGACACGCTCGGCGCGGCGGTGGCGGGCTTTCTCGTCCACGATTTCTCGGGAATTCTCACCTTCACACCGGATACCGGACTCGCCGCCGACACGACCTATCAGGTGGACTTCCTTTCCGATCCCGCGAACCAGGTCGGCTTCGTCGATGCGGCAGGAAACACCATCGAGCCGTATTCCTTCCGCTTCTCCACGGGCGGCGGGATCAATGCGACGGCACCGCCGGTTTTCACAAGCCTCACGGCGGATCTCTATCAACCGCCACCCGGCGCACCGGTGACCATCACGGCTGCTGCCACGGGAGCCGGGCCGTTGGAGTTTCGTTTCAATTTCGATGGGAATTGGTCGGCATGGAGCACGACAGAAACCGCCAGCCACAGCTACGCCACGGCAAGCCGTCCCCGGGTGCTGGCGCAGGTGCGTGATGCGAATGGAAACATCATCACCGACTCGGTGCGGTTGTTGGTCATCACTCCGCCGCCCTCTCCGCGGCCGACGCAAAGTTCGACCATGGCGGCGGGTGATGACCCCCTAGGGCGACGACTGTGGTCGCTCAATCCGGATTCTAACACGGTCAGCGTTCTGGATGTCATCACGGGCGCGAAAGTGGCGGAACACGCGGTCGGTCAGAATCCGCGAAACATTGCCCGCGATGCGAATGGCCGTTATTGGGTGACCTGTCATGGCTCCGATGAAATCCGAGTGCTGAATCCGGATGGGAACACGCACGCGACGGTCACTCTGGCCTATGGCGCAGCACCTTTCGGTATTGCGGCATCGCCGGACGGGCAGGCGCTGTTCGTCACGCTTCATGGCTCCGGGCATCTGCATCGCTACAGCGCGGCGAATCCGAACGCGGCTCCGACCATCCGCAGCACCTTTCCCACACCACGCGCCATCGCGATCAGTGCGAATGGCAGCCGTGTTTTTGTCACGCGATTCATTTCGCCCGAGTTGGAAGCGGAGATCGGCGAGTTCGCCGGAACGTCGCCCAACCTCGACCTAACACGCACTTTCCGCCTTTCCTCCGCGAACACCATCGACGGCGGGGATCGTGCCGCCGGCGTGCCGAACTACCTCACCGGCATCGCCATTTCGCCGGATGGCATGCGGGCCGCGGTTGCCTCGAAACAGGACAACACCCTGCGCGGCACGTTTTTCGGAACCGGCGATCTCACCCACGAAACCACGGTGCGCTCGGTGGTCTCGTTCCTGGATCTAACGACCAATACCGAGATCCGCCACACACGCCGCGATTTCGACAACAGCGACAGCCCGAGCGCGCTGGCCTACACGCCGCTCGGCGATACGCTGCTTGTCACGCTGCAAGGGAACAACCGCGTCGTCGGCATCGACGCGTTCGGCATCACGCCGGTGGACAACGACAACACCGCCGGTTCCACGCTGACCTCGCCCGCCGTGATCACACTGGATGTCGGCACCGGGCTCGCGCCTCAGGGCGTCCTGATCGATCCGGCTAGCCAGCGGATCTTCACGCAGAATTTCATGGACCGCAGCGTCACCGTGCTTGATGCCGCGCCGCTGCTGGTGGAGAACCGCACCACGTTGCCGTTGGTCTCGACGACGAGCACAGTGGCGACCGAGCTGCTAGCCGCACCCGTGCTGCTGGGAAAACAGATCTTCTACAACGCGTCTGATCCACGGATGAGCGCGGACAGCTATATCTCCTGCGCCTCATGCCATGTCGATGGTGGGCACGATGGCCGAGTGTGGGATTTCACGGGTCGCGGCGAAGGTCTGCGCCGCACCACTGATCTTCGAGGACGCAGTGGCATAGGGCATGGCGCGGTGCATTGGAGCGGCAATTTTGATGAGATCCAAGACTTCGAGCACGACATCCGCGGCCCCTTCGGCGGCACCGGATTCCTGCCGCTGAATGCGCAGCAGTTCGCCACGCAGCATCCATCACCCGCGAGCGGCAAGACGGGACTCAGCAGTGATCTCGATGCTCTCGCGGCCTACGTTTCCTCCCTCGCGCCATCACACACGCCACGCAGTCCCACGCGCAACACGAACGGCACTTTCACCGCCGCTGCAATGCGAGGGCAGGCCGTCTTTGCTGCGCAAAACTGTGCGTCATGTCATAGCGGCAACGCTTTCACGAACAGCACGCTCATGAATGTCGGCACGCAGTCCACCATCAGCGGACTGCGACTCGGGCAGCCGCTCGCCGGCATCGACACACCGACGCTGCACGGCCTGCACGCCGCGCGCAGCTATCTGCATCACGGTCAGGCAGACACACTCGAAGATGTCTTTGCGTATGCAGGAGGCACGATGGCGCTGGGGAGCAGCGGGCAATACATCGGAGCAGCGGGCACCTATGCGGACATTCCTGCGCAAGGCGGCGGTGGAGAACTGCGCGGTGCCTTCGGTGGCGGCACGGCTTATCTCGACACCACGGCGGCAGCAGCGGTGCGCTACAACAATGTCGATGGTGGCAGCGGTGGAATGGCACGCATCGCCTTCCGCTATGTGCGGAATTACAACGGCGGCAGCGCCACACTCGTCATCAACGGTGTGCCGCAAAACATCACCGTGCTGCGACAAACGCCCGACAACGGTTTCATGACGAGCGGCTGGCGATGGTTCGTCACGCAGGCCGTGCTGAATGCCGGAGCGGTGAACACCATCGAGATTCAGCGCACGGATGCGGTGCCGCATCAGATCAGCGCCTTGCTCGTCGCCAATGCCACGCAGCTCGCCACCGCGCTGCCGCATCGTCTCGTGCAAAGTCTGCCGAGTGGTGATCGCGATGATCTCCTGGCCTATCTGCACCAGCTCGACGGACGCGATGCCGCAGGCGTGCCTCTGCCAGCTCCGAGCGCGCCCACGCCATTGCCGCCGAGCATCGTCAGCGAGCCTGCGAATATCACCCTCTCTGTTGGCAATACTTTGAGCTTCACCGTCGCTGTCGGTGGCACGGGACCGTTCAACTTTCAATGGTATCGCGGCATCACGCCCGTCGGCACAAACAGCCCCGTATTTGAAATCGCCGCCGTGTCTGAGATCAATGAGGGAGCCTACACCTGCACGATCACGAATGCCCAAGACGATGTCACGACCACCCCCGCGCTAGTCACTGTGAATGCCGCGTTAGCCATCACGACCACCACTTTGCCGAATGCCACTGTCGGCGTGCCATACGGAGTCACGCTCGCAGCCACCGGCGGAGTCTCCATTCGCACCTGGAGCTTGATCGCGGGCGCGCTGCCACCTGGGCTCACGCTTTCCGCCAATGGGCAACTCACCGGCACTGCGACAGCGCCAGCACGCGCTGCTTTCACGGTGCAAGTTGCCGACACATCCGGCACTGCCATACGCGCCCTCACGCTCGATGCCAAACCCGTCGGCGGCTTCGTGACTGATCCTGATCTCGTGCTGCACTACACCTTTGACGAAGGCAGCGGCACGCGCGTATGGGACAGCGCCCCGGGCGGGAATAATCACGTCACCGATGTCCCCGCCGCGCACTGGATCAGCACCGGCCGCTTCGGCGGTGCCTACGGTCCCGGCAATGCCAGCGCGACCTTGAGCCGCTTCTTCCCCTCAAATCAGAGCGATCTCAACTTTGTTCCTCGTGGCGATCCTTACACCGTCAGCGTCTGGGTGCGCAGCACCTTCGTCGGTGGCTACCGCACCATCATCGGCAAGGATGACGGCATCGTCAGCGGCTACACGCAGATGCGCCTGTGGGCCACGAGTCCGACGACCCTTCTGCAGGGCATCAACGGCGGCCAAGGTAGCGCCCAGATCGCCACCGCTCCCGCGCTCAATGACGGCCAGTGGCATCTCGTTACGATGGTGAACTACAACGACGACGGCACCTGGCGCACCAGGGTCCATTACGACAACGGCACGAGCTTCACGCAGTTCAACACCGGCCCGGGAGGCACCACCCCCGGCTTGCTGCGAATCGGCGACACCACGCTCGGCGGCAATTCCTGGAACGGCCAGTTCGACGACCTGCGCATCTACCGCCGCGCCCTCACGCAGGCCGAGGTCACCGCACTTTACAACCCGCCGCCAGCGCCGACCTTCGCCACCTGGATCGCCGGATTGTCGAATCCACCGCCCGCCCATTTGCGCGAGCCGGACCAGGATCCCGATGGCGACGGCCTCCAGAACGTGCTGGAATATCTTCTTGGCGGAGATCCCACCTCCCACTCAAGCGTGCCGCTGCCCACATTCGGTTCGTCCGGCCCGAATTACCGCTATTTCGTCCGTCGCGATCCCACCGCGATTGGCTGGCGCCTGACCGTCGAAACCAGCGCGGATCTGTTCGACTGGACCACCGTCGCCACCTCCGACCACGGTGCATTCCCCACCGGCCCCGGCGTGGAAGGAGAAATCCCGGGCAACCCGCCGACCACGATCGTCGGCCCCGGCAATCAACCCGACACCGCTCCCCAATTCTACCGCACCCGTGCGGTGCCGCTGCCATAGCCTGCGGTTCCAAACTTCTCCGACACCCGGAAAGTATGAGGAATTAATTTTCTCTTCATACCCGGCACCAGGTCTGCTCTACTGGCTGCGCCGATGCCAAAATACGACACCACCGAAGGCGTGAAGCGGATCACCGTTTCCATGCCGGATGAAACCTATCAGGCGCTCGACCGCCTCGTGCAGCAGCGCGGATTCGACAATCGCTCGCAGGCGGTGTCCGAAATGATCCTCCAGCACGCCGCCCAGCACCTCGGAAAAATCGGCACCGAAGTGATGGCCGGCACACTCACATTGGTTTACGACGAGTCGAAAAGCACCCTGCTGCGCGATCTCTCCCGCATTTTCCGCGAACACATCGCCGAGGTCATTTCATCCCAGCACATCCTGCTCGAGGACGAGCACGTCCTCGAGGTCATCCTCATGCAGGGTCCCGCCCGAACCCTGCGCGACATCACTAACAAGTTGATCACCTGCAAGGGCGTGAAAACCGCCCACATCACCCTCACTCCCCACCTCATCCCGCCGCTCCATGCCAAGGGAGCCACCAATCACGCATGAATCCCCTCTTCGATAAAACACTGCACGGCGCCGGCATGTGGTCCGGCGTGATCTCCCGTGGAAAGCGTCTCCGCCTCACCGATCTCGAAGGCGGTGCCAACGTCGGCATGCTGCTCTACAACGCGCTCGAGCGGACCGAGCGCTACAACATGCCCGACACGCTCAAGGGACAGCACATCTTCTATCTGCGCGCCCCCTACTGCCTGCACTCCGACATGGGCCGCCTGCTCGCGTCGATCACCGCGGATTCCGTGGGCTGGCATGACACCGTCTGCGGCCATTCCGATGCCGCACGGGTTCTCGCGAAATACGGTGAGAACAACTATCAGAAAGCCCGCAACGACTGGAACCGCAACGCCCACGACTGCTTCCTCATCGAACTCGCGAAATGGGGACTCGGCAAAAAGGACCTCGTGCCGAACCTCAACTCTTCAGCAAGGTCGTTTCCGATGACGAAGGCAATCTCTCCTTTGTCCCGGGGAACTCGAAACCCGGCGACACCATCGAGCTTCGTTTCGAAATGGACACGCTGGTCGTGCTCAACACCTGCCAGCACCCGCTCGATCCGGATCCCGTCTATCGACATCGCGAGGTGCAGTCTGGAGGTCTTTGCCGAAACGCCCATTGAGGTTGGCGACCCATCGCTCGCCATCCGCCCGGAGAACCAGCGCGCGTGGGAGAACAACGAAAACTACCACACCCTCCGCTTCTAACCGCCATGACCGAAAGCATGCTTCAATCCGATACCGCCGAGTTCCGGGAGGTGATCCCTGCCGGTGACTGGTGGGTCCATGAAATCAAGCAAGGCCAGACGCTGCGCATCCTCGATCTCGAGGGCAATCAGGCAGCCGACACCCTGTTCTTCAGTGCCGCCGATCCCACCGAGCGCTACAGCGCCGACCGCACCATCCAGGAACAGGCCGCGCTCTACCTGACCACCGGCACCAAGCTGATGAGCACCGAGGGAAATCCGATGCTAACGATCACCGCCGACACCTGCGGCCGCCACGACACGCTCGGCGGCGCCTGTTCGCGGGAGTCGAACACCATGCGCTATGCCCACGACAACGAATGCATGCACGCCTGTCGCGACAGCTTCATCCGCGGGGCTCAGGAATGGGACATCGAGCTCACCAAGCGCGACATCACCTGCAACATCAACTTCTTCATGAACGTGCCGGTCACCCCGGCTGGCCAGCTCAGTTTCGAGGACGGGATTTCCGCACCCGGAAGATATGTGGAGATGGTCGCGGAAATGGACGTCATCTGCCTGATCTCGAATTGTCCGCAACTGAACAATCCCTGCAACGGCTGGAACCCGACGCCGGTGGAAGTGCTCATCTGGACCGCGAAATTCATTTCGCCTGAATCCGAGCAGCCTCACGAACAGGCGAAATGAATTTCGCGGTCCATTCATCCCATGAAAATCCTCATTGCTAACAGAGGCGAGATCGCCGCCCGCGCCATCCGCACGTTCAGGAAGCTCGGCTATTCCAGCATCTCGGTTTACTCGGAGCCCGACTCGGGGTCGCCTCACGTCGATCTGGCGGACGAGTCGTTCCTGCTAGGCCCCGGGCCTGTCTCGGAGAGCTATCTGCTCAAGGAGAAGCTTCTCGAAATCGCGAGGACGTCAGGAGCGGACGCGGTCTTTCCGGGTTACGGATTGCTGAGCGAAAACACGGATTTCGCGAGGATGTGCGAGGAGGCCGGAGTCAAGTGGTTAGGCCCGACTCCCGAGCAAATCATCGCCTTCGGACTCAAGCACGAGGCCCGCCGGCTGGCCGGCGACGCAGGGGTGCCGCTGGTCCCGGGAACCGGCTTGCTGGAAGATCCCGATGCCGCGGTCATCGGCAGCGGCGGAGATCGGATACCCGGTCATGTTGAAGAGCACCGCCGGAGGTGGCGGGATCGGCATGAAGGTCTGCCGCGATGAAGCCGAGCTGCGGCGTGAGTTTGAAAGCGTGGTGCGCCTCAGCGAGCGCAGTTTCGGATCCGGCAGCGTGTTCATCGAACGCTTCATCCAACGTGGACGCCACGTGGAGGTGCAGATTTTCGGCGATGGCAAGGGTCGTGTGCTGGCTCTCGGCGAACGCGATTGCTCGGTGCAACGCCGCAACCAGAAGGTCTTCGAGGAAACACCCGCACCAGGTCTATCAGATGCGACAAGGTCCGCGCTTCATGCGGCAGCGGTCAAATTGGGCGAGAGCGTGAACTACCGGTCCGCCGGCACCGTCGAGTTCATCTACGACGCGGATCGCGACGATTTCTTCTTCCTCGAGGTCAACACCCGCCTGCAGGTCGAGCATGGAGTGACCGAGCTGGTCACCGGGATCGATCTCGTCGAATGGATGGCCCGCCTCGCGCTCGATGAAACGTGGGAAATGCCGCAGGTGTCCCCTGCCCCGCAGGGTTGGGCGATCCAGGCGCGGGTGTATGCGGAGGATCCCAACCACAACTTTCGCCCCAGTTCGGGGCTTCTCACCGAGGCAAAATTTCCCGAGTGGACCCGTTGCGATGGATGGATCGCGGCAGGCACGGAGGTCAGTCCTTTTTACGATCCCCTGTTAGCCAAGGTCATGGTGCATGCCGCCGATCGCGGTGCGGCGGTTGAGAAGCTGCAACGGGCATTGGAAGAAACGCGGATCTCCGGCATCGAGACCAACCTGCGCTACCTGCGTGGCATCGCGCGATGGACTCCCTATCTCAAGGGTGGCGTTGCCATGCGCGACATGGCGGATTTCGACTACACACCGGACACCATCGACGTCATCTCCGCCGGCACGATGACAACGGTGCAGGATTGGCCGGGCCGGGTCGGATATTGGGAGGTCGGCGTGCCGCCATGCGGACCCTTCGACAATCTATCACTTCGCTTGGCCAACCGCCTTGTCGGAAATGCCGAAGGTGTCGCAGGTTTGGAAATCACGATGACGGGGCCGACCTTGCGATTCAATTCCGCGACGACCATCGCGGTGGTCGGTGCCCCGGCGCTGATGCTCCTCAACGGAAATCCCGTGGCAATGAACGAGACGCTTCAGATCGCTGCGGGAGACACGCTGAAGATCGGCCGATTCGAGAAGACGGGAGCACGGGCGTATTTCGCCGTGGCCGGTGGCATCGAGTCGCCGGAGTATCTCGGGAGTTGTTCGACATTCACGTTAGGAAAATTCGGAGGACCGTTCGGACGGGCCCTTTTGCCCGGGGATGTGCTTGGGATCATGGGGAGTCGAGATTCAACCAATCCGGGTGGACCGGAGATCCACCCTCCTTACTCACGATTGGAAAATCGGAGTTCTCTACGGCCCTCACGGCTCGCCCGATTTCTTCCTCGATGAGGACATCGACACCTTCTTCGCCACCAAATGGGAAGTCCACTACAACTCGGCGAGAACCGGAGTCCGCCTCATCGGCCCGAAGCCGAAATGGGCGCGCACCGACGGTGGCGAGGCGGGACTCCATCCGTCCAACCTGCACGACAACGCCTACGCGATCGGCGCGGTGGATTTCACCGGTGACATGCCGGTCATCCTCGGCCCCGACGGACCGAGTCTCGGTGGTTTCGTCTGCCCGGTCGTGGTGGTCGATGCGGAGTTGTGGAAACTCGGCCAACTCCGGCCCGGTGACCGCATCACCTTCGTGCCGGTCGACGAAACCTGGGCGCGCGACCGGCAGGCTCGAGGTATCGGAGTTCATCGCCGGAGAACGCGACGGATCTATCCGATCCGATCTGATCGCGGACGCGGATCCTGTTTCATCGACACACTTCGGCGAGGGCGATGACAAGGTCGTCGTTCGCCGCGCGGGCGACCGCTATTTCCTCATCGAGTTCGGGCCGCACCACCTCGATCTCAAGCTCCGCTTCAAGGCCCACGTCGTCCACGAGTGGCTGAAGGAGCAGGACATCGACGGCATCATCGACCTAACACCCGGCATCCGTTCGCTTGCAGGTCCATTTCGATCCCGCCGTGATCGGACGATGCGAACTTTGGGAAAAGATCCGCGAAGGCATCCATGTCGTTGCCGCCTCTGGAACAGATCGAAGTGCCGACGCGCATCGTGCACCTGCCGCTGAGCTGGGAGGACCCGAGCACGCTTGGAGGCGATCCGCCGCTACATGCAAAGCGTGCGTCCGGACGCACCTTGGTGCCCGAGCAACCTCGAGTTCATCCGCCGCATCAACGGGCTCGAATCGATCGACGAGGTCTATCAGATCTTCTTCGACGCCTCCTATCTGGTGATGGGCCTCGGCGATGTCTATCTGGGCGCGCCGGTGGCGACGCCGCTCGACCCGCGGCACCGGATGGTGACGACGAAATACAATCCGGCCCGGACCTGGACGCCGGAGAACGCGGTCGGCATCGGCGGGGCCTATCTCTGCATCTATGGCATGGAAGGACCCGGCGGCTATCAGTTCACCGGGCGGACCATTCCGGTGTGGAACCGCTGGCGGAACGACGGAGGATTTCGAGAAGCCGTGGCTCCTGCAGATTCTTCGACCAACTGCGTTTCTATCCGGTGAGCGCGGAGGAACTGCTGCGCTTGCGCGAGGAAGTTCCGCGAGGGACGGCACAAGCTGGAGATCGAGGAAAAGGTGTTCCGTTTCTCGGACTACGAGGCGTTTCTCGAAGCAACACGCGGAGGAGATCGATGCCTTCCAATTCAAGCAACGCGCGGCCTTCGAAGCCGAGCGGCAGCGCTGGGAAGAAGCCGGGCTCGTCGATGGACGCGCCTGCCGAAGCGGTGGTGGAGGTCGCGAACGATCATGATTCCCGACGGTTGTTTCGACCCTGGACAGCCCTGTCACCGGCAGCGTGTGGAAAATCGAGGTGGCGGTCGGAGCGATCATCTCCGCAGGCGGCGTCGGCGCTGATCCTGGAAGCGATGAAAATGGAAGTGCCGCTGGAAGCCGACGAGCACTTCGAAATGGTCGAGATGCTGGTCGCGGAAGGCGCGAGCGTCAGGGCCGGGCAGGCGCTGGTGATCGTAAAACGTGGCGGCGGTTTCAACCGCCAGCCTGATCGATCGAAGGCATTGCGTTGAAATTTCCGCCACATACAACATGAACATCTCAGAGCGTCAGATCCCGATTATGCGGACGGACTCACTCCGTCGCAACTGGTCGATGGAGCTCTATCAAAAGATCCATCTGGAATGATCCGGCGATCTTCATTCACCTGCCGGAGAAAACAGGAACTGTTGGAAATCGCGAAGTCAGGTCGAAGCGATGCCGAAGGATCTGCCGCTGTGGGGCATTCCCTTCGTGGTGAAGGACAACATCGACGTCGCGGGATGGCCGACGACGGCGGCTTGCCCGGAGTTTTCCTACATGCCGGAAGCGGACGCCGAGACGGTTAGACTGCTTGCGCGCTGCCGGGGCGATTCCGGTCGCCAAAGGCAATCTTGACCAATTCGCAACCGGTCTCGTCGGAACACGGTCGCCTTACGGCAGTCCGCAGAAATGCCATCGATGCGGAGTTTCTTCCGGGCGGCTCGAGCTGCTGGCAGCGCGTCGGCGGTGGCAGCGGGACTTGTGCTGCATTTTCGTTAGGAACCGACACCGCAGGCTCGGGCCGCGTGCCTGCGGCATTCCAGGAACTGATCGGCTGGAAGCCGACGCGTGGGTTGCTGAGCAACCGTGGAGTGGTTCCGGCCTGTCGCTCGCTGGACTGCATTTCGGTCTTCACCAACAGCGCGGAAGACGCTGCCACGGTGGCGGAGGTGGTTTCCAAATACGATGAGAAGGATGCGTTCTCCCGCAGGGTGGAAGCATCGAGTATGATCGGGGATAGATTTCATTTCGGGGTGCCAAGCGAGCTGGATTTCGCGGGTGATCCGGACACTCCGGCACTGTTTGCGGCAGCCGTGGAGCGGATGAAAGCCATTGGGGGGCATGCCGGTGGAGATCGATCTAACGCCCTTCACCGAGGCGGCGAAACTGCTCTACGAAGGACCATGGGTGGCGGAGCGTTGGGCGGCGGTGGGCGACTTCGTTGAGGAGCATCCCGATGCGGTATTTCCGGTGACACGCAAGATCCTCGAAGGATCGAAGGGCTGGGACGCCAGTGTCCACTTTCGAAGCACAGTATCGCTTGCGGGAATTTGCCCGCGAGACGGAGGCGGTGTGGAAGGAGATCGACGTGCTTCTGCTACCGACCACGCCGTGCATCTACACGGTGGCGGAAAATCTGGCAGATCCTTTCGCGACGAACGCAACCCTCGGACGATACACGAATTTCATGAACCTGCTGGACCTCGCCGCGGTGGCGATGCCGACGGGTCGCGCGCGATCGGGACGTGCGCCATGGGGCGTGACCCTGGCGGCCCCGGCGGGTGGTGATTCGGAATTGCTCCGACTCGCTGCTAGATTTCAAGGCGAGGAATTTGGAAATCGATCACGTGAATCGAAAGGGATTCCGTTGCTGGTCTGCGGGGCGCATCTCGAAGGGCTTGCCTTGCACTGGCAGCTTGCCGATCGAGGTGCGGTCCTGTTGGAAAGGACACGGACCGCGCCGGTTTACCGGATGTATGCGATCCCGGCGTCAGGGAGCATCCCACCTCGTCCGGCATTGATCCGTGATGATTCCGCTGGGGCGGCCATCGAGGTGGAGATCTGGGAACTTTGCGCTGCGGACTTTGGTGATTTCGTCTCAAAAATTCCAGGACCGTTGGGAATCGGGAAGGTCTTGCTGGAAAATGGCAGCGAAGTCCCCGGCTTTATCGCCGAACCAAGGGCCGCCGAAGGAGCGGAGGAAATCACGCGATTCGGTGGGTGGCGGGCATGGTTGTCCAAAGACGGTTGAACCCGGGAGGGTATGGGTGGACCGAAGATCCACCCTCCTTATCTTGCTGGCCAGATGCGGGATGGTCTGGCAAAACCCGCGCGTGTTCGAGACTCGAATTGTCCAAACCTCCGATGAGGAAATGAAAGACGGCGTGCGCGAGGCCTGTGCCTTGCTTCGCGCCGGCGAAATCGTGGCGCTACCCACCGAGACGGTCTATGGCCTCGCGGCGGATGCCTTTAATCCCGAGGCAGTTGCCAAGGTTTTCGCGGCGAAGGAACGGCCTTCGTTTGATCCGCTGATCGTCCACATCGCCTCGCGCGGGGATTTGAAAAATGTCGCGCTGGTGCCCGATGACATCGCCGAGACGGTGAACAAGCTGACCCAGGAATTCTGGCCCGGGCCGTTGACCTTGATCCTGCCGAAACACCCGGATGTTCCCGATTTGGTGACGAGCGGGCTTTCGACCGTCGCGGTCCGGCAGAGCGCGCATCCGGTTTTCCGGGCCGTCGGCAAAGAACTTGGACGCCCGATCGCCGCACCGAGCGCGAATCGTTTCGGCCGGATTTCGCCAACCTCCGCAACCGCCGTGATGAAGGAATTGGAAGGACGCATCCCGTTGATCGTCGACGCCGGAGCATGCAGCGAGGGCGTGGAAAGCACGATCATTTCCATCGAGCCACGCGAGGGCAAGAAGCCGGTTTTCCGCCTGCATCGCGCTGGGCCGGTGACGAAGGAGCAGCTTCAGGCATTCGGCAAGGTGGAGAAATTCCGCGAGGTGAAATCCGATGCCCCCCAGGCCCCGGGGCAGCTCGACAGTCATTATGCCCCGCTCACCCCGTTATTACTGTTAGACAATCCGTCCGATTTCCATCCCGAGGAGGGCAAGAAATACGGACTGCTCAGCTACCGCGGCGAGGACGACAGCCCTTACGTCGACCCTTCACGATTGGGAAACCGTCGAGGCGCTCAGCCCCGGCAGTGGCAAGCTGGCGGAAGCGGCGATCCGCTTGTTCTTTGTGATGCGGTTGCTTGACGAGGCCGGACTCGACGCGATCATTGCCGAGCCAGTCAGCGAAACCGGACTCGGAGTCGCCATCATGGACCGCCTCCGCAGAGCCTCATTTCCCCGATAACCCATTTCCAACACCCAGTCATGAAAATCCAGATGTTCACCCTCGCGCTCGTGTCGTCGGCGCTTGCCCAAAAACCCGATTGGGAAAACCAGGCAGTTTTCCGAATCAACAAGGAGGCTCCCCATGCGACCTCCATGCCGTTCCCGACGAAAGAGGAAGCGATGAGCAAGGGACGTCTTGAATCGCCCTGGTGCCAGGTTCTCAACGGCAACTGGAAATTCAACCACGTCGGAAATCCCGCCAGCAAGCCCGCCGGATTTGAGAGCCCCTCATTCGATGACTCCGCGTGGAAGGAAATCCCCGTGCCGTCGAACTGGCAAATGCATGGATACGGGCAACCGCTCTACACCAACATCATCTATCCGTTCGCCAAGAATCCTCCGACGGTCATGGGTGAGCCACCCCAGCAATTCACGAATTTCCCGATTGAAAACCGGAACCAGGTCGGCTCCTACCGGCACAAGTTCACCGTGCCGGAAACCTGGAACGGACGGCGGACCTTCATCACCTTCGGAGGGGTGGACTCGGCATTCTACCTCTGGATCAACGGCAAGAAGGTCGGCTACTCGCAGGATTCGCGGACACCTGCCGAGTTTGACATCACCTCATACCTTCAAGCGGGTGAAAACCTGCTGGCGGCCGAGGTCTATCAATATTCCGACGGTTCCTATCTGGAGGATCAGGACATGTTCCGCCTCTCCGGCATTTTCCGCGATGTCTATCTCTGGTCGGCGGACTCACTCGCCGTCAGCGATTTCTGGATCAAGGCCGGGCTCGCCGACGACTACAAGACCGGCACCCTGGATTTCACCGCGAACATCAGCAATAGCGGTGCCTCGGAACAAAACGCGACCGTGACACTCACCCTGACATCGCCGGACGGTATCGTCACCAGCAAGGCGATGACCGCAAAGATCGCAGCCGGAGCTAAAAACGTGGAAATCGCCACGAAAATGGACGATCTGATCAACGTCAAGGCATGGTCGGCGGAAATGCCCAGCCTTTATTCCTACCAGATCACACTCGCGGATGCCAGCGGCAAGGAGATCGCCCATCATGCCGGCAAGACCGGATTCCGCCGCTCCGAGGTCAAGAACGGACAACTTCTCCACAACGGCCAACCCATCCTGATCAAGGGCGTGAACCGCCACGATCACAATCCCAAGACCGGTCATTACGTCACCCGGGATGACATCCGCGCCGACCTGCTCCAGATGAAGCGCACCAACATCAACACCATCCGGACCGCCCACTATCCGAATGATCCGGCGCTGGTCGAACTTGCCGACGAGCTGGGTTTCTACGTCATCGCCGAAGCCAACATCGAGTCCCACGGGATGGGTTATAACAAGGAATCGCTCGCCAAGGATCCTTCATGGTTCGACGCACATCTCGACCGCATCCAAAACCTGATAGAGCGCGACAAGAACCATCCGTGCATCCTCATGTGGTCGATGGGCAACGAAGCCGGAGACGGTGAGAATTTCGTCAAGGCCTCGGCCTGGATCCACCAGCGCGATCCATCCCGACCGGTCCATTATGAGCGGGCAGGGCATGAAGCCCATGCCGATGTCTATTCCCCCATGTATGAGACGGTTCCCGACACCGTGAAATACTGCCGCTCAGAGGAGAAGAAGCCACTGGAGAAGCAGAAGCCGCTCATCCAGTGCGAATACAGCCACGCGATGGGAAATTCCTCTGGCAACCTCAGCGACTACTGGGAACTCATCCGCAAGGAACGATTGCTCCAGGGTGGCTCGATCTGGGATTGGCGTGACCAAGGGCTTCTCAGCACCAAGCACAAGAGCCAAGACCTGACGGACTTGTCGGAAAACAAGAACACGTTCCGTCTGCTAGGTTCGCTCTCTCCGACGGAAGGTCTCTATGGTGGAAGCGTCGTCGTGGAAAAATCCGACAAGCTGAACCTGACCGGCAGCCTGACCTTGATCGCCGAAGCCCGACTCAACAACCCCGGAGGAAGCCAGGGCGGACAGCCGATCATTTCCAAGGGCGACACGTCCTACAGCCTGAAAATTTCCGAAGGTGGAGCACTTGAGTTTTTCGTTTACTCGTCCGGCACGTGGCACAATGTCACCGCTCCGCTTCCGGCAGATGCGGCTTCCAAGTTCCACACGTATGCCGGAGTTTACGACGGTGCTTCATTGAGCCTTTTCGTTGATGGAAAGTCCGTCGCTAACAAGGCATTCAACGGCCCTGTCTCCACGAACGATTTCGAACTCGCCTTCGGTATCGACACCCAGGAAACCGCACGACGTTTCAATGGCTCCATCCGCCGGGTCGCGATCTATCCGACAGCGCTGGATCCGCAGCAACTTGCCGGAACAACATCCGACTTGAAGGGCGCGGCAGTCGCTTTGGATTTCGCCAAGGATGGTGGAAAACCAGCGACCCAACGCTTCCTCGCCTACGGCGGCGATTTCAATGACCGCCCGACTGACGGCTCCTTCTGCTCCAACGGAATTGTATCCGCCACGCTCTCCCCATCGCCCCAATTCGAGGAAGTGAAGAAGGCCTATCAGAACATACACACCACTGCGGTGGATGTCTCCACACCGAACGTCAAGGTCAGGATCCAGAATGAGAATTTCTTCAAGGGCATCAATCCGGTCAATGCCTCGTGGAAACTGATGGAGGACGGCCTCGCCGTTGCGGAGGGCAAGATGCCGATGCCCGACATCGCACCGCAAGCGACGGCAGATGTGGAGATCCCGACGAACTACACGCCAAAACCCGGAAGCGAGTATTTCTTCCGCGTCCGCTTCGACCAACCCGATAAGAACGCCTGGAACCCGGCCGGAATGCCGATCGCATGGGACGAGCTGCCATTGCCATGGGGCAAGCGCACTCCGGCGGTTCCAGTCGCGAGCGAAAGCGCCGCCACGTTCACGGAAGACGCGGCAAGCATCACGCTGAATGCGAAGGACATCACTGCCGTGATCAGCAAGAAAAGCGGCTATCTAACCTCCATCAAAAGCAAGGAGCAGGAATGGTTGAATTCTCCATTCCAGCTCAATTTCTGGCGGCCGACCACCAACAACGACGAAGGTGCCAAGCTCAACCACAAGCTCAAGGTCTGGCAATATGCCGGCGCGAACGCCACTGCCAGCAAAGCCACCGCCGCCAAGGATGGTAACGATGTTGTCGTCACGGCCCAGCTTGAAATCCCGGCGAACCAGAGTGCCGCGACCATCGTCTATCGATTCACCGGAACCGGACAGATCCTGATCGATACGGATTTCCGCCCTGGCAAACAACTCCCGACGATTCCGCGCATCGGCTACCAGTGTCAGATCCCGACCAGTGCTCCGATTTGGAAATGGTATGGAAACGGCCCACATGAGAACTACGTGGACCGGAAATCAGGCTCCTGGACGACGATCCACGAAATTCTGATTCCCACCGCATTCTATCGCTACATCGATCCGCAGGAATCCGGAAACCGCACGGGAATCCGCTGGGCCACCGTTACAAGCCCGATGGGTGGCGGGAATCTCAGGGTCGACCCGACCGGTGACAGCTTGTTGCAGATGGGATTCTACCCGTGTGCGGCATCGGACATCCAGCTCGCGATGCACTCTTGCGAGATCCCCCGTCGCGATTTCTACACGATGAACCTGGACCACCTCCAGTCCGGCCTCGGTGGAACCAACTCGTGGGGTGCGCTGGCCTTGCCGAAATACCAGATCAACTCCAACAGGAACTATCATTGGTCATTCATGATCACCATGGGCGACTCACCCAGGGCGGCCATCCGGCAAATGCCGAACCTGCCTCCCAACTTCAAGCCACCGGTTCCCGTCGCTCCAAAGTGACGGGTTAGATCGTTGCCAAAAGTTGTTTCCTCTATCCGGATTGCGCGGTGGCGTAGCCGGGAACAAGGAGCGGCGATCTCCGAATCGCCGAAGCCCATGTGAAGCCGATGAAAAGCGGTTTACCACCTCGCATCATCACTTCATGGACCTCGGCGGATCGGAGTCCGCCGCTCCTTGAAAGGTTGCGTTTCGGCAATCTCTTTTGGCAAACGGTCTAGACCGTTGCAAAAACAAATTGCCGAAACAAGGAGGGGCGGAATCCGTCCGCCGAAGTCCATGAAATGACGATGGGACGAATTAAACCGCTTTGAACCGGCGAACCATGGACCACGGCGAATCGGAGTCCGCCGCTCCTTGTTTCGGGGACTCCTCACCGATCCATGAGGAACAACGGAAAACCATTTTGGCAAATGATCTACAGCTCCGGCTCCTTGGCCGGGGTCACGGTAAACTCAAGCTGTTCCACCTTCCGGAGCAGCTTGACTCCGACCGGCTGTCCAGGAGCCAGGTAGAAGAACGCGTTGACCGCATCCACGTAGTCCTTCACCGGCTTGGAACCGATGCTGAGGATCACGTCGTTCTCCCGGATCCCTACTTTTTCCGCAGGTGAACCCGGGAGAACCCGGCTTAGCTGGGGCAACTGGGACTCCGCGCGAAGTCCGATCCCGATCCAGCCGCGAACCATCTTCCCGTCCGTTAGAAGGTCTTTTCTCACACGATGGACCGCCTCGGCCGGGATGGCATACCCGTTGTTGCCATTTCCGGATCCTTGAAACACGAGTCCGACCACCTTGCCCGCACTGTCCACCAGCGGCGTGCCCGGAGGTGGAACCGCGCGACTGAAACTGACTCTCAGAAGGGCGAAGGGCAGGATCTTGGGTCCCAACTGTTGGACCCACCCCATGGAGCGGCAATCGAAGGAACCGGCGGATTCCATGGTCCGGAGAGAAGCGCTCGAATTTGCGCCGACGCTTGCATTCCATTCGAGGGATTTCGGAAATTCGTTGCCCTCGACCTTGATGAACTCGAGTCGTGACACGGGATCAAAGCCGATCAATTTCGCTGGAATCGTTCGTGTCCCGACCTGAACCGCAGGCTTCATCGGATCAGAGCCCACGGTGACCACGGCAACAAGGACCGTGCCATCCACAGTCGGCACCGCCATGGAGCGGGTTGCCACTCCCTTCGCGACAGGAGGAAACGCCACTTGCCATCGGGGCGCGATGACCACCGGCTGGGCAGTACAAATCGCCGCGGTAACGGCATAACACCAAAGCATTCGTGCCGACCAACGTCGGCGCGGGCATTCCGGATCCACCATCTGAGGATTGCCGGAATTAGAAAATCTGCTCGCCCGCGCTACCTTGAGTCGAAGGACTCAGGTCCAGTTGGTTGAGTTGTTCAACCGGTGGAGGTGCCGGGGCAGGCACAACCTGGTAATTCACGGGAACGGGAGCGGTTTTCTCAACCCCTGGATTCCGAGGATTCAAAAGGGCGAATGCCATCACCGATGCGTAGGCCAATCCGGCACCATACGCCCACTTGGCAGGTCCAACCTCTGAAAACCAATCGGAAATCCGACCGGCGAAACTTGCCCATCCCGATTGAGCCACCGCCTGTTGGCGCTGGTTCTGGTGGAATTCGCACAGGAAATCCTGCCAGTAGCCCTCCTCAGGACGCTCGTCGCGCTTGAGGGCCAGTAGATTTCCAATTTGTTCGACCGATGGTTTCACTGCGATTGATAATTAGGATTTACAAAATATTAACCCCACGCGCAAGAATAATTTTAAAATCTTTCCTCCCAACTGTCTTGCAAGGCGGACTGAAGTTGGAGATGCGCATAATGGAGGCGGGAACGAATGGTGCCTTCGGATGTTTTGAGCACCTTGGCGATGTCCGCATGGGACATGCCTTGGATGTCGAACATCGTTACGACCATTCTATGGGGTTCAGACAGCTTCATCATCGCTTCGTTCAATTTTATCTGAAGCTCGTTGAGATTTGTCTGACGTTCCGGATTTGCCTCGTTCGTCGTGTCGATCAACGCCGGATCCTGCTGCACGGATGACTCCATGTCATTGAGGCTGAGACCGGTCCGGCGCTTGCGCTTCTTCAGGAAATTGAGGGTGAGGTTCGTCGCTATCTGATAGATCCAGGTGTAGAAGGTGGAACTTCCCCGGAATTTTCCCAATGACTGATAGGCGCGAGCGAAGATTTCCTGCAACAGGTCGTGCGTGTCCTCCTTGTGGGAGGTCATGTTATAGACGAGGCCGTAAAGCTTGTCGCCATACTTGAGGATCAGGGCATCGAAAGCACGCGTATCGCCCTGTTGGGCACGCGTGACAAGATCCTGGTCAGGGTCGGGGGGACGTGACTGACGAAACATTAAATGGGGGTGGTGAGCAGCGGCAACAACCTACACGGAGCCGTTGCCATGTAAAGAAATGTGAACGGTCCGGCGGTCCGGGGTATCGGAATCACAATGGGGCCGGAAGGAGATGGGAATGAAAACGACATACGCGTCGAATCCAGATCAAAGCGGACGATAAACGGTCACCTTTCCGGATCGAAGGGTTTTCAGACTCATTTCCCGGAAGGAGACGATTTTCATGCCGTTCACGTTCTGTTCAGCGACGGTGAATTGATCCGAGGGACCTTCGGCGATGACCACCGCGGTGTGGTTGCGCCCGGTGACGATGCCTTCGGAAAAGCTCGCACTTTCAAACTCGACGATGTCACCCGACCGGATTTGCTCCTTCGAGGTGTTCACCATGCGGCCCCATACCCGGAGGTCGCTGCCGGGACGGCTTTTTCCTGCTGCCTTGAATGCCTCGTTGGGGAGTGACCAACATTGTCCATTGCCGACCTGTCGGCCCTTGTTCAGCCGACAGAATCTCACGATGTCCGCCGTCGATCCGGATTTTCCGGCGCGTGACGGTTCCACCGGCAGGTTCAGTTGTGGTTTGGGGGCGCAGGCCGCGATGCACAGCAAGGCTCCGAAGAGAATTGTTTTCACGCGGGAAATGATCCCAGAATTCCAGATTTCCGGCAAGGATGCTGCAAATCGAACTTCGCATTCTCCGAACCATCTGATTTCCTCGGTGCGCCATGGCCACCTTCACCGCAAACGCCGACTACGAGGACAAGGACAGCAACCCCATCCATCTCACCGCTGGCGACGAGGTCACCGTCGGGGTCGCCGACCGCGCATGGCCGGGCTGGGTCTGGGCCGAGGATAACGACGGAAATGACGGCTACGTCCCCGAGGAAATCCTCGAGCCTCTCGGCGAGGGAAGATTCGCCGCGATGGAGGACTATGATCCGACCGTCCTGACGATCAAGCGGGGCGACAGGATCGAGTCACTCAAGCAGATCCACGGCTGGCACTGGTGCAGGAATGAAAGCGGCCAAAACGGCTGGGTGGCCGGTTATTTGCTCAAACCCGCATGAAACGAGGAGTCTATTCCTTGCTGAACAACTTGCGGACGGAATCCACGGGAACACAGGATTTCACCACCATCTGAAGCTGCCCCTGCTCAACCTGCTTGGGCTTCGCATTCTTGCTGTCCGCGTAGATCGAATTCGTTCTCGAAACCATTCCCACCACCTCACCGGCCTCATTGAAAACCGGTCCACCCGAGGAACCTTTGGCGTAATCCGCCGTGATCGCCATCCAGGTGACAACCTCCGAATTCTCATTTCCCGCGCCCCTTGAGTAGCGGGAAACCGCGCCAGATGTTCTCATGAAAAGATTGCCGGACGGGTTGCTGATGACCGTGACGGGCGCCCCCACCTCCGCATCGGGGCCAAGCGGCAACGGCGACAAATCCTTCGCCTTGACCTGGAATACCGCCACATCGCTGGCGACATCGATTCCCACCAGAGCGGTGACCGGGTAACAATTCCCTTCCCGATCCACAACCGCCATGGCCCCACCTTTCGCCCCTCTGAAGACGTGAGCGTTGGTGACGAGCAAGCCGTCGCTGCCCAGACACCAGGCGGTCGCGGTTCCTCCCTTGTGCCACTTGTGGCACTTGCCGCAGTTGTAAATGGAACCAACCAGGAAAACAGAATGACTCAGCCTCTCATAGCTCGTGTCCTTCGGGGATGTAGGGGGCTCGGGAAGCGGAATCGAGGGACTGAGGTGCAATGATTCGTTGGCCGCTTTCGCGAGATCATCGGCGGAAGGGCACCCTTCCGTACCGACGAATTTCTCCATGGATTCCACAAGACTTTTGAAAATCGCCTGATCGTCGATGACGGGAGGAGCGGCATTTCCAAGGGTGACCGAAGCGAGCGCAATTCCCAAAAACAAGCTGGTGCGGTGGTGCATGAGTGACTGTAACGCTGAAACCCACCGACTTTGTCCATGAAAATGAAGAGAATTCCCCTTGCCAACCCCCGTTGATTTTCCCAGCTTCCCCGCCCCTCTTCAAGCCGCCTTACGCACCAACGAAGATCCGGAGGGATTCCACGCGGCAAATCTTCATGAATCGCCCGTCCTGAATCAAGGCGGGACAACCAGAACTCCATAATGATCAACGAACTCATCAACGAAATGGTGGACGCCGGCGTCCACTACGGCCACCAAACCAAAAAATGGAATCCGCGCATGAAGCCCTTCCTCATGAAGGACAAAGGCGGAATCTACATCATCGACCTGGAGAAGACCGTCCAGCAACTCGACAAGGCCTCCGATTTCCTCGCCGACCTCGTCGGCAAGGGCAAGAAAGTCCTCTTCGTCGGCTGCAAGCGCCAGGCGCAGGACGCCATCCGCGAAGCTGCGGAAGCGACCGGCCAACACTACGTCAACCACCGCTGGCTCGGCGGCATGCTCACCAACAGCGCCACCGTCCGCAAGTCGGTCGAGCGCCTCAAGTATCTCGAAACCATCGAGAAGCAGCCTGAATTCAAGGCCATGTCCAAGAAGGAACTCGCCGCCCTCGGCCGCGAGCGCGAAAAGCTCCTCCGCAACCTCCGCGGTGTGCGCGACATGGACAAGAAGCCTGACGCCGTGGTCATCGTGGACTCCGCCCGCGAAACCATCGCCGTCGCCGAAGCCCGCCGCCTGAACATCCCGATCATCGCCATCGTCGACACCAATGCCGACCCGGCCCTGGTCCAGTTCCCGATCCCGGGCAACGACGACGCGATCCGCTCGATCCGCATCATCCTCCAGAACCTGGTGGATGCCATGGTCGCCGCCCGCAAGAACTGATTTCTAACATCAACCGGGCGGCTTGTCTTGCGACGGGCCGCCCGTTTTCTCTCTCAACACATCTCACTTTTTCCTCAAATGATCACCGCATCAATCGTCAAAGAACTCCGCGACAAGACCAACGCCGGCATGATGGACTGCAAGAAAGTCCTCACCGAAACCAACGGCGACATCGAAGCCTCCATCAAGCTCCTCCGCGAGCGGGGCATCATGAAGTCCGCCAAAATGTCGGACCGTGCCGCCAACGAAGGCGTCATCACCGCCCGCATCAACGCCGATGCAACTTCCGGTCTCCTGCTCGAGGTGAACTGCGAAACCGACTTCGTTTCCAAGAACGAGAACTTCCAGGCCTTCGTCGCCGACATCGCCGACGCGCTCGCCGCCTCCGAGGCTGCCGATCATGAAGCCGCCCTCGCCCATCAACACGGCGAGCAATCCATCGAGGACACGATCAAGGCGAAGGTCGGCGAAGTCGGTGAAAACCTCCAGTTCCGCAAGTATGTCCGTTACGACGCGGCGTCGGGCGGCGTTGTCGCCTCCTACATCCACCTCGGTGGCAAGGTCGGCGTGCTCATCGAGGTCGGCACCACCAAATCGGAAACGGCTGGCACGGACAGCTTCAAGGAGCTCATCAAGGATCTCACCCTGCACATCGCCGCCTGCGCGCCGAAGGGACTTTCCCGCGATGACATCCCGCAGTCCGTGGTGGACAACGAGCTCGACATCTTCCGCACCCGTCTCGTCGCGGAAGGCAAGCCCGCCAACATCATCGAGAACATCCTCAAGGGTCAGATCGGCAAGTTCTTTGCCGAAAGCTGCTTCCTCGAACAAGGATTCGTGAAGGATGCGGACATCAAGATTTCCGCCCTCCTCGAAGCCAAGGGCAAGGAACTCGGCGACACCCTCACGGTGACCCGTTTCGTCCGCTTCGGCCTTGGCGAATAATCATCGCCCTGATCTCGCATTTAAAAACGCCCGTCTCCCTCACCGGAGCCGGGCGTTTCTTTTATTCGGGTACCGCTCTTCTGAAAATCAGGGACCTGCCATCACCCAATGATGGATTGCCGGATACGGATTTCTCATCCACTCTGGCGCCATGAAAACGCTTCGTTGGATCCGCTTCCTCACCCTGGTCACCATGATCGCGGGCACCTTCATCCTGCCGGTTTCCACCGCTGCCGTTCCAGGACACACTCCCAAGCGGCAACTCATGAAGGTTGGAACGACCAAACAGTTCGGCCTCGACATGAACATCACGTTCCAAGGGGTGATCGCCGACCGGCGTTGTCCTGTTGACCACGAATGCGCCAACCCGGGTGACGCGAAGATCCAGCTCGCGATCAAGGTCGGATCGCAGCCTTTCAAGTCATACTCCCTTCATACCGACAAGAATGGAACGACCATCAAGATTCCGGTGGACGACTCCAAACCGACCAAGCGGAAAAAATATTACATCATCACCATCGCCTCCCTCTCGCCTCAGCCATACAAGGGAAAGATCACTCCTTCAGCCAACTATCGGCTCGATCTCGATGTCGAGATCAAGCGCAGGTGAGAGTGCCTCAGATCCGTCTCAACACGCCGCCGGAAATCATCAGGAAGATGGAAGCCAGGGCAAACCACGGCAGGGCATTGCTGCGGATGCGGACCGCTTGGATCCCCTCACGGATCTGGGCAGGATCCAGCGTGACGGCATTTTTCAACGCCTCTCCGACCTCACCTGTTAGCTGGTATTCCGGCGGATAGGAACGGTTCCAGCGCAAGGTCTTCACCTTTGCCTCGTCCGTGTCGGTCAGGCGGATCGTCATGCGAGATGAATTCGCCACCGGCACCGCGAAACGGTATTTCCCCACCCCTGTTTCCTCGATGGCAACGGGTTGCTCCTTGCCCGCGTCGTCCAGTGCGCTTGCCCTCCATTGCACCCGGTCGAGTGGTTTACCGGACTCGTCGCTGCGGTTGACGTCGATGATCATTCGGCCCCGGTCGTCGCGGACCTTGGTTTCGATTCCCACGGCGTCCTCCTTGCGCAGCACCGCGCGGATGGCCTGTGCCCAGAACTTCCCGCAGCCTTCCCATGCGAGCCATTCACCACCCCAGCGCTCGGTTAGATCGGCGGTGAAAGCAATGCCCGAACCGAGGCCGAAGCGCGCGATCGCCAGCAGCGGATCCCCCGTCTCGGTGGCGAGAAGCACCTGCGCCGTGGGTTTCGGCTTGGCCATCACATACCCGAGGACCGGCGGAAAATCCGCCCGCTCGAATCCCGCCAGCAGCGGATGCTCGGTGACGGTGGCCGCGCCGTAGAGGTCCTCCTTGATGGCGGAACGCGACGCCTGCATGGTTTCACGGGTGAAAATCTGCGGCACGTTCTCCGGCGCGTCCGTCTGATAGTATCGGCCGCCGCCCGCATTCGCCATTTCCTCCAACAGCCCGCCGGCTGCCCCCTGCCCCATCGCGACGGTGGAGACCGTCATTCCGGAATCGGCCATTTCCCTCGCCAGCTCGACGAGGTTCGATGGATCGGTCTGGCCGTCGGTCATCGCGATCACATGCTTCAGCCGGGCGCTCGCGCCGCGAAGGATATCACGCGCCTGGATCATGGCCGGTTGCAGATTGGTGCCGCCACCTGCCTGGAGGGAGTCGATCGAGGCGGAAATGGCGGCGCGGTTCGCAGCGGGTGTCAGGTCGCAAACCAGTTGCGCCTGGTCATCGAACCCGATGACCGCGATCTGGTCCTGACCACCTAACAACTCAGCTGCACTTCGCGCTGCCTGCCGGGCAAGTTCCATCGGCGTCCCCGACATGGAGCCGGACTTGTCCACCACCAGCACCATGGCCAGCGAGGGCTTCTCCTTGTCCTTCTCGAACCTGGAAATCAGCGGCAGCACATCCTCGACCGGCGTCCGATAGTAGCCACCGAGACCGAACGAGTTCTCGGATCCCATCATGACGAGTCCGCCGCCGAAATCCGTGACGTATCTCTTGAGCCACTCCATTTGCTTCGGCGTGAGCGCGGTGGCCGGAACATCTGCCAGAATGATCGCGTCGAACGAAAGGATGGCGTCAAAGGTGTCCGGCAAACCGCGCACCCCGCGGGTTTCAAGATCGATCTCCTGCTCGCGAAGCAACCGTTCCAGCGGACGCATCAGTGCCGGCTTTTCATGGAGCACCAGCACTCGAGGCTTCCCTCTAACGGGCAAGGTGACGGCAGCGCGGTTGTTCGCGGGAAACCAATCGTCCTGCGGGACAAGCTCGGCTTCCCAAACCGTGTCACCCGCGGTCACCATGCGGACATCCGCCTGACAAATGGTTTCTCCTGAGGCGGCCAGCGTCACATCCTGTTCCGCCACGGCCACGCCGCGGTGCGTGATGCGGAGCTTGGCCGGCATCTCCTTGTTAGACGCCAGACGGATCTTGAACCGAACGACCTCGCCCTCGAAAGCCACGGGCGTGCTTGATTCAATGGCCACCACGCCCGCTTCCGGTCTGGAAATGGATTTCAAGGCGGCGAAGCGCAGGTCCGTTTGCTCCGCTGCCAGACGTTCGGCAATCCCGCCTAACGAGGTTTCGGAAACACCGTCGCTCAGCACCACGATGCGCCGTCCCTTGTCGCCGGGCAGCGAGAGCCGGGCAGTTGAAAGCGCACCTTCGAGATCGGTGGCGGAGCGGAAATCCGCATCCCCGCGTCCTTGCTCGCAATCGGCGATGAACCGTTCCGCCTCTTCCAACGTGGTCGGACGAAGCTCCTTGGCGAAGAGAAACACCGACGAGGTGTCGCCCGACTTGAGATGGGAAATCGCGGTGCGGATTTCCGCAAGTCCGCGGCGCATTTCAGCAGGCTCCACCGACTCGGAACCGTCCAGCAGGAACACCACGTGCAGACCGTCGGCACGGTGATTGACGAAGGGGCGGCACAGCGCGAGAACCAGAAGAAGCACCGCCGCGACGCGACACAGGAACGAGGCGAGCTTGAGACCTTTCGGCCGGTCCACCAGCGACAACCGATAGCCCGCGATGAGCAGCGGGATCACCGCCAGCAGCCAGAACAACGGATTGAATGTTAGAAATTCCATGGTTCAGCCTGCCTTGCGGCGATGATAGAGGAGCGATTCGCAAACGAGGACGACGATCGCGACGATGATCAGCCAGAACGACAAGGGGTGCCCCATGGCCACCGCACCGGCACTTGCGGGCGGACCGCTTCCGTCGAGGCGGGATTCGGCGGGATCCAGCAACGCGCCACCGAACTGGGTGATGATGCCCACCTGCTCCATCCGATAGAAACCCCGCCGTCCGATCTGGACCGCGTCGCGGGTGACGTGATCGGAAGCGTCAGTGAACGCACCCGGGACAGTCAGGCGGGTGCCTGTCGGATAGACCGCGAGCACCTGGTTTTCCCGGCCCGCGAGATGCAACGCCGCACCGTGGACCATCGCCGGAAACCATGGCGACAGGAAGAACTCACCGCGGGTGGGATCCAGATTGACCACCACCGCCGTGCGGGTGCCGACCTGTGATTTCCAGATCAGCGGCACACCGGATTCGCTGGTGGCGAGGATCAGCGAGCCATCGGCCGGTTCGATTTTCCGGGCACCTTCGAAACGAATCGCATCAAGATCCAGACTGCGGATCAACGGATGATCCTTCACCTTGGATTCCACCGCCTGGACCTCCACCGGGTCGGCGATCGCTTTCCAGAACGGCGACTCCCCTTCCGGAGCGAAGACCAACAGCTTCTGGTCCTTCGGCGCGGCCCCTTGGGCGATTGCCATCTCTCCGCCTGATTCCACCCGCGTGAGCATCCCGCCGGTCTGGGCGAAGGCATCCACACATCGGCCGTAGAAATAGGAATCCTTGGCTTCAAGCCGGATCGCCACGGGACGGCGTTCCGCGAGGCCGAGCGAGACCTCGTTGTCGGTGACGAGAGCGTCGTCGATTTTCAAGACGGCCGACCAACGGCCGGCACTCGCGTCCTCCACATCCAGCGTCGCGCTGGCATCCTCACCCGGACGAAGCACGACGGGCACCAACCTGGCCAGTCCGCCGCCGTCCTCGCTACGCAACTCAAGCTCGGCGTAGGTTTCTTTCGGATAGGTCGAAACGATCCGATAGTAAAACTTCGCCGCGCGTCCGCCAGATTGCGCCCAGGTAATGTCGGCCGCGACGATGCCCGCGTTGGGAGCCTTGTCACCGAGCCTGACCACCTCGATGCCCGGCGCCAATCCTTCCCAGCCACCGTTACCGTCCGTTAGAAGAAGCACGCGATGGTTGGAGCCGGACTTGGCGGCAAACGCATTGAGAGCGCGGATCGCCGTGGATGTGACCGGTTCATCGGAAATCCGCACCTGCACCAGGGAATCCAACAGATCCTTGGGAGCGGAACTGAGGTGACAAAGGAAACGCAGTTCTCCCGAGGTCGTCGCGAGCGCGGCACGACGTGTGCCGTTGAGCGCCTGGATGATCTCACGCGCACGGTTCTTCGCCAGTTGGATGCATTCCTTTCCAGCCACCTTCGCCCGCATCGAAGGGGAAACATCGATGACGACGAGCAGATCGCGCTTGTCATCCCCGCTGAACCGGGGACCTGCGGTGGCGAGCGCGAGCGCGGCGATCACCAGCGCCAGCAGAAGCAATGAGATGAGGTCACGCAGGCGTTGGAAAAGCGAGGAAGCGCGCCTTTCCTCGAAGATCTGGTTCCAGAGAAAGAACGCGTTCACAGGCATCCTTCGCGGCCTGATCTTCAGGAAATAGATCGCCACCAGCGGGACAAGCGCGGCGAACATCCAGAGAAATGCGGGTGAGCTGAAGGACATCGTTAGAGATCAGGAGGCGAGCCCGCCTTTTTGAAGGATGGTGCGGATGACTTCGTCGAAGGCCTCGTCCGCCATGGTTCGGGTGAAGCCGATGCCGCGCCGCGCGCATTCGGAGCGCAGCCGTTCGTTCCAGTCGTTGACCGCCTTGGCATACGCGTCGGATTCGCGGGCGGTGATGGTAACGCGCTTGCGTTCACCGGACTCGATGCATTCCAGCTCGACATCACCCTTCTGCGTGCAGGCGAGGTCTTCGGGCGAGAGAACCTGCAACACGTGGACGTCGTGACCGAGTCCTGATAGACGCTTGAGCCCCTCGTCAAATCCGCTTGGAAAGAAGAAGTCGGAAATCACGATCACCATTCCCTTTTTCCCGCGACGAGCCTGCAGCGTGCGGACACAGGTGGAGAAATCCGTGTCCTTTCCGAATCCCTCCGCGTTTTCCAGCGACCGCAGCAAAGGCAGGACATGGGCGCGTCCGCGGGAGGGATCCAACAAGGGCCGCAACTCATCCGCCATGCCATAGACGGCAACGCGGTCCTGGCAATTCAGACCGATGTAGCCAAGCGCCGCAGCGAGCCGCCGGGCGATGCCGGTCTTCGAATCCATTGAATGGCTGAGGTCTAGCAGAAGATAAACCGTGGCGTCCTCCTCAAGTTCGAAAAGCTTCACAACCAACTCCCCGAAACGCGCGTAAACCCGCCAGTCGATGGCGCGGTAGTCATCGCCATGGCGGTATTCCGCGTAGTCGGCGAAGGTGATGCCCGTGCCCTTGCGGGTGCTCTTGCGGTCCGCCTGCATCGAGCCGCCCAACACCCGCCGGACTAACAGGAATAGGGTTTCGAGCCTGCGGATGAACGCTGCCCCGGTCAGTTCCCCGGGGGCGATGCCGCGGGTTTGGTCGGTCGGTCCGGACATCGGTTAGTAAGCGCTGCGGATGGCGGAACGGATGAGATCGGCAGGTTTTACCCCTTCGGCCTCGCCTTCGAAGGATAGGATGAGGCGGTGGCAAAGGGCTGGCCCCGCAACCGCATCGACATCCTCGCGGGCGACATGGAAGCGGCCGTCCAGCAGCGCCCTGACACGACCGGCGGCGAGCATCGCCTGCGCGGCACGAGGGCTGGCCCCGTGGCGGACGAACTTGCGGACCTTTTCCGGCGACTTCTCGTTTTCAGGATGCGTCGCACGAACGACACGGATCAAATGGTCCTGCACGTCCTTGGCCACCGGGATCTCGCGCAAGGTGCGCCCCATGCGCAGGATGTCCTCGCCGTGGGCGACCGGATTGATCTCGGGAGTGTGATTCCCCCCGGTGCGGTTGAGGATCTCCGCGAACTCGTCGTGGTTGGGAAGCTCGACCTGGAGTTTGAAGAAGAAGCGGTCAAGCTGGGCTTCGGGAAGCGGATAGGTGCCGTCGTTCTCGATCGGGTTCTGCGTGGCGAGCACGAAAAACGGTTGGTCGAGATGATGCGAGGTGCCCGCGACAGTAACCCGTTTTTCCTGCATGGTTTCCAACAGCGCGCTCTGCGTCTTGGGTGTGGCGCGGTTGATCTCGTCGGCTAACAGAATGTTGCAGAACACCGGACCACGTTGGAAAACGAGCTCACGGCTGCCATTGCGCTCCGACAGCACCTGTGTGCCAACCACGTCGCTGGGAAGAAGGTCCGGCGTGAACTGGATGCGGCCGAATTTCAGATCCAGCGCCTTGGCCAGCGTGGTGACAAGGGCGGTTTTCCCGAGCCCGGGAACGCCCTCCAGCAGGACGTGTCCGCCGCAACAAATGGCGATGAGCACGTTTTCAATGATGTCCTGTTGGCCGACGATGAACTTGGAAACTTCATCGCGGATGGTTTGGAAGGTTTGCGCGAAAAGCGCGGCATCGGATTCAAAGGCGGCGGGCATAAGCGGGTGTTTTGGATAGATTCCTATTTGTTGTCGGAGTCCGTTTCGTGGACCGTTTCAAAATATTCGCGAACCCCGAGCTTGAGGGATTCCGGGATGTCGTCGCGGTGGACGAGGGATTCGAGCTGCTGCTTGAACTCGCGTTGTTTGGCGACATTCGCGCGGCCCGCGATGCCGCTGCCGCTTTCGGCGGATTCCACGCTGCTGGAGGACGGGCCGTCACCGCTGGGGTTGCCCTTGATCTCCACCTTGTTGCCGTTGTCCGTGAGTTGATCCCTTTCCTCGCGACGTGACTTGTCGCTGCCCTTGCCGGCTTGTTTGCCACCCGGTTGCATGCCCTCCGCGGTGCTTTGGGCAAGGCCGAGGGTCTGGGATTTTCCTTGGGCGAACTGACGCGCCTCACCCAACCCGCTGCGGAGGGCGTTGAGCTTGCCCTTCGCCTTCTGGCGGGCTCCCAGTTTCCCTAACCGTTTCCCGAGACCGTCCATCTTCTCACCAACCTTGCCGGCCATCGCCTCTGCGTCTTCATCCATCTCGCCGTCATCCTCCTCAAGCTCCTTCGCAAGGTCGCGGGAGTCCTCGTCGAGTTCTTCCAACATTTCCTCAAGGCCCTGCTGCTGGTCCTTGGTCGGTTTCGCATCCTTGTTGTTGCCGGGTTTCATTTTCCCGAAATCGCGGCGGCGGGCACCGTCGGCCATGCGCTTTGCCATGTCGCGGGATTTGGCCGCATTCTTGCGGAGTTTCTCAAGTTCTTCCGGCGTCATCTTGGGCATGGCCGCGGGCTTCATGTCCTTGAGTTCCTGGGTGGCTTTTTCGAAATCCTTGTTCTCAAGCTGCTTGCCCAACTGTCGGACGTCCGCAAGCGATGATTTGGAAAGCTCATCCGCCGCGAGCTTTAGTACAGCCTCGTCCTGACGTGCCTCCAGCCCCTGCATCGCCTTTGAAATCTGCTGTTCGAGACGGGCGAGCTGTTTCTCGCTCTCTCGCGCGTCCTTCGTTTCCTGAAGTTGCTTCGCCCACTCGCGCATGGCTTTCGGGTCGAGCAGCTCCCGCTCCTCCTCGCTCATCGCGTTGATGATTTCCTCGATGGCCTTCTCGACCTGTTTCTCGATTTCCGCGCTGCGCTTCGAGGCCTCTTCCTCGCGAGCCAGCCGTTCCGTGACCGCTTTGCTGTTAGGAATGAGGGCAAGCCCGATGGCCGCGATCACGAGAAGCGCCCCGAAAGCGAATGCCTTGCGGGGCTTCGGCACGGGCAGGCCGGACAAATCCTTGGTGGAAATGTCATTGGCGAGGCGCTGTTCATTCAACTGATAGACCTCGCCATCGAGACCTGCCGCCTTGAAGTCCAGCCAGGAGACCAGCCCGTCCTTCAAATGGAAAACCACGTCCGCCTTGTTCGCGGATTCGCGGACACCGCGCCGCGTGAGCAAGGTCCAGGCAATCACCGTCACGACCGCGAGCAATGCCACCACGGCATATCCGCTCCGTGGAGCCGCATAGCCGAAGACCCGCCATGCAAGCGCCCAGGCCACCGCAAGCGCTGCTCCCGCCAGCAGGACGCGGGAGACGACATGAATACGGTTGCCTCCGTCGAGACGGGTGCGGACACCATCAAGGAATGATTCTATGGTCGGCCGGCTCATTCCTTTTTGTCCTTGGGAGTCTCCTTTTTCAGAACGCCTTCCACCGTCTTTCTTTCACGATCCGGAAGATTCTTCAGATCGACGGTTTTGGCGACCACCAATGCATCTGCTATTCGTTTCTGATTGTCGAGATACATCACCCGATAGGATTTCACGAAGTCGATTTTTTTCGCATCGCCGGCACAGGCCGCTTCCGCCGCATCATAGGCAGCCAATGCCTCCTCCGGTTTTCCACCGCGCCAACCGATGATGCCGGCCTTCTCGCAGAGGAACTCGCCGCGCCGTGGAAAATCTTCCGGCAGGGCATCAATGACCTTGAAAAGATCCGCCTTCGTGAAGACTCCGTAGTCCATCAACTGGGAGATATCCGTCATGTGCCTGATGATTCTGTTCGCCATCGCGGGATCTGACAGAACCTTTGTCAACACGGCAAGGCGGCGGTCCTCATGGCCTTTTCCGAAAGGACCCTCGCCCTTGACTTGACCGATCGAGCTCCGCATCGCCTCGGGAGTCTGCACCGAATCATATTTCTTCCTGAGGTCATCGGACAAGGCATGGTACCACTCATCAAGCGCCTTGCCATCGGCCGCGGCCACCTGGCTGATGATGGACAGGCCAACCGCGATCTGGAGGCTATTGTCCCTGCCCTTGTCCAACAACATGCCGGAAATCACCAAGGCTTGTTTCGCGACTTCCGATCGCTGGTCTTCGGGGAGTTCGAAGAGCTTGTTGATCATCAACTTCGAAAACCAGGCTCCGTTCGCCTCGATCATTTCCCTGGCATAATATTCCTGATTGCTGCGCGGCACCGGATTGATGGATCCGAACTGGGCAACCGCGAGCGACATGTCGCCCCGCTCCTCGTAGGCATATCGCATCGCCAGGCGGATCACGCGCTCGGTGACATAAGAGGCGTCCGCGGCGGCGGGGGTGTTGTTATTGCCGTCACGGAATGAAAGGAGAATCCCCAGAGTTTGATTTCCCACAGCGGCCTCGTATTCCGCAGACAGTGCCTTGGCCGGAACAAGCTCGTTGCCAAGGACGGCAAGAACCTCGTTCCGTGAAACCGCTTGAGGAGGCGCTTCCGTCGCGAATCGCTTCACCAGTGCCTCGATGCGTTCGACCCGCTTTTTCTCCGGGGCCGCGTCACCCGTGGCATCGGAGGCGGATGAGATCAGGCACTCCACGCGGAACCGTTGGCCGGGATCCGGTATCGACGCCAACCAACCGGTTAGAGCCGCCTCGGTTGCACGGTTGAAGTTCGGTATCCTGGGGCCGCCATCCGACTCCGTGGTTAGAAGCATCCTCATTCCCCGATGATATTCGCCGGGCCTTGCCAACAGGGAAACCGCCGGTTCGGGATAGTTACCTTGCCAGAGTTTCATCGCCGTCGCGAGGTTTCCACGGAAGACGCCATCACTGGTTTTTACCAATCGTATGACCGAGTCCCGGTCTCCGGAACGCATGGCAAGCGGCAACATGAATCCGGAAATGCTCTCTTCCAATTCGTTACCGGAGCCGTTGTTACCGGTCTCCGGTGGATTCGCCTTCAAGGATGCCATCAAGCGCGTCGCGTCCCCTGCGGCGGTTGACTTGAGACGGGAAAGGCAGGTGAATGCCGTGATGGATTCGGAAGTGGTCCACCGGGATCCGGGTGACGTGATCTCCATCAGGAGATCGGCAAGCGCCTTGGAACAGGACGGATCGTCAAACCACGGATTCCCCGATCCGCTTCCCAACAGGTTTGAAATGGATGAGACCCGGAACATGGCGGGAACTTCCGCACGGCTCACGATGTTACAGAACGCACCACGAATTTCCTTCAATTCCTCTTCCGGAATGCCCTTGCCGGACCGCTTCCGCACCGCGATCAAAGCGGCATCGGCCAATTCCGGATTCAGTTTCCTGAGATCCTTGCGGATCCATTCCACGAGCCCCGGAAGCGATGATGAGTCGATGGAATTTGAATGGTACAGAGCATACATCAGATAGACACCGGCAACCAGCGCCCGCGCCTCCTTATCGGTATCATCGTGAAGCTTCAGGAGAAAACCGGCGATCGTGCGGGCATCCGGCTTCAATCCCGACAAGGCCTTGTCCTTCTGTGATGCGACCTTCGAACCCTGTTGATAGGTATCGAACATCGATCTCAAATAATAAATCGAATTGGAATCGAACATTCCCTTGGTGGAATCCTTCCTTTCCTTTTCCAACAGAACCACGAACCCGATGAACGTCGGCAAGTCGGTCTTTCCACTCACCAATGCCTGCAGCAGTTCGGCATTCGCGTATTGCGACGGTGTCTGGCTGATCCCGTTGCTGCTGGAGGAGAATCCCTGCCTCGAATTTTGGAAAAAATCGAGCGCCTTCAACCAGAGCTTCACCGCAAGAGCGGGATCGTCGGCCAGAACCCGGCGGACTGTGACTCCGAAACCGTTGCTGATCGAATACGGCTGCATGTCCGGTGGAAAGCCGTCCTTGAGATAGGTTTCCGCGAGCTTGCGCGACTCCGAATCGCCAGACTTTCGTGCGTCCGCCAGAAGCCGCTTGGTTTTCGATCCTGCCGCTTTCTCAGAATCGGGAAACCAATTCGTGATGGTCTTCGCCAATCCGGTCCGACAGTGGGCCGGCCATTTGGAGATCTTGTCGGCTTCCTTGTCGAGTTCCTTGAGTGCCTCAGCCGGCTGGTTGGTCAAGCGAGCTCCGAGGAACCGTGCCCAGAAGCGTTCAGGGCCGTCCACCTTCAGCAATTCCACTCCGAATTTCTTCTTGGAATCGGTGCCCATGTTGTCGGCGAGATTCTCCATATCCTCGATCAAGGTCATGTCATTGCCATCGCACGTGCCAGCGGGTGCCGGACCGGGAGAAAATATTCCACTGCTGATCCAGTCCTTCGTGGTCGCAACGGCATCGCCTCCCGTGCGCCAGAGGTTGGAGCGGTTTCTCAAGCTCAAGTTGCTCCCGGTGGGTATCCGGTTCTCCGCGACAAACCTGGAAAGCGCCACCAGGCTCTCGCGGTCATACTGCAAGTTCTGGCAGAATTGCTGGAAAATCCCAACGCGCGATTGAATGGCGTAGGCCGCCTGATTCCGGTCCGGATCGCCGTAAAGTTCCCAAGCCTCGGGAGGTCCTAACAGGCTCCGGATGATCCGGTCGATCACCTTCATCTTGGCCTCCATCCCGGTTGCACCTGAAACGACCATGCCGAACATTTCAGTGACCTCACCATTTCCCTGCCCTCGTGATTTCCCGACCTTGCCAAGCGCGATATCGGTAGCGAACTCAAGGCTGGCATCAAGGAGATCCGCCCGCTTCCTGAGGCTGGCGAGACGACCGATCCACAAGAGCTGGTCAACCGCATCCTCTGGTGATTCCTGCAACTTTTCCTTCCAACCCTTGAACGCATCCAGTCCCGGAGATTCGACGATCCTGAGGCATTCGGCAACCGACTTGCCCATTTCGGAATCCGCGCCGGTCATTTCCAGAAGGCTGGTGCCGGTCAATGGATAGGCTTCGCTGTTCTCCGCAGATTGCCGGAATAGATAGGTCAACGGATCCACGCTGTTCTCAGGTGATCCGCCGCCCATGCCGCCGCTGGGGCTTCTCCACATCCATAGTGTCTGGGCCCGGCCTCCGTACATCCTCTCCTCCTGCTTGTCAGGCTTGAGGCGGTATGACTGCTTCACCGCGGAACGCGCGGCTGTCATGAGATCCGCATCGCTTGTCCCGAGGAACTCGCGACCTTGATGCATCAGGATGAATCCCTGCTGGCAGGTCTGGGGCTGGCGCAACATGGCTGCATACAAGCGAACGGCCAAGGCATCCCTTTCCTTGGTTCTCGCCTCGTCGTATTTTCCAGATGATCCCTGGTTGGCCCGGAAGGGCTTCAGGCGGATGTCGTCGAATGAATAGTTGTCGAACAGCCGCTGTGAGAAATAGTTCACCCATGTCAGGTTCCGTTCAGGATCTAACGACGGTTCGAGTTTCTCAAGAAAAGCGACGAAGATCCCGATGCTACCCATGACTTCATCGAAGGTCTCGTTTCCGTCGCGGTTCAGGATCGTGTTGAACCAGGTCCCCATCTGGTCGAAGTCGGTCTTCCCATCCAACATCTTCTGGACTTGGCTCATCTGCTCTTCCTTCGGCAAGACACCAAGGAGAGCCGTGGTGACGTCCATGTCCTTCGGTCTTTCCTTTGCGAGCTCCCGCAGGATCGGCAACGCCAGGTCGGGTTTCTTGAACTGGGTGAGCAGAAGCGCGTAATCACGGCGGGTGTTGAAACCCGCCCCGTCGGATGGCTTGGACTTGCTGATGATGTCATCCGCCAGCTTGAGGGAAAGCACGGCGTCGGACAACTGGCGTTCCTCGTAGTTGTTGTTGGGATTCATCGCGGCACCGGCCTTGACGCGGCGCATCTCGATCATGGCCATGCGGGTGGCGGCATCCCTCTTTCCCTGGCTGATCAGATTGGTGATTTCCTGCAAATTGTTATTCCTGCCGGACCGCATCCCGAATCGACCGCTCATCGCGGCATAGGGAGAGCTGGATCCGATGATCCGCTTCGGTGCGGCGACGTAGCGCTTGCTCTCCTCCTCAAGTCCGAGTTTCACCATGTCGGCAGCCAGTTGACGTTTCGAGTCCTCGTCGGCGGACATGGACTTGCGCAAGCGCAACGCCGCGCGGCGGGCCGGATCCAGGTCAAGCCCCGCGTTGTCCTTGCCGACGAGCCCGAGGCCGAGCTGATAGAGCTGCCAGTCGAGGGCATCGCGTCCGCCGGCGGCCGTGGCGAACTGACAGGCCTTGGCCAAGAGCGCGAATGCCTTCACCGGATCCTTCGCCACGGAAACCTGATAGGCGGCGCAAATGCCCAATGCCTTCGAGTCCTGGGGATTCGAGGCCTCGAGACTGGCGATCTCCTTCTCCAGCAACTCCGGCTTTTCAACGGCCTGGGTGAGGAAAACCCTGAGATAGGGATCCGCGATCCTCGGGATGATCTTGGCCAATCCGGCGTGATCAATCTCCTTCTTCTCCTCCTGGTCCATCTGCCCCGGATATCGCCCCGGCTTCTCGCCCAACAACTTCAGGAGTTTCTTCTGATCATCGCTGAGGGCAATGTTGCTGTTGGAGTTTCCGAGATTGAACTCCGATTGGAACGCTTGGCTGACGACCGATATCAGGACCTGTGGGAACGCCAGATTTTCACCTTGTCCGCGCCCTCCCCACCCATACATGCCCATTCCCCTGTATTGCATCGCCATGTTCGGATTGGCCTTCTTGGACGGGATCTTGCCGAGTTCGTATGACTCGTTGATGAGCTTGACCGCATCATCCATCCGACCTTCCCGCATCCACTGCAAGGCAACGGATTCAGCCAACCAGGCGTTTCCAAACTTCTGCTGCATCGTCTTGAGGTCGGCGAGAATCAGGCTCTCAGCCTTTTCCCTAACTTCCTTGGGAACGACGGAGTCCTTTCCAAAAGTGAGGGATTGGAGAGAACTGAGATATTCAAGACGTTTCTCCTCATCGAGTCCCGAGATCGCGTCGAGCATCTGGCGGGCACCTTCCGCGCCGAGCCCGTCCTCGCCCTCGAGTGGCAGGCGAACCATCATCATCAGGGCGAGTTCGGGATCCTTTCCGGAGCAAACGTCAACTCCCCTGCGCAGGACCTTGTTGTCGATGACCTGCCGTTGATAGGGATCGAAATTCTGGGACTCCACATACCAGCGGAACAGCTTCGGGTCCGGATTGTCGGCCATCATCCTGTCGCGCAACTCGTCAGGCTTGAGATCGTGAACCGACTTGATGAACTCCAATCCGGCAAAATCACCCGCGGTTAGAGAGGCCAGCCTCGCGTCACGCGTCTCGGGATTCTCACTGACAATGGCAAGTGCCTGGCAGAGCGCCATCCAGCGGGCTTCCTCCGGAGTCCCGGGCAGGGGGATTCCGGGTTGGTTCATGCCGTAGTACTGGCGCATGCGCGAGCCGCCGGACTGGGTCATCACGCGGAATCGGGCAAACATCAGGAAGTCGGACATTTTTGATTTCCCGCTATTGTACCACCATCCCATCTGGTTCGCCGGGACCAGCGGCAACACCCCGGTTAGATCCCCCTTTGCTTCCAACAGCTTCGTGAATTGTCCGAATGCGTCGTTCTTGCGTCCCGCCTCCTGAAGCGCGCCCGCGTAAAGGTAGGTGAGCCTCCAGTCCTCGGGATGGCGGGGCGCCTCATCGGATAGAATTTTCAGCACCGAATCCCAGTCCTTGGCGGTGACGAGCGGCAGGACCAGCTTCTCGGTATCGCGCGGGCTAGCGGCCCCCTTGGTGGCGAGCAACTCCGCAAGACCCCGCTCGGAGTCGCCAGAGCGAATCCAGAACGCGGAGAGACGGCGACGGTTTTCGGGCGTGTCCTGCAAGCGGATGGCCGATTTCAGCAAAGCCTCGGCCTTTTCCGGGGAACCGGTTTCCTCCTCGATGTCTGCCAGACGTTGCAACAGGGAAACGTCGTCGGGCTTGCGACGGGAAGCTTCCGCCAGTGACTTCAGCTCCTCTTCCGGCTGGAGCCATTGACGGTACATTTCCGCCAGGGCGAGCAATGGAACCACCGACGAGGGATTGTCCCGCGCGCGGCGTTTGAAGTCCGCGATGATGTCCTCCTCCTTGCCTTCCCTAGCAGCCAGGTCTGCGAGAGAACCCGCCCATTTCAGCTTGGACGCGGGAGACTCCGCCTCGTCGTATAGGTTGTAATACATCCGCCACGACTCCGGCTCCATCCCGGCTTCCGAAAGGGCGACGGCGAGCTTCGCACGCATTTCCTCCTCATTGCCGAACTTGGCGAGCGCGCGGCGCAACTCGGCAACCGCTTCCTCCGGCTTGCCGTCCGCCTGATAGAGTTCAGCCCGCTTTGCCCACGCCAGCTTGTCGCCCGGCGCGATGCGTTTCCAATTCTCGGTTTCCTTGAGAGCCGCCTCCATGTCGCCGATGCGTTCGTGCAGGTTGACGAGGCGTTTCACCTGCTCCGTCCTGAGTCCTCCCGGCATCGCGAGCCAATCGCGGGTCGCGGTGATCGCCGAGTTGAAATCCCCCCGCAGCTCGAACAAGCGGACGCGCTGGGCAGCGGCTAACAGCGGATCGCCGCCTTCCACCGCTTTCTTCAGAATCCGGTCGGCCTCGATGCTGTCGCCGAGCGTCTCGTTCATCTCCGCCAGCAGACAAAGTTCCTGGGTCGATGGTTCCTGCTTCGCGGCGAGTTCGTCGATCCATTTGCGCGGCTCCTTGGCACGGAAAACAAGGGCCAATGCCTGACGGAGCGCGCCTTCGAGATCACCGGTGGTCTTCGCCTGGCGCACCAGTTCGAGCGCGTGCGGGATGGCGTCATCAGCCTGATCCGCGAATTGCGCCGCCTGACAGATCGCGGCTAACAAAAGCGGATCGCCCGGGAAATCCGCCGTCCGCGACGAAAGGATTCCATAGGCATCCGTCGCATGGCCGTTGGCGGTTAGAGACCTGACGATTCTCAGCAATCCCTCGCGATCGGCGGTCTTTGCCATTTCCCGCCACATGCCGACCGCCTCGTCCGGCTTGCCGCGATTCGCCAACATCACCGCGAGGGCGTCGCCTGCCTCACCCTGGAGACCGTGTGCCTTGATCGCTTCCCGCAGGACGCGCTCCGCGTCGTCGGCAAATCCATAGCGTTCGAAAATCGCGGCAGCCGCGAGTTTTCCAGCCTCTCCTTCCGGTGCGAGAGACACGGCCTTTTCGACAGCGGCCTTCAATCCGGCATCGTCACCCATCGCCTTGCGGATCCCGGCGAGTTTTTCCCAAAGTGCCGCGTCGGCGTCGGTAGTCTTGAGCAAGGACGTGATCTCCTCGGCCGCCTCCTTGTTCCGACCGGCACCTTCCAACATCGCGATGAACTCGTCGCGCGCCTCGCGATCGCCGGGAAGGACCTTGAGAACCTCGCGAAACATCGCCACCGCCTCGTCGCCGTCTCCGGATGCCATCAGGCTTCGCGCCGCTTCCTTTTTCACCACCACCCGGCGCGGATAGGTTTCGCGCAGTTGGTCGTAAAATGTCCGCAAGCCGGCGGTATCGTCATCGCGGGAAAACAAGGCATTCACCCGTGCGAGCACTTCCCGCTCCAGCCACGAGCTTTCGGCGGAAACCGCGAAAACCGTGCGATATTTCTCCACCGCCTCGTTCTTCTTGCCGGCCTGTGACAAAATTTCTGCCACCCGCATCTGGCGCAGTGCCTTCTGATAGGGATCGCCGGTCTTGTCGGCCAACTCCGTCGCGGCAGCCACCGCCTCGTCCAACATTCCCTCGCCGATTTCCAGTTCGATCAGGTCTTCCCTCAGTCCTTCGTCGCCGGGGTGGGTGGCGATCACCTCCTTCCAAGCCTTCACCGCATCCGCCGGGCGACCCGCGCGGGCGAGAAATTTCCCCCGCAGGGTTCCCGCTTCCATCGCGACCGCCGCGATCCTTGGTCGCGATCTCAAGATCGGTCAGCGCTTCTTCAAATCGCAAGGCGGCTCCGAGCGCCTTCGCCCTTGCGAGCCGGGTCTGCGGATCGTCGGCGCTTTTCGCGAGCGCCTCGTCGAGCGCCTTGATCGCTCCGGCCTCGTCACCCGAGTAGCTGCGGAACACCGCGAGCAAGCGCCAATCCATGGGACCACCCGCCGTAGCCTTCGCCTCGAGATGATCCTTCAACCCGGCCATCTCGCCTTTTTCCAGCCATGCATCGACCAGCCGGCCGAAAAGGACCGCGTTCTCGGGACGCTTCAGAAGCATGCCCCGGTATTGCTCCACCTTGTCCGCCTGTTGGGCCGGAGCGTGGATCGCCGAGATGCATGTTAGTCCAATGACCACGGAACGTTTGTTCATGGTCGCAGGCTAGGCAAACGCCCCATCCTGACAAATAGAATCGCCGCCAGGATTCGTAATTCACACAACCTTCACAATCGGGCGAGCATCAGCCCGTTTGCAAAGTTGTTAACACTTACAAACAGATCCGCCGGAAGAGGACGTCGAGCGGCAATTGCATGCCGATGTAGAAGTCGCCGAACTCGCCGTAGCGGGCCGTGACCTCGTCGAAGCGCATTTCATAAACGATGGATTTCACGTCAATCGTGTCCTTGGCCAGCAGGGTGACGCCCCACTCGTATTCATCGAGGCCGGTGGACCCGGTGATGAGCTGGAGGATGCGGCCGGAATAGGTGCGGCCGACGCGGGCGTGGCCTGCCATCAGCTTCTTGCGGGCCTCGAAATCAAGCGCATACCAGTTGTCGCCACCGTTGCGGCGCTTGGACATCGGATAGAAACAGATGACCGGCCAGTCCGGCAGGACCGGATAGAGACGATGTTTCAAATAGTGCGCCATCCGCTCGTCGAAGGCCTTGAGCCCTGCCTCGAACTCCGGCGAACCTTCCGTTAGCCCCTCTTCCGCGATGAGCGTGTCCGCGGCATACTGCTCGCGGGTCGTGGTGTATTCCGAGCTCTCCGTCTGCGAGAGATAGGAATAGGTGGGACTGAGGATTTCCGGCCCGAGCGACAGGCTGAGCTGTTTTTCAAAGACGTTCGCCACCTGCAGGTCCGGAGTGAGCAACATGAACCCGAGATCCGCCTTGGGCGTGGCGATGGAGAAGATGAGAAGGTGGGTGTCCGGCGTGGCGCGGATTTCCTGGACGAGTTCCGTCAGGCGGGTCTTGGCCTGGCGTTTTTCCTCATCGCTGAAGAGCGCCCACTGCGCGTGATCGACATGATAGAAAAGATGCATGACGTGCCAGCCTTCCCTTGGCACGAGTGGAGTGATTTCTTGATTGGACATGGAAATGGAATTCAACGGCGTTCGGTGGAAATTTTCATCTCGAAGAGTTTCTTGAACTCCTCGGTGGGGGAATCTTCGGCAGGCGCCTCGAGCACCTCGATGGTCCATGGCTTGCCTTGCCCCGTGCGGTAGGCGGCGTACTTGCCGAGGTCGTCGAATCCGGCCGTCGCGGCGACCTGGAATTTCATGTCACCCTTCACGGTGCGGGTCACGACATCGCCGACCAGTTCGCCGTCGCCATCCCGGAAAAAGACGCGCATGCCGGCCGCCCCTCCGCTGGTGGAGAGGTCGATCTCCGGGATCAGCAGGGTATCCCGGCGGACGGTATCGATCTTGCCGCCCGAGGTGACGGGTTCACGCCAGTAGGTCACGGCTGAGTTCACCACGAATTTCCCGCCCTTGATCGGGAAGTCGGTCTCCTTGGTCATTTCAGTTCCGGTCGGCAGATGCCCGATGGCACCGAAATAGAACAAGCCGCCGCCACACCGCGATGAGCACCAGCAGGGCAATCAGTCCCACCCGCTCGATCTTCGTTAGATTCAGCTTGGGGCGGATGATGGCCTGTTCGATGTCGCTTCGATATTTCGGTGAAAATTCCGCACGATCATCATCCGGCTCGGAAACAGGCGCGACCACCTCGGGGATGACTTCCTCGACCGGTTCGGGCTCGGAAGGTTGGACAGCAACCGGCATTTCCTTGAACACATTGGGACGCGGCCCGGCTGGAACCGGCTCTTCCCAACTGTCGAGATCTTCAAAATCGGCACCGGGAGTGGAATGGCCGGTAGGCCCGCCTGAGGTCCTGCTCCCGCGGGAGGAAATGGGCATCCGCATCTTCATCCCGATGTTCACTGACACGCTATCGCCGCTTCCCGATGACGATGGGGAGGTCCCTTTATCAGCGGCAGTCTTTGGCTTGGGTCCGGGATTGACGTCACCCGCCGCCTCCCGAGGTTCAGGAATCCCCGATCTTGTGGGCTTCACCGGCTCATCCTCAGGCACTTCGTCCAACGGATCGGTGTCGTCGAAAGCCCACAAATCCATCTCGGTGGTGTCCTTGGCGAGATTGCCCAAGGGCGGCCGGTGCCGGGGCGGCAGGGACGATCCGTCGGAAGATGGGGGTGGCTTGGGTGTCATGACGGGCTGGTCCGGGAGTAATTAAGGCCGCGACTCCGACTTGACCAGTGCGAAAGGCGAATCGGAAGTTCCGGAAAAATCAAGTTGCATCCAGTGCCCGGGAAGGGCATCGAAGGGCGGTAATCCTTTTTATCATCCATGGCTGACCGCGAAGACAAGAATGTGGAAAACGTGCCCGGCAAGTTCTACGTGGACAGCCAGTGCATCGATTGTGACCTGTGCCGCGAAACCGCACCGAACAATTTCACCCGGGCCGATGACGAGGGGTATTCCTACGTTTTCAAACAACCCGAAAACGCCGAGGAAGTCGCCCAATCCCGCGAAGCCATGGAAGGCTGTCCGGTCGAAGCCATCGGCGAGGACGGCGACGCCTGAAGCGCCCGCCGCCATGAGAAGGAAGACCGCCAGCCCGGGAAAGATCCGCGAGGAAATCCTGAGGGAATGGCGCGGTGCCGAGGAACCCGTCGGATCTCAGCGCGGGCATCCATCAGGCGGAGAAATTCATCGCCGCCATCCTGCGGGCCGCCGGGGCCGAGGACGGACTGCACGAGGACCAGGTCCGCGCGACGTGGAAGGAACTCGCCGGTGATTTCATCGGCCGCCACACCGAGCCGATCTCCGTGAAATCCGGAAACCTCGTCCTCCGCGTCACCCAGCCCGCCCTGCGTTTCCAGCTTGAGCAAATGAAGCCGATGCTGCTCCTGCGCATCCGCGAGCAGTTGGGCGAAGGACGCATCAAGACCATCAAATTCCAACTCGGCTAACCAACCCTCCCCATGTTCCGCAATCTCATCTTCGACTGGTCAGGCACGCTGGTGGACGACCTTGGCCCCGTGATCGAGGCGACGAACGCCGTGTTGGGAAAATACAACATCGCGCAACTCGACCGCGAGGCCTTCCGCCGCTGCTTCCGCCTGCCCTATCGGGAATTCTATGCGGAGCTTTTGCCCGACATTCCGCTGGAGGAACTGGAAGCCCATTTCCGGCCCGCGTTCGACCAGGCGATCACTCCCGTCACCGTGCTTCCATTTGCTCGCGAAAAACTCGAATGGTGTTCCGCACTCGGCATCCGCGACCTTCGTGCTCACCTCCATGGACACGCTGGCATTCGAGCGGCAAATGGACGATTTCGGTTTCCGCCACCACTTCGAGGCGACCTATTCCGGCGTGCTCGACAAGCGGGAGATCATCCATCGCATTCTGGAAACCCATCATCTCGATCCTGCGGAAACCGCCTTCGTCGGTGACATGACACACGATGTGGAAACCGCCCGCCATGGCGGCGTCTCATCCATCGCGGTTCTAACCGGCTACAACCACGCGGAGATCCTCGCCGGCGTCCGGCCGGACATCACCGTTCCCGACCTCGGCGTGCTTCGCACCCTGCTTGACCGCCGCCGCAGCGTGTCCCGCCCCATTTCCACCGTCGGGGCGCTGATCCATGACGGTGCCGGAAAAATCCTGCTCGTCCGCACCCACAAATGGGGAAACCGCTGGGGCATCCCCGGTGGCAAGATCGAGCGCGGTGAATCCTCCGTCGCCGCACTCCGCCGTGAGATCCTCGAGGAAACCGGCCTCGATCTCGCCGATGTGGAATTCGCCCTCGTCCAGGACAGCATCGACTCGCCGGAGTTCATCCGGCCCGAGCATTTCATCCTGCTCAACTACGTCGCCCGCGCCGAAGGAACCGCCGTCACGCTCAACGACGAGGCCGAGGAATTCCGCTGGCTGTCCCCCGCCGCCGCCTTCGATCTGGACCTCAACCAACCCACCCGGGTCCTTCTCGCGAAGACCCTCGAACGCCGTCTCATCCCGAATGTCGAAGCCTGACACCATCGAGATCCGCAGGCTCAGGCTCGACACCCACATCGGCGTGCCTGACGAGGAACGCGCGGCACCGCAGACCCTGTTAGCCACCATCATCATGACGCCCTCGCAAGGCTTCGATGGCCTGGCCGACGACATTTCCAGCACCATCGACTACTATCAGGTGAGCCTGGAAATCGAGGCCGTCGCCGCGGCACACCCGCGTCATTTGATAGAAACCCTCGCCACCGACATCGCCGGACACCTGCTGGCGAATCACCCGATCCGGCATGTCGCCGTCACGATCGAGAAGCACATCCTTCCGAACACCGAGTGCGTCGCCGTCCACATCGAGCGCGGCAGTTAGAATTTCCGCCGGACATGAGATTCGCCGAAATCCAGCACGGCTCCGCGGAATACCTCGCCGAGTGCGAACTCCGCCAGCAGGTCCTGCGGGCCCCACTCGGAATGAACCTGTTCGACGAGGATCTCGACTCGGAAATCGACCAGCGACATTTCGGATGGTTTCTCGAATGCGGAACGCTGGCTGCCTGCGCGATCGCCGTCGCGGTTTCGCCGGTTGAAATGAAAATCCGCCAGATGGCCGTGCGTGCCGACTCGCAACGCAGCGGACATGGCAGGAAGCTCATGACGGCGATCGAGGGGCAATTGGCGAAATCCGGCACCCGCATCTTGTCACTTCACGCCCGATCCCAAGTAACCGGATTTTACCAGTCCCTCGGCTTCGAACCGGTTGGCGACGAGTTCCTTGAGATCGGAATCCCGCATTTAAAAATGGTCAAATCCATCCGGCCCGTCTCCCCGCCGGAGCGCGGATCGTGAAATTCCCTGCTTGTCCGTTCGCTTGACCGTCCGGGATTACAGGTGCATGGTCCCGCCCATGACGAAACGTTTCAAATCAACCTTTCTTAACCATTTGCCGCTCGCGGGGCTTTCGGCCCTGGCGCTAAGCGCCTGTGGCACAGGCGGTCCCGGTCATTCCGACTATTTGAAAGGAGTCGGCAGCCCGGTCCAGCAACAGACCTCCGGCGGAGCGGGACATCCCGCACCCGCGATCCCCGACGACGTTTCCTACTGGGACGGCGACAGTGCGCAAGGAAGCCCGTTGGTGAAAATCAACCGCTCCCTGCAAAAGGCGTTCTTCTACAAGGGTGGGACCTTGGTTGGGGTCTCGCGGATTTCGAGTGGAAGTGAAGACCACGGCACACCGGCCGGCCGATACAAGATCACCCAGAAGGACAAGGACCACAAATCCTCCGCCTACGGCGTCTTCAAGGACCGCGCTTCCGGCATGACCACCAATGACAACGTGGACATCCGCGTGGACAAGCCCAAGCCGAGCGAAATTTTCTACGCCGCCCCCATGCCGAACTTCATGCGTGTCACCGGTGGCATCGGCATGCACACCGGCTATCTGCCAGGCTACGCCGCCTCCCACGGATGCATCCGCATGCCGCATCACATGTCCGAGCATTTCTTCGAGAATGTCGAGGTGGGCACCCCCGTCATCATCGAGTGAAGCTAACAGGAGCGCGGAATTCATTCCGCGCGAATCGTATTCGGAAAAATCGTGCGGAATGAATTCCGCGCTCCAATCCAAGCATGAACCCCCATCTACCGGACGCTGCCGCCACTCTCGAAGTCACACCCGAATCGGTTGCCAAGTGGATTCACCTTCCTGCTGACCAGCGCCCGCGCCTGATCGACTGCCGCGAGGAGGAGGAACTCGCGATCTGCCGGATCGAAGGCAACGAGTGGTATCCGTTAGGACTCTTTCCCGGCGTCCGCGAAAAGCTGCTAGCCCGCAACGAGCGCGGCGTGGTCGTCTATTGCCACCACGGCATGCGCTCGCTACGTGCCGCGCAATACCTCCGCTCCATCGGCGTGGAAAACGCCTTTTCCATGAGCGGCGGCATCGAGGAATGGTCGCAGCGCATCGATCCGGACGTGGCGAGGTATTGAGACAGGTGAGGAGGCTGTTGGATAACTCCGCCTCCGCTACAGATAGTGATATCGCGCTTGGGCGACCTGGATCACATTCTCAGCCACTCGATAAACGAGTCGATGCTCGTCGGTGATCCGACGCGACCAGAATCCTGAAAACGCATGCTTCAAGGGTTCTGGCTTGCCAATACCCTCGTGAGGATCTCCCCGGCCGATGTCCTCAAGCAACGCGTTGATCTTTTTCAGGATCTTCCGGTCGTGCTGTTGCCAAAACACGTAATCTTCCCAGGCCCGGGTTGAAAACTGGATGGTCATGAAGGCAGATCTTCAAGCGTTTTGAAAATGCCCTTGCCGGATTCCAGCTCGGAAATGCCCTCGGCCAGACGCATCGCATTCACCGGAGATCTGAGCAAATACGCGGTTTCCTGCAACGACTCATAATCCTCCAACGAGAGCAACACCACCGATTGGCTCCGTTTGCGGGTGATCACCACCGGATCGTGATTCGAGCACACCTGATCCATCGTTGCTGCCAGATTTTCCCGAGCGGCGGTGTAGGAAATCGCATTCATCTGGACAGGATGCCGTACGTTACTGAATTGTCGAGCGGGAATCTGACCATCGGGATGAGCACGCGCCTTCACGGCCTCAGATCACGGAATTTCGGCCGCTTTGGATTGGGACTCGTTTGCCGATGCAGGATTCGGACAACCCGAACATCCTCGCCATCGCGTCCCACCAACTCGCCCACCCCGGTGCGCTCTACGGACGATTTCAACACGTTCTTCCTCAAAGACTCCACCCTGAGTCACGAGGACGAGGGGTCGCTAACAGGAGCGCTGGCTTCAGCCGGCCAGTTAGATGCCGTGACAGAAAGACTTGCCGACTAAAGTCAGCGCTCCAATCCAAGCATGAACCCCGATCTAGCGGACGCTGCCGCCACCCTTGAAGTCACTCCCGAATCGGTTGCCAAGTGGATTCACCTTCCCGCGGACCAGCGCCCGCGCCTGATCGACTGCCGCGAGGAGGAGGAGTTGGCGATCTGCCGGATCGAAGGCAACGAGTGGTATCCGTTAGGACTCTTTCCCGGTGTCCGCAAAAAGCTGTTGGCCCGCAATGAGCGCGGCGTGGTCGTCTATTGCCACCACGGCATGCGCTCGCTGCGCGCCGCGCAATACCTCCGCTCCATCGGCGTGGAAAACGCCTTTTCCATGAGCGGCGGCATCGAGGAATGGTCGCAGCGCATCGATCCGGACGTGGCGAGGTATTGAGAAATCATTGCCTCAATGATTTTCGGAAAGTGAGGAAAAGAACAACAAAGGCGATCGCCGCCATGAGTGCCCGGATCCACATGGATTCAAATTCGGGACGTAATCCCATCAGCAATCCGAACAGCAGGATTCCCACTATCAGTTTGGTCATTTTCAGATACTTCGCCAAGGTTCTCCGCAAGTTTGATGGCTTGAAGTCAAAGGCTCTCCGTCCCATGGAGAAACCACAAGGCGGCAGGTAGCGGCAATTGCAGCAGTATTCCCCCGCCGATGAACAACCAGCGTGGAAGGTAGGTGAAGTTGGTTCCCGGGCAAAGAGTGTCACCCTCGATGCCGCGCTTGATCAGATAGATTCCATAGCCGGTCGCCATCAGGCAGATTGCGATCAACCGGGGATTCGAGCGTGTGAATAACAGCAGGTTCATGGGTATTTGAAATGAATCATGAGAGGTCCGCCTTGATTCGCGGCGTTCCCTTTGCGGTGCTGAAATCGATCAGCTTCATGCGGGCAAGATAAAGAATTTCGTCGGCCAATCCCGGATAATCCATGATAGATTGCCATTTGTTCGCATCCCGCAACAACGACAGGGTTTCCGCCAGCTTTCTCTCCAGAATCGCACTCTCAGGAATCAGGCTCTCCTTCAGCGTGGCCACTTTCAGAATCAACAACGGACCGGCCAGAAAAAGCTGGCTCAGGAAATGCGCAGGCCCGGTGATTCGGTGGACGTAGAAATCGACCATCATCGCTCCGCCGTTTTCCTCACCGAGATCGTGATAGAATGAAGACTCATGATACCCTTTCAATCCACCGCCCGATTTCCAGATGCGGTAGCCACTGAACGAAACGACTATCAATCCCAACACCGCCACCGCATTCGAGGTGGTTGCGGACCACCAGTATCCGAATTGATGGGCCGCCAACTCCGGACCATAACGAAAAAACAGATAGGCCAGGAAATAGCAAACCACACCTCCCGCGAGCGAAACGATGGCCAGAAGCTTCTGTCGGCGGTTGAACTTACGGATCATGGGAGCGGTGCTGGATCGGGTGCTCGTTAGCGTTTGCGGAGACCGTAGGACGGATCCCTTTGATGATGGCGGATGACCATCACCCGGATGCACTCCAGCCTCATTTCAAACAGTATGTGATAGGGGAATTTTGGGAGGTTTGATCGACGAAGTCCGGATGGATCGTAGTGATGTCGCTCCGGGAATTTTGCGATTTCATCGATGCAGGAATCCAGTTCGGTCCAGAATCGTTCCTCCAGGGCGTTAGAGATCGCCGCATATTTCGAAGCGATGGCCCGGGCATCCCTTGGCGCTGCCGGATGGAAGATCAGATCCATCGTTGCAGCTGCCTCATCGGCCGCAGGCTGTCTTGAACTCGGCCAGACGGATCCCTTGAACCTCGCCGGATTCCATTTCCTCACGTCTTTTCAGAACTTCGTCGTCGCTCACCCCATGATGGACGTCATCCAGGCTACCGAGAAGGAAGGCGGCCAATTCCGCCCTTTCGGGCAGGGAAAGTTGGGAAGCGGCTTCCCGCAATTGAGAGACCTTGGTCATGAAAGAAGGTTAAACGATGAGGATCGAGGGAGCCAGTTCGATTTTCTCGCCCCGCTGGTGTCCCGCCCTCTCAGGTCAATCACCTGGCCAAGGACCCACTCCCGATAGGGACCGGAAACCTGTTCCGGGGCCAGGGCGATGATTTCCGGGACGTCGTAGGGGTGGAGTTCGGCGAGCGTTTTCTCGAACTCGGGAAAAGCGGCGGCGGTGGTCTTGAAAATGGCGAGGACCTCGGTGGTGGTTTCCAGTTTTCCCTGCCAGCGGTAGATCGACTCGATGGCTGGGACGAGATTGACACAGGCCGCGAGTTGCCTTTCCACGAGGGTTGTGCCAATTTGTCGCGCCTCCACCGGATCGGGGAAGGTGCAAAGAACCACCAGAACGTCACTCATGCCTCTTCCTGAACACCGGAAAGCCAAATCCGGCAAGCACAAGGTGAAGTCCGGTTTTCTGGAAAAACTGGTCGCGAGGCTCGACCGCGTGGTTCCCGGCGACGTCCAGCAGATCGTCACCCGCCTGATCCGCGAGAAGGGTTTCCTGGAAAAGGTCTTCGAAGCGCTTCACGAGGGGGTGATCATTCTGGATCCCAAGGGGAGGATCGGGTTTCTCAACCATGCCGCCTGCCAGTTTTTCGGGCTGGATCCGGAGGTGGCGGTCGGCGAGTTCATTTCCACACAGATCCGCGGGCTGGACTGGGCGACGCTGGCCAAGCCGGGCCGGACGATCAGCCGCGACCTGGAGATTTTCTATCCGGAAAACCGCTACCTGAATTTCTACCTCGCGCCCATCGACGACGGCGAGGAGGACGACGAGTCGCTGGGTTTCGTGATGCTGGTGCGCGACCTCACGACGACCCGGGCGGAGGCGGAGAAAAATTTGGAATCGGAGCGGCTCAACGCGCTCACGCTGCTCGCGGCCGGGGTCGCGCACGAGATCGGGAATCCGCTCAACTCGCTGGACATCCATTTGCAACTGCTAGGGAGGAAGCTGCGCAAGTTGCCGCCGGGCGACCGCGCGCCGCTGGAGGAAAACCTGTCCACCGCCCGCGAGGAGATCAAGCGGCTGGATGCCATCCTGAAGAACTTCCTGCATGCGGTTAGACCGACAACCCCGCATCGCGAGCGGCAGGATCTGCACCTTCTCCTGCACGAAACGCTCCGCCTGCTCGAAGCCGATCTGGAGGCACGCAAGATCGCCGTGGAGCTGGATCTGGCGGAAACCATGCCGCCGGCCATGATCGACCAGGGGCAATTCCAACAGGTTTTCTACAACCTGATCCGCAATGCCTATCAGGCCATCTCGCGGACCGACGGGCACATCACGATTCGCACGCGTTTCAACGAATACGAATACGTGATTTCCATCGAGGACAACGGCACCGGAATTTCCCCCGAGCACATGGGGGCGATTTTCGAGCCTTACCGGACGACGAAATCGTCGGGATCCGGCCTCGGCCTGTTGATTGTCCGGCGTATCATCCGCGAGCACGGCGGCGAAATCGCCATCGAGAGCGAGGAAAACCATGGCACCCGCGTGCTCATCCATCTGCCGAGGACCGAGCGTTCGGTCCGATTGTTAGGCGCACCCGTGCCGGACAACGTGATCGACCTCTAACACCATACCGCATGTTACCGACATTACTCATCGTGGAAGACGAGCGCGCGACCCGCGAGGGACTCCGCAGCGCGCTGGAGGAGGATTTCGAGGTCTATACGGCAGCGGGAACGAGCGAGGCGATGGCCATTCTCAAGACCGAGCCGATCAAGCTGCTGCTCACCGACCTCCGCCTGGGCGGCGATTCGGGGATGGACCTGCTGGACGCGGCCTTGGCACTGCCGGAGCCACCGCTCGCGATCATGATGACCGCCTACGGCTCGGTGGACACGGCGGTGGAGGCGATGCGTCGCGGCGCATGGCATTTCGTGACCAAGCCGCTGAACCTCGACGAGGTGGAAATGCTTCTCAAGCGGGCGCTGCGAACCCGCACGCTGGAGACCGAGAACCAGCAACTCACGCAACAGGTCAAGAAAACGCACAAGCTGGACCGCCTGATCGGGAAGTCACCGGCGATCCGCAAGGTCTCCGAACTCGTCCAGCAGGTGGCGCCGACGCGGGCGACCATCCTGATCGAGGGCGAATCGGGAACCGGCAAGGAGGTGGTGGCCCACACCCTGCACCATCTATCAGGCCGGCCGGCGGCGAAGCTGATCATCGTCCATTGCGCGGCGCTTTCGGCGCAACTCCTCGAAAGCGAGTTGTTCGGCCATGAGAAGGGCGCTTTCACCGGGGCGTCACAACGGCGGATCGGCCGCTTCGAGCAGGCGGACGGCGGCACGCTTTTTCTCGATGAAATCGGCGAAATCGATGCGGCGACGCAGGTGAAGCTCCTGCGCGTCCTCTCGGAGCGGACGCTGGAGCGGGTGGGATCGAATTCACCGATCAAGGTGGACGTGCGGGTCATCGCCGCGACCAACAAGAACCTCAAGGAACTCGTCGAGCGCGGCGAATTCCGCGAGGATCTTTATTTCCGGCTCAACGTGGTGAAAGTGGAAATGCCGCCGCTGCGGACACGGAAAGAGGACATCGTCCTGCTGGCGAACAGTTTCCTGCAGGAATTCGCCAAGGAGAACGACCGCCCGGTGAAGCCGCTCACCGATGCCGCGACGGAGCTCCTTTTGAAATACTCCTGGCCCGGCAACGTGCGCGAACTCCGGACCGCCATCGAGCATGGCGTGGTGATGAGCAACGACGCCGTCATTGACACTCGCCACCTGCCCCAATTCCTGCAATTTCAAGCCGTCGCCTCCCATGAGCCGCCGGCAGCGGGGAAAATCACCCTTGATGCACCGGCTGAATTCAACTTGCATGCGCTCGAAACCAACACGATCCGGGCAGCTCTCTCCACCGCCGGTGGAAACCGCACGCATGCCGCGGAACTACTTGGTGTCAGCCGCAGAACCCTCCAGCGCAAGTTGAAGGAACTCGGCCTTTGATCATATCGCCTGTCTCCATCCCCATTTTTCATGAGTATTTCCGCCTCCCAGATCGACACCGGTATCATCATCCGCCGCAGCCTGTTTTTCCTTCTGCTGATCATCCTCACGCTCGGCAACCTGTTCGTCCTCTTCAAGGGACTCAATTCGCCGCAAGCGATGGACCAGGCCCAGATTTCGCGGGAGATCGCGAGGGGAAATGGCTTCACCACCAAGATGATCCGCCCGGTCGCCTATTACCAGGCGCAGAAGACGGCGAACAGCTCGGCGTCGTTCATGCTCTTCGAGGACACCTATCACTCGCCCCTCAACCCGTTGCTCAACGCGGCGGTGCTCAAGTTGATCGGCGCGGATGATTCGAGCGTCTGGCAAATGAATGCCAACGAATATGTGTTCCCGCTCGACCGGGTGATTGCGACCGTTTCGACCTTGTTTTTCCTGATGGCCATCGGGGTGAACTATCTGCTGATTTCCCGGATCTTCGACGCGAAGATCGCCGGCGTTTGCGCGATCCTGATGCTGTTTTGCGATACGTTCTGGAACTACTCGCTCAGCGGACTTCCGCAGATGCTGATGTTGCTGCTGTTTTCCTGCGGCATCTATTTCGTCTATCGGGCGGTGGAGGCGGCGACCGAGGGACGGATCGCGATGACCCCGGCGGTGATCGCGGGAGTGTTCTTCACGCTATTGGCACTCACCCACTGGATGACGGTCTGGATCGCGCTCGGATACATCATCTACGCCGCCATCGCCTTCCGCCCACGGGGAATCGTCGGGCTTTCCATCCTCGCGCTGATCCTGATTCCGGCGACCTTCGTGATGATCCGGAACAACTCGCACTCGGGCTCACCATTCGGCACCGCGTTTCTAACGCTTTATAACGGTCTCGGAAACGGATCGGAAGGCGCGGTCATGAGAACCACCGACCTCGAGGCGGAGCCGCTGGTGCTCAACGGACTCATTTCAAAAATCCTCCGCACCACGCTGCTCCAGGCCACGGACATCATTCCATTCCTGGGTGGCATCATCGTGGCACCCTTGTTTTTCATCTCCTTGCTGCATCCGTTCAAGCGGGCGTCGATCGCGAATTTCCGCTGGGCGATCCTGCTGATGTGGGTCTTCGCGGCGCTGGGCATGGCGTTTTTCGGAATCACCAAGGATCCGCTGGATCCGAACCAGCTTCACCTGATTTTCGCCCCCATCATGACCGCCTACGGGTTGGCGTTCATTTCCATCCTGTGGAGCCGGCTGGAGGTGGTGGTGGCAAATCCCATCCTGAGGAACGTCCATCTGGTCGTGGTCATCGCCATTTGCGCGCTGCCATTGATCCTCGAACTCCCAAGGCGCGTGATGGTCGGGCTCGAACTTCGCGATCACGGTGGCGCTCCCAACTGGCCTCCCTACTACGCACCCGCCCTCAACAGCACGGAATCCGGGCTCAAGGGCTGGGTGAAGGAAAAACAGATCATCGTCTCGGACCAACCATGGGCCGTCGCATGGTATGCGGACCGGGTGAGCGTCTGGCTGCCACCCAAGCGTGAGGGATTTGAACAACTGGAATCCACCGCCGCCGATCTTCAGACTCCATTTGCCGGGATCCTGATCACGCCCTCCTCCCACGGATCGGGAAATGCAACGGAGGTCGCTGCCAACTATCAGGACTTCACGTCGCTCGTGCTCGATGGTCGGGTGATTGCCGCGACCTATCCGATCCGGTCCGGCGCGGTTTGGAAGGAAGGCGTGTCGATTTACGACAAGGATCAGCACATCGAGGCCATTGCGAAGCGTTACCCCTACCGCAAGTGGCTGGTTGCCCCAAACATGGTTTACTACAGCGACCATGCGATCATCAACGCCAGCCAACAACAGCGCTAACGACCATGGCCCGCAAAAAGGCAACCATTGAGGGCGAGGACGCGTCTTCCCCTTCCTTCGAGGACGCGCTCGCCGGACTAGAGGGGATCGTCGAGGCGATGGAGCACGAACACCTCTCGCTTGAGGAACTCGTGGCCCATTACGAAAAGGGCTCCAAATACCTCGCCCATTGCGAATCCGTCCTCCAATCCGCCCGCGGCAGGATCGAACTCATCACCTTGCGCAACCAGAACGAGATTTCACTGGATGCTGGCGCGAAACCGGACGAAAATTCGGATTTTCCGACCGCATCAGAAGATCCGGAAGATCCCGACGACGACGATAATGACATCCGCCTCTTCTAAGCCCCCAGCGCTAGGCCCCCTGCTTTCGACCATTCATGCACCTGCCGACGTCAAGAAACTCGCGGATGAGGAATTGCCGAAACTGGCGGACGAGATCCGCCACACGCTGATCGACTGCCTTTCGAAAACCGGTGGCCATCTGGGCCCGAACCTCGGTGTCGTCGAATTGACCGTGGCGATGCACCGGGTGTTTTCCACGCCCCAGGACAAGTTTGTCTTCGATGTTTCCCACCAGGGATATGTCCACAAGATGCTCACCGGTCGGGCGGATCAGATTCACACGATCCGCACCTACAAGGGGCTCAATGGATTTCTCCTGCGCTCCGAGTCCGAGCACGACTCCTACGGCGCGGGCCATGCAGGCACCGCTCTGTCAGCAGCACTGGGAATGGCGGCCGCCCGCGATCTATCAGGTGGCGACAACCACATCGTGGCGGTGGCGGGCGACGCGGCCTTCACCTGCGGGCCCACGCTTGAGGCTCTGAACAACATCGCGGAGACCACCAAGAAATTCATCGTCGTGCTCAACGACAACGAATGGTCGATCGACAAGAACGTCGGAGCCATCGCCCGCTATTTCAATGCCCTGCAAACCCACTCGACCTACGCGGCGGTGCGCAGCAAGGCGGCGGAATTCGTGGAAAAGGTCGCCGGCAAGGCGGCACGCACGTTGGCCCACCGCGTCGAGGAAGGAGCGAAGAACCTGCTTTTCCAGAACGTCCTCTTCGAGAAATTCGGCATGCGTTATTTCGGCCCGATCGACGGCCACGACCTTCCGCTGTTGGTCCGAACCTTCGAGCACCTCAAGACGCTCCACGAACCGGTCGTCCTCCACATCATCACGGAAAAAGGCCGCGGCTATCAGCCGGCGCTCGACAATCCGGGGAAATTCCACGGCCTCGGCACCTACAAGATCGAGGACGGATCGACCGACGCCACCGCCACTCCGACCTGCTCGGATCTCTTCGGTCGGGCCGTCACGGATTTCGCGAAAAAGGACCCGAAAATCGTCGCCATCACGGCCGCGATGCCGGGGGGGACGAAGCTGGAAATTTTCAAGAAGGAGCTGCCCGACCGCTATTTCGATGTGGGCATCGCCGAGGAACACGCCGCGCTTTTTGCCTGCGGTCTCGCAACGGAAGGCTTCCGGCCTTTCCTCGCGATTTACTCGACCTTCATGCAGCGCGCCTACGACATGATCATCCACGACATGGCGCTCCAGGGCTTGCCAGTTAGATTGTGCATGGACCGGGGCGGTCTATCAGGTGATGATGGCCCTACCCATCACGGGCTCTTCGATATTGGCTATCTCAGGCACATTCCGGGGATCATCCACATGCAGCCCAAGGACGAGGACGAGTTCGTGGACATGCTCCACACGATGGCTTGCTACGATGCCGGCCCATCCGCCATCCGTTACCCCCGCGGTGTCATCAAGGGCACCCCGATCAAGGCCGTTCCCGAATTGTTGGAAATCGGCAAGGCGGAAGTCGTCGAGGATGGAACAGACGTCGCCCTCATCGGGCTTGGCACCATGTTCGAGATGGCCGAGCGGACGAAAATTTTGCTAGAAGCGGAAGGACTTTCCGTCGCGCTCATCAATCCGCGTTTCATCAAGCCGCTCGATTCGGCAGTGATTCAGAAATACGCGGGCAAATGCAAGGTGGTCTGCACCTTCGAGGATCACGTCATTTTCAACGGATTCGGAGCAGCGGTGATTGAGAATCTCAACGACGCGGGGATCCAGACGACCGTGGAACGCATCGGTTGGCCGGACGAGTTTGTGGAACACGGTAAGCCGGAAATCCTGCGGGAAATTCACGGCCTCACCGCCGAGGCGGCCGCAGTCAAGGTGCTCAAGCATTTCAAGACACCTTGACCTGCGGGTGGCGCATCAACGAGTCGCCGCGTCCTGGATCTTGTCGCCCGTTTTTTCGACGTCTTTGCCGAATCCATTGGCGGTGCTGCATGAGCTTGTGGCACCTGCGAGCAGAATGAGGGAAGCACCGGTGGCAAATGCCAGGTAGCGGATCGATGACTTGGTGGATGTCTTGCAGTTGGTTTTGGAGATGAGGATTGTATTCATGGTGACGTTCCAATGGCAGGTGATGTACCAATCCGGGAATTGCCACAACCCGCTCATCTTCAGATCTCCACCTCCGGGTTTGAGGCAATCAGCGGATTGCCATGAATTGCAAGATGCAATGAATCGATGGACAAGCTGGCATTGTGCACGACCTTGATGCGCCTGCAACAATCCAGCATCCCATCAAATTACTCATTTTCAGACAGTTAGGCGAATTCATGGTTACGGCACATGGAATGATGGGTTGTTCGGGATATCAAAACACCCACCGACATGGACATTCTCATCGTTGACGACGAAAAATCGATACGTCTCACCACCTCCATCACGCTAGAAGGCGAGGGGCATTATGTGGAAACGGCGGAGGACGGAAGCCTCGCCATGAAGCGCATCAAGGAGGAAAACTTCGACCTCGTATTTCTGGACCTGCGCCTTGGCGACGAGGACGGACTGGAGATCCTCCAGAAGGTGGTCGCCATGAAGCCCCAGCAACTGGTGGTTATTTTCACCGCACACGCATCCATTTCCACCGCGGTGAAGGCGACCCAGCTCGGTGCTTTCGACTATCTGGAGAAGCCTTTCTCTCCTGACCAGCTCAGGGCCATTCTCATCAAGGCGCAAAAGGCCCTGCGCACCCAAGGCGAAGTGACGCAGCTCAAGGAGGTCGTTCAGGAATTGAAATCCGAGGTCAAACACTCCTCACCTCCGTTGCGGTTTTCCTCTGAGGACGGGAAAACGAGAGAGGAGTTCGATATCCTGTTCCGCGCCGCCGCAACCTCCGCCTCCATCCTGATCCTCGGGGAAAGCGGCACCGGAAAAAGTGTCATCGCGAGGGAGATCCATGATCGCAGCCATCTTCGCGACAAGCCGTTCGTCACGGTGAGTTGTCCCAGCCTTTCCAAGGAGCTGTCTGGAGAGCGTGCTTTTCGGCCACATGAAGGGATCCTTCACGGGTGCCATCAAGGACACCTGGGGCAAGGTCCATGCGGCGGAAGGCGGCACCCTTTTCCTCGACGAAATCGGCGAACTCCCCATGGAAATCCAGCCGAAGCTGCTGCGCCTCCTGCAGGAACGCGAGTATGAGCGCCTCGGCGAAAACAAGGTGCGCGAGTGCAACGTCCGGGTCATCGCCGCCACCAATCGCGACCTCAAGGCCAGCATCCAGGCGGGCGAATTCCGCGAGGATCTCTATTACCGCCTCAATGTCATCAGCGTGACAGTCCCACCCTTGCGGAAGCGTCCCGCCGATCTCAACCGCTTCGCCAACGACTACCTCGATTTCTTTTCCTCCCAACTCGGCAGAAAGATCGATGGCTTCAGCGAAAGTGGTCGAAGCGCCCTGATGCGACACCCATGGCCCGGCAATCTCCGCGAGTTGCGCAATGCCATCGAGAGGGCGGCCATTCTCAGCCAGGGAGCCAAGGTGGAAGCGGACGATCTCCCAAGGCCCGCTCCCCTTCCCGTTGCCGGTGCCGGCGGCGAGTCCGGAGCTCCGGGAATCGGTGGCGAGCACAGTCTCGAGGAAATCGAACAGGCGCATCTCACCAAGGTGCTCGATTGGGCACCTTCCCTGCACGATGCCGCGTCCATCCTCGGCATCGACAAGGCCACCCTCTATCGGAAGCGGAAGCGTTTCGGAATCAGCTAACACTTCACCCGCCCCCTCATGTTACGCCTCCGGCTGTTCTATGGTTTGCTCACCATCATCCTGCTTCTCTGGAGTGTCGGTGCCGCCGCCCTGTTGTTGATGCACGACTCGGTGAGCCGCTTCGACCACCAGTTGCGGATGGACTATCAGGTGATCGACGCCGCCCAAGCCGTGCGCACCGTCACCGCGACGATCAACACCAACTACCTGCCCGCTCTGGCTGGTCCGCCCCCCGAGCAAGCGCCGGACAGGGAACTCTTCGACGAGGGAAAGAAGAATCTCGAGGAGAAGCTACAGATCATCCACATCAGCGCCGGTGACGATCCCCGTTGGCAAAGCGTTCTCGAACGCCTGGACCAGGTCTTCGACAGCTACTTCAGCGTTTACGAGTCCCACTTCGAAGGCACGGCCGTCAGCCGGTTGGACCGCGAGAAGCTCCTTCAGGCCGCCAGCATCCAGACCCAACGCCTAACCGATCTCATGGAAAATGTGATGACGCTCGGCGAGGAAAAGCTTTTCTCGGGTGCGGCAAATCTCAGCGACGACTCCGGGAAAAACACCTTGTTCGTGGGCACTCTTGTGGTGCTCGGCACGTCCATCGCGGTGATCATCTACTTCCAGCTCGTCCGGCATCTTGTGGACCCCGTATCCACCCTTCGAGAAATCCATCGACGAAATCCGCAAGGGGAATTTCGAGCTCTCCCTGCCCCAGCCCAGCGAGGGAAGCGAGTTCTCAAAGGTCATCTCCGCATTCAACGACATGGCCCTCGAACTGAAGCTACGGCGCGGTGAAAGTGACGAAAACCTGCAACGGGCGAATCTCGTCAACAGCGCGATCCTCGAGGCCATCCCGTCCCCTGTCTTCGTATTGGGCGATGACACAGGCATTCTCCAGATCAATCCAGCTGCCGAGAAACTTTCGGAAAGCCTTGGTGTCTCCGGCCGTCTTCCGGTCAAGATCCAGCGCATCCTTGAGGACTGCCGCAACAACGCCGCGCACTTTCTGCCAGAAGATCCAAGGGAGGCCCTGCTCTTCCGGATTGACGAAAAGGAATACTACTATCTTCCCCGTATTTTCCGTTACGATTCCGGAAACTCGAAGCAATCCGGATGGGCGGTCCTGTTGCACAATGTCAGCCGCATCCGGTGGCTGGATGACATGAAGACGAACATGCTTTCCACCGTCAGCCACGAGATCAAGACGCCGCTAACAGGCATCAGGATGGTCCTTCATCTCCTGCTGGAGGAAAGGTCGGCACAGCTTGATGAGATGCAGCGTGTCATGATCACCTCGGCCACCGAGGATTGCGAGAGGCTGCTGATCACCCTCAACACGCTGCTGGACCTTTCACGGGCCGAGAGTGGAGCCACCCACCTCGAATGTGTATCCACCTTCATCCGGGACAATATCGCCCGGACGGCGCAGTTGCATCAACACATCGCGGCGGAACGCAATCTGACCATCGAGGTCCAGGATGAGCTTCAGGAGGCTCCGGAAGTGCTGGCGGATCCCATCCGGCTCGACGAGGTGCTCAACAACCTCGTCACCAACGCGATCAAGCACAGCCCCGCTGGAGGCCGTATCCTGATCCGGACCTCCAGGCCCGATGCCAATTACCTTCGTGTGTCGATCATCGACGAAGGTCCGGGCGTTCCGGAAGAGAGCCAGAGCCGCATTTTCGAACGCTTCTATCGAGCCCCTGGCCATCAAGTGGAGGGCGTGGGGCTCGGGCTCTTCATCTCCAGGGAAATCATGAGGGCTCACGAAGGCCGCATCGGCCTATCAGAACGGAAGGATGACAGAACGGAATTTTACATTGATGTCCCCGTCGCATGACCATCAAAGCGCCCCAGTGGGCAGGAAACTCAGGATCCTCGTCGTCGATGACGAGCCGACCCTGAGGTTGGGATTTGCCTACGCGCTCACCTCGAAAACCAGTGAGGTGGAAACCGCCTCCACCGGACGCATCGCGCTGGAAATGCTGGCAGCAGAGGATTTCGACATCATCATCCTCGACCTGCGCATGCCCGAGCTCGACGGGGTCGGAGTGATGGAGGCATTGAAAAACCGCTCGAACCGAGTGCCGATCATTCTCTGCAGCGCCGCACTGAGCGCATCCGCCGCGATTCGTGCGATCCGCATGGGAGTGGTGGATTTCCTGCTCAAGCCGGTGCGTCCCTCGGATTTGCGGCAAGCGGTGGACTTTGTCCTCTATCCGGAGAGAAGGCCGTTTCCGCAAGCCATGAAAGAGGTCAGGAGCGGGCGGATCGACGATGCCATCCGATTGATCGAGCTACAGACAGAGCCCGGAAAAAAGGAATCAAGTTGGCTGACCATCCTCAAGGCCGTCCGGGATCTGGATGAGAATGCCGACATTTCCAAGTTGGAGGAAATCGTCCGCGTCATGCTCCCTATCCTTTCGATCAATTCCACCGGCAACCCATGATTCGTGACCTCACCTGCGGGCGGACAGCGTCGGAATTCTAGCAGGGAATCTCGCGGGTGAGCCGGCGAGTTGCTCTTGTCCGGAAATTTCCAACAGGTTCACCACACCGCTGACTCCCGGAATTCCCCGCGCCATGAATGCAACCGCGTCACGTTGCTCCACGGTCGGCACCTTGCCCTTGAGAGTCATCACCCCGTCATTCATCACGACGCGGACGGACCTGGAGTCGATAAGCCGGTCGTGAGTTAGAGCGGCCTTGAAGGCTTCGAGACTTTCGCGCTTGGAATAGTCCTTTTCGGTCAAACCTTCCATGGCGAGGTCCTGGTTCACCCTCAGTCCGGTGGTGCGGAACGCGGTCACTCCTTCCACCCTGCAAAGACGGATCAGGCGGCTGATATCTCCGCTGCTTCCAACCTGTCCCGACATTCTAACCGATCCCGCATGGACTGAGACCTCGATGTGGAGCCCGTCAAGCAATGGGTCACGACGGATCAGGAAATTGAGTTCTTTGGATAGCGATTCGTCGTTCCGGTTTCCTTCGCCAGTCACCGACAGTTCGTTGTCCACCGCGGTCACTCCGCGGACGGTATGAACCAGTTCACTGGCCAAATTCTTCTGATCGGGAAAAGCGACATTGCCGGACAGCGAGACCCTCTGGCCCGATACGGAAACCTGGATTTCACCGGAAGGAATGACCTCCTGTTTTTCCAGCATTTCCTTCGTCTCCTTCTGGATGTCGGCGGATCTCCGCGGTTGGATCTCAACGTGATTCACCACCGCACGGATGCCGACCATCGCGACAGCTCTTGCGGTCGCCCGCTCCACTTGCGCAAGAGAGTCAGCCTTGCCGGACAAGGTGGCGATCCCATCCTCCACCCCGACCGTTAGATCGCCCCCGGCCAGCGAGAAATCGGATCGGATGTCGGTGTTGATGAAATCGGCGGTTTCCGCATCGCCCTTCGGCAATATTTGCGGAGTGGCGAGAAGCGGCATGGCCGAACCAAGGCTCGCGATCACAAGGGACGCCCAGAATGGGGATGAATATGCCTTCATGCTGTTTTGATCAGGTTGATTGGATTCGGAAGTGAATCCTCCATTTCCATCGCAAGCGAAATGCCAACACTCGATTCTCGACCCCATCTCACTGGTAACAAATCATTTACGGGATCACCCGCTGTTCAAACCGTTCTCACAAGGGATTTCGGATGAAGCTTCCCGCAATGTTCCGGTGGCAAACTGCAATGGGCGTAACGTCGATCGGGGAACCAAGATCTCCGCCAAAAAATGAGGGCAGGCGTCCCCCCCGGTCCGCCTGCCCTGTTAGCGTTCACCTGGCGAGCAGGTGAGGAGATGGTGATCCTCGATCAGTGGGTGCGTCCGCGAAGGGCGTTGTTCAAGGCTGAGATGAACAGGAGAAGCAGGAAGATGAAAAACAGCGTTTGGGCGATAACAGCCGCGGTACCAGCCAGACTGGTAAAGCCAAGGAGTCCGGCGACGAGGGCGAGGATCAGAAAAGTAAGTGTCCAGTTGAGCATGATCGAATGAGGTTGTTCGACTTCACAGGTTTGCAGACGGTCAGCCAAAAGATCGGTTTTCCCATAATCCTCTTATTTTCCGCCACTTGGAATTCCTACACTTTGGAAAATATCGGGAAGCTCGCAAGAATCCGGGGGACAAATGCACTCCGTCTCACGCGATTTGCATCAACCGGCCCGGATGCCACGAAAGGGTGATTTCTCAAGTTCCATGGATCGATCGGCATATTCCCCATTGTCCTTTCCGGCTCAATTACTAGGGTGTCTCGTCTTTCAAAAACACCCTTTCCATGGCCACCACGCTCAAGCGACCAACCGACAAACGTGTCCTTCTCATGGGCACCTGCCTCTGCGATGCCTTTTACGACGACGTCGCCCGTGCCACGGTCGAGGTGCTTGAGCATCTGGGAGTCACCGTCGAGTTTCCGGACAACCAGACCTGCTGTGGCCAGCCGGCCTTCAACTCCGGTGACTGGGTCGCCTCAAGAAAGGTCGCCCGCCACTGCGCGAGCGTCTTCGCCGGCGACTTGCCCGTCATCGTTCCTTCCGGATCCTGTGCGGCCATGAATTTCCACGGAAATCTCCTCCAGTTCGAGGAAAAACCGGACGCATCCATCGACTCGCTCGCGAACCGCACCTGGGAAGTCATGGACTTCATCTTCAATGGCTTGGGGATCAAGACATGGCCCGGGAAATTCGAGGAAACCACGCGGATCGCATTTCACCGGTCATGCCACAGCCGCGGCACCAACAGCGGCGAGGCGACCGTCAGCCTGCTGGAGTCCATCGGCAACGTGGTCGTCACCCAATTCGGCCAGACCGAACAATGCTGCGGATTTGGCGGAACCTTCTCCGTCACCTTCCCCCACATTTCCGGCCGGATGGGCTCGCTCAAGCTCGACCACATCCTCGAATCCGAACCCGACATCCTCGTCAGCGGCGACATGTCATGCCTCATGCACCTCACCGGCCTCGCCATCACCCAGGGCCGCCCGGTCAAACACCTCCACGCCATCCAAATCCTCAGGAACTCACTCCAATGATCGGCATCCAACCCATCGATCAATACGCCCGCGACATTTCCGACGAGAAACAGCACTCGGTCATCGACGGCTCGTCTGCCGGAACCGAGAAGCGCTACGCCGTGCTCGGCAAGGACTATCCGGATCCCGACGCGCTGAGAAAACTGGCGGCCTCCATCAAGGACCACACGCTCCACCATCTGGGCGACTATCTGGCAAAGGCGGAAAAGGCACTCACCGACCGTGGCGTGAACGTGCATTTCGCCTCCACCGACGAGGACGCCCGCCAGACCATCCTTTCCATCCTTCGCCAACACGGTGTCACCCGGCTGACGAAATCCAAGTCAATGGCGGCCGAGGAAATCCACCTCAACCCGTTCCTGATAGAGAATGGTGTCGAGTGCCTGGAGTCCGACCTCGGCGAGTTCATCATCCAGCTCGACGGCGACGAGCCTTCCCACATCGTCAAACCGATCATCCACCTGAACCGCCGCGATGTCGCGAAAACCTTTTTCCGCGAGGGCATCGGTGGCGAATACAATGACGATCCCGAGGTGATCACCCGCCGCGCCCGTGTCCATTTGCGGAAAAAATACATGGAGGCCGCAGGCCGGGATCACCGGTGCGAATTTCGTCTGTGCGGACACCGGGCGACTCACTCTCGCCACCAACGAGGGCAATTCCCGTTTCGGCATGGCTCCGGTGCCGGTGCACATCGCGCTGGTCGGCATCGAGAAGATCATTCCCGAGGAGAAGGATCTCGCGGTGTTCCTAAATTTGTTAGGCCGCTCCGCCACCGGCCAGCAGCTCACCGTTTACACCGAGTTCATCAACGGTCCGAAATCGCCAACCCAACCCGACGGACCGGACCACATGCACGTCGTCTTCATGGACAACGGCCGCACCGACGTCCTCGCCTCGAACTGCAAGGAAATCCTCCGCTGCATCCGTTGCGGTGCCTGCCAGAACGTCTGCCCGGTCTATCGGCAGGCCTCCGGTCATGCCTACCGCTCGACCTATGGCGGACCCGTCGGAGCCGTTCTATCACCCATCCTCTTCGGCAGCCGCTTCCCCGAACTAGCAGATCTTCCAAAAGCCTCCTCCCTTTGCGGCGCGTGCAACGAGGTTTGCCCCGTGGACATCCCCATCCCCGACCTGTTATTGCGCCTTCGCGACAAGGCCAAGCGCGAGGAAATCCCCTCCGCCGGGTCCATCCCCATGTCACCCTTCGCCACGCTCGCCACCTCCCCTCACTCTGGCGCACCGCGATGACCATGTCCAAGGCCATGAACCACCTGCCCATCCAGGTCGCACCGATCAAGCCGCTCCAGGATTGGTTAGGACAACGGACTCTCCCGGATTCCCACGGCGGGGATTTCAGGAAATGGTTCAAGGCCAGACCGAAGCGCTGAAGCCAATAATTAGGGAAGTGGAAGTCGTTCCGGCTACAGTGCGCTGGCTTTAAGGATTCGGCCTTTCTTCGTCGCAGAGCGACGGTGGACGGTAGCCGTGGGCTTCAGCCCACGGATCAATGCCAACATCATTCTTGCCACGTAGTGGCAAAGGAATTCGAACCTTGGATTCCCGTCCCATGGGTGGTCCATTGCCGCTACGCGGCACCCGCTATTCTTTGACGGATTCCGTGGGCAGGAAGCCCACGGCTACCTGCCGATGTCGCTCTGCGACTGAGGCGGTCCCACAATGTTGTCAGCCGTGCTCGAACTTAAGCGCTCCCAAAGCCGCCCTTCTCGAATAACGTTGCAGTGATAGCAGGCGGAGTGCAGGCCATCCTTATTATACCAGTCGTGAAATCCACCTACCTTCTCGCAGTCATCACCCTTGGAGCATACTCCGAGATCAATTAAAAACCAAGGTAAGTGCCTTCTTATCCTGGTTCGGAGGCGGTAGGGATCGGACATGGTTGAGTGGCGATTGGTGAGATTGCAGATTTTTCGTCTTGGCTTCTGCCATATCGATGACCCCAAGCTCAGCGCATGGCTAGGTGTTGCGGATTTTGGATTTGAGTTGTTCAAGCGTAAGAAACGGGTGGCTACGGTGTAGCATCCGATGACAGTTGGAGCAGACAACGGCCAAGTCCTCCAAACGGGTCTCAACCTCGCCGTCGGCAGCGGCGAGTGAGCGTAGGTGATGCACCTCGCAAAACTCCGCACCGAGCTCACCGTAAAACTGTTGGAAGTCGAAGCTACAAACGGAGCAAGCAAGCCGTCCGGTGGCGGAAAGCACCTGTCGGCGCTTGGCGTCGATGATGGTCCGGTCGCGCTCTCGATGCAGATGCTGCCGAGTGGATACAGCACCCTCGCGCGCGGAAATCTCCTCGGCCTCGATGTCGGGCAACGATACGGCGGAAGCCGAGATGACTGGTGCAGCCAAAATGAAAGAGGGCGTCCGGCAAGGGACATATGGGCGAATGTAGTTGTCGGAAAGCGGCTCGCCGTCGCTGAGCTTCTTGAGGGACGACAGGCGGTGCTTCTTCGGGAGTGGTTGGAGCGAAGAGAACCTAACTGTCGTGTTGTCCGGAGTCATCTCGATGTCGTCGATTAGTGCCCAATAGATAACGCCGTCGATAATGTCAGCATCGGCTGGCGCGAAAAGGACGGGAACACGCTGCTGGCTCTGACTAGCCTCCCGCAAAAGCCGGCTACCGGTCGTCCAGCGACCGCGCTCGATGAACTCTCCTGTGCCGCCGGACGCGTAGTCTCCATCGAGAAAATCCTTGTGCCGAATGGTGTAGATACACGATGGGAAAAGTCTTTCGTTCATGGGAGACGGGCAGTTAAAACTAACAACACCATTGAACAGCACGCTGTATCATTAGGAAGAAGACAGCATAAAACTTCTCAATTCCGAGGAATCCGTTCATTGGGAGGATTTCTATCATCCCGAGGAAGCGCAACAAGGGAAAATTTGGATGAGAAAGCGAGAGGTGGTGCGGAGGTTTTTGGGGACGATGGATGAGCAATGGGTCAGATCCTCTCTCATGCCACGGTAACGGGCGGTGGAAAGGTCGTGCTGCAAATGGGTTCCGGTGGCGCTACACGACACGGATGTTCCTTCGGCCATGAAACCGTGGACTGAAGTCCAGTTCCTCGAAGAACTCGAAATTGTTGCAAATTGTGGCTCTTCCAGGCCAACGGCCTGAAACAAGCCAGCCCAGGGCAACGCCCTGGTTTTCCGGATGACAAAATATCCGTGAGCCCTGAAGGGGCGGAACAACGCGCGAGGCCATCGATTGGATCGCCCCTTCAGGGCTCTGGATAGATCACACGCACCTACCCAAGGCGGTGCCTTGGGCTGGCTTGTTTTGCACCTTTGGTGCGGAAGAAATCCAAGTCCTTAGACGCATTGGACTGAAGTCCACGGCTACCATCCGTGACCGCGATGCGGTCCGGACGCTCCGCCCGGCGCCGTGTTGCTTGAGCAAAAGGCCTGGCTCGATGTCATGCGCCGGCTGTCATGCCCCGGATCATTGCGTTAGGCCATGATCGCCCGATCATTGCTTTCCAAGAACGAGCCATGAGGATTTCCAGCCGGGCTTCTGGCGGGTGCTGAAGCCACCGGATTCGACAAACAGATAGGGAGCGCCTTCAACCGTTTTCGCCTGCATCCTCAGGGCCTGATAGTTCGTTAGATCCATGAGATGATCACCCGACCAGACCCAGTAGGGATCAGCGGTGCTGCCGCCGTCCATCAGGGTCATCTGCGCGAAGACCGGCTTGCGGAAGCCGGCTTTCTTCGAGGGATTGAAACCGTCGATCTCCGGAACCTCGGCCACGACTTTCCATGAGCCGAAGATTTCCGGGTTTGGCACGAATTTCCCGTCCCAGCGGAACAGGGGGGCATTCTCCCTTTCCTCGTCGCTCTCGGAAAACTGCGCCGCCTGCCACCCGGATGACAGCATCGGCACGACGGTGGCCGACTTGACCACGAGGTCGTCGCCCATCGGCGGGAGTTTCTGCTCGTCCAGGTGGACGCTGATCCGTCCCTGGGGAACGCGCGTGGTTGGTTTGGTCGAATACTTATCGTTGTAGCGGAGGAAACTCTCCACCGCGATGGTGATCTCGCCGGCCTTGAACGGATCGAGCCATTCCTTGGTGATGAAGGCTCCGTTAGGCTGCTCGCCACCACCACGGCCGATGCCGTCGGTTTGCTCGATCAGCGGCTTGCCGTTGATGTAAACGATGTAGCCGCCGCCGTTGCCCACATGGGCGCTGTGATTCACGCGCAACCGGTAGCGGTGACCGTCCTTGAGCGGCGGCACCTTGAAGGTTCCGTGCAGGAGAAGCACCTCCTTCTCCCACAGCGTGTTCACCTTGGTGGCACCGTAGCAGTCCGGCCCGACGCAGGCAGCGGAACACTTGGAAACAGGCCCCACCGGAATCTTGTCGTCGTAGTTGGCGAATGGCGACTTGCCGGTCCTCCACCCTGCCTTGGCCGGATCGAAGTCCGTCGCATACCAGTTTTCCATTCCCTGCGGCGGAGTCACCTTGCGATAACGAGAGATCAGTTGATCCCACGGAACCTGTTCGGTCGGGATCGGGTCAAAGGTGTGGTAGGTCCATTCCGCTTCATTGAGATCGAGAAACATGTGCCAGTCGTAGCCTTCCTCACCCGCCCGGTCGTAGAGGCCCGCGAGGCCATCGACCACATCGTTAGGGCCGCCCGGTCTGGAACTTTGCTCTTCGACCGCGGCGAGCTTGTGGAGCTTGACGCGGTTTTTTCCGACGTATTCCGGGATCAGCTCGTTGGTTAGAATCGGGGTGATCGCCGCTTTCAGTTTCGGCCCGAACTGTTTGGGATCCGCCTTCAGAAAGAACTCCTTGTAGGGGAGAATCTGGTTCGGGTAGCGATCCCGGGCCACGTCGTAAAGCATGTCCAGCCCGCCCGGCACATCGGCGAGGGAAGCGGCGATGTATTGAAGGTGGGAGTCGAGGGTGGAGGTGATGTCCTGTCCGCCGGGCGCGGTCTTCACGCCGGCGTAACCGGTGTAGGTTTCCTTGAGTGTCTCGGCAGCCAGGGCCTTCACGGCAGGACTGCCTTCCTTGATCCGGACGAGGAGTTCGTCCTTCATGCCGAGCGTGAGCGCGGAGCGTTGGTTCGTGCGGATGAGTTCGCCGATGGCGGGAAGCACCTTCTGATAGGAACGCTCGTCCGCGACGGCCGGGGCAAGCGCGCTGAGCGCGGCGTTGCGCAGATACCATTCGTCGTGCTTGAGGAAAGGAAGGATGAGATCGACGTGGGGGACCACCCAGTCCGGCGCTGCCTGACCGATGATCTGGAGGGCGTCGTCCTTGATCGTCCATGCTTCCTCCGGGTCCTTCACCGCGGCGACGGCGAGATCAAAGATTTCCCGGGTCAGCACATCGGTTTTCTTCTCCCGCTTGAGGATTTCAAAAATGGCCGAAAACATCGCGCGGCGGACAAGCGGTGACTTCGAGTGAAGGAATTCCATGACCAACTCCGGCCTCACCTTTCCGCCAGGAGTGCGCCAGGCGATGTAGGCGCTATCGATGCCGAGCGCCTTGTTGGCGGCGACGAAGCGGATGTTGTGGTCCTGATGGTGAATGTGCCGGCGGATCTCGTCGTCGCTGATCGTTTTTGAGCCGTGGATATGCCGGAAAAATGGCATGCTGGAATCCTTGGCGATGGTTTCTCCCGATAGATCCTGCTTTTTGCCGGAGGCGTCGGGCACGGCATCGAGCGAGAGGAATTCGTTGTCGGCGGCGGTGCCCCACGGTTGTTTCGGAAGCTGATAGGTTTTTGAAAACTTCGTGGGCGTAGCACCGGTGATGCGCAGTGTCTTGCGGGGGACGGTGTAGGCGAGCGAGTAGCCCGCGCCCCAGTCCACGGAGTCGTAGCCCGCGCCACCGAGGATGCCGAAGGATCCGTCGAAGCGGCGCGAGAGGTCATAGTGCCATTGGCGGTTGTCCATGAACTCGCGGTATTGGTTCGGACGCTTTTCACGCAGCAGGCCCATCGCGGCACTGCGCCAGATTTCCCCGATGCCGCCGCCGGTGTGGCCGTGGAGCATGAAAGTCGTGGTGTAGAAACTGGTCATCGCGCAGGAGTCGCGGGCGGCAGCATAGACCGAGTTTTCGCCGTCGGGTGTTAGCGACGCTGCGGCGGCCATCGTGAAGGCGAGTAGTCCGTTCTTGCCATTGTCCACAAATCCCATTTCGGGGCGTCCGTCGCCGTAGGGATTTCCCCCGCGGCCCGCGTAGCGGTAAAAATGGGTGAGGGCACCGAGCAACGCCTGGTCGGGGATCTCCGCGCCGCATTCCTTGGCGAGGAGCAGGAAAGTCGCAACACCCGTGCCCGCTGCATTCAGGTGACCCATGCCGTAGGTCACCGCCGGCACGCCGCCGCGACCGGCCCATGCGTCGAGATACTGGCCTTTCACCGCGTTGTCCGCCCATTGCTGGATCTTCGGCAGGATTTCCTGATCGCCGGTGCGCAGGTAGTATTCGCAAAGCGGAAGGCCGGCGTAGCCAAGTTCCCAGGCCATGGTGGCGGAGCCGAGGCCGTGCGCCCATTTCCTCACCGGCTCAAGATCCTTGTCCTCGCCGGTGGAGAGCAGGAAAAGCATGCCCAGACCGAAACGGCCCTCGTCCGCCCCCGGCTTGGCGAGGTAGTCGGCGAAGTCGCGCACGATCTTGTCGGACTTCGGGCAGTTGAGCGGCCAGGTCGCGCTGTAGGCACCCATGACCGGCACCTTGACGACGACGGGTTCGGACTCGCCCTGGATCGCGAACTTGAGGATGCCATCGCCGGCCTCCGCAACGCCGAGGATTTGGCCAAGCTGGATGCGCGGGTCGATTTCCTTGAGGGTCTGGCCGTTGATCGAGGTGATGATCTGGCCCGTCTTGAGCTTGCCCGTCGCGGCGGCCGGCGAGCCTTCCTCGATTTTCCCCACCCGCATCGTGAAGGCCGGCTGGATCAGGTCGATGCCCATCCCGACCGGGCCGAAGCGGGCGATGGGGTTCAGTGAATTCGTCTCGCTGGGCCGTGTGGAAAAAAGGGCGGGTCGTTTGTAGAAAGTTTCGTCAGCCCCGAAGGCGAGGCTGGTGGAAAGCAGGAGAGCGAGATGGAATTTCATGGTAGCAAATCGATTGAACCGGCGGAGAGAACCGGCCACGGCTACGTCTGAGATGATCGATTCTTATCCTGCATTTTGAAATGGAGCATCGGAAAGACACTGAAGACAAACGGTTTGCGAACGTGGCAACGTCATCCGCGCAAGGGCGTGGTCTCGGAACGCGCCAAAGGCGGGGGATCGCGGAAGCCTTCCCCTTCCCGCGCTTCACGCCGGATACCAAGGCTCTCCTACGACCAACTCCTGCGCCGTCACCATCTATCGAACCGCTTCCCATGACTTCAACAGCACGGAAAACGCGGCAGGGATTTCAAGAAAAGGTTCAAAGCGCACAAGAGTGGTTAGATGTCCCTTTTCTCCGCCATACGGTTCTGTTTGATCAGGCTTAGCTCCACGAAGCCAATCCCAAAGTCGGTTTCGGGCGCCACGCGCCAGAAGCAAATTTCCAGCATTCAACTGACCTTGCCCTTGATTGGTGACGCAGCCCCTAACCTCCATTTTAAAAAGCCATGCCCGGATCACGGGCGGCTCGCCTTCAGACGTGCGAACAGTTTTCCACCAGACTCGTTGGACGCAGGAATGATGACCGTGACTTCGTCAGGCGACGGCCCCTCGTTGATCGTCACCTCGACGCCGTTCGCGAAGCTTCCGCCATCCTGATCAATGACCACCGGAGTCCATCCGGAAAGATCATTGCCGTATTCCAGGGTCAGGGTGGTCTCCGAAATGGAATCCTCCTCCCGGGTGAACGTGAGGGTGATGCCAGTGGTCGCATTTCCCGTCACGACAGGAAGCACGGAAGGCACATCGTTCTGGGTTGGTTCACCGCCGAGAATCCATTCCAGACCGTTGTCGAGACCGTCACTATCGGAGTCGAAGTCGAAGGCAGGATTGGCCAGGGCAGAAGACCAGAGGTCATAGGCGTTGGTCGGGACCGAACCCGCCGTCCACACCAAGTTTGAACCGCTGAATGAAAACTGTCCTTCTCCCGCAACAATGCCACCGGCATCGACCCCGGCCCCCTCAAAAGCGGAGAATATGACGGCGAGATCGATGGGCGCGCCAGTGCCGGAGAACACCGTCCAGCTCTTGTCGGTGTCCCAGAACGCATCGGCATAGGAATATCCTCCGGTGACGGTGATCCTGAACACGCCTCCGCTGCCGGTCACCGAGCCGGAGCCGCCCGTTGCCACGACTTGATCAAAGAGGCCGAAATTGTTTGTGTTTGCACCAGGATCCTCCACCTGTTGGGGATTGACCTGCCACGCAAGAATGGCACCGCTGCCGTAGGCTAACGTTGACGAGAAGGTCTGGGTGCCCGCGCTGGTGCCACCCGGCGTATGGATTCCCGCAACACCTCCGCTGGCCGCCGCGATACTTGTGGGCAGGTTGATCGTGTTACCGCCGGTCAAACTGGGAGTGCCGGTCGCGGCAGATCCTCCGACCGTCAATCCACTGCTGGCGAAGGTTGCGGCACCGCCGACCGAGAAACCGCCTGAATTGACGACAATTCCCCCGGTAAATCCGTTAGCACCATTCAACGTGAGAGTCCCGGCGCCAGACTTGATGATTGCCGTGGCGGTGTCGCCATCGGAAATCCCACCGGCGAATGTTAGAACTCCCGCGTCCACCGAGATCGTCCGGGCGGAGCCCAACGCAGTACCGAGCGTGACAGGATTGGTTGAAAAAGTCAGGTTCTGGGTACCCTTGAAAACAAAGTCACCATTGATGACGATGGGATTGGCCTTGCTGCTGATCGCGACGGGCGCACCACTGGTGTTGTCGATGGCACCGCCATTGATCGTGAACGTCCCCGGCACCGCGGTGGTTCCTCCCAGGCAGTTGATACCGTTGATATTGAGCGTTCCCGCGTTGAGGAACAATCCGCCGTCAAAATTATTCGCCGAGGTAAGTGTTAGGGCACCGCTGCCACCTTTGGTGACCGATTTGGGACCCGGATCCGGTGTCACTTCGGAAATCGGCCGGTCGATCGTGAGAACGCCGCTGCCGTTGTGTGTGATGACCAGATTGCTTGCCAGGGTGACGGAGCCGTTGCTCACGCCTATCGTAAAGTTTCCCGCCGCGTCAGGATCGACGTTGAGTGCCGCGTCGCCGGTGGAAACGGTAAAGTTTAGATTGCGGGCGGCACCACCACTTACCAGATTCGAAAGCTGGATGGTGATGTTGTTGTCCGCGTCGGCATTGAATGCGAGCGTTCCCACATTCGGGTTTGTCGCGACGAGGGATGCCAGGTTTCCCGCGCCGCTCGTATTGAACGTCTGCACGGAATCAATGCCAAACGAGGGGATACCTGCCGGATCGTCATTCCAATTGAGTCCGGTGAGCCATGATCCATCCGCACCACCCCCGTCCCAAGTGTGATCTCCCGCAAGACTGACGCCGGGAACGAGCGCTGCGGCGGCAAAAACGGGTATGATTCCTAGACGGTTGGCAAACAAGGATTTGAATTTGGATTTCATGGGTTTTTGTGGGTTGAGAGGGGTTTATGATCCGAACACTTGCCACAAGATCATCCGGAGACATGAGCGTCAGCCTCTCTTTCGGGTAGGTTCCGGACGATTGGACAGGCCATCCGCCATCAGTTGGATCGCACGGCCAACCGGACGAACAACCGTTCATCTCCAGTTTGGATTTGATTGGCGACTGCCTCGAATTCTCCGTCAAGCGGGTCGGTTTCCGGATTCTCCACGAATCGGGAATGCGCCCATGTGACAAGGTCCGTCGAGGTCATCAACCAATAGGTCAGCCCGCTGTTCTTGCGCCTGGGATACACGAAGCTGGGTCCGGAAGATGACCATGTCAGGGTCGGGGAATAGCCGCTGGATTGAGCATCAACCGGATCTCCGCCGAGTGCGAACTCCATCAGGTTGCAAACTCCGTCCTTGTCGGTGTCAACAGTGCTGGCTTCAACGCCATGACTCGTTGCCCAATCGCCGAAGGTGAGTGGTTCGACTTGGGCCGTCTCAAAAACTCCGGAGGCATACAAGCCACTGTCATCATCGTAGATCGACACGCTTCCGTTTCCCGTGGTTCCGTCTTTCCGCACAAGCTTGAATGCGGATGCGGTTCCCTTGCCCCCCTCAATCACAAAGACGTTGGACTTTAAAAACCCGTTCGTGGAGCTGAAGGAAAGACTCGGACTGAAGATCAGATGCAGCTTGATGTTTCGAGTCAGTGCCAGATCGGCGAACGTGTTCCAGGTGGCGTCCCGCTGTGCGATATATGCCGCATTGTTTCTCATGCCCCCCACGTCCTGGAGGCGTAGGATGAGGTCGCTCGCACCAAGGGTTTGCATCTTGCTGACGATCTCCGTGTACAGCAGAATCCCGGATTCGTAATTGGGAATATGAGGATAGAGGGCGATCCGGTCGTGATGCATTTGATCGCGACGAAGATCGACGACGACTTCGAGGCCCATTTGCGCAAGCGTTGCAGCGTCCTTGGCGAGTTCGGCGGTGGTCTTGGATAGAAGATAGGTGGAATCGATCTTCACTCCCCGGAACTTGGCGAACTCGATGGGATCCTTCAAAAGCAGGCCTGTCAGGCTGTGAATATAGGGTCCGACATAAAAGAAGGCATCACTCACGTCCCCGGTCACCGAAAGGGGAGTGCGAAGATCGTCCGAGCGTTGCTTTCCACGAAGTGTGGCCACCACCTCGCCAAACTCGAAGTGCCGCAGATCCCGGGACAAGTCCTCCTCGTTTCTATAATGAAGATCGATGATATTCAGAACGGCTGACGGATTGAAGTGTTCCCCTTTCCTGTAGATGCGGTTCACTTGGGCCGATGTGAGCAAACGCACGCCTTGATTGTTAGCTTCGGCTTGGATGGCTCCGGATGGAGATGAAATGATCAAATCCTTCGCTCCACTGTGAATAAGGGCCAGCTTGGCCAAAACCAACAGGCCCTTCGCCTCGTCGATTCCCTCTCCATTGACCACCACCCGCACACCCCGCCGGTTCAGCCAGTGTGCCTGCTCGGTCAACCATCCGTCATCGATGGAGAGCAAATCGTCGGCATCCACCTTGATGCCGTCGAACCACTGGAAGAACGAGGGCATTCCCTGCAAATAACGTCGGATGGGTTCGAGTCCGGCAACAGCGAGCACGCGTCCCGCCGGGCGTTCCGGAAAATGAAAGGACGGGACCTCCCTAACACCGTCCTCCGCGAGGTGGATGCGGAACAGTCGAAAATCCCTGCCCTCGATGTGCGAGGCATCGGACAAGCCGTAGTCCAGAGGAAGCGCCGGGGATGTTCTCAATCCGGGTGGCGCATACGCCGCGCCGCCTGCCGCATGCTTCAATTCCTGTTGATTGTCGTTCAGTGGCACCTCCTCAAGAGAGGTGACCAAGCCGATGTTGGAGCTGATCGAGAAGGTCTCGCTCGTCAGCTTGTCGTTGAAGATTCCAACAAGAAATTCACCCGCGCGCGGCCTGGTCACAACATAGTGAAGTTTATCGTTACCGACGGAAAACAAGCAACTCCGTGAGGCCTCGTCCTGAAGGATCCGGCTCGCATGCTTGAGCAGTTGGTGGGGAATTTCGGTGACCAACTGGTTGTCATACCAGCGGGCGGATGTCGGAGAAACCAGTTGGGTCCGATTGGTTCCATAATCGCTGAGCACGAGGATGAGGCCGTTCTGACATTCCACCACAAGTGGGTCGTCACCGACAGTCGCCAAAACCTTCATGGATAGAGCGGCCACGTCCAAACCCGTCCGAAGGTGTTCAAGCGAGAAATCCGAAGTTTCGGTCATCGTGAGTCCACCATACGAAACAACGGCACCCGGGCCGACCACCGTGGGCGGAGTTTCTTCAAACCATTCGGGAAACATACCACGCGCGGCCGCCCCGAACAGGACGACGCGGCCTTTGCTTTCATTCAGGTATGACATCAGCTTCTTCCGCACCATCGACGGTGCTTCCGGCGGCACGCCACCCCAGACGAGCAGTCCATATCTTTGGAGCGCCTCGGGACGCACATCACTCATCAGAAAATCGATACTGTTCCCGTACGGAGTCGGACACAGGGCATCGTCCTCACCCATGGATGCCTCATAAACTTTCTCGCATTGAAGGGAATTCGGATAGAAATGATCCCTGATTCCCTGCAACTGATAGTCACCCGCCGCATAGGGCGCGTCTCCTCCGATCAGAAAGTTGATGTTTCCATTGTTGAGAACCTCCGGAGGCTGCCATGCGTTGGAAAACTCGCTGATGATGGCAACAGGAGTTTGAACCGGCCCGACGGGGCCGACGCTGGCAACGAGATCATTGGCCCTTTTCGTGAAAGTGCCCAAGGGAGAGGGAAATCCGGAGGCCACCGACGAGATGAATTCCCCGCTCTCCCAATTGAAGGTGCGCGCTCCGTTCAACCAGGAAAGATAGAACGCCTGCCGGTTCAGTGCATAACTCTTGCCATAATTCGGACCGAACGCACCCACGGCGATGTCGTAGATGGGTTCAGCTCCGTCGTTCAGAACCTGGCTGGCATTCGACACGGATAGAATGGGTTGGCCGGAGAACTGAACGGCGAGGGGGTGTGGATACTGCCGCGCGGCTGACCGTGCTGTGACCAGATTGGTGACGATATTGGCCGTGCCGCGGTAGAAAAGCTGTGGCCCGCCCATGCTCATGGCGCGTTCCTTTGCGACATAATGGGTGCCCCAGCCCTGATTGTGCTGTTGCATCATGTAGGGCACCGAAGAACGCTTGAGGTTCGATTCAATGAAATCCTGATAGGCGGAGGGGAAACTCCTGCCACCCGGGCCTACGGGAAGGCGTCCGTAGTATTGGCTATAAAGCCACGCGAAGTCCCCGTCCACCTCGGAGGTCTGTCCTCCTCCGAACTGCAGGTTGCCATAATGGCTTTTGAAGCCGTCGATCGAGGCGAGATCCTGCGCAATGGCTTTTTCCCCATCCTCGTTGGTCCGATTGATTTTCCCAATTGAGGCAAACTGAACGACCGGGATGACGGGCGGCGACTGGATGGCGTTCTGGATGGCCGTCGAAGGCGGGAAGTTGAATTTCCGGCTCTCCAGCCAATACATCGAATAGTCAATTCCGAGGGAATTCCGGTGCGCGGGCAGATTGGCCGGGTACTTCGTGATGATCCGGGTTTGATTGCCGAAGAACGACCAGTCGAATCGAGGCGCACCGGAATAGTTGTTCTCCGGATCGTCACCCACATCGACTTGATAGGACGTTACGGGGATGGCGGCCGCGGCTTCCATACCGAACGAAAGCAGTGCGGCAACCACGAGGCTTGCGGAACGTTTCATGGCTTGGATCAAACTGGCCACCAACCGCGCACTCAAGAAGCAAGACTTCTGCGGCGAATGAGAAGGAAGCCGGCGCCAACGATCGCAAACATGCCCGGGGTGGCCGGTTCGGGAACAACTTGCAAAAACACATTGTCCACGCGCCCATATTCATAAGGCGTGGGAACGGAGGTCCCAAGGCTTTCGAACCGAAACATCAAGGTCTTGCCAACCGCGGCATTCCCAACGCCAATAGCGGCGGAGGTCCAACTCGCGGTTTCATAGATGTTGAGTGCCGTCGCATCGGTCGCGGTGAAAGAGTAGAAGTCGGTCGCATCGCCCACCGTCGCGGTGGTCGGAAGGGTGTTGTCCGCCGTATAGAACAGCGTGATCTTCATCACGTCGTTGACCTCCGAGTTCAGTGCTGTGCGCCAGTCGAAGGTACCAGTGAACTGATCGCCGACCTGAATGGTGTAGCCCGTGTCGAGCCCATACAACTGCAAGCTGCCGTTGGTGATGGCGGCCCGGTTTCCTGTCTTTGCCAAAGTGTCGACCGTCGCCTGCACGCTTTCGAGTCCGCGCATGTTGATCCAATTGTCAACATTGGCGAAAGTCGCATCTCCAACCAGATCGGATCCGCTTTCGAAGCCACCGTTTCGGACCGCAGCGTCATGACCGCCTCCGGCCACGCCGTCATCATAGTCGATGAGGATCGTGGCAGCATGCAGGCCTCCATTGCCCATCAAGATCGCGCAAATCAATGCGGTTGGTGTTTCCTTGAGCATATTCATCTTTTCATTCATGGGTTCCAGACTCTTGGATTTCAATTGAGGTCCAAGCAATCAGAGGTGGTAGCGGCCGTCAGACTCTCTTTTGGGTAGGTATGGACTCACGGGGAGATTGGTGCCGCTGACTGGGTTCGTTCGATGGGTTTCAGGCCTACTCATTGGATCCGCCAGTCACACCATCCAGCACCAGTTCCACCACCGCTGGAAATCCATCATCCGGACGGTTCGAAATTTTCAATTCAATTTGCGACGGAGTCTGGACGCAGGTGAGACTTCCGCCCGACAGGATGGAGAATGAGGAGATCTTTCGCTCGATCGGGGGCAAGATCAGGTTCGTCGAGGCCGATCTCGTTGGCAGCACATGGACATAGATCCGGTTGTCCCTGGAGGTTGCACTATAAACGCCATCCTTGGGTTGGAAGGGCCCTGCATTGGTGCCGTAGATGCTCTGTCCGTAGGTGGCAAGCCATTGGCCGACCTGTTGAAGAATGGCGACATGGGATGGCGGAATGACACCATCACGATCCGGACCAACGTTGAGCAGAACGTTTCCACCGCGACCGACGGCATCGACGATCATGCGGATGATTTCCTGCGGCGTCATCGTTTTCTGGGTCTTGTTGAAACCCCAACTGCTCTTGTTGAGGTTCAGGCACTTTTCCCAAGGTGTTTCGATGATGGGACCAGTGATCAAGGCACCACCTTCGAGTGTTTTGAAATCCCCCTCCCAACCCGAGCGGGGGTTGATCACCGCCTTCGGTTGGTATTTGCGAACCATCGCATTGAGCTTGAGCGGTTCCCAGAGCCAGGCAGCATCGGCGTCCGTGCCGTTGTGGGCGAGCCAACTGCCATCATACCAGAGGACATCGATCTTGCCATAGTTCCTCATCAACTCCTCGACCTGCCCGTAACATTGCTTTTTCATCGACGCGGCATTCTCCACAAGCTCCTTCGGCTTGAAGTATCCGGGAAACCTCCAGTCCATGGGAGAGTAGTATAAGCCAACGCCGAGCCCGGCACCGCGGCACGCCTCCACATATTCGGCTACGAAATCCCTTTTTGCCGCGCGTTTCGTGCTGCAATACCCATCGAGGCTGGATGGGCTGTCCCAAAGCGCGAACCCGTCGTGGTGACGGGCGGTTAGAACCATGTATTTCATTCCGGCGTCTTTGGCGGCACGAGCCCATGCGTTGGCATCGAAGTGACTTGGCACGAATTCATCGGCGAGCTTCGCATATTCTTCCGCCGGAATGTTCTTCCTGAACATCGTCCATTCCCCTGTGGCGGGAATCGAGTAAAGCCCCCAATGGATGAACATGCCGAACTTCGCGTCCCGCCACCATCTCATCTCGCTGGACGGGAGTTTGAGCGCCTCGTCCTTGATTCCCGGTCCTCCCTTGAACACCGATTCGCTCTTCTGTTGGGATTTGAGCTCATCGCCCCTCATGGCATCGGCCGAGAGTGCGGGGCTTGCCGCAGCCATCGAGATGACCCCAGTCACCGGAAGAACAAGGAATATTCCGCGACGCAGATTGAATGGATATTTCATAAAATGAATTTCGAAAAATGGACTCAGGGATTCGTGGTGAGTTGGCCGTAGAATTGATCCGGAAACGGCGGACTGACCGACTCGACATGTCCGTCCAGAAATACGGCAATCGTCTTCCTATCCGACAAATAGAAGATTCGGTTTGTTGGGATGGAACCGTCCGTGGGCATGGGCACGTACGAACCGCCGTCGGCATCCGTGAAGTTGAACCTTCCGTAAACCATGTGGATCGTTCGATCCGGTTCGGTGAAGATACTGGTTTTCTTCAACAGCTTCGTGTTGAAGGCATTCTTGTTGAATGAATACGGCACCGGAAGTCCTCTTGCATCGTGGAAAATCTTTGGCCCGTTGAATGCCGTGCCTGCCATGGTGTCGGCATCGGTTGTGATCAGCAATCCATTCAGGGTGCGTATGATTTCCTGTTTCTGGGTCGGTCCGCCGGACGCCTCGGTTTCGGGCAGGAAATAGGGCTGGAACCGGCCCCAGAAATGTTTTTGTCCCGGTGGACCGACGTCGGATCCACCGCTTGTATTGATGTCACCTTGGTTCTCGGTCGCGTATGCCGCCTGAAACGCAGCCACCTGCCGGATGGAAGACAAGGCATTCACGAGGCGGGCTTTCTCCCGAATGGTTTTCGTCATCAAAAACGTCAAGGCGGCGAGCGTGATGATGATCGTGATCGACACCAATAACTCGACCAACGTGAAGCCGTCGCGCCCGGACCTGCTTTGTCGATTCGAACTGTCAGATATGGATTCAGTTTTCATGGGTTGCTAGGGTTTTGAATCGGTCCACGGGCGTCTCGATCCGCCTGGGCACCAGACGAAAGCGGCAAACCGGCCTCAGGTCCGGCATCCTTCGCCGGCGCATTCTTGCCGGCACGGGTGGAATAGAGGTTGATCGCGTCACCGGTGTTCGACTGAGGCTTCCCTGGGGTGCTGCGGCCCTCGGAGACATCCTTTGCAAGCAATGCCTCGAGGCGTTTCACGATCTCCGGATTCAGGCACTGAATATCGCCGTAGCCGAGGTCATCCGCCAGAATGAAGACAATGTTGGGTTCTGACGCCGCATGCACGCCACAGGGCGTGAGAACGGCAAACGCGACGACAGACCTAACAAAAAGATTGGATTTTCGGATGTGCATGAACGGAAGCGGGCCATGGACCGCTGGTTCACAATCGGATCACAAGGACCCATCCCGTTCAGCAACTCTTTCGGGTAGCTCCGGTAAATGAGCTACGGATTCCCGATCACTCCATGTGCACGATTCCATGGCGCAAGGCGGCGACCACGGCCGCCGTTCGGTCGAGAACGCCGAGTTTCCAAAACAAGCCCTTGAGATGGAACTTCACGGTATCCTCGCTGATATCGAGCGTCCTGGCGATTTCCTTGTTGCTGCGGCCTTTGAAAAGCAGTTCGACGACAGCAATTTCCCGTTTGGTCAATTCCGGGCGACGCATGCGCTCCTTGAGCCGTTCCTCGACTTGGGACGGCAAGACTTCGTCACCGGAATGCACGGCACGGATGACCTCAAAGATCTCCTCGTTCGGCATGTCTTTCAAAAGATAGGACTTCGCGCCTGATTCCATGGCACGGAAGATGTCCTCGTCGGCATCGTAGGTGGTGTTGACAATAATTCGGGCGTCGGGAGCTTCACTGCGGATGGCAAGAATGGCTTCCACTCCGCTCATTTCAGGAAGGCGCAAATCCATGAGCACGATGTCCGGCCGGTGAAGGAGGAACATTTCCACACCGACGATGCCGTCACCGGCCTCGGCGACCACTTGCATGTCCGGCTCACTGGCAATGAGGGCCCGCAAGCCGGCACGGAGCGCCGGGTGATCGTCCACAATGAGGATGCGAATGGGTGTGGGTTTCATGAAGATTTCAGGTCAATGCGTTGAGACCGGAGCCACCGGAACGTTCAGGATCACCTCAGTTCCAAGGCTTGGAGTGCTCTCGATACGAATGGTCGCCCCCAGTTCGTGGGCACGCTCGCGGAGCCCCTTGAGACCAAAGTGGGATTTGTCGGATGCATCTTTTCCACTATCAAAACCACAGCCATCGTCTTTCACACGAAGGGTCACTTCTCTGGCGGAAAAGCCAAGAATGACTTCAATGTGTTTCGCCTTGGCGTGTTTCACGGCATTGGTGATCGCCTCCTGGCCGATCCGGAGAAGATTGTTTTCGGTGACCGGAGGCAGCCGGTAACGGCTGCCAGTGACGAGGAATCGGCCATGGATCCCGTCAATGACAGTGAGCTGATCAAGGATCCCCGCGAGTGCTTCAGCGAGATCGTGGGTTTCCAGAACTTGGGAGCGCATGTTCCAGATCGAGTTCCTTGCCTCGCGAAGGGAGCCCCGGGTCAGTCCGCGGGCTTCAGCAAGGTGGACCGCCGCATCCGAATCCGGCGGTAGTTGTTTTCGAACCAATTCCAGGTGAAGGGAAATCGCACCGAGGTCCTGAGCGAGCGTGTCGTGAATTTCACGGGCAATGCGGTTGCGCTCGGCGAGGATTGCGGAAAACTCGGCCTCCGACTGCTTGCGGGCTGCGGCTGACTGCCGGAGGCGGCGACGGGCCATCAGAATGACGAAGCCAATGACCACTCCCAAGGCCACAGTCGTGATGGCAAGAAGCCGCGCACGACGCTCGGCGTTCCACCATGGCGGAGTCCGGAGGATCTTGACTTCGGCAGGCGAGCGCAGGATGAGTTCGAAGCCGCGCGGAACAATTGTTCCGGGAGCCGATCCCGGAGGTGGCAATGAAACCTGACAGATCCCGGTGACAAGAATCTCTGAACCGGTTTCCCAAATCGGAGTGTTCCGCGCATCGTTATCAACCCGCAGATATGCGGAAAAATCCCCGTCTTGATCCCGCAGGAGGAGACGCAACCCACGAGGCACCCGTGATTGTTCGATCAGGGTGGCTTTCAAGCTTATGAGCGTCGCATCATGATCAAGTGCTTCAAGCGTTGATCCCAACACCGTTGGAGGCGTGGGAACGATCTGTTCCTGTCGCTTCACGGTCACGTCCTCCAGCTCCGGTGAGTAGTTTCCCATGACGGGAAATCCGGTGACCTCGATCTTCTCCCCGGGAGACAAATGGATGTCGTCAGATAGAATGACCCGCAGGCCGCCCCCGTCCTCCTCAAACCAGAATCCCTCACCAGGCAGGTGGTAGGTCACCACGCCACTGACGCGAACCCGGTGTCCGAAATCGCGGCTTCCAAACGAAATCAGGCGGTTGATTCCACGAACCGGCACTTCGGCGGGCGGCGGTTCGACAACATCGACCACGACGCCGGATGGAACGACTAACAAAGGATTGATGGCATGTCCCGACCTGCTGAACTGATAGAAACAGATCCCCGCAACCCGGATCTCGGCATCCACGGGATGCCTCCCTGACAGTGGATCGCGGAAGAGAATCTTGAGGCGGCCGCCGCCGGTTGCCAGTTCGAGCATCCAGGCCTTGACGGGGTTTCCCGGATCCTCCGAGCGGCGGACAATGCCGGACACCTCGACCCACCGGGAGCCGAAAGATCCCGACAGCATTTGGTCAAAGGACACCGGGATCGGCTGAGGAATCGCACCAATGCCCACTACTCCCATGGTATCAACGACCACGAAGGGGGCAAATCCCCCCATGCTCGAATGTCCGGTGACCTCCACCAGGTCCCCGCGCTTCAGTCCGTCCATCATTTCCGCAGCCCCCTCGCAGTAGATCGCCGCCGAGTCGTCATCGATGACAAAGGAGCTTCCTCTGGGATTCGGCGGCAGCGTGACGACGCCACGCAAGCGGACCGCCTTATGCGACTTCGCTTCCGTCTCGCTCAAGACACGGACATCCGAGGCGCGGGTAATCTCCACCTCCTGCCCCCACCCACGGCAGAGGAGAACGGGCAAAATCACCCAGAAGCGGAGCATCGGAATCCTGACAATCATTTGGCGAGCGACGGGCGGGACACGTTACCGGGACCAACCTCGTTGTCCACTCCCCTTGTGGGTTCGACGAAATCCGGTGCCTTGGCGACTGGGCAAGTCCCGCGCTTCACGCTTGATCTCGATTGCCGGCCACCCTCTGATGGTGCGAGCAAGTCGATCAAGATTCATGAAACTCGAAACCCAATGCCTTCACGCCGGATATCAGGGCGATCCGACGACCAATTCCTGTGCGGTCCCCATCTATCGGACCGCATCCTATGTTTTCAACAGCACCGAACACGCGGCGAACCTCTTTGCCCTCCGCGAGCTCGGAAACATCTACTCACGCCTGATGAATCCCACCAACGATGTGCTCGAGCAGCGCGTCGCGGCCCTCGAGGGCGGCGCGGCCGGGCTGGCCATCGCCTCGGGAACCTCGGCGATCTTCTACTCCATCATCAACCTGGCACAGGCGGGCGACAACATCGTTTCCGCTAGAAATCTCTATGGCGGGAGCTACACGCAGTTCAAGGACATCCTCCCGGCGCTTGGTATCGAGGTGAGGTTCGTGGATTCCAATTACCCGGAAAATTTCGCCGCCGCCGCGGATGACAAGACCCGCGCGTTCTTCTGCGAGAGCGTGTCGAATCCCGCCCTTGAAATCTCCGATCTCGAGGCCATTGCGGACATTGCCCACGGGATCGGCCTGCCGCTGATCGTCGATTCGACCTTCTCGACCCCGTATCTAACGAAGCCGATCGATTTCGGTGCCGACATCGTCGTCCACTCCCTCACAAAATGGCTCGGTGGACACGGCACCGGCATCGGAGGCATCGTCATCGACTCCGGAAAATTCAACTGGGCCGGCGGCAAGCATCCGCTGTTCGACAAGCCGGACGGTTCCTATCACGGCCTCCGCTGGGGCCATGACCTTCCCGGCCCGCTCGCGCCGCTCGCCTACATCCTCCGCATGCGCACCGGCCCGCTCCGCAACCTCGGGGCCTGCCTCGCACCCGACAACGCATGGATCGCGCTGCAAGGCATCGAAACCCTGCCGCTGCGCATGGAACGGCATTGCGAGAACTCGCTCGCCGTCGCCAAGCACCTTTCGGCCCATCCCGATGTGGACTGGGTCCGCTATCCCGGCCTACCTGGTGATCCGCAGACCGCGCTCAACGAGAAATATCTCCACGGCAAGGGCGGCTCGATGGTCGTCTTCGGCATCAAGGGCGGTGCTTCCGCAGGTGCAAAATTCATCGATTCCCTCAAGCTCTTCAAGCACCTCGCCAATGTGGGCGATGCGAAATCCCTCGCCATCCACCCGGCGACGACCACCCACTCGCAGTTGAACGAGACCCAGTTGTTAGCCGCCGGCATCCCGCCGGAACTCATCCGTCTCTCAGTCGGCATCGAGCACATCGATGACATCCTCGCCGACCTTGACCAGGCGATCACCAACGCCATCTCCTAACACCACCATGGATTCACGTTCCAACATCTTCGCCAAGATCGAGACTGCCACGTCCGCCTTGAAAACCAGGGCGGCCTATCCGGACTATGACATGTCGCTCGTCCACTCCGCGCCGAAACTGGAAGGCACGGACCTGTGGGAAATCTTCTCCCGCAATTTCAAATACGTGAACGGCCGCCCGATGGAATCCGTCGATCAACTCATCGAATTTCTGGACGGCAACAACCAGCGTCACGGCTACTGCGATCCGGCGCTTTTCGACTCGGTCGGCAGCAAGCTCGCCGCCGTGGGATTGACCGTGGAAACGGAATACGACCGCGACCGCTACGACGACTATCAGTTCGGCATCACCCGCGCCACCGGAGCCATCGCGGAAAGCGGCAGCGTCATTCTCGACGACGAACGGACCTCCCACCGTCTGGCGGCCCTGTCACCCTGGGTACACGTGGCGGTGGTGAATCGCTCCGAAATCCATCGCACCATGCCCGATGCCATTGCCGCTTTCGGCGACAGCCCCAACATCATCTGGTGCACCGGTCCGTCCAAGACAGCGGACGTGGAAGGCATCCTGATCGAGGGCGTTCACGGCCCCGGCGAACAAATCGCCCTGTTAGTTTGAACGTTTTTGTAGAATCGTTTTCTTAACCTACGCGATCACGTAGGATAAAGAATCCTTGGCCGCGTCGAGGAAAATTGATATTTAACGATTCTTGATGAACTCATTGCTCCCTTCCAAAATGCTGATCCTGCTTGTGGCGGCTTGCCTCGTATGGGTCGGCATCCTGTCGTTGGCATACGTCGTCTTGAGCGGAAGCGCCATTTCGACCGGTTGGCTCGTGGCTGGCGCCTTGATGTTCGCCATCGTCGCCTGGGTCCTCGTGATGTTCCGGGAAATCCAGGATTCGATCAAATTGCACGATTATTTTGCCACGGGAAATCGCGTCGAGGGAGATTTGGTGACGGATGAGATTTCCACCGAATCGAGACCGCGACTGGGCCTGACGGGACCGCTTTTTCTCAGGTCGGCGTGGAACGTCCCTCGGTCGCGGCCACAACAAGGTCCGGCCCCGCAAGGTTCGCTCCCGGCAGATTGAGGTTTCCCATTCTCCTGCCAGCCGCTGATTTTTCCCACCCGGACGTTTGACATCCCCGCCCGGGCTGAAACATTCGGGCGCATGTATGAGGCAACCGGAAAAATCAAGCTGATCAACGACACCCAGTCCTTCCCCAGCGGATTCACCAAGCGGGAATTCGTCGTCACCACGTCTAACGACAAATATCCGCAGGATCTGAAGTTCGAGGTGGTGAAGGACAAGTGCGCGATGCTCGATTCCTTCAAGTCGGGCGAGGACGTGCAGGTGACTTTCGACATCCGCGGGAATGAATACAACGGGAAGTATTTCGTGAACCTCTCGTGCTGGAAAATCCAGACGGCGGGAGGCGGAGGAAGCGCACCATCTGGCGGAGGATCCTCATCCGCCGCCGAGCCATCCATGAGCGATATCCGGATGGACGACGATTTCGACGACGACGTGCCGTTCTGACAGGTCGGTTCATCGAATGTAGTCCAGCCCTTGAGGGCGTCTTCCTTGCGCCCGAAGACGCCATGAAGGGCTGAACTACGAACGAAGATCTAACGGATCCAGAACGCCCCCACGATCATCCCGGCGAGAACGACCACGGCCAAGACCCACCAGTACCATTTCAGGCCCGTCTTGAGATGCGGAGCCTTGCCGAACTCGCGTTTGCAGAAATCGTCGTAATCGAAATCCTCATCCGGCAAGTCAAGTCCATCGGCGGATTTCGGTTGCTCCCAGGATTTTTTGGCAGGCTTCTTGCGAGGTGCCTTTTTCGCGCAACCCGGGCACGGTTCGCCGACGCGAACCTCGCTGTCGCAAAATGGGCAGACGTAGCTGAGCACTTCAGGCATCTGGTGAAATAGAGGGCGAGCAAGGCATGGGGTGCAAGCCCGAAGAATCTCTTGGCAATCGCGCCGATGAAGTGGAAGTTCGGCGCGCGATGGGATTGAGTCTGGCCGAACTGCGCGATGGATTGCCCGAAGGTGGCTTGTTTGGCGGAGGCGCGTGGCGTTGGTCACCCGAACCGCTGAAGCTGACGCAGGCAGAGGCCCGACAGTTGATTTCCTTGGGACATCCGCTGGCGAGATTTCAACAGGCCTGCGATGCCCTCTACCGCCGCAGTGCCGCCGGCAAGCTCCCGGAGTGGCTGGCCGAGCTCCTCGACGAGGGAAAACCGGAATGGCTGGCCATGCTCCAGCGCGATCCCGGAACGGCCGAACAATTTCCCCGTGTCATCCGCCCTGACCTCATCCTCACGGAGACCGGCTACTCGATGACAGAGCTCGACAGCGTGCCCGGCGGGATCGGTGTGACGGCGTGGCTTTCGCAGGTTTACTCCAAGGCCGGATTCGACGTCCTCGGCGGCCCGGACGGAATGATAGCCGGCTTCCGCTCCCTGATGCCGGAGGGCGGAACGGTTCTCATCTCGGAGGAGGCGGGCGACTATCGACCCGAGATGCAGTGGCTTACCCAGCAACTCGGCGAGATGTGGAAGGTGAAATCGGCGGAGGAATACGTGCACGGTGACGAGGTGCTCTACCGGTTTTTCGAATTGTTCGACTGGGAGTCCGTGCCTGCCGTGAGGCATCTCGCCGAGGAGGCGGCAGCAGGAAAAATCAGGATCACGCCGCCATTCAAGCCGCATCTGGAGGACAAGCTTTGGCTGGCGCTCCTCTGGTCGCCCGCATTGAAGAAAGTCTGGGAGCAGACGCTGCGGGGGAGCCACCTCAAGCGACTGCGGGCCTTGGTGCCCTTCGGCTGGGTGCTGGACCCGACACCACTGCCGCCGCACGCCGCGTTGCCGAGGATCAACGCCCATTCGTGGGAGGAAGTGGCGGATTTCAGCCAAAAGGAGCGCCAGCTCGTCCTCAAGGTGAGTGGCTTCCACGAGACGGCCTGGGGGTCACGCGGAGTGTTCATCGGCCACGACATGCCGGCGGCGGAATGGTCGGAACGGCTGCACCACGCGCTCGATCAATCCGTCCGAACAACCCTGGATCCTCCAGGAATTCCGCGAAGGAAGGCGGATCGAGCACCCGGTTTTCCGCGACGACGGAAGCGTGGAAATGATGCAGGGCCGGGTGCGGCTGTGCCCGTATTTTTTCACCAACGACGCGGGCGTGACGAAATTCGGCGGCTGCCTGGCCACCATCGTCCCGGCGGACAAGAAAAAGATCCACGGCATGACCGACGGCGTGCTGGTGCCGTGTGTGATCGGGTAGGCCCCATGGACTGCGGTGGCAAAGCGAAGCGACGACACCGCAATCCACAGACAACTTTCACCATTCGCCCTTCTCCATCCATTGACTACGCCATGGATCAGTGGCTTCAGGGGATGAATCAAAACTCGAGAGAGGAGCGCGTGCGGCGATAACAAATGACGGATCTTCGGGGTTGTCCCAGCTAACAAACAGGCTCACGAAACTCTCGTCACTGTTCCAAAGGGCATAGCCGTTGCCGGAAGCGAAAGTTGGTATCCCGAGATCCCACTCTGAAGCCCGTTTGTCTGGCTTTCCCAATTGTGGCTCCAGTTTTCCAAGGAAGTGCTCGAATCGCTCCGTCAGTTTGAGGCTAATGGCATCTGCTGCGTCGTAGTCGTCATTCCCAGGAGCACGCTCCTGATGTAGAATGACAAATCCAGATCCAGCGTCGGCGAGAAAGGCATCGAGTGATTCATATTCATGGGAATCGATCATTGGCTTGGGTGGTTGGTTCCAATTTTTTGGTGTCTCATCGGTAGAGTTGCCTGTCTGATTGTCATCCGAACATCCTACCAGAAGGACGAGGCCGATGAACAATGGCGATCCGATGCGTTTCATTTCTTAGTCAACGCTAGTGTGGATACTCAGACGGTGGAAACACGAATTTACGGCACAGGCCTCTGGTGTCGGCGGCTTCCCACCGCACTCCAAGGGAAAAAAAGACCCGGTGTTTCCACCGGGCCGATTGAGAAAGAATTTTCCGAGGGATCTCAGACGAGACCAGCCTTCTTGAGCGTCACGAAGGCACCATTCTTGTTGATGGTCTTGAGCGCGCGGCAGCTCAGCTTCACCTTGACGAACTTGTTGAGCTCAGGAACCCAGATGCGCTTGTTCTGGAGATTGGGAGAAATCGTGCGCTTCACCACCTTGGTGACGTGACGACCGATACCGCCCTTTTTCTTGGCCAAACCTGAACGGTGGATTCTGCCGCCGGAGCGGACGCGGGTTCCTCGAATACTGCAAATGCGTGCCATAATGAAAATTGTTCGTGTTGCGGGACGCGGAGAATGGCCACGCGAACCGACCCGTCAAGCTGAATCCTGACAAATTCCGCCTAAAGTTTCTTCAGCCGGTCCGCGCGCAGGAGATTCACCCAGCGCTCGACGTCGCGGAAAATGGCGTCCTTTTTCTCGTCGTACATGAGCAAATGGTAGGCCTGCGGGTAGTTATGGTAGGTCCTCGAAACGCTTGCCGGGATGCGGGCGAAGAAGCCGCGGACGTCGGAATCGTTGTTGAAATAGTCCTTTCCGCCGTGAAGGACGAGGACGGGCGAGCGGAAGGTGGCCGCACAATCGTTCATGCTCTTGATGTGCCCCGCGAGGGTGCCGATGAGCCTAAGCGTGTACTTGTCCACGTTATACGGATTCGTCTGGACCTGCTCGTTGTGATGGGATGTCTGCGTCATCTGCACGTCTTGCCCCCCGGTGAGGGTTTCCAGGGAAATCCTTGCCAGCGGCAGGGTCGTCGCGGCGATTTGCACCAATCCGGGCGTCCAGGCTGGAATGTCGTCACGGAAACGAACGATCGGCGAGGAAAGGATCAGACCATCGCAGGGAGGATCGCTCGCGGGAGCCTCGGCGATGGCATGGGCCGCGATGAGGGCACCCATGCTTTCGCCGAACCAGACGATTTTCGCGTCCGGATGCTGTTCCTGCACCAGCTGGGTGAAGGCGAACAAATCGCGATACCAGTCCTTCGGATCGCCGATGTCCCCTCGCCTCTCGTGGATCGGGTCGCTGCCCTGGCCGCGCACCTCGTAGGCGTAGAGACCGGTTTTCGGCTGATATTTCAGCAGGTGGTTCCCGAGATTCGCGTAGTCGATGGCCGCTCCGCAAAATCCATGAATGCCGATGATGATGACGTCCTGCTCGACATTTTCGGAGATCCACTTCCGGTAGCCGAATGAGTCGCTCTTCGAACTCTGCGGAGTGAGGTGATTCACCAGCGTGTAGTCAGGAGCGCAGGCGGTCAGGAGGATAGCGACAATGCTGGCCAGCCAAAGGCAAAGTCTTGAAGATGGCGCGCGCGACACGACGGGAATCTTGCAGAAATCAGGGAAAGAGCAATGCCTGAACCAGCTCGACCAATTCTCCCGCAAAATGAATTTCCCGGAAGCCACCATCGTATGTTATAGCGAAGCTTCACTTCCCTCACGCTCATGAAAAATCCGTTCATTGCCCTCGCGGCATGCCTTGCGATCGCGCAGGCCGCAAACGCCACTCCACGGTTGGTCGTTTCCACTCCCTCGCTCGTCCCTGAATCTCAAATCGACCTCGTGCTCGATTCCCCCGCTGTCGCCACCTCGGAACTTGGGAAAACCGTCGAGAACTCGTGGATGACGATCGACCCTCCACTTCCCGGCAAAATCCTGTGGAAGGCACAAAACGTCGCGCAACTGGTCCCCGATGGACCTCCGGTGATCGGCGCGACCTACACCTTTTCCATTTCCGGAAAACACCAACTGCTGGATGGCTCCGAGGTTCCTTCCGGGCAATTTGCCACGGCGTCAAGCGAGCCATTCCGGGTGGTCTCGACCAATGCTCCGAACCGTTGGTCATCCGAATACTCGCCATCTAACGGAGCATGGATGCTGGTCTTCAACGATGCGGTCGATCCAGCGGCCGCCGCCAATTTCATTTCCTTCGGTTCATCCTCCGAACAACGCGTTGCCGCCCATGTCGAACAGCCCACCTATGAACAAGCCGGCTACTACGGCAGGAGCTACAAGCCGTGGGCGGATCGATTCACCGGCGTGATATTGGAGGAGCCGGAGCCCGACAAAAAAGTCGCCTTCATGCTTCTGGTCATTCCGGCGTCACCACTTCCTCCGGACAAGGGGTGGAAGCTTTCCATCTTCAAGGGTCTTCCCAACGCGTCCGCCACCGCACGGACCACCGAAGTCGGAATCGGCGACATCGGGGAAATCAAGCCATTCGGGATCACCTCCATCGATGCCCGGATTTCAGCGGATCAACCGCGCGAGCTGGTGATCGGTTTCAACTATCCCGTCACGGAATCCCTACCCGTGGACTTCCTAACAAAATGCATCGCGGTCACTCCACGCCCGGAGAACCTCAGCGCCCGCTTGGACGGGCGCGAGATCATCCTGACCGGCAACCTGACAGACGAGGACAAATACACGGTCACCATGCGGCCACCGTTCACCTCCAAGGCCGGTCTCGACCTCTCCGCCCCCTTGACCAAGGAAGTGAAATTCGAGCACCTCGATCCCGAACTCATCCTTCCCTCCAACAACGAGGCGCAACTCGCCACCGGCAGCCGCACCTACCGGATCCAGACGGTCAATCTTGCCAGCCTCCACATCCGCATCAAGAAGCTCACCGGTGAGAATCTCGTCCGCGCCTATCAGGGCTACCGTCAATACACCGGCAACGGCCACAACCATGAATCCATCTCTCCCGTCTCCCCCCTGCCTTACTCTCTGATCATGGGGGAAACCATTTACGACAAGGAAATCCCGCTGGGCAACCCCATCGATTCGTCAAAAGAGATCACCCTCAAGTGGGACGAGATTCTTCCGGCGGATCTGCGGAACACCGCCTTCTTCCTCGACGTCATCGGCCTGCCTAACAAGACCTCCGGAGAGGAACGCAAGACCAACGCGCAGGCCCTCGTCCAACTTACCGACATCGGCCTCGCCTGGAAACTAACAGGCAAGGAGGCGTTTATCTACGCCTTCTCCTGCCAGACCGGGGCCCCCATGCCCGGAGTGCGGCTCGATCTGTTCGGGGAAGACGCGTCACCTTTGAAATCCGCCACGACCGACGCTTCAGGACTGGCCACCCTGCCTCGCATGGAAGCAGCACGGCACTTGCACGCGACCCTGGCATCCGACAGCTACCTCACCGCCTTCGATTCCACCATGGACACCGTGGGACTCTGGCATTTCCCGATCCGCTATTCATGGAACGAGCCTGCCGAGTCCACCCGCAAGGCATTTCTCTTCACCGACCGCTCGCTCTATCGACCTGGCGAGACGGTTCGAATGAAGGGCATCATCCGCACCCTGCGGGGAAATGCCATCGAGTCATCAAATCCAAGCCCGACACGCATCGTCATCATCGATCCTGCGGAAAACGAGATCCACTCAAGCGCGGTTACCATATCTCCTTCCGGCTCGTTCGATTTCGCCTACACCTTGCCTGTTGGAAAAACCGGCACCCATCTCATCCGGCTCGAATACACCGACGAACTGGCGGAAGCCCGCGCCTTGGAAGACGATTGGCAGAAACAGGAAGCCCTCATGGCAAGCGGCAGTTTCGAGATCCCCCTTCGCGTCGAGGAGTTCCGCCGCAACGCCTTCGAGATCACTCAGGAAATCACCAAACCGGAAATCGCCGCCACCACCATTTCCGCGGACGTTTCAGCAAGCTACTACCAGGGCCAACCGGTCGCTGCCGGAAAGGTCGCCTATTTCAGCCGGGTCGCCGCCACCAATCCCTATCCGGAACGATTCCGCGACTATCTTTTCGGAAACCACCGCACCGACGATTGGTCCTACTGGTATCACTACTTCGGATATCGTTGGGACGATGACGAGAACCAGGGAGCTGTCACCCAGAACAAGGGCGAATCGTTGCTCACCAACGAAGGCAAGGCATCCCTAACCATCGAGATCCCGCAAGCCGAGTTTCCCACTTCCCGCGAAGTCACCGTTTCCACCGAAGTCACGGACGCGAACAACCAGACCCTGACATCCACCGCCACCACCACGGTGCATCCCGCGTCCGTTTACGTGGGCATTTCCAGAAATGACAAGCTCGTCCGCGCGGGTGAGACTCTGCCTCTGAGACTCGTCGCGACCGACACAAACGGCACCCCTTTCCCCGGAGCGGTCAAGGTCACCGCCACCCTTACCCGTGAGGTGAATTCCGCCGTGAAAACCCGCACCGACAGCGGAGCCACCACCACCCGCAACGACGTCACCGAGGAAACCGTCAGCACCACCGAAATCAACCTCGACCCCGCCGCATCCGCCGGCCAGGGGAACAGTCTAACAGTTACCCCCAAGTCCACAGGCCGCCATTTCCTAACGGTCCGCGGGGTCGATCCCGATGGCCGTGCCTTCGCCACCGTCACCTATTTCAATGTCTATGGAACCAAGGACTACCCGTGGCTCTACGAGGACGGCATGCGCGTGAAACTCGTCGCGGAGAAGAAGTCCTATCAGCCCGGTGATACCGCTCGTGTCCTTGTCCTCTCACCCATTGAGGGCACCGCGCTCGTCACGGTCGAGCGGGAAAAGGTCCTGCGCTCGTTCCAGGTCCAGCTCAAGGCCGACAACCCCGTTGTCGAGATCCCGCTCACTACCGACGACGCGCCTAACGCCTATGTCTCCATCCTCATCATCAAGGGCGCGGGCGAATCCGCCAGGGAACACAAGGAGCCGCAGCTCCGCCTGGGCTATTGCGAGCTCATCGTGGAAAACCAGCGCGACAGGCTGGCCGTTGGTTTGCAGGCTCCCGAAAGCTGCCGTCCCGGCTCTGATGTCACCATCACTGGCGAAATCAAACTCGCCGACGGCACTCCGGCCAACGGCGCGGAGGTCACCCTGTATGCCGAGGACGAGGGCACTCTCGCCGTGATGGGCTACGAAACGCCGAAGCCCATGGACTACTTCTACAAACCCCGGAACCTCGACGTGAAGGCCGGCACCTCGTTTCAGACCTTCATTTCCGAAGACCCGGAAATGCAGTATTTCAGCAACAAGGGATTCTTCATCGGCGGTGGTGGCGACCTGAGCAAACTCGCCGACCTCATGCGCAAGAACTTCGATCCATGCGCCACTTGGGCTCCTGCGGTCATCACAGATGCCTCAGGGAAATTTAGCCACACCTTCAAGGTTCCCGACACGCTCACCCGCTACCGCATCATCGCCGTCGCCCACCACGGGGTCGCACGGTTCGGCCACACCGAGTCATCGATGGTCGTGAAAAAGGACCTCATGTTGGAACCCAAGGCACCACGATTTGCCAACCAGACGGACACCTTCAGTCCACAGGTCCTCGTCCAGAACGCCTCCACTCATTCCGGCACCTGGGAAATCAATTACAGCACCGCTTCCGGAAGCGAGACTCCCTGCGTCGTTCCACTGGGGCCCACCACCCAGACCGTTTCCCTGGAACCGGGAGCCTCAGCCACCGTCGTCTTCCCAAGCCGCGCCGACAGCACCGGCGAGGCAGTCCTCAGCTTCCGGGCCACACCCGTTTCCCTGAAAACGGTGAGCCTGAGCCCCCAGCTCACCAACGATCTATCAGACGCGGTCGAGGTTCGCTTCCCCGTGAGCTACCCGATGCCGCTTCTCCGGCAATCCAAGCTGGTCAACCTTGGAAAATCCGGCACGAAGCTCAACCTCCGCGACCAGCTGGACAAGCGCCTATTAGATGGTAGTGGGCAGATCGAGCTCGGATTCGCACGCTCCCCCTTGCTTGAGGCCGCCGGCTCCATCGACTACCTGCTTCATTACCCCTACGGATGCATCGAGCAGACCACCTCCTCGTTGATCCCGTGGCTCACCGTCAACTCCCTCGGCAAGGTCATCCCGAGCTTCGGAAATGTGGATGCGAAAAAGGTCAAGTCCGCCATCCAGGCCGGAGCCGACCGCCTGCTTTCCATGCAACTTCCGGACGGTTCCTTCACTTACTGGCCCGGCGGCACCGAGACAGTTCCATGGGCCACTTCCTACGCCGGATTGGGTCTGATCATGGCTGCGGAAAAGGGTGCCAACGTGCCAACTTCCGCCATCGAATCCTTGAAGAAGAATTTGATCGAAGGTCTCCGCGGCGTTGCCGAGGAACAGTCTCCGTATGCCTTGGAAAATCATGCGCGAAGCCTGTTCGTTCTCGCCATGGCCGGCTCACCACAGGCAGCCTATCAGAATGTTCTCGTGGATCGCGTTTCCTCGCTGACACCCGGTGCCCGCTCCATGCTCGCCGCCGCTATCGCCATGGAGAATCAGGGAAACATCCAAAACCTCCAACGTGCGAAAACGCTCCTGATTTCGAAAATTCCGTTCGGTTCCAAGAACGACGGTTGGATGCCATGGTCCGCCGACGAGGCCTGCAACCTCATCGCCTGGCTGAAAGTCGATCCATCAGGTAGCCAACCCACCAAGGTCCTCGACCGCATGCTCCGCGACCGGAATCCCTACGGGCAATGGCGCACCACCTGGGTGAACGGGTGGAGCTTGCTGGCCATGGCCGCCTACGCGGACGCCCACGATGTCGGCGATGGACCGGTCAACATCGCATTCGCATCCAACGCCGGACCGGAATCCATTTCCCTGACCAAGGACCAACCTGTCGCCTCACGCTCGTTCAAGCTCACACCCGGCCTGAAGCTAACAGCAGGCGCGGATCACGACGCCTTCGTCCGCCTGAACATCGCGGCGAAACCGAAGATCGTCCCCTTACAGCCCGTCGCCACCAACGGCCTTTCGATTGACCGCATCTACGAGCGCATCAACGCGGACGGCTCCGCCACCATCCTGACCGAACCCAAGGTCGGCGATCTTGTTAGAGTCACCCTCCGCGTCACCTTGCCGAAGGACGACACCCGCTACCTCGTCATCGAGGATCCGCTGGCATCCATCTTTGAAACCGTGAACACCGACTTCAAGTCACAGCGGGCGGCGGTCGGTACCACTACCAGCGAGAACGACTGGAACGTCTCGCACTCCGAGCTCCGCAGCGACCGCGCCGTGTTTTTCCTCGACCACATCTGGCGCGCCGGCACCTACAACGTCAACTACCTCGCCCGCTGCACCCTCGCCGGCCAAGCCATCGCCCCACCCGCCAAGGTCGAGTCCATGTATGATCCGGAAAACTTCGCCCTCTCCGCATCCCGGGTCTTCACCACCCGCTAACGGACCGCGAAATTCATTTCGCCACCGGGACCGCGGAATTCATTCCGCGCGGCCGGTCCGGTCCACCCAAGCCCTCCCCCACCACTCCAGACTTGGCACGCGCTCTCATTTCCGCAGCAGTCATCCTCCTCGTTGGAGGATGGCTTCTCGTTGCGCGCCCAAAGTTTCAACCATCCAAAATTGGACAGGACAGCCATCCGAATCAGACCGCCGAATCCGCCACCATCCTAACAACCCACGAACAGGACTCCTCTCTCCCCTCCCGGACCAAATCCAGGAACCGGATCATTCGTCACAAGCCAACATTGGCCGAAACGACGGATCTTCTTCAAAACACCATCATTCCACGCGTGGAAATCGAAGATCTGAGCGTTGGTGAAACGGTGGACAAACTCAGACTCCTGATCCGGGACGCCGGGATCGAAACTCATCAACTCCGCATTGTCTGCGACATGTCGGCTCCATACTCGAAATGGAGAGTCCAAGACCTAAAACTGAGAAATGTTCCACTCGTCGTGTTATTCAAATACCTCGTTGGCGGAACCAAGCTACGGTATAGGGTGACTCAAGGTCTTCTAGAGTTCAAAACCATTGAAGAAGCGTTTGAAGGCGAAGAAACGGTCGAACCTGATCCCTTCGAGAATCCCATATCCGAGAAGCCATCTCCTGACCAAGACGATCCTTTTGCTGAAATACCCGACGACCGGCCAGATCCGTTTTCGGAACCTTGAAACTTCTACCCACGCGGGCGCAAGTTCGCGACACAGCATTTCAGCGATGCCCTACTCCGTTTTCCCCTGCAAAACGACCAACGCTCCAATCCACACTCCGGACTTGGCACGCTCGATCCACCGTTCATCCTCCCCCGGCACTCTTCGCTGATCACTGCACACCGATCACTTCTTCACTCTCTCCTCCATGTCACCCGAACAACAACTCGCCCATCTTGTCGCCGGAACCGCCAAGGTCCTTTCCGAAAAGGAGCTGCTCGAAAAACTCCGCCTCGGCCGCCCGCTGCGCATCAAGCTCGGCGTCGATCCCACGGCGCCCGACATCCACCTCGGCCACACCGTCGCCCTGGAAAAGCTCCGCCAGTTCCAGCTCCTCGGTCACCAGGCCGTGCTGCTCATCGGTGATTTCACCGCCACCATCGGCGATCCTTCCGGCCGCTCCGCCACCCGCCCGCCGCTCACCCGCGACGAGGTGCTCGTCAACGCCGCCACCTACACCGACCAGGCCTTCAAGATCCTCGACAAGTCCAAAACCGAGATCGTCTACAACGGCGACTGGTTCCGGAAGATGACCTACGAGGAAATCCTCAAGCTCAACGCCCGCGTCACCCTCCAGCAGATGCTCCAGCGCGAGGACTTCCGCACCCGCCTCGACGCCGGGCCAGGAAGTCCGACTCCACGAACTCCAATACCCCATCATGCAGGGCTGGGACTCCGTGGAAATCCGCGCCGACGTCGAGATCGGCGGCACCGACCAGCTTTTCAACATCCTCGTCGGCCGCGACCTCCAGAAGGAGGAAGGCCAGCCGCAGCAGGTCGTCATGGTCATGCCGCTGCTCGAAGGTCTCGACGGCGTTAGAAAGATGTCCAAGTCCTACGGCAACTACGTCGGCGTCAGCGACGCGCCGCAGGAAATGTTCGGCAAGCTCATGAGCGTCTCCGACGACCTGATGGACCGCTACTACCTCCTCCTGCTAGGCGAAACCCGCGATCCCGCCGGCCACCCGATGGACGCCAAGAAATCCCTCGCCGAAAAAATCACCAGCCGCTACCACGGCGAGGAAGCCGGCCCCGCCGCCCGCGCCGACTGGGACACGCGCTTCTCGAAAAAGGACCTCGCCGCCGCCGGATCTCCCGGAGATTTCCCTCAGCGGATCTTCCCGTCGATCTCACCGTCCTCAGCCTCACCGCTCACGCCTTCAAGTCCGCCTTCGATCTCGAGAAATCCAACGGCGAGCTGACGGAAACAATTCATCACCACCGGCTCAGTCCAGCTCAACGGCGAGAAACTCACCGATCCCAATGCCGCCATTTCACCTGCGGCGGGCGACGTCCTCAAGCTCTCGAAGAAACACGCGGTGAGGTTGATCTAAGTAAAGATTTAACCTCCTCTCCGCATTCCTTCGCGCCCTTTGCGGCTTTGCGGCGAAAATTCTGTGTTTGATCTGCCTTCACCGAAAACCCCGCCCTTGCCTTTAAACCTCGAATTGCTATCTTCCGGAAGATGAGTGCTCAAACAGCCTTTCAACGTGGCGTAGGTCCGCTGCTCGAACTACTTCTTCCCGGTCGTGAGGATGCGGTCCTGTCGGCGCAGACGGATCAGGCACTCCGCGAACGGATTGAGGAACTTGCCTCGAAGAATACCGAAGGCTCCCTATCCACTGAGGAGCGCGATGAATATGCCGGGTACGTCCGGGCAAACAAATTCGTCGCTGTTCTGCGCCGCGAAGCCAAAAAGTTCAAATCCGGCAGCGCCGCATGACCGCCGCGACGCGAGCCCTTGTCCGGCAGCGTGCGGATCACCGGTGCGAGTATTGCCAAACCCATCAGGAAGACTCGCCCCTCGCCGCCCTCCACATCGAGCACATTCGCCCGCTCAAGCACGGTGGCAGCGATGACGACTCCAACCTCTGCCTCGCCTGCATCGACTGCAACCTTCACAAAGGCCCCAATCTCACCGGCATCGAGCCTGAAACCGATGCAGTAACGCCACTCTTCCATCCACGCCAACAGCGCTGGGACGATCATTTCCGCTGGGACGGAATCCATCTCATTGGCCAAACGGCAGTCGGACGCACCACCATCCGCGTCCTTTGCATGAACAGCGACGAGCGGTTGGAACTCCGCATGGCGGGTGAGTGACCGCGATCCGTTCCGAATTCCAGCCATTAGATCTATAACGCAATTGCCTGTGATCGGGACTGGATCGACTGCTCTTCACGACTCGCCCACTACCAGACCGAAGTCCGCACTCCAATATTTCACGTTTCCAATTTCTGCTGTTTTGGACTGTCCACGACGCCTTTAGATTTCTTGTTATTGATCGTAAGCTCTCTCGGCCAGTATTTTTCGGGGCAAACCATAGTCATTGTCCTCTCCCTCCAGATTCAGCAGCATCAAGCAAATTTGTTCAAAATCCATATAGAATAAGTATCTACGCTGATATTCCTCCGCCCCAAGGCCGTGAAGATCATCACCTAGAATTCGCAAAAACTCGCGAAGCCCCTTCGGATCAGTCGTATCAATAGCAAGATCTAGAGAAGAAAGGTAGTAGGATCTCCCATCAGGGCTGAAACAGCTTGGGAATCTTCGCCCTCTCAAATCGGGAGATAATTTACGGATCTCTTTGAAAGACGCCCGGGAGAAAAGTTCGTCCCATTCAAAGTTTGTTCTAGTCATAGGGAAGGTTTGATGTAAAATATATCATGGCTATGGTCTTAATCCATTCGGCTGCGCGCGTGAAGTCCAAATTCAATTAAACGCCTTGTCGCCGTCTGGTGGACCAGCGTAACTTTGTTATTTGCTTGCGGGAAGTTCAAATGATTTGAGTGCCTCCTCAATCTTTTCTGCCTCCGCAACGGTCAAACCGCTATTAAGTTGCGCCACCACGAGTCCATCTTTCGATTGATATAGATATGGCCCCGCAATCCCCTTGATCGTTTCAAAATATGCGTAAACCGAATCTCCATATTTCTTCTTTGAAAACACAAAAAGCTGACCGCCTTTTGGAGCTACGCTTTTCAGGCTGAATGCAACCCGCTCCTCGTAGCAATTGGGAAACGGTGATTTTTCACTTTGCTTTTCGATTCTGATATTTTCCAGGTTGATATTTTTCTCTTTCAGCGCAGCTATCACGATGTCCACCTTCGGATGCGGAGACTCTGCCCCTAAATTCATTTGGTTAAGGAAAAGCAGGATGAGTATTACGAACGTTTTCATGACAAAAGGGAATTCTTACTCGGGGTCAGGTTTTGCATTTCAACATGCAGGAGAGTCAATCCCAAATAACAGACCTTGGACAGTAATGCGTGCGACGTTCATGGCAGTGACCCGGTGATCCTCGGATTTCACACCGCCTCAAGCGCCACGCGTGCGATGAATCCGGAGCGCGACTCACCGTTTTTTCCTGCCGCGGCATCGATGCGGCGCAGGACTCGCTCGGGGAGCGAGATATTCAAACGCTTGGATTTCCCTGAGAGTGCGGCGAGATCCACGGAGGTGATCGCCCAGATCATGCCGGCATAGTCGGGATTGGCGGAGTGGCTTTCGATGGCTTGTGGAGACGGGATTTTTTCCCCGGCGTCGAGTAGTCCCTCGATGTGAAAGGCAAGTGCCTCTGCGGCGTTGGAAATGGCCTCGTCCAGGGTTTCTCCCGCACTGAAGCAGCCGGAGAGATCTGGAAAGTGGACACCGTAGGCCTTGCCGGGTTCATGTTCGATGGCGATGGGGTAGTTCATGGCTTGTGGATTCGGGCCGATTTGAGGATGGCGCGGGCCGTCCCGACCGGCAGGTCTTTTTACGGGTGTGGCACGGTGACGACGCCGGGTTTCAACGGGTGCTTGAATTGGTGATGGCTACCCTTCGTGCGGGTTTCTTCCCATCCATCCTCCTTCGAGAGCCTGATGATCTCGCGGCTACTCATCTTGTGTAAGGATACACAACTCCTCGATTTTGCAAACTCGGAATTGCTCTTAGGAGCAAATACTCCCCGTGACTTCTGAGTCTGAAGACAGACCCCTACCGACCATCTAGCAGAATCAAGACGTCACAAACCTCACCCGAATCTCCATCCGACGAACGAAACCCGCGTTTGTCACCGTTATCCCCGCATGAAACCGTCCCTCGCTCTCACCCTCGCCGCTTTTTCCCTCAATTTCGTCTCGGCGGCAGATGAGATATTGACCGACGCCCCTCGCTTCGGGACCTGGGGCTTCGATCTCAACGGGCGCGACGAATCCGTGAAGCCCGCCGACGATTTTTTCGCTTACTCGAGCGGGACCTATTTGAAAAACACCGAGATTCCCGCCGACCGTTCACGCTACGGAAATTTCGACGCCCTCGCCGTTCTCTCGGAAACCCGCGTCCGCAAGATCCTCGAGGAAGCCGCCGCCCATCCGGAGGCATCCACCGCGAAGATCGGTGCCTGGTTCACGGCGTTCATGGACGAGGCGCGCGTCGAGGCCGCCGGGGCCAGTCCGATCGCGCCGCAGCTTGCGGAAATCAAATCCGCCGCCACCCGTGAGGATCTCGCGAAAATCATGGGCAAACCTGAAGGACTCGGCCGCGGCCTGTTCGGCGCGGGCATCAGCCCCGATGCGAAGAACCCCACCCGCTACGCCGTCCGCATGGGCTCCAGCGGACTCGGACTGCCGGACAAGGACTACTATCTCAAACCCTCGTTCGCGGAGATAAAGGCGAAGTATCAGAAATACATTGCCACGATGCTCAACCTCGCCGGTTGGCCGGATGCCGGGAAATACGCGGGGGAAATCATCGCCTTCGAGACAAAACTCGCCGAAGCAAGCTGGGACCGCACCGAGCTGCGGAATCGCGACAAGACCTATCATGCGATGACGCCCGATGAGATCGCCACGCTCGCTCCCGGTTTCGGATTCCGGGAGCTGCTAGAATCCGGCGGGCTTGGCGATGTGAAGCGCATCATTGTCTCCGACGTCACGGCGTTTCCGAAAAAGGCCGCCATTTTCGCCGCCACTCCGCTTGATGTCCTGAAAGCCTGGATGGCCTTTGGCACCGCCGACGCTTCCGCTCCCTATCTATCAAAAGCCTTCGTCGATGCCAGTTTCGACTTCCGCTCGAAAACCCTCTCCGGCCAGCCCGAGCCACTTGCCCGTTGGAAACGAGCCGTGTCATCCACCAATGGAGTGCTCGGCGAGGACGTCGGGAAAATTTACGTCACCCGTTATTTTCCCGAGACGTCGAAAAAGCAGATGCTCGAGCTCGTATCTAACATCCAAGCCGCACTTTCCATCCGCATCGACAATCTTGAATGGATGGGCGTCACCACGAAAAAAGCCGCGCAGGAGAAGCTCGCACGCATTTCCGTCAAGATCGGCTACCCCGACAAGTTCCGCGACTACTCCGCCCTCGTCGTGAAACCGGACGACCTCTATGGAAACGTGGAGCGCGCGAATTTGTTCGGCTGGGAATACGAACTCGACCGGCTCAACGAACCCGTGAACCGCGCCGAGTGGGGCATCCCGCCGCAAACGGTGAACGCCTATTACAACCCCTCTCTCAACGAGATCGTCTTCCCCGCCGCCATCCTCCAACCGCCGTTTTTCGATCCCCAGGCGGATCCGGCGATCAACTACGGCGGTATCGGCGCCGTCATCGGCCATGAAATCAGCCACGGCTTCGACGACCAGGGCCGCAAGTCCGATGGCAACGGCGTGCTCAAGGATTGGTGGACCGAGGAAGATGCGAAAAATTTCAACGACCGCGCTGCCCGGCTCGCCGCCCAATACGAGAAATTCGAAATTCTCCCCGGCGAGCACGTGAACGGCAAGCTCACCATGGGCGAGAACATCGGCGACATGGGCGGCGTCAATCTCGCGCTCGCCGCCTATCATGCCTCACTGGGCGGCAAGCCCGCACCTGTCATCGACGGCGTCACCGGCGACCAACGTGTCTTCTTCAGTTGGGCGCAAGTGTGGCGCACGAAGATCCGCGACGAAGCCCTGCTCAAGCAAATCCACTCGGATCCCCACGCCCCAGCCGAGGCTCGCGTCAACGGCGTGGTCCGCAACATCGACGCCTGGTACGACGCCTTCGGCGTGAAGCCGGGCGACAAGCTCTATCTGAAGCCCGAGGACCGCGTGAAGATCTGGTAACCATCAAGCGTTCCGATCCGCCCCCGCCTAACATCTCGGAGTCCGTGGGTCGTTTTCTCTTCCAAAATTCAAGGTCAACGCCCACCTGATCCAAGCCAATTGCATTGGCATCGGAAAAATCGAGCGACGCATTTTCATTGATGCCTCGAGTGAGGCGGCGATTGGAAATCCGCTGACTGACTTGCGGAGAATTCACAGGTCTGGCATCCGGAGCAGCGGTTCCAGATTCTGATCATGCATCGCGACATCGAGCGCTTCGTTAGATGACAGGCAGAAAAAATCCGCATCCGACGGATCGCCGGATGCGGATTTGTGAGTATCAAAGATCGGGAGAGTGCCGATTATTGGCCCTTCTTCTTGCCTTTGCCGTGGCCTTTGCCCTTCTCAGGAACAAATGCCTTGAATTCCTCGAGGCTGACGCCGTCCTTGGAATCGGCATCCATCTTGGCGAAGATTTCAGCAGCCTTCGCTTCGTCCTTCTTGCCGCGTGGGGAAGCCTTGAACTCTTCGAGACTCAGCGAGCCATCGGAGTTGGTGTCGAGCTTCGCGAACATTTTTGCTGGATCAGGTGCTTTCTTGTCGCCCTTTTTCGGAGCATCTTCGGCGTAGGAGAGAGATGCGGCGAGTGCCAGGATTCCGAGGGTTTGAATGCAGGTCTTCATGTTGTCTTGTTTTGGTTTGGTGGTTCGTCAGCTTCTCCAGGATCAGCAATGACTGGGTGTGAAACTCCGGCGGCGGAAATTGGTTTCGTCGGAGGAAAAAAATTTATCGGGAACTCGCCACAAATTTTTTGAAAGAACGCCACTACCGGATCGGTGGGGTTTTGCTTGGCGTAAGCGGTGACCGTGATACGACAGGTCCATGAGCACCACCGCCAACCGCATCCCGGAAGACATCAAGAATGCCATGAGGGCCAAGGATACCACCGCCCTCAATGCCCTGCGCGCGCTCAAGAGCGCACTAACCAATGCCGCCATCGAGAAAGCTGGTCTCGGCACCGAACTTGACGAAGCGGAAGTGCTCACGGTCGTTCGGAAGCAAATCAAGCAGCGGGTGGACGCGTGCGAGCAGTTTGAGAAAGCGGGCCGTGCCGAGCTGGCCGCGACCGAGAAGCAGGAGATTGAAATCCTTTCCAAATACCTGCCCACAGCACTCACCGAGGAGGAACTCCTGGCGATTGTCGAGCAATCCATCACGGACACCGGAGCCACTGGCAAGGCGGACATGGGCAAGGCCATGAAGCGCGCTCAGGAACTCGCCGACGGACGGGCGGATGGGAAGTTGCTTTCGGCTGCGGTGATGAAGCGGTTGGCATAATGCCACCTCGATGTTGCCGATCGCCGGAGTCATGTTATACCCAATCAAATCATGTCCTCGAACTTCACGATTTTCGCCGTTCTGTCAGTGGTTGCGTCACTGTTCATCGTTGCAGGGCAGGTTGCTGTTGGGATCCTCGCCCTAAGGGAACACACCCTCTCGGCATGGCTCATGCTCGCGGGCTCCGCCATTACCGTGATCGGAAGGTTTGCATTCATGTTCCCAGCCATGCAATTTGTCACCGCTGCAAAAATGTCCAGCAGTGGATTCTTTTTCATCTTCTCCGCGCTCAATCTTTTCGGACCGATGTTGTTCATCGCCGGCCTGCTCATTTTTGTCATGCACCGTCGTCTTCTGAGCAACCGCATCATCGAACTGGAAGCAATCCTTGCAGATCGCACCGGATCTCCGTGAATCAAACGTTGCGGGAAATAGATTGTTCCAAGCGGCGGGCCGTGCAATGGATGCCCTCCAACACTCGGGAAAACGCTTCCAACACAACCTTCCCCTCACCATGCAACAACTCACTCCTGTCGGACAAAACATCATCAACGACATCTCACGTCGTTACCATCTCAGCTACGATTCGGCGGTGAGCATGCTCGTCTCCGTCAACAACGGCAACGGCACCATGGCCCAGTTCAGTTGCCCGGAACTGGGCAGCGGCCAATGGATGCGCGGCGGCATGACCATGGTCGGCGACATGTTCAACCATGGCCTGAAAAACACCGTCAACAACCTCTGCGGCGAACTCGCCAACGCTCTGGCGAACAACCAGATGTTCCCGCCCGCCCCACAAGGCCGATTCGGCGGAAACAACTGGTGGCCCGGTGAATTCGGATCGCCGTCCAGCAGCGGTTCGCAGAACAACATCCGTTACGCGTTCTTCCCACAGGCCCAGCGCCTCGTCGTGGAGCGGGACGGCCAGGTCACGGTCTTCAACACCCTTGACCACCGGATCAGTGGCGTAAGCCAACAGCAGGGCGGCAACACCTCGCTCACCTTCTCCAGCCAATACGGCACCGTCTCCACCCTCAGCCTTCCGCTCATCACAGGTCCAGGACTTCAACCGGCGAACCACACGAACTTCGCAGCGCCTCCAGCCCCTGCCTATCAGCCGCCACCTCCGCAGCAGAACCATTTCCCTAACCAGGGTTCGTCCGACGTGATGGGATTGTTGGAAAAGCTCGGCCAACTGCGTGACTCCGGGATCCTGACGCCTGAGGAATTCGCCAACAAGAAGACCGAGTTGTTGAACCGGCTCTGAAAATGACAACCGCTTGAACATGGTCCCGCCACCCATGCTTGATCTCGCTGTCATCGGTGGTGGCGCATCCGGTTTCTTCACCGCCATCCAATATGGCGAAATGGCTCCGGGAAAACGCGTCGCCATTTTCGAGAAGGGCGATCATTTCCTCCAGAAGGTTAGAATCTCCGGCGGCGGTCGTTGCAACGTGACGCACGCCTGTTTCGAGCCGGCGGAAATGGCGAAGAACTATCCGCGTGGCTCCAAGGAACTGCGGGCCGCGTTCCACCGCTGGCAGCCGTCCGACACGGTCGAATGGTTCGCCCGCTGCGGCGTGGAGCTCAAGACCGAGCCGGACGGTCGCATGTTCCCCGTCACCGACAGCTCGGAAACCGTGATCAAGTGCTTTCTCCAACAGGCGGAGAAATCGGGTATCCCGCTCTATCGGAAACATCCGTTGACCGGCATCACGCCGCGAGGACGATGGAAGCTTCTCACTTCAGTTTGAAAACCAGATTCCTGATAAGTCAGCGCGCGCGCCGTCTGCATCGCCACCGGCTCGCTGAAGGGCAAGCTCGCTGCTCCATCACCTTGAAGAAGCTCGAGCAAACGCTTGCAGCCGCTGGTGCCATCGCTCTTCGCCTTCAATGTCAGCGACCCGAGGATCAGCGGACTGGCTGGCGTGTCCCATCCGCACGTCTCCGTTAGAACGGCGCGATTCCCCACACCACCCGACAAGGTCCCATTCTCATCACCCATCGCGGATTCAGCGGTCCGGCCATCCTCCGGCTTTCCGCATGGGAAGCCCGCGAGCTCGCCGCGAAAAGCCACCATTTCCCCTTCGTCATCGACTGGCTCCCCGAAATGGACGTTGGGGCGATCACCGCGCGCTTCGACGAGAACCGCCGCACCCATGGGGCCAAGCTCGTCCGCAACAGCCCGATTCCTCCCCTGTCCCGGCGGCTCGTGGGAACGCATCGTCAGTTGCAGCGGGATCAGCGACGAAATGACCTGGGGCCAACTGCCGAAAGCGGCCGTTAGACAACTCGTCGAGGACCTCAAGTCCGCCCGTTTCGAGGCCGAGGGAAAAACCACCAACAAGGACGAGTTCGTCACCTGCGGCGGCATCGAGCGCAAGACCATCGACTTCCGCACGATGCAAAGCCGCAACGTCCCGGGACTTTATTTCGTCGGCGAGTGCATCGACATCGACGGCATCACCGGTGGCTTCAATTTCCAGGCCGCATGGACGACCGCCCACATCGCGGCGACAGACATCGCCAACCGCGGGTGATTTCCCACTTGGTGACGCGGGATTTTTGAAATTGCATCGACCTCATGATCTTGCCCGACTCCACCACCCCCGATCCCGGCGACACCATGGACAAGCTCGCCAACTACACCGGCACCGTGCCGTGGAGCTACCTCCGGCCCCATCAGATCAATGACAATCTCTATTTTGTCGATCCCTCGCTCAAACTCGAAGTCGTCGGTGCCGCCATATCGCAAAACCAAACGGAACAGGTGAAGGCGTGGTTGAAATCGGGCGATCTGGTGAAGATCGAGGAAATCCACGCGACGCAATGGACCGATCCCGAGATGGAGTTCGAGGCGCTGGTCGTTTCCCCCTTCGTGCTCTGCCGGCCTGCTTGAGAGAAATCGGGGCAAACCGCCTTTGACGCGAAGCCCCGGAGAACGCATGTTCCGCGCGTCATGGCTTTCGCCGATGTTTTTCCAGATCTCCTGAAGCGCCCCACCCCGTTGATGAGGCGCTTCCAGCAGCTTGTTCGCGAGGAAACGGGTGGACCACTCGAATCGCTCGCACGCCAAAGCCGGCAAGTGACGCGCCGCCATTTCGGCAAGACGATGCGATTGTTCGCACCGCTGTATGTCTCCAACGAATGCGTGAACAACTGCAAATACTGCGGCTTCTCACGCGACGCAGGAATTTTCCGCACCACTCTAACCGTGGATCAGGTCGTGACCGAGGCGAAACACCTGCACGGCCTCGGATTTCGCAACGTCCTGCTCGTCGCGGGTGAGCATCCGAAATTCGTGTCCGACGGCTACCTCCAGGATTGTCTCGACGCGCTCAAGCCGTTCATCCCGACACTCGCGCTCGAAGTCGGCCCGATGGAGGATGACCAATATGCCGAGATCGTCGGCCACGGAGCCGAGGGTCTTGTCGTCTATCAGGAAACCTATCATCGCGAGACCTATCAGCAACTCCACACGGCGGGCCCCAAGAAGAATTTCGACTGGCGGCTCGATTGCCCGGAACGTGCGTACGCCGGGGGATTCCGGCGCATCGGGATCGGCGCGCTTTTCGGACTCGCGAACTGGCAGTTCGAGGCTCTCGCGCTCTGTGCCCACCTTGAGTATTTGTACAAACACTGCTGGAAGGCTCAATTCACCGTGGCCTTTCCACGGATGCGCCCTTATGCGGGAAATTACGAGTATCAACCGGATCCGGATCTCTATCTGCCGGACAAGGAGTTTGTCAGGCTCATCGCGGTTTTCCGGCTGCTGTTTCCGCAGGTCGGCATCGTCGTTTCCACCCGCGAGCCCGCTCCGCTGCGCGATGCGATCGCCACGCTTGGCGTGACCCACATGTCAGCCGGTGCCAAAACCGAGCCCGGAGGCTACACCGGAGCAGGCGGAGACGACCTCCATCTAACTGTCAAAGGCCGCCGGGTGGAACTTCAGGAGAAATCCGGTTGCGAGAAAGCAACCGAGCAATTCCGGATCCACGACACCCGCAGCCCCGCCGAGGTCGCCGCAATGTTGCGCTCGCAAAACCTCGATCCCGTCTGGAAGGATTGGGACGAGTCCCTTCTTGCATGCAGTCCAGCCCTTTAGGGCGTCATCATGCGGCACTGAAGACGCCCTAAAGGGCTGAACTACTAACAAAGATGTTTTTATAATAGAAAATCATTTCCCGAAATGAACGGCTTCCAAAAATCCATTGTCGCCATCAACATCCTCGGGGCCGTTGTCTCGGTTTCCATGTTCGTGGCCACCTGGTTCACTCAAGGCTTCGTCATCCGGCAGGCGCGGGAGATCGCCCTGGAGTCCGCCCGATCCTACATGACGCCGGTGGTGGAGTTCCTTGAAAATCCGAAGGTCGTCAGCAAGCTACCCGCGTCGGTGGAGGAGAAGCTACGGGGTGAAATCGAGGAGTATCGAAAATCTCCGGACAAATGGCTACTTGGTATTTTCGAAGGAACCAGGGAAAGGGCTGCGGATTTCGAATTCCCGGAGATCAGGAACCCTATCGCACGAAAGGCGCTTGGCTTTCTAACCGACAAACTGGGGCGGGCGAAGGAACATTTCCAGAAGAGCTTTGAGAGTCTCATTCTGGATCTGCGCATCTTTTCCGGCACGAACACCTGCGCGTTTCTCATAGGCGCCTGGCTTTGCATGATCGCGAAGACCCGACAGGCGCGCCATTGGCTGGGCGCATGGTCGGCGATCCTGATATTCTCAACGATTCTTGTCTCCTACGTTTATCTGAATCAGAGCTGGGGCTGGAGCATCCTCTTCAATAGCTATTGGGGCTGGTTTTATCCCGTGTTCAACATTTGTTTCACCGCCTATCTGTTTCTCAAGTTGATGCCTGAGATTTGGTCGAGCGCCCCCGCATTTGTCACAAAATCGCAAGAGTCCTGAGTTCGCGGAAGTCTCCAATGCTAGAGTCGCAATACCTCGATCCCTTCTTGCATGTAGTGCAGCCCTTTAGGGCGTCTTCATGCGGCACTGAAGACGCCCTAAAGGGCTGAACTACGTACGAAGATACCTCACTGTACCTTCGCCCATTCCTCACGGAGCACGGGATCGAGGATTACTCGCCATTTCTCGTAGCCGGACGGTGCAAGATGAAGCCCGTCCTCGCGAAAATACGACGGGACCGGCTTTCCGGTGTCATCGGCGAGATAGCTGGTGCAATCGAGATAACGCACCCAACCCTTGTCCACACACCACTTTTCCAAAAGCCCGTTGAGCTGATGGACTTTCGGAATTTCGGACGCCCGGCGGGGCGCGATCTTCACGGAGGTCAGGATCACCCGGATTTTCGGGAACCGGTCGTGGCTCATGGTTAGAAATTCCGTGTAGTCGGCGAAGGCGTCTTTCACTCTGATTTTCTTGTCGATGTCATTTCCACTGTAGGTGACGAGGACCTTGGGTTCCTCGCGCGCGACGATCGTGTCGAAATAGTGGAGCATGTCGTGGGTCACACAGCCTCCGAATCCGCGGTTGACCACGGGCAGCCCGGGGAAATCCTGTTTCAGCCGCCGCCACATCCGGATGCTGGAACTGCCGGTGAAGACGATGCCGCCTTTTTCCGCAGGCTGCTTCTCAAAAGCCGCGATCTCACCCGCGAACCTCGCGGGATCCGGTCGCGGGGTGGGCTCAAGGGCGCACGCGCCACAGGCGGCGAAGGAAAGGATCAGGAGGCCACGCAGGAAAATGGAACTCATCGGCGGGAGGCATACGTGAATTCCACCCGGGTTCCTAGCGTGGATTGTCTATCCGATTCGGGCTTTGACGGGAGGCGTTTCACACTACAATCTCGACCCGGATGACCTCGCGCGAAGCAATCATAGCCCTGAACATGTTGCCGAAAATCGGACCGGTCCGGGTGCGACGCCTGCTTGAGGTCTTCGGTGATCCCGCAAACATCCTCGGTGCCGCGAAAGACCGGCTAATGCGGGTGGACGGGATCGGCGAGGAGACGGCGAAGATTCTTCACGCATGGCAGGATCACACCGATCCGGCCGCCGAGATCCGGGAAGCGACCGAACGCGGCATTTCCATCATCACCCAGGATGACGAGGACTACCCCTCACCCTTGCGCGAGGCCTACGACCCGCCGCTGCTGCTCTATGTCTGGGGAAAACTGGAGGCCCGCGACAAGCACGCCATCAGCGTGGTCGGCTCGCGAAGGGCCACGCTCTACGGCAAGCAGGCCACCAAGAAGCTTTCCTATCAGCTCGCGCAATCCGGATTCACCATCATTTCGGGCCTCGCCCGCGGCATCGACACCGCCGCCCACGAGGCTGCCGTCGCCGCGGGTGGACGCACCATCGCGGTGCTTGGTTCAGGACTGGGAAAACTCTTTCCGCAGGAGAATCTCGCGCTCGCCGAGAAAATCGCCTCGGGTTACGGCGCGGTGGTTTCCGAATTTTCCATCAACACCTCACCCGACAAGCAAACCTTCCCCATGCGCAACCGGATCGTCGCCGCATGGGCACGGGCGGTGCTCGTTGTGGAATGTCCGGCGTGGTCTGGATCCCTCATCACCGCGAATCTCGCATCCGAATACGGCAAGCCGATTTTCGCCGTCCCAGGGCCCATCGACAAGCCGACGTCCGCCGGTTGCAATCAACTCATCCGCGACGGTGCCACGCTGGTCGCCGACGCATCGCACATCCTCGACGACCTCGGCGAACTCCCGTTCGCCCGCAAGGCGAGCGCCATTGAGCCCGCCACCGAGATCCCCGAACTCCCGGAAGAAGAAGCCACCGTTTTCGCCGCGGTGACCACCGACGAATCGCCCGTGGATCTCATCATCGAACGCTGCGGCCTGCCCGCTCACACCGTGACGGCGACGTTGATGAAGTTGGAAATGCGACGGCTGGTTAGAGCGTTTCCCGGGTTTCGTTACGCCCGGCGATGAATCGACATTCTTGCACGAAATCCACTGCATTTTGCGCGGAACGGATACCCGACTTGATTTAGAAATGGAACTTCAGACAGCCGCAAGCATCTGATCTTCAGATCTTTAAGAACCGGGAAGCGATTCCGGCAAGGATCCTGCAATGGAGACCGTGTCAGCCGGTGACCTCATCGGCAGACCCAACCAACAACCACTCAACATCATGACCAAACTCGAAATCAAAGGAAGCTGGAATGAAACCAAGGGCAAGCTGAAGCAGAAGTATGCCCAACTCACCGACGACGATCTGCTGTTCGCCGAAGGCAAGGAGGATGAGCTGCTAGGCCGCCTCGAAAAGAAAACCGGCCAGACCAAGCAACAGCTTCGCGACACCATCGAGAAGCTCTGATCTTCCCGACCATTCCATAACAAACCACGAAGCCCGCCGGGGAAATCTCCGGCGGGTTTCTTGCGTCATGGATAGCAACCGACCACGAACTTCACGATCGGCGCGGGGTCCTCCAAACTGTGGGGGTGGTGATTGCAGCCCGGCTTGCGGATGATCTCGATCTTGCCACCCATGGCCTTGTAGCGCTGCTCGACCAAGTCGATGTTCTCGCTAACAGGAACGGTGTCGTCGGCTTGCCCTACCACCGCAAGAACCGGGATTTTCGCCTTGGCCATGGATTTGAGATGGTCCACCGGATTTGTTGGAAACGCGAGGGCCTCGGCCTCGTCCTTGAAGCCGTAAACGCCCTGCAACCGCTTCCAGTCGCCCGAGGAACCGCGACCGCTGCCCTTGCCTCCGGGCCAGCTCTTGAAATCACACACGGGAGCATCCACATACAAACCCGCGACCTTGTCCGGCCTCAGCTCGGCCCAGTTGAAGGCATAGAGCCCGCCACGGCTGAATCCCTCAAGCACGACCTTCGGAGCGAGTTGGTAAGTCTGGACGAGATGGGCGTGGAAGTGATCCATCACCGTCATCGCGGTGGGCGCGCCATAGAGGTTCTGCATATCGATGTAGGCGACGTGAAATCCTTTTCCTAACAATCCAATATCACCTTGTGGTTCATGGCCGAAGAACTCGGTCCTCCAGATCCACGGATTGCCCGGCGCGGCGGTCTTCGGACGGACGAGCAATGCTTTCCTTCCTTCGAAATTGAAATCCAGACGTTCGTAGCCGTTCCAATCCGCCGTTTTCGGAGGAGTTGTATTTCGAAATTCCTCCATAAGCTTCTTCGCCTGCACTTCAGCTTCCTCGATGGGCAATCCCTTCGGCACGCCCGGTCGCGTGTGACCGGTCTTGGTGAGCCATGCGAGCTTGAGCAAATCCCCACGGCGCTTGAGAAGATCCAACGCCCCCTTGTCCGGGAAATTTGGTGCTCCGGGCAATTTCAAGATCGGCCAAAGCTGGCTGGCGATCGATTCGGCCATCAGCCGATGACCGACGTCGCCCGGGTGGACACCGTCGCCGGCATACACAAATTTCGGATCCCTGCCTTTTTCCGCCGCGATTCCCTTCCTGAGGTCGGGCCTGATATCAATGACCTGCCAACCATCGGCGCGGCGGGCGACCAGCCATTCGCCATATCCGTCCAGAACGGCGTCGTAGCGATTCGGGTCGTCCGAAGGCTTGTCCGCCTGATGAAGCGGCGGCGTGATGAAAATGACCGAGGCTCCGGATTTCTCGACGTCGGATTTCAATTTCAGGATCCCGTTTCGATAAGCCTCCATGCGGGCCTCGTCAGGCGGGAGGTAAATCCCGTCGTTCATTCCGTAGCAGGCGAGAACCAGCGTGGGATGATAGCCTTCCAGGATCCGACCCAGCCGCTCATGCAGGCAAGGCCGGGGAAATTTTCCACCCGCGTGACCGGCTTCGGACAAACCGGAAACCGTCTCGCTGCTCAGCCCGAAATTCACGATTTCCGCATCCGCGAACTGAGGAGTGCCTCGAAGCGCGGATTCCACGAGGTTCGCCCAGCGACCGTCAAACGTGATGCTGTCGCCCAGGATCGCAACGCGGGGCTGCACGGCCTCCGCCATCCGGGTCAGGGCAAAGGCCAGAAGAATGGTCTGAAAACAGCGGATCAACCGGGGAAAGATCGTGGCTTTGGCAATTGGCATGAGGGACTGGAAACGGGGGCGAAATGAAATGGCTTTCATCCAATTTCCTCCCTCCGGGAATTGACCAGACAAGAGGAATCTCCCGGATCGCTCCAGTCAAAACCCGCCACGCCGGGGGAATCCGAAATTCAAGAAACCTCACCAATCCGCTTGCAAATCCGGGACTTTCGAGCCTAGTCCCTCAGCCCACAGCCGCTTAACGGCCCGATTTCACCATGGGAAAAACACTCATCATCGCGGAAAAACCCAGTGTCATGACCGATCTCAGCCGGGTCCTCACCAAGGTCCTTGGCAAGTTCGAGAAAAATGGATCCGGCCGCGATGTTTTCTTCGAGAACGACTCCGCCGTCATCACTTCCGCCGTCGGCCACCTGGTCGAATTGCGCATGCCGATGGGACCGAATGGCAAGAAGCTGCCGTGGAATTTCGACGTCCTCCCGGCCATCCCCGACAAGTTCGATCTGGATCCCATCCCGGACTCCGAAGCCCGCCTGAAGCAGGTCCTCAAGTTGGCGAAGCGCAAGGACGTCGACCTCATCGTCAATGCCTGCGACGCCGGCCGCGAGGGTGAGCTGATTTTCCGCTACATCATGGAAATCGGCGGCATCGACAAGCCGGTCAAGCGTCTCTGGATGCAGTCGATGACCAATGATTCCATCCTCGAGGCTTGGAAAAACCTCCGCTCCGGCGAGTCGATGAAGCCGCTGGCCGATGCCGCGAAATGCCGCTCCGAGTCCGATTGGCTGGTCGGCCTCAACGCCACCCGCGCCCTCACCTGTTTCAATTCCCGCCACGGCGGATTCAACATCACCGCCGCCGGTCGCGTCCAGACGCCGACGCTCGCCATCCTCGCCCAGCGCGAGGCCGAGATCCGCGCCTTCAAGCCGACGCCCTATTTCGAGGTCCACGGCACCTTCGGCGTCGAGGCCGGCGAATATCTCGGCAAGTGGATCGATGAATCCTGGAAAAAGGACGAGAACGCCCCGCTTTCCAAACCCGAACGCATCTGGGACCAGCAAACCGCCGAGGCCATCGTCGCCCGCTGCACCGGCAAGACCGGCAAGGTCACCGAGGAGAAAAAGGCGAACACCCAGATTTCCCCGCAACTCTACGACCTCACCACCCTCCAGCGTGAAGCCCCGTTTTCCGCGAAGGGCACGCTCCAGATCGCCCAGGCGCTTTATGAGAAGCACAAGATGATCACCTACCCGCGGACCGATTCGCGGTACCTGCCGGAGGATTACACCGGCAACGTGCGCGAGACGATGCAGGACGTCGGCAACAGCGACCTCGACGTCGCGAAATACGCCAAGGCCGTGCTCGCAGGCAGCGCCGACAACGGCCCGCGCCTTCACAAGTCGCGCCGCGTTTTCGACAGCAAGAAGGTCTCCGATCACTTTGCCATCATCCCGACCGGCAAGTTCGCCAAACTCAGCGAGGCCGAGCAAAAGCTCTACGACATGATCGTGAAGCGCTTCATCGCCGTCTTCTATCCGGTCGCCGAGTTCGAGCAAACGACCCGCCTCACCCGCATCGATTCCTCCAGGAAGGGGGCACAGGCGTCTCGCCTGTACACCTTCAAAACCGAAGGCCGCATCCTCGTCAAACCCGGCTGGCTCGAAGTCTACGGCCGCCGCCCCGGTGTCGCCGCCGGAAAGGACGAGCTTTGCCCCGTCAACGCCGGTGAAACCGCCAGCGTCGAATCCGTCGAGCTCCTCGCGGAGGAAACCAAGCCACCTGCCCGGATGACCGAATCCACGCTCCTCTCCGCCATGGAAGGTGCCGGCAAGCTCATCGACGACGAAGCCCTTCGCGAAGCCATGGCCGAGCGTGGCCTCGGCACTCCCGCCACCCGTGCGGCCACCATCGAGGGTCTCATCGCCCAGAAATACCTCGCCCGCGACGGCCGCGAGCTCCACGTCTCCGGCAGTGGCATGCGCCTCATCGACCTCGTCCGCGAGATGGAGATCGAGGGCCTTTACTCGCCCAAGCTAACAGGCGATTGGGAATTCAAGCTCCGCCAGATGGAGCAGGGCCACCTCAAGCGGAGCGACTTCATGAAGGAAATCATCTCCTACACCAACGAGATCTGCACCAAGGCCCGCCAAGCGGCCGATCTCGCGAAAGAGCGAGGTCTTCCCCGACCTCAAGGTCGCCTGCCCGATGTGCGGCGCGCCCTCGCTCAAGCAAACCGAGGCCACCTACGAATGCCGCGAGCCCGAGTGCAAGTTCAAGGCCAAGAAGCACATCGCCGGCCGCCTCCTCACCGAGGACGAAGCCATCCAGCTCTTCACCACCAAACTCGTCGGCCCGCTAACAGGCTTCAAGTCCAAGTTCAACAAGCCCTTCGACGCCGCGCTCGAGCTCGACGCCAAGTTCAAGATCAACTTCGTCTTCGAGAACGACGACCGCGACGGCCCGCCCGAGCTAACGGAAGAGCAGCTCGTCGGCGAGGCCAGGACCGAGGAAGGCAAAACCTACAAGGTCTATGCCACGGAAAAGGCCTATCACGTCCCCGAGATCGTCACCAAGAAGGACCCGCACGGCATCCGCATCGGCAAGTCCATCCTCCAGTGCGAGATCCCGCAGGACCAGATCCTCAAGCTCATCAGCGTCGGCAAGACCGACGTCCTCAAGGGCTTCGTCTCCAACCGCACCAAGCGCAAGTTCGACGCCCACCTCACCTTCGACCCCAAGGACGGCAAGATCGGCTTCGACTTCCCGCCAAGGCCGGTGAAGAAAGCCGCCGCGAAAAAGGCCGCGAAGGCGAAGGAATCGTAAGGAGGGTGGACTTTCAGTCCACCCGGGTTGACCGAAGATCAACCCTCCTTATCCGAAGAGCTTGTCGAATTCGTCGAGCGGTTCATCACCTTCCGCCGCAGACTCACTGAGAAACGCATCAAGACGCGGACGGGTTGAAGTCCCCGCGATGATTGTTTCCCATTGCTCATCTTGTTGGCAGGATAGCAGGAATCGGGCGGAATCCTCCACCTCCTCCCGCTTTTTCAGTGATGCCGCAAATGAGATAGACGGCTTTCCCGCAGCGATGGTGAGGCGGGAAAGCGTGACGGGTCGGCGGAGGATGAGTTTCATCGGCCCGTCACGGAGCCCCAGCAGGGGATCTTGACGCGGCGGCGCGCGGGCGTTAGGAAGGGTGGGTGAAAAATCCTCTCCCCGTGGTTTTCCTGGCCCTGCTTTCAGTCATTGCCCCGTGCCTCGGCGTGCCGGAGACACTGGAACTGGCGGACGGTCGCAAGCTGGAGCATGTGACGGCGGCCGTGATGGAAGATGGAAAGGTGAAGGTCACCCATTCCGCAGGGATCGGGAGAATCGCCCCGGAAGATTTCAAGGCGGCTTCCCGAATGGCGCTTGGCTTGGCCGGTGGCGAGGATGCCCCCGCGCCCGTGCCGGAAATCACCCGCCTGGAGACTCTCAAAGGCGAGGTTTATGAGGAGATCCGATCCGTGCGGGTGAAGCCAAGTTTCATCAGTTTCGTCCATAAGAATGGAGCAAAGAGCGTTAGATTTGAGGACGTGAGCGAAGCTGTGCGGCTTCAGTTCGGATACAACAAAGAAATCGCGGCGGCGTTCGATAGGGAAAGGTCCAAGGCTGAAAAAGCAATGGCCAAGATGGAACTTGCGATGGAGCGGGCGAAGGCAAAAGCGGAGGCAAATCAAGCTCTTCTTAAGCGTCGTGAAACTGCATTCTGGGAATTGCAAATGACGTCTTTCGGGACCAATTATTGGCTAAGCGATTCCCGGCTCCGTGGCCTGGCAGATGCGGTGAGATTGAAAGCCTTGCAGGATGGTGGATACTCGCCGGAAGAAAGTGCCTACTACCTTTACCAAGCGAAATACCGTTGAAGGCTGAACGTCCAGCTTTCATCTATTCAAGGCTTTTTCCCGCGCGTTTAATGGCCTGCCCCACGCGCGGCGCATGGTGGAAATTTTCACCCGCCTCAGCTCTCCAACTTCGCCTACGCCCAGGCCAATCTCGCGGGGTGTGAGGCGGCGGAGCTGCGGGGTGATTCGATGCTTTCTGGAAAAGAGGGGGTGGGGACGTCTCGTCCCCACGCGTGGACGAGATGTCCTTGCCCCTTAGCCGGGCGCGGACAGGCTGCCCGTAAGCGCCTTTCACGTTCAAGAATTCAATTTCCCAACAGCCTGCCGAAAAATCAGGGAAGGGGAGGAGAGTCGGGCTCCATGGATTTCGGGACACCTGTGATGGGGCTTATACCTTGTTTTTCAATTTCCTCGTTGGAGGTTTCGTAACTGGTCAGGCCCACCATCACCTTTTCGAGAAAAGCCTGCATCCTCCTTTCTTGGTCCTGCGCTTTCGTGTCGTTCATTTCAGCGTCAGGTTTGGTCAGAAACTGTCAGTATAAATTTCATCCCGTGTAAGAGGCTTGATCGGAGCCGCCCGTGCCTGCCCACGCGCGGCGGCAATGAGGTAAAGTTCGTCAAGTGCAGCGATGCGACAGGATTCCAGATCGCCCTGCCCACTTGCTTGTTTCGCCAGAAAGTCATTTACCACCGAGCTGACCGATTTGCCTTTCCGTGCAGCTTGGAGCCGCGCTTTCCGATAGATCTCGTCGTCGATCTTGAGGGTGATCCTTTTCATCGCTACGCGGAACGATACGCCCATCGCCTCTGGGGATCAAGAAATCTGGCTCGGTGGATTGCCTTCGGCCATGCGGGGTGCAATTCGAGATTTACAATAAACCCGCTATCGCTCGCTCTGCATTCCGATCCGCCGAAGCCCATGAATTGACGAAGCGACGAGGTAAACCGCTTTGAAACAACGAAGCATGGACCACGGCGGATCGGAGTTCGCCGCTCCTTGTTTCTTGGACACGTAACCCTAACCCGACTTTCGCTGTTAGGCAGTTTTTCGGGTCAGGATCGTTGAGATTGCGTTGGTTTTTTCAAAAGGTCTACACCACAGGCTTTTGATTTCTGATTTCCGGCGGTGGCTGGGCGGGGAGGGTAAAGCCGAGTTGCTCGAGCAGCAGGTGGTGGATCTTCTCGGGCTTGGTGTAGCGCTTCATCCGCAATTCACGTCCGTCGGTGGCGGGGATGGTCACATCGAGCATCTGGATCTCGCTCAATCGTTCCAGCACGCTGCGGGAACTCAGGCCGGTGGCCGCCTTCTTGTTGTATTGCTCAAGGGTGACGTGCAGGCAGTAGGCGAGGAAGCTGATGAAGACGTGGGCTTCGATGCGGCCGTCGAGTTGGTGAAAGACGGGGCGTAGCCCGAGGTCGCCCTTGAGGGTGCGGAAGCTCTCCTCGATGCGAACGAGGTTGATGTAGTTGCGCCAGAGTTCGGCGGGGTCTTCGCCGGTTAGATTGCTGCGTAGGAGATATTGGCCTTCGTGGCGACGGGTGGCTTTGAGTTTGTTGCGATCGAGTTCGATGCGGAAGGTTGCGGCGCTGACTTGCTCTCCGAGTGCGGGAAGATGAAGAATGACAAGCCGGTGGGCGTTGCGTCCGGCTTTTTCCTTGGCGGCTCCGATGGCGAGCAGCAGTTCGTCGCGGGTGAGTTTGTCGCGTTTTTGAAGTTCCTTAAGACGCGCCCAGTAGGCTTTGAGCTTTTTGCGCCGCATGGCGCTCTCTTTGCAACGGCGTGGTAGGCTGCGGGCGAGTACGTAGAGTTCTCCGTCGCGGGGCAGGAGTTTGACGTGGACGTCGTCTTTGACCTGCTGCCAGTCTTTGGTGGCGAGATCTTTTTCGAGTTTGGTTAGGCGACCTTTTGGAGTGCCTACGAGGTAGCGCACGGAGGGGGCGGACTGGCGCATTTGATCGAGGGTTTCTTCGGTGGGGATGCCGCGGTCCATGATCCAGGTGCGCCGCTCTTTGCCATATTGTGCGGTGATCTTCCCTAACATTCCGGCGAGGGTGGCTTTGTCGGAGGTGTTGCCGCGCATGACTTCGTAGCCGATGGGAAGGCCGTCGGGGGTGATGATGAGGGCGATGACGATTTGCACGCAGTCGGGACGTTTGTCGCGGCTGTATCCGAAGGTTTTGAGTTGGCTCGCTTCGGTGACCGGACCGTTGGCATCGACCTCGAAGTAGGTGCTTGTTAGGTCGTAGAGAAGGATGTCGAAACTCGCGCCGAAGAGTCCGGTCCAGCGCTCTTTGAGGTGGGAAAAGATTGCCTCGCGATGAACTAACAGAAGATCGTGACAGCGGTAGAGGGTGTCTTTGGCGGCGAGCCGGAAGTCGTCGTCGAGAAGATCGGCCATGGCGCTGCGGTCGAACCAGGAGCGGTGGAGCTTCCACTCGCTGCCGGGATCCAATAGTCGATAGGCGGTTAGAACTTTGAGTACCTTGAGCCAGGGCGTGCCTTTTTGGGAGTCGGGCAGGAGCGGTTGCCAGAAGGCGTCGAGATCGAGGCGGTTCCAGAGTTCCAGGGCAAGCCAGCAGCCGCCCCACTGGCGTGGACGGGCCAGTTCGATGTGATCGAGCCGAAGTTTGAGCGTGGGATGTTCGAGCAAGGGGTCGGGCGTGCGGTCCTCCGGGAACAGATGAATCTGTTGGGTTTCGTCGCGCTCATCGACAGCCTCGATGGCGCGGGTCCACGAGGCGCGGTCGCTGTCGTTGATCTCGCCGAGATAGAGCAGGGTTTTCTGAACCGTTCGGTTACCTGCGACGCGGCGGTTTTCCACCACGCTCCAGTAGCGGTGCGGCTTGCCGTCTTTGAATCGTTTGTTGGCGCGTAAGAACATCGACAGGCATGAAGCATAATCCCGTTAGGGCACATCTGTCCATGGGGTGGGTCTCCACCGCAGCCGTTTTCCGAGGCCCGATGCTGGAAAATCAAGGGTTCCAGCGTCTCAGAGGGGCGAAATTTGGCGAAATTCCAAACTAACAGCGAAAGTCGGGCTAAGAACCGAAATGAGATTGAACAGGAGGTAAGGGAGGAAACAGAGGATCGGAGGCTTGTATTAGAAATTTAAGCCTGCTCTCCAACACCTTTTGAGAGAATCGAGGGATGTTTAGACCGTTTGCCAAAAGTTGTTTCCTCTATCCGGATTACGCGGTGGCGTAGCCGGGAACAAGGAGCGGCGATCTCCGAATCGCCGAAGCCCATGTGAAGCCGATGAAAAGCGGTTTACCACCTCGCATCGTCACTTCATGGACCTCGGCGGATCGGAGTCCGCCGCTCCTTGCCTTGAAAGGTTGCGTTTCGGCAATCTCTTTTGGCAAACGGTCTATAACTCATTCATTCTCCGTTTCCTCTGCTTCCTCCTGTGGATCCCTTTTTCTTACTAGGGTAACCGGTCCATCAAGAATAACGGAAAAGCATTTTGGCAAATGTATAAAGAAAAAACCCCCGTCGCGGCGGACCGGACGGGGGTTGGTTGGATGGGGTATTCAGAGCAGGAAATCAGGCTTCCCCGGTCTTTTCCTTGGGCTCCTCGAAGCCGTACTTGGCGGTGAGGTCTTCGGCGGTCTCGACGGCGGCGGGCGCTTCTTCGACGACTTGCTCGACGATGGTCTCGATGACCGGCTCGGCCGTGGCTTCGACGGGTGCGGCAACTTCCGTGACCACGGGTGGATTGGTGGAGGCGAGCACCACCCTGGCGGCTGGCTTGTCGTCACCACGGTCCTCGGCGTCCTCGCGCTCGTCGTTGCCCTTGGACTTGGCTCCGGAGACGGTCAGCTTGCGGCCCATGAAGGGTTGGTCGTGAAGGACTTCCACGCAACGGATGGCCTCGTCCATTCGGAGCATTTCCACGAAGCCGTAGCCCTTGGAGCGGTGGGTACTGCGGTTGTAAACGATCTCGACGTTGCGGACTCCGCCGATGCCCTTGAAGAGCTCCTGGAGGTCTTGCTCGCTGACGTCGTAGGAAAGATTTCCAACGTAAACGCGGGTGGACTCGACGCTTTTCGGGTCGCCACCGCGCGGCTTGTCACCACGGGGCGTGCGCTCCTTGCGCGGCGGGCGATCGCCGTCCTCGCGCTTTTCACGAGGCTCGCGGGGCTCACGCGGTTCGCGTGGCGGACGGGCTTCGCTGTCACCGGAGCGGGCGTTGCGGGTGTTGGTCTTGGGGGCGGATTTCGGAAACGGGGTGGTTTCCTGCTTCGTGGTCTCCTGTTTCGCGGCGTCCGGCTTGCGGTCGTAGCGGGATGGCGGGGCGGGCTCCGTGTAGAGTCCGACCATCTTCAGGATCTTCTGCCAGAGCGTGAGCTTGGCGGGAGCATACTTGCGCGGAGCCTGGGGACGGAATTCCTCGGCGCGACCGCTATCCTTGCGGCGATCCTGGGAATTTCCGCGGTCGTTGCGGGGCTCGCGGGATCCGCGATCACCTCCGCTGCTGCTGCGGCGATCGCCATCGTTGTTGTTACGGTTGCGGTTGGAGCCTCCGCGTGAGCGGCGGCGACGGCTGTCTCCCGAATTGCGGGAATCGTGTGTTGCGTTTGACATGTTGTCAGTGGGGTCATGGTTTCAGGCGGCCCGGCGCGGCGGATTCAGGAGAATCCGGCAATGCTGGAAGGACCTCGTGCTGACCGGCATGTGTCCGACAACTCCGGCTTTTTGGTGCCGGGGTGAAGCTCCGCAGCGCCTGCGGAAAGGGACCTCACCCGTGCCGGGACAAGCCGGCTTGCGCCGCCGCCCGTGAGTCAGATGGTTCCGGATTTCCTGACCGCAGGCCGATTTCACGACCCTGAGAAATGGGGTGAATCTGTAGGCACTCGGCCGGTTGCGGGCATGGTAGGTAGGAAATACCTGCTCGCCGGGAAACTACGGATTTTTGAAGTGATGGCAAGACCGTAACCGGAATGCGTTCCGATTTTCGCCGTGGCGGGGCCTAGACTTCCGCCGGGGTGATCTTGGGAATCGCGGCCAATGCCTCCTCGATCCGTGGATTCACGCCGGTTTCGACGGTTTCCATGCCCACCCGGATGGCATTTCGCACCGCCAGCGCGGTGGAGGATCCGTGGGCGATGATGACCACGCCGTTCACGCCCAGCAGCGGACTGCCGCCGTAGGTCTCGTAGCTGCTCTTTTCCTTGAGCGCCTTGAACGCGCCTTGGGCGAGCATGGCCCCGGCGATGCGCAAGGGGTTGCCCTTGATCTCGGTTTTCAGCCACTTCGAGACGGCCTTGGCGGTGGCCTCGATGGTCTTGAGCATGATGTTTCCGACGAATCCGTCACAAAGGACGACGTCGAGCTCGGTTTCGAACAGGTCGCGGCCCTCGACATTTCCGACGAAATTGATGCCGGGAGTCTGCTTGAGGAGCTTGAAGGTTTCCTTGGTGAAGGTGGTGCCCTTCTCGTCTTCCTCGCCGTTCGACATGAGTCCGACGCGGGGATTCTTGACGCCCAGGACCCTGCGGGAAAAGGCGGTGCCCATGATGGCGTAGGCGACGAGGTGTTCCGGCTTGGCCTCGGGATTCGCTCCGGCATCAAGGATGTGGCAAATGCCGAATTCGTTCGGCAGCGCGGAGGCGATGCCGGCGCGATCCACGCCAGGTAGGGTCCGCAGCTTCAAGGTCGCCGCAGCCACCGCGGCACCGGTATTTCCAGCGGAAACGAACGCATCCGCGCGCCCGTCCTTCACCATGTCCATGGCGATGCTGATGGAGGAAAGCTTCTTGCGGCGCACCGTTTTCGCACCCGGCTCGGCCATGCCGATGATTTCCGGCGCGTGGACGATGCTGACGCGGGGGTCATTGAGATCGAGTCCCTGTTTCCTGCATTCCGCCTCAAGCGTCTCCTGAACTCCCACCAGATAAAGGTGTTCCAGCTTCGGATAGTAACGCAGCGCGTCGATGGCTCCTCCAATATTGACGGCGGGGGCGTGGTCCCCACCCATGGCGTCCAGGGCGACTTTCATGCGAATACGGAAATGGTGGATCTGATGGGAAAAACAACAACGAAAAATTACCGCCGCGAGTAAACCCGGGCGGTAATGAAGATATCAATCACGTCGTGAGCTTCAGAGAGCTTCGACATCGAGCACCTGGCGATCGCGGTAGTAGCCACAGGATGGGCAAGCGATGTGGGAGGGCACCCGGCTGCTGCACTCGGGGCAGCTCTTGAAGATCGGCGCACGCCAACGGGTCGCGCCACGGCGCATTTTCTGACGGCTTTTGGATTGGCGGCGTTTTGGTACGGCCATGGTTTCGGTTACAGTTAGAGTTGGTCCTTGAGGTCCTTGAATTTGTCGAGAGCTGACCAACGGTCATCACTCTCGGCGCGGGGCGGAGTGGGTAGCTCATCTTCCGCCGACTTGTCCACTGATAAATATCGGGAATCGATTTCACATTTCTGCGGCACATCCCCATCCTCGCATCTCGGATCGACGGGGAAATTGATCAGGATCTCCTCCCGCAGCGCTTCGGTGGCGTCGATTTCGCCTTCGCGCTCGATTTCCAGGGAAACAGCGGCACTTTCCAGATGGATCGTCTGGACGAAGGGGTGCAGCGTCCTGACGCAGGTGAATTCGAAGGGCGCCGAAAGATTGCCGGTCATCAGCAGCTCCGAGCCGAATCGCTGAACCCATACGTCATATTCCAGCGGGCCGGTCGGCTGCGCGTCCTCCTTCGGCAGGTCGAAAATTTCCTTCGGCAGCTCGCCCGCGTACGCTTTTCCCTCATCCGGCAGATTTGCCAGATCAATCATCAATCGTCCTTTCATGGCGGAAATGTAGCCCACCGCTCCCCATCGCCAAGCCGCAATTGCGTCTCCGTGATTTCCCGAAATTCCCACTCGCCACCCTGCTACGGAACGCTAGCGTTTTGCCGCCATGCCCATCGACATTCCCCTGTTAGCCCGCATTTGTGAAGCCCCCGGTGCCCCGGGATTTGAAAAGGAAATCCGCAACCTCGTCCTCGCCGAGCTCAAGGGCCTCGCCGACGACGTCCGCGTGGACAACATGGGCAATGTCATCGCCTTGAAAAAGGGCAAGTCCGCTGCCAAGAAATCCATGGCCGCCGCCCACATGGACGAGATCGGATTCATCGTCACCCACGTCGATGACAAGGGCTTCGTCCGCTTCAATCCCGTCGGCGGATTCGACCCGAAAACCCTCACCTCCCAGCGCGTCATCATCCACGGCCGCAAGGACATCATCGGCGTCATGGGCTCCAAGCCGGTCCACATCATGTCCCCCGAGGAGAAGAACAAGAACGTCAAGATCACCGACTTCTTCATCGATCTCGGCCTGCCGAAAAAGGAAGTCGATAAGGTCGTCGCCGTCGGGGATTTCGTCACCCGCCTCTCGCATCTCATCGAGCTTGGCGACTGCGTGAACGTGAAATCCCTCGATAACCGCGCCTCCGTCTTTGTCCTCATCGAGACCCTCCGCGAGCTCAAGAAATCCAAGCGCAAGCCCGCCTACGATTTCTACGCCGTCTTCACCGTCCAGGAGGAAGTCGGCCTCCGTGGCGCCCAGGCGTCCACCCTCCAGATCCAGCCGGATTTCGGCTTCGGCCTCGATACCACCATCGCCTACGACGTCCCCGGCTCCAGCCCGCAGGAACGCTGCACTGCCCTCGGCGAGGGCGCGGCCATCAAGCTCATGGACTCCTCGGTCATCTGCGACTACCGCATGATCGAATACATGAAATCCGCCGCCAAGCGCCACAAGATCAAGTGGCAGCCGGAAATCCTCGCCGCCGGCGGCACCGACACCGCCAGCCTCCAGCGCATGGTCGCCGGTGGCTCCATCGCCGGGGCCGTTTCCATCCCCACCCGCCACATCCACCAAACCATCGAATCCTGCCACAAGGAGGATCTCGCGGCCTGCATCCTGCTCCTTGCCGCCTGCGTCTGCGAACTCGACAAACACGACTGGAAATTCTGAGTTTCCCACCCGATTCCGCGCTCATCCACCGCCCCTTCCTCACCAGGAACGGGCGGTTTTTTCGTCCTCCTCCCTCACTTCCGGATGCGATGATTCCCACAACTTTCGGGTTACTAAAAATTTTTACATTTCCTCTCCAATGGCTTGCGTCGAATTTCGATCCTCAAATGCCGATATTTCGGAAAAATTAACAAAGTTTTTCAAATTTGAACCGCCTAACGGATATCTAACGAACAGTGCATTTTTTCGACGCACCTAGACCACCCAACGGATTCTTTCAACAATCCCTGCAACCCCTAGACCCAGCTAGCATTTTACATCGTAACTACGCGGACGAAACCACCACATCTTGTATTGTGAATAATTTGTTGATACTACATGAGCAAAATCGGTTTGACCCAACCCGGTAATTGCTGTCAGCCTCCGCGACGCTGCGACTGTGCGCCAGCAAGCAATTTCACCCCTTTTTCCAGTCCGTCAAACACCATGTCCGCCACTTCCACTCCGACCGCCACCACCACCGTTTCACTGGGCAACAAAACCTTCATCCTCGACCGCGAGAAAGCCGAACTCGCCTATGCCGGCAAGCGCGTGATCAACGGCAGGGAAACCATGTTCTTCAACATCCTCCCGCTGAAATACCAGTGGGCCTACGACCTCTACAAGACGATGAAGACCAACCACTGGGAGCCGGAGGACATCCCGATGCAGCAAGGACATCGAGCAGTGGCGCGACGACGAGATCGTCGCGACATCGAGCGCTGGATCATCCGCATGGGCATCGGCTACTTCTCCGCCGCCGAAGGCATCGTCGGCGACAACATCCTGCACGTCGTCCGCGAGCTCGTCACCGCCCCCGAGCTGAAGCTCGTGCTCGGCCGCCACGCCCACGAGGAAAACATCCACGCCGACTCGCTCCTCTACATGATTTCCTCCCTCGGCATCAACCCGCACGAGTGCGAGGCGATGTTCGAGGACATCCAGTCGATCGACGCAGAAGAACGAGTTCGTCACCCAAGGTCAGCCAGCGACCTCCGCCGCGACCTCGACCTGACCATGCCCGAGAACAAGCAGCTCCTCGCCAAGAACATCTTCGTGTTCGGCCAGTGTCATGGAAGGCACCCAGTTCTACGGCCTCTTCGGCATGATCCTCAGCCTCTACCGCCAGAACAAGTTCCCCGGCATCGGCCAGATGTTCCGCTACACCCTGCGCGACGAGTCGAACCACATCGAGGTCTTCCGCAATCTCTTCATGGACCTCGTCGAGGAGAACCCGCGAGATCTGGACCGAGGACTTCCGCGAGGAGCTCCGCGCCACCATGGACGAGGGCATCGCCCTCGAGAAAGAATTCATCCGCGACTGCCTGCCCGTCAATGCCGTCGGCCTCAACTCCGAGCGAGTTCGAGCACCTACATCGACTACATCGCCGACCGCCGCCTCGACGGCGTGCGGCCTCGCCCCGCTCAACGAGTCCGTCAGCAATCCCTTCCCCTGGCTCGCCGAGATGATGGACATCAAGAAGGAACAGAACTTCTTCGAAGGCCGCGTCACCGAGTACCAGAAGGCCTCCGCCCTCGCGTCGGTGGATGATGACGAACTCTGATCGGGCGGGAGTTTGCTAGTTTTCAGTGTTCAGTTTTCAGGAAGAAATAAGAGACCATGGCTACCACTACCTTTGAGGATCTTGAAGTTTGGAAACGCGGTTGCCAACTCGCGGTGGATGTCTGTGTCTCGACTCACGCCACGAAGAACTATGGACTGAAAGACCAAATGCAGCGCTCCGCCATCTCCATCCCTTCCAACCTCGCCGAGGGAGCCGAGCGCGACAGCGACGGCGACTTCATGCGCTTCCTCCGCATCAGCAAGGGCTCCTGCGGCGAACTCCGGACCCAACTCTACATCAGCGAACGGGTCCAGAAAGCCCTCGATCAGGAGCCCATCGCCGGCTCTCGCGAGATGATCAAGGAAACCCGCGAAATCTCCGCCATGCTCCAAGGCCTCATCCGCAGCATCGACTCCCGCCGCCCGAAAAAAACCTAACCCGCCAGTCTTCATCTCCTCTTTTCTTCCCTGAAAACTGAACACTGAAAACTAGCAACTCGTCTCCGCCGCTCCCGCACTCCCAACTTTCCCTTAAAACTCACTCCAGCACCATCCATGTACCGCTCCCTTAACCTCAACGAAGACCTCGCCCTCAAGCAAGTCGTCACCGACCGCTTCACCCTCACCGACCGCGGCTTCAACTGGCGCGACGTCCTCTCCACCGAGAAACGCCAGCCCGTCACCGACATCACCATCACCCGCGGCACCACCGATTCCCACTTCTCGCTCGAAGACGTCGCCGACGCCATCGGCGACTCCCTCGCCGACCTCCTCATCTCCCGCCGCGAGGACGAAAAATCCATCTTCTCCGACGTCAACCGCAAGTTCGTTAGTGACGTCGCCCACTCCGTCGCCTCGTTTCTAACCACCTCTCTCAAATCCGACGGCCGCCTCCGCCTTTCCGAAGCCGATCTCTATCTGCTCATCGAAAAGGCCCTGCTCGAAAACGAAGCCTACGACGTCGCCAAGTCCCTCGCCTTCCGCCGGTCCATGGAAAAAACCGGCGCCGTCGATGTCCACACCGGCCCGCACGCCCTGCCCGTCCGCCTGATCCGCCGCAATGGCAACGTCGTCCCGTGGTCCGAGACCAAGATCGAAATCGCCGTTCGCAAAGCCTTCCTCACCATCAAGGAAAACCCCGAGCCCGCCATCGAAGTCGCCAAGGGCGTCACCGACCGCATCCGCCGCGGCGATTCCTCCTTCGTCCACATCGAGGACGTCCAGGACATGGTCCAGGAGGAACTCATGCGCCAGGGCCACTTCAAGGTCGCCGACCCACTACATCCTCTACCGCGACGAGCGCGCCCGCATGCGCGCGTCGAGGAAGAAGACCTCGCCGAGGACCCGAACCAGGAGCTGATGGTCATCGTCACCAGCGACGACGGCATCTCCTCCTTCTGGGACGGCACCGACCTCCGCAAGCGCATCGACTTCGCCTCCATCGGCCTCGACCTCTGCCTCGGCGAGCCGAGATCGAGCGCGAACTCCGCCGCTCCGTCGGCAACGAGATCGCCGAAAAGGACCTCAAGAACACCATCATCCTCAACGCCAAGACCCTGATCGAGAAGGACGCCGACTTCGCCAAGTTCGCCGGCCGCATCCTGCTCACCTACATCTACGAGGAAGTCCTCGGCTGGGACATCGTCCGCGACGGCATCGACGCGCTCAAGCAAGCCCACCAGCAGGCCTTCAAGCCTACCTCGAGCACGGCATCGAGATCAAGCGCCTCAACCCCGAGCTCCTCGACGACTACGACCTCGACAAGCTCGCCGACGCCCTCGACCCGTCCGCCGACCTCGACTTCGACTTCCTCGGCATCCAGACGCTCTACGACCGCTACCTCATCATCGACAAGACCGGCAAGCACGCACCGCCGCCTCGAGACCCCGCAGTTCTTCTGGATGCGCGTCGCCATGGGCCTCTTCCTGCGACGAGGAAAAGGCAACCGCGAGGACTGGGTCATCCGCCTCTACGAGCTCTACAAGAGCCGCCGCTTCTGCTCCTCCACGCCGACCCTCTTCAACTCCGGCACCCTCCACTCCCAGCTCTCCTCCTGCTACCTCTACAAGGTCGACGACTCCATCGAGTCCATCATGTATCGCGGCATCGCCGAAAACGCCTTCCTCTCCAAGTGGGCCGGCGGCCTCGGCGGCTCCTGGACCGCCGTCCGCGGCACCGGCGGCTACATCGCAGGGCACCAACGGCGAGTCCCAGGGCGTCATCCCCTTCCTCAAGCTCCACAACGACCAGCTCGTCGCCGTCAACCAGGGCGGCAAGCGCCGCGGCTCCGGCTGCGCCTACCTCGAGACCTGGCACAACGACATCGTCGACTTCCTCGAGCTCCGCAACAACACCGGTGACGACCGCCGCCGCACGCCACGACATGAACACCGCCAACTGGATTCCCGACCTCTTCATGAAGCGCATGGAGGCCCGCGGCACCTGGACCCTCTTCCGCGCCAACGAGATCCCCGACCTCCACGACCTCTACGGCACGCGCCTTCGAGGAAGCGCTACATCGAATACGAGAAGCATGGCCGACGAAGGCAAGATCTAGGCCGCACAAGATCGACGGCCCTCGAGCTCTGGAAGAAGATGCTCACGATGCTCTTCGAGACCGGCCACCCGTGGATCACCTTCAAGGACCCCTGCAACGTCCGCTCCCCGCAGGACCACGTCGGCGTCATCCACTGCTCAGCAACCTCTGCACCGAGATCACGCTCAACACCTCCGACGACGAGACCGCCGTCTGCAACCTCGGCTCCGTCATCCTCGACACCCACCTCACGCCGCGACGGCGCCCTCGACCACGAGAAGCTGCGCGAGACCATCCGCGTCGCCGTCCGCGCGCTCGACAACGTCATCGACATCAACTTCTACCCGACCGACGCCGCCAAGACCGCCAACACGCCGCCACCGCCCCATCGGCCTCGGCGTCATGGGCCTCGCAGAACGCCCTCTACAAGCGCAACCTCGCCTTCGCCTCGCGAGGACGCCGTCGAGTTCAACGACGAGTTCATGGAGGCCATCGCCTACTACGCCTACGAGGCCTCCAGCGACCTCGCCGCCGAGCGCGGCACCTACTCCAGCTACAAGGGCTCGCAAGTGGGACCGCGGCCTCCTCCCGCAGGACACCGTCGACCTCCTCGAGCACGAGCGCGGCGTGCAAGATCGACGTCCCCCGCGGCGGCAAGATGGACTGGGCCGCCCGTCCGCGAGAAGATCGCCAAGCACGGCATGCGCAACTCCAACGTCCTCGCCATCGCCCCCACCGCCACCATCTCGAACATCATGGGCACCACCCCCTGCATCGAGCCGAACTACAAGAACCTCTACGTCAAATCCAACCTCTCCGGCGACTTCATCGTCCTCAACCGCTACCTCGTCAAGCGACCTCAAGAAGGCGCGGCCTCTGGAACCAGGAAATGCTCGACCAGCTCAAGTACTTCGACGGCGAGCTGGACGACATCGACGACATCCCGGACGACCTCAAGGCACAAGTACCTGACCGCCTTCGGCATCGACTTCGAATACATCATCGACGCCGCCGCCCGCCGCCAGAAGTGGATCGACCAGTCGCCAGAGCGTGAACCTCTTCCTCGCCACCCCCGACATGAAGACCCTCTCGCCACATGTATCGCCGCGCCTGGCACGCCGGCCTCAAGACCACCTACTACCTCCGCACCCTCGCGCCTCCAACATCGAGAAAGCCACCATCGACGTCAAAAAGGAACAACGCGGCGTCATGGCCACCCAAACCGCCGCCACCGCCGCCGAGCCAAACAATACACCGACGCCGAGAAAAACGCCTGCTCCATCGACGCCATGCTGAACGGCGGCACCTGCGAGGCGTGCCAGTGAAGAATTTTTCGCACTGTCAACCCGTAAAAATTAATTAATTTCTTTATTTTGGGCTACGGTTAGGGAGGTTTCACCCAGCCGTAGCGCTCAAGTTTACTTGAGAACCTTAAGACTGCCCCTTTAAACGGGTTCGTTGGTTCGCTACGTGGGTAGATCGGTTCTCTCGGACTCTGCCACAAAGCTTGATGGTGGACCTGACAGTCTATTGATCGAGCAACACCTTTCGTAGTTCCTTCAAGGACGCGATAAGTATTTCAAGATTGAAATAAACACAGAAATGGCTCTGCTCAAAACAGCAGGGCTATTTTTTTGACAAACATCGAGATCAAACCAAACAAAATGACCAAAGAAGAAGAAATTTCCCAGTTCTTGGAAGAGATCGCTTTAAATGCAAAAGGGCCAGTATTTTGCAGCGATTTCGGCAAGGAGCTCGTCAAAAAGTATCCAAATTTCAAAGAAGAATACGGCGGATTAAAATCCTTTCTCACCCAATACTGTAGCGAAAAAATCAAGTTAGTTGGAAAAAAGGGGGGGAACGACCTTTACTGTCATGTATCGATTGATGTGCAGGTTGAAGATGCACTCGTTGGAAATCAACCCGTTCAGCCTTCTCCTAGGTATGTGTTTGCTACGCCAAACGTGCCATGGAAACTTTACATAAATTGCGCCACTTGCGATTTAGAGGTAGCCCACCTCAGAGAGAGCCCCACCCCGGACCATCGAGAGATTGCATTCCTTACAACTTTTGATCACAAAAAAATAGCCGCGCAGTTTATAACCCTTGTTAAAGAGAACGAGCAAGAACCTCTCCAACAGATCTTAAACTTGGAAGAATTTTGGCCAGCTTGGCAGGACGAATTGCAGAATAACCAAAAGCAAAATCTATTTAAATGGAATTCGTTTCGACGAAAATCCATAGATGAGTTATTCAAATCCAAACTGGAGGAATTTGAGCTTTCAGATGAAAGCAATGCGAGACTCATGTCAAAGTTTCAAGAGCCTTCGAAAACCAAACCAAAGAAGCCATTAGCACCTGATCCGCGCTACTCAACTCGCAATTCCAATCACAATAAGCCCGAATTCGAAAGTCTTAGATCCTTAACGCTGAAAATTGTTGGTAAAATGAACCAAGAAGAGTTGTTGGGATTGAAGGTGTTGATGTCATCCGTTTACAATGCACTAAATTCAGCGAGCGATTCTTAGCATTCGATGAAGTTGCTGATCGCTATCTCGATAGATCACTTTGAGTCGCTGAACCGCGCACTCCAAAAAGAGTCGTCTCCCGATTGGAAAAAAATGGGGCAGATTCGAATATTGCCAATATCCTATTCATGGCGGCTAGATGCTGAACGAATTACCCAGGAAATCAACTCATTCGCCCTAAGAAGCGAGCCGGTTACAATCGTATTGGTGGGAAAGATTCCCTTTGAGGAAGCAACCACGGAAACTGGGGACCTTCGGAATCTTGTTCGTGTTGATGGCATCAGATCACTCGAGCGACGTGTTCTGCCAGTATTACTTCGGTTTTACGGTCTAGACTGGCGTTCAACGTTGGAAAACAGCTTGAAGAGCGTTGGAATATGGAGGTTGTTACTCCATACGACGTTGAAGAGTGGGTCAGCCAGTTTGACACCTTTGGAGGAGATTACAACTGGATTGGAGAGGCATTGCTCAAGCTTGTAGATCCGTGGTCGACAACCCGGCTATCAAACAGTTTACGCATACTTCTCGAGAAACACGTCGGAACCGATGGTATAGTTTGCGTGAATGCCAATAAGGGCGCGAGCGGCAACATACTTAAAAACCTTCTCGGTAAAATCCTTGAGGGCAAGGGGTATACAGCTCCTGTCCGGGATATTATCGAAACTCTTTCGGACCCATCCACCATGGGTATGCCGATTTTCTTTTTCGAGGATTGCTTGATTACAGCACGCGAAACAGTTTCAATGATCGAATCGTTACTTGGAGTTTCTACTAGTAAAAATATAAAATACGATCCTTTAGCTGATCAGGACCTTTTAAGAAGTCGCGACCTTACGCTGATTTACCCATTAGTTACCACTTTGGGCACTCAGAGGTTAACTAGGGAGTTGAAGGCTCATAATCTCCAAAACATCAAACTGAAATTTGATCGCCATGAAATCATAGACGTGCTAACACCTTCCGGTCTTGATAGCACTCAATAAAAGGTACACTTTTTGATAGCAAAGAGCGATTCTCCCCATTAAATATCGCGTCAAACATAATTCCTATCGCTTTCGAAAATACTGACGTCATACAACCAAGTAAAAAGGAATTAATAATTTCCTTTTGTGAGGATATTGGGATTCAACTTTTCAGAAGCAAAATTCAAGAGATTGGTCGGGAATGGAATGAGTCAAAATTTGGGCATTGTGGGCTAGGTGTATCGGGCCTCGCATTGACACTCTCTTTCCCTCACACTCTTCCAAAATCTACTCTTCCATTGTATTGGCTTGGCGGAAACATTGAATTTAAGGGCAAAAAAGTTCGATGGAAACCCCTCTTTCCTGGAGTGGTCTGGTAATCTTCTCTGGGGCGGTTCGGACCGAGTTGAAGGGGTCAGTAGTATCAGATCGAAACAAGGTAAGCCCCCGAGCGTCCGCCGTTTGAATGCGCTCGCTGTAATGAGCGCAGGTGGCGAGTATGGCCGGTTTCAGGCTGCTCGCGGGCACTCCGACTTGATCGCGGGGTGGGCGGCGCGGTTTGCGGCGGCCCAGTTGGCCGGCAGCAGGGCGTCGAGGTCGCACGGGCGGGTCACGGGCAGGCGCTCGATGACATCCTGAAGGTAGGCTTGCGGATCGACGCCGTGATTGCGCGCGCTGATGAGCAGGGTGTACATGACCGCAGAGCGTTTTCCGGCTTCAGGGCTGCCGACGAACAACCAGTTCTTTTTGCCGACGGCGCTTGGCCTGATGTCGTTCTCGGTATCGTTATGCCGCGTCGACGGGGTCAGTCCTTGGATTTGAATGTTTTCGATCCTTGATATTGATTTCCAAGGACCAACCCCGTCCATTAATCCCATCAGGGATAATCAAAAAACTAAGCCGGTACGTGGATAGGCCGTTCGTCCAACTCAACACTGCGTCGCAGAGCCCACTCCGCCGTCTCACGTGCGCAAGTTTCCGCGCTTATCGAACTTCCTCCAGCATCGCGACGTTCTTCATAGTTAGCTTCGGTGTCAGAAAGCAATTCAATGAAGCAATCGCCAACTTCGCGGCAGGCACCCGCCAAATCGTCGCTGTTCTGCGCTAGTAAATCGTCCTGAACACGTTTGAACATTGCCTTCGCGAGTAAATTGAGCCCGACGAACATCTCTGGAAGCGTCTGGCCATCCGCTGTCGTCATCGTCTTGATCATCGCATCCAACTCGATAGCTTCGCGTTCCAGCACGCCCTGAACCGAACTTTGTTTCGCTTTCTTTTCAAGTGCTTCAATCATGCCGTCGACGAGCAGTCGAAGCCCGTCGCCAATAGTGTCGTTATACCCGCAAATTGTCATAATGTGTTCTAAATGTGGACTTTTACTTGTTCAATTATTAAATTTGTAACAGAAGCGACTGCCGAGACCAGCGCTGTGGCAATTGCGATCAAAACGCCGACTTTATTGCCGCTCCGCACGTCAGCTGACAACAAAACACTGAATCCGACAATTGCAAAAACACTCAACAGCAAAAGCATCATTCCTGCCACGAAATCCTGCCTGAAGCCCATAAGCAACTTGAACTGAAAGAGAACGGACCGCGTATTTCCACCGCACTGTTTCCTTGCTGCTCGCACAACACTGTAGGTAATCTCAGGCCCGGTCCACCAACGCGTCTTGGCTGCAAGTTGATCGAGTTTCTTGCGAATGGAATAAAGATCCACCGCACGATAGCAAAGCATCGCGGAAACTAGAATGAACAGCGTGAGGGAATCCGCGCCTAAAATAGCAGGTGTCGAGTTCATTTGAGGTCAGTCAGTTTTGAGTAACCGAATGGGAAGCCAAAAATGTAGATGCTCCAAGCGGTAGCAATTGAGAGATCAATTGATAACCATTGCCAAAGCCCACCTTTAAAAACCGAGATAATTCCGCAGATGATTCCAACCGCGGCACCGCACGCAATCGACGCCCAAGCTACATATCGGTGCGCCGCTCTTCTGGTCAACGCGGGAATAATTATAGCCGGCGCGAAGGAAGCCATGGGTGCAAGGAAGGCCAGGAAGAGGCCAAGTAGCGTCTCTCCTTTGCTGGAGTGGGCATCTGCTGCAACGAAGATTAAAACCACAATGCCTAAAAACACGCCCATTGCACCTTGGCCTCTTGCAACCACATACTCAACGTCATTTGGGTTCCATTGCTCGCTCTTTCGAACGTCGATCATCCGCCGCGACCGTGGATGTAGATCATATGCGAAGGAGTAGCCTATTGCGCTCAGTAGACCATCGGCAGTTGATAGGAAGATGGATGCAACTCCAGAAACAATGGCGATGGAAAGTAATGCGCCGGTTATTCCAGGTTCGGCAAATATCCTGGCGACGAACGCATCCCAAGGATCTGTGCCCGCAGCAGGGACAAGGAATCGTGCAGCGCAAAGCCCTAGCAATACTGGAAACAACCACGAAAGCGGTGATTCGATGAGATACTGTCGCAAGCCGTCTCTGATTAGCTTGAGCCAACTGGCACCACTGGAAGGCTTAGCCAATGCAGCAATACGTTGCCATGTCGTCATATCTACAAACTGAAAGAAGATTGGCAGAATAGCGAACGCTGCTAACTGCCAGCCAAATTCCGGGGAGGACATGTCAATGGGTTTCCAACCAAGGGACTGGCGAGAAAAGAGATCTTTGGTACAGAGTAGGGCCACCATCATCACCGACAGCGAGGTTACGATGATTAAAGCGATTATTTTTGCTTTCTTGGATAATTTAACACCGTCAGGATTCTCTCCCCTACCAGATAGCAACAGCCGTATTCTCGACCAAAGCATAATTCCTCCGATGACCAAAATGGTTGGAATGAGAAAGGGTGCATCCAAGCTAGACGACGAAACTCCAGTTTGCAAAACCGCCCAAGCGACAATGGCGTGAACTCCAACGTAAGCTACAACTAATTGATATTGACCCGTATTGATCGTCCCACGCTGACCTCCAAGGACAAGATAGAGCACCAAATAGCCTGCCAGAATAAAAATTGCCAAGTAATAGACTGACACATTTCCGTTGAAGAGAACTTTTAGAATTCGAGCACCCCATACGATCTCAAATGCAGCTAGCCCAGTGAATCCAACGATCGACATGAAAGGGGTCAGGTTACGCATTTCAACAAAAGACTTGTCTCCGGGTCGGGCTTGCGCCAAACGGATCCGTGCCAAGAATGTTGCGATACCAATATCCCGGTGCGGTTTACCACCTGATGGCGCGTGGCGACGGAGGCAAGGTGGTTTTCGAGGACGACGAGGACCGGAAGGGATTCTTGTTCCGCCTTGCCAAGGTGTGCGGGAGCCACGGCTGGCGGGTGCACGCCTGGGTGCTGATGGACAACCATTTTCACCTGCTCGTGGAAACACCGGAGGCGAACCTGGCCACCGGCATGAAACTGTTGCTCGGGAGTTTCAGCCAGGGCTGGAACCGCAGGCGACTCCGCCGCGGGCATGTGTTTCAAGGGCGCTACAAGTCGATCCCGGTCAATGCCTCGGACAGTGATCCGCATTATTTCCGGATCGCGGCCGACTACATCCATCTCAATCCTGCGCGGGCTGGGCTGGCGGGTGGAAAGCGGGGGGCATTGCTCGGTTATGCGTGGAGCAGTTTGCCAAGCCATGCCAAGGGGAACGGTCCCGAATGGTTGGAAACCGGGCGATTGCTGAGAGCCTTCGAGCTTGCCGGGGACGGACGGGGGCGGAGGGCCTTTGTGGCGTGGCTGGAGGCGCGCGCCGCCAACGACGGAGGCAGCATCGACGAGAAGGCCATGAAGGCTCTCAGGCGCGGCTGGTATCTGGGCGATCCGGATTTCAAGGATCGGTTGACCGCGCTTTTCAACAAGCCGGGTCCGAAAAAAACCAGGGCCGCCGGCGCGCACCAGGGACACGGGGAGGCGGACGCTGAACGTCTAGCAGCGGAGGCGCTGGCAGCACTTGGCCTCCCATACGACAGGACCAGCCTCGGCAAGCTGAAGAAGGGAGAACGGGGCAAGGTTCTTGTGGCGGTGCTGCTGAGAGAGCGGACGGCGGTGGGGAACCCATGGATCACAGAACGGCTACGCATGGGTCATCATGGCTCGGTGAGCCGTCTCGTGGTGGCGGCGGGCAAGGACAAGGTGATGAACCGGGAGAAGAAGAAGTTGGAGAAAATGTTGAAATGCGTAACCTGACCCCATTTTCCTGACCCCATTTTCTGACCCCATTTTCGTAACCTGACCCGATTTTTTGACCCCATTTTTGACCCCATTTTTGCTGGTTCCAGCGGGCAGGGTCGTATTGTTCCAAAACCAAACAACGCGGTGGAGCTTCGCCGCCGCGGGCATGACCAGCGCGAGGCAAAGGATGGCTGGGACATGCGGCGCTGAGAATGGGTTTTTGCGCATTCGCGGGTCACTAACAATCCAGTCCTCATGGCACAAGGAGAATTTCAATAGAAGGTTTTCCACGCCCGTTTGGAAAATTCTTGTCAAACCCGATCGAACCAGTCTCGGAACCATTGGTAATCGTGCGCGCAGGAGTCACCAAACACAGATTGACAGGGGAAGCGCCTGATTTCCGCTGTTTCATCTAACACCAACAAAATACCAGTCCATGAACCCCATCCACTCCTGTCGCCTTGTGGGCAAAGCCACTCACTTGCTCGGAATCGTGTCACTCGCAAGCCTCAACTCTGCCGATGACTGCTTCCGGAGCCCTTGCCATCGGGGTGTCAACTCCAGTGTTAGGAGATGCCCCCGACAGCAGCAGCGACCTTGGTCAACACGGGCTCGCCGGATCTACTGTTTTACTCTTCTACGGCTTTTGGGTTCCCCACCAACATCAACGATGGTATCGTGCATTACTCGGGTGAATTGACAGGTCATTCGTGGATGGCTGAGACCGCAGGAGATTTTCCTGCCATCTCTTCCTTTTATCTCAATACCGCCGCTAACCCTCTGGGCTACGAGATCAGCCAGTTCAGAATCTTCTCCCTCAATTACCCTCACAACGAAGGTCTCTCTGGGATCATCGGACCAACCAACCATCACCACTACAAGATCGACTACAGCGTGGTAGGCTCGGCCGATTTCGAAACGCTGGGAACTGTGGATATTTCGGGTGTAGAAACCAGTTACGTGACGGCCGTGACGATCAATCCGATTCCCCCGTTGACCGGAGTGGACGTGATGATCCGTTTCACTTGGTTGGATCCCTTTGTAACGGCGGAAAGTGCAACTCTGATCGCGGAGGTGGACATTGAGGGGACCCCGGTGACGCAAGTCCCGGAGCCATCGTCCATCCTGCTCGGCGGGGTCCTCCTCGGCACGGTGTGCATGCGCAGGAAGCGCGTAACGCCGCAGGGAAGGTGAAGGCGTTAGGCGCGGATCTTAGCAGGCAATTGCTGTGACGAGCCTGAAGAGAAAGAACGCCGATCCCGCGAGAAGAGCCGCGACGGGCAGCGTGACGACCCAGGAAGCGAGTACGGGAACATGACAGAAGGACAGGCCTTTAGTTGAAAAGTCTCCTTGCCATTTCTCCCCCGGCTAGCTATGCGTAATCCATGAGAAAGGCGCGATGGCTCGCGGAGTGGCGGAACTCCGCCGGGAAACCGGTCTTTTACCATGATGAAGGGACAGGCCTTTTGTCGTGTGTCGTGAAGGCATGATGAAGGGACAGGCCTTTTGTCGTGAAATTCCTGATTTGATTCCCTTGATCGATTGGGCCAGTCCCGGTAATCGAGCGCAATCTGGTTTCATCTCCCCATTTTCCGCGGCAAACGGGGTCATTGCTCATGGATGAATGCATGGAAGCCAGCATCAATGTGTAAAACTTGACAGGATTTCCGCTAGAATCACGGGGTGATCGGAATGCCCTATTCTGGCATCGCTTCGCAAAGCCCCCTCACTTTTACCTGCCTGCGGTCTGGCACAGCGGCTGTTTCAGGAGCCACCCGCCAAAAGCAAATCTCCAGCATTCATTCGGAATCGGTGATCACCCTACGTGCCTCCGCAGTTGCGCAAGCACCGCCCGGGCATTATCCGCGATTCGGGCGAACTCCGCTGATAGACGAACATCCCCCGACACGCGCTCCCAGAAATTTTCCGCCCATCCCGCCGCTTCCCGCCACGGCTCCGTCATCGCGGGCAGCGGCGGCGCCGGCGTGAATTGGCGTTCGATCAATTCCCCCTGGCTACCCGGTGCCCACAGCATCGGCAGCATGTCGTAGGCGGGCGTGACCCGGAATGGCAGCGTGTCATCGAGGAAAAACGCGAGATTCCCGAAATGCATGTCCGTGTTCCCGATCAACTCCCCGAAGGCGTGCAAGCGCTGGACCGTGGCGAACGACGAACTGTCGATGACCCCGCGCCGATGAAATTCCGTCGTCGCATCGAGCCAGTTCCGCGACAGGGAGCCGATCAATGGTGACGCCAGCGCTTCCAGCGAAACCACCCCTCGCCGCCCGCCCGGCCCGATTCGGTCGAACCGCGGGATTTCAAGGAATCGCCGGCCATCCGCATCAAGCAGGCGCGCCCCGGCATTCGCCAAGCCCGCCTCAGCCAGGATCTGATGGGCATGAAATTCGCATAGAAGCAGATCCGCCCAACGCCGACCGGTCGCCTGATCCATCGGCGCGGAGAACTTGACCAACACCGGTTGAAACCCACCGGCCTCGTCCCGCAACGTGGTGAGAAACTTGGGTTGCTCGCCTCCCGCCGACGAACCGGGCAGACTTCGCGCGATTTCCATCGCTTGGATCGGGTAAGACGACTCTCGATCCACGTCGAAAATCCCATTACCTCCCGGCAAATCGGCGGATCGTGCCAAGGCACGGCGCAGGCAGTCATCGCCGACCACGATATTCCCCGGCAAATCCTCCCCCCCGCCTGGTGATAGACGAGCACGTCCTCGTCACTCCAAAATCTTGGATCGTCCGGAAGCTGCAAGGTTCTCGAAATCCGGCTGGCGATGACCCGCCCGAGAAATCCCCGCGGCCTGACATCACCGAGAAAAAAGGGAAACCCACTCCACAGTCCGTTTTCCTCCATGAAATGTCCGGCCCACTCCGGCGGAGTTCCCGCCCAGTTGACCCGCCACAACCCTTCGTGGAGCGCCTCAAGCTCCGCCCACTCGCCCGCCCTGCCGTCCGCGTCCATCCGATAAAGCCGCCAGCGGTTCCCGATGTTTCGAATCTCCCGGCGCAGCAAGTAACGCGTGCTACGCGTCGCTCCAAGCGTCACCAACTCATCCCCGAGATCCGGCAAGGTCCGGGCGATGGTCGTGCGGTTCACCCGCAGCAAGGCCGCCAGCTCCGTCGCGGAAACTGGCCCGCGCGCCCGGATTAGAGGGGCGAGGTTTTCACGGGTGATTTGTGCGGGCCGGGCCATTTGATGCACGGATTATGCATCAAAATTAAAAATCATCAATGCGCATTTTATACCTATTTTAAAAGCATAGAAATGAAAACCCACTCAATATTCACATGGGTTATGCATCATAATAAGTAAAAATATTTTTACTCGAAGTGCCTGCCCGCTACCGCGGAAAAATTCCCAAGTTTCTATTTTTATTTATTGAATCCCTTGTGGTTCATGAATTCCCAGATGCGCCCCATCCAGGTGTAGCTGCCCGTGCCCGGGGCGGCGGTCCTCTGGAAGCAGTGACCGCGTCCGACCAGCGTGTGGAGATCAGACTGGATTCCCATCCGGCGAAGCTGCTCCCAGCATTTCACCGAATTCATCGCCGCCCAACCGTCCGCGTCGCCGTGGATGAACAGCATCGGGCAAGTCGCAAGGTCGAACGAGAACTCTGGGACGGGCCTCGCGTCGTCCTCGTTGCCGCCCTTCGCATTCGGGGATTGTGCGCCGTCTGTTAGCGCATACGCCGGATAGATCGCGACCGACCATTGCACATTGCAGGAAAGCTTGTCGAGGTCGTCGATCGGCGCATAGGAACGGCGTTTCGAGCTGGTCGCGCCCATGAGTGTTACGATGACCACCGGCCGAGGAGCCCATGATGCCGATGCGCTCGGGATCGAGCCCTTTCGCCACAGCCTCGCTGCGGACGATGCGGACAGCGCGCTGCAGATCCTGCCAGGCCGTGGTGTGCTTGGCCAGCCCCTTCGGCTGCGGCGTGCGGTATTTCATCGTCACCACCGCCATGCCCTTTTCGTTCAGGAAGCGCCGCGCCGGTGCGACTTCGAATCCGTCCGGATTGTTGCCACTGTAGGCGCCGCCCGAGTAGATGATCTGGATCGCCTTCGTCTTGAGTTCCTTCGGCATGTGCCACTCGAGATAAGGCTGGCACTGGTTCGCCTGCACGTCCGGCATTTTGCCTTCCGGCCAGACCGGCTCCTTGCTGGTTTCGCCGCGCGCATCATCGTTCGGATATCGCGTCATCAGATCGACTTCCGCACCGAGACTCCCGTCGAAATTCATCTGGTGGAGGAACTCGGTGACACGGTCGAGCCAGTGATCGTAGGCGGTGCCGTCCTCGCCCTTGCCCGGATCGCCCATGAACCCGTGGGGGCGGTCGGCGAAGAGATGGATCTCAGCCGGGATTTTCATCCTGCGGAGCTGGCGGTAGATCTGCGTGGAGCCATTCGGAGAATAAGCGTCCGTCCCACCGTGGAAGAGCGCCATCGGACAAGTCTTCGCGTCGAACTTGAACACGTCCGAGAGCTTGACGTCGATCGCGTCGCCGTCGCGCGTGTTGGGGCCGGTGAGTCCGTCCGTGAGCGCGTAGGCGGTGTAAACCGGCACCGCCAAGTTGACATGGCACGGAAGCTGGTCGAGTCCGTCAACCGGCTCATACGCCGGTGTGAGCGAGCTCGTCGCAAGAAGGACCGTTAGATGCGAGCCTGCGGAAAACCCGAACGCACCGATCTTCTCCGGATCGAAGCCGCGCTTCTTCGCGTCATTGCGGACGAGACGGACGGCGCGTTGTCCATCCTCCCACGCGCTCTGATAGATCGGCAAGCCTTGCGGACGCGGCGTGCGGTAGGTGAGACTCACGCAGACGAACCCGAGTTCGGTGAACTTTTTCGCGACCCGATCAATCCACTCTCCGTCGCAGCAATTCTGATAGCCGCCGCCGGAAATGAGCAACATGCAGCCGCCGTTTTTCGTCGCCGGCGCCTCGTACCAGTCGAGATGCGGCATCGCATGATCCGCCGCCTTGAATCCCGGCGCTTTCACCTCCTGGGTGGTCGCCGCGATTTGCCCGGGCTGAAAATCAGGGATCTTTCCTTCCGGCCACAGCGCAACCCGCTCCCCGGCAAATGCCAGAACGCTGACCAGCAACCAAGAACACAAAATGAATGTTTTTTTCATCGTATCACTCCCTCTATTTTTTCAGTATCCGCCGCAGCGTTGTGATCCACCTCGCCGCCG
>CAWENZ010000055.1:0-473532 GCA_963810445.1 uncultured Verrucomicrobiae bacterium | reverse complement strand
TCTTGAAAAGTTGCGTTTCGGCAATCTCTTTTGGCAAACGGTCTAGCGCAGCGGCGACGGATCCTTTCGCCAGCACCAACGCGTCTTGATCGCACTCATGCGAAACCGATTAGGAGACGGAAAAACCCCGACCCACCCAAAAAGTGTGCACTTGCACATTTCTTTGCGATGCCAGCCTCCTCACCGCACGAAACGTGGCTGCGGCCTCTCGCCGCACCTCGTCGTCCAAGCGTCCGGTCCGGACTTGGGACGAGGGCGGCGAAAAACTTCAGCAGCTCCTCCAAACTCCCCCGATTTTCCCCAAAATCGGGCGGACGGCCCGTGATATCTGCTAGGTCAACCCGCCTGCGAAAGTCAGGCCCGGCAAAGCCTGATATCCGCACCCCCGCCCTCGAAAATCCTTGTCAAATCAAGGAATCCTGACAAATTCCAGAAAGTAGCCACCCGCTGGATATCACTTCCTGAGGAAATACTAATACCACTGTTCGGCAAGAAACCCAATAAAATATGAAAAAGCATACTCTCATTACTTTCGCCATCTTGCTTGTGGCGGGCACATCCGTATTGGTTGCTGATGAGGCTCACACAGGACCGCAGAAGGACCCGAAGGAGAATTTCGTAGTTGAGTCTTATCAGGTTTATATTGAAGGCACGACTCTATTCACGAGCACCATCATTCACTCTCAAGCGAAATCGGGCTGGTCTCAAAGCACATTTTCCATCGGATACCAGAGGGATAACGCCGAGCTTTCCTCATGGACCTTTACTCCGATTCTTACTCTCCCTGATATAGAGAACGACTCGTATATCGTGAAGTTTCATTCTGGGACAATCGTAGTGACAAAGAAGAAAAGTGGCAGGGAGGTTGTTAAACTGCACTTAGAGGCACTGGCTCCTGACTGCAGTCAAACAAGTAATTCCAGCAGCACAAGTGGGCTCTGACCATCCGGCTACCAAACCCGCAGACAAGTCTCCTGTGAAAGGACAACCCTAAACCCCCACGTTGAAGGATGCACCCGATAGCCGGTGCTAGGTCCTTTGCGTTCGACAAACAATTCTAGACGTGCCAGATGAAAGTAGTGAGTGAAGCCCTAAAACCTTGGGAGAGCCAGGACACGATTCCTAGGGAGGGGACTGCCCCCAAGGTAGTTTTCCTTTCACTTCTACTCTCTTTGTCTTCGTTCGCACTCGGATTGTTTGTATTCCTTGTGGAATACGCGATTACATGTAGGAGCTTCACCTTAAGCATCTTGGCAGGCTCGATCAGCAATCTAGTTTGGAGTATCGTTTTTCTGTTCTCGATTCGTTGGTTTACACCAGAACCCTACTTGAGGATTGCCTTCTACTCCTTCTTATCGCCGACGCTTTTCTTTGGTATCTATGCTGTAACCATTCTACTTTTACCCAACCAATTGATTTGATCTTGCTCACTTGTCATCTCGAAATACACAATGCCGAACAAGACGCGCCATGACAACCCATACCAGTCGCCCTGTTTAGATGATTTCTCGTAATTACAACCTTAACCCCGTGATCGACGTGCGCCGCCGCTGGTAGTGCTGCATGCTCTTTTACGTTCGGCAATAATAAAACATGATACGCCCGATAGAATATCTATTGAACCCAACTTTGATATTCGTGGTAATTTATCTATTTATGATAAAGAAGAACAACTTTCTCACGCTTGAGATCAGATATCGATTGTCTATTGTTTGCGGCTGGATTTTCTTAATCGGGCCACTATCTATGCAGGTTCCATTTAGTCCGATAGGCAGGATTCATGACAATCTAATCATTACTGCATGGTGCACTTGCTCATTCGGATTAGCTCTCACGGCGGTCAGATTACGCGCTGCTCGTCCTGAGGCTGCATTTATTCTACTGATTGTATCAGGGGCAACTTTGGGCTTCATGCTATACGACTTGATTAGTAAAGCGTATATAAGATAAGCTCAGGCGAACAAGCCGGCACCGTGCAACCCACCACCCGCCCTGAGTCGATGTCGGAGGGTAGCGATAAACCCCAACCTGAAGCGGCGGGGCGTTCCCGGTAGCGGGTGCCGGGCCTCGACGTTGCAAAATAGAAATCGATGGCAGCCACCCCTACAGAGCGGTTAGCAAGGGACTTGGCGGGCTATTCCCGGAAGTTGCACTTGATTGCCCTTTCCCTGGTTGCGGTGCCTACATTGATCGGGATATCGTGGGCGCTATTTCCAGTGCTCGAAAAGCAGAATCTCGGATACCGCGTTTGGCATTTTTCATGTCTGCTTGGATTCATGATCGCAGGATTCGGGATCGCCTGCTGGATTGCGGAGAGATGGAGTGGCATCAGGTCCCCATCATGGATCACGCTTCCAATTCTCGCTTGTGTCGGGATGGCAGCGATGGCGCTCAGATTCTTCGGCGACTTCTATTGGGCTTTCCACCGTGGATACTTCCTCGACTAAATGGAGCCTGAGGGTGGCGACCAACCTCAACCCAAATCGAAGGGGGGCTTCCGGTAGCGGGTGCCAGGCCTCGCCGTTCCGCCTCGGATTGGCGGTTTGAGGTCCCGGTAGCATCTACCGGGTCCGGTGGTGACGCTCCGAAAGGCGGCGGGTTCCGCCCTGCGATCGAGGTTTTTGGCGAATCTTGGAATTGATTCGACTTGGATTTGACGAGTTGGAATCTTCCTCGGATGCGATCCTCCCCTTGAAATCAGGGCTGCGGATGTTCTTTGAACATGGCACAAACGTTGCAACATCAATGGCCTACGGAGAAACCCGAAACTCAAGTTCAAGCCCTAAAAAGACAGCAAAGTCACCATGGAAATCCAATACGACCGCGGCACCTTCTTCGATGAAGCCTTCGAAGCCGACGGCACCCCCCGCCCTCATTATCAACACCTTATCGATCGTCTGCACGAGCTGACGCCGGAGGAATTCAACCAAAAGCGGGAAGCGGTCGATCTCGCGTTCCTGCAACAGGGGATCACCTTCACCGTCTACGGCGAGGAGAGCAGCACCGAGCGGGTTTTCCCTTTCGACCTCATGCCGCGCATCATTCCGAAAAAGGAATGGGACCATTTGTCCGCCGGACTTGAGCAACGCATCCCGGCGCTGAACCTCTTTCTCCACGACATTTATCACGACCAGAAGATCGTGAAGGACAAGGTCTTCCCCGAGGATATCCTCAATTCGGCGAAGCATTATCGCAAGGAGCTCGTGGGAATCGATGTGCCCAAGGACATCTACATCCACATCTGCGGCACCGACCTGATCCGCGACGACAAGGGCGAATACCTCGTGCTCGAGGACAACGGCCGCTGCCCGTCCGGCGTCTCCTACATGCTGGAGAACCGCCAGTCGATGAAGCGCGCCTTCCCCCGGCTGTTTCCACGCAGCGGAGTCGCAACCGGTTCTCGACTACCCGGACATCCTGCTCGCCGCGCTGAAGAACATCGCGCCGAAAGGCATCGACAATCCAACCGTCGCCGTCCTCACGCCGGGCGTCTATAACAGCGCCTATTTCGAGCATTGCTTCCTCGCCCGGCAGATGGGCGTGGAAATCGTCGAGGGCCGGGACCTCGTCGTGGAAAAGGACGATCGGGTTTACATGAAGACGACCGAGGGGCTCAGGCGCGTCGATGTGCTCTATCGGCGCATCGACGACGATTTCATCGATCCGGAAGTATTCCGCAAGGACTCGATGCTCGGTGTTCCCGGCCTTGTCCGGGCCTACTGCAAGGGCAACCTTGGTCTCGCCAACGCGCTGGGAACCGGTGTCGCCGACGACAAGGTGACCTATTGTTTCGTGCCGGACATGATCAAATATTATCTCGGCGAGGAGGCCATCCTACCCAGTGTTAAGACGTGGCTTCCCTACCGCGAAGGAGGATTACGACTACGTGATGGAACACATGGACAAACTCGTCGTGAAGGCCGCCAACGAGGCCGGTGGATATGGCATGTTGATCGGTCCCCACGCCACGAAGGCGGAGGTCGATGAATTCCGCAAGATGGTGAAAGCCGCGCCGCGTGATTTCGTCGTCCAGACACCCATCTCGCTTTCCCGTCACCCCACCTACTGCGACGGCGAATTCGACGGTCGCCACATCGACCTGCGTCCCTACATCGTCTGCGGGGAAACGACCAAGATCATTCCCGGCGGACTGACCCGCGTGGCCCTGCGCAAGGGTTCGCTGGTCGTCAACTCATCACAAGGCGGTGGCAGCAAGGACACCTGGGTCACCAATTACGACGATTGATTCCTCCCCCCATTTTAACTCCCCGAAAAACCAACTTTCTCCCAGTCCCATGCTTTGCCGAGTCGCCGAATCCCTCTTCTGGATGAGCCGCTATATCGAACGTGCCGAAAACACGGTTCGTCTGGTGGACGTCACGCTTCAAACCCTCCTCGAGTCCGAACACGGCAGCGAGGAGATCAGTTACAGCCACTGGAAACCCATTCTAACATCCCTTGGGGACCTCGAGCTTTTCGAGACCCAGCATCCCGCGAAGTCGAGTTATGATGTCACCAGCTTCCTGACCTTTTCCACCAAGAACCCGAGTTCGGTCTTCAGTTGTATCTCCTTCGCCCGCGAGAACGCCCGGATGATCCGTGACCAGATCTCATCCGAGATGTGGGAAACCATCAACCGCATGTACTTGTTCTTAAAAAAGACCGACGCGGAGAAGGTGTGCACCGAGCTCAATTTCGATTTCTTCCATGAGATCAAGGAGTTCTCCCTGTTGTTCCAGGGCATCACCGAAGCCACCTTTCCCCATCAGATCGGGTATGAGTTCATCATCTGTGGACGACAGATCGAACGGGCTGACAAGACCTGCCGCATCCTCGATTCGAAACGCCACATGCGCTCGGGTCCTTACGCGGAGAACGACGCGTTGGACACCGCCCAGCTCGCCGCCTTGCTGCGCGGGTGCAGCGCCTTTGAAGCCTATCACCGGATCTATGTCTCCGAGGTGACCGGCGAACATGTGCGGAGCATGCTGATCCTTTCCAGGACCTTTCCTCGCTCGGTTCTCTTCTGTGTCAACCGCCTGCAACTCGCGATGCACGCCATTTCGAAATGCTCGATCGCCCAATATTCCAATGAGGCGGAGCGCAAGATGGGACTTCTGATTTCCCGGCTGAACTACGCGAATGAAATGGACCTCCAGGGCGACAAGGCGCACCGGCTCATCCATGACATCGAGGACGCCCTGGCCGAGATCGCCATCGAACTGAGCAACCGCTACATGCTAACGGAAATCGTCGATCCGGTCGCCGACCTGGTGGACGCCTGAAAATTACCTCCGTAGCCGTATCGATCGGACGGGTCGCGGTTTCATCCCGCGTTTGGATTCCATCGCTCAAAAACCTAACATCCATGTCCGTCACCGTCGCCCTCAACCACACGACCCGCTACCGCTACAGCCGGCCGGCCGGGCTTTCCCCGCAAACGATCCGGCTGCGGCCTTCTCCCCACTGTCGCACACCGATTCTCGACTACACGCTGACGATCACCCCCGAAAGCCATTCGCTCCACTGGATCCAGGACCCGCAGGGAAACTACCTTGCCCGGGTGATTTTCTCGGCTCCGGTGTCGGAATTCAAGGTCGAGGTGAATCTGGTCGCCGACCTGGTTCCCCTGAACCCCTTCAACTTCTTCGTCGAGGATTACGCGACGGACTTTCCCTTCAGCTACGACGCGACCGAGCAGGATGAACTCGCGCCCTATCTGAAAAATCCATCCGATATTGGTGATCGGTGGGATAGTTTTGTTAGGTCGGTCGATGCCAGTCCGCGGCAGTCCATCCATTTTCTCGTGGAACTCAATCAACGGGTGAACCAGGCCGTTGCCTACTCCATGCGCATGGAGCCTGGCATCCAAACGCCCGAGTTCACCTTGGCAAATCGCACGGGCTCCTGCCGTGACTCGACCTGGCTGCTCATCAACGCCCTTCGCCATTTCGGGCTCGCCGCCCGTTTTGTCTCCGGTTACCTGATCCAGCTCAAGGCCGACGAGGAATCTAACGAGGGCGTGGCCGAGGATGTCGCCGATCTCCACGCGTGGGCGGAAGTCTATCTGCCCGGTGCCGGCTGGATCGGGCTGGATCCGACCTCCGGCCTCCTTTCGGGCGAAGGTCACATCCCCCTCGCGTCCTCACCGAATCCCGTCTCCGCCGCCCCCATCACCGGTTCCGCGGAATCCGTCGAAACCGAATTCTTCTTCAGCATGTCGGTCCAGAGATATTTCTAACATTCCGACGGCTTCTGATGCGAAATCCCGATCTCCTCAAGGGTCCGAACCCATCGCTCCAGCAGTGAATGCCGGTGGGGCCCCTCGACCTCAAGCCGGAAGTCGGGGAGGAGATGGGCGGTGGCAATCAGCGAGTCACCCTTGCGTTCAAGAAGCTGGATGGACGCGGCAACTCCGGGCATGGCGACCATGTGTTGGAGCGTGCCATGCTCGACCATGATCATGCTCGCTTCCGGGGCGTCGATGTCCGGATAGATACCGTGCGGAAAATCGGCGAAGGACACGGATTCGATCTCGCGGAGAGCAAGCAAGCGCGAGTGAAAACCGCCAATCGTGCTAGATCCGGATTTCTCGATGACGATCGGCAGGACATTCATGGTGAAACCGGCGGTTCCGGGTTGGGGCGCGCCCGCGCGCACCTGTTCGACAAGCACGCGACCGGTTCCGAGAAATCCGGCCATCGTTTGACCCCATGCCCACGTGACGAGGGAGGCCAGGCTGGCTTGTTGTTCGACTGCGTGACATTCGAGACGCCGGGCGAGCGGTTTGCCAAGAAAACGCACGGCAGGACCGGCATCGGTTGAAGATGGGAAACGGTCCGCTGTCACGAATCCGTTCATCTGTTGGAAGATGGCGGCAGCGGCGGCGATGGCCTCGCTGGATGGCGGATGCCAAACCGATGCGGAAAGTCGCGTGGCGTTTCCACCTCCGATGCATGTTAGAAATCCGCTGAGAATTCTCGCGATGGAGCGCCCGTCCAGTAGTGCATGGTGGAAGGTCCAGATGAGCAGGCGTTCCCTTGGCCAGAAGACCATTCGCCACGGCGCCCTGCCAGAAATCAGGATTTCTCCCAAGCGGTCCTCCTCGCGCCACGATTCCCATGAAGAGGGGGAGTTGTCCCGGATTTCCATTTCCGGGAAATTGGATGTTAGAAAGGCTCCTCCCGGGATTCCGGATTCGAAATGGAACGCAGTTCTCAGGGCGTCGGTGGCCTTGACGGTTTCCCACCATGCGCGTGTCACTTGCTTTTCGGAGAAATCGCAAGCAAGGACGATTTCCACCTGCTCGACATGATATCCCGCATCGGGGGCCGCGAGGGAGTCCCGCAGCATGATCTCCTGCAACGGGGCAAGCGGCAACGGCGGGTCAGGGGGCTTTGGCATGTTTCGAGATCAGCGGGGCTGTTGATCATTGGCCCACAACGGGAAACGGCCAAGCGTGAATCCCGTTTCCATTTCCCGGCTCGACTCTGCTTGGGAATGATGTAGGTAGAAGTTCCGTGAAAGGATTTATGTCATTCAACAAGAGTCCTCAAGGCGAGCGTGACGAGTCGGACCCGTGCTATCTCTGGTCGTTGCCGGAGGTCAGGATCGTCGTGATCTATTTCATCCTGGCGAGTTTGTGGATCGTGGGTTCCGACATGATCCTGACCAAGTCCGTGCCCGATTCCCAGAAGGTCGGATTGATCCAATCGCTCAAGGGCCTGAATTTCGTTATCACGACGGCGGTGCTGCTTTTCCTCGTGCTCCGCCGCGCGTATGGCGGTTGGCGGAATGCGGAGCAACTGCGGATGGCGGCCAAGGAGCGGGAGCGGGAGAGATTCCAACGCTTGTCATCCTACATCCAGACCTTGCGCGAGGAGGACCGCACGCGCATCGCCCGGGAAATCCATGATGAGTTGGGACAGCTCCTAACAGGAATCAAGATGGAATTGCGGATGATGGAGACGCGTATCGCCGACCGTGAGGATCGGTCGCTCAATCCGTTCATCGACAAATTGGTGGAAGTTTCCGAAATGGTCGATTCCACCATTGGTTCGGTGCAGCGGATCTCAGCCGGTTTGAGGCCGGGGGCGCTGGACAACCTCGGCCTGGGGCCGGCATTGCAGGATGAGGCGGAACGCTTTTCGAAGCGGACGGAGATTTCCTGCGAGGTCGAGATTGACGACTATCCGGAGATCCTCCCGAATGAGGTGAGCACGACCGCCTTCCGCATTTTCCAGGAGTCATTGACGAATGTGGCGCGCCACGCCGAGGCTGGACATGTGGAGTCCCATCTGAAGATCGACGAGAACGAGCTGAAACTGGAGATCCGCGACGACGGGAAGGGATTTGATCCGCGCGAGCTGAACGATCCGAAGTCGCTGGGGCTGATAGGGATGCTGGAGCGGGCAAGGAATGTCGGCGGCAGCGTGATTTTCAAACGCGGTGCCAGCAAGGGGACCGACGTGATTCTGACGATTCCTTTGCAAAAGGCCGGAATCCATCCAACTTGTCTGGAATGAGGATTCTGATTGTGGACGACCATGCTCTTGTTAGGCGGGGGATGATTTCCCTGCTGCAGGAGCATTTCAAGGAGGTGGTTTTCGGCGAGGCTGGCGATGCGAGGGAAGGTCTCGCCGCGGCCACCCATGAAACCTGGGATGTCGTCGTGGTGGACATCAGCATGCCGGGCCGTAGCGGGCTGGAGCTCGTCCAGGATATCCGGAGGGAGAAATCCACCCTGCCGATCCTGGTCGTCAGTTCGCAAGCGGAGGATGACTACGCGATCCGCGCGCTGAAGTCGGGTGCCGCAGGTTATGTCTCGAAACAAAGCGCGCCGGATGTCCTCGTCACGGCTGTCCAGCGCGTGACTTCCGGTCGCCGTTTCATCAGCGCGGCACTCGCCGAGCGATTGGCGGGAGCGCTCTCGGGGGACAACCCGGTGAACTCGCACGAAACCCTTTCAAATCGCGAGCTCCAGGTGCTGCAACTCATTGCCTCCGGCAGGACGATCAAGGAGATCAGCGCCGATCTTGCCCTCAGCGAGAAAACGGTGGCCACCTATCGCAGCCGCATTTCGGAGAAAATGGGGCTTTCCACGAATGTCGAGCTCACCCGCTACGCGATGCAGAATGGTCTCGCCAGTTGATCGGCCCGTAGGGGATTTTCCCGACAATAAAACAGGAAGAATTCCCCTTTCGCGATGCCCGTAGCGAGGCATATTTTACAGCGTGGACATGATCCACAATGCCTTTGCTCTGGATTCACGGGTGTGGACCGCGACAGGGTGAATAATGGGACGCCGTCTTTCCGGGGGGGGAGGCGGCGTTCTTGTTTTCCCCGCACAGGTCGGGAAATGCGGGAAATTTCGCGCATTGCCATTTCGCGGAATCGCGTTAGCCTCCGCCCCTTTCCCGCGATTCCATGACGACACCTGAAATGTATGCCAAGCATGTTCTTCCCACCTACGGGCGCTTTCCGCTCGTGCCCGTGCGCGGAGCCGGCAGCCGTCTATGGGACGAGAATGGCAAATGCTATCTGGATTTCTGCATGGGCATCGCCGTGTGCTCGCTGGGTCATTGCCATCCTCTGCTGGTCGAGGCGATCCGCCACCAGGCGGGCGAGCTGATGCATGTTTCCAACCTCTATCAGAATCCGCTGCAGGCGGAGCTCGCTGCGGAAATCAACGAGCATCACGTCCAGCTTCCGGGCAAGGTCTTCTTCTCCAACTCCGGTGCCGAGGCGAATGACGGCCTGATCAAGTCCGCGCGCCGGTTCGGCCTGAAGCGCCCGCAGGCCGATGGCACGCAACGCTATGAGGTGATCACTTTCCTGCAGTCCTTCCATGGCCGCACGTTGGGAGCGATGTCCGCCACCGGACAGGCGAAAATCCACGAGGGCTTCGATCCCTTGCTGCCAGGTTTCCGTTATCTACCTTTCAACGACGTCACCGCATTGGAAAATGCAGTTAGGCCCGAGACCGCCGCCATCCTGCTGGAACCGATCCAGGGGGAAGGTGGAGTGAACACGGCGACGAAAGAGTTCATCCACGCGGTGGCCGACTTGTGCAAGAAGCACGATCTCCTCCTGTTTCTCGACGAGGTCCAGGTTGGTTTCGGCCGTTGCGGCGACTCGATGGCGTGGCGCATGATCACTCCGGAAGTCCAGCCCGACGGCATCTCGTGGGCCAAGGGCATGGGCGGCGGTGTGCCGATCGGCGCGTTCTGGCTCAGCGATCGCGCGGTGGATGCGGAAGGCACCCCACTGTCCTCCCTGATGGGGCCCGGGTCCCATGGTTCGACCTATGGTGGCAACCCGCTCGTCTGCGCGGCGTCGCTTGCCGTGCTGCGGGAAATCCGCGAGAAGGAACTCGCGGTGAATGCCATTCTTCAGGAAGTCCGTGTCCGGGAGACCGTCCGCTCGTGGAACCTTCCGGTTGTCACCGAGGTCCGTGGGCAGGGACTCCTGCTAGGCATCGCGCTCGACCCGTCGATGATTCCGGTCGTGGAGGGAAAAACTCCCGCCCTCGTTATCGTCCACCGGCTGATGGAGAAGGGCCTGCTGGTCCCTCCCGCCGGACCTAACACCTTCCGCCTCCTGCCGCCCCTCAATGTCACCGATGCGGAGATCGACGAGGCGCTTGGCATCATCCATTCCGTTCTAACGGAACTTTGAAAAAAGATTCATGAAAAATTTCCTCTCCATCGAACAGCTCAGCGCCAGGGAAATCACCGGTCTGCTTGACACCGCCGCCCATTTGAAGCTCCAGCGTGGCCGCGACGGCACCCAGCTTGCGGGCCAGACCTGGGCGATGATCTTCACCAAGTCCTCCACCCGCACCCGCGTTTCCTTCGAGGTCGGCATCCGCGAGCTCGGCGGCTCCCCGATGTTTCTATCAGGAAACGACATCCAGCTTGGCCGCGGCGAGCCGATCAAGGACACGGCGCGCGTGCTCGGCCGCATGGTCCACGGCGTGATCATCCGCACCTTCGCCCAGCAGGACGTGGTCGATTTCGCGGAGTTTTCCGGCATCCCGACGATCAACGCGCTCACGGACGACGAGCATCCCTGCCAGATCCTTGCCGACCTGCTGACCATTCAGGAAAAGCTTGGCACCTGGGAGGGCAAGAAGGTCGCCTTCATCGGTGACGGATTTTCCAACATGACGATCTCATGGATGTGGGCCGCCAAGGTGTTGGGTTTCGAACTCGCGGTGGCGTCGCCGGTTTCCTGCCAGCCGCCTGCCGAGTTTCTAGCGAAGCTCGCCGCGCCAAATGTCACCATCACTTCCGATCCTGCCGTCGCGACGACCGGTGCCCACGTCATCAACACGGACGTGTGGCTCTCCATGGGGCAGGAAGGCCAGAAGGAGAAGGAACTCGAGTTCGCCGGGTTCCAGGTGAATGCGGAGATTCTAACAAAAGCCGCGCCGGGCCACATCGTCCTGCACTGCCTCCCCGCCTACCGTGGCAAGGAGATCAGTGAGGAAGTGCTCGAACTGCACGCCGACACGATTTTCCAACAAGCGGAAAACCGACTCCACGCGCAGAAGGCGGTGCTGGTTGCAATCGCGAGGTGATGGTTGGGAGCACCTGATGAAGACCGTCCCACTACGACTGATGATACTGTCCACAGTCATCGTTGTGAGCGTGGCGACGGCATATCTAGCCCTATGGGGTGGTCTTGGCGGACACCGGATTCTTTCTTCCGCGAACTCTTGGTATGCAATCCGTGTCGGGGTTACATATGGAGTTCCAGTGTCAGTTGCCCTCAATTGCCTCGGGATGCAACGCATCAAGAAACATCCCAGGGGGGTATTTGCGGTAATGGGAGCAATGCAAGTTGTGTTTGGCGGCTCGTTTTTACTTTGGGTCTCTTCCGTCGCATCTTGTTAGGGGGGCTGTAGGGTTTGTGTCGGCGGATGGAGTCCTGAAAGTGGTTCTGGTGTCTCGCCGCAATGTCATGCGTTCGTTGAGCGACAGTTTGATCATAAATTATGTTAGGTCGGCATGCCTTGATGATGGAAGACCTTGCGATTTGCCGAATCCGGCATTTGTTACACAATGAAGTCGATCCTTTGCATCATGATCTTGGGCATTTCACTGATCTCCGCCGCGACCCTTGATGATTTCAAATGGAAGAAGCGGATTCTTGTCGTGACCCGGTCCAATGCCGGACTGGAGAAAATCCTGAAAGCGGACCAACCCGGACTCGGCGAGCGGGATCTGGAGGTCTTTGTCCTCGAAGGAAAACCAGAGGTCGGGAAATCCCCGGAGCCAGCCCTTGCCAAGGAGTTGCGCACACGCCTGAAGGTGAATGATGAGATCGCGGAAGTCCTCTTGCTCGGCAAGGACGGGCGCACGACCTTGCGATGGAAGGTCGCGGATTTCACAACGGCCAAGCTTTTCGCTGCGATCGATTCCATGCCAATGCGCAAGCAGGAGATGAAACGCCAATGAGGGGTTGACCGGCGAAGCTCCCGCAGTAGGTGAGATGGATGAAGCGGCTACAGGCGGGTTATGAGGGTTCGTTGGCAGCGGATGCGTTGGCGATGCCGGTGCATTGGTATTACGACCGCGCGGCTTTGTTTCGCGACTACGGTCGTGTCGATCATTTCATGGCTCCGAAAAATCCCCACCCGGGAAGCATCTTGTGGCGATCCAATTATGAGGCGCTCAACGAGCGTGGCGATATCCTCCGGGATCAGGCGCAATACTGGGGACAGCGTGAAATCCACTATCATCAGTTTCTCCAGGCAGGGGAAAACACGCTGAATTTCAAGCTCGCGACCGAACTCTTCTCACAGGTGCGGGAGCGCGGCGGATACGATCCGGATGCCTGGCTTGAACTCTATGTGTCGAGGATGTTGGAGCCGGGTTGGCATCGGGACACCTACGTGGAGGAATATCATCGCGCGTTCTTCACCCGTTATTCCCAAGGCAAGGCTTTGCGCAAATGTGGTATCAGCGATGGTCACATCGGCGGCCTCGCGACCGTGCCAGCTCTGGTCGCCGCGCTGGAGGGAACGCCACGCGAGGAAATGCGGGGCATCGTCAAGGAACACGTGGGCCTAACGCATTCGCACGCGAATGTCCTGCGGGCGGCGGACACCCTGGTGCGGCTGCTGTTTGCGCTCTATCAGGAAGAGCCCTTGAAGGAAGCCATGCGTCGGGAGGCCGGTGACTGGCTGTCGGGAAACAAGGCGGATGCCTGGAGTTCACAACCGGACGAGCAAGTGATCGGCACCCGCTTCAGTCCCGCTTGCTACATTGAGGAAGCCATGCCGGCGGCTCTCTATCTTGCTTGGAAATATCACGATGATTTCGCCGCCGGCATCATCGCGAACACCATGGTCGGCGGCGACAACTGCCACCGCGGTGCCGTCGTCGGCAGCCTGTTGGGAGCAGCGTGCGGCGGGGTTCCGGAAAGCCTGCGCCTTGCCTCCGTGGTAGGGGGAAAAGCGGTGCTGGTCTCGCCCACATCGGTCGGCTAAGGTCCGGCCGTGATCGCCCGGCAGAAGATAAAGTATCCCGTTTCCCAGACGTTGCGGCAGTATCTCTATCACTTCGACCGGCAGCGGGAGATCCCGAAGGTTTACGACGAACTCTGCCGGTTCACCGGCGCGATCCAATACGAAGACCCGTCGGGCCGCGAGACGCTCTGGCTCACCGTGATGTATCCGCCCGAGGTGCTGGAGGAACTCAGGCCGCGCCTCACGAGCATCTATTCGGAGCTGAAGCTTGGGAAAAACGCCGAGCAGCACGAGCACCTCGTCGTCGATCGCATCGACTTCGGGGATTTTGGAAACTCCAAGCCGTTCCGTGTCCGTGTCACCAACCTGTTCAACGACAACTCGGACTATTTCTATGTCAAGCAGGCGGATGCGTCGCGCATCTACGGACTTGAACTCGAGCACGTCCTTTCTCCCAACCGGATCAACTACCTCGTCAATGGAAACACCCTCATCGAGGAACACATCGCGGGAGTGCCGGGTGACGTGTTCCTCCGCGACTACCTGCCTCAGCCGGGCCTGAACAAGGTGCGGATCGCCAAGGAGTTCACCAAGTTCACCGAACGGAGCTTCATTCGGCTGTTAGGCGACATGCGCAGTGTGAACTACGTCGTCGATATCACCCCGGACTTCGAGGAGGTCCAGTACCGCGTGCGGGCCATCGACTTCGACCAGCAGTCCTACGAGGGTAGCGGCAACATCTATCTGGCCTTCCGTTTCAACTCCAACCGCAAGGTGACACGGCTCGCCTTTGACGTCCTCAACCGCAAGAGCATCGACCAGTATGTGGCCGAGGAGCATGCCCAGATGGCCCGCCGCGCCAAGGTCGAGAGCAGCCGCTTGCGTGCCTTGCTCGGCGTGATGCAACGCGAGGACATCGCCCCGCGCGAGCACGTCGTCACGCTCGCCCGTGAGCTCGACCGCATGCACGGCACCAGTGGATTCGGCGATTGCCAGTCGATGGGCGAGCTCACCGCCATGCACATTTCCCTGATGCTCGACATCAAGCCGACCTCGCCATCCTGGGACAAGCGGCACTGAACGCACTCTTCTGGACTCTTCGGAAATGCCCGTCCAAGCTGCGGTCATGAAACGCCTTTTCCTCCTCGACGGCATGGCCCTGGTGTATCGCGCCCACTTCGCGTTCATCCAGAACCCGATCCGCAACTCCAAGGGCACCAACACCTCCGCGCTCTACGGATTCATCAACACGCTGCTGTTCATCCTCGAAAAGGAAAACCCGACGCACATCGGCGTCGCCTTCGACACCTCCGCACCCACTCCGCGTCACATCAAATACCCGGCCTACAAGGCACAGCGTGACGAGATGCCCGAGGAACTCGCCGCCGCGATTCCCCACGTGAAAGACCTGTGCCGCGCCTTCCACATTCCTGTTCTGGAAATCGACGGCTTCGAGGCGGACGACATCATCGGAACCCTGGTCAAGCGGGCTGAGCCCGATGATTTCGAGTCCTTCATGGTCACTCCGGACAAGGACTTCGCGCAACTCCTCTCCGCCACCACCTTCATGTGGAAACCCGGCCGGAAGGGCAATGATCATGAGATCATCGGACTCCCACAGCTTCCGGAAATCTGGGGGGTTTCCGAACCCCATCAGATCATCGATTTGTTAGGCCTGATGGGCGACGCCTCCGACAACATTCCCGGCGTCCCCGGCATCGGGCCGAAAACCGCGCAGAAGCTCATCGCCGACTTCGGCTCGATGGAGAACCTGCTCGCCAACACCGCGAAACTGAAGGGCAAGCAGAAGGAAAACGTCGAGACCCATGCCGACCAGGCCCTCCTTTCCAAGGAACTCGCCACCATCATTCTCGACGTCCCTGTGGACGTGAGCTGGGAGGATCTCGTTCTATCAAAACGCGACGACGACGCGTTGAAGACGCTCTTCAACGAGTTCGAGTTCCGCACCTTGTCGAAGCGCCTCTTCGGAGAAGGGGGCACAGGCATCTTGCCTGAATCTTCTTCCGAAACCCCTGTCATCTTCGAAACCTTCAAGACCATCCGCGAGGTCGATCACATCTATCACCTCGCCAACACTCCCGAACTCCAGGCGAAGCTCTTCGCGGAACTCGCCAACAAAAGTCCTTCTGCTTCGACATCGAAACGACCGGCCTCGACCGCTTCACTTCAAAAGTATTGGGCGTGGCATTCTCCTGGAAAGCCCACGAAGGCTGGTATCTTCCCTACTCGGACGCCGTGCTGTCCCGAGCTTCGCAAGGCCCTCGCATCCGGTCGCGGAGAAGATCGGCCACAACCTCAAGTTCGACCTCTCCATCCTGCTCCACCACGGCATCCACGGTCGCAGGACCCTTCTTCGACACGCTGCTGGCAGACACCCTCGTTTCTCCCGAGCGCCGCCACTCGATGGACTACCTATCGGAAATCCTGCTGGGCTACACGCCCGTCAAGCTGGCCGACATTGTCGAAACCAACTTCCGAGCCATCGAAGGGGCGGCCGATCTCGACCTCTTCGCCCTTGCCGAGAAGACGAAGGCCTCCAAGGATCTCGACATCAGCGCCATCCCGCTGGAGGTCCTCGCCGAATACGCCGCCGAGGATGCCGATGTCACCTTCCAGCTTGCACAGAGAATCCGTCCCCTGCTCGAACAATCCGGTCAGGCCACCATCCTTCGCGAGATCGAGGGGCCGCTTCTCCCGGTCCTCGTCGCCATGGAAATGGAAGGCATTTCCATCGACCCCGCCGCCCTGACAGTCATCGGCGACGAGTTGCAGATCCAGATCGACGGGCTGGCGAAATCCATCCACGCCCACGCCGACCGTTCGTTCAACATCGCCTCGCCGAAGCAGCTTGGCGAAATCCTGTTCGATCAGTTAGGCCTCGCCGACAAGGCGAAAAAAACCAAGACCGGCCAGTACAAGACCGACGAGCAGACGCTTGCCACCCTCGAAGGCAAGCACCCGATCATCACCGACATCCTTGCCTGGCGCGAGGCGACCAAGCTCAAGTCCACCTACCTCGACGCGTTGCCCACGCACATCGTCGCGGAGACCGGACGCGTCCACACGCATTTCCATCAACTTGTCGCCGCCACCGGGCGTCTCGCCTCGTCCGATCCGAACCTCCAGAACATTCCCGTTAGATCCGAGGCCGGCCGCAAGATCCGCAAGGCCTTCGTCCCGCGCGAGGGATTCACCCTCCTTTCCTGCGACTACTCGCAGATCGAGCTCCGTGTCATGGCAGCGCTTTCACAGGACGCCACCATGATCGAGGCCTTCCAGAATGGCGCGGACATCCACACCATCACCGCGTCCAAGGTCTTCGTCGTAGAGCCCGATGATGTGACCTCCGACATGCGCCGCACCGCGAAGATGGTGAACTTCGGCATCATCTACGGCATCTCCGCCTTCGGACTGAGCCAGCGTCTCGCGATTCCACGCACCGAGGCGGCGAACGTCATCGATGCCTACTTCCGCGAGTATCCCGCCATCCGCGAGTTCATGGACCGCACCATCAACGAGGCCCGCGAGGCCGGCTATGTGGAAACGATCAGCGGACGCCGCCGCTATTTCCCCGATCTGAATTCCGGCAACCAGAACCTCCGCGGAAATGCCGAACGCGCCGCGATCAACACGCCGATCCAGGGCACCGCCGCCGACATGATCAAGCTGGCGATGATCCGCATCGACAGCTTGCTACGGGAAAAGCCGTACCAAACGAAGATGCTGCTCCAGGTGCATGACGAACTTGTCTTCGACCTCGCTGTGGATGAGCAGGATGAGCTTGTCCCGAAAATCCTCGATGCCATGAAAACCGCGCTCCCGCTTCCTCACTGCGTCCCGCTCGAGGTCGAGGCCGGCACCGGCCCGAACTGGCTGGCGGCGCATTGAGGAGATGGGACGCCCTCGTCCCATCATTTGAATGGACGAGGGCGTCCATTCTCCTTAGTTCAGACACCATGACAGAAAGCCCCACGCTTCCCGCCGCACCAAAGCCCGCGAGTTCCTGCCTTTTCAAGGGCATCATCCTGGTGGTCATTCTAGCGCTTGTTCTCGGTGGCTTCTGGTGGTGGTACAACCGCCCGATCCAGCCGGTCGTGCTCACTCCGGCAGAGAAGACCGCGGTGGAGACAAAGGTCGAGGCGATTCAGAAACCCACCGAGCCGAAGTATGAGAAGGGCGGCAAGGAAATCATCCTAACCGAGCGCGAGCTCAACGGATTGCTCAACGAAAGGACCACGCTCGGAAAGACCTTGAAATTCGAACTTGCGACCGACTCCATCCTTGCCCGGGTGGAGACGGATCTGGACCCGGATCTTCCCGTCCTTGGCGGGAGGAGGTTGAAGGCGCGTGCGCGTTTCCTCGTCGGGGGCACGCCGGGTCATCCGAGCTTCGTCATCGACGATCTAACGGTGTGGGGAATTTCATTGCCCAACGACTGGCTCGCGGGCCTCAAGGGACGCGATCTGTTCGGCGAGATCCTCGGCGGGGCTAACGGAAAGGTCGCCGGGGTGGAGGAGTTCAAGGTCGAGCCTGGCAAGCTGATCATCCGCTTGGCGGAGTAAGGGGAAGGGATCTCCGGTCCCTTCTTCTGCTGGGCGCGATGAATCGAAAGGTATCAATGATCCTTCCCCCGTATTTCTCATGTCTGAGGACTTTCTAAACCCCGACGCTCCGATTGCGAAGCATGGGGGGACGCTTCCACATTGGGAGCAAGGCGAGGTGATTCAGTTCGTGACGTTCCGGTTGGGGGACTCGCTTCCGAAAGAGAAGATTCAGCAGTGGAATTTCCAAAGAGAGGCATGGATGAACACGTGGCCACCACCATGGACACCGGAGCTGGAGGCAGAGTATCACCGGAGATTCAGCTTGAAATTGGAACGATGGCTGGATGAGGGATCGGGTTCTTGTTTGTTGAAAGAACCTGCCAACCGGGAAGCGCTGTCTGAAGCCATGATGCGATTTCAAAATGAAAGGGTCATCCACCATTCATGGGTGATCATGCCGAATCACGTTCATTTGTTGTTCAAGCCGATAGAGCCTATGGCGAAGCTGGTTCAGGCGTGGAAATCGGTGAGCGCCCGGACCATCGGGAGAGGGGAAATTTGGCAACCTAACTATCGGGACACCTTGATCCGTGATCGGCAGCACTTTGCGAATGCGGTGAGGTATATCCGGAAAAATCCTCTGAAGGCAGGATTGAAAACCGGCACCTTCAGCATCTGGGAAAGTGATAGGGCGAAGGCGGTGCCATAAGGGGAAGGGATCTCCGGTCCCTTCTTCCTCATGGCGGTCAGTAGAGAAGGAGGGACCGGAGATCCCTCCCCCTTATTTTACTTTTCGCACTTCCTCGGCGATGATGCGCAGTCCGTCTCTAACGACCGCCTCGTCCATGGCATAGGAAACGCGGATGCACTCGTGGCGGTGGGACCAAGCCTGATCATCGTGGCCGAAGAAGAAGTATTCGCCGGGGATGACGAGGACCTCTCGTTGTTTCAGCCGCTCGTAGAGTTCCTTGGACGTGATGGAAAGTCCGGGAAACCAGAACCAGAGGAAAAGCGCTCCCTCGCTGACATGCATGAACCATTCGACGTCGTCACCGAAGGCGTCGAACGCGGCTTTCCGGGCAAGCAGGCATTTCTCCTGATAGAACGGCCTGACGACGTCGCGACTGAGGCTCAGGATCTCGCCGGAGCGGATCATCGGCAGCGTGATCTGCTGGCCGATGTTGGGATTGGACAGGCCCGCGATGGCGCTCATCGAGCCGAGGGCGGTGATGATTTCCGGCGGCCCGATGACGATGCCGGTGCGGGTGCCGGGCAGGCCGATTTTCGAGAGGCTGAGAGTTAGAATGACATGCTTCTCCCAAAACGGCGTGGCGTCGGCAAAGATGATGCCGGGGAACGGCGCGCCGTAGGCATTGTCGATGATGAGCGGGATGCCGTGTTGTTTCGCGATGGCGGATAGATGGGCGACCTCGTCATCGGTGAGCACGTTCCCGGTGGGGTTGGTCGGGCGCGAGGCGCAGATGGCCGCGGTGTCGGGAGTGACTTCCAGATTGTCGAAATCGACACGATACTTGAACTCGTGCGGACCGGTTTTCTCGATGAGCGGGGTGACGGCGCGGAAAAGATTTCCGCCGATACCCTGGTTCGCGTAGCCGATGTATTCTGGCACCAGCGGGAGCAGGATTTTCTTCTGGCTGCCATCCGGCATTTCTCCGGCGAGGAGGTTGAAAAGGAAGTAGAAGGCGGTTTGTCCGCCGGAGGTGATGGCGACGTTGTCAGCAGTCAGGTCCCAGCCGAAGGTCTCGCGGAACAAGGTGGCGATGGCTTCGAGGAAGCGGGGATTTCCGCGCGGCGGGTCGTAAGAGGTGAGCGAGCGTTCAAGGCCGCCGCTTTCCTCCATGAGTTCCTCCAACCGCCTGCGCCAGACGGCGTTCATCTCCGGGATGCGGGCCGGTTGGCCGCCGCCGAGCATTTTGAGGTCCGGTCCGCCGCTGGCGAGCGCATGGCCCAGGTCGTCCATCAGCTCGCCGATGCCGCTTCCGGTTCCGAGGTTTTGGCCAAATTTTGAGAATTCGTATGACATGTCGGGAGGCGGCGATTTATAGTTGTCGCGTCACTTCAAACAACCACCAAACACATCATGTCCATCAAAGTCGGCGACAAAGCCCCGGATTTCACCCTCGTCAGCAAAACTGAGAATGGCCCCGAGCTGGTCACGCTGAGCGATCTCATCGGAAAATCAAACATCGTCCTTTTGTTCGTGCCGATGGCCTTCACCGGCGGCTGCACGGCGGAGTTCTGCGCCATTTCCCAAGGCATTTCCGAATACGACGCGCTCGATGCGAAGGTGCTCGGCATTTCCGGCGACAATCCGTTCGCGCAGGAAGCCTGGGCGCAGAAGGAAGGCATCACGATCTCGCTGCTCAGCGACTATGAGCACGCGGTGACGGAGGCCTACGGCGTGGCTTACGAGCAGTTCCTGCCGACCAAGAACCTCATCATGGGTGGCGTTTCGAAGCGTTCCGCATTTGTCATCGATAAGGCTGGCGTGGTGCAATACGCCGAGGTGCTTGACGTCCCGAGCGACATGCCGAACTTCGATGCCATCAAGGCGACCTTGGCCGCGCTCTGATTTTGCGGGTTTCAATATCGCTTCAAAAGGCCGCCGGGAAGTTACCGGCGGCCTTTTTCGTGAATCGCGGGTTGTTTCCGCAAGCTCCTCTGGACAAGTCACATAAGACCGATCAAAACGACCGGACGTGAAACGGTTTTTGCGATCCGAAGCAGGAGCAACAGTGTTGTGGGTCCTGGCTTCGATGTTGCTCGCCGCAGCCATCACCCCTTGGCTCTATCGGGCAGGGATGGGTCTTGCCGAAGCGGCGGCGGTGAAGGATTTGCCGGGCATCCTGGAGTGGATCGGAAAATCGAGCGAGCGGGCGAAATACAGCCGTTTTTACAGTCGTTCGCTGGTTCTGGCGGCCCTCGTGCTTTTGCCGTTCCTGTTCCGGAGGATCCGCTTGCTGCGGGCGCATTCGTTGTGGACGGACGAGCAAGGCCGCGGGATCTCATGGAGATGTGGCTTGGTGCAGACGGTGGTCGGGTGTGCGATTGCCGGTGGCCTGTTGTGGGGGCTTGGCATGATGCTGTATCACTGGGGAGCCTATGAGATCTCTCCCAAACAGCCGGGGGCCGGGAAATTCATACGCGCGGTGGTGGTGCCGGCCATTGCCGCATCGCTGGTGGAGGAATGGTTGTTCCGGGGAATCTTGTTAGGGCTGTGGCTGAGGTTTTCCAAATCGTCCGCCGCATGCATCGGGACCTCGTTGTTTTTCGCCTTCATTCATTTCCTGGAACCGCCAACGGGTTACCGGATCACCGACCCGGCCTCGCCGTTGGGAGGATTCGAGCTGTTGGGGAAAATCATCCTTCATTTCGCGGATCCCCGCTTCTTCGTGACCGACTTCGCCACCTTGTTCGTGGTGGGAATGATTCTCGCATGGGCGCGGTTGCGCACCGGCGCGCTGTGGTTTTCCATCGGCCTGCATGCGGGCTGGATCCTTTCGTTCAAGGGCTTCAACCTTCTCTATCGTGGCGTGCCGGCGAACTGGCTCCATCCATGGGGGGTGGGGGACTCGCTGAGATCCGGGCTGCTGCCGGTGGTGACGCTGGCTCTAACGGCACTGGTCTGCCAATTCGCGCTCAAGCGATTTGATTCAAATAAACCGGACTGTTAGATCAAGGAAATACCGTCATTCGAATCAAGTGGAAATCAATCTGGATCAAATACGCGTAGCTCTTGAAGCGTCTTGGGATGAGAAGACATCATACCAGATGGCTCTCCGAGAAGGTAGCCCGGCTTTAGGGCAATGTTATCCAACGTCACGCGTCATTCAGTTCTTCTTCCCAGAAGTTGAGATTGTTGAAGGAGAGGTCTGGACAGGTAAGAGCATTGAGAAGCATTTTTGGAATCTGCTACTGACTGACGGAGTAGTGCGTCATATTGATCTCACATGGCAGCAGTTTCCAGACGGCACAGAGGTCAGGAACTGGAGAGTAAGAGAGCGAGAATCACTCGGTGATAGTCAAGAAACGGATGATCGAGTTTCTCTGCTTTTTGAACGCGTCAACCGCCACATTTCCTCTCAGGATCAACAGGTTGTAGCAACAATAAGCAACCACAATCCCAAGTCGTGGGATGCAACTGGCGATAACCCGACTTTCGCTGTTAGGCAGTTTTTCGGGTCAGGATCGTTGAGATTGCGTTGGTTTTTTCAAAAGGTCTACACCACAGGCTTTTGATTTCTGATTTCCGGCGGTGGCTGGGCGGGGAGGGTAAAGCCGAGTTGCTCGAGCAGCAGGTGGTGGATCTTCTCGGGCTTGGTGTAGCGCTTCATCCGCAATTCACGTCCGTCGGTGGCGGGGATGGTCACATCGAGCATCTGGATCTCGCTCAATCGTTCCAGCACGCTGCGGGAACTCAGGCCGGTGGCCGCCTTCTTGTTGTATTGCTCAAGGGTGACGTGCAGGCAGTAGGCGAGGAAGCTGATGAAGACGTGGGCTTCGATGCGGCCGTCGAGTTGGTGAAAGACGGGGCGTAGCCCGAGGTCGCCCTTGAGGGTGCGGAAGCTCTCCTCGATGCGAACGAGGTTGATGTAGTTGCGCCAGAGTTCGGCGGGGTCTTCGCCGGTTAGATGCCTGCAAGTTGAATTCGGGCTTCCCGCCGCCGGTGCATCCACTCTATCGTTAGCCGCGCATCACGGTGACGATGCAAACGCGGGGAATGCCAGCCTTGCGGAGGGTTTTCGCGCATTCGTCCACGGTTGAGCCGGTGGTCAGGACGTCGTCGATGAGGATGACGCCGTGGGGCTTCTCCTTCAGGCCGGTTCGGGAAATCCGGAATGCACCGCGCAGGTTCTCAAGGCGCTGGGCGCGGGTGAGGGCGGTCTGGTGTTCAGTGGCGCGGATACGTTCGAGGCCGTGAAGGACAGGCAATCCGGTTAGAAATGAAAGCTCCCGCGCGATTTCCGCGGCCTGGTTGAAATTGCGATGTTGGAAACGCCGACGATGCAGGGGAACAGGCACGAGCGGCCATTTTTCCTCAAGCGCCGGTGCCAATCTCGGATCGGAGAATGCCTCCGCGGCCAGACGACCGAGGTCCTTCGCAAGGTGAAGCTCCCGCGCGTATTTCAGTCGATGGATCATTTCCAAGGTGCGGTCGTCGCGGACCATCGCCGGTCGGGCGAACTCGAAATGGAATTTCAAATGGCTGCAGTTAGGGCAGTCGAACTCGCCCTCGATGCTGCCTTGGAAGGCCTCGCCACAGTTCTTGCAAAACGGCGCGGCGAGTCGCGGCAGATCATCGTCGCACGGTTCACAAAGCGCGCGACCGTCGGTTAGATGGGTCCGGCACAGCGCGCAGGATGGCGGATAGAGCAGGTCCAGCGAGCGCGAAACCCACTTGCGCCAACCCGTCGGATCACGCCGGAGTTTCAGGGGCATCGGCTGACGAGGTGAAGCGGACTGCTAGCCCGCCGGCGATGAGGATGCCGAAGAGGGGAACGAGTCCCTGTTGCAGCGTGGTTCCCGCGAGCACCCAAAGCATCGAGTCCTGGCGTCCGGAAGTTACGGTGACGGAGGCGAGCAGGCCATTGACGAAAATCCAACCCGCGTGCAGGCCGATGGGGAGGCAGAGCGATGCGGTTTTCCAACGGGCGTAAGCAAGCACTCCGCCGAGGGCGAGCATCGGGGCCAACGTGCCCAACACGACGCGGGGCTCGGAAAATTGCGCGGCGATCTTGCGCAGCAGCTCGAAGCCCACACCGGAGGCTTCGGGGTCGAGCACATTCACCTGAGGCGTCGGGTGGAGCAGATGCACCAGCGCGAAGAGGACTGCGGAAACACCCAATGCCGCTGCCGGTCGCATCGCCCGCAGGAAGATTCCCATCGCGATGCCCCGGAAAAGGATTTCCTGCACGACTGCTAGAATCACGGAGACCATGAGAACCTTTGGCACGATCCATCGAAGTGACACACCCGCATTTTTCCACTCGAAGATGCCTGCTAACAGAAGAACCCCGGCGAGGGAGGAGAACAGCAGGGTGACGCCGATGAATCCCGTCGCGAGGTGGAAAAGGCCACGAGGATTCTTCCTCAAGCGCTGGCCACCTGATCGGGCGCGGGCACCTTCCGGCAGACGCAAGGTGCCGACCTTGCCGCCATCCGTGTTTCGCCCGCCGTGCAGCCATTCCATGAAGGGCAGGAAAAGCGCGATGGCGCTCACCACGATGGCCACTCCGAAGAACTCCGGGAAATCCGCCGTCCGGCAGTGACCGGCCAGCCACACGAGCGGACCGTTCGTCTCCTTCACCGCCGAGACTTCTGCCAACGCCTTGCCAGCGTTGTAGAAGAGGGGCGAGACCCACGCGCCGAGCAAAACGGAAGCGGCCGCATACAGCCAAACCTTCGCGACATCGCCGAGTGCCTCATTCCGCATGGGGCTCATCCTGCCAGCGCGTTAGACGGAATGAAAGCCCGGGATCCGCGATTTTGCATTGGTGCGGAATCGGCGACGATCCTACGCTCCGCCCATGATCACCGTGGAACCGATCGGAAACATCCAGTGCAAATGGGGCGAGGGCCCGATCTGGTGGCAAAACGCGCTCTATTTCGTGGATATCGAGGGGCACCGCGTGCACCGCTTCGATCCGGCGGATGGCAGTGACCGTTCATGGAACGTCGGCGAGCGGGTGGGGACGGTGGTGCCCCGCGAGAGCGGCGGACTGGTCATCGCCGGCGATCACGGATTGCATTTTCTCGACGAGGAAACCGGCCACCTCACGGCCATCGCCGATCCCGAGACCGACAAGCCGGACAACCGTTTCAACGACGGGAAATGCTCTCCCGACGGCCGTTTTTTCGCGGGAACCATCAGCCTCGTGAAAAAAACCGGCGATGCCCGGCTCTACCGTCTCGACCCGGATCTCACGCTTCACGAGGCCTTCGGACCGGTCACAAATTCCAACGGTATCGTCTGGTCCGCAGACGGTAAAACGGTTTTCTACATCGACACCCCGCGCCAGGAGGTGCTCGCGTTCGATTATGAGGACGGCCATTTGCGCAACATGCGCACTGCGATCTCCACCTCGCATATCGAGGCCTCGCCGGACGGCATGACCATCGATGCGGATGGAAATCTCTGGATCGCCTTTTGCCACGGGGCCTGTGTCGGCTGCTTCGATCCCATCTCCGGCGACGAGCTGCGGCGGGTGGAACTGCCCTGCCTGGAAACCACCGCCTGCGCCTTCGGTGGGCCGGATCTTGCGGACCTCTATGTCACCACCGGAGTCCACAAGTCGGTGGTGGAGAAGCACGCGGGGCGCTTGTTTGTCATCCGCGGCTTGGGCGTGAAAGGCATGGCGGCGAATGCCTTTGCGGGGTGACCTATGAAATGATTACTACCCCGCGCCGACTCAGGCGAGTGTGCTGTGGAAGTTGATCGGTTCGTTGAACGATCCCGGGTTTACCTCAGGAGCGGAATTTGAAATCTCTGGATGATAAGCCAGAGAATTGGCGTCAAGACGGACTCAAACAAGTCCTAGGCTGACGAGGAATTTCTGGAGCGTTGGCGAACCTCGTTTCAGCGTGAGTAACCTTGAGTCCCGGTGCCGGTCCGTTCGTGGAAATCCTTGGCGAGGGTGGCATACTCGCGGTGTTGGCCGTAGTAGGCTTCCTCGCCGCTTTTCTGATAGGTGGCGTATGCCTGATCGGCAGCCTGGATGTAGTATTTCATGTGATCGCCAGCTTTCTTGACGGTTCCTCGCAATTGCCACTCGTCGATCAGGTTTCCCTTCCCGGGCTTGGCGGCCCCGGTCCCGGAGTTGATACCCGTGCCACCACTTCCCGGATTTGCGTTCGCCCAATCCTGCATCTTCCGGAGTCCGCCGCTTTCATCGCCCGAGAGCGCGGTCAGCCCCGCACCCGCGAGATCCGCGTCGCCAGCAGCGATGCCGCCGAGGCCTAACACAGCCCCCACCATCTGGCCATCCGATAGCCCGCCTGAATCAGAGTCAGGAAATTTTCCGACGCGGATGACCTCGCCGGAAACCCATTCGCCATTGGCCCATTGGTCGCGTTGGACTTTCCCGGTGACGCTGAACTTGCTGATCACCTCACCCTCCAACTTGCCATGCACCATCTTGCCCTCCCGGGTCACGGTGCTTTCGTAGAAGCCACCTCCGAAAATGGGGTCGCCGGGAATGTCGGGGCTGTATTGGGTGAACTTGCCGAAGCCATGGGCCTTGTTTTCCTTGTCCACGGGTCCGGACCAATGGTGGTTGGTGTCGTTCACTCCACGTCCTGACCACAGGGAGACGCCGTTCTCAGTGGTGCGCCATTGGCTGCTGCTGTCGAAGGCGGGCTCCATCGCGCATGAGGCGAGGAGGGTAAATAGTCCGAAGACGGCGGCTTTGATGAAGTGGCTGGATTTCATAGACTGGGTGGGATCTGATAGGTGCGGCATTTATGTTAGAGCTTCAAGGCAGTTTCACCTCCACCACGCTGAAGCAGGTGGGGGTGGTGTTGAGATTGACGGGCTCGTCGTAGGTGACGCGTTCCCAGAGACCATCGGTCCCGATGGGGGTGATGGTCGGTGCATCCGATAGCGGGACGAAGGATCCTGGATCCAGGCTGGAACTCTTCTTCGGTGTATAAACCAAGCCGCTGCCGACACGTTGGACGAACTCGACACAGAGCACACCACTTTCGCCCGTTCCTGTGGTGGTGATGGAGGGTAGGCCCGAGTTTCCTGTTCCGGGCGTTAGGCCGCTGGTGTCCGGCCCGGCGAGATTCATGTTGAAGGCGTATTTGAGGAGGTTCTCCACGCCGTCGTCGAAGGGAATGGCGTCAAAGGCGGCGGCGGGTCCGGCGAGGTTCGCGGTTGCGATAACAGTGGCAACTCCTGCGTTAGGGGTGAGGGTGGTGAAGGTGCCATCACTTGTTACCACTGTGCCGCCGCTGTTAGTCGCACTTAATCTATAGTGGTAGAGGGTGCCGAAGGCCAGCCCGCTGAGATTGGCGCTGACATTCTGTGCCGTGCTGCCGTCGTGGGGTGATAGCGTCACGGAGGAAGTGCCGCCATAGCTGGTGCTTTGCCCATATTCAAACATAGCTGTGGTTGCTAAGCTATTCGGATTTACGGTGCCATTGAGGGTACCACTATGGGTGGTTAATCCAATCACAGTCGAAATCGTGACGGCAGGGACTGGATCCAATCCGATATTCGCTTGCACGATGTATGGCGAGACCGTCGTGGATCCGGCAATTGTGAAGCGACCGCCAAGGAAGAGCTTCCCATTGCCGTCAGTCGCTAGCGCATTGACGTCATCATTTACTCCCGTGCCGAGAGCCGACCAAGCATTACCATCCCATTTGGAAATGGGGCTGGAGGGGGCTCCTGCCCCATAATAGATACGTCCCGCCGCGTATAGGTCCGTGCCACTCACCGCGAGCGACTGCACCTCGCCGTCAATACCCGTAGCCAAAGCCGACCACGAGTTCCCGTCCCATTTGGCAATATGGTTGGTGTTTGCCACTCCGCCCGCCAGGGAAAAAGGTCCTCCGGCGTAGAGATCAGTGCCGATCACTGCGAGAGCGAGGACAGTCTCCCCGATTCCCCCACCCAACGCCGACCATGCGCCTCCGTTCCATTTCGCGACGCTATTGGCGGGAGTGCCTCCGGCGATGTGGAAGCCTCCCCCGGCGTAGAGATTTGTGCCGCTGACCGCCAAGGCACTGACAAATCCGTCCACTCCCGAGCTAAGTGCCGACCACTCGCTACCGTTCCATTTTGCGATGCTGCTCGCAGGCGCTCCCCCCGCCGACCTGAAGGCTCCTCCAGCGTAAAGATCCGGGCCACTGACGACCAGAGCAAGGACATCGCCATCCATCCCAGTGCCTACGGTGGACCAAGAACTGCCGTCCCATTTGGCTATGTAATTGGCTTCGACTCCACTCACGGTAGTGAAACGTCCTCCCGCGAAGAGGTTCGAACCCGATACGGCGAGCGCCAGAACGCTGCCGTTCATCCCAGTGCCGAGGGCCGTCCAGGTGTTTCCGTCCCATTTGGCTATGTTGCATGTCGCTGCTCCGATGGTTGTGCTATACTCAATTCCGACATATAGATCCGAGCTGCTTGCTGCAATAGCGAGGACCGTGTTGATTACCACGGTGCCAGCACCGAGCGCGGACCACTCACTGCCGTCCCAATTGGCGATGTATTTCGCCGGATCACCACCGGCTGAGAGAAACCCTCCGCCCGCATGGAGTTCCGTCCCGATCACTGCCAGCGCTAAGACGGTGCTATTTACCCCAGTGCCGAGGGACGACCATGAGTTTCCATCCCATTTCGCGATGCGACTCGCGGCCACTCCCCCGGCGTTGGTGAACTGGCCCCCGACATAGACATCCGAGCCGCTCGCAGCCACGGCACGGACAGAACTGGATATTCCCGTTCCGAGAGCCGACCACCCAACGCCGTCCCATTTTGCGATACGTCTCGTATTCGTCACTCCTCCCGCAGCGGTAAAGTCTCCTCCCGCGATGAGGTTTGAGCCACTCACCGCCAGCCCATGGACGGCGTTGTTCATTCCCGAGCCCAGGGCTGACCATGCGCTGCCGTTCCATCTCGCGATGCGATTGACCGATGCTCCTCCCGCTGTGGTGAAATATCCACCGGCATATAGTGAGCTGCCGATAACAGCAAGCGCGCGGACTTCACTGTCCATTCCCGAGCCCAGCGCCGACCATGCGCTGCCGTTCCATCTCGCGACGCGATTTGCCGTGCCCGTCGCCCGCCCAATTGAAGCTCCCTCCAGCGTAAAGATCCGACCCATTTACCGCCAGCGCATGGACAACGCTAATCCCGGCTCCAAGAGCGGACCACGAATTTCCATCCCACCTGGCGACCCCGCTGGCTGAGATTCCCCCTGCAATACTGAAATCGCCCCCGGCATAAAGGTTCGGGCCGCTTACTGCCAGAGCTCGAACGATGTAATTCATCCCGGTGCCGAGGGGCGACCAGACGCTTCCATTCCATTTCGCGATGTTGTTTGCTGCCACTGATCCCGCTACGTTGAACTGGCCTCCGATGTAGAGATTGCCGCTGCCATCCATGGCAGTGGCATACACTAGGAAATTAGAACCGGGGATGGCGGGATTCAGACTTACCCAGTCCGCGTCGCTGAAAGTCGGGTCGACGCGCACCGGATAGACCGCCTCAGCATCCTGCACCCGGACGACGAGGCGGTCAGCGGCGAGCACCTCCATGTGGGCCGCCAGTTCTCTGCCATCGGCATCGGTGACGCGGAGACGGTTGTAAACAAGGGCACGCCCGGAGCCGGAGAGATCAATTTCACACCATCTCCAGCGGCTTCTGCCTCAGCATCACCAAGCGCAAGCCCCACGCACAGATCCCCTTTACCTGATGGCCGCTCCGTTACGATGAAATCCTGCCGCACGCCATCGACGCTCACGCTGAATTCCTCGGTGAGTCCTGGACGGGTAAATGAGACGAGTTTCTCCCCAACTTTCACATTGCCCGTAGACGGGAGAGTCGTCGATTCCGGGCCCCGACCGATTGTGCAGGCCATCAGCCGCAGGCTTCCACCCTCTTCCCAAGTTGACTCAAGCCTGAGTCCTTCGGAGGTGACCTTGCCAGCCAGTTTCTGAAAGCCAGTGTGCAGGAGCGCTCCGTCGCGAGTCTTGGTGATTCCAATGGCATCGCCCTGATAATCCGCTGTGGCCTTCGCACCGATTTCGGAGAAGGGAATGCGTGTTGAGTCTGTCTCCGCATCAAGCAGGCAAGAGTAGCCGAACGAGGCGGCGAACAAGAGGGGGAAGATTTTGATCAGTTTCATCGAACGATTGGGTCAATGGTTGTGAGGGGGAGTGTCTGTCGGGGATTCAGGGCAGTGTCCGCCTATCTTGGGGCGAAACGATGAAAACGGATTTTCATTACAGGAGCCGCGCAGGTACTCCGGGCAAGTCGGGCGGTGAAGTGAGCGATGATCCGGGCCACACCTCTCACCGGATCCAGTTGCGGTGGATGAGGTCGGTGATGACGGGCCAATTTCCCGAGCCTTCGAAATCGAGCCATTGCATCGAGACATTCGCCGGGATGTCGGTGTTCCGCGGGAGGTCGAGAAGGGGTTTTAGCGACGACGATGGCGAGAGCAGGGCTCCCACCGGTTTCGTTAGATCCGGGTGATTGATCAAGACGAAGGTGTGGCCGCCCGGGATGAGGGCGGGGCTTTCGGTATCCGGGATGTAGATGTTGACGCGCATCCGCACGGGCGTGGTTGGTCGTTCTGCTAGAAAACGATGCCACGGGAGTTCGCCGTAGCCGGTCATGGATCCCCAGTGGAGGCGATAGCCGTTGATGCGCCACTCGAAGGGAGCCGCCCAATCGCGGTTCTGTCCGTCCTTGAAGGTCACGATGAGAATCTCGTGATCCTTGTCGAGAATCGCGGTGACCTTGCGATCGTGGATGCCTTCGGGGTCGTGCCGTCCTTGTTGCGCGTAGTAGTCTAGGAAATCGTCGGATTCACTTGCGGGATCAAACACCAAAGGCAACCTGAGGGCAGGGTCGTTGATTCCGAAAAACCGGTCGAGGACCGCCATCGCGGCCGTGGTCTTTTCCTCGGGAGATTCCGGTGGCGGGAGGTATTCCACCGGGACCGGCGCGGGGGATTTATCTAACGAAACTGTGGGGGAGGCGACTGACTCATCCCTCAGGACGAAAGTGGTGATCAGCACCGCGAGACAAACCAAAAGCACCAGGGCCACCAGCCGCACCCTGTTGTTGAAGCGTTGTTGCAGCAACCTCCGTGACGTGTGCCTGTCGCCATTGCCCCACTCCGTCTCTCTAACATGATCCCTTGAGGGCCGCCGCCTTCGCCGGCGTTGTGGAGGGTCCGGGTGGAGACGGGACATCGGAATTCAGCGGGGTGAAATCAGTTCATTTCCTGCGGCGGATCCACACTCCGGTGAGCATCGCAAAGCCAAACAGCATGATGCCCGAGGGTTCCGGAACGGCCGCGACGAAAGATGAGTTGTGATCGATGGTGGCCCATACCCGGTTGTTTTCCGCATCAAATCCCCATGCTCCCAGAACGGGAGCGGTCAAGCCTCCGTCGGCAAGGTATGCGTCATAACCCCCTTCAAACCGTGTCTCTTCGAGATAGTCGGTGATGAGTCCCGAGATTCCGCCGACGGTTAGAGTTCCGGCAAGCAGGTCGAGGTCGGTGATGTTGGAATTTCCGAGCACCGCGTTGATCCATGCGATGTGGGTTTCGCCGCCTTCGGTGTAGGTGGTTTGCCACAGGAGTTGGGCACCGTCTTCCCCTACGAAGTTGCTATCGTCATAGTCCACTTGAAGAACGTGGAGAATCCCGTCGAGACCCGTGACCGTGACGATGTCGCTGGCGAACTGGGAGGTGACGGTGTGGCCGTAGATGCCGGCCACGGACGCGGCGTTGGTGGATTGATTTTCAAGGGCATCAATCACTTCGACGTCCACATTGTCGATGTTGGAGAAACCGATGCTGACGGGTGTGGCACTTGTGATGGTTTGTGAATCGAGAAACTCCGCGGAAGTGGCGACGGCGAAACGGTCCCCCATGCTGTTATTGCCAAGGGAGAGGCCGTTGTTGCGGAGGTTGGACCCTGCGGCCACCACAGTGGTGCCGAAGTTCGCCGTTTGGGCATCGAAGCGCGTTTCCAGCAGGAAATTACTGGTGCCCAGTGAGCTGTATCCTGCGTTCTGGCTCGTGGTGCCGGAAATGCCGGAGGCCACGTAAATTCCGTTATAGTCCACCCGATCCTGCAGGCCGATTGATAGATTGGCTCTCGAAATGCGGCCCATCGATCCTTCGGGAACGATGCTGGTGTCGCCAGTGAACTCGATGGTGAAGGTCCGGCTCTGGCCATGCAGGATGATCGGCGAACCGCCGGCGTAGTTCAGCCTGTAGTCGAGTTTCTGACCTCCGTTGAGGGTCACCTCGCTGATGGCGGTGTGGGCCTGATAGAGTCCCGTGCCTTCATCGGCAATGGTGATGACATTGCCATCGGTCAGTGGTCCGCCCAAGGCCCCATCGTGGGTGACCTGCGCGTCCGCTCGGGCGATTGAGGCGAAGCGGGTGTTGAAGCTGGTGCCTCCCTGGCTGGTGTTCTCACCCGCAAGTCCCTCGGCGATTGCGGCAATGTTCGTGGAGCCGAGGTTGTTCATGCCGGTGGCCACGGCTCCGTTCACGGTGATCCCGTAGGTGGAGGGAGTAATGGCGGTGTGCGTCTCGGTGGAGAACTGCCGGCCCACGCTGGTGTTGTAAACCCGCGAGTCCGTGCGGTCGCTGTAGTCGATCACCAACAGGTCGGAGGCCACGAGCTTGTTGTTCTGCACGTTGTTCCATGTGTATCCCAACGCGAGGTTGCCTTGGACGGTTTCGCCCGCGAGGCCTTCTCCCGTGATCGCGGATGCGGCGTTGAGCGTTTGGGAAACCCGTCCCTGGACCGAGGTGTCGATCGTGAAGTTTCCGGTGATCGCCACCTGTGCGGTGTGCGAGGCATCGGTGAATGCGCTTGCGGTTCCGAGATCCGCAGTCACCGAAGCATTGCTCAAGCTGAAGGTTCCCAGATTCAGGCGGGTGCGCTGGGAATCGGAGCCGCCGGTGAAGAGCGTCACATTGTCGGTGCGGGAGATGACTTCGTTCGCGGCGCCGACCATCCTGCGCCCGAGGTCGATGACGCCACCACCGATGGCGCGGTCGGCGACCGCAGTGCCGGTCACGTTGATGGAGACGCCGGAGAGATCGAGGCTGCTGCCACCGATCACCTCGCCGCTGATCAGGGGATTGACCCGCTCGTTGGTGACGGCCCCGGAGCCGCGGCTGAGTTCCCACGGGGTGTTGACACCGCTGGGGCCGATGTTGGTCGAGTTCGCATTGACCGTTTCGGCAAACACGGGCTGCGTCGGTCGAGGAGAGGTCGGCAGTGCGGATGTAATCGGAGGGACTGAAGCCGATCGCGTCGGGTTTGCGCCACACGGTCGGGTTGGGCGCGGAAAGCACCTTGGTTTCACCGAGAACATTGCCGTACTCCGCCGTGCTGTTCCACGTGCCCCCGAAGTCCTGCTGCTTGTTTCCGGAGGCATCGGTGTAGTTGCTCGCGCCGGCACCGGGGAGAGTGGTTGCAATGCTGTAGTTTCCGACGGGACCGTAGTAGGCGATCTGCAGGTCGTGGGTCTGGTCAGCGCCGTTGAAGGTGAAACCTGAAGCGGATGTGAGACGCAGTCCGTTGGACAACTGGGCGACGCCACCGGAACTGACCGAGATGTTGGTGCCTTGAAGATCCGTTAGAGCGCCGCCGTTCAGTGTGACGTTGCCGATCGGCTGAAGGCCGGAGATATGACGTCCGGCGTCGATGGTGACGGTTCCGGTGAGGAGGCGGTTTTGCACCACATTGATCGAGGTCGATGCTTCAACCGGAGAGGTCCAGTTGGGATTGTTGGCGGAGATGCCGAAGTTCACCACGTCACCGGCGACCGACCCGCTGAGGTTCGCTTGGGCGAAAATTGTGCCGGTGTTTCCTCCTAACAAAGTTGCGCCGGACCAAGGAGTGCCGGTGGCGAGGTCGGTCCGGGTGCCGCTGGGTGCGATGACATCCGGTTGGGTCATTTTCACCAGGGAACCGGTGCTGCCGGGCGTGAGGCTTAGATTGAAAGTGGAGGCGGTTCCCGGATCGGAATTAGTGGCACTGAACAGCAATTGGGGGGGCGTGGTGCCTTCCACGATCCGGAAACCGCCAGGGGCCACCAGGCTAACTGGTGAATCGACCGTGTCTGCCATGGCGACGGGCGCCATGAGACCGGTGAACGCTAGGGGGATCAGGGAGAATTTAGGGAGTTTCATGAGAAATGGCGAGGGAGATGAAGTGATGAGGCTAGGGGGGTTCCGGATACCGGGTCAATGGGTAGGCTTACCCGTTTTGTTAGCTGGTTTCTCCCTTGTGAAGGAAGGGTTGAGGCCGATCAGCATGCGGCGGTTGTCAAAGCCCGCCTTGTCCAGGATCGAAGCGACGTGCTTTTCCACCGTGCGCGGGCTGATGCCGAGTGAACCGGCGATTTCCGGATTGGTGAAACCTTTCGCGAGGTAGGGAAAAACCTCCCTTTCGCGACGTGTTAGAGTGGGGTCGATGTCGGCCGGACCTGAATCGCGGCGGTAGTGGCGGCGCGCCGCGATGGCGAGGTGCTCCCGCAGCAGGGAGAGGGTGAGTCTTTGCTCGGCGGTGAAGGGGCGGGAGTTTTGCACCGTGATGAGAATGCCACGCTGGCCTTCGACAAAGAACTGGGTGGCGATCCGGTGGCTGCGGGAAATGAGATCCGCGACGTCGTAAATCCCGTGATCGGCATCGGGGTCCCCGTTGTTTCGGAAACCGGCAGCCGGGTGATGGGAGTTTCCGGCTGCGATGCTGGCGAGGACTTGGGAAAGGATCGCATCCTCGCGGGAATGGGTGGAGCGAACGCGATCCATGGCACCGATGGGTCCATGCTCGTTCCAGAACGCCTCCTCGGCGTTGAGCGTGAAGGGGAGGCTCCTGGACACCAGGCCGACAAGCTCGTCCCGTGAGCCGACCGCATGGATGTCCGCAGCCATGCGGTTCAGCTTTAGCCAGTGTTTGTGGTCGAGCAGGATCATGCCGGGTTTGGGAATCAGCGATGGGCACTTTCCGCTCATCTCCCGGCGAAACGGCGAAATCGGATTTCCATTACAGGGCGCCCGACGATTTCCCAAACAATCCTTCTAATCCACCGGCGGGGGTGGTTCCAACCTTTCCTGAGCCGCCTGTTTCGGATTTCCGGCGTCGTCGTCCTGAACGATCAGGAGGAGGGACTTGGCGTCCTGTTTGAGGACGTCGGGGTATTCGCGATACCAGGGAGACTTCGGCTGGTCGCCGGCCGGGTGGGTCATGAACCTGACGTCGGTGATTTGGAGGGCCATCTCCTCGGGGATCTTCGCCTCGACGTAATCGGTGCGGCTGGAACCATTGCCGGGCATGATCCGCCCGGTGACGCCGAAGTTGGGATTGACGATGATGATGCGGGCATTTCCGTGCGCGTCGAGGAGGGCTAGGGCGCTTTGGGTTTTCATTCCCCGGAACGCTTCGTCGGAACGGGTGGCGACGATCATCTTGAGCAGTCCGTCGGGCTGGAGGGTGACGTCGATTTTCACGTAAACGCCGACGCCCTTGATCACCGGAAGGGATTTGCTCTGGAAATGCTGTTCGCGGGGAGGCTCGGCACCGGGGTAACTGAATCGGGAGAGGCCGAAGATCAGCAAGGCGAGGATAGCCATGCCTGCTAGAACCTTCACGAGCAGGCGACGCCGGGATGGACCACCGGTGAGGGCGTGGGCAAAGGCCACGATATCGGGATAACGGTCAACGGGGTCAGGGGACATCGCCTTGCGCAGGACGGCATCCAGCCAACGTGGCGCGCTGCGGGCCTTGCTTCGGAGGGGCGGAAAGGACCCCATGGGGAGTTCGCCGGTGAGGAGTTCCCAAAGAGAAGTGGCGAGCGAAAATTGGTCGGCGCGGCCATCGATGTCGCGGCCGGGGCGGAGTTGTTCGGGTGCGGAATAGCCGAAGGATAGCAGGGCGTCCGAGGTTCGGGTGACGCGGTCTTCCTCGATGGGAAGAGCGGCGCCGAAGTCCGAAATGACGAGGCGTCCGGTCGCCTTTTCCAAAAGCAGGTTGGATGGCTTCAAGTCACGATGGACCAATCCGTTGGCATGGATGGCGGCGAGCCCGGAGCAAGTGGTGAACATCCAGGGCCGGAGAATTTCCCAATCCAGCGGGCCATCGGATTCCAGCTTTTTCTGGAGGTCGCCACCCTCGATCCATTCCAAGGCGATCCAGGCGGCCTTGCCGTCGTTGATGAGACCCTTGTCCCGGATGCCAAGGATGTTAGGATGATTGAGCGTGGAAGCGACGTCCGCCTCCCGAAGCCAGCGCTCCCGGGCAAGGGAGGTGTCACCTTCGAATGGGATGATCTTGAGCGCCACGGGTTCCTTCGATTCGTGGTGATGGGCTTTCCACACGCATCCACTCCCTCCGCGCCCCACAAAAGCTCCGGCGACGTAGGGGAAATCATCATCCAGCCAAGCCGCTGCAGATAAATCGGGAGCATTTCGAACATCCGAAAGGAGCAGCGCTTCCTGAAAAACGCCTGCGAGGCCCTCGTCTGGAAATTCGAAATTGGATGCGGTTTCCGCCATTGGATCAGGGAAACGACATTTCAGGAGGAAGGTGACAGCGAGGCCACCAGATCACCCAGAGTTCCGTTTTTGCCAAACGACGCTAACAGGTGGCGCAGTTCATCGTCGATCTGGGCGGGGGTGGGATCGGTCAAGGTGGCGGCGACCTCCTCGCGCAGGCAGCGGGCAAGGCGTTCGCGGATTCGTTTGAGGGACACGTTGAGCGAGTTGAGGGTGATGCCCAAGGTCTCGGCAACGATCTGGGCCTTCTCCGGATTTCGTGTATCGACGAGCGCGAGGCCGTGGTCGAAGATCGCCACATTTCCCCGTCGAAGATACTCCGAGCGAAGGGTCGCGCAGGCTCGCCGCAGGACGGCGCGGGCCCAGACCTGATCGAAGCTGTGTTCGGATTCCGGGCCGGACATGGTGTCCTCAAACGGGACATGGTCCGCATTTCCGCCCCGCTTTTGTCGCGCTTCGTTCCGGAAGACCTGGATCTGCCAGTTGCGCAGCGAGTGCAGGAGGAAGCTTCTCAGCCGGCCACCATCCGGAGAAAGGTGGTCCACAAAGTCGCCCCGCTTCCAAAGTTTTTCCAACAGCCCCTGCACGAGGTCATGGGCGTCGTGGCTTTTCACGCCGCGGCCCTGCAGCCAGGCGACGAGTGCCGGCCAGTAGGCTTCACAAAATTCATTCCAGCCCTGCAGCTTGACGGTGCGACTGCCATCCCTCATGCGCCGCACGACCGTCCACCGCGTGGCCGGGAACAACGATGAAGAGGTGGGAGGTGGTTCCGGCAAGGGGTCGTCAGCCGCGCGCTTGGGCAAGCTCCCGGATGGATCGCAGTCGTCCATTGCCCGGTTAGAGAGGCCGTCTTTCAAGGCGGAAAAAGTATTTTGGATGCATCGCCCGCTTGCCTGTGTGGGAAAGGACGCCCACTCCGGTTTCCAATTTAAAGGCTGGAATCGTCCCCCATGACGCGGGTGATAGATCCGGACTCGAGGATGGCGAAAAATGCACCGCCCAATCGGGCCAGGTCAGTTGAAAGTCATCATTTTCCAGCAGCGTCAACGTCAGGTCGGGGAGGCTGAGGGGATTGGCACGATAGTTGTCGAACACGGCATCCACCACGCCCGAAGCATCATCGGTATCGGCAAAAACGAAGACGCCGGCCGTTCCGGAGGAATACACCGTATCGCTGACCTCCACCTTCGCGATCGGGTTGAGGAGGTCGTCGAGGTTGTAAACCGCCCCGGTGAGAAGTCCGTCTTCCGCGATGAAGACGAGACGGAGTGAGTTGCCCGCAACTCCGGTCAGGTCGGCATCGGCGAGACGAATCGGCACCTCGTTGACAATGCGGTTGAGCACGATGTCCCCGCTCTCCGGCTGGAAGCTCAGCGAGTATCCCGAAGTGATACCAGGCCCCGTTGCGGGCTGGACGAAGGCAAGCATTCCGACCGCCTGTTTGATCGTTGGATCGCCGATCTTGAGATCCACAGAAATGAAAAGCTGCCCGGTATAGGAAACGTCCTGTCGAAGGGACGCCGCCCGGGAAGGGCCATAGAACGCCGGGGAAGGCGATTCGGCGGCACTGATCCGATAGCCACCGTCCACGAAATCAAACGAGGCGAAGGAAGACCCGGTGATCAGACCCAGCGAATCCTGCCGAGTCCATCCGGTATCATCACCGTCGTCAAAATCGTCGGTCTGACCAAGCGTGACCCCGGATTGAAACAACAATGCGATCAGCGGAAGCAGCGGCTTGAGGCGACTCATCGGCTGCTGCTAGAAAATAGGGTTTGAGATGGAATGCTCGTGGTGAGCGAGGCTGAAGGGATCGATCCGAAAGCCCGCACTGTCGTTATCTTCATGCCGATGGCCCGGGGGGAAACAATGGAGCGCGGTACACACAATACCGGTTTCTGGCGGAACTCGGGATCTCGGTAAAGAGAAAAAGGATTCGTTCTGATAGAGAGACCGTGGAAATCAGAGAGGGTATCGGGGTTTCTGCAAGGGAATGCATGTCCAGCGGCGCGGAGTAAGATTTCCGGATTGCCTGCTGTCTTGGTGCCTGTGTCGCGTGTTTCGATCCTTGCTCCGGAAACCAGCCCATGTGCCTTCGCCGTCTCATTTACCGCCCATTTTGAAAGGCGACCGGCACATATTTTTCGACAAATGGAAGACTTGCCGTCGTTGTTGTGTTAAGTCGGATCATTCCTTCGCGACCTTATGAAACTCAAGCCAGTCAGCATCATAGCAGCCATCATCGTCATTGGGGCCGTGGGCTTCATGATCGGGAGGGTATCGTCACCCGTCGCTGAAGAGGCTCCCGCCAATGGACCGGTGGCGACGAAATCCAGCCGTGTTTCCGCATCCGGCGGTTCCACGGAGACGGGGACGGGGACGCTATCGCGAAAATCCACCGCATCCCGCCCGGTCGCGAAAGGAACCGAGCCGACGAAGGACCCTCTCTCCCGCCTCGAATCCATCGTCCGTGGCGAGAACCCGCTCGACAGGAACCGCGCCTTGCTCGCCTACATCGATCAAATGGTGCCCGGCGATTTCGAGGAAGCCGTTGCCTATTTCCGAGGCCTCGGCATCACCGAGGACCGGATGGGCGAATACTCGCTCCTGCTCACCGCATGGGCGCAGGCGGATCCGACCGGAGCCCTCGCTTACGCCGGGAAGAACATCCAACGCGGGTTCGCCCGCGACACGATTCTCACCACCTGGGCCTCGACCGATCCCGATGCCGCCATCCGCTGGGCCAAGGCGAATTTCGAAGGCGACGGGGCAAATCCCTACTTGTCCGGCATCATTCGCGGCCTTGCTGGCACCGACCCCGCGAAGGCGACCGAGCTGCTGACCAGCATGCCGAAGAGCGTGGAACGCGGGGAAGGACTCGACTACATCCTGCCCCATCTCTTGCAGCAGGGGAACGAAGCGACCCAAGCCTGGGTATCCGCCATTACCGACGAATCACTTCGCAACGGAGCCATGATGCGGGTCGCCAGCGGACCTCGCCAGCACCGATCCGGCCGGAACCGCCGCCTGGCTGATGGCCAATCCCGGCGAGGCAACCCAGCGCAGAATCGACGACGTTTACGGAGTCTGGGCCTCGCAGGATTCGCAGGCGGCGTTGAGTTCGTTCACCACGCTTCCCGCTGGAAATGACCGCAGTAACGCGCTGCGCGGCGTGGTGAGCAGCCTCGCCACCGAGGATCCCAAGGCAGCCGTGAATCTCATGAACCAGTATTCCAGCGACGTCACCGACCGGGTCGTGCAAAACTTCATCTGGCATTCCTTCGGCAGCGATCCGGCCACCGCCGCGACCCAGATCGCGCGGATCGGGGATGAAAGCGAACGTGACAACATGTATCGCCGCACGCTCGACGCCTGGATGGATCGCGATCAGGCTTCCGCCCAAGCTTGGATCCAGGGCAACCCGCTTCCGGAATCCGTCCAGAACCATCTCCTCCGCCGGCAGGCCGAACAAACGCCCGGTCGCCAGTGATTTTTCCATAATCCTGATTTCCACGCGACCCTGAACCCGCGTTGACATCCCCGACCTTGCCAGCCAACGTCCGCCCATGGACACGATGAAACTTCTTCTAGGCGCCACCATCGCGCTGTTGCTCGGTGCTCTTGCGGTTTCCTGGCAAGGAATGAAAACCGGTGTCGCGAATGCTCCTGCCGCCGATCTCGCCAAGCTCCAGCAGCAGGTGAAGGAAATCCAGGTCGAGCAGGACAGGCTTGAGCTCGAGCGCCAGATGCGCCAGCTCAAGAACGATGCGCCTGCCACCGCGCCGAGTACCGCCGCCGAGGACCTCGCGGCCATCCGCCGTCAAATGGAAGCCCGCGCCGCTTCCGAAGCTGCCGAAAAGGCAGAGCGCGACGCCAAGGTCGCCGATGCCGAGGAGCTCGAATTGGACAAGCGAAAGATCGAGGGGAAGGACCAGGACCTCCGCCGTGCCCGCCTCATCAGTGATGCCCTGCTCATGGGCCGGGTGAAGGAATACGTGGAGGATCCCCAATACGGAGGTTTCATCACTTTCGACGTCCTCATGCCCGAGCAGGTCCAGGTCGGCACCATCCTTGGCATCCGCCGCAACACCGGCATCCTCTGCCAACTCAAGGTCTCCGATGTCACCACCGATGGTGCCATCGCCAATCCGCTTCCCGGCTTCGGCGCGGTCGTCCCGCAAGTCGGCGACGAGCTCATCCTGCCTCCGCAGTATTGATCGGGATGTTATAAGTTATTCGTTAGGGGTTATACGTTCACGCGAAAAATCTTCCCGTATAACTCATAACAAATAACCATTAACTTTCAAAATTCATGTCCACCACCGTCGGTCTCATCTCACTCGGCTGCGCCAAGAACCTCATCGACTCGGAAGTCATGATCGGTCACCTCGCGCAGGCCGGCATGTCGCTCACGCCGGATCCCGAGCTGGCCGATGTCCTCATCGTCAACACCTGCTCGTTCATCGACATGGCGAAAAAGGAATCCATCGACGCCGTCTTCGGAGCCGTGGCCGACCGTGCCGCGGACCCTGATAGAGCCCGTCAGAAAATCATTGTCGCCGGTTGTCTTTCCCAACGTTTCGCCAAGGACCTCCCCGGCATCATGCCCGAAGTGGACGCCTTCATCGGCCTCGACCAGATCACCAAGGTCGCCCCGATCATCGAGAACCTGCTAGGCAAGAAGAACGACTCCGAAGTCCAGAAAACCGAAGGCCCGTCCGCCACCGAGGACCCACGCGATTTCGTCACCCTCAAGCCGCAATACGTCCCGGACTACTCCACCCCGCGCATGCGTCTCACGCCGGACCACTTCGCCTACGTCAAGATCGCCGAGGGCTGCAACCACACCTGCACCTTCTGCATCATCCCCAAGATCCGCGGCATGCACCGCTCACGCACGCAGGACTCCGTCGTTAGAGAAGTGGAAGCGCTCGTGAAATCCGGCGTGAAGGAAATCAACCTCATCTCCCAGGACACCACCTACTTCGGCATGGACCAGTGGGAAGGCAAACGCCCGACACCGAACTCGCCCGTCGATTCCACCCGCGGCGAATCGCTCTCCACCCTCCTCCGCGAGATCAACAAGATCGAAGGCGATTTCTGGGTCCGCCTGCTCTACACCCACCCCGCGCATTGGTCCGACGAGCTCATCACCACCATCGCCGAGTGCGACAAGGTCGCGAACTACGTCGACATCCCGCTCCAGCACATTTCCGACCGCATGCTCACCGCCATGAAGCGCGTGACCAGCGGCGACTACATCCGCGACCTGCTCCGCCGCATGCGCGCCGGCATCCCCGGCCTCGGCATCCGCACCACCTTCATCGTCGGCTTCCCCGGCGAGACCGAGGAGGACTTTCAGGAGCTGCTGGAATTCATCCGCGAGTTCCGCTTCGAGCGCGCCGGCGTTTTCCAATACTCCAAGGAAGAAGGCACCCGCGCCGAGAAAATGGACGGCCACCTCCACCACGCCACCCGCAAGAGCCGCTGGTCGCGCTCCATGGCAGAGCTCCAGAAAATCGCCGGAGAAACCAACCAAGCCCAGGTCGGCAAGGCCGTCCGCGTGCTGGTCGAGCAACCCGGCGTCGCCCGCACCCAGTGGGACGCCCCGGAAATCGACGGCTCCGTCATGGTGGACGAGTCCATCCCCGTCGGCGAATTCGCCGACATCACCATCGGCGACTGGCGCGGCTACGACCTCGTGGCGGCGAGCTAAAAAAATGTAGCGGCGCGTCTGCGACCGTCGCTAACGGAAAATTCTTAAAGTGGCTGCGGCGTCTCGCCGCAGACAGTTGCTGAGCCGTCTCGGCCCGAGCTCCTCTCATCAAACCTCCGGCACGGGCCCAAGCACATCCGCCGACCAAAGAACCCGCCCCTCCGGACCATCCGTGGCGTAGTTCACATAGCGCCAGTATTCGCCTTTGGCGCGGGCGAGCCGCCAGCGGGTTTCTCCGGGAGCTTTTTCGAGCACGGCATAACCACCATCTGGCAAGCTAGCAATATCGAGCTCACTTCCATCTGAGTTTTTGAACAGGATCGTCCCAAATGGCGAGATCGTCCAATTCAGATCATGTGTCCAATTCGTCAGATTGACGATTTCACCTTCGTTGTAATGACTTACCAAAGGGGTGCCTAAACTAGCGTCCAAAATTTCTGCTGCTCCTTCGTTAAACTCGGCTAAGATCGATCGGTGATCAGGGGAAATGTAAAGGCGCCGGACCGGCCTAGCGTTACGCCCGAGAACTCGGAGACAATCGCCATTAGTAGCGTCCCAAACACGAACTGCTCCGTTCCATGCTGCGCTCAAAACTTGCAGGCCATCTGGAGAAAATTCCACGCTCGTAACCCCGGCATCGGGTATTCCAAATTCAATCCTGGATTCGCCACTATCGACATCCCAAATTCTAATGGTTGAATCCCATGATCCAGATACGATTCGGGAATCATCTGGAGAAAAGGCCACACTCATGACCGACGACTGATGTCCCTTCAGAATTCGCAAGCATTTGCCATTCTCGGCATTCCATACGCGGATGGTATAGTCATCCGATCCGCTGACAATAAGGCCAGCATCTGAAGAAAACGCCACGCTTCGGACGCCGGAATTGTGCCCTTCCAGAACAGATATGCATTTGCCGCCATCTGCATCCCAAACCCGGATGGTCTTATCCCATGCTGCACTCACTGTTCGACGACCATCGGGCGAAAATGCCAGAGATCTGATTTCGTTGTCGTGCCCCACGAGCGATCTTCCGTATTCACGACTAGGTAAATCCCAAATATGAATGGTTTTATCCCAGCCGCCGCTGACTATCTTTTTATTGTCAGGAGAAAAGGTAACTGTCGTGATCATCGAGTCATGCCCGCTTAAAACACATAAAGATTCGCCGCTTGCAACGTCCCATACGTGGACATTTTTGTCCGTACCGCATGCAACGAGATGTCCATCTGGAGAAAATGCTACATTGTTTACGTTCGAGTCATTTCCGGAAAGAACCCGCAGACACTCACCGCTTTCAGCGTCCCACAATCGGACGAACTGATCCCAAGAGCCACTTACGATGATACGTCCATCAGGGGAATACGCTGCGCTGTTGACTTCATAACAGTTGAGAAAACTCCAATGAGCGTTCGCCTGGGACAATTGGTGGGAGTCAGACAGTGGAGCCACCTTTCCCACAATAGATGGGGCCCTTTGTTGTGTCGAAATTTCAGCTCGCCAACCGGCCTCCGTATCCACATCCCATATCGGCAGCTGCAAGCGAATTCCATGCAGCGCAACTCCCGAAATGCAGTTATCGCTGAGGCGACAGTTACGAAACAACGACCCTTCTAGCCGAGTAAGCTTCTCGTTCGGTCCTGAAAAATCAGCATGCGCAAGACCACAATGCAAAAACTCGGCGCTGCACAAGTCAGTTCCTGCCCACCTCGAATCTGGCATTTCCACATACTGAAATCGGGATCGGATGAGCTTGGCGCGGGAAAAATTTGCCACGGGAAGCCTCAATGGCTCTTGCGCATTACCAGAAAACTCCCATGCCGTAAGGTCGAGATCGCGCAGATCCATTGCTGTCGGAACCCAAGTCGATTCTCCAGTGGCATGAAGCCGCAGATAGAAGGCGAGGGCATTTTCACTCCGACCCGGAACACTCCCCACCAGAAGCCGTGCCAAGGTCTGCTCCAATCTAGTTCTCGCAGCCGGACTTTCTTCCGCCCTTTGTAGAAAAAGCTCCGCCGCGAAATCCAGAGTCTCTTGATTGACCCGTGGCATCAACCACTCGTCGGCGTCGCCATTTTCCAGAGCTGTCACCAATGCTGTCGCTAGAAAATATTCCTGAAGTGAAGTATGCGCGAAGCGGAAGCTGTCTCCATCCCAGCGGGCGATGAAGGTGGCTGTGCGGAAATCCTGAAGCAGTTCGTCCCGCTTTTTGGTTTCCTTGAACGAGTCTCCATACATGGCGCGAAACGTGGGATCGGCGATAATGGTTTCTTTGAGCCACAGGCCTAGGCGCTCGGCAGTCAGACTTTTCGCACCTTCGCGCCACATCCACGCCGCGAGGCTGGCCATCAGCCGGGGTTTGTCATCTTCATCGAAGCGATGTTTGGTGTTGTCCCTTGCGAGCCATGAGCGGACGAGGCTGCGGTAGAGATCGACGGAGCGGACTTTTTTCCCGGCGGCCAATGTCCGGTCGAGATCCGGCAGGCTGTTCCGCATGAGCGAGAGGCAATAGGGACGCTGGGCGAGATCGTGGAGATTGTGAACGCGGTGGATGACATCGAGGGCGCGTCCCAGATCGAGTCCGGGAACATTGGCCGCAAGGTAGGCTCGGATCTGATCGTCATCGAAGGGCAGGAGGCGCAGGACCCGGAAGCGGGCGCGCTGGTCTTCCGGCGCGTTTGCATGGACCGGGCCGCGCTGGGCCTGAGTGAGGGTTGACGCCTCGTGCTCGAAGCTGCGGAAATAATGGGTCCGGCAGGCGATGAGCAGGCGACCGGGAGTTTTTCCTGACTTCCGAATGAGTCGGGGCGGCAGGGCTTCCTTGAGCTGCTTGAAAAACGCGTCCCCCTCCTCTGCAGAAAGGTGGGCGAGCACTTCATCCAGCCCATCCCAGATGAGCAACGCGCCTTGCTCGCGCACGGCTTGGAGCACTCGTTCCGGCGTGACCTTTTCATGGGAGGTGCTGCGTCCGAGGATGGCGGTGAGGATTTCTTCCAACGTTGGATTCGGCTGGGTTTTCAGCAGGCCGGATTCGTTCAGGTGGCGCAGGTCGATGTAAATGCAGCTGCCGGGATGTTTGGCATTGAGCGAGTGGGCGAGCTTGGAACAGGTCATCGTTTTGCCCGCTCCGGCCTCGCCGAGGACCGCCATGTAGGCACTGTCGGCGGGATCATCCATCCAGGCTTGCAGGGTTTCCAAGACGGGGACGCTGGCCTCGTTCGAGTCGTCGTCCGGTTTGCCGGCGGATTTGCCAAGCGAGCGTTCCGTGCGGCCCCGGTTGGGGATGTAGTGACCGTCTTCCTTGCGCAGCTCCGGGCAGAGTTGGGCGAAATCCTTGGCAGATGGTTTAGGTAAGGTCGTTCGGGTTGAAATCAGGACTGCGATCCGATCACAGAGCGCCTTCACGAAGTCCGGGCGGTCTTTTTTCGGAGTGTGGGCGAAATCTTTCCCTTTGTAGCTGAAGACGTTCGTTGGATTCAGCAACTCGTGTTTGTCCTGTCCCGGAGTGAAATCTGCCAGCGCGACGGGGATCGGATGTGCGCGGGCATTTTCTCCGATGAAATGGGGAAGCTCGACGCGCTGGATGAACTGGCTGGCAAGATAGTCGGGACTCACTAGCAGGATACCGAACTGAGACTCATCCATCTTCTGACGGATGATGGCCTCGTTGTTTTCGCCGGGGAGAATGCCATCTTTTCCATCAAAGCGCCAAAGATGAACGGGCTCTGCGCAACGCAACGGAAGATTCGTTTTCATGAGATCGGTGAACTCCTGACTGAGTGACAGATCCTTCATGGCGAAGCTGACGAAGATCTTGGTAGCACGTGCTCGGGTCCCGATGACTTCATTTTCCCGGCTCAGGGCGTTTTCCTCCGCGCTGGTATCGAATACGAAAGGAAGCGGCATCCCCTCGAAATGGCAGATGACTTCACCGGCATCCACGCCACGGGCATCAGGACGGATGAGTTCGATTTGCAGACCTGCGGCGGAGGCTGCTTCGGCGAGGGATTTTCGAAATTCGAGCAGGGTGGTGCGGAGGGAGTTAGAGGAGACGCCCGGGAATACAAACCCCGCGATGGCGGCGAGGGTCGGCTCGGCGGTGTTCGTTTCGGCGAGGAGTTCGCGCAGCCTGCGGAGTCGCACGGTGAAGCCGCCCGGCTTGGCAGTCTTTGGTTCGATTTCGAGGAGACGGTCGAGAATGGCGAGGGTGTCGGTGAGGTCGAGTCTCATGGCAGGATGCGTGTTTGGGCGGTTTGGCGGGCGATGAGATTCGAACTCACAACCCAATCGGGAAGATCGCTGGAGATTTCGATGAGCGTGCCGCGCTCCAGTTTGGCGATGACTCGGAACGGGGTCTTGGAAGACGTGTTGTCGTAGATGATGAGTTCGTCGGGCACATCGAGCAGGCGGCGGAGATTTTCGATCACACGCTGGAAACGTCCGGCGATCTTGTCATCCGGGACATCGTGGCCTCCGGAGTTCACGCGCTGGATCACGCGGGCTTTGGAATGATCGGCGGAATCGAGACCGATGAAGTGGGCGACGACGTAGTAGCCGCTCTCCCTCGCCTGCCGGAGGAAATCGACCTTCGCCCCGTGAGGATCGCTGAGCACGGTTTCAAAACTGAACGAACGACGGGCTCCAAACAGTTCCAGCCGAACCGCTTCAGCGATTTGCGCGGCTTCGTAAGAGCGGGTAGCGGCTTCCTCCGAACCAAATTCGTGGAGAGCGATTTCATCCGCATTCACGAATGGAATCGCAATGTTTTCCAACGCGATGCGCCGGAAAGTGGACTTCCCAGCCCCATTGGGTCCGCAGAAGACGATGAGGAGAGGGTTGGGAGTTTTCATGAACGATTGCACTTTATTGACGAAAAATTGCAGTTAATGGCAAGCCGGAAGGTTGAAGTTGTATTTTAAAGAATCAGGGATCGGCTACAAACACCCGCCCATTCATCAGGCCCTGAGTGCGGACCCCATCCGGGGTGATGCGGATAAAGCCACCGGGAGTTTCCGGATCAGGCTCAAAACGCGTTTGCTGATCGATACCGATTTTCTGGCGCAGAGACTCTGGATTCTGAGTCTGCATCGCGGCCAAGGCGTCCAAGACCTTGCCTCGAATCGATTCGTCTTCGATAGCTTGAAGATCGCCCGCCGCATCGCTTGAGCGCAGCCGCGACTTGCGAGGGCATGATCGCTTCCGCTGCGCGTCCGAGCTTGGCCCAGTGTTCGATCTGACCAGTCAGTGAACGATCCGCATGGCTCGCTTCCTTCCGGGCGGATTCCGCGAGTTCCGCAGATACTTTGACAGCGACTGCCGAGGACATGCACCTAATTGAACCCAAAAGTGGCATAATGCAACCGGATTATTAGGGGCTCAAAAATTTAACAGGACGAGTCCATCCCCGTCGGCGAATTCGCCGACATCACCATCGGCGACTGGCGTGGGTATGACCTGGTGGCGGCGAGATAAGGAGGGCGGACGTCTCGTCCGCCAAGTCACTCAGCCGACGGCTTGCGCTCCTTCTCAACACGCATTTCAATCTCCGCGAGAGTTTCGTCAGCTCTCTTTCGCACAAGCTTGGAAGGATCGTTCCCGGTGAGCTCTCGCAGCCGGGGAATTACCTTATCGACCAAAATGGGGATCATCCGCCCATACTCATATTCCGTTAGCGGATTGGAGAAGCCCGCATGAGGTCCGGACCTTGATGCGATGGCGAGCAATTCGATGGCGTTGAGCCTGTAATTGTCCTTGGGGCTGTTCAAATAGGGAACCAGCGCCGCAAGGCGCGGCTTCGCCCATCTTGGCGAGAGGAGTCAGGGATGCGTCAGCGCCCGGCCGGTCGTGCGCCTCAAACCATTTCAGCAAAACGGGGATCGCCGGTTCATATCTGCTGTCACCCAAAAGATACGTGAAGCTCTCCAGCGCCTCCTTTTCAACCTGAGTCAATCCAGCCTTCCGGGACGCGGCGTTGCTGACATAGGAAAGATAGATCGGACACAGCGACTTGAGATGAGCATCGGGGATGTTGCCGCAGTATGGGTGGGATCCAATGATGCTGAGCAACGTTTCCCGTTGTAACGAATCACTCAACCCCAGCGAGATGAACCCACGGTATTCTTCCGGTGTCGTGACATACGAAAGCGCCTCCAATGCGTATTGGACTTTCTGTCTGGTGTGGTGACTGCGGACATAGGTCATCAGCGGCTTCTTCAGAGCGCCTGGCTGAAGCGCCTTTCTTCCCGCAAGGGTTGGACTTACAGCGCAAGCCGCGGTCCCGAGATCGCCATCTGATTCGATGGCTTGCAGTGCGAGAGCCTGCGCTGTCAGCTTTCCGATCATCTCCTCCATGGGTGCCAGTTCTGGTAAACGAACGTATTTCATGGTTTTGCCTTGGCCGCCATTCCGGATGGTGAGTTCGATTTCTCCGGCATCGCGCAAATCGACCGGGTTTCCTCCCGTTTGCGAAAAGAAGTCTGTGGATCGGATCAGGGCTTGCAGCGCTTCAATTTCTTCGGCGGATAGAGTTGTCCGATATTCGAGTTGAGGCGATTGATGCTTCTGCCATGAAACCGTCGCCTCCCCAGCCGGCATGATTACCACGCCGATCTGCTTGTAGGGTGAATGGCCTCCCTTCCATTGATAGGCGAGCAGGGGCACCTCCTGAGCTCCGGCAACGGCGGCAAGTATCAGACTGAGGATGAAAATGGAATAGCGGTGGTTCATGATTTTCCGGATTGGAATTCTTCGATGTCGTCACTTTCCAATTTCTTTCGCGACATGTCCATGACACGCGGAAAGAGAAATCCTTGGAATTATTTCATCCCGCCGACGCAGTGAAGATCGCAAGACGCATTTCCACCTTCACCGCAACGACCACGATGATTTGTCTGGGAAACTGTCATGGCCTCTTTGAATTCCCGGCCTGGCGCTTGAAAAGGGCTGCCACGCTCTGCTCTCCGGCCCCGCAGCGGCGCAGTTTGTGTTACGCCTACTTTTCGGGCTGGAAGATATTCCCAAACTCGCGACTCAACTCCTCTAGATCCGCACCTTTACTTGAGCGCACGACCGTTCCGGTTTTCGGATTGATGTAGTCATAACTCACACTCATTTCGTTTGGGATGGGCGTCGGTGGACCGATCGGCTCCAAGGTTTGGGGATTGATCGCTTGGCTCATCATTTGAGTGAAGCGGAACACCATATCCTATTTCCCCATATAACAGAATGAGTCGTTGTCCTAGCCCCGCGAGGATTGCATCGGCAGCCGCATCGTTTGGCCATCGGAGATGCCGGGAAAACTTTCCAGCATCTCGCCGCTGCGACGTGGTCCGTAGCGGAGCCTGTAAACGATTGCGCCGTCCGGAGCTGATGCGGATGCCACCTCATCTTGAAAGACCGCTCCAGCTGCCCACGTCGCCATCGCTCCCCAGTGAGTGCTTACCACGCCCTGCGATGCTACAAACTGCTCCTTCGAGACTCCGAATTTTGCAATGAGCGCCGACGAGAGCGCCCCCGCGGAATCTACGTAGCGGACCGGAGGCGCATGCTCCTCGGCGTAGACCTCTCCGTCTCCTTCACCATACGCCATCACTGCAAAAGCGGCATGGGAGTCATCAGCTTGCCGTTCACCGATCTCGCGCGTTTGCCGGTTTCGGTTTTCTGTCTCTCCTTTCAGATTCCAAGATCTAATGGTCTAATCAGACCTGAAAATTGAACACGCCAAAATAGACGTATGTTTTAAATGACGTATGTTCTCAACCTGACAGCAAATTCAGGAGGCAGAATGACATCAAAGCGGTTGTGAGACGAGATCACCCCATCTTTAGACGATCCCAATTCGTGGGTTAGGACTTGGAATCAGGCGGCGGTGGATGTCGATGAATTCTGTCTGCCACTTCGCCTCCTGCGGACAGGCGTCGAGTTCGTGATCGCCGGAGGCAAGGATCTGGGCATCCTGCTCGACCTCACCTCTCCCGAGGGGGGCGCCGGTTGGCGGCGATGTTGCGGGTCGTCCGGTGGCCAACCGGACAACACCGGATGGTTTGTTAGTTTTCGAGCGTCCTTCGCCAGCGCCAGAGAAAGATCCTGAAACAAACCTTCGAATTGGAATCGAAGACGGCGAATCATGACGCTCCGGTAGCGCCTCCGGCAGTGCCCGCACCCAGTTTGACGCCCCGAAAATCGATGGCTACTCTATGATGGACGAAATTCAATCCCATCGGTGCCGCTGGGAAATCGGACAGGAAAAGGAAGTGCAGAGAAGAAAATCGACGGCTCCATTGCGAATGCACGGAGGTTGTTCCCGGATCTGGCTGCAACGAGGTGATACTCCTGCCAGAATCATTCCATGATCGCGTAGCATTTCTTCGCTCTATTAGCGATGGCATCCGCCAGCTTGTGGAGAAACGGGCAGTCATTCGTTTCCGCGACGGCACTCCTCGTCAGCTCTAACGACTCCATGACGGCGTGGATCAAGGTCTGCACATTCGCCTTCACGAGACTGGGAGACAGGTTCGCTTCCTCGCCCCACTTTTCCCAACTCGCGGCATCGATCTGGTGGAGGCGGTAGGTCCCGCCGATTTTCATGGCGAGCTTCACTTTGCTTGAATTCAGGTCGCGTTCGTAGGGCAGCCACGATGCGAGATCGTAAAATGGTGCGAGCCGCAGAAAACCTCCAGCTCCGTGAAGCAGGGAATAGTTCTTGGAGTGGGCGTCGGTCCCGACGATCACCCAGTTCAGAGCGAGAGCCATGATGAACCGGCTGATGTCATCCTCGCGATCATCCGAATGTTGATGGAGAAGTCGGATGACTTCAGCGGCTGAAGGGCCGCCATCCGCTTGATATTTTTGATTCGGGTAGCGGCCCATCGCCTGACAGGTGTCCTCCTGGTGCCAGCGGATGATATTCCCCGCCTGATCGACTGTCCGGTCGTAACGTTTGACGCAAAGGACCGGCTTGCCTCCGATTTCCATGATCGAACTCCCGGCCCTCATGAGCCCTGTTTTGCCGGCAAGTTGGAGGCAGAAATGCTCGTTGAGAGCGTGCTCGTCGAATTCATCCAACTGGGGCTTGAGAATGTGGGTCGAAGGAATTCGCCCGGATGGAACGAACCACTTCCCGTCTATCAAATGAAGCGCGTCTTTTGTCTGCGCTCCTGCGAGACTGAAGCGTCCCTCGATCTGGGTCGGAATCGCCCGGGACTGCGATTTCAGATCGATCATCCGCTTCGCGAGATCGTCCTCGCCGAGTGGTGTGAGCGAATCCAGCGCTCCCGAAAGGATCAAATCCAACCGCTCCTGCCTGACGAACTGAAGCGCTCCGGCGCAATCCTCACCCACATGTTTGATCACATCGAATGGATTTCTGGGAGAAACCTGGAATCGCTTTCCCCATGCCTCGATCACCGCCGGGTTGTCCGGAAGCAGGCCTTGGAGAAACGGCCGGATGACCTCGTCAGAGTGAACCTTCTTTGCCAGAGGCAGCGAGAGCGACATTGGAAATCCCGCCGATCCGAACTGCCACGATTCCTCGTAGTCGAGCGAGATCCGATCTTTCTTCCGGTCGTAAACCAAGGTGCCGACCGATGTTTCGCCGGAGAGAACGTGAAGGAGATCCGGTTTCATCCAAGCGGCCCTCCTTCGAATGGATTGTTTTTCCTGAGGGATGCCTCCAGGCCGAGGTCGAGCGCCCGGAGGGTTTTCAAAACCAGGCCGAACTCCACCGTTTCCTTGCCCTTCTCGAATTGACCCACCCACAAACGACTGGCACCGATCTTTTCCGCAAGCTGAGTCTGCGACCACCCACGCTGCTTCCTCCGATCCTTGACCAGTTCACCAAGGGTTTCGACGGTTTTGATTCGCATCGGCACTTGGATAATGATGCATACGTTCGAATACAACCCTGAAATAGTATCCGTTCGATTACAAAGTGTGAAATGAATGCGTTCGAATACATTTTTGTCTACAACCTTGTGAAAAGCCACCCTCGTTTTCGTGATGGAAGGTCCCATTGCCGATGGTAACTGGCGCGTGGAAAAGCGAGAAGGGCAAGCCGTCGAAAAATTAGAAATGGATATTCGGGTATCCGATCAATCCCGAATCGCAGGGATTGCGGGGGGCGGTAATTGCGCTAGGATTCGGCCAGATTCCATCAACACATGAGCTTACCTACCAACCTCGTCACCATTCATCCCTATTTCAAACTCCAACCGGGGAAGGAGGCGGAGGCCCAGGCGGTGATGGAGAAATTCGTCGCGAAGACCCGCAGCGAGGCGGATTGTTTGTTCTACGAATTCAGTGTGCTCGACGATGTGGTGTTCTGCCGCGAGGGCTACTCAGGCGCGGCCGCGACGCTGCATCACCTTGGAAATGTCGGCGAGGTGATCGACGAAATGCTGACCATCTCCGAATTGACACGGCTGGAGTTCCACGGACCTGCCGCGGAGATCGATCAACTGCGCGAGCCGCTGGCTCACTTGAACCCGGCGTTTTTCGTGCTGAGCCTCGGGATCGAGCGTTGATTTGCCTGGGAAACTGTCACGGACGACGGATTCATCCCCATGGCCCACAACTGGACGACATCACCAGCCATGACTGGCGCTGTGGTCTTTAGCGGCGCATTTATGGCCGTCGCGTTCTTAAAATCGCAGCCGCACGGTCCTGCCCCGAGCACTGCCGCTCACAGGGGAGCCGCGAAAGTTTCCAGAGGAACCTTGCTGTTTCCGGGTCCCTGGCTGCCCACCCGAGTTTGCTGCAAGCGCGTTATGACAAAGATGCTCGATGCGAACATCAGGACCGCCGCCAGGACGGGGTGGAGAAGTCCAGCGGCCGCCATGCTGATGCCGATGGCGTTGAAGGCGAACGAGAACTTCAGGATGTTGACCAGGCGCTTCCGGAGTTCGCGCATTTGTGAGAGAGCCAGTGGGATCACGCTCAGATCATGATGGAGCAGCACCGCTTGGGCGACGGTTCTCGCGGCGGAGTTGCCACTTTCCAGGGCGATGCTGGCGTGGGCTTGTTGGAAGCCCTCGCAATCGTTCAGTCCGTCGCCGATGTAAAGAACCCGCCGCGCGGAGTTTTTGGCGGAGATCCAATCCGCCTTCTCGTTGGATGCGAGGCCGGCCTTCACTTCGAGGCCGGACATCCGGTATTCGTCCGGCACGGTTGAGTCACCCGTTAGAATTGCGGCTTCGAAACCCTGCTCCGCTAGAGCGTGCAAGGTGCCGACGCTGGACTCGCGGGCGGATTCCTCAAGGTGCGCGATTCCAACAATGCGGTTTTCATGAATCACGAAAAAGTTGCGCTCCTGATCCGATGAGGGATTGGGTATTGATAGATCCGCCAGCCGCTTCCCGTTGCCAATCACGATGGACCGCGGCTGGCCACCATCAGAGAATGTCGCGCGGATGCCGCGACCGGGGATGGTTTCGATCTCAGCTTCTTCGATCAATGCTCCGCTGCCTCCCTGCAGCTTCCAAAACGGCCGGGCGACGGGATGCGTGGATTGCCTTTGCACGGCGATGATCCAATCGCGAAGATGCGGTGGCGCATCCGGCAGAACCTCGAATGAGGACAGTTCCAGCTTGGGATCGCTGAGGGTTCCCGTTTTATCAAATGCGACGAAGTCCACCTCCGCGAGCCTATCCACGAAATCCCCCTGCGTAGGAACAATCCCTAACAAACCCAGCTCCATCCGTCCGCGCCGGGCGGCCAGCGGAATGGCGACGCCCAACGCACAGGGGCACGCGACGACCGTGACGGTAAGCGCATTCAGCCAGCCCTCACGTGGATAGCCTAGGAGAGTCCAGATCACCCCGGTGAGCAGCGCGATCGTGAGGACAAGCGGCACGAAAACGACCAACACCTTTTGCGCCAGCGCCTCCGCCTTGATGACGGGGGCACCCTCGCTAACAAGTGATTTCAAGAGCCGGTCGATCTCCCTCGCGTTTCCATCGCTCGTGGCGGTCACGGTGATTTCTCCGTCGAGGACGAGGCTTCCGGCCAGAACCAGATGACCTTTTTCACCGAGCTTCGGATAGGTCTCTCCCGTATGCGCCTGTTGCTCGATGTAGGCGCGACCGGTTTCGATCACGCCATCCACGGGAATCGTTTCTCCCTCAAGGACCCGCACGACCTGCCCTGCCAGGATTTCCACAACCGGGATCTCGGTCACCTTGCCTTGTTCCACCACCGAGGCGGTTTGCCGCAATCCGGGAACGGCCTGCGCCAGTGCCACCTGCTTCCCGATCTGCCGCTCGGTGATGTTCCGGCCAAACAGGTAAATTGCTGTTAGAATGACGACAACCTCGTAGTAAATCGCCCCGGAACCGGAGATGGAACTATAGACAGACGCGCCGAACGAACCGACCACGCCGATGAGAAACGCGTGTTCCAAGGTGATTCTTCCGGCCCGCAGGTCCCGCCATCCGCTGTGAAACATCGGCCAACCGAGTCCGAACATCACTCCTGCGGAAACGGCGATGAGCGCCCCATGAATGACGATGCGCGCCAACCCTTCCGGGTCGCCCAGATTCGCGCCCAAGCTCAAATACATCGTGAGGCCTGATAGAAGGATCGCAATGCCGAGTTTGAGCCACTGGGTGGACTGCGGCTCTCCGGCCGCAGGCCTTTGCCGGGGTGCTTCACAAGCGCAATTGCAACATCCGGCCATATCCGTTAGTCAGGGAAAACTTCCTTGAGTTCCTGTGCCGTCCATGGTTCGCGGCCCTCGTGTTTCTCGCGGATCGGCGTGATGGATTTAGCATCCACTTCCCCGGCGGTATTTCCCCATGCGGAGCGGACGTATGTCAGGACGTTCGCCACATCCTCGTCGCTGAGCGATGCGCCCCATGGCGGCATGGCACCATTGTAGGTGGCCCCCATCACCTCGATGGGGCCGGCAAGTCCATATAGAACGGCGGCCGCCATCCTCTCGGCATTTCCGGCCACCCACTCGGAACCCGCCAGTGGCGGAAACGCGCCCGGCAATCCCAGACCGGTCGCTTGATGACACGAACTGCAAACCGTCGCGAAAACCTGCTCCCCCTTCTTCTTGCGGCTTTCGCCATCGGAAAGCCCGGCGGCCGATGCTGCGGGAGGCGCGGACTTCACCTCGTCATAACGGATGTCTCCGTATCCTTCATAGTATTCCTTGGATTTGAATCCACCGGAGTAAACGATCAGATACCAGATCGCCCAGATTGCAAGCGGCGCGTAGATTCCATGTTTCAACCATGCCGGCATCGCGCGGTAGCGCTCGGTGGGCTCCGCGTTTTCCCGCCAGATCTGGCCGTGGATTTCCCTGACGTTGAAATCCGCGCCTGCTTCTTCTCCTGCTTTTGAATTCTTCATTGTGGCTTGGCCTCCACTTTGGATTCGATCTCCGCCCGCTCCGCTCCGGGCTCGGTATAACTGCTGAATTTGAGCGATTGCAAATAGGCGACGAGCGCCTTCGCGTCATCCGTCGGCACAATCTCCATTCCCTCTGGAGGAGCGAACTCCGGAGGCAGCGTCAGGGCATCCGGCGACTTGTTGCCTTTGATTTCCCGCTTGATGAAAAGAAAGGGGAACGGCGGCATGTTCGAGCCTTTGGAAACCGTTTGCGGATTGTAGAGATGCATGAACTGCCAGACCTCGCTCGGATTTCGGGTGCCAATGTTCGACAAATCCGGGCCTGTCCTCATGGTCCCTAACAACGCCCGTCCATGCGCCATGTAGTCCGCAGCGATGGTCCGCCGCGATCCCCAACCGCGGGCGATGTCCGTGCCCACGCGCTCCGGTCTAACCTGCTGGCTGTGGCAATAGACGCAGCCATTTGCGATATAGACCTTTTGTCCCCGCGCTTCCGTTTCCGTAAGGTCCGGCGGCATTTTCACTCCAGTGGCAGGATCGACGGATTGTTTGAAACCGCCCACGGTGATGACGGGCAGGAGCACCAGTCCCACCCAAGACGAGAAGAACGTGAGCAGGAAACCGGTGAAGATGATTCGGAATCGGTTCATGATGATTTACCGGGAAGATTGGGAACGGGGTTTGCCCAGCAGCGTGGCGGTGGTGATGGCTGAGGGCTTCTTGAACAACATCCAGACGAAGGAGATCGCAAAAAAGATATGTCCCAGAGTCATCATGCTACCCGCCCAGGTCCGGGCTTTCAGATAGGGAATGGTGAGTGCCACGATCTGAAGGAACGGCGTATCCTTTTCATTCAACTCCACCCCTTGCACCCATCCGCCTATCGACAGGCTCACAAAATAGAACGTGATGCCGATGCTGCACATCCAGAAATGCCCGCGGATCAGCCAGGCGCTGGGCCATTCCCTTTCCAGCAATCTCGGCATCATGTAGTAGATCGCGCCGAAAAACACCATCGAGGCGAACGCGTAGGCTCCGAGGTGCGCGTGCGCGATGGTATAGTGGGTGAAATGCGTGACGTGGTTCACCGTCCGTATCGCCATCAGGCTGCCCTGTGCACTCACCACCGTGTAGCTGATTCCGCCGAAGACGATGAACCGTAGGGTCGGACTCGTGCGCAGGGCGGCGAAGTTGCCCCGCATGGTGGAGTGCTGGTTGATGGCCACCGCGATGACAGGCACGAACATCATCACGCTGGCCACCACGCTGGCACTGATAAGCCACGCCGGGTAGGGACCGCCGATGAGGTGGTGCATGCCCGCCCAGGCATAGAAAAACGCGAGCCCCCAGAATCCGGTCATTGATAGATAGTAACTGTGGATTGGTTTCCCGATGACCTTGGGAATGAGATAATAGATGGCGGCCAGTCCGATGGGGGTGAACCAAAGACCCAACGCGTTGTGCGCATACCACCAGTTGATCGGTGCCTGCGCCGCCGGTTGGACCGGATGCCACAGGAGCAGGATTTGGCATGTTAGATACATCAACGGGAACCAGAAGAACGCCGCCGCGATATACCATTGGGAAACATAGATATGTCCCGGTGCCCTCCGCCGGATGAGGCTCACCGCCGCCATCATCACGAAGGCGAAGGAAATCAAGAGGGGTGGTGCCGCGTAGGCCGGATACTCCAGCCACTCGATCGACGTGCTGTCACCCCGCAGGATCCCCCACGTGCCCACGGCATTTCCGATGTTCCAGAAAATCACCGCCAGCGTTAGACTCATGTCGTCCTTGATCGGCACGCGGCACAGGCGGGAAAGGATCCACAGCCCGATGCCGATGGCCGCCGTGGAGAGCCAGCCGTATGCGACCGTGTTCAAGTGCGCCGGACGCACCCGCCCGAACGTGAGCCAATCCGCATCCGACAGGAAACCGGGATTGTGCAGCTTGATCGATGCGCCGATCGCCAGGAAAGACCCTATCAGCAGCCAAATCAGCGAGGTGCCGATCAAAAGTCCCACCGGCTTTTTCGCCGCCCGGTCGATCGCGAGGCGCTCCTCGCGGCTTTTTTGAATGTCAGTTTCGCTCATGAAATTGATTTCTTCCCATTTTTCCGCCCCGGAAACGCGTCCGTCATCTTGCCCACGGGCTCATCCGCGTCGAAGATCGTGAGGGATCCCACCTCCACGTTTTCAAACTGCTTGTTCTTCGCCGCCCACCAGAACGCCGCAAGGGCGGAAAAAGCGATGAGGCCCATGACCATGAGGATCGCGATGGCGGCTTGGAGCATGCGATCTTAATATGCGCATATCGCCATAAAGCAATGTATTTGTGAAAATTTTCACAAGCGCTCTGATTCGGGCTCGAACCGGCCATGTTTTTTGATCCCCTCCGAACAACCGAGCATCGGCTGCACTCAGTGGGACGCTGCGAAAATAGACGCCTCCATCATGGTGGACGAATCCGTCCCTGTCGGCCAATTCGCAAACTTATCACCATCGGTTTCGACCATGTGGCAGCACGGCGAACACGGATTGCAGCCGCTAGGTTGTACGTTGGCTCTCTATGAATCTCGATCCCCGAATCGCAGGGATTGCGGGAGATAGCAATTGCGCTAGGATTGCGCTCGATTCCATCAACACATGAAACTTCCCACCAACCTCGTCACCATTCATCCCTATTTCAAACTCCAACCGGGGAAGGAGGCGGAGGCCCAGGCGGTGATGGAGAAATTCGTCGCGAAGACCCGCAGCGAGGCGGATTGTTTGTTCTACGAATTCAGTGTGCTCGACGATGTGGTGTTCTGCCGCGAGGGCTATTCAGGCGCGGCCGCGACGCTGCATCACCTTGGAAATGTCGGCGAGGTGATCGATGAAATGCTGACCATCTCCGAATTGACGCGGCTGGAGTTCCACGGACCTGCCGCGGAGATCGATCAACTGCGCGAGCCGCTGGCTCACTTGAACCCTGCGTTTTTTGTGCTGAGCCTCGGGATCGAGCGTTGATGCCGTGCGCTCGGTTTATTCCGCCATGGCCGGGACGACGAGCGTGGGAACGGTGGCCTTGCGGACCATGCCTTCGGCGACGCTCCCTAACAGCAATGAGGCGATCACGCCGTGGCCGTGTGAGCCGACGATGATGAAGTCGGCACCGCTGTCCTTCACGTGGTCGAGCAGGGCATGAAGCGGGCTTCCCTCGGCGAGCTGGGAGGTCGCGTCCGGCACGTCGGCGCGGACGGTGGTGAGGAGTTCGTCGAGCTTGCGGGTGGCCCGACGCTTGGCCTCTTCCTGAAAGGCGTTCATCGCCGGAAACTCGTCCGGGGTGAAGCCGTAGGCGGTGTAGCTGGGTTCGGGCTCGATCACATGGAACAAGCGGAGGCTGGCTCCGAAGGATTTTGCCAAGCGCGTTGCCATTTCAACCACTCCGGGCGTGGCGTTCGAGAAATCTACTGCGACGACGATGTTTTTCATGGTCCTGAAGGCTATCACGGTTGCCGGTTGGTTGCAAAGATGGATCAGCCCGTGCGGCGAAAATGATAGGCTTTGCTCAATCGCCGTTTGGCAATCCATCCGATTTGTTCCAGTTTCCTTCCACCATGATCCGCTTTCTCCATACCCGCATCCGTGTCCAGAGTCTCGACGCCTCCATCGCGTTCTACGAAAAGCTTGGCTACTCCGAAAAGGAGCGCAAGACGTCGCCCGAAGGCAACCAACTCGCTTTCCTCGAACTCCCGGGAAATGACGTGTTTCTCGAACTCACATGGTCCGAAGGATACAAGACGACCTGCCCCGAGGACCTGATGCACACCGCGCTCGGGGTGGACAACATCATCGAATATTGTGACGGGGTCGAGAAGGCCGGCATCGAGATCTGGCCGTCCGGCTGGCGGGAGAAATTCTCCGGCGACGGACGCAAGATGGCCTTTGTCACCGATCCGGATGGGTATGAGGTGGAGATCCTGGAGCGGTGATCCGAATTATTTAGCAACGAGGGCCGCAGCCACGGCGCGGATCGCGTCATCGGTGGCGAAGGCTCCGGCGGTGAGGGCGATCTTTTCACCCGGAGAGAAATCGGATAATGTTAGGTCGTCCGGGCCAGCCACGATGGTGGCTTGTTTGCCCCGGCGGGAGGCGGTTTCCACCAGGGCCTGGCAGGAGGATTCTCCAGCCTCGCCGACGACGATCACCCGGTTACAAACCACCAGGAGGCGCTCCAATGCCTCCTCGCGGGCAACCATCGCCGGCGAAACCGTGTCCAGAAACGTCACCCGCGCATCCCTCCAGCGCAGACGGAGTTGCTGAACCAACCACGAAACCCTACGTGGCGAGAGAGTCGTTTGGCACACCGCGCCAAATGCGGGTGCGAACAAGAGTCGTGAGGAGTCCGTGGTGTCCTCGATGATCCGCGTGCCGGAACTTCCGCCGGAAATCGCGAGTGTTTCGGGATCCTCGTGGTGACCGATCACCAGCGTCTGCGCTCCTTCCATTTTCAAGAGTCCCAGCGCGACCTGGGCCCGGCGGACCTGTGGCGAGGTGAGGTCCTCGAGGCTTTGGCCGGCTTCGTCCCACTCACGCCGGAGCCGGGCCGTGACGCCGCAGTAGGGGATGACGATGGTGCGGAAACGGAAGAAATCCTCGGGTTCGACATTCTCCGGGATGCCGAGCGCTGCCAGTTTTCCACTCACTCCGCCGTCCGGCATGAAGCGACCGGCGACCCCGATTTTCCTCACCTTCGAAAGCTGGGTGATCCGGGCGAGGGCGGCCCGCGCGTCGTCGTCCATGCCGAGCGAGGTCGCGATGCGCAACTCCACTCCGGCAGCGGCGGGCGGCATGAAGCGCTTCTCGGCGAGCTGGGTCATGGCTTTGTCGTGCAAAGTATTTGGCTGCGAGGCAGGGTGAAATCGTCTCATGGCTACTCGCTTTGTAGCGCAAAGTTAAATCCAGGCAAGCAGATTATTTCCCGAGTCCGAGAATTTGTTCCAACACCCCGAGATAGGCGACGAACGCGGTGCGGCCGGCGGCGGTTAGAACGTAGAGTGTCTGCGGCCGGCCATCGCCTGTTAGCTTTTCTCCGGAAATGAATTCCGCCTTCTCCAGCGTCCGCAAGTGGGTGATGAGATTGCCGTCGGACATGTCGAGCTGGGACTTGAGATCCTGGAATGGCCACGGCTCCTTGCGCGAAGCGAGCAATGTCATGATCGACAGCCGCCCCTTCTCGTGAATCGTCCGGTCCAGTTGGGAAAAATCGATCATGCGGCCAGCTCCTCGCGCTGGCCGGTCGTGACGATCAGCGCGCCATAGATCAAATGAAATCCGCCGAACGCGATCGCCATCAATCGCGAGCCGTTGAGGATCCTCAGCCAATCTGGTGGCACGTGGATCACCTGGGCCACGCCCGCCAAGCTCAGCACCCCGAAGAGAACGAAGGCCCAACCGAGCCAGACCATCGACTTGGGCACGAACTCGCGGATCGCCAGCAAGGCCAGACCGTAGTGCAGGATCCAGAGGCAGGCGGCGGCCTGGGTTTGATCACCCCGCACGAAGAGGAAGCCGAGAAATCCGCCTGTGATCAGGGACGGCAAGGCACCGCGCAGCGCCATCCGCAATCCCGGGCTCCAGAACGGACGGTCGTGAGCCATTTTCATCCGCATGATTTGAAACACGTTGAAAGCGAGAACCAGCGCGAGCCCACCCAGCCACCAACCGGCGAAGGCCCAGTAGTGACGGCCTTCCGAGCGCCATGCCGCCGCGAGCGCCGCCGCTCCGCCGATCAACGCGGTTTCCCCGGAAAGAGCCCGGAAAATCGTCGCCCGCTCCATCACCGAACGGATGATCCGCAATTGCTCAGCCGCTTCCTCGCGTGTCGTCATGACTTGCTTTGCCATGCAAAGCCGCTATTTGGCAAGATGGAATGTGATGGATTGGAGCATCAGGAATGAAAGCGATCATCCCCGTGCGGGTGAAATTGGCACGATCTATTCGGAACCGGTTGCGATTCTGCAATCCCTCGCGGCATCCCTTTCAATGCCATCTTCCGTAAATAATTTACAATCAGTGGCTTGCGTGATCCGGAGTGCTTGGCCCGGCCTCTGCAAGAGGAATGGCAACTCCCATACCATGATGAAAAAACGCAACCCATCCGCCCGCCACGACACTCCCGCTCATCCCAACATGATCAACTATCTTGCGTTGATCCATGCGGTGACTCATCCGGGAACCCGCCCTGATCCCGGCAAATATCATCGCTCCCACAAATCGACGACCTCTGAAGTCTGTTGCGAGCTGAGCAACAGGGCTTCAAAGGGCCGATTGTTCGGATCCGGAAATACGCCAAATTTCAGCTGGTGCCGTATAAAATTCAAGATGGCGGTCAATTTTCGTGAACGTGGTTGCGGCGTCTCGCCGCAACGAATCGTTTTCGTTGACGGAGCTCCAGAGAATAAAGGTGTCTATTCGCGCCTATCAGAGGAAAATCCTTCCACTGCGTGATTACAAATGTGTGACGTTGCGGCGAGACGCCGCAACCACGTTGAGTGCTCCATCCACCAGAATCAACTTTGTGGACCTCTAGCAGATCAACGAACCACCCGTGCACCGCCGCCGCCGATTTGCTTCTCGACTTCCTTGCGGGTGGCCATCGAGGTGTCGCCGGGCGTGGTCGAGGCGAGCGCGCCGTGGGCGGCACCGTATTCGACGGCCTTCTGGGCGTCGTTGAATTCCATGAAACCGAACTGCACGCCGGAGGCGAAGCGAGTCGCCGCCGCCGACGCGGTCGAGGATCTCGAGATCGTCGTATTTGCGGCTCTCGTGGAATTTGCCGTCGTGCCAGAGGATGGCGGACCAGTCGTTGATGGTGGCGGTGTTGACGCCGCGCAGGGTGGTGGCGGCGACCTTGAAATTCGGGAATTCCTTCACGGCGGTCTCGATCATCGCCTTGAAGGCGTCGAGTCTCGATGCTGGAGATGTTGTGGTCCACGCCCTCGACCTCGAAGCCGAGCGAGGCGGTGAAGTCCTCCTCGTTGCCGATCATGACATCGACGTACTTGGCGATCTCGCGGTTCACTTCCTGCGCCTTGTCGAGGCCGCCGATGGTCTTCCAGAGCGAGGGACGGTAGTTGAGATCGTAGGTGACGATGGTGCCGTATTTGTTGGCGGCCTTGACGGCCTCGATCGTGAGGGCGGCGGTGGTTTCGGAGAGCGCGGCGTAGATGCCGCCGGTGTGGAACCAGCGCACGCCGAGTTTGCCGAAGATGTGATCCCAGTCGATGTCGCCGGGCTTGAGCTGCGAGGCGGCGGTGTTGCCGCGGTCGGGATTGCCGACCGCGCCGCGGATGCCGAAGCCGCGCTCGGTGAAATTCAGGCCGTTGCGGACGTTGCGGCCGATGCCGTCGTCCTCGCGCCACTTGATGAAATCGGTGGCGACGCCGCCCTGCATGATGAAATCCTCGATGAGATGGCCGACCTCGTTGTCCACGAAGGCGGTGACGACGGCGGTCTTGTAGACCGAAGCATTTCCGCAGGCCGCGGGAGGTGTTGTATTCGCCGCCGCCTTCCCAGGCCGTGGAACTGGCGGGCGGTGCGGATGCGGCCCTCGCCGGGATCGAGGCGGAGCATGACTTCGCCGAGCGAGATTTGATCAAAGGCGCATTCGGATTTCGGTTTGATGGTCAGTGGCATGGTGGTTTTGCGTGGGAGGTTTGATTCAAGCGTCCCAATCCCCGTGCTGTAAAGTGTTTGGATTCCCGTAAATGGCTGATGCGCCTCCGGGAAGTGGGAAATCCGTGGGAAATTCCACCCGCAAGCCCCCGGAATTCTGCTACAACCCGCGTGCGATGGTCAGTGCATTACTAGTTTTGGCGGGGTTTGTGGCGCTCTATTTCGGGGCGGAATGGTTGGTGAAGGGGAGCAGTGCGCTGGCCTTGCGCTTCGGGCTGCCGCCTTTGCTCGTCGGGCTGACCGTCGTCGCTTACGGCACCAGCAGTCCGGAAATGGTCGTCAGCGTGGTGGCGAGCCTTCAGGGCGAGGGCGATCTCGCGATCGGGAATGTGGTGGGTTCCAACATCCTGAACATCGGCCTGATTCTCGGACTGACCGCGCTGATCATCCCGCTTAAAATGGAGTTCCAGCTCCTGAAATTCGACACGCCCTTCCTCATCGGCGTCAGCCTGCTCTTCATGTGGATGTTCCGGGATTTCCAGATCGACCGCTGGGAAGGCATGGTGCTCGTCGGCCTGGCGATCGCCTACACGCTGGTCAACATCTGGCTCGCGAAACGAACGTCCACGCCGAAGGTCGAGGGGGAATATGAGGAAGAGGTTTCCGCCATCGCGGAAGGAGGCTGGGCACTTCGATCGGAAAAGTGGCCGCGCTGATGGTCTTCGGACTCGCCCTGCTGATAGGCGGTTCGCGGGCCTTTGTCATCGGTGCCTCGGATCTCGCCCGGATGTGGGGTGTCAGCGAGGCGCTCATCGGTCTAACCATCGTTTCCATCGGCACCAGCCTGCCGGAACTCGCGTCCTCACTCATCGCCGCGTTCAGGAAACAGGCGGACATCGCCGTTGGCAACATCGTCGGCTCGAATATCTTCAACATCCTTGCGATCGCCGGCGTCGCGTCGGTGGTGAAGCCCATCCATGCGCCTGGCATCTCAACGGTGGATATCCATGTGATGATCGCGATGACCCTCGCGTTTTTCATCCTCGCCTTCACCGGCTTCCGCGTCAGGCGTTGGGAAGGAGCGGTTCTGCTCCTGGGCTATGCCGGATATTTGGCGTGGCTATGGCCGAAATCCTGAGCGATGGGATCCCGTTGAAATGTCAGACGCGGGTTGCAAGCGAGGGCGTGCTGTGAATCCTCAATCGCATGGAAACTCGGCACTTTGATTTCGTGGTCATCGGAGGAGGCAGCGCCGGTTATGCGGCAGCCCGGACGGCAAGGGAAACCCTCGAGAACGTCGCCATCATCGACGAGGCGGAACAGCTTGGCGGGCTTTGCATCCTGCGCGGCTGCATGCCTTCAAAGACGCTCATCTACTCGGCGGAAGTGCTTCATCTCGCCCGACAGGCGGCGAAATTCGGCCTGAATATCCCTCACGCCGGAGCGGACATGGCAGCGATCCACCAGCGCAAGCTCGCCACCATCGAGGACTTCGCCTCCTATCGTCGCGACCAGTTGGAGTCGGACCGCTTCCATCTCATCCGCGACCGCGCGACCTTTGTTGACGAAAAAACCGTCGCCCTAACAAAATCCGGGGAACGCATCACCGCCGACCATTTCCTGATCGCCACCGGCTCGGTGGTGAACACGCCGGCTGTCCCCGGTCTAGCAGAAACGCCGCATTGGACGAGCGACGATGTCCTCGATCTCGATTTCCTGCCCGAGTCGGTGATCGTCCTCGGTGCTGGCGTCGTCGCTTGCGAACTCGCGCAATTTCTCAACCGTGTCGGCTCGCGTGTCATCCAGATCCAGCGCAGCTCTAACATCCTCAGCGACAACTCACCCGAAGCCGCCGAGGTCGTCGCCAAGGTGTTCCGCGAGGAAGGCATCGAGCTGCATACCGGAACCCATCTCGTCTCGGTGGAAAAGGATGGCGACGGCGTGTTGGTGAATTTTTCCCAAAACGGCGAACCCCGGCAGGCCCGTGCCGCGCACTTGTTCAACGCGCTCGGACGCAAGCCGAACACCCGTCACCTCGGACTGGCGGATGCCGGGGTGGAGACGTTCGCCTCGGGCCATGTCAAGATGAACGAAATGCAGCAGACCACCAACCCCCGCATCTACGCGGCGGGCGACGTGTCGGGGCCGCATGAGATCGTCCACATCGCCATCATGCAGGGCGAGGTCGCCGCGAAGCATGCCTGTGGCAGGTCACCCGACCCCGTGAACTTTGAAACACGGACCGCGGTGGTTTTCACCGATCCGCAGATCGGAACCGCGGGGATACCGGTGGACGAGGCGCGCGAACGTGGGATTGATCTCGTCGTTGCGGATTACCCGTTCGACGATCACGGGAAATCCCTCCTGATGGAGGCGAAGCACGGCTACGTGAAGGCGTGGGCGGACCGCGCCAGCGGCAAGCTGATAGGTGCCGAATGTGTCGGCAAGGACGCGGGCGAGCTGATCCATGCCATGGCCGTCGGCATTTCGTTAGGTGCCCGCCCGGCGGACCTGGTCAAGGTCCATTGGTATCACCCCACGCTCAGCGAGATCTGGAGCTATCCGCTGGAGGACCTGGCGGACGGGTTGTGAATCATGTCGGACACTCGACAGACGGATCACTGGCTAACCTTCATGATCGTGACCTTGTCCGGGGAAATCCAATAGTCGTTGTTTCCATCCCGGAGGACGATCCATTCCGAGTCCATCCGGATCAGGTTGCCCTCCGCCGAGCTTGGGACGGAAGGAGTCGAACCCAGGACAACCGCCCTGGGATCGTAAAACGACAACACGGACACGACGCAGCGCTTGCCTAACGGAATCGGGAAATCCGATACCTTGGATTTCGTGCCAGGCTCGGCGTGGACGCCGGAAGTCCATGGGACTAACAGGATAAGCGGAAGCGCGGCGACAAGGAGAAGAGCGGGGAATTTTTTGGGAATCATGGTGTGGGTAATGTCGATATGACACTCCTGATTGCCAATTCGGAAAATGGTGTCTTGAGGTACGCTGGCAAACGAAAACGGCGACCGCCCGTGAGGTGGTCGCCGTTTTCAGATGAGATTTGCAGGACTGTTACTTTTTCGCCGAGAGTTCCGCGATCTTGGCGCGGCTGACGGGAGCGGTGATGTCCTTCCATTGCTCGCGGTATTTCGCGGCGTCCTCCTTGGTCACGGCGGCACCCTTGTTGCCGAAGGATCCGCGGACGTAGGTCATGACAGCGGCCAGCTTCTCGTCGTCAAGCGCGGCTCCGAGCGGAGCCATCATCCCGAGGTACTGGGTGCCTTCCTTCTGGATCCCCTTGAGGATGACGAGGGCCATGATGGACGGGTCGCCGAGTGCGACTTTCGAGCCGATGAGCGATGGCGCCATCAAGCTAGGCCCGGCCTGGACACCCTTGGCATCCATGCCGTGGCAGGCGGCACACATCATGAAGCTGGTCTTGCCGGTTTCCATGGCCTTCGCCGTTTCAGCGTCGTCGGCTGAGGCGATCATGGAAAATCCGGCGGAAATCAGGAGAGGAAATAACAGTTTTTGCATGGAAGTGATGATTTGAGGTGCCGCTACCGTAGTTGGCGGATATTTCTTTCGCAACCCCAAGAAATCGGTAGGGCGGACGCGTCTGAATTTGCCAAGACGAGTTCTGCGAATTCGTCCCAACGGGACGGCTCATCCCAGTCCGGAATGAAATCCCGGGATCCGGATTCAAATTCATTTTCGGGTCCTGCAAGGATCTTTCATGCCCGCTCGGGGCGGTTGCTCCACCCTGCATGAAGTGTCCCTTCAGGACACGAATTCCTGGCGGACCACCGACCCGGCACGCTGTGCCGGGCTGGAAAGAGTCGTCCCGCCGGGACGGATGATTCAACTCCCGGCAAGGAACCCATCCCGCCCTCTCCGATTTGTGCTTTCGGATGATCCTGATGCGTCGGAGCCTCAAGAAATCGGGTCAATCCCGGCTTGCCGGAAGCCACCGTCCAAGGCATGCCGTGCGCATGGCATTCTCAGCGGTCCTGTTTGATTTCGATGGCGTCCTCGTGGACACCGAATGGGCAATTTATCAGGCATGGCTGCGGACCTTCCAAGCCCATGGCCACGATTTGCCGCTGGAAATCTACACCCACTGCATCGGCTCGGATTTCGCGACCTGGTCGCCGAAGACGCATCTGGAGGAGCTGACCGGACTCGCGTTCGACTGGCATGATCTCGATGCCCGGAGGCAGGAGGAAATCCTCGGCGAGCTGACTCACGAGGGCACGATGCCGGGGGTGATCGGCCTGCTGGAGCAGCTCACCGCCGGCGGGATCAGGCGGGCGGTGGTGTCGAGCTCATCGCATCACTGGGTGGACGGCTGGTTGGAGAAACTGTCGTTTTCGGAGCATTTCGAAACCGTCGTCTGCCGGGGCGATGCGGAGCGGATCAAGCCGGCTCCGGACCTTTATCTGGAGGCGGCGCGGAGACTCGGACTCGCCCCCGCGGATTGCCTGGTCATCGAGGATTCGCTCAACGGCGTGAAATCCGCGAAAGCCGCCGGAATGTCCGTCTGGGTGGTGCCGAACCGGGTGACCGCCGGGCTGGATTTCTCCGCAGCGGACCGGATTTTTCCATCGCTGAACGAACTCGCAGCAGCGCTTCAGTAGCCGCCAGGATGCCGCATCACATGGCCGACTCCTTGGCGGGTGGCGGTTTTCCAGCGCGGGCCGCTTTCACCTCCGGGGCCGCCGGTATCGAGGCGCAGACCGGCGACGGTCATGAAGACGTGGCCATTGCGGATGTAGAGGGTGATCCACTTGCCCTCGCCCTTTTTGCCGTAGCCGAAGAACGATTTGGAAGTGCCGCAGCCTTTCATCAAGCCAGCCTCGCGGAGGACATAGGAAACCGTTCCCGAGCAATCGTAACCGGAGTCATTGAAATTGGCGTGACCACCGCCCCATTTGTAAGGTTTTCCTTGGAGTCGGTTGCCAGCGGCGATGGCGCGCTTGACGGCAGCGGGCGCATTGCGCGGGGCATAGGCCACGCCGTTTTTCAACATCGCGGTGCGGCCATTTTGAAATTGGTAGGAAACCGGACGCCTCGCCTTGACCTGGCTGGAGCACGAAACGAGACCTCCGAAAACCGGAATCAGGACGGCGAGCAAGAGCGAAATGCCTTTCATGGCGCGAACTTTTTCAAATTTCATTAAGAAATGCAAATTATTTTATTCCAACTACATTCAGGTATTCCACGACCTGCGCCAAGGCGCGGGATCGGTGGCTGAGAGTGTTTTTAATTTCATCGCCCAGCTCCGCGAAGGTCCGGTCATATCCCTCCGGAATGAAAAGCGGGTCGTATCCGAATCCACCGGTTCCATGGAGGGAATCCACCAGGCTTCCCTCGACGGTGCCGCTGAAGTTTGCCTGCTCCTCTCCATCCCGCGCCAGGACCATCGTGCAACGGAAACGGGCACGGCGATCCGGCTTGCCCTGCATTTCCGAAATCAGGCGGGCGTTGTTCTTGCCGTGATTTCCCTCCTCACCGCCGAAGCTCGACGACCAGACGCCCGGTGCTCCGTCCAGGGCATCCACTTCCAGCCCGGAATCATCCGAAAGCACCCAGCCCTCCACCCGCCGGCTGATGCCGAGGGCTTTGAGCCGCGCGTTTTCCAAAAAGGTCGTTCCGGTTTCCTCGATCTCCGGAAAATCGGGAAAATCCGTCGCGTCAAGCACTTCGAATCGATCACCGATCATCGAACGAATCTCCGCCGATTTGTGGGAATTCCGGGTGGCAATGATGAGGCGTGGCAGCGGCTGCATGGCCTTCGCTAATTCGTTGATGAGGATCTGGCGAAAATATTTTGAATAATTCGGCCTCCTGCGGCACTTATAAGGCAACATGAAAGCAATCACCTGGCTAGCCTCTGTCACCGTCGGCGTTGTCGCCCTCACCGCCTCCGCCTTCGCCTCCACTCCGGAAGGCTGGACCACCGATCTCGAAAAAGCCTTCGAAAAGGCCAAGGCCGAGAAGAAATCCGTCCTCGTCGAGTTCACCGGTTCCGACTGGTGCCCGCCTTGCATCGCCATGCGCAAGAACGTCTTTTCGAAGAAGGAATTCGTCGATGCCGCCTCGAAGAAATACATCCTCGTCGAACTCGATTTCCCGAATGGCGACAAGGAAGTGAAGGAGAAGAACCAGCCCTACGCGGAGAAATACAAGATCGAGGGATTTCCCACCGTGATCCTCTTCACCCCGGAAGGTAAGGAATTCACCCGCTTCTTCGCCTCGGAATATCCGAAGACCGAAGCATTCCTCAAACACCTCGACGAGGCGCTTGAGAAAAAGGAGCTCGACTGACGTTTCCGCACGATTTTTCCAACCACCCCGCCCGGCGATCCCGGCGCGGGGTTTTTTGTTATCTGGCAAAATTGAGTTGGGCTTGCTCCCGTGACCACGTCCTAACAGGCAAGTTCATCCCAGCCAGTGATGAAATCCAGGGCTATAAACCAAAATCCAGCTTCGGGTCCTGAAAGAGTTTCCCATGCTCACGCGAGGTGGACGGATCCACCCTGCATGAAGTGTCCCTTCAGGACACGAATACCTGGCGGATCAACAGCCCACCATTCAATCTCGCAGACAAAACATTCATCGACTTCGCGGGAACTCACCCGGCACCTGACCTCGTTCGGAGCCATGATTTTGAACCGCGCGATGTCTCACTGGGTCTTTCTCCAAACATGGCGCGATACTGTGCGGCGAAGCGGCCAAGATGAGTCACGCCATGATCAAGCGCGACATCGATGATCGGTGCGGCGCTGTGGCGGAGGGCGATCCGGATCGCATTCAGGCGCAGCACTTGCAGATAATCCCGCGGGCTCTGATCGGTGCAGGTACGAAAGGCGTATTCCAGCTCCCTTCGGCTGACACCCAATGCAAGGCAGATGTCGGGGATTCGCACGGATTGGTCGAGATGCTCGCGCATCCACGACTCGGCGCGACGGGTCAGGCGGGCGCGGTTGCGGAAGGAATCGCGCTGCGGTTCGGAAGTCGTTGAAAACTCCCACGCGATGGTGCCCATTGAGGTGGCGAATTCAGTGGCCTCTGACAACGCGAAGGCGGCGTGCTGCGGGGTCGCTGCGGAAGTCCGCAGGTGGTGGACGACGGATTGCAGCTTCCGTTCGACGCGTGCGTAGAGCGGCGGAGGCAGTTGAAACGCGGCAAAACCGCCGAAATCGCAACGCTCAATACCGGCGAGTGCCCGACATTTCTCCCACACGGGGACCGGAATATTCAACGCCATGCAGGTAAAGCCAGGGGTGATGCAGCCGTCGATGGGAACCCCCGGCGGATTGCACAGGAGAACGCCCTGCGTGGCCGGACATCCGTACCATGAAGATGGTGCCGGACTGCGCAAGAGGCCGAGCGAGATCCAATCCGGCGGCAGCGGTCCGAACAACCGGGCCTTCACGTGCGCCTCGTGAAAGTCGAACGACCAGCCCGGCGTCTGGAACTGCTCGACCTGCGTCGGCAATTTTTGCGGGGCGAGAAAATCGGCGTTCAAATGTACGCCGGACACCGCGATACCAAATTCGTCGGGATCGCTCAGGCGATGGATCAGGTGCCGAAAAGGCGGCGATTCCGGATGAACGACAGCCACGCTTGGATTGTGCGCAAAATGGATTGCGGCAGGCAATCCCCGTCTTCTATAACAGCGGGAATTCCAATCCTTCGTTCTTGCCAATCCGCTAATCTTATGAACCGCACACGCAATCCCATCGCCACAGTCTGCTGCGGCATTTTCACTTTCTTACTAACGTGCGCCGCACACGCCAAACCCAACATCGTCCACATCGTTGCCGACGATCTCGGCTGGAAGGACGTCGGCTTCAACGGATGCACCGACATCAAGACGCCCAACATCGACGCCCTGGCCATGGGCGGGGCGAAGTTCACCCAGTTCTATGTGCAGCCGATGTGCACCCCCACGCGTGCGGCGCTGATGACCGGTCGCTACCCGTTCCGCTATGGTTTGCAGACAATCGTCATCCCCGGTCCGGCGGGCTACGGCCTCGATACCAGCGAGGTTCTCATGCCTCAATGCCTCAAGGACGCCGGATATTCCACGGCCATCATCGGCAAGTGGCATCTCGGCCATGCGGATATCAAGTATTGGCCCCGGCAGCGTGGCTTTGACTACCAATACGGAGCGATGATTGGCGAGCTGGACTATTACACCCACAGCGACGCCGGGGTGCTTGACTGGTTCCGCGACAACCAGCCCGTCCACGAAAAAGGCTACACCACCCAGCTCATCGGTGCCGACGCGGTGAAATACATCAACTCCCGGAGCGCGGACAAGCCCTTCTATCTGTACCTAACATTCAACGCGCCGCACACGCCTTACCAGGCACCGCAGGAATACATCGATCGCTACAAGAACATCCAGGAACCGACCCGCCGTATCTACGCCGGGATGGTGAGTTGCCTCGATGATGAAATCGGAAAAGTCATCGCCGCACTCGACAAGAAAGGTCTGCGCGAAAACACCATCATCCTTTTCCACAGTGACAATGGCGGCACGACGAACGCGATGTTCGCCGGTCAAATGACCGACCTCTCCAAAACCAAGCTGCCTTGCGACAATTCCCCGTATCGTGATGGCAAAGGCACGCTGTTCGAGGGCGGCTGCCGCGTGGCCGCCTGCGCCAACTGGCCCGGCCACATCAAGCCCGAGACGGTGGAAGGTATCATGCATGCGGTGGACATCTATCCCACTTTCGCCGCCTTGGCCGGAGCCTCAACCGCAAGGTGCAAGCCACTCGATGGCGTGAACGTCTGGGACACCATCGCCGAGGGCAAGCCCTCACCCCGCGCCGAAGTCATCTACAACGTCGAGCCGTTCCGCGGCGCAGTGCGACAGGGCGACTGGAAACTCATCTGGCGCACGTTGATTCCCTCAAGTGCGGATCTCTACAACCTTGCCGAAGATCCATACGAAAAGACCAACCTCGCCGCCGCGCACCCTGACAAGGTGGCCGCGATGCAGGAGCGGCTCAATGCCCTTGGCAAGGAATCCGCCAAGCCGCTGGCCTTGATCTATCTTGCCAGCGTCGGCCTGGCACATGGAAAGCCGCTCATCGGATCCGCAGATGGCGAGAGTCCCGTCGAGGTGGATGAGCATGGGCTTTCGATCACCGATGATGCCGTTGGCGAAGACGATGTGCTGGCCACCCCTGCCAAACACTAACGACAGGACCCATTCCGATAGTATCAACGAATCCTATCACGAGGCAAATCCATGAAAGCACACACCGCTATTCTCCTCATCTCCATGTCGGCCTCCGTGAGTGCGGGCACGTTCGCACCTGATATTTCCGGGCCGCCCCCCACACCGGACGAATGGGAGTTCCGCCTTGGTCTTCCCCTTTGGGTATCCGGCCTGAGCGGTGATGCCGGGATTCTTGGAAGGTCTGCGAATGTGGATTTGAAGTTCGAGGACGTCCTGACACAGCTCAAAATGGCTGCGGCGCTCAGTTTCGAGGCCCGCAAGGGATCGTGGGGAATTGTGACCAGCGGACTTTACATCAACGTCGCCAACACGGCTGGCACGCCAGGGCCGCTGCTGAACGACCTGAGCGTGGGGGTGAAGCAACTGATGCTGGATGGCGCGGTGACCTATTCTCTGGCGGACAATGACCGCGTCTCCCTGGAAGCGTTGGCCGGAGCCCGCTATCTTTACACCGATCTGACCCTGGATATCAATGGCAAGCTGTTGCCCTCGTTCTCCGCGGAAAAGTCCGAGACTTGGGTGGATCCCTACGTGGGTCTGCAAGGCCACGCAAACATCACGAAATCGCTCAGTTTCATGGGTAGGGCTGACATCGGTGGCTTCGGAGTCGGATCCGATCTCGCATGGCAACTCTTTGCGGGCTTTGAATATCAGATTAACCCCTGCAGTTATGCGAACATCGGCTATCGCTACCTGAGCATGGACTACAAGCACGGCGGCTACACATACAATGTGGCGGCGAGCGGACCGCAGATCGAGCTTGGTTTCAAATTCTAACATGACGGCGGGCTCGGGACTTTCTGTGGCCAGCTTTCGCATGGTAACAGATTGGCAATCCAAATTTACCGATGAAGGGCCACCAACAAGGAATCAGGATGGGATTCAGCAACGCGCGGGCGGTGCCTTCGGGACGCCGGTTGCCTTGGTCCGGAGTCTGAAGGATTCGAGGGCTGATGCCGATGAGAGCGGAGAACTCGCTTCGGCTGAGTTCGAGGTTCTCCCGCAAAGGCGAGGTGGCTACGAAGGAACGTGAAGATTGATCCTTGGATCGGTTTTGGTGTGAAATCTTTGTTAGAGGCTGTCTTAAAAATGGCAGGGACCGTTCTCCGCAACGGTCCTGCGAATGTGAGGCGAATGGATCCGCCCATGAAAAGCTCTTGAATCCATCCATGGTCGGACATTCACTTTCCATTCGCAGGACCGCCCGGAGGTCGATCCCTGCCTTCGGGTATTTTTCAGACAGCCTCTTAGCTGCTTTTGTACCCATTCCAACACAGACAAAATCATGATGATGCGGAAGACTTCGACCATTCCGGATGCATGATCACTCGCGGGAGTCGGGATGTCCTTCAAGGAGTCCGCAGTTTCTCCTCAAGCTCGGCGATGCGGGCCTTGAGTGGTGCGACTGATTCGGAAACCTCGGCAAGGGTGAAACGCGGGGTGATGAACTTGGGGCAGTTCCAGTCATAGCTGAGGATCTCGATGATGAAGATCCGCTCGACCTTGGCGGCATGGCCGCCGGGTGGCGTCACCTGTTCGACGAGTTCCGGGTGCTCGCGGGCATCGAATACCTTCGCATGACCGAGGATCTTGACCCGGGCGCGCTGGGGATAGTCCATCATGAAAAGGGCGACCCTGTCCTGTTTCGACAGGCTGCCGACGCTGATCATCTGCCGGTTTCCGCCGTAGTCGGCAAATCCGATCCGGCGCGGACCTAACACCCGAACGAAGCCCAATGGCCCGCCACGATGCTGGATGTAGGGCCAACCGTTCTCCGTGACGGTGGCCATGTAGAAGCTGTCGCGGGTTTCGATGAAATCGATTTCCTGTTCCCGGAGTTCCTCGGGCTCCGGAGCGGTTTCCGATGTGGCGTAGGTTCTTCCGTAGTAGTGGCGCTCCGCCTCCAGAACGGCGGGAGTCAGGACGGTGTGCATGAAACGATCAGCCATGGCTGTTTTATGTTAGATATTGCGTTCCCAACGGAACTTGCGGTCGGCTTCGGTGATCGCCTGGTCATTGATGCTGGCGAAGCGGCGGGCCATGTAGCCGAGTTCGTCGAATTCCCAGTTCTCGTTGCCATGGCTGCGCCACCATTGGCCATCCAAGTCGTGCCACTCGTATTCGAAGCGCACGGCGATGCGGTTTCCGGTGAAGGCCCACAGGGTTTTCTCAGGCGGTAGTCCTGCTCACGCCGCCACTTGTTTGTTAGAAATTCCAACACGGCGGCACGACCGTTGATGAAGCGGTCACGGTTTCGCCATTCGGTGTCCTCGGTGTAGGCGAGCGAGACGCGTTCGGGGTCGCGGCTGTTCCAGGCATCCTCGGCTGCCTGGACCTTTTGCAAGGCGGACTCTTCCGTGAATGGTGGTAGTGGTGGTCGTGGATTCATGGTGATGAGTGGAAAGTGGAGGAGTTGGATGATAATATATTTCTCCGTATAGTGGAGTGACAACCGGAAGCGCGGAATTCATTCCGCCCGAGCCGAGGGAGCATTGCTTGCGAAATATATTCGGCGCTTCCAGTTGTAGAGTCATCGCGCCCGCAGGCATCATTTGCCATTCGATTTCACCAGGCCCGGCCAGTTCTTGTCGGCCTTGGCGGCGGTGTCCTTGAACTCGGCGTTGAACTTTTTCAGGATGTCGGGATTGAGGTTCAGATAGAGTTTTCCATCACGGACCTGCCAGGTGCTGATGTCCACGGGCAGCAATTTGTCGATCGCCACGCCGAAGGCACAGTAGCCGCCGAACTGCGGGGTGTATTTCGAGGGATTCGCGAGGAAGAGTTTCTTGTGCTCCTCCGTGGCGAAATAATAGACCGCGCCCTGGTGCTCGGCGGTGATGAAGGGGGAGCCGTTCACCGCCTTGGAATCGGTGAAGAAGGCGACGGTGTCGAAGCCGTTGACGGCGGCCTTGCTGGCACCGGACGTGTTGACGAGGTCGCCGGCGAAGGCGGTGACGGTGAGCAGTGCGATGGCTGCGGCGGACTTGATGATGTTTTTCATGTTTGTGTTTGGTTGGTGTTCGATCTGATCTCCGCTCTGGCGTCGTGCCGTTGCGGATGACGACAGCACACTGGGCTTTCACGGAGAGTTCCGATAATGCCGATTCGCTGTTGCGGTTATGCCGGATGGGCATAGCATCCGTTCCATGATCGACCGCATCCGCGCGCTGCTCACGGTGATTGAGGAGGGAAGTGTGAACCGCGCTGCGGTCAGGCTGCGGATCACGCAACCCGCCTTGAGCCGGCAGATGAAACTGTTGGAAAGCGAACTGGGTGGGAAGCTGCTGGAACGCGAGACCAGCGGCGTCACGCCCACGAGTCTCGGTCATGCGCTGGTGAAAGGCATGAGACCGGTGATCGCCTCCTACGATGCCGTCCTGGGAGATGTTAGGAGGCAGGCAAGGGGATTGAAATCCGAACTGCGGGTGGGCTATCTCATTTCCGCAGCACAGCCGATTCTATCACCTGCGGTGGACCAGCTCCGGAAAACCCATCCGGAGCTGAAGCCGAAGCTGCATGACATGTCACCCAGGGAGCAAATCGACGCATTGGCCGCAGGAGAAATCGACGTGGCGCTGATCGGCCAGGAAGGCGCGGTGGCGGCCCGTGAGTTCCACAGCATGAAGTTATGCTCGCTGGGTGTTTGCGCGGCTCTCTCCGCCGGAGACCCGCTGGCGGACAAGGATGGGATTTCCATCAAGGAACTAACAGGCAGGGATTTCATCGGCCTTGATGAGGAGCAGATGCCGGGAAGAAACCGCTGGATCAGCGCGCTTTGCCGGAAAGCGGGATTCAAGCCGCGTTTCATCGAGATCCGGGATGGAATCACCCATGTGCTGTCGGCCGTGGCCTCCGAATCCGCCGTGACCCTGATGCCGGACTATTTCATGGCGACCAACCATCCTGGAATCCGCTTCGTCCGCGTTTCCGACACGGGTGCAACCTGGGATTTCATCGTGCTCTGGCAAAAGGGCAAGGTGACGCCTTCGACGAAAGCCTTTCTCGATGCCTTGAAATGCGTCTCCACGGGATAACCCGAGGGCTGCAATCGGCCGACGTTTCTAACACGGTATCTCCGTGATGCACGCGCATGCGGCCTTCACCGCATCGACGTGGGCAGCCACCCGGCGGTGAAGTTCATCGCGGCTCGGTGTTTCGAAGGTGAAGGAAATCGGGCAACCCTTTTTGGCCAGATAGATCGCCTCGGGCCAGCCTTCCGGAAGGTCCGGGTCGGCGGCATGATAGATCCAGCCGTCCTCGCGGACCTCGTGACCGTCGATCTCCGGGCCTGGCTCGGCGGGGAACCACGGACTCACGGCATCGAGGATTTTCCGCGCCCGTCCGGGGCGGTCCTCCCCGAGATTGATCTCATAAAAATAGAATCCCGCTGTCTCCCAATCCTCGTGCAGCGAGATGAACAGGTCGGGAGTCCTGATGCGGTCGATCCAAGCCGCGTGGGCCGCGACCTCGGGGGTGTGGCGCATGAGATAGTCGCGGTTGAGATCGAAGCCGGCGGTGTTCTCACGGCTTCCTGCGGAAAGGCCCGTGGGATTGAGCGCGGGACAAATGATCCAATGCGCTTCCGGACCAAAGAAGTCCGCCCGAAGCAGCTCCAGCAGGGCGAGCGGCCCGGCGGGCTCGTCGCCATGGATGCCGGCTGACAGATAGATGCAGGGGCCGTCGTTTCCACGTTCCCAGGCAAGCAAAGGCCCCGCGTCCAGGCTGGCTAACAGATTGCGGGAAAATCCGCTTCCGTTCAGCCGCTTCTTCAAATGCGGATTGGTAGGCGCACCAATCGGGAATCTCGATCATCGGGCGACGTCACTTGAAAATCTCGGCGAAGAACGACTTCATTGCTTCCCACGAACGTTTGTCCGCCGACTCGTTGTAGGCAGCGCCCTTGCTGTTGTCATTTCCCGCCTCCTTTTGGGTGAAGGCATGCACCGCGCCACTGTAGAGGTTCATCTGCCAGTTCGCCTTGGCGTCGTTCATTTCCTTTTCAAACGCGGCGATTTGCTCCGCAGGCACGAAAGGATCATCGGCACCGTGGAGGACCAGGATCTTCGCCGGGATCTTGCCTGCTTCCGCCGTCATGCCGGGAGCCGCATCAAGACCTCCATGAAATGAAACCACGCCCGCGATCTCCGTTCCCGCCCGCGCAAGTTCGAGGACTCCGGTGCCTCCGAAACAGTAACCAATCGCGGCGACCTTCGATGCGTCCGTGTGTTCGTCCGCTTTGAGCAAATCGAGGGCCGCATTCATCCGCGCCCGATAGAGCTTGCGGTCGCCCTTGTATTTTCCCGCTTCCTTGCCGGATTCAGGCGGCTTTGGGCGGATCCCTTGGCCGTAGATGTCGGCGGCGAACACATTGTAGCCCAGCTCCGCGAGCATCCGGCTGCGGAGCTTCTCATTCTCCGTCAAACCCGTCCATTGATGGATCACCAGCACGGCCGGGCGTTTGCCGGCCACCGCGTCATCATAAACGTGAAATCCCTCCAGGGTCGCTCCACCTTGCTGATAGACCACCGCCTTTTCCACGAGCGCGGCCTGGGCGCAGGTGAAAAACGAGGCAGCCACTCCGACAAATCGCATGATTTTCATTGGCCGCAGGAAAAGCCCTGAGTCCCTCTCCGTCAACCCGCGAAAAACGCAACGTCCAGAATTCTCAACGAGGGAGTCGAAGGCTTTTGGCGGACCGTCAAAGGCTGGGAGCCGCGGAAATCCGTGCCGGATGATTGCCAAAACCATCATTTGACAATTTTCCAGCCTCTCCGAATCTCAGTGCGGAACAAGGTTCCAGATCGATTTCATTTCCGATGATTGCCTCCGACAGCCGGCGTGTACCCTCCGCATTGATCCCTTGGGTCTTCGCGCTGGTGGCCTTGCTTGGCTGCAACGCCATGACGCCGAACCCGGTGGCCATGAGGAAAGGAAAGTACCTGGACGGGAGCAGCGTCACCCAGGTGGCGGCCGAGGGCTTGCCTGCGGGATCCATCGCCACTCCGCTGGTGTTTCTGGCACCGGACCCGTCCGATGGGATCCAATTGAAGGGTCCCTCGTCGTCGCGGTTGGGAATTGATAACGCGCGGGCCAATGTGGTGGTCGGCGCTCGGAATGGCGAGGTGCAGGGCCGTGCACCGCCGGTGGAAGAATGTTGCTGAATGCGGCACCCGTCGTGATGGAGTGACTTGCCTTTTCAGGTGAGGGACATCCGGAGCGAGGTTGAAAGCCGTATTCGACGATCCCGCTGTTTCGCGGGACCTCACCCTGTCCTGACAGCCGGTTTCTGGCTCTCGGCGGGTTTTTCATGATATTCTAACATTCCATTCCATGCGGATCCCGAACGACCCGCCCAATCCATCCATCAAACTATTTCCATGATCTCCTGGCCATTTCCCAAACTCCTCGGTGGCAAGAACGAACGCGAACTCAGCCGCATCCGTCCGACCGTCGCCCGTATCAATGAAATCGAAGGCGCGCTTCAACGCGAACCGGTCGAGAAGCTCCGCGCGCTCACCACCGGCTGGCAAGAACACCTTGCCCGCTATCATCCACTCGATGCTCCACCGAAGTCACGCTTGGAACTGATGGACGAGCCCGCGCTGCGTGAAGCCGCCGATGCGCTTCAGTCGCGCCTAACCGTTCTCCGCAAGGAATTCCCGTCACTTCCCCAGGTGGTCGTTCCCACGGTCGCGTCCATCGAGGACGCCAAGGCCTCCTTCCTCCGCGTCGAGGAGCACTTCGCGAAATCGCGTGCGACCTATTTGCAGAAGATCCTTCCCGAGGCCTATGCGGTGGTCAAGAACGCCGCCCGCCGTCTCAGTGGCAGCGAGATGATCGTCAACGGTCAGCCGATGATCTGGCAGATGGTCCATTTCGACGTGCAGCTCATCGGCGGGATCGCGCTTCATCGCGGGCTGATCGCGGAAATGCAGACTGGCGAAGGCAAGACGCTCGTCGCCACCCTGCCGGTCTATCTGAATGCGCTGGCCGGACTCGGCGTGCATGTCGTCACCGTCAACGATTACCTGGCAAAACGCGACTCGGAGTGGATGGGCGCGTTGTTCCAGTTCCTCGGCCTGAGCGTCGGCTGCCTTGAGAACCAGATGGAGCCGGATCAACGCCGCGCGGCCTACGCCTGCGACATCACCTACGGCACGAACTCGGAGTTCGGCTTCGACTACCTGCGCGACAACGGCATGGCAAGGACCCGCGGCGAGCAGGTCCAGCGCGGCCACTATCTTGCGATCATCGACGAGGTGGACTCGATCCTCATCGACGATGCCCGCACCCCGCTGATCATCACCGGTGCGTCCGGGAGTTCCGACCATCCGTTCGACGCCCACAAGCCGCGGGTCGAGCAACTGGTGAAACGCCAGACCGCCTTGTGCAATCAAATCGCATCCGGGATCAAGGCGATGTTAGGAAAGGGCGACAAGCCGGCTGCCGGGTTGTTGCTGCTCAAGCTGAAGCTCGGCCAACCGCGCCACCGCCAGTTCCTGCGCTTGATGGAAAATCCCGAGCTGCGCCGTCTGTTGGAGAAAACCGAGCTCCAATATCAACAGCAGGCGTTCCGGAAGGATATCTACAAGCTCAAGGAGGAACTCTATTTCGTGATCGATGAGAAAGGCCGCGATGCCGACCTGATGGAGAAAGGCCGCAAGATCCTTTCCCCGGACGATCCGGACTCTTTCACGCTTCCGGATATCGGGCCACGTTTCTCGGAATTCGATGCCGACATGGGACTCACCCGTGAACAAAAAACCGCTGCCAAGCAGGCGCTTCAGCAAGATCGCAATGTCCGCGCCGCCGCCATCCATGGCATCTCGCAGTTGCTCAAGGCCTACTGCCTCCACGAGCGCGACGTCCACTACGTCGTGCGGGATGGCAAGGTCACCATCATCGACGAAAGCACCGGCCGGGAAATGGAGGGTCGGCGTTGGTCCGACGGCCTTCACCAGGCGGTCGAAGCCAAGGAAGGAGTGTCGATCGAGGAGGAGAACCGGACCTTCGCGACCATCACCATCCAGAACTATTTCCGCCTCTATGAGAAACTGGCGGGGATGACCGGGACCGCCGAAACGGAGGCCGCCGAGTTTCACGATATCTATCAGCTCGACGTGCTGCCTATCCCGACCAACGCGCCCAACCTGCGGATCGACGGCAACGACCAGATCTTCAAGACCCGTCTGGAAAAGTTCCAGGCGGTGATCGAAACGATCGGGAAGGCGCACGCGACCGGCCAGCCGGTGCTGGTCGGCACGGCTTCGGTCGAGTCCTCGGAAACGCTGTCGAGGATGCTTCAGCGGGCGAAAATCCCGCACACGGTGCTCAACGCGAAGTTTCACGAACAGGAGGCCGGGATCGTCGCGCTCGCCGGACAAGCTGGTGCCGTCACGGTCTCCACCAACATGGCGGGCCGCGGCACGGACATCAAACTCGGCGAAGGCGTGGCGCAACTCGGTGGCTTGTTTGTCATCGGGACCGAGCGCCATCCGTCGCGGCGGGTGGACCGTCAATTGCGCGGCCGTTGTTCCCGGCAAGGCGATCCCGGCCGCTCGCAGTTCTTCATTTCCCTGGAGGACGACCTGATGCGCAATCACGCGGCTCCCGGCCAGATGGCGGCGATGATCGAGCAATCCGAGGCGGCTAACGGAAAGCGCCCGAAAGTCCAGTCCCTCGGCAAAATGGTGGAAGCCGCGCAACGCAAGGTTGAGCAGCACGACTACAAGGGACGCAAGCGGGTGCTCGATTTCGACGACGTGATGAACCTGCAGCGCGAGATCGTCTATGGCTACCGCAACGACGTGCTCACCACCGAGGACACCCGCAAGCTGGTGCACGAGGTCATCGGCGAAAGCGTCGCGTCCGGAGTGCGGGAATATCTATCAGATGGTGATCCGTTTGATCCGGACATGGGGCCTCTTTCACAATGGCTACGTGATGCCTTCGGGGTAGATATCGATCCGAGTGATTTGTTAGGCATGGACGAGGAAAGTCTCCTTGCGACGGTCACCGAAAAGGTGCGGGACGCTTATGATGGTCGGGTCGGAGGCGTGCCGTTGGAAATCCTCGAAAAGGAGGAACGCCGCGCCATGCTGGTCGCCATCGACGGTCGTTGGCAGGAGCACCTTGCCGACATGGAAGAGCTGCGGGAAGGGGTTTACCTTCGTTCCCAAGGTCAGAAGGACCCGCTGGTTGAATACAAGAACGAGGCTTACGGACTCTTCACCGTGCTGATGGATTCCATCAAACAGGATGCCATGGGACATCTCGCCCGCCTGGCCGCCGCGCTTGAGGCCAACTTCGGATCGCACCGGGATCATCACCCCCTACCGGCACGACTGCATCGTTGACGGTCCGCCGATGCCTTTCATCCTTGGGAATCCTTCAAATTCCACCATCATGAAATCCGCACTGCTTTCCCTCGTCGCCACCCTGCTCATGACAGCCATCTCCAGCGCCGCCGACGGCTGGGTGTCCATGTTCAACGGCAAGGACCTCGGCGGTTGGAAATCCAACTCCGCCACCGAGGAAGAATCCGATGTGCTCACGGTGAAGGACGGCGAGCTCGTGTTGCACGGAGGGCGCTCACACCTCTTCCATGTCGGTCCTGATGGAGACGAGAATGAAAAGGATGTCGATGCCGCTTGAGAAGGAGTCGATTGGAAAGGCGATAAGGATTGGCGACATTCCTGTCGCCAATCGACGCTCGCAGAGCGCTGATCCATCGGATCATCGGCAAAATGATTTGTCATTCTGTTGGATCTATCGTGTTCTTGCGGGTCCATGAGCAATCCATCGAGTAACAGTGGGTGTCTGGGGATTCTTCTTAACCTGTTGGGATTTGGACCCGGCGGGCAGGGTTCGAATCAAGCCACCCTCACTCCGCCGCCACTTCCAGCCGACCTGCGCAAGAAGGCCATCTATCCTTATGGCGTCCGCGATGAGTTCCTCAGTCCGGCGGAGATCTCTTTCTTCCACGTGCTGAAAGGCGTGCTGGAACCCGGTTACTATCTGATCACAAAGGTCCGGCTGGGAGATCTGTTTTTTGTGAGGCAGCCGCATTTGAATCAAGCCGCCCGGAACAGTATTGAACGCAAGCATGTGGACTATGTGATTTGCGATGCCGGCTCGATGCAGCCGTTGTTGGCAGTCGAACTGGACGACGCGAGTCACCGGCAAAAAGACAGTCAGGAAAGCGACGAGTTCAAAAATCAGACATTCGCGGCCGCTGGCCTTCCGCTGCTGCGGGTGAAAGCGGCGAGGACCTACGCGCCTCAAGATATCGCGGCGCAAATCTGGGAAAGGATAGCCAAGCCATAAGGAGCCACGACACTCTTGTCGTGGATGAGGATGGAGAGTCTTCGCGAAGAACTTCGCCGCCACCGAAGCCGAGCTGAACGATCGGGTCTATCGGCTCTTCGATCTGACGCCGGATGAGATCAAGCTGTTGGAAAAAGAGGTGAAGCATTGATTGAGATAAGGAGTGGCGACATTCCTGTCGCCACCGTGGCTGGGGATTTTGGTCGCGACAGGAATGTCGCGACTCCTTATTTCCCCCGCGTCATCCCCGGCGGCAGGCCGTTTGACTTGGGCCCTGATTTCGGATCGCTGATGGAAGGACCCGGACCGGGGATGAAATGCTTCATCATGTCGGATTCGACGGCGACCCATTTGCCGCCCTTCCATTCCACGGTGATCGCGGAGGGAAAGATCACGTTGCCGATGGCATACCACTGGCCCCATGCGTTCTTTTTCTTGTCCCATGTCCTGTGGGCATCACACGACAAGCCGACCAGATAGCGTTTCGAAATGCCATTCAACCGGTCCGCCTCGGTAACGGATTGGCCGGTGATGGATCTCACGACGAGCCCTTTCCACTCAGCCAACTGTCTTCCGGAAGCGGTGCAAATCGCGGATTGCGTTCCGTCGGGCCGAAAAGTGACATGCTTCACGAGAAGCTCCGTGGTGACGGCGAGGACATCGGACTGGTCCTTCGCGGGAACCGGGGCAAGACCGGTGATGGCGGATTGCAAACCTTGCGCGAGAATTTTTCCGACGTCGGTTTGGGCGGAAGCGATGGTCACCATCAGCAGCGTCACGAGTGAGAATCTCATGGCGGTAGTGGAGCACGTCTTGTTAGCGAGGGCAATCGGCAAGATGCCTGAACGCGAACCACCGGGTCTATCGACTCTTTGGTCTGACGCCGGATGAGATCAAGCTACTGAAAAAGAGGTGAAGCATTGATTGAGATATGGAGTGGCGACATTCCTGTCGCCACCGTGGCCGGGGATTTTGGTAGCGACAGGAATGTCGCTACTCCTTATTTTCGAGGTCATGGACTATCTGAATCCATCCAGCAAGATCCTGAAGCACGGGCATGAGCTGCCGCATTGGCAGCAGGGGGATGCGATGCAGTTCGTCACTTTCCGGCTTGGCGACTCGATGCCTGCCGGCAAGCTTCGCCAGTGGAAGGAGGAACGTGAGATCTGGCAGAAGGTCCATCCGCAGCCGTGGTCGGCGGAAGAGGAGAAGGAATATCACAAGCGCTTCACCTGGACGCTGGAGGGCCTGCTGGATGAGGGCACCGGATCCTGTTTGCTCAAGGAGCCAGCCAACCGGGCGCTGTTGGAAGCCGTCTTGATGCGTTTCCAAGGTGAGAAGGTGGAGCATCACGCGTGGGTGATCATGCCGAACCACGTGCATCTGGTTTTCACGCCGCTGTCGCCGCTTGAGAAGCTGATCCAAGTCTGGAAAGGGGTGAGTGCCCGGCAGATCGGGCAGGGGAAGATCTGGCAGAAGAACTATCGGGACACGATGATCCGCGACAGTGGGCATTTCGCGAATGCGGTGAGATACATCCGCCGGAATCCCGCGAAGTTGCGGGTGGGGGCTTTCACGCTCTGGGAAGGCCCGAGGGCGCAGGCCGTAAGATAAGGAGTGGCGACATTCCTGTCGCCACCGGTCCGGGCATTTTGGGCGCGACAGGAATGGAGCGACTTCCTAAAGAACATGCCGTTCTCGAGCAACTCGTCGGAATCCAACCTTCATGAAAACCAAACTCATCTCCCGCGGCCTGCTGACGACCGACTGGATTCAACCCGCCGACTGGGATCCGAAGAAATCCCTAACCAACATGCCCGGCCGCAAGCTCGGCGAGGGCACCATCGCCCTCCAGGGTCACGACCTGAAGAGCGCCACCTGTTACAAGGACGTCTTCATCAAGCCGCTGCCATAGTCTCCCGCCCGGGCATGATCCCCGCATGACCCCGCAGGGCTTTTGCGGGCAATTCAGCGCCTCTGTTGGAACCAGCGCGTCACCATCCTGAAAACTGGCTTGGATTTCATGCCAGCTTGTCTAACCTCCTGGCAATACCATGGCCGTTGAATTCAAACCACTCTATCAGCCGGAAAGTCACGCGAGGTGGAATCCATCCACTTTGCATGAGGCGTCCCGATAGGACGCGGATTTTTGGCGGATCATCGACCCGGCACCCTGTGCCGGGCTGGGATGAATCGTCCCGCTGGGACGGATGATTCAGGTTTCCTTCGCAAGAACTCGAATGGTGTGGGGTGTGGAAGGGGACTGAACTCGCCCTCGAACCACATTGAGCAACTTTCTCATCTCCTCATCGTCCCGAATAGGCGGCGGACCGGTCATTTCCACGAGGAGTCACGAGGGTTCACATTTCCAAACCTACAACGCACTTGCCATTTTCGATCCGACGATCTAATCCATCCATCACCATGAGAAACAAGTTGCTCGCCGAGGTCTTCGGCACGTTCTGGCTCGTCTTCGGTGGCTGCGGCAGCGCGGTCCTGGCGGCGAATTTCCCCGGCGTCACCGATGACGCGACGGTCAACCTCGGCATCGGCTTCGTCGGCGTCGCCCTTGCCTTCGGTCTAACGGTCATGACCATGGCCTATGCCATCGGACATATCTCGGGCTGCCACCTGAATCCCGCCGTCACCGTCGGCCTGGCGATCGGAGGCCGTCATCCGAAGTCGGAAGTGGTTCCGTACATCGTCGCCCAGGTCATCGGTGGCATCGCCGGGGCAGGGGTTCTCTATCTGATCGCCAGCGGCAAGGACGGATTCACCTCCGTCGGCGATTTTGCTTCCAACGGTTATGCAGCTCATTCGCCCGGCCATTATTCGATGGTCTCCGCCCTCGTTGCGGAAATCGTCCTGACCTTCTTCTTCCTCTTCATCATCCTCGGTGCCACCGACAGCCGTGCGCCGAAGGGATTTGCTCCCGTCGCCATCGGCCTCGGGCTCACGCTCATCCACCTCATCGGCATCCCGGTCACGAACCTGTCGGTCAACCCGGCCCGCAGCACCGGACCGGCGATTTTTGTCGGCGGTTGGGCGCTCGCACAGCTCTGGTTGTTTTGGGTCGCCCCGATCATCGGCGCGGCGATCGCGGGCATCGTCTATCCGATCATCTCGGGTGAGAAGAAGGCCTGATGGTTTTTCCAGCTACCGGCCCCGCCCATTTGCGGGCGGGGCCGGCACCGCTCTAACATGAAAGCCCTGTTTCAGGCACTCAAGTCGGCACTGGTCACCGGTCTCGTCATCGTTCTGCCCGCGTGGCTTGCCCTGCTCCTCCTTTTGAAGATCCTGGTCCAGCTCGGAGTGCTGGTGAAACCGATCGCCAAGGAGATGCCCGAGGGCGTCAACCATCCGCAGCTCGTCGCGCTTCTGGTATTTGTCCTGGTTTGCCTGATCGTCGGTTTCCTCGTCCACACCACGGTCGGCCGCATCGTCGGCAAGGCCCTCGGGGATCAGGTATTCAACCGTGTCCCCGGTTACCAACCCCTGCGTAACATCGCCCGCCAGTTCAGCGACATGGAGGCGAATGAGGGGTTCAAACCGGCGCTCATCGAGGTGGAGGACGGTTGTCTCGCCCCGGCGTTCCTGATCGAGAACCATGGCAACGGACAAAGCACGGTTTTCATGCCTTCCGTGCCCACGCCAATGGCCGGCACGATCTTCATCATGCCGAGCGAGCGCGTGCATCCGGTGGGCGTGTCGGTGCCGGTGATGATGAAATGCATTTCCAAATGGGGCGCGGGAAGCGGACAGATCCTCGCGGCGATGAGGAAGCCGGCTGACTAGCAGCAACATCTGCGGCAAGGCGGGCCAAAGGATTGACGGTGGATCGGGTTTCCCGCAATCGTAACGGATGGACTGGGTGTTGATGGTGTGGTCGGTGATGGCGGGGCTCTGCCTGATGCTGGGGCTGACCCACCTGATGATCTGGTGGGGAAACCGGCGGGCATGGGAGAACCTGTGGTTTTCTCTAACGGTGTACGGAGTGATAGGGATGATGGTGTGCGAGGTGGTCTGCATGAGGGCGGACACTCCTGAGATGTTGGAGAAGGCGGTGCAATGGGCGCATCTGGTGTTTCTGTTCGTGACCGTGGGGATGTTAGGCTACGTGTGTTCCTATTTCAGGACCGGCACGGAAGTGGCTGTTGGGAGTGGCGGTCGGTTTGCGGGTGGCGGCGGTGGTGGCGAATTTCACGACGGGCAGCAGCCTGCATTTCATCAAGATCCGTGCTTTGGAAAGAATTCCCTTCCTCGGGACCGAGGTGACGGTGCCGGGTGAATTTGTGGCGAATCCATGGGTGCGGCTGGGGCAGTTCGCCTCATTGCTGGTTCTGATCTATGTGGCCGACGCCTCGCTGCGGCTGTGGCGGACGGGCAGCGCGGATGACAAGCGGCGGGCGAAATTCCTGGGCGGAAGCATGGTGTTTTTCATCCTTCTGGCGGCGGCGATGCCCGGGGCCGTGGCGCAGGGATGGGCGAAAATCCCGTTGAACGTGAGTCTGCCGTTCTTGCTTATCGTGCTGGCGATGAACTACGAGCTGAGCCGGGATCTATTGAGGGCCGCCCACTTGTCGGTGGATTTGAAGGCAAACGAGGATCGGCTCACGCAGGCGGCGACGGCGGCGCGGTTGGCGATGTGGGAACTGGACGTGGCCAGCAGCCGGATCTGGGTTTCCAACGCCGGCCAGTCGCTTTACGGAATGCCGCTCCGGCAGGACGTGGATATCGAGCGTTTCCTCGCCACGCTCCACCCGGAGGACAGGACTGGTGCGTTGGCGGCGCTGGAGAAAGCCCTGGCCGGGCCGGATCCCTATGCGGCGGAATATCGGGTGGTCATGCCGGACGGCAGTTGCCAGTGGATCACCGCCACGGGAATGGTGGAGCGCGATGAACAGGGCCGCGCGGTGAGGATGCGTGGGGTTTCGAAGGATTTCACCGATCGCAAGCTGGCACAGGACGAGGTGGTGCGGCAGCGGAAGGAACTGGCCCACCTTTCCCGCGTAAGCATCTTGGGAGAAATGGCAGGAACCCTCGCCCATGAGCTGAACCAACCCTTGGCGGCGATCCTCAGCAACTCCCAGGTCGGTCGCCGCAGCTTGGAAGATCCGGTGCCGGACGTGGCCGAGTTGGCCGCCATCCTGGACGACGTGGCGGAAGACGCGAAACGCGCGGGCGGTGTGATTCACGGCATGAGGGCGATGCTGCGGAAGGACACGACGCCGGAGACCACCCCTCTCGATCTGAACGAGGTGGTGCGCCAGGTCCTGAACCTCCTGAAAACCGAAATCATCTTCCGCAAGCATGAGGTCGATCTTGCGCTGGCTGACTCTCTCCCACCGGTCCGGGCGGGTCGGGTGGAGGTCCAGCAAGTGCTGATCAACCTGATCATCAACGGACTCGATGCCATGGACGCTTTTCCGGGAAATGGCCCGATGAAAATCACCACGACAGGGCAGGGTGGGAAAGTCATCATCACGGTGCATGACTCGGGGACCGGAATTCCTGCCGCCGTGATGCCGCGCTTGTTTGATTCGTTCTTCTCGACAAAGCCGGGTGGCCTGGGGCTGGGGCTCGCCATCAGCCGCAGTATCCTCGCGAACTCCGGCGGCGAGCTGCTCGCGGGAAACGATCCCGCGGGTGGCGCGGTTTTCCGCATGATGCTGCCTGCCACGGCTCCCTGAAATCCTCCTTGTGCGGCACCGTTTCTACCTGCTAGAAAACCCGCATGTTGGAAGAGGAGCCAACCGTCTTCATCGTGGACGACGACGCGTCCGTGCTGCGGAGCCTGTCACGGCTGGTCCGGCAGGCGGGCTATCGGTCGCAGCCATTTTCCTGTGCGGCGGATTTCCTCGTGGCCCATCCCACCCCACCCGTGCATCCGGCCTGCATGGTGCTGGATCTGCATCTGCCGGAAATTGACGGTCTCGAACTGCAGCGCAAGCTTCCATCCCGGCATGGCCACTGTCCGGTGATTTTCATCAGCGGGGATGGCGACATACCCTCCACCGTTGCCGCGATGAAGCAGGGTGCGGTGACTTTTCTATCCAAACCCTTCGAGCCTGACGAACTTCTCGGATCCATCGCGGAAGCGCTGGAAATCCACCGGTCGCAGCTCGACGCGGACATCCGGCGCCACAACGTGTCGCGGTGTGTCGCGGAACTAACAGACCGTGAGCGCGAGGTGATGTCATGGGTGATCACCGGAGCGCTGAACAAGCAGATCGCCTCGCACCTGGGCATCGGTGAGAAGACGGTGAAAGTGCACCGGGCGCGCGTGATGGAGAAAATGCGGGTCTCGTCGGTCGCCGAACTGGTGCGCGCCTGTCATGCGGCGGATTTCCCGGCCGCGGGTAGCTGAGCCCATTGGACCAAGGTCCAATAGTCACGATTTCCAGGATGGGATAGGCCATGGGCAGTCTCGTGCCGTTTTCCCGACCCATCATCATCGTCATCGACGACGACTCCAGTGTCCGCCGGGCACTTGGGCGTGTCATGACGTCCGGGGGACTCGCTTGGGAAGCCTACGGATCCTCGGAGGAATTTCTAACTTCCGGCAATCTTGAGCAGGCGGGCTGCGTCGTCGCGGACATGACCTTGCCCGGAATGGGTGGAATCGAACTGAAGGAAAAACTCAACACCACCCGCCCGGATCTCCCGCTGATTTTCCTCACCGCGCACGACACGGCCGAAATCCGCACCGCCGCCCGTGCCGCGGGTGCCGCGGGTTTCTTCCGCAAGCCCGTGGACACGCAGGCCCTGCTGGATGCCATCCACTGGGCGCTCCACGTGCCGCCGGCAAGGCCAACCGCCTGACATGAAACATTTCCCCTACAAAACGGAACAACACAAACAACACACACCAACATGAAACGATCCCAAAATCTAACGCGGCTTGTCCTCGGGATTGGCGTGGCCCTCGCCGCCACGTCATACGCCCAGGAAAAGAAGCCGAACATCCTCGTCATCTGGGGCGATGACATCGGCACCTGGAACATCAGCCACAACAACCGCGGCATGATGGGCTACAAGACGCCGAACATCGACCGCATCGCCAAGGAAGGCGTCGTCTTCACCGACTACTACGGCCAGCAGAGCTGCACCGCCGGCCGCGCCGCCTTCATCAGCGGCTCCGTGCCCGTGCGCACCGGCATGACCAAGGTCGGCATGCCCGGCGCGCCGGAAGGCTGGCAGAAGACCGACGTGACCATGGCCACCGTGCTGAAGAGCCAGGGCTACGCCACCGGCCAGTTCGGCAAGAACCACCAGGGCGACCGCGACGAGCACCTGCCCACGATGCACGGCTTCGACGAGTTCCTCGGCAACCTCTATCACCTCAACGCCGAGGAAGAGCCGGAGAACCGAGGACTACCCCGGCGACATGAAGCTGCCCAACGGCAAGACCTTCCGCGAAGCACTTCGGCCCGCGCGGCGTGCTCAAGTGCAAGGCCGACGGCAAGGGTGGCCAGACGATCGAGGACACCGGCCCGCTGACCAAGAAGCGCATGGAAACCATCGATGACGAAACCGTCGCCGCCGCCAAGGACTTCATCACCCGCCAGACACAAGGCCGGCAAGCCGTTCTTCTGCTGGTGGAACGGCACCCGCATGCACTTCCGCACCCACGTGAAGGCGGAGCACACGGCATCACCGGGCAGGACGAATACACCGACGGCATGGTCGAGCACGACATGCACGTCGGCGAACTGCTCAAGCTGCATCGACGACCTCGGCATCGCCGACAACACCATCGTCCAGTACTCCACCGACAACGGCCCGCACTACAACACCTGGCCCGATGCCGGCACCACGCCGTTCCGCAGCGAGAAGAACTCGAACTGGGAAGGTGCCTACCGCGTGCCCTGCTTCGTCAAGTGGCCCGGCCATTTCCCGGCGGGCGACGACCGCTCAACGGCATCGTCTCGCACGAAGACTGGCTGCCCACCTTCGCCGCCGCCGCTGGCGACACCGGACATCAAGGAGAAGCTGCTCAAGGGCGTCGAACTCAACGGCCGCACCTACAAGAACCACATCGACGGCTACAACCTGACTCGACTACCTCAGCGGCAAGGCGAAGGAGTCGCCGCGCAACGAGTTCATCTATGTGAACGACGACGGCGACAGATCGTCGCCATCCGCGTACGGCGACTGGAAGGCCGTCTACCTGGAAAACCGCGGCCGAGCGCCTTCGAAGTCTGGCGCGAGCCATTCATCGAGCTGCGCGTGCCGCTGCTCTTCAACCTGCGCCGCGATCCGTTCGAGAAGGCCCAGCACAACTCGAACACCTACAACGACTGGTTGATCGACCGCGCCTTTGTGCTCGGCCCGATGCAAATGGTTGCCAGCAAGTTCCTGATGACCATGAAGGAATTTCCGCCCAGCCAGACGCCGGGTGACTGGAGTCTTGAAAGCTTGGAAAAACAAATCAAATCCATGGCTCCTTCCACGCGATAGGACCTGACACCCGAGGGTGCCGCCAAACCATGGCGGCACCCTTTTTTCAACGCGATATCCGACATGAAAATCCAACTCCTTGCAGCGCTCGCCGCCCTCTCTCTCTGCGGCGCCCACGCCCAGGAATCCGCCCCATCGGTCACCGCCATCGACATCCTGCTGGAGCCGGACGCCACGATGCTCAAGCACGCCGAGGCGAACAACGCCCGCCTGCTCAAGGTCTATCCGAAGGGTTTCTCCCTCGATGCGGCGCACCGCCCGCACATCACGCTGGTCCAGCGTTTCGTCCGCACCGCAGATCTCGAAAAAGTCCACGCCGCCTCTGAAAAGGTGCTGGCCGCCGCCAACGTCAACGCCATGAAACTGGAGGCCTTCAAATACTATTACGCTCCGGCCGGTCCGCTGGGCGTCGCGGGTATCTGCGCAAAGCCGACACCGGAAATCCTCAAACTCCAGGCGGACATCATCGCCGCCATAAAACCTTTCACGGTGGAATCCGGACCGATCAGCGCCTTCACCGCACCGCACGACGAACCCAAGCTGGACGCGATGCTCATTACCTATGTCTCGACCTTCGTCCCGAAGATGAGCGGTGAGAACTACAACCCGCACGTAAGCACCGGCACCGCGCCGACGGAGTTCCTCGACAAGATGAACGCCGAACCCTTCGAAACCTTCATCTTCTCGCCCGCAGGGGCAGCCATCTATCAGCTCGGCCCGTTCGGCTCGGCGGCGAAAAAGCTCAAAGCATGGGATTTGAAACCTTGAACCACACCATCATGACGAACTCCAACAATCCGAAACCTGATCGTCGCCACGCTGGTGTTTGTCACCCACGCCCGCGCCGCCGATCCGCTGCCCTCCTGGAACGACACCGCCCCCAAACAGGCCATCATCGCGTTTGTCGAAAAAGTCACCAAGGAAGGCTCGCCGGACTTCGTCCCGTCCCCGAACGCATCGCCACCTTCGACAACGACGGCACGCTCTGGTGCGAGCAGCCGATGTATTTCCAAGCTCTTCTTCGCGTTCGACCGCATCAAGGCGCTCGCCCCGCAGCATCCCGAGTGGAAGGACCAGGAGCCCTTCGCCTCCGCTGCTCAAGGGCGACATGAAAGCCGCGCTCGCCGGCGGCGAACAGGCCTTGCGTCGAGATGCGTCATGGCCACCCACGCGGGCATGACCACCGAGGAGTTCGAGAAATCCGTCACCGACTGGATCGCCACCGCGAAGCATCCCAAGACCGGCAAGCCTTTACACCGAGATGGTCTATCAGCCGATGCTCGAACTGCTCGCCTACCTCCGCGCGAACGGCTTCAAGACCTTCATCGTCTCCGGCGGCGGCATCGAGTTCATGCGCCCCTGGACGGAGAAGGTCTACGGCATCCCGCCCGAGCAGGTCGTCGGCAGCAGCGGCGGTCTGAAGTATGAACTCCGCGACGGCAAGCCCGTCCTCGTCAAGACTGCCGGAGATCGACCTCAACGACGACAAGGAAGGCAAGCCCGTCGGCATCCAGCGCCACATCGGCCGCCGCCCCATCGCCGCCTTCGGCAACTCCGACGGCGACTTTCAGATGCTCGAGTGGACCACCAGCGGCAAGGGCGCTCGCTTCGGCATGATCGTCCACCACACCGACGCCGAACGCGAGTTCGCCTACGACCGCGATTCCCACATCGGCAAGCTTTCCAAGGGGCTCGACGAAGCCGCCGCCAAAGGCTGGACGGTTGTTGATATGAAGACCGATTGGAAAATGATTTTTCCCTCGAAGAATTGATACGCCTGCCTCGCCCACCCATTCCATCTAACCTGCGAAGCCGGGGCCGCCGGGGAAAAACCCGAAAAGGAGCGCGTTCATTTTGAACGCTGAGTCTGGCGGACATCCTGCCCGCCCTTCAATCCCGCCCGGCCCGCTCCATCTGGCATGTCAGCCGAGATGGCGCGAGAAGAAGCGGAGGGTATCTCGGAGATGCAGCTCCCAATAGGGCCACTCGTGGCCACCGGGATGCTCCGCATATTCGTGGGGGATTCCGGCGGCATCGAGCGCTCGGGACAGTTCGCGGTTGTGGTCGATGAGCAAGTCATCGGTGCCGCAGTCGAAACGAAAAGGCCGCAACGTTTCACGATTCGCGAGGATGGTCCCGAGCAAAGACTGATCGGCAAGCGGAACGGCGGTGTAAGCTTCCGCCGGTTCTTCCACGAACAGGGGCATCTGTGAGACGGCGGTGATGGACGAGTGCCCGGCGAATGCAACGAAGCGTCCGGGATTGGAGGCCCCGAGCCGCAACGCACCGAAGCCACCCATCGAAAGTCCGTTGATGAAATGCGGGGCGTCGGGGGAATTGCCGGTGGCCTCGGAAACCGCGCGCGGCACATCCTCGGTGATCCATTTCCCGAAATCCTGATCACCATGGGGCAGGTAGCCGCTGCCGTCGCCCCAAAGCCCGTCGGACGGCATGGCGAGAATCATCGGCGGAATCTCGCCGGCATCGATGAGCTGCTGGAGCGTCAGGTGGGCGAGCCCTTTGAGAGCCCACACCCAATGGCTGCCCCACACGCCATGCAGAAGGACGACCACCGGGAGGCGATCGGGATTCCCGATGCCTTCGGGGAGGTAAATCGAAAGGTCGGCCCGCGCCCGCAGCGCGGGGCTTTTCACCGTCATCACCCGCAGGCTGCCGACTTCGGACGGCAGGGTTCCAAGCTCGATCGTGCGGAAATGGGAAGGGGACGTGGCCATCATCATGGGTGGATTCATTCGAAGACAATCACACCCTTCGCGTTGCGGCCGGCCATCATGTCGTCGAAGGCCTGTTGGAGATTTTCCAACGGATAGATGCGGGTGATCATTTCGTCGAGCAGCAGCAATCCGCGGGAGTAGAGCTCGAGGATTTTCGGGAAATCATACTCGGGCATCGCCTTGCCATAGAGCGGGTTGATGTAGATCTTGTCCCACTCGAAGAGGTTCATGTCGAACGGGATGACCTGCTCGATGCCCGAGACCTGGACGGCGGTGCCCGCGTTGCGAACCATGGCGAGCGGGGCGGATCCGAGGGCGGGCACTCCCGTGCACTCGAAGGAAAAATCAGCGCCACGGCCATCGGTTAGATTTCTCACTTCCCCGGACGCCCGGATCAGGCCGGCATCCTCGCGTGATGCCAGGATGGTGTGGGTGGCACCGAAGCGTTTGGCCATTTCCAACCTATCAGGATTTGCGTCGATCGCGATCACCTTCGCCGCGCCGGAGATGCGGCAGCCTTGGATGGCGTTGAGCCCGACACCGCCCGTGCCGAGCACCACCGTGCTGCTGCCGGGCGTGACCTTGGCCGCGTTCACCACCGATCCGTAGCCGGTCATCACGCCACAGCCGATGATGCAGGCGGAGGAAAACGGAATATCGGTCGTGTAGGGGATGACCGCCTCCTTCCTAACAACCGTGTGGGTGCTCATGGTGCCGAGGTGGAACGAGCGGACCACGGGCTTGCCTTTCCACTCCGTCGCCCCTTCCCGCGCCGCGCCGCGCAACCCGGGCGCGGTGACCTCGTTGTTGCGCTCGCAGATCGAGTGATTGCCGTGCTGGCATTGGAAACACTCCTTGCACGGAATGGCCCAGTTCAGCAGGACGCGGTCACCGGGTTTGACATGGGTCACCCCCTCACCGACCGCCTCGACGATGCCCGCTCCCTCGTGACCGAGGATCAAGGCGTGATCCCGCTTGAGCATGTCCCAGTCGGTATGGCAAACGCCGGAGGCCTTGATGGCGACAAGAACCTCATCACGGCCGGGCGGGAAAATGGTGATTTCCTCGATGGTGAAGGAGCCCTTGCGATCGGTGATGGCGGCCTTGGCGGTGAATGTCATGGGTTGGAGAGATGTTCGGGATTATGGAAAACAAGACTTCACGTCCAGACCTGATCGGATGTGACCGGCTGTTGGCAATGCGTCCGGATCCCTGTTGGCATGGCATTCTGGAAAAACCGGGAGAAATTGCCGGAACCTGACGAACCACCCGTCACTCGCTTCCAGTCAACCACCTCACCGGCCCGATCGTCCCGCCATCGACGAACTCGGCCTTGGTGAAACTCTGGCGGCGGCTGTCATTGCGGCGTGCCACGAGGTCCACCCAGCGCACCACCTGCCGCACCACCGGGCTTGTGTCCCAGCGGATGTGCGCGATCGAGGGCTCGCACCACGCGAAGGTTGGGTCGGAGTCGATACAGACGAGCGAGACATGTTCGGGTGCCAGGATGCCCCGTCGGGCGAGATGCTGCTGGACGGCAGTGAAGAGGAAGGCTTCGTCGATGATGAGGGCGGTCGGCGCGGTGAACTTGAACAGTGTGTCCAGACAGCGCCTGAGTTCCTGCGGGGTGTCTCCCCATTCGGGGAGGTTATAAGGGCCGGTGGAGAGTCCATGCGCTTCCATCTCAGTGAAGACGGTCCGTTCGACCTGCCCCTGTTCACCCGCGCGTCGCCCTTCGCGCTCTAACAAAACAATCCGTTTGTGACCGAGTTCGATCAGGCGTCTCGTGGCCGCGAGCAATGCCGGCATGTGGTCCGGCCCGCTACCTGCGATTGTTACCCTGCGCCGCCGCCCGAACAACGCGAAAGCCGGCAACGGCTGCGCCGAAAACCACTCCAACACCTCGCGAGATCCGGAGCAGACGATCCAGGCGTCGGCTTCGGTTTTCTCCACCATGCGCGCAACGCGTCTTACATTCATCCCGAGTTCAACCAGCGATCCAGGGGCGAAAAAGGAGCGATGGCCCGCCTCCATGAGCAGATGCTGCATTTCGACCATGTAAGCCACGCTCTTGTCAGGAGGGTCGCAGACGAGAATCGCCACCCGCAACTTCTGTTCAGAATGCATGACATCCGACGGATGGATCTGATGCCTCCGCCGGGCTCCCTGTCCCACCAAGACCCCGTCCCGCACAAGCAGGGCCAGTGCCGCTTTTACCGTCTTATGGTTGACTCCCAGCTCCAAAGCCAGGGCCTTCGCTCCGGGCATCTTCCCGCCCCATGACTGCTGCCGCACTTCTTCCTGAAGGTGCGCGGCCACTTGCTCGGCAGCATTAAGCAGTCGTAGGGATCGCATGTCTAAAATCTGAACCCTAAAAGGGCTCAGATAGCCAGTAAGAATTCTCTCGACGCCGTCAATCTATTGATTGATGTAATGTGGTAATTCAAATTTTGTACGGCTTTTGCTTACTTAACCCAAGTCATCCGGCAACCCACCGATGGCTGAAGTAGCAGAAAAAAGCTGACTCCGAAAAGGATCCCCCCCAATCCTCCGATTCGAAAACGACCAATACCCCCCGGGCTAACCGGCCCTTCAGATCATTCTAACCCATATCCACAAAATCCGATGAAACCCAGAAATCCAACTCATTGCGCGGCCTTGCTGTCGCTCACCGCACTTGTATTCAGCGCCAGCTCAGCGCTGGCGCAGACCACCATCACCGGCACTGCAGGTGGCAACAACAGCTGGAACACCGCAGGCAACTGGAGCGCGGGTGTTCCATCCGGAGCCGTCAACGCGATCGTCGATGCCCTCGCACAAGTGAACAGCGCGACGACACCCACCTACACCGGTAATCTAACCCTGAATGCCGGCAGGGAACTTAGGATTGTGGAAGGTCAAGCGAATAGCTACAGAGCGCTCGGGACGCCCGGATCGACGACTATCAGCATGAACGCGGGCGCGTTCATCAATTTCAGGGCCGGCGGCACTCCGAGTGTTCCGGCTATCCAGTTGCTGGGCAACGCAACTCTCAGCTTGGGGCAATCGACCGTGGGAAATGCAACTGCCACTTTCGGGCAAGCGATTACCGGTGCCTACAATTTCACCCTCCAAGGCAAGAGCGGCTGCATCGCCAACCTAACGGCTGCTAACAGCTTCGGCACACTAATTGCGGACCCCCTGTATGGAACCAACTTCACGATCAACGCCAACTTGGCCGGGTCGTTGGGAGGGAACGTGACAATCAAGGCGAGCTCGACCGGCACGATCACCGCGAACTTGGTCATCGGCGCGGCGAATGCGATGGCCGATACCGCGACACTGACTCTGAATGGTCCTGCCAGCGCCACGAAACTGAAGATTTCCGCACCCGATACCATCGGCAAACTCATAGTGGACGGCGTGCAACAGCCGGATGGCACCTACGGCAAGAGCGGAAGCGGCGCGCAATATGAAGTGTCGTGGATCAACGCCACCAGCACCACCGACTTCCTGACCGTCGCCGGGCCTCCCGCCAGCTACTGGGACAGTGACGGTGCCACCGCCGGCGCGGGCGGTACCACGCCGACGGGCACGTGGGGTGTGGACACCTTCTGGAGCGCATCAGCCGATGGCGATGCCGCCACGGCCGCATGGAATGCCGGTGACGTTGGCGTTTTCGCCGCAGGCACGGATGCCACGGGATCCTATGCGGTCACCGTTTCCGGCACCCAGGACATCCGCGGCCTCAGAATCGAAGAAGGCAACGCAATCACGCTCTCCGGCGACGGACTCCGCATGACTTCGGACTCGTTTGTAAGCGTTGCTGGAGGATCGACTGGCACGGTCGCAAGTGTCATCTCCAACGACGTCGCCCGGCAACTGTCCAAAGGCGGTGCCGGCACGCTCGTCCTGTCCGGTGCCAACACCTACACCGGCGTCACCAGCGTTCAGGGCGGCATGCTCTCGGTCGCAAGCCTCGCCGACGCGGCATCGGACAGCCCGATCGGCAACTATCCGACGTCGGGCGCGGGTGGCCTGGTGCTCGCCGGAGGCACCTTCCAATACACCGGCGTTACCGCTACCACCAACCGCGGCCTCACCCTCGCGGGTGGCGGCACTCTTGACGTGAATGCCGCCGGGACCGCTCTGACACTTGGAAACTGCGAGTCGAATGATATTCCCAGCACGCTCACCGCCACCGGGGGGGCAGGCAGCACCCTTGCGCTCGGTCAGGTCAGGATTGTCGAAGGCGCGAACATCACCTTGAACCCGACCACAATCCCCATGACCGTGGCATCGGCCAACGGATTCAGCAGTTATCCACTCTCGTCAACTTTGACTCTGGGCGGCTCTGCAACGGGCAACCTCGTCACGGGCCTGATCTCCCAAACGAACCCTCCAGGATCGCCGTTTGCGCAAACACTCGCTTTGGTCAAGTCCGGCTCCGGGGACTGGAAACTCAATGGTGCGAGCAACTACAGCGGCAACACCACAGTCCTTGCCGGTAACCTCATCGCCGGAACCAACGCCCTCAACAACGCCGCCGGAGCCTTCGGCCAGCAGAACAACGTCGAAATCCCCCTTGGCGTGGCAGGCGGCAGCAGCGACGCCGGCATCCTGATCGGCGGTGGTGCCTTCACCATTGGTCGTGTGATCCGGCTCGCCACGAACAATTCCACGGACACGGGCACCCGGGTCATCACCTTGGGCGGCAACTCGGCCCACAACACCCTATTCTCCGCCGCCGTCCATCTCGGCACGGCCAACCAAACCAGCCGTGGTGTCACGCTGACCGCTGCCAGTGGCGGACAGGTGACCTTCTCCGGCGTCATCCAGGATCCCACCGGACAAGATGCCACGGAGGCCGCAGCCGCAGCCGCCCTCACGGCAGTCACCAAGGCCGGCTTGGGAACGGTGGCCCTCACCAATGCCAATACCTATAGTGGCAACACCCTCGTTTCAGAAGGAACACTTTCCCTCGGTAACGGCACCTCCAACAGCAACCTCAACGACTTCTCCACGGTCTCCGTGGCGAGCGGCGGCGCGAAGCTCAACCTGAACTATGCCGGTTCCGACACCGTGCTCTTCCTCAATCTGGGCGGGAGCCCCATGCTTGCCGGCCAATTCGGACACACCGACAGCGGCGCGACCAACGGTGGTGCCGGAGTGGGTGCTTATGACGCCTTCTTTGAGGCAAATACGGGGATCATCAACAATTACGCCGGCATTCTGGCCAATGTGTTCCTCTGGGACGGCGGTGCGGTCGATATCGCGGGCAACGGCAACACCGGCAGTAACGGCGGTGCCGGAACTTGGGACGCCACCATCAAGAACTGGGATATCGGCAACACGCTGTATGCCGCTTGGGGTAATACCAGTGCCGACAAGGCCGTCTTTGGCGGCGTGGCCGGCACGGTGACGCTCGGAGCGAATATGACCATCGGTGAAATGGAAATCAGTCTTCCTAGCAACACTGGCACGGGCTACTTCATCGGCGATGCGGCGGAGGACAATACGCTCACCTTCGCCGGCAACAAGACGATCACGGTCACCGCCACAGGAACCGGCACCAACCAGGACGCGACGATCCGCGCGGGCATCTCCGGCTCACCGAACTTGAACATCGCCGGACGCGTCGACAACAACTCCTCCTTCTCCCTACTGCCGACCTCGAGCGTCACGATGACATTGGGATCTGTCAACATGCTCAATACCTTCGCCTCCAACAAACTCCTCATCCTCGGCGGTGAAAGCACGGGCAACGTGGCGGACACGGTCGCGTGGGCTACCACAGCGAACCAGATGTTTCTAACCAAGGCGGGCACGGGCAGTTGGACAATCAACAACAATGTGCTGGGCATTGGTAAATCCGGCAGGCTCTACGTCGAGCAAGGCACGCTGACCCTCGGTGGCACGAGCAATTATCCTCACCCACAAGGTCGGGGTGGCCACCAATAGGGGATCGGCTCACACCGCCTCGAATCTTGCCTCCAAGCTGATCGCCAAAGGCACCATCACGATCGGGGACAACCGCGAGTGGTTCTACGTCCAGAACCTTGGAACACTCTCCCCCGGTCCCGGGGTCGCAACGCTCGCTGTGACTTGGAACGCGAACAGCTACGACGTCCGCCGCCAACGGCGCGTTCAACATGCAGACCGGCTCCACTTACGAATGGGATGTTGCCAGCAACATCAGCACCGACGTGATCAATGTGACAACCGGAGCCTCGAACAACGGCAACCTGATTCTCGGCAACATGACCATCAAGATCAATGACGCCGGTGTGACCACCGCGATTGCCAACACAGATCAGCTAACGGTATTCACCTATGAAACGGGTGCCCAAGCCGTCGTCCGCAGCATCGGCACCGTCACCTTGGACACATCGTCCCTGGGTGCCGGGTGGTCCGGCACGCCGAGCCTTGTCGACAACGGCACGGGCACCATCTACGTGACCGGCCTGACATTCACCCCCGGCGGTGGCACGGCCTACGACACCTGGGCCACAGGTAGCGAGCCCTTCGGCGGCGACGCCAACGGCGACGGCGTGAAAGACGGTCTGGCGTTCCTGCTAGGCGCGGCCAATCCAACCGAAAATGCCATAGGCCGACTTCCCACCGTCACCGAGAGCGGCGGCGGACTGGTGCTGGAATTCGACTGCCTGAACACCGCCGGTCGCGGAACCGCGGTCCTCAACTTGCAGTTCAGCAACGACCTCGGCGTCTCCGATCCGTGGACCACCGTGGAGGTGCCCGGTGTGGCTGGCACGACCGACGTTGGCAGTGTGCATTTCGTGGCCACCGGAACCTCACCCATCCACGTCGTCGCGACGATCTCGTCCAGCGAGGCCGCAGCCGGCAAACTCTTCGGCCGCCTTGAGGCAAATCAACCGTAAGACAAAGCCCGCTCACCTCACAACCCACGGCGGCTTCCCTCGGGGAGGCCGCCGTTTTTTGCACCCGGACCAGCGCCCTCGCTCCAGCTCCCCTCGCAGGTAAGCCGAAGAACCGAAATGAGATTGAACAGGAGGTAAGGGAGGAAACAGAGGCTTGTCTTGGAAATTTCAGCCTGCTCTCCAACCCCTTTTGAGAGAATCGAGAAAGGTTTATCACTCATTCATTCTCCGTTTCCTCTGCTTCCTCCTGTGGATCCATTTTTCTTTCTAGACCATTTGCAAAAATGCCTTTCCGCTATTCTTCATGGACAGGTGACGCGTACCCGAAACAAGGAGCGGCGGACTCCGATCCGCCGAAGCCCATGAAATGACGATGGGACGAGGTAAACCGCTTTGAATCGGCAAACCATGGACCACGGCGAATCGGAGTTCGCCGCTCCTTGGGGCATCTTGTTTCGGCAATTTGTTTTGGCAAACGGTCTACGGTAAGCCGCCAACTGACTCGCGGTTGAAGTCCGCCGCCAATCCGCCATCGGGCCAAAAGTGTCACTAAAATGGGTATAGTTGCCGAGTGACAAAAGGCTGGCTTCCCCTCCGGCCTAACGATTGGGTAACCACGATATCGGGCAAATGCGATCCTTTGCAGGCGACAGGCGAACCTCTGTCTCAAAAACCCCAACAACGATGGACCGCCGACACCCCCGCATAACAATTGGAAGACCGCCCATTCACACACATTTGGAATCATGAAACCCCGCCTCCTCCCCGCTGCCCGCCTCTCGTTCCCGCTGGCCTCCGCCATCGCCACGCTGCTCGTCGCGCAGTCCGCGTCCGCCACGGATCTTTACTGGGATAACAACGGCACCACGGCCGGTTTCGGTGGCTCTGGAGGAACATGGGCGGCACCGACTCCGGGAGGTGCCAGTGGGTGGTCCACCGACAGCAGCGGTCTCGCCTCCATTGGAAGCGTCACCACCTCCACTTCGGACGACCTCTTCTTCGGGAACAACTATTGGTCTTATAATGCTGCGACCACCATCACGGTCAGCGGCACGGTGGATGCCGGCAGTCTCAACTTCGCAGCCGGCGCGAACACTACCCTTTCAGGAGGCACCTCCATCAACCTGGCGGCTGTTTCGACCATCACCGCCATAACCAGCAATACCACCACCATTAACAGCGTCCTCAGCGGCGCGGGCACCAGCCTGACCAAGAATGGGTTTGGCGCCCTGATTCTCGGTGGTGCCAACACCTACACCGGCGCGACTATCCTCAACGGCCAAGGACTGATCACTCTCAGCGGTACGACGGGTGCGCTTAGCGGAACCAGTGGCATCACGCTCAACGGAGCTAGCTTGCAGATTACGAACACCACGGCGCAGACCGCGGTGAATCGCATCAATGACTCGGCAGGCATCACCTCCAACGGCGGCACCGTCACGTGGTCTAACGCAGCTGGCGCGAACGCCAATTACGCAGAAACCATCGGCACGGTGGCCCTGACAACAGGACAATTGAATTTGGTTTTGGCCACCAACCAAAACAACGCGACCAACAACAGCCAAACCCTAACCCTTGGCGGGCTCACCCATACCGGAGCTTCAAACACCTCGGCCGTCACCTTCGCTGCGGCGACCACCGGTCCGCAGGCATCTGGCGGTGACAACATGATCGTGGTCAGCGGCGCGGGCACCACCACTACCGGACAGATCATCGGCTCTTGGGCCACCGTCGGCGTCTCCGCCGCCAGTCAGACCGATTACGCCGTTTACAATTCCAACTTTGTCGTGGCGGCCAATATCGCAGCCACGGTCGAAACCACTTGGACCACACCGACCGACGCCTATACCTTGAGCGGAGGTGCTACGCTCACGGGCACCCGGACCATCACCGCCCTGCGGGCGACGGGCGGAGCCCAGACGCTGGCCCTTGGCACGGGTGCTAATCTGGAGACATCCGGTCTGCTCAACGGCGGAACAGGAGGTCTCACCGTCTCCGCCACCGGCACCGGAGCCCTCACCACGGCCTCTGGCGGTGGCAATTTACACCTGACCGCTGGCAACAATTCCATCTTGGTTACCGCCCCGATGAACAATAACGGAGGAAATGTCACTTTGGTGAAAAATGGACTGGGAACCGTGTTCCTTGAAAATACAGGTAGCAATTACAGCGGCGGCACGGTCATCAATTCCGGCACCTTGAACTTCGCCAATGGCACACTCGGCGCGGGCACTATCACGATCAACGGCGGTGCCAGCGGCAGCACCACCTTCGGCAGGCTCCAATGGGCCACTGGCAACACCCAGGACATTTCCTCCAGCCTGACCATGGTCAATGGCGGCAACGCCAACCTCGACACCAACGGCAACAACATTTCCTTCGCCAATGCCGTTGGTTCAAGTTCCAGCAGCAATCTCACCAAGCTAGGCACCGGCCAACTGACCTTCAGTGCGAACAACACCTACACCGGAGAGACCGGTGTTTACGCTGGCACTTTGCTCGTCAACGTCGCTCAGACCAACACCACCAGCATTCGGGTGGGAAATGGCACGGCAAACGGAGGTGTCGCAGGGGCGACACTGAAGCTCGGCGTCAGCAATGCCTTCGCATCAGGCATTGATGTGGTGGTGGACGGGCAGGGTGTAAATACCCTGGATCTGAACGGTTTCGATCAAACGATCGGACATCTCCTCCTCGGCAGCAATAGCGGTGGCAGCTCAGCTACCGTAAGTGGTGTTGGCAGCAAGCTTACCATCACCGACGGCATCATATCTGACGCTCATAACCAAAGTGTTAATGCTGCAGGCATCATCAGTGTTTCTACCCTGGATCTCAATGGCGCCATCCAGAACTTGGGTGTTGTTGGGTTTACAAATTCTACCAGAGGTGCGTTGGCCATCAGTTCTGTGATTCAGAACGGAGGCATTAACCGAACAGGCAGCGTCGCCGGCATTGTCAGCCTGTCCAATGCAAACACCTTCAGCGGCTCGACAACGATCAGCGCCGGCGTTCTCCGGCTCGACAACAGCCTTGCCCTGCAAAACAGCGCGATTGACACGACCGCGAGCGTCGCTGGCGGCGCTGACAACGGCCTCAGGCTTAACACCGGAGTCACTGCCATCACTCTCGGTGGCCTCAACGGGAACAAGAACTTCGCCGCGTCGGGAGGGATTTTCTCCACCACCTCCGGCAATTACGGAACTGTGACCACCCTGACCCTGAACCCTGGGACAGGCGTTACCAACAGCTACGCCGCCAACATCGCCAACGGCGCGGCAGGCATGACTCTCACCAAGACTGGCGCGGGGACCCAAGTCCTCACCGGCACCAGCGGCTACACCGGTGCCACCAACGTCACCGTCGGCACGCTTTCCGTTGATGGTGCCGGCTCGATCAACACCAGCTCGGCAGTCAACATCAACGGCGGCACCTTCCGCTACAATTCCTCCACCAACCTTACCCCCTCCGTCACCTTCACCAGTGGCACCGTCGCGGGCACCAACTGGAACGGCACCCTCGCCGGTCTGACCGTCGGCACCGGCCAGACAATCTCTCCAGGCAACAGCCCCGGCACGGCCACGACCGCCTCGCAAACCTGGACGACCGGCGGTTCCTATCTGTGGGAAATCAACGATGCCACCGGCACCGCAGGCACGGATCCCGGCTGGGACCTTGAGAACGGCACCGGCACCTTGAACATCACCTCCACCACCGGTTCACCATTCAACATCCTCGTCACCTCGCTGACTCTGGCGAATGCGGCAGGTCTGGCCACCAACTTCAACAGCTCACTCAGCTACAACTGGCTGATCGCGGATTTCAACGCCATCACCGGGTTCGCCGCGGATGCGTTCAACGTCAACACCTCCGGTTTCACCAACACCTTCAGCGGAACCTTCGGTGTGGCTTTGGGTGGTGGAGCGCTACCGGGCGACAACAGCCAGATCTATCTCACCTACTCCCCGGTCCCCGAGCCCGGCACCGCACTCCTCGGCGCTCTCGGAGTGCTTGCCCTGCTCCGCCGCCGCCGCTGATTTGCCTTCTAGCGGCGGTCGATGACCGTCGCTGGAAATCATCTTCTCCGCATCCTGTCCCCTCATTCGCATCGCCGGTCGCAGACTGCCACCTCATTCCCTTCCTTACGCCGTCCCCTGGAAAATGAAATCCGCGCAATCTAACAGATTGATCAGGTCAATTTTGCCAGGCATCTGCGCCACGCTGGCAATCTTCTTTGTCGCAACCAACATCGCGAAAACTGCGCCGTCCGTCATGCCCAACCTGTCCACTGAATGGACAAACTGATTTCTTGCGTGGAATGAAGCCAGGTAGGGTTAAAGGCTTTCACGAAAATACTCATAAACCGCAAATTCTCCCTCCTGAACTCCATGTCAAATCCTTGAATTCCCCCCTCTAGCTTCATATCCAATATCATACCCCGCCTCCTCTCCGAGGCCCGCCCGATCTATCCAAAACCAACCATCCAAAAAGCCATGAAATCCCGCCTCCTCTCCTCCGCCCGCCTCTCGTTCCCGCTGGCCTTCGCCATTGCTGCGCTGTTTGCCGTCCACTCCGCTTCAGCTACCACCTACTACTGGGATAACAACGGCACCACCGCCGGTTTCGGTACCACTGGCGGAACTTGGGCGGCACCCACTCCGGGAGGTGCCAGTGGGTGGTCCACCGACAGCAGCGGTCTCGCCGTCATTGGAAGCGTCACCACCGCCACTTCGGACGACCTCTTCTTCGGGAACAACTATTGGTCTTATAATGCTGCGACCACCATCACGGTCAGCGGCACGGTGGATGCCGGCAGTCTCTACTTCGCGGCCGGCGCGAACACCACCCTCAACACCAACACCATCAACTTGGCGGCTGCTTCGTCCATCACCGCAATTTCCAGTAACACCACCACCATCAACAGCATCATCAGCGGCGCGGCCACCAGCCTGACCAAGAACGGCTTTGGTTTACTGACCCTCGGTGGTGCCAACACCTACACCGGCGCGACCATCCTCAACGGTCTTGGACTGATCACCCTCAGCGGCACGACGGGTGCGCTTAGCGGAACCAGCGGCATCACACTCAACGGAGCTGGCTTGCAGATCACGAACACGACGGCGCAAGTCGCGGTGGATCGCATCAACAACTCGGCAGGGATCACCTCCAACGGCGGCACCGTCACATGGACCAACGGAGCTGGCGCGAACGTCAACTATACAGAAACCATCGGCTCGGTGGCTTTGGGAACCGGTCAGTTGAATTTGGTTTTGGCCACCAATCAAAACAACGCGACTAACAACAGCCAAACCCTGACCCTTGGCGGGCTCACCCATACCGGAGCTTCAAACACCTCGGCCGTCACCTTCGCTGCGACGACCACCGGTCCGCAGGCATCTGGCGGTGACAACATGATCGTGGTCAGCGGCGCGGGCACCACCACAGCCGACCAGATCATCGGCTCTTGGGCCACTGTCGGCGTCTCCGCCGCCAGTCAGGCCGACTACGCCGTTTACAATGCAGACTTCGTCGTGCCTGCCAATATCGCGACCACGACCGAAGACCTTTGGACGAGCTCCTCGAACGCCTATACCATGACCGGAGGCTCCACCCTCACTGGCACCCGGACCATCACTGCCCTGCGGGCGACGGGCGGCGCCCAGTCGCTGGCCCTTGGCACGGGCTTTAATTTGGAAACCTCCGGCTTGCTCAACGGCGGATCGGGCACACTCACCGTATCCGCCACCGGCACCGGTGCCCTCACCACGGCCTCCGGCGGTGGCCAGTTGCACCTGACTGCTGGCAGCAATTCCATCTTGGCAAGCGCCCCGATCAACAATAACGGAGGAAATGTCACTTTGGTGAAGAACGGGCTGGGAACCCTGTTCCTTGAAAATACAGCCAGTGATTACAGCGGCGGCACGGTCATCAATTCCGGCATCTTGAACTTCGCCAATGCCACACTCGGCGTGGGCACCATCACGATCAACGGCGGTGCCAGCGGCAGCACCAGCTTCGGCAGGCTCCAATGGGCCACTGGCAACACTCAGGACATTTCCTCCAGCCTGACCATGGTCAATGGCGGCAACGCCAACCTCGACACGAACGGCAACAACGTCTCCTTCGCCAATGCCATTGGTTCAAGCTCCAGCAGCAATCTCACCAAGCTAGGCACCGGCCAACTGACCTTCAATGCCAACAATACCTACACCGGCGAGACCGGTGTTTACGCCGGCACCTTGCTCGTCAACGTCGCCCAGACCAACACCACCAGCATCCGGGTGTCGCAAAGCACGGCAAACGGAGGCGTCGCAGGGGCGACACTGAAGCTCGGCGTCAGCAACGCTTTCCCATCGGGCACCGCCGTGATAGTGGACGGGCAGGGTGTAAATTTCTTTGATCTTAACGGTTTCGATCAAACGATCGGACGCCTGCTCCTAGGCAGCAATAGCGGTGGCAGCTCAGCTACCGTGACCGGTGTCGGCAGCAAGCTCACCATCACCGACGGCATCATAGCTGACACTCATAACCAAAGTGTTAATGCTGCAGGTATCATCAGTGCTTCTACCCTGGATCTCAATGGTGCCATCCAGAACTTGGGTGTTGTTGGGTTTACAACATCTGCCAGAGGCGCGTTGGCCATCAGTTCGGTGATTCAAAACGGCGGCATCAACCGAACAGGCAGTGTTGCCGGCATCGTCAGCCTAAGCAACGCGAACACCTTTAGCGGCGCAACGACGATCAGCGCCGGCGTTCTCCGGCTCGACAATAGCCTTGCGTTGCAAAACAGCGCGATTGACACGACCGCGAGTGTCGCTGGCGGCGCCGACAACGGACTCAGGCTCAATACCGGAGTCACCACCGTGACCCTCGGTGGTCTCAACGGAAACAAGAACTTTGCGGCGACGGGAGGGATCTTTTCCACCACCACCAACAACTATGCATCCGTAACCGCCCTGACCCTGAATCCCGGCAGCGGCACTGCCAGCTTTTCCGGCGTCATCGCCAACGGCGCGGCGGACATGACCCTCACCAAGTCCGGCGCGGGCACCCAAGCTCTCTCCAACACCAACAGCTACACCGGTGCCACCACGGTTTCCGGCGGCACCCTGCTCGTCAACAGCCCCGGCTCTATTGACGCCTCCAGCGCGGTAGCGGTCGGCACCGGCACCGGTGGCACCCTCGGCGGCACTGGCACGATCAACGGCAGCGTCACCGTCGCTGCGGACGGCAGCCTGTCTCCTGGTGATGCCGCCCTGCCTGGCTTGCTTTCCATCGGCGGCGGCTTGGATCTCTCCGCGCCCGCCAACGGTGGCTCCGGCAAGCTCGTCTTCCAACTCGACGCGCTGGCCAATACCAGTGACAAGGTCGCCGTCGCTGGCACTTTGACCATCGGCAGCGGAGTGCTCGGCTTCAACGATTTCAACTTCAGCAACTATCTCAGTGGCTTGGAAGTCGGCACCTACAAGTTGATCACCGGTGGCTCGGCTCCCGTCGGCACGCTCGACGCGGCAAATCTCACCGGCACCATCGGTTCCTTCACCGGTGCCCTCCAGATCAACGTCAACGACATTGAACTGGTGGTCACCTCCGGCGGCGGACCCGGCCCCGTCGATCACTTCGTGATTTCATCGATCGGCTCGCCGCAGACCGTCGGCACCCCCATCACCGGCATCACCATCACCGCGCAGGACGCCTCCAACGCCACCGCCACCGGGTTCACCGGCACCGTCACCTTCGGCGGCACCGGCGGCTTCTCCGGCACCTCGGCCAGCTTCACCCTCGGTGAGCTCACCGGCGTCAGTGCCACGCCGACTGTATCGGGCAGCAACCTCACCTTCACGGTGGACGACGGCTCCAGCCACACCGGTTCGACCACCATCACCACCATTCAGACGCAATATGCCGCGTGGGCCGGTGGCGCGGCCTTCGACTCCGATGCCAATGGTGACGGCGTGAAAAACGGCCTTGCGTTCCTTCTGGGCGCGGCCAACCCAGCCGAAGACGCACTCGCCAAGCTGCCCGTCGTCACCGAGAGCGGCGGAAACCTGGTGCTGACCTTCAGTTGCCTGAATGCCGCCAAACGCGGTGGAGCCGTGCTCAACCTGCAACAAAGCAGCGACCTTGGAATTGCCGACGCCTGGCTCGATGCGGCGGTGCCCGAAACAAGCGGTGGCCCGGTCAACGGCGTGACCTTCTCGGTCACCCCGGGCAGCCCGCTCAACAGCGTTGTGGCGACGATCTCATCCAGTGAGGCCGCTGCCGGCAAGCTCTTCAGCCGCCTCAACGCGGTGATCACACCCTAAGGACTAGCCAGCCTTGCCTCTCTCTTCAGGGGGCAAGGCCACGCCATCCCTATCCAATTCAATCGGCGGCCTCCCTCATCGGGAGGCCGCCGTTTTTTATCCACAACGGCATCATCGATGGAGAAGCCCTTTCTCCCGCCATTCATCAAGCAGCTCAACGATGCCGAGCGGACTCCGGACGGAGGATTCGTAAACCAGAAAGATCACCTGTGACCGCTTGCCGAAACAAGAAGTCCCAAGGAGCGGCGGTATCCGTCCGCCGTAGCCCATGAAATGAGGATGGAACGAGGTAAACCGCATTGATTCGGCGAACCATGGAACACGCCGAATCGGATTCCGCCTCTCCTCGTTTCGGGGGCGCGTCATCAGTTCAGGAAGCATACCTGAAAAGCATTGTGCTAGAAAATGGATCCACAGGAGGGAGCAGAGGAATCGGAGAACGAATGAGTGATAAACATCCCTCGATTTTCTCAAAAGCACCAGAACCCGCGCTGAGTGTGGATTCGGGAGCAACGTTGTAGCGCATCGTGGCGGCGGTTTCCAACCGCCAAGCCGCTAAGTCCATGCCTGGGACTTCGCCAGATCGCTCCGCAAAAATTGATGAGTTGGGGCATGGCGGTTTAAAACCGCCGCCACGCTCCTGCATCCTCAACCTTTAAGTTACTCGGGAGGTGTTGGAGGGCAGGCTTAAATTTCCAATACAAGCCTCTGATCCTCTGTTTCCTCCCTGACCTCCTGTTCAATCTCATTTCGGTTCTTGGGATTATGGCAAACGGTCCGCCTCCATCGGGTGCTTTGCCACTCCCGATTCCTCGACGAACCGGACGCACCGGGCATCACTCCCCGCCACTCCGCCATCATTCCAAAAGTGTCACTAAAATGGGGATAGTCATCGGGCAACAAAATGTTTGCCCCCCCGCGGGCACTTTGGCGAATGTTCCAAAGAATATGGGCAATATCCCCTCTCCACCCCCCCCGGGCCTGGAGTCAGCGCCCCGCATGCCGTAAAAAACCAAACCAACCATGAAGACAGAACTAATCGCTCACGCGCCTCCAGGGGTGCTCACCTCGATCGACATTCATCCCATGAAATCAAAAACCAGACCCAAAACGATTCTATCGGCTCTCGCCGCACTCGCGCTCGGCGCCGGATTCGCCAACGCGCAGTCGATCAGCCATTCGTCGACAACGAGAATGAACTTGAATCGCAACAGTGGCGGCGCGAGCGACCAATTCGGCATTTCGGTCGTCCCTGGCAACGCGCGCTACGTGACATCTGTGGACGATTTAGGCGGTGCCACCGGCCTGATCGGCGACGGTACCCTTCTGGACTGGCAGATCTTTACCGCCGTGAATAATACCCCCTTCACAGGTACCACGGCCTCGGCAGGCTCCGGAGTTTACATGGACACCGCGACGTGCGCCGATACGACGGCCGGAGGCCCCCAGGAATGGTTTGATGTCTGGACGACCAGCGACATCCTCACCCAACCCGCCGACATCGGCACCGGCCTGACCCCTGCCGTCGGCAACGGCCCTACTCCGCTTTCCGGCAATGTCGACATTTCCGGCCTGACGGACGGCAAATTCTATATCATGCACGGCAACTTCGGGAACAGCGCGAGGGTCAACATGACCATGACCGGCCCCGGCCAGACTCCGATCGTTTTGCCGACTTACCTTACCGAAAATCCCTTGCAGCAATAACCGGATGTGGCTGATGGAATTCAATTTCGCCAATCCCAACGGGAACTACTACAACATCGCGTGGACCGTCGATAACAACCAGAACAGCACAGGTCGCCGCCGGACAGGCGGCATCTTCCTCGACGGAACTCTCTACGTCGACACCGTCGAGCCCAACTGGGTATCCACGTGGCCCAACATTGGCCCGGTGAGCGCCACCTCATTCACCGTCAACGGGAATACCAATGAAAACAGCACCGGCTACTACGTCGTGCTCGCCGATGGCGCCACCCCGCCGACGTCAGCCCAAGTCAAGGCCGGCAACGACGCGGCCGACTCTCCCGCACTCAAGAGCGGCAGCCTCACCCTGAACGCCCTCGTGCAAGGCTCCCAATTCGTCACCGGCCTCACGGCCAGCACTGCGTATGACGTTTATTTTGTGGCCGAGGACGTCCGCGGCCCCAATCTACAGGCGACTCCGGTGTTGGTCGAAGTGACGACCAACGCGCCCGACGTCACCCCGCCGGGCTGGACCGCCACCTACCCACAAGTAAGCCGGTACTCCCACCGGGCTGACTGGCATCGGGAATCTTGACGAATCAGGCACCGCCTACTATGTCGTGCTTTCCAGCGGTGCCACCGCACCCACCTCCGCCCAAGTCAAAGCCGGCAACGACAGCAGCAACACACCCGCGAACTGGAGCGGCAGCGTTTCCCTTCTCAGCCCTGGAATCAGTGGCACCAAAACCGTCAGCGGGCTGACTTTCGGTGCCACCTACGATGTCTATTTTGCCGCAGAAGATCTCGAAGGCAACCTCCAGGTTTCCCCGCAATTGGTGAGCTCTGCGCCAGTGGCTCCCGTCAGCCAGTTTGCCACGGGAGCCTTCGCATGGGGAACCTCTTCCGTCTGGTCGGCCACCACGGGTGGACCCTACACGGGCTTCTGGGGAGACGGGAACAACGCGGTGTTTGAAGGCGGCGGCGGCGTGGTCGCTGTCGGTTCCGGCACCAACGTCAATGACATGACCTTCTCAAACACCTCCACTCTGCAGGGCGGACCCCTGACTTTGGTCGGCACCACCCAACCTACGATTACCGTAAGCAGCGGCATCCCGAGGCTTGAAGTGCCCATCGCTGGCACCCAAGGGTTCATCAAGGCCGGCAGCGGCACCCTGCAAATGACCGGCACCGTGGTAACACCATCACCGGCGGCTACGTCATCAGTGAGGGTTTTCTAGGCGACAACGGCGGCGCACTTGGCACCACCACCCTGAACAACAACGAGGTCACCGCCAACGGCGGAACCGTAGGCCTCGTGGTAAACCAAGGCACCACGACCACCAGTGGAATCACCCTCACCTCCGGCACGCTGCGCATCTCGAACAACAACGGCAGTTTCACGGTGGACGGTGCGGTCACTGGCTCCGGCGGCATCGAGCTGAACAAGACAGGAGGCGGCCAGAACCTCCTCAACCTGAACAGCACCTCCAACACCTTCACCGGAGCCGTGAATTACACGAGCGACCTGATCGTCTCGCTGAGCGTGAACAGCTTCGCGGACGCCACTTCCCTCGGATCCGGGGATATCACGTTCGGGTCGGGCAACGGCACGGCTGCCCACAATTTCACCTACGGTTCCGGTGCGACTGCAGCGCTGACGCTGGACAACCGCCAGTTCAAGCTGGCCGGGACGGGGGCAACCCAGACTCCGACCATCAAGAACAACAGCGCGTTCGCCTTCACGATCAACACCGATCTGTTGTCCACCACCACCGGCACCAGGACGCTGACGCTCGGCGGCACCGGCTCCGGCCTCAGCACCTTCGGCGGCGATATCACCAACGGCACCATCACCACCCTGAACCTCATCAAGGCCGACTCCGGCACCTGGGCGCTCGGTGGCGTCAACACCTACAATGGCACCACCACGGTCTCCGGAGGAACCCTCGCGCTGGTCGGCGGTAGTCAGGCCTCCCCGATCACGGTCAACAACGCGACCAAGCTCGGCTTCACCCTCGGCTCGCCGACGACCTCGACGGCCTCCGTCACGCTGGGCGGCACGAGCAAGATCGTGATCACCGGCACGCCGGACGGCACTTCGGACTACCTGCTGATGACCGCCGCCTCGTTCTCCGGCACGCCCACGCTCGATGCGCCGGTTGGCGGCTACTCGCTCGAACTCCAGGCCAGCGGCACCCAACTGGTGCTCGTCGCCCCTGCTCCCAGCGCCACCCTGGTCATCGACCTCGGTGCAGGCACGGTGATCGAAGGCGGCCAGTTCATCGGCAGTGGTCCGACGAACCTGCCGCTGCCGAGCCTGCCCGCTGGCTCGATCCTGCGCTCGATCGCGTTCAACAATGTGACCCTCACCGCGACCGACAACGGTACCGAAGGGAATTATACCTCCGATCTCGCGGTGCTGCTCGATCCAACCCCGGGAACCCCAGGCGGCGACTTCTCGCTTGGCATCACCAGCAGCGGTGCGAACCAAGCCTTCGGAGGCTTCGGCCAGACGCTGGTGTGGAGCGGCGGAAATGCCGGCGTGACAACCTCGCTGACCGAGACCAAGACCCATACGGATTGGGCCGCGACCGGAAATATCGATCTTGCCACCACAGGATTGTTCCTCGGCAACGCCTATCAGGGTTCCGGCTGGGTTTCGCCCCAGGGCGGCACCTGGACGGGGACCATCACCCTCACCTACGACCTGGTGGGTGGCGGAAATCCCTTCGACTCCTGGGCGGCCACCGGCACCCTTGGTCCGGTGACCTTTGGAGGCGACACCAACGGTGACGGCGTGAAGGACGGCGTTGCTTTCCTGCTCGGCGCCACCACTCCGGACATCAATGCCAACGGACTGCTGCCGACATCCACCAATGTCGGCGGCGATCTGGTGTTGGAGTTCGACTGCCTGACCCACGGCCGACCGCGGGGCCGCGTTGTTGAACCTGCAATTCAGCAACGACCTTGGCATCTCAGATCCTTGGATCAGCGCGCAGGTGCCCGGTGTGGCAGGAACCACCGACGTTGGCAGTGTCCACTTCGTGGCCACCGGGACCTCACCCATCCACGTCGTCGCGACGATCTCATCCAGCGAGGCCGCAGCGGGCAAACTCTTCAGTCGCCTCAATGCGGAGCAACCGTAATCTGAAAGTTTACTGAAATCATCCCCATCCTGCGGCGGCCTTCATGAAAATGGAGGCCGCCGTTTTTTTACCCATGCGGCGGCCATGCATCACCAGGGAAAGAAAAATGGATCCACAGGAGGGAGCAGAGGAAACGGAGAATGCATGAGTGATAAACATCCCTCGATTCTCTCAAAAGGTGATGGAGAGCAGGCTCAAATTTCCAATACAAGCCTCTGATCCTCGGTTTCCTCCCTTACCTCCTGTTCAATCTCATTTCGGTTCTTGGGACCACCGCAGGACGACTGGGCAGCTCATTTCACCAACCGGCTTTTTCACCAAAGCTTCGCACTAACGCTTCCCTCTTGCCGGACCGATGGTCCCTCCTTCGACGAACTTGGCCAGTGAATAGGACTTGCGCTTGTCCTCCTTGCCTTGGCTCAGGTTGTTGACCCAGCGCACGATCCGCCTGATGATGGGTCGGTGATCCCAGTGGATGTGGGCGATGGAAGGCTGACACCATCCAAAGGCCGGGCCGGGATCGGTACAAAGCAGGGAAAGATCCTCCGGCACCCGCAACCCGCGGGCCATGCAGAACTGCAAAGTGGCCATCAAGAAGGGCTCCTCATCGACGATCAGGGCGGTCGGCGGTGAGAACCGAAACAGGGATTCAAGGCCGGCGTGGAAGCCTTTGACGTTGCCCTCCCAATCCGGCAGGTTGTAGGGACCGGTGGAGATTCCGAGAGCCTCCAATTCCTGCAGGAACGAACGTTCGGTCAATCCCGGCTCCGGCTTGCGACGGTCCTCACGGACCATCATGACGATCCGCCGGTGACCGAGATCAAACAAGCGTCGGATCGCGGCACGAAAGGCGATCAACTTGTCCGGCGCCATACTTGCCAGTGGAACCCGGTTGGCCCGTCCGGCATAGGCGAAAGCCGTCACCTGATTTTCCGCAAACCACCTGAGGACATCCAGTGACCCGGCGAGGATCACCCAGGCATCCGCCTGAGTGGCACTGACGAGGCGGGCCACCCGCTCCACGCTGTGATCCAACTCGGTCATGGTCTTGGCTGCGAGACTCGCCGCGTATCCCTTCTCCCGCAATTCATGAAGCAACTCGATCATGTCGAGCGAGGTCCGGTCGGCGGGTTCGTAGAGCAGGATCACCACCCGCAAGCCTTTCATAACCCCACCGCTGCCCTTGAGATCGATGATCCGGCCCCTGCCTTTTCCCTCATTCCGCAGCAGTCCTTCCCGCTCCAGCTCACGCATGGCCGCCTCCACCGAGTGCTTCGCCACTCCCAATTCCCCGGCCAACCGGATGACCCCCGGCATCTTCCCCCGCCACTGCCCGCGTTCGAGTTCCGCCCGTAGAAACTGGGCAAGCTGCTTCGCCGTGGACTCTCTCCGCCATTCCGCCATAGGGCCGGAAGCGTCACTAAAATAGGTATAGTTGTCGAGAGAATTGCTCTAGCCGAAATCCCGGGTTGGGTATTTCTTCGAACCGAAAGTCGGCGTCAATTGCCCCCCACGAGCCTCATTCAAGGAGCTCCTCGTTGGGAAAATAAATCTCCACCATCAGAATCAAAATCCACATTACCGGCGGTGATTACAGGCGGTGCCAATAGCGCGGGCCATGACAGCGGTCGCAGCCAATGGCTCGTGGGGACGTTTGTCGGCGATTCGGATACCTTGGGGCTCAGCCCGCTTCACCACCGTCGAAACCGATAGCGATTTGAAATCTCGAATCAACCATCCGTTCCAACCAAGCCATGTGACACACCCTGTTCCCAGGTGCGGATCCAAAAATCACCGACAAGGCAAACCCACCTTTGATTGAACCAAACCGTGAAATCCGAAACACCCCATCGTGCGGTCATTGCCGCGATATCACTGGTCCTGCTGGCGGCACTGTCCTCGCCAACGTGTACGCCCAGTCGCCTCCTGATCTCACCGCTACGGGTGCCATCGCGGCTTTGAAGGCTAACACCAGCGCCGATCCGGGATACAATGAAACCTACAACCTCGGTCCCACCGGACTGCGCGGTTGGATCCACGTGGGCGGCGGCAACGGCGCGGACGGCACCATCACCGACCAAAGCCGTCAGATCCTCGTCACCGTGGCGAGCGCACCGGGCAACGCCGTGCTGGCGGTGGACGACGTGATCCTCGGCGCGATGGCCGGCAACAGCGGCACTGTGCCGGACTTCACCAGTGATTGCCGCAAGGCCTTCGGCGTGGCGATCGGGGAAGCCGAGAAAACCGGAGCCGGCACCCTGCGCGTCAAACGCTGGCGCGCCAACACCATCACCGAGGTGAACATCCCCATGACCATCATGGGCGATTACACGGCCACCGCCCCCTACAGTTGCCCGAAATCCTCGCTCATTCTAACAAACGCCCGCAACAAGCTGGTCAGCCAGCTCCTTGCCGACCCCAATTTCTTCACCAACGGCTATGAATATGCCAGGTCCATCAGTGGCCTCGCCCTGTTGGCCGGAGTCCAGTTCGGCGATCCGGATTACGCCACGGTGCAGACCCGCCTGCAAACCTATGCCCGGGCCCTTTCAACCGCAGGCCCCCAGCAAGGAGGTCTCCCGGTTTGGCAATGGGCCTACTCGGGAATCTTCCTCGCCGAGTACTACCTCAGCACCAATGACGCCAACGTCTTGCCCGGCATCGCGAGTTACACGAACATCCTCGTCCAGTCCCAGAGCATCTACGGCACCTTCGGCCACGACCCCGGGGTGTTGCGGCCCGACGGCTCCGGTCGCCGCATCAACATCGGCTATGGCCCGGTCAACTCGGTGGGCATCGTCGCCAACATGGCCATCCTGATGGGGAAAAAGGCTCTGTTAGCAGGAGGCCAGACGATCAGCCCGGAAATCGACACCGCGATCCAGCGCGGCTCGGATTACTTCGCATGGTATGTCAACAAGGGGACGATCCCGTATGGCGAACATGGGCCGTGGCTGGGCAACCACGAATCCAACGGCAAGGACCCGATGTGCGCCGTGTTCTTCGGCCTACAGTCCGACCGCGCCCCACAAACCGAGTATTTCACCCGCATGAGCATCGCCGGTTTCAACTCCCGTGAGAGCGGACACACCGGCCAGGGTTTCAGCTATCTGTGGGGAGCCATGGGGGCGAACGTGGGCGGATCGCTGGCGACGGCGGAATACCTGAAAAACGTGCGCTGGCACCTTGATCTCTCACGCCGCACCGATGGCTCGTTTGTCTATGATGGCCGCGAGGGCTGGGGCCCGGGCTCGACCGCAAACGGCACCTATCTGGGAGCGAGCGGTTACAACGGCATCAACGCCACCGCCAGTTACATCCTGACCTACGCGCTGCCACTGCAACGACTTCACATCACCGGCAAGAACGCCAATCCCGCCAACACGCTGGACTCAATCAAGGTGGCCCACGCGATTTCCGCCGCCACCTTCAAGCAGGACAGCCCGGGCCTCACCAACACGCAGTTGATCACCGCACTGAGCGATTTCGATCCGGTGGTGCGTCACTACGCCGCCATCGAGTTGGGGAAACGCACCCTGCTTTCCGGCGAACTCACCACCCTGCGCGGCATGGTGACCGGCACCGATGCGAACGGCCGCATGGGTGCCTGCCAGGCGCTGGGGCTCCTGCAGGACGCCACCGCGCTGCCATCGCTTGTCCAACGCCTCGACAAGAACATCGAGACAAACTCATGGGTGCGCTCCAAGGCCGCCTCTTCACTCCGCAGTTACTCGTCCTCCGCTCTCAGCATCTATCGCGACACCTTGCTCACCGCGTTTGCCGCGAACGCCACCGATCCGGATGCCATCAACTGGGACGATCCGATCCAGATTTCCAACGGTTCGTTGGCGCAGGCGGTTTTCGGAAATGGAGTTCCCGACGGCACTCCCGGCAATGATATCGCCTCATACACCGTCAATGCCCCGAAGAACCTGCTCTATACCGCGGTCACGGCCGGTCTGAAACAACCGGACTCCTATCCGCGCACCGGCGTCGCCAAGTTCTGCTTCGACCGCCTCCCGCTGGCCGACGTGCAGGCGCTTATCCCGGACTTTTTCGAGCTCATTGAAAACGAATGCCAGGCCGACAGGATGTGGAGTGCGGACTCCCGCGGTTATGGAATCAAGACGCTCGGCAAACACAAGATCCGTGAAGGCATTCCGCTGGCGCTGTCCCTGCTGGATGTCCCGGCGGGATTTGAATGGGGTGCGCCGAACTACATGAATCCGGCCCTCGATTGGTTGGAAACCTATGGTGATGCCGCCCGCTGGACCTTGCCTTCGCTGAACAACTATCTCGCCGTCTGGAATCCGCAGGACACTTCCTACCCACAACAGGTTTACCCCAATCTCGTCAGCACCGCCGCCGGCATCGAGGCTGCGATCACCGCGCCCGCCCAGAACCTCGGTCTGGCCGTGGCCAATCCGCAGGTCGTCGCCACCACCGCTGCCAAGGCCATCACTCTAACGGGCACCTCTCCGCGGAGCGCCGTGACTTTTGCGAATGTGACCGCACCAGCCCACGGCACTCTAACCGGCACCGCCCCGAACCTGACCTACACCCCGGACCCCGGCTACAGCGGACCGGACAGTTTCACCTTCGAGGTCGTGGACGATCTAACCACTTCCGAGCCGGGCACCGTGAGCATCATCGTCGGCGCTCCCGGCACCGGACTGGTCGGCGAGTACTTTGACAATGCGGATTTCACCAACCTGAAACTCACCCGCACCGACGCGCAGGTGAATTTCGACTGGGGCACCGGCTCACCGGATCCCTTGATCGGGGCGGACACCTTCAGCGTGCGCTGGAGCGGCCTGCTGCTGGTGCCGGAAACCGGAACCTACACCTTCTCGACGCTCAACAGCGACGGCGTCCGCCTCTATGTGGACGGAGTCGCGGTGCTCAATGAATTCTCGGATCAAAATACGAACTGGAACGACAGCGCATCGATCCACCTGACGAAAGGCCACTTGGTCGATCTGCAAATGGATTACGATGAAAACACCGGCTCGGCGGTGGCCAAACTCAAGTGGACCGGCCCCTCCTTTGCCGGGGCCAACGGCCTGCCCATCGCCAAGGAGTGGATGTATCAAAGCTCGAATCTCAGGTTTGCCTACGCTCACGCGCAATCAGTGAACGTCCAGCAAGACACCCCGCAGCCGATCACTCTAACGGGAAGCGGTGCGGCTTCCGCCAGCTTGATCTACACCATCGTCACCCAGCCGACCCACGGCACCTTGTCGGGAACCGCACCGAACCTGATCTACACCCCGGCGACGAGCTACAGCGGCACGGACAGTTTCACCTTCCGGGTCAACAACGGCACGATGGATTCGGACCCGGCCACGGTGTCGATCCATGTCACCAACACCCAGACGAGCCAGTCCTTTTTCTGGACCAATCCCGTTTCAGGAAATTGGAGCGGCGCTTCGAGTTGGACCAATGCCCTGGGTGGAGCGGTCACGCTGGCCGCCAGCGGGCAGGCGGACTACGTGCTGAATTTCGATCAGCCGGGGACTTACACGACGACCCATGACCTGAACACCGGCTTTGCATTCAATCAACTCAACTTCAGTGGAGCGGTCACCATCTCCGGCACGAGTAGCCTTTCCTCGACCGTCAATGGGAGTGTCCCGCCGCAGATCAACCAGAACTCAAGTGGCGTGGTGAGCGTGGACACGCCCGTCATTCTGGCAGCGAATACCGCCTTCGGCGGAACCGGCGGCGGCCGGATCAATCTAACCGGCCTGATCTCCGGCGCGGGAAGCCTGACCAAAAATGGCTCTGGCAGACTCGACATTTACGGCATCACCACCAACACCTTCACCGGCGGAGCCACCATCAACAGCGGCACACTGCATCTGGGAGCCGTCATCGATGGCCTCAGTCCCACCGTCGTGAATCCCCTGGGAACTGGCCCGGTGACCCTGAACGGCGGCATCATTGATTTCGACAAAGTGACCGCGGCAAACGCCCTGACTGTCAATGGCGGCACCCTTTACTGCAACAACGGATGGGGAGCGACGTGGAGCGGACCCGTCACCCTCAACGCCACCGCCGCCATCAATACTGTTTTCAACATCACCCTCAGCGGCACCCTCAGCGGGACCGGTGGAATCAACAAGACGGGTGACAACACGTTGATCCTCTCCGGCACCAACAGCTTTACCGGTGACAAAAACATCACCGCCGGCACCTTGTCCTGCACAAGGACCGCCGCCCTCGGCACCGGCGTTCTAACCATTGGCGGTGGAGCCATGGTCAATTTGGGTTACAGCCGAAACTCCACACCGCCCGTGGTGAACGGCCTGGTCCTCGGTGGCGTGGCGCAGGCTCCCGGAACCTACGGATCGAGCGCTTCATCGGCGACTAACAAGAGCGACACCTGGTTTTCAGGAAGCGGCAAGTTGACCGTGCTCCCATCCAGCAGCACCGCCCTCGCGCTCACCGCCGGCTCCTCTCCCTCCGCCAACGGCGCTTCTCTAACTTTCAGGGCCACGGTCACGGGTGCCTCGCCCTCCGGTAGCGTCACGTTCCACGACGGAAACACCCTTCTCGGCACGAGCACCTTGAATGGCTCGGCACAAGCCACCTTCACGACCAGCAGCCTTGCGAACGGGGCTCATTCCATCACGGCCCGTTATGCCGGAAACAATGCCAACGCGCCCAGCACCTCGGCCCCCCTCACCATCGGCGTCCTTCCAGCGGCTCCGACGATTCTCGCCACCAACGCGACGACCAACACGGTCGGCCTGTTGTGGACTCACCCGGCTGGAGCCACGGAATACCACTTGAAACGTTCGCTGACCAACGGCGGTCCCTACACCCTCGTGGCCGTCTTTTCCGCGAACCAATTTGTGGATGCCACCGTGACCGATGGCACCGACTACCACTACGTGGTGTCGGCCCTCAACGAGTTCGGCGAAGGGAGCGTGTCGGGACAAGTCAGCGTCAGCACTCTGGAAAACTTCGTCCCGGTGGCGAACGCCCAGGAGCTTCTAACGGACGAAGACGCCGCCCTGCCCATCACCTTGTCCGCCACCGATGCCAATGGAGACCCCTTGACCTACGCGGTGGTCAGTCCGCCCGCGCATGGCGACTTGAGTGGCACTCCACCCGACCTGACCTACACGCCTGCGGCAAACTACCACGGAGCGGACAGTTTCACCTTCAAGGCCAGCGACGGCAACAGCGACTCGACACCCGCCACGGTGACCCTCTCCATCACTTCGGTCAACGACCCGCCTGTGTTCGCCGCAAATCCGATCATCCTGACAAACGCCGGTGAAGAGGTCGCTTACACCGGCCAGACCCTCTCCGGCCTCGCCACCGATGCCGACCCGGGTGACACGATCACCTGGTCAAAAGTCAGTGGCCCGGCGTGGCTCGCCGTCGCGTCCGACGGCACCCTAACCGGCACCCCGCCGCTCGGCACCGTCGGGCTCAACACCTTTGTCGTCCGGGCAAGCGATCCGGTCCCGGCGTCTGCCACCGCGACGCTGCAGATCACGGTGACCTCTGCGGGTCCCATCACGACGCTCACTTCCACGACGAACTCCAGCGGCAGCGGAGGCACTCTCGACAATTGGAACCAGACCGGCAACTGGAGCGCGGGCATTCCTAGCGGAAGTATCCGCGCCATCCTCTCCGGCGGCCTGACCGCATCCGTTTATAGCACCTCGACACCCGCCTATTCAGGAGGACTAACGATGGGCAACGGCTCGCTCCTCAAGGTTCTGGACCAAGGAAACGGTGTACCCATCGCAGCAGCCAACGCACTCGGCACCGGCACGATCATCCTGAATAGCTCCACGATTGACATCCAATCTCGGGACACCGTGAACATCCCGCCCATCGGTCTTCTTGGAAACGGGAAGATCACCGCGAGTTCAAGCTCGGGTGACAGCCGAACCCGCAATCTAACCGGAACTATCACCGGTGCGGGCCAGTTCACCATCGAGGGGCGGAACAAACAGATCTGGAACGTGACCCAGGGCAATGCTTTTTCCGGGGGGCTCGCACTAACAGCCCTCGACCGCTACATCGTGAATTTCAATGCCCCCGGTTCGGCCGGTACGGGTGATGTCACGGTCACCCCGCGCCCCACCAACACTCCCAGAAGCGCCGTGGTGGTTCTCGGTGCCAACAATGTCTTCTCCGAAACCGCAACGCTGACCCTGAACGGGAAGGGCAACAACGATGGAACCGGATGGACTTACACCGGCGACGTCGCCATCGACATGAAAACCTTCCACGCCACGGTCGCCCGCCTGATCGTCGGGGGTGTCGAAATGCCGGTGGGAAACTACACCGGCACCTCCGGAGCCTGGATCCAAGGCACCGGAACGCTGACCGTCGCCGGAACTTACGAAACCTGGATTTCCCGCTATGACGTCGGCACGCTCACCGGTTTGACAGACGATCCCGATCTGGATGGCAAGCCGAACTACCTGGAGTTCGCCCTCAACTCGAACCCGGCCGATGGATCATCCGGCGGAATGCCCACCGCCCGACTGACCACCATCGGCGGCACGCCGAACGTACTGACTCTAACCGTCGCCGTGCGTTCCGGTGCCATCTTCTCACCAGACGGAAACAACCAGAAGGCGATCGCTCTCGCGGACGGACTCACCTACCAGATCGAGGCTTCGAACTTGCTCAACGACTGGGGCACTCCGGTGGTCACGGAAGTGACGGGAGCCGACGCCACCGCGATCCATGCCAGCATGACTCCACCCGCGCCGGAGTTCGGCTGGACTTATCATACCTTCCGCACCGACGGCAATGTCGGCAGCCAACCAAAGTCATTCATCCGCGTCAGGGTCACCCATCCATGAACGGATGATGAAGCCCGCCGCCCCATTGATGCTAGATCTGCCCGCTGAAGATTCCAAAAGAAAAAGATGAAGCTCCCATCGATCAAGCCATTCATGATGGCCGCTTTTTCAGGCATTTCCCTAACGGCTGGCGCGTGGAATTCCCTTTCCGCGCAAGACGCCGCCGAAGTTTCCGGCGCGCCTTACGACTGGAAAAGGACCAAACAGCCGGAGCGTCCGTTTATGCACCCCTATCACCAGACCCTGGTGATGAAGATCTACCTTGCGAGTAAGCTACCCGATGAAGGCTGCAAGGTTGTGCTGGATTTCGAGCAGGCTCTCGCGGTGATCAAGCGGCTGGACAACATCACTTTGGGAATTCCCAAGATCGTCTATCTGGTTGGCTGGCAGCACGACGGTCACGATTCGAAATATCCCGATTGGTCGGTGGTGAACCCGCGCTTGAAGCGCAAGCAGGACGCCTCCGCCCTGGACAGCTTGAAATGGCTGATGGCCGAGGGCTTCAAGCACCACACTGCTGTTAGCCTGCACATCAACATGTTCGATGCCTACGCGGACAGTCCGCTTTGGGACACCTATCTCAAGAACGACATCATCGCCAAGGACCGCAACGGCGTTCTCATCAAGGGGGAAATCCATGGCGAAGGAACCGGCCCGGAAAGCCAGTCCTACTACATCAGCTACGCCCGCGAATGGGATACTGGTTTCGCCAAAAAGCGCATCGACGCGCTGCTGGCCATGCTGCCGATTCAAAAGGCCGGCACCGTCCATATCGACGCCTTCCACACCCTGTCGCCCCGCCCGCATTTCGTGAAGCCGGATCCCTCCAACACCTTGGACAAGTCGGACCAGAGCATCAGCCCCTATCTGAAAATCCCGGTGGAGAAGGAAGTGGAGGCGCAACGGAAGATCTATCGCTATTTCCGCGACAAGGGAGTGGATGTGACCAGTGAGGGCAGCACCTTTCTCCGCATCGATTCCTTTGTCGGACTCCAGCCGATGGCGTGGGCCTACAGTCCGCCCGGAATCGGCATTCCACCGAGCCTCTATTGCGGGACGCCGATGCGGGCCGAGCCGGAGATCCGCAAGGATCCCGTGCAGCTTCCCGGGCTCATCCGCCAATTCTGCTCCAGTGTGGTGCCCTGGTATTACATGAACCATTCATCCGCCTCAAAAGGCTCTCAGAAAATGCGCGACGAGGACGGCTTTTGTTATCCCGCCCTTTGGACAGATCGAACCTTGGTCGCCTACAGCACCAAAGGCTGCAAAGCCAAAACCTGGCAACTGCCTCCCAACTGGAAGCCGGTCAGGAATGCCATCGTTTCGGAAATCACCACCGGGGGACTGAAAGAAATCCGCACCATCGGAATCACCGATGGCTCGATGACCCTGGACATGGAACCCGGCCAGGGCATGGCGATAGAGGCTGTGAAATAACCCATGGTGATCAAGCACAGCCACAAGACTCGGATTGTCACGCGGACGAGTGACGCCACATTCCCGCAAGCGCGGCATCTGCCAATCCAACCAATTTGAAGACACATCTCATGAAGCGATTCCACCAAGCGACCTTGATTTCCCTAACCACAATTGCGTTGTTCACACAGGCCCTGCCAGCCCATGGCGACGAGCCTGATCGACCCGGCGAACTCGTGAAAAAAAAGCCTACGGTCGTCTTCATCACCGGCGACGATGAATACCGGTCGCGGGAAATCATGCTTCCATTCGCAAGGAAGCTGGAGGAAGACTATGGTTTCAAAGTCATCTATCTCAAGGACGAGGCCCCTGGCGCCCACCATAAACGAGAGCCAAATGAGCTGATAGGCGCCGAACAGATCAAGGACGCGGACCTGATGGTGCTCTTCGTGCGGTTTCGTTCATGGGAACCCAAGTCGCTGAAACTTTTCATGGATTATTTTCAAGCCGGCAAGCCCGCGGTCGCCATTCGCACGACCACCCATGCGTTCTGGGAAGACAAGACGTTCTCGCCCACCTACTTTGGCGGCCATTACAAGAATCATCCCTACCGCCAGATCGTTTGTCAGATGGATCCCGGGCATTTCGATCACCCCATCGCCAGAGGAGTTGATAGAAAGTTCACTGAAAACGAAGGCCCCTATCTATCGACACCACTGACCGAAGGTGCCACTCCCATCCTGCTGGCCTACGGCACGGGGAAGCGCGATCCTCAGAACATCCTGGCGGACGACGCTTTCGACTCACCCACGACCCCAGTCGCCTGGACATTCCAGCACAACGGCGGGCGACGCGCCATGATTACCTTGATGAGCTATCGGGTGGAAAGCCAAACGAAGCCATACTCACAGAACCTGTTTTACAACTCCGTCTTCTGGGCTCTCGGCTATGAAGTGCCTCAAAACGGAGTATTGGCAGAAGGCAGGGAGATCGCCATTCGGAAGGAATCAAAGCCCTATCAGGAAAGCCAGCGGGCCTACCCCGCTCCTCCAGCCTATCAGCTTCCTCCGGGTTGGACATCGCTATTCAGTGGCACGGATTTGGGCCAATGGAAGCACTACGACTACCTTTCGGTGGAACCTCTTCTTCTAGGACTTGATGTTCGCGCGGCCACCGTCGCCCCGATCGACATGAGCAAAAGTCCCGCGCGTTGGCACATCGAGAACAACGCCGTTGTCGCTCGCGTGGGCTATGGCGACATCATCACCCGCAAGTCCTTCAAGAACTTCCAACTCCACCTTGATGTGCTGGTGCCGGAAGAACCGGAATGGGTCAAAAACGAATGGAAGGGCAATAGCGGAATCTACCTTCATGGATCCCATGAAATCGCGATTTTAAATAGCTACGGTCAGGCGGCAAGCGAGCGAAGCAATGGAGCGATCTACCGACAAACGGCGCCCCTGATGGAAGCCTCGCGTAAAGCGGGTGAATGGCAAAGCTACGACATCACCCTCAAGGACGGCCATGTCACTGTTTTGCTCAATGGCAAGGAGATCCACCACGATCTCGAACTAAAGGACAGAACACCTTATGGCTTTCCCGTAACCGGAAGCGGCCCGATCCGACTGCAAGGGGAATGCTCCGCCGTTCGCTTTGCAAATATCGCCATCAAGGAGATCCCATAGCACAAAGCCATCCACCTCACTCCGAAAGCTGATCCTCATGAAATTTCCATCCAACCATTCAAGCCGCATGAGACCACGATGCGCCGTTTATACTGCCGCTCTGCTCATTGCCATCACGGGTCTGTCCGGGGCCAAGCCCGTCAAGATCTTCATCCTCTCCGGCCAGTCGAACATGACCGGCCGCGGCTGGATGGGAGACTTGAACAAACCGGCGGCGGATCAGAAAGCGACGCTCGTCAACCACATCATGGCCCCGGAGAATGTGGAGAAATTCAAGTTTCTCCATGACGGCAAGCAAAAGGACAAAGGCGGATGGACGGTGCGTGATGACGTGTTCATCACCGTCGGCGATTGGCCGCATGATGCCACGACGGGTGGCAAACACGGCGGACTTGCTCCTAACTACGGCGGCTTCCGCAGCGTGGGATTTGGACCGGAGCTCGGCATTGGCCACGCCTTGGGCGATTTCTACGACGAACCGGTGCTGCTGGTGAAGGTGGCTTTCGGAGGTTGCAGCCTCTCCGTGGACATGCGTCCCCCGAGTTCCGGCGGGAAGCTTGGCGAGAAATACCCGCAGATCGTCAAAGCCACCACGGAAGCCATCGAACATCTGCCGGAAATCATCCCGGGCTATAAGAAGGAAGACGGCTATGAAATCACCGGCTTCTTCTGGAATCAGGGTGAGTCCGACATGAGTCCCGAGGCTTCCTCCGAATATGAAAAGAACCTGGTGAATCTCGTCACCGACCTGCGCAGGGACGTCAAGGCACCCGACATGAAAATCGTGATCGCGACCACCGGCTTCGGCGGCAGGGACCTTGTCAGCTTCACGAAGGACGAACAAAAGCAGGCGATTGGCAGAATCATCGACGCCCAATTGGCTCTGCCAACACGGCCCGAGTTCAAGGGATCTGCCGCGACCACCGAAACCCGCGATTTTTACCGGCCCCAGGAGAAGTTCGGTGGCAACAAGCAAACCATCCACTGGCACGGCAACGGCGAGTCCTACTGGCTCGTGGGCGACGCGATGGGCCGCGACATGGTGAAGCTGCTGGAGAAAGGGAAGTGAAGCTCCGCGACTTGGAACCCAGCATGAAAGCACAATTCATCGCAGCATCTCGCCTTCAGCTGCAAAACCTGGAAAGCCACTCGCAAATCCCCTGAGGACGCACCCCAACTGGAGGATTTGATTGAACCGCAACAACATCAGCCCATCCCCAGGTGACCCATTCGGATAGGGATGAGGACACACACCGGTTGATGAACAAATCCGGAAACCACTCGATGCCTGACAGCTCATGAGATCTCTTTCACGATCATCACTTTCCATCACCTTGGCCGCAATGATTCCATGCGGCCTATCGTGCGTTCTCGCCGAATCAAACAAAACCTCTCTAACGAGTGCGGGAGGGACCGTTGAGGCAAGCGGCAGCGACGGAGTCATTGCGATCCGGCACGAGCGGTTGGGAACGGTTCCGGGCGAGATAAACTTACTTTACCTCGACTCCGTTTTGATGGACTCGCCGGCTGCGTCCTTCTCGGATTTCAATTGAGGGCCTTTCGTCGTATCCGGTGCCAGGGACGATGCTTGCTGGTAGAGTCGCGCCAGTTGGGACGGGGTGACGAAGACAATTTCCTGTCCCGCGCCATCGCGGATCCTAACCAGATCATCCATGGTAAACGTCCACGAGTGGACAAAGCCGTTCACAAACGCAGGTCTCTGGTCCCCGACCTGTTCATGGATCTCCTTCAGAAATCCCTCCTTGCCATATCTCCAACTGGTGACGGCCCTGAATACCGGCTTGTCTTGAAGCGTGTAGGTGAGATTGCTGATGCCATCGCGACCTGAATAGCGCCCCATGTCGGCAAAGACCGAATGACACTCGGGAAGTGCCTTCACATAGCGACCGATCACATCGTCGCCACCCGCCACTGTCCGGACCGATTTCAGATGCATCGGTTCCATCAGGCGCTTCGTCCAATTTAGATAACCGGCCCAAGCGGTCTCCTTGTCATCCAAGGAGGCTCCAAAGTGCTGGGGATCGATGTAAGCGGCACCCGAGACGTCGCTGATGAACTCGGTGCCGGGAGGGGCATTCTCGTAATACCACTCGATCACTACCGGCTGCATTTCCCTTGTGGCCGGGCCGATTCCAAAGGCGAGGGGGAAAGTCCCGAACGCCTGATGTTGGAAGTATTTGCTGAAAAAATCCAACCATAGAATCTGGTTGTCACCGTCGGAGAGAGCGAGCGCGACGTAAATTTTACTCCTGTCAAGAACGGGGTCCGGAAGTGGCGACGGTTGTTTGAACTTGGCTTGAGGCATGCCGCCGAGGATGGACATGTTAGAAGAATGGTTGTTGCAAGACAGCCCCATGCCAAAGCGGGAGAAGAGCTCGACCCCCTGCGGTTCCCCGATCCCGAAACCGCCGTCACGGTGGGGAAATCCGATACAAACCGGATTCGTGCCCATGGTGGCGAAGATTTTCTCGTATAGCTGGAGTTCTGCCTTTGGATCGACTCCCGGCAGATTGGATTCCTCCGGTCCGGTCAGCCAAAACATCAGCCCGCGCCACTGGAAGGCCATGTCGAACGTCGCATATTGCAGAAGCTCCGGATCCCGTGAGTCGCACAGAAAGGGATTGAGCTTTTCCTTGTAGGTTTCCCATACCCACTGCATGCCGTCTGCGTAGGTGTGGAAGCGGTTCCGCAAGTCGATCTTCACTTCGATGCCAAGCTCCCGAGCGAGCTTGGGAGTGGTAACAATCATGTCCTCGCATGCGGCCACATTCAGCGCGATGAGTTGGCCACGGTAGAGTTCAGTGTCCGCAATGACGGCTCCGCGATATGCCTTGCTGTGTTCTTTGAACAAGCCCTTCCAGTCCGAGACAGGCTCGAAACCCTTGATGTAGCCCCGCTCCCGATGCCAATCGAGCCAGAAGGAATCGACTTTCGCGTCCCTCTCCACCCACAGTTGAGGACTCGTGCGGGCAAGCAGTCCCTGCAGGCAGCACAGGGCAATCCTGTCGTCCGCATCGAGGCCCTGCAACGGGACAACGCGGATGATGTCAGCCGGCTTGGGTGATCGAGGAACATAACTGTTTCCCCACGGACGCTCCCTAGCATGTGCGATGGTCACTTCCGCGCGGGCAAAGGATCCCGCCAGAACAACACCTATCAAAACGGCTTTGGTAAAGTGATTCATTTGTCGAGTCCTAGGCACAACATGACAGTCGGTTGGATGAAGGAAAGAGCTGGCGCGGATCGGACCATGATTTCTGAGGTGCAAGCATAGGACGAATCGCAATCATGTTCTGGGTGCTGGGCAGGCGTTGAGAGGATCCCCTCACGGGCCAACGAACTCCGCGCGGCTTGGGAAGCCGTCGCCGTCCTTGTTCGAGTCGCAGTTCTTGAACATGGCATCGCGGTCGGGGTCCGTTTTTCCTGGCTTCGGTTTCTCGGATTTCCTCTCCGCTCCGCCGGAGATTGGTGGTGGTGACGTTGTCATGGTGCGCTGGATTTTGACGGCCTGGTGTTAGAAGTGCCTGCGTTGCAGGAATCGACGGCGGTAACCGCGCTTGCGTTCATCGTCTCGTTACTCAGATGCAATTGACTCTTTCGGTGTGGCTTCAGGACCGGTTGCGGTGCAGTGCCGGCTTGACGGCCGCCCGCACGGCGGGGCCGGCTCGGAACAGCTCCGGCAGGAACGCCGCGATCGCGTCGATCCCGGCCTCGGGGTTGGCCACCAGTTCGGGATAGGAGATTTCCAGCACCTCCACCCGCTCGCTGCGTTGCAGAATATCTAACATCGTTTCGCTGTGTTTGCGCTGCACCTCGATGAGGTGGTCCTTCTCGGATCTGGGCTTTTGCCCCGTGTGCTCCAGCATCACCCATTGCGAGGCCACCACTTGTTCCACCGGGCGGGTCATGTAGATGATTTTGTAGCGGTGTTTCGCTGGCAGGCTCGGCAGCAGGGCGGAGATGACTTTCACCACTTTGCCTTGTGCCTGTTCGAGGATGCGCGGGTTTTTGGACAGCTTCTTGATGCCCTCCCACTCCCAGTATCCCTCGGGATTGTCGAGGTCCGCCCCGCGATTGCCGTCGGTCATGAGGGGGAGGCCGCCCGCTTGCAGCAGTTGCATCATCAGCGAGGTGCCCGAACGCTGGAGACCGGAAACGATGATGAAATCCATCGGTTCGATCGCGTCCACTTCGGCGGCCCGGCGGTCGGTTTCCTGCTGTTTTTGCTGATCGCCGAGGGCTCGCACTTCGGCCCGGCGGGCGAGTTCCTCGCGCAGGGTGCCGAGCTGGACGGCGTGGTGCGTCTTCTCATGGGCCAGGGTGGCGCGGGCTTGCACCTCACAGGTCACGGCTTTTCCGCTTTCGCCGAGGGCACGGTACACCCGCGAGAGCAGGCGGTATCCCCGGATCGAATTCGGGTTGAGCTGCACGCAGTTGAGCAGCGCGTGCTCGGCCTGGTTCCATTCCTTGAGTTGGGCCAGCGACGCGCCTAGCAGGAAGTGGGCTTCCGGGTTGCCGTATTGGAAGCCGAGCGCATCGAGCGCCGAGGTCACGGCGGCTGTGGCATCCTGTTGGTGGAGTTGCAACCGGGCGAGGATGAGGAAAGCCTGGGAATTGTGCGGATCGGCGGCGAGCACCTTGCGGGCAGCGGCGTCCGCCTCCTCCCAGCGTCGCAGATGCAGATAGCTTTGGGCGAGCAGGAGCTGGAGCTGAAGTTCCTCCGGTTCGGTCTCGCGAACGATTTCCAACAACCTCAGGGCCTCGGGGAAATCCTCCTTTTGCAGGGCGATGGAGGCCTTGAGCAAATGCGCCGTCTCACTGCGGCCAAAGGTTTCCAGCGCGAGCGCGGCGGTGGCGTCCGCTTCATCTAGCAGACCTAGCTGAAGTTGGCATTTCGCCAGCACCTGGGCATAGTCACCACGCTCCGGTTTGGCATGGCAACAGGCCTCAAGCATCGGCAGCGCCATTTCATACCTGCCGCCATAGATGCACGCGCGTGCCATGTTCCATTGGTTCTCGCGCTCGGTGCCGGCGGCGGCCTCGCCGGGGTCGGCGGCAACTTCATCGATGTAGCCGAGCGCCACGAATTGATCGAGCAGTGCCTTTCGATCCGCATCTTCCATGCCGCCGCGCTGGCGATTGGCCGCGTCCGGCCGCTCCCAGGTCGGAATGAACGCGACCGGCGTTCTTTCCGCGAATGCGTCTTCCAGCACACGGCCCTCCATGTCTCGGCCCACCGGAAGGCCGAAGTAATGCAAAATCGTCGGCGTCACATCCAGCAGGCGTGCGCCATGGACGAGTTCATCGGGCTTGAAACCCGGACCGCTGGCCACGATGGCCCCCTGCGGGCGGTGCCACACGGTGATGCCGGCCGGCACGCGCGGCGTGAATTTCGGCCGCAGGTGATCGCTGTGGAAGCCGTGGTCGGACACCAGCATGATCGCGGTGTCCGGACCGGCCAGTTCGATCAGGCGTTGCAGGAACAAGTCGTGCAGCCGATAGCTGCTATTGACCACTTCCTGATACATCTCGAAATCCTCTTGCGGGATGCCTTCCATCTTCGGCGGGTGATAGGGCATGAAGACGTGGGAAATCTCATCGATGGCCCGGTAATAGACCGCCATGAAGTCCCAGTCAGGATCGCTCTCCATCAGGTGGGTGGCGGCGGAATGCACCGAGAAACTCTCGGCCAGCAACTTCGCCAGTTGCAGCAGCCGCATGTCGTTGGCTTGGTCCACCTTGGGCGCATCCGGGACGAAAAGACGCAGGATTTGATCCGGGTCCACCTCATGCGGACTCACGCGCAGTTCGTTCATCGTTGCCGCCAGTTCCGGCGGCCAGTAGGTGCCCGGCGGCGGCGCGGGCCACGTCGCGGGATCCTGCCCCGGCCGCACCCCGTGGAGGTGGCAGAACATGTTGGAAACCATCTTGCCCTGCAAATCCTGTTCTCCCTGGGTGGCGAACCAGCTCACCAGATGGCTGCGCAGGCCGTGCTCGCCCAGCATTTCCCAGACCGTCCGGCACTGGCGGGTGGCGGCGGACACCGGCACCACCCCGCCTGTTAGTGGATCCACTTCGGTGAAACCCGCCACCCCGTGATGATAGGCCATCTTGCCCGTGGCGATCGACGTCCACAACATCGGCGAGAGCTGCGGCTCAAGTGTCGTCAGGTTGCCGCTGATCCCGCGGTTCACCAAGTGCGCGACAACCGGCAGCTTCCCCGCATCCATCAGCGGATGCATGATCTTCCAGTCGGCTGAATCCCAGCCGACTAGCAGAAGTTTCTTGCGTGACATGAATCAATCGTCAGATCACGCGGCCTGCCGGCGTCTGCGGGCTAGCAAGCCGGTGGCACCAAGGGCAAGCAAGCCAAGGCAGGATGGCTCTGGCACACCGGTGGCACCCGCCAGAATGCCCGCACCGGAATCCTCGTAGGCAAAATCACCCATCACGAGATTTCCTGTAGCGGCGTTGTAGGTGACTTCGATCCATCCGTAATTGGTGGTTCCTGAATTATCGAAGCTAAAACCGATATAACCGCTGGTGCCATCGGCTTCCGTGGCCCATGCGCTATCCGCAGTGGTCCAGCCAGACCTGTCCATGTATGACCAGTTCTGCTTGAATGTTGAACCTACCCCGATTGTCTCATTGCTAACAAAACGAGACATGGCAGCATTGTAAGTGCCGTAGTTGTAGGCGATTTTCGTAGTGCCATCACCGCTTGGCTCGGTGAAACTGTAGATATAATTGGTGCCGGCGAATCTCACCCCAATGGTTGGAGTGCTGTCGTCGAAGCCATTTCCGGTGTCACCTGTCAGCGGCTGTACCCAGGCGGTACCTCCCACGGAGATGGTCTGCGGAGCGACGTCCCAGAAAACGATTGCAGCGTTTGAGTTTTGCGAGCCGAGAACGCCGGCTCCGACGCCGAGGGTGAGGTAGGTGCCAAGACGGTGATCCAACTTGAGGTTGGTGGTGTTTGTTTTCATTTATTGCAGGTTCTGTGGTTCCTTCTAAGACGAACGTGAAAAACAATGATCAAGCGTGGTTTGGATGCACGATTCAGGCAAAGCACTGCAAATCCTGCCGAGGCTCAAGAATTTCTTTTTTTCCGACTAGCCCTAACAAAGAATGGGTTTTTCCAATCTTGCGGCCGGCGCGGGAGCAGGGGATTCTCCGCGGTGCCTCGCCTGCCCGAGCCGGACCGGAGGGTATCGAGCTGAATGACCTTCAATGCAAAGCGAAGCCAGGGGGCATCTGGGAATGCTTCAGCTTGATAGGGCTCACCCCTTCCAAACCGGTCCGATGCTGCCGCCGGGAAGGAATTCTGCCGCAATGTCGTTGATTTTACGACCTGCCTTGCCATTGCGAACGGCGTTCACCCAGTGCACCACGTTGCGCGCGATGGGCGTGCTGTCCCATTGCATCCGGGCGATTGGCGGATGGCACCAATCCACCATGGCATCGCTATCGGAGCAAACCAGCGAGACGTGTTCCGGCACCTTGATGCCGTGCCGGGCGAGAAACGCCAGCGCGGCAAATACACGGAGTGTCTCATCGATAATCAGCGCCGTGGGCGGCGTGGCCTTGAAAAGACTTTCCAACAATCGGCTGAAACCTTCCGGGGATTCCTCCCAGTCCGGCAAGTTGTAGCTGCTTGTTTGGATACCGTGCAGGCCCATTTCTTCCAGAAACGCGCGGGTGCAGAGCCCCGGTGTTGGTTTGCGATTCGGTTCGCGGACAATCAACACAATGCTGCGATGCCCGAGCGCAAGGAGGCGACGCGTGGCGGCGCGGTAAGCAGACTCCGCATTCACCCCGGCGCTGGCCAGCGGCTGGATGGTGGCGCGGCCATACAGCGCGAAGCAGGGAGTTTGCTGGCTGGCACACCATTCCAACAGAGGCTGGGATCCGGCCTCGACCACCCAGGCATCGGCGCGGGCGGTCTCCAGTTGGCGGATGATGCGCGGCAACTCATGCTTGAGCTCGATCTGGGATTTCCTGCAAAAGAATACGCTATGCCCGGCCGCTTCCAGTGAGTGCATGATCTGGATCAGAATCATGGAGGATTGTGGACAATCCACCAAGTGCGCGTCGTGGCGCAGAATTGCCACGCGCAGCGGCCGCTGGAATGCCTTGCCCGCACCGGCGGCGGTGATGCCACGGCTGCGGCCAAGCCCGCGTCCGGCCAGCACGCCCTCGTTTTCCAGGATCTGCAGCGCGCGTCGGACCGTGTGACGTGCGACATCCAGTTCCGCCGCCAACTGCTGCACCCCCGGAAAGGAATCACTCCAACGTCCCTGCCGGATGCCCTCGCGCAGGTGGACGGCGACCTGTTCAGGCAGGGAGGGTCGCGGAATCGGACGCATGGCCTTACCTGTTCTTCGTTAGGTCCAGTTGTCGAGGAATTATTTCTTCCCCTCCAGCCGTTTTGGGATTCAATTGCCGCAATTGTGCTTGAGGTCGATTCCAGTGACACCCTTCCAATTCGCTGCCCACCAGCACCACTTCCGCAATCCGCCTGCATTTCCGGACTTCAAGCACCGAATCCCCATCAACGGCAACGTTGAAAATCCCAAAAAACCAACCACAACCCGCATGAAATCGTTAGATATCATCAACCCCATCAGGGAGTCTCTCAAACACCTGGCGGTCGCGGTCGCAGTCGCTGCGGGTCTGACGGCCGGCAGCGCGCAAGGGCAGGGCCTCACCCTGTCGCTGACCGGAAATGGCACGAACCCGCTTACCGCGATTGGAGGGGAGGCCGATGGTTACAAATTCACAACTGCCGCGGGCTCGGACCTCGTGGTGAGCTGGCTGGGGTTCTATGACGCCCCAAACGCCCCCGCGGGAACCGTGGGTGACGGGTTGCAGGCGTCACACCGGGTAAGCATCTGGCGAGAAAGTGATGGAGTCTTGATGGCACAGACGACTGTCGTCCCCGGGGACGCCCTGGAAGGAAACTTCCGCGGCCACACCATCACTCCGGTGACCCTGGCCGCGAACACGGCATACGTCATCGCCGCGGACTACGGATATTCTTCCGAAGGAGGGGGAGTCGTGGATGATCCGGCGCAGGAAGGGGACGACCTAACCGGATGGGCACTGAACGGGATCTCAATTATCGATCGAGCGAATGACGGTCGTTATGCCGGCGCGGGTGGCGACATGCCGACCAACCCGTGGGTTGTCCTGATTGGCCCCAACTTCGGTTATACCCTCGCCCCACCCCCGCCCTTGGCCAACGATGACTTTGCCAACGCCATTGATTTGACCGGCGGTGGATCCGGTCAAACGGGCGCCGTTGCAAGCGGCACCCAAACGGGCACCAACAATATCGACGCCACCTTGGAACTTGGCGAGCCCGCGACCGTGACTTATCCGGACACCTCGACCAGCTCTTTCAACAACACGGTCTGGTTCAAATGGACCTGTCCGGCGGACGGCAATCTCACCGTCACCACTCTGGGCTCAACGAGCTCCGTTCCAGATGAATACGATGCAGTGCTTGGCATCTATACCGGAGCTTCGGTGGGTGCGCTCACGCCGCTTGGCGGCTCACCGCAAGATGGTTTAGTTCCGGAATCCATGACCGTCGCAGTGACCGCCGGCATCACCTATCACATTCAGGTGGCTGGATGGGACAGTGCCGTGGCAGCCAATATTCTACTCACCTGGAACCATATCCCGGGACCGGCCAATGACTTCTTCGTCAATGCCATTGCTTTGACCGGCGGTGGATCCGGCCAAACAGGTACCGTTGCAAGCGGCACCCAAACGGGCACCAACAATATCGACGCCACCTTGGAGGTTGGCGAGCCCTCCTCCGCAGCGGGGGGAATCAACACGGTCTGGTTCAAATGGACCAGCCCGGCGACCGGCAATCTCACCGTCAATACCGCGGGCTCGATGACCTCAATTCCTGGTGAATGGGATGCGGTGCTCGGCATCTATACCGGAGCTTCGGTGGGTGCGCTCACGCCGCTTGGCGGCTCACCTCAAGATGGTGAGGTTCCAGAAACGATGACCGTCGCAGTGACCGCCGCCACCACCTATCACATCCAGGTGGCGGGATTTAATGCAGACGTTGCAGCCAACATTCTTCTCACCTGGACCTTTGTCGAGCCTGTCGCCCAAGCGGACATCCTGACCTTCGGGCCCGGTGCTGTCATTGGCCCGGTTGTGGCCAACGCGGCCGACATCACCTGGCCACTGCCGCCGGGAACGAATCCGGCGACTCTCGCGCCGACCTTTACCCTGTCCCCCGGAGCGACCTGCAAGGTGGGCGCGCTCACGGTCAATTCCGGCGACACCGTCAACTTCAGTGGCGGCCCGGTGGTTTTTACCGTCACCGCGCAAGGTGCGTCACCCATTGTCAACGACTATACCGTGACGGCTGTGATCGGTAAATCGGTTCTTTGGAACGTCGCCGGCAGCGGTGACTGGGACGAAGCCACCGCAAACTGGTTCGAACAACCGTCAGGTCCTGTCACGACCTTTGCCAATGGCGACGTTGTGACTTTCGACAATCCTGCAGGCGGCACGATCAACATCCCCTCAGCCGTGCTTCCCATCAGCACCACCGTCAGCGCCGCATCCGGCACCTATACCTTCAGCGGAGGACCGATTGCCGGCGCGGGCTCGCTCACCAAGGATGGTGCAGGCACCCTCACCCTCGCCAGTGCGAACACCTACACAGGTGCCACCGTCGTCAACGGCGGCACGCTGGGGGCAAACGGAAAGAGCGCGATTGGCGGCAGCACCAGTTTCACCGTGGCTGGCGGGGCGAATCTCCTCCTGTCCGGAACAACGACCGGTGCCTGGCCTGCCGCAGCCGCAGCCACCTTGACAGGCGCTGGCACGGTGACCCTACCCCTCGGCGGTAACATCAATATCGGATCCAATTTCGACATGAGTGCGTTTACCGGCGTTTTGGACATCTCCAATGGCATGATGGTCGTGTATCCTTACTATAGTCCGAATTTTGTCAGCCCGACAAACGGCACGATAAGACTTGGAACCAACACGGCGCTGTACTTGGGCTGGGGGGGCTACACTTTGAATACCACCGTGGAACTCAACGGTGCGAGTGATCTCGAAGGGAATGGAGTATTGCGCGGGGATGGTCCCACCACGCTCAACGGTGCGGTGATTCTCGGGACAAACTCCACGATTGGAGGCTTTGGTGGCCCATTTACCATCAACGCGGTGATTGGTGATGGTGGAAATGGCTTCGGGTTTACCAAGGTCGTGAACGGCACGGTCGCTACTTACCGCGACCAACACCTACACCGGCCCCACGGTTGTCAGCAGCGGCACACTCCAATGTAACGTCCCCGCTGCCCTCGGCAGCGGCGCGTTGAGCATCAACAGCGGCGGTGCCAAGCTCAACCTGAACTACACCGGCACCAGGACTGTCGCCTCGTTGACCCTCGGCGGTGTGGCGAAAACCGCCCCCGGGACCTACGGCTCAGTCGCTTCCGGCGCCGACTTCCAGGACGACACCTATTTCACCACCGGCAGCACCGGCACGGTGACGGTGGGTGGAGCCTCCGGTTTCGCCACTTGGGCCACCGCCAACGCGACCGGGCAAACCCCGGATCAGGACCACGACAACGACGGCGTGGACAACGGCATCGAATACTTCATGGGCCAATCCGGTTCCTCGTTCACGGCCATGCCCGGCCTGGACGGCACCAATACGGTCACCTGGACGATGGATCCCGCCTACGATGGCACCTATGAAGTCCAAACCTCGCCCGATCTCGGCATCTGGACGAATGTCGATCCGAAACCCCTGCCTTCGGGTGGCAACCTGAGCTACACCCTGCCATCCGGCTTGGGCAAACGCTTCGTGCGCCTGCTCGTGACGCCGACACCGTAATCCCACCCAAGATTGGAGTGTGGCGGCAAACGCATGACAAGTTGCACATCACAGACGATTCACCACGGATGCCCGCCCCCATTCTGGAATGGTGGCGGGTTGGTTTTTGATACATATCATCCACATCTTCCAGCAGATCATGAACTCCCTTAAACAGCTCCCTTCCGCCCGTCGGGCTCTCGCCACCGCAGCGCTTGGAGCGCTCGCCCTTGCCTACCCGGTGGCAAATGCCGCGCCTGTCTGGAACGTCAACATCGGCACTGAACTCACCCCGGGTGACAATTTCATCGGAGCTGCTCCCGAGAACACGGTGAACAGCTTCTGGAACTCGGTCACGACAGCGAATCCCAGCGCAATGGCGCTCGCGGATTCCACGAATACCGCCAGCACGGCGACGCTCACTTTGACCGGATCGATCGGCTTCACCAATGGTGGTTGGGCGGCCGTAACAGGGCCCGAAATCTTCAGTCAATGGAGCAAATCATCAGACAATGCGACTCCGTTCGGCATGGTGATCGGGGGGCTCAGTTCCGGCTCCACCTATGACCTCATTATCTACTCCGACTGGTATTGGAAAGGCAACGCAACCCTCCCTGTGACGCAAACCGTCGGGAGCGGACTGACCGGCACGATTCGTTTGGATCAGATCTCCTCGGGCACGAACGGGGTCGTCCCGGGTCTGGTCGAAGACACCGATCCTGGGGCGAATACGAACATCGAGGGCAACTGGCTTCGCATCACCGGACTCACCCCGGACGGCAGCGGCAACCTCGGATTCAGCATGGGGGGAACCAATGCAGCCTTCAACGGTTTCCAACTGATCCAGATGGGCGGTGGCGTGCCCGACACCAGTCCGCCGACTCCGAGTCCCATGACCTGGCTCAGCGTGCCAGCGGCTGTCGGCAGTTCCAGCATCACCATGACGGCCACCACCGCCAGTGATGCCAGCGGCGTGGAATACCTTTTCACCGAGACCACCGGCAATCCCGGCGCGACCAGCAGCGCTTGGCAGAACAGCCCCGTCTATACCGATACGGGACTGACCGCCAACACCCTTTACACCTACACGGTGAAAGCGCGCGACAAGAGCATCGCGCACAACGAGACGACGGCATCCGCCCCCGCCTCCGCGACCACCGGCATGGTCACCCAGAGCGCGATCGTCTGGAATGTGAACATGGGCAGTGAACTCACCCCAAGTGACAACTTCGTGGGCGCGGCCACCGAAAACACCCAGAACAGCACCTGGAATTCCCTCACCTCGGTGCCTCAGACCGCCATGGTTTTGCAAGACTCCACGGGTTCTTCCGCCGCCGGCGTCACCTTGGACATCACCGGAGACAACGTCCGCGGCCAGAATCTCAACAGCGGTGCTGAGATTTTTTACAGTTGGATCGGCGGGCTGGGACACACCGCCAACCTGACGCTCAAGGGACTTTCCATCACCCATTCCTATGACCTGATCATCTACTCGGATTGGTGGTGGAAAAATGGTGACAGCTACCCTGTCAGCCAAACCATCGGAACCGGAATGACCGGCACGATCTACGTGAATCGCATCCAGACGGGAGACTGATGGGACCGTCCCCGCGCTGACCCAAGACACCAACCCCGCGAACGTGGCAACGGGAGTGGGCAATGTGGGCAATTGGTATCGCATCACGGGCCTCGTTCCTGAGTTCAATGGCCAGCTTGGATTCCTGCTAGGGGATGGCAACAACGCACCGATCAACGGCTTCCAACTCGTGCGAACCGGGGCACTGCCGCCCCGCGCGGACATGGTGACCTTCGGCCTGCCGGGCAATCCAGCCGTCATCAGCGGGACTAACATCACCCTGACCGTGCCCTACGCCACGAGTGTGACCAGCCTCTCACCCACCTTCACCCTCGCGCCCGGAGCCACTTGTGTCCCGGCTTCCGGCACCACCCGAAATTTCACCTCCCCGCAGACTTACACGGTGACCTCTTCGGATTCCCTGATTACCAAAGTCTATACCGTGACGGCGGTGATCGCACCACCGCTGCCGGAATACACCCTGACCGCACCCGCCACCTGGGATGGCCGCCAAACCATCACCGTCCAACCTAACATCACCAACCTCGCCCTGCTGCAAGCCACCGGCGGCACCAACTTCAACTATCAATGGAGTGTCAGCGGACTGGCCGTGACTCAACAACAGATCACCCCCGGCGTGTTGACACTCACCCTTTCCCAAGGCAGCGGCCCGATGGTGGTCACGCTCATTTTGGATAACGGCGGATTCGGAGTCAGCGAATCGGTGACGATCAATGTCCAGGAACCGGCCACCGATGCTTGGGTGGAACGCACCCCGGGTGCTAACGAAAAGCCGGTGACCGGCCAGTTCTTCGCCCGTAACCCGGACACGGGCTTCGGCAAGATTTACTACAACGGCACCCAGAGCGGTACGCCGGACACCGTTTATCTCAAGGTTTACAAGACTCCCTCTGGAGGTTCCGAAACCCTTGATGCCACATACAGACAGCCTCTTGTCGGCGGTGCTTACGCGTTTTCCGCACCGATTGCGGCAGGCCTCATCACCTACCGCGTGGTGTATGGAACAACCACCGGAGGAGTGGACACAAACATCGCCACGGTGACCGACTTGGTTTGCGGCGATGCCTACATCATCGAAGGCCAGTCCAATGCCTATGCCACCGACAACAGTGCCCCGCGTGATGACAGCACCAGCCCATGGATCCGCACTTATGCGACCTCTGGAGCTTGGAGCTACGCCCGCAACAAAGCCACCGATCCTTTCTGGCCAACGAACATCGGCTTCTGGGGCAAGGATCTGGCACAGCAAATCATCTCAAACCACCAAATGCCGGTTTGCATCATCAACGGGGCCGTCGGCGGCACCCGGATCGACGAACACCAGGCGAATCCGGCAGGGCACACCGTGGCAGGAGCTTCGTATTCGATCTACGCCAACTTGCTCAATCGCGTGATCGGAGCGAATCTGACCCACGGGATTCGCGGCGTGTTCTGGCACCAGGGTGAGAGCGATTGCAGCAATTTCGGCCCCATCAGCGATTATGATTACACGACCTATCAGCAATTGTTCTTGAACATGTCCTCAGCCTGGAAGCAGGATTATCCAAATCTCCAGCGCTATATCATCTATCAGGTGATGCCGAAACCCTGCGGTATCGGCCCCAAGGGAGACCAATTGCGCGAAGTCCAGCGCAACCTGCCTCGTCTGTATTCCAAGATGAATATCCTCAATACCTTGGGCCTCGAAGGCTACGAGGGGTGCCATTTCAGTGCGGCGGGCTACTCCAACATGGCGAATCGCATGGCATCTTTGGTTAGCCAGGATTTTTACGGAGTCTTGTCTGGCGGACCCGTCACCGCGCCCAACTTGAAGCGGGCCTACTTCACGACAAGCGCACGGACGGCGATCGCTCTGGAGTTCGACCAAGCGATGAGCTGGAGCAGCTTCTCGCTTCCCAATTACCATGTGGACAAAGTCGGTGGCAAAGTCACCTCCGGCAGCGCGTCTGGAAATGTCGTCACGCTCCAACTGTCCAGCGCCGCAGCCGCCACCGCCAGCCTCGACTATCTGGAGGACAACTCCTGGAACCCGGGCGAGAGCGTTTCCACGCTGCTTTACGGTGCCAACGCCATCCCGGCCCTTACCTTCGCCGATGTGCCCATCGGAGCGCTGAGTCCCTACGACACGTGGGCCGGAGGCACCTTCGCCAATGCCTTCACCGCCAAGCTTCCCACCGATGATCCGGACGGCGACGGCCAGAGCAACCAGGAGGAATTCGCCTTCGGCCTCGATCCCACCTCCGCTTCCTCGGTCCATCCGATCATCCAACAACTGGCCGGTGGGGTTTTCAAATACACCCGGACCAAGGATTCCGGCCTTACCTACAAGATCTATTACAGCACGACTCTATCGGCTTGGACCTTGGACGCGGCCGCAACCCAGTCGCCCGCCGCTGCGGTCGCCGGGGTTGAAACGGTGACCGTAACGCTGGCCTCCGCCGCTCCTTCAGATGGCAAACTGTTCGTCCGCGTGGAAGCATCGCCGGCGCCGTAACCCCACTGGGAAGAGATGCAGGATGGAAGATCCTCCACGATCCATCATTCAAGATTCACAATCAGCTCGCCTGCAAGCCACACCCTTTCCGGAGTTAATGGGTTTTTCTCCGGGCCCCGTATTTTCATGAATCCGTAACGCGGTTCTCATGCAGCCAACCAAATGAACATGAGCACGGCAAAACAACAACGACTGCAAGAATCACTTTGTCCTCATCCGTAAACATTCAAAATGGAAACAATGCATACTAACATAACAAGAGTGATGGTTGGCGCATTGGTTGCCATGTCATTGGTGGCGAATGCGGTGATGGCCCAGCAGGCCGGGGCCGGCAGGCCACAGGAGAAGTTCAAGGGGCCGGTGAAGGTTTTCATCCTTGCCGGGCAATCGAACATGGAAGGACAGGGAGTGGTGTCCATGGATGGAGAGAGGGACTACAACGGCGGCAAGGGCAACCTGGTCTGGTCGATGAAAAACTCCAGGAGCGCAGGCAAGATGAAGTGCCTCAAGGACGAGAAGGGTGAATGGGTGGTGCGCGAGGATGTCGAGATGTCGTTCAAGGTTGGCGACATGGTCCGCAAGGGCGGCTTGACAGTCGGTTATACCGGCTATGGCGGGAGCAGCCACATCGGGCCGGAACTGGGGTTCGGGCTTGTGATGGGCGACACCTTTGAAGAACCCGTGCTTTTGATCAAGACTGCCTGGGGCGGCAAGAGCCTGTATGTTGATTTCAGGCCGCCAAGTTCAGGCGGACAGGTCGGTCCATTTTACACGAAGATGGTCGAGGAAGTTCACGCGGCACTGGCTGACCTTGGGGACCGGAAATACGAAATTGCGGGTTTTGTCTGGCAGCAGGGATGGAACGATATGTGCACCAAAGAGGCCATTCCCGAATATGCTCAGAATCTCGTCAATCTGGTAAAAGATCTCCGCAAGGAATTCAAGGTGCCGAACATGCCGGTGGTTGTCGGCGAGCTTGGCAATGGCGGGCCGGTGACCAGCGGCGATATGTTTGAGTTCAGAAAGGCGCAGCAAGTAGGAACAAAGCGGATCAAGAATGCCTTGTTCATCAAGACCACCGACTTTGCCCGGCCTCCGGAGCTTTCGCCCAATCCCGGACACGGACATCACTGGTCCGGCAATGCGGAGAGTTACTTTCTGATTGGCGATGCGCTGGGTGAGGGAATGAAGAAGCTGTTGAAGTAATCCAGAACCATCGATCAATTCTCATGAAAATATTTTTCAAAACAACCATCCTGTCGGGCGCCATGATGTTAGGGACTGCCAGCCCGCTTCTCGCGCAAGTTCCTGATCTCACCAAGGACGCCCAAGCGGTGGACCGCAAGGCCACCTACAATCTTGGCGCGACCGGCCTGCGTGGCTGGATCTACACCAAGGCAGCGGACAATCTGGATGCCGCACAAGGCCGCACGACTTTGGCCAGCCGGCAGATTCTGGTCACTCACGTCGGTGCGGCCTCACCGGCGGATGGCGTGGTGAAGGTGGATGACGTGATCATCGGCGTGGACGGGAAACCCTTCAACGACGACGCACGCAAGAGCATTGCCCTCGCCATTCAGGAGGCGGAAACGGATGCCAAAGGCGGCGTCCTGAAACTGATGGTTTCACGCGGTGGCCAGGTGCAGGAACTCGCCCTTAAACTCGCGGTGATGGGCACCTACAGCGATACCGCTCCATGGAACTGCGCCAAATCCAAGCGGATCTTCGAAAAGGCCTGCGAGGTGCTCGATAAGGAAAAACTAACGGGCGGATGGACCGGCTCGGTCCAGGGCCTCGCGTTGCTGGCGACGGGAAATCCTGCCTATCTGCCGAAATTGAAAGACCTGGCGCGCAGCCTTTCGGCGCCCGAGGCGGACCCTAACAAGAAGCCCGACGGGGTCATCTGGGGAAATGCCTGGGACTTGGGCTATCGGAATTTGTTTCTCTGTGAGTATTTCATGATCACCCGTGATCAGGAGGTGCTGCCCAAGATCGAAAAGATCACCCTTTCGCTGGCGCGTGGTCAGAGCATGTATGGCACCTTCGGCCATGGCTATGCCGCACTCACCAAGGACGGGAAATACAATGGTTCCGTGCCGCCATACGGGCCTGTGAATGCGGCCGGATTGCCGGCGAATCTATCACTGGTGCTGGCGAAGAAGTGTGGTGTGAAGCATCCGGAACTTGACCGCGCCATCGCCCGCGCCGCCGGCTTTTTCGGTTACTTCACCGACAAGGGTTCCATTCCCTATGGCGAACACGCGCCATGGCCCTATCATGAGAACAACGGCAAGAATTCCATCACCGCAGTGATGTTTTCCGCGATGGGCAACAAGCCGAAGGAAACGACGTTTTTCGCCCGGATGGCGACTGCCGGTTTCGCCAACCGCGAGTATGGCCACACCGGCCAGGGCTTCAGCTACTTGTGGAGTGCGCTCGGTGCCGGCGTCGGCGGCCCGGAGGCAGCGGCGGCATTCTTCCGCGAGGTCTCCTGGCACCTCGATCTGGTGCGCCGGTCGGACGGCTCGTTCACCTATGACGGCGACGAACAGTATGGAGCCGGTAAGACGGATGACGGCACCTACTATGGAAATAGCGGATATAACGGCCTGAGCCCGGCCGCCACCTACGTCCTCACCTATGCCTTGCCCTTGCACAAACTGGTCATTACCGGCCGCGATGCCGATAGATCGGGCTGGCTCGATAAAGAACAAGCCGCCGCCGCCGTTGCGTCGGGGCGCTTTGATCTGGACCGTCGTGCCATGTCCCCTGTGGAACTGGTGGCGGCTTTCAGCGACTGGTCGCCCATCGTCCGCGGTTGGGCGGCGGAGGAACTTTCGAAACGTCCTGAAAGCAAGACGATGATCGCCGGACTGATCAAACTCGCCGACAGCGGCGAACCGCATCAGATCCAGGGTGCTTGTGAAACCTTGGGTCTTCTCAACACCCCGGAGGCCCTGCCGGTTTTGGTGAAACAACTCTCTAACCCCGATCGCTGGGTGCGTTACAAAGCGGCGGCTGCCATCAAGAAGATGGGTGGAACTGCCAAGCCCGCCTTGGAAGAGCATTCTCAAGGCGCTTGTTTCCACTGCGGAGCCGGCATCGCCGATCCGCAAGGAGGATCCCGTTCAATTCGCCCACGGTCAACTGGCCGACGCTGTCTTCAACGGTCCGCTCAAGAACGATCTCAATCAGGTGGATCCCAAGTTGCGCTATGCGGCGATCCGCGCCGTATCGACGAATCCCGATGGCATGGCCCGCGCCACGCTCGAGAATTTCTTTCAGAACCAGCTCAGCGAGGAAGACGTGATCGTCCTTGCCCCGGTCATTCTCGCCGCCGTCGAAAGCCCCAGCCCGGCGGACACCATGTTCAACAACGCGATCCGCATGGCGGGTTTGAAGGCGCTCGCCAAATATCATTTCAAGGAAGGCATCGCCGCTGCCGCCGGTCTGGCGAAAACCCAGGGCGGGCACGGCAGCGAAACCCGCACCGGGGAAATCATGAAAATCATCACCAGCTACGGAGCAGCCGCCAAGCCACAGATTCCCGCGCTCAGGGAAGTGATCGCTGTGTTCAATCGCGATACGGAACGCAGGGAATTCCCGCCCTCGTTGAACAAGGATCGGGTGGGCGCGGTCGAGGATGCCATCCGTTCGATCGAAACGGCAACCACGCAGCCTGAATTGAGAAGCGTCAAGCGATGAGGCCGTTGTTGGCGACCAAGCGCTAGTCTGTTAGGCTTCTATTGCACCACGAGAAATGAAATCAATCGACGCGGATCAAAATCCGGATGGGCCTCCTGATTCCGAACTGAAGAGCAAGAATCGAATGAGGAGAAGTTTCCTCAAAACCGGATTGTGGGCCGGGGCATTCGGAGCGCTTGGAATGACCACGCACAAAGCGGAGGCCGCAAACCCAGGTGCTGACACCTCCGATGAAAACAGCGAATTTCAAGAGCCTTCGATCATTTTCAGTGGCCCGCCTCACCTTCGGAATGCATTTCGTATTGCCGCCAACACCTATGCGCCTAACCGGGTGAAGGACATGTTGAGCCGCACCAACGATTCCGGTTACCGGATGACGGTTTCGCCGAACGGATTTCCGGTCGCCATTTGCATGAGCCCGGATCTGACGTTTGGAATGCTCGGCAGCAGATTCATCGAGAGCAGGAACTATTTGGACACGTTCATCGGCCACATGAATTTCCTGCCGCGGAACATGCGCCGGAACGGCAAATTCTTCATCAACGAGGACATGTTGGCCGGAGCGGGTCGTGTTTTCAGCCAGGTGGTTTATCTGATATGGGTTTGGGAACTCTACCTTTCCACCGGAGACAAAAAGCTGCTCACCTTTCACCATGAACCCTTGAAAAAATGCTTGGGTTACATTGAAAGCCGCACGGATTCTAACGGCATCGTCACTCAGGTTGATCCCGATGACTGGCAGTATTCCGAGGGTGCCGATTGGGTGGACTGGTGTCCGGAACGCATGGAAGGCTCCACCTGTGTCTATCATACCTGGTATGCACATGCCCTTCGTGGCTGTGCGCGGATCTTCGAAATTCTTGGTGATACGCCTGCGAAAGAACTCTGTGAGGAAAGGATGATTCGCCAGCAACAGGTGCTCGCCAAGCATTTCTGGAATGGGAATGCCTATTGGGACAACCTGAATTTCCAAGGTGAGAAAGTGGGGCGTTTCTGGTGCGATTCGCAGATTTGGCCCATCGCCTTCGGTTTCGCTTCTGAAGAGCAGGCGTCGAAAATATTTGGCCGGATTGATGCCGAGCCTGAAATCTTCGAGGGCATGCCACTGCGCTGGTGCGCTCCCATCAAGCCCGGAGATGAGGATCCGCGTTATGTTCGTGGTGGAAAATACACAGACACCAAACGACCTGAACTCAGGCAATTCACCTGGTTCGGGCGACTGGGTTCGGGTGATATTCTTGCCCGGTATCGCACGGGGCAGGATGAACACGCCTTCAACCTGATGAGCAAATATGCCAAGGTCGTTTCCGATTCCGGAACCCTAACCGAATGTCTCGACATGGAAGGCAAGGCGCAGCGGGGAACAAGCGGGCAGGGGAACTATCTGGAGCATGCGGGTGGACTGTTATGGTGCGCCGCCAAAGGCCTTTTCGGCGTTGACGATACGGTTGACGGCACAATCAACTGGAACCCGCGAATCCCTGCCTCCATCAAGGAAGCCTCCATGCCTTTCTGGCATCTCGGGAACTGCTGGAAGTTCGGGTGCGATGAAAAGAACTATTGGATCGATCCGGGAAAAGCCGTTGAAAAAGTCAGATTTTTCAACATTGGAAAATCCGAAGAGATCCAATTGGAAGGAAAAAGAATCCAGTTTCCAAGGACGATCTAGGGGAAGGAAATGGCCGCGAACAACACTGAAAAATAACAGATGATGATGAAAAAATACCTGACACGGATCGTGTCCGCAGCGCTTCTATGCTGCTTCACGGCGGCTGCTGCGGAATCCGGCGGAACCGTCTTCAAGAGCGAGGGCTGGACCATCGAAGCGCATGGCGACCGCGGACGGCTCACAATCAAGCACGAGCGTTTGGGAACGGTTCTGGGCGAGGTTCAGCTGAATCTTGAAGCGGACGGCGCGTTGCGGGAGCTGAAACAATGGAGTGCGGAGATCAGCGGTCCTCAGGCGCAGCAGGCGTCATCATCCGCAACCGAGTCGGAAAAATGGACTCCGGAGAGCGGCATCCCCGGCCTCTTGCTGGTCAGGACTGAGTCACCTGCGAGCACTTGGATTTTTCAACCGACGCGGGACATGTTGAGGATTTCAAGCACCGCTCCGGGCGCGGTTTTGACAGGGCAGGCACCGGTTTCAAAGGCGCGGCAACTGGCTAGATTGTTAGATGCCGACGGAGCACCCGTCACGTGGCGCGGGACGGGCGAGTGCGCCGGAACTTACGGCGGAGGATTTACCAACAATCCGTCGTTCCTCCCCCGCGAGAACCCGGAGTGCATGTACTTCACCCTCGGGCAGGCGAGCGGATCGGTGTTTCACAGCATGTTCGATCAGAACACGAACACGGCCATCCGGTTCACCCCTCAGACCCGCTTTTCCGCAGGAGCTTCAGAGCGACTTGAGTTCAAAATGCCTCTCACAGGACCGGGCCTGATCCGGCTGATTCCCGACTACTACACCAAGGTCCTGGGCCTTCCGCATTACGCGCCGTTAGATACCTCCATCTTCGACCGGGCACCGACGACGTGGTGCAGTTGGGCCAGTTACTTTGGCGACGTGACCGAGGACGCCATCGTCAGGAACACGGATTGGATCGCCGAGCATCTCAAGCCTTACGGTTTTGAATACGTGCAGATTGACGACGGCTATGATCGCATCCCCGGAAAGTGGGGCAAGGCAGGGCACAATTGGATCGACCAGTGGGACAAGGATCGATTTCCAAAAGGCCCGGAATGGATCGCCAAAGTACATCAAGTCAAAAGGCCTGCGTCCGGGCTTGTGGCTGGTTCCCAATGCCTACTCGGGCGCGGTGGAGACCCACCCGGACTGGTATCTGCGCGACAAGCAGGGCGGTTTCATTCGTGATTACAACACGCCTTCGCTGGACTCCAGCAATCCAGAGGTGTTGGACTTCCTCAAGGAGATGTTCGGCACCCTGGGAAGCTGGGGATTCGAGTATTACAAGTTCGATGGCGAGTTCGCGCTGCCGGCCTACGCGCCGAAGGTGGATCTGACCCGGCTTCATGACAAGACGACGGACCCGGTCGAGATCTATCGGAAGCGGCTGGCGGTCATTCGCGAGGCGATCGGACCCAGGACCTTTGTCGAGGGCTGTCCTTCGGGCACGCCGCTCAACGGGATCGGGTATTTCAATTCCTACTTCAATGGACAGGACGTTTACAACAATTGGCAGGGCATGCACTCGTTGTTCGACTCCATCAACGCCAACGCCTTCCTGAACCGGATGGCCGTTTACGTGATGCCCGATGGTGTGGAACTGGGTGAGCGCATCAGCGCCGAAGAAGCGAAGACCAGACGTGCGCCCAACGTGTTCATCAATGCGAGCCAGCGCGAGGACCCGATGATCGGCCTTGGTGTGACGCTTCCCGAAGCCCGCACCCTCGTCAGCGTGTTGTCGCTCAGCGGCGTGGCCTACTCCCTAACCGGCGTGATGCCCGAACTTCCAGCAGAGCGTTTGCCGCTGTTGCAACGTCACCCTGCCCACCATGCCGATTGCGCCTCTCGACTTGTTCAGTCGGGGCTCCGATGCGGATTGGGCTCAGTTTCGACACGTCCGCGCCGACGACTACATTCATCACTATCCGGAGATCCTCGACCTGAAAGTTGCGGCAACATCCGGAACCTACGACGTCGTCGCGCTGCCAAATTGGCGATCCGCCACGGTTAAAAAAGAAGTGTCGCTCAGCCGCCAACTCGGGCTTGATGCCGATAGTAAATACGTCGCCTTCGATTTCTGGAATCAGGCGCTCTTCGGCGTGGTGTCCGACAAGATCTCCATCGAGGTCGAAGGCCACGATACCCGGGTGCTGCAAATCCATCGATTGATGGATCGTCCGCAGTTGATCGGGAACTCACGCCACATCACCGGTGCCTATTCCATCCAGGACCTCTCCTGGGATGCGGCGGGCAAAACCTTGCAAGGCCATTCCGATGTCGTGCCTGGAACGGATTACACGCTCTTCATCCACCTCCCGCCCGGCACTTCCTCGACCGCGACGCCCGCCTCGGCAGGCGGAAAAGCCACTTCAAGTCCGGCAGGAAAGAAAAGGAGACCTCTTGTCAGTAAGTTTCAAGAGCCCGGAATCTTCGGTCGCCTGGCAAGTCAAATTCTGAACGATGATCCGGAACCTCTATCAGCCGAGTGGACTCCCGCTTTAATATCTAACCAACGATCCACCCATGCGACTCAAGCTTCTCTCCATCCCTGTTTCATGCGTTCTCGCACTCGCGGCCTCCGCCACATTTGCCATCGCCGCCCCGGCCACCGATCTGCGCCTGCCCCATATCTTTGGAAATGGCATGGTGCTTCAGCAGGGCAAACCTGTCACCGTGTGGGGTTGGGCAAAACCCGCGGCCGTGGTCACGATCGAATACGCCGGACAAACGAAATCGGCGACTGCCGGCGCGGACTCGAAATGGACCGTCCAGCTCGACGCGATGAACGCTTCATTCACGCCGGGGAGCCTGGTTGTGCGGACGGGTGACCAGAAGCTAACAGTGGATGATATCCTGGTCGGTGAAGTGTGGGTCTGCGGTGGCCAGAGCAACATGGAACGGCCGCTCAGCAGCACCCTCGATGCCGATCTCGATCTGGTCGCTGCCGACTATCCAGCGATTCGCTTCATCCGCCTGCCCAAGGTCGCTAACATCCAATCGCAGGACGACTTTCCCGTGGAAAGCGCGACCGACCCAACCGGCAACTGGCGCGCTGCCACCGCCAAACAGGTGGAGAATTGCACCGGCGTCGGCTACTATTTCGCCCGTCGCCTGCAATGGAACCTGAAAGTCCCGGTCGGGATCATCGACAACTCTTGGGGCGGCACCCTCGCCCAGAACTGGTGCACGAAGGAATCTCTAGCAGGGATCGAGGAGATGCGCGAAGGCATCGCGGCATTTGAAAGCAAGGTGAAGGAATGGAACGACGGAGGAGGCGAGGAAGGCGCGAAGAAGCGCTTGGCCGCCGACTTGGCACAGTGGGAAAAGGACAGCGCCGCGGCCATCGCCAAAGGCGGGAAGGCACCCGGGCGCCCGAATCCTGATAATTATAAAAACCCGGCACTCGGCCACCAACCCGGTGGCATGTTCAATGGCTCACTCGCGCCATTCACCAAGATGACCCTGCGGGGTGCGCTTTTCTATCAGGGCGAGAACAACGCATTCGCCACCTCATGGAAGCCCTATCGCCACACGCTTCCCGCCGTCATCGCCGACTGGCGTGCCGCGTTTGGTGATCCGGACCTGCCATTCGGCATCATCCAGATCGCCGGATGGAGCAACCGCCGCACGATGGAATACGACATGAACCACCACTGCAACATCGTCCGCGAGGTTCAGCTCGATGTCTGGCAAAGCACCCCGCACACCGGTCTCATGGTGACTTTCGACGCCAACACCGACGGCAACATCCACCCGGCCAACAAGCTGCCGGTCGGTGAGCGATCCGCACGTTGGGCATTGTCGGAGGTCTATGGCGTCAAGGGAGCCCGGTCTAACGAACCCTTGGAGTGGCACGGTCCGGTTTACGAGGCCACCACGTTTGCCGACGGAAAAGCCATGGTTACTTTCAAGAAGAAAGGTAGCCAGGGCCTGCGGCTCGACAAGGATACCGATCTCGGGTTCGTCGTCGCGGGAGAAGACAAGGTCTTTCACAACGCGCACGCACGCATCGTGCAATCCAAGGACATGGGCGCGCAGCTCATCGTCTGGAGTGAGAACGTGCCGAACCCGGTCGCCGTCCGTTATGCATCATCCAACCTGCCGGTGGGCGGACTGATGAATGGCCGCGAGTTGCCCGCATTCCCATTCCGCTCCGACAATTGGCCAATCACGCCGCATCAATCCACCGGGTCCTACGTGCGAAAGGCAGAGCATGATTGATCGAAGACACGTGGAAGCGATCCACCCGATCAAGTCCCGGCTGAACCCGGACGTCGGATCCCCTTGATGATTTTAAATCAACCACTTCTTCAATCCCACAAAATCATCCGTTTCGACTCCGAATCCAATCTAGTCGGGACCGGACGATCTGTTAGATAGCGCCAGACGATTGAACCATTCGATCTTCACCGGGCCGAGCAAGCCTGAGGGAAGCAGTGGCGAGTCCGCCTCGAAGTGTTTCCACGTGGCGAAACCATGGCGTTTGTAAGCGGCCTTTTTGGCTGGATCGTAGAGCCAGTCGGGAAGAGCGAGCAGCTTGCCGTCGGTGAATTTGCTGACGCCTTCCTTTTGGTAGGTGAGGTCGGACGGAATTGCTTCGTCGCCTATCAGGCGGTTGACCCATCGATTGGCGACGCGGATTTCCAGCGTGTTGGTTCCCTCCTTTAACAAGGAGGTGACATCGGCCCGGAATGGCGGCTTCCAGAGAATGCCTGCCGGTTGTCCATTGAGAGATACGCGTGCGATATCGGCCACGACCCCCAGGTCGAGAATGGCTGTCTGCCCGGCCTTGGGGGCCGAAGTCTCGAAGGTGGCGGTATAGACTCCCGTGCCGGAGTAGTATTTGATTCCCGGATCGGCATGTTCAGACCAGGAAGTGAGCTGCTCGAAGGTGGCGGAAGCAGGCGCGCCGCGTCCGTCGATGAATGTGACTTTCCACGGACCGAAGATGGTTTGTGGCGAGGCACAGCAGGCAAAGAAACGGTTTCCCGGATTCCATCCGACCCACTCACGGCGACTGAAGTGCCTTGTGATAGAATCCCGCCATCGCGCAGTTCCAGATTCACCGGGCTGGCGGCGGTGATCCATCGCGCGGGGAGGGGTTTGCGAAATACGACGAAAGCAGAACCCCATGGCTCAAGTTGGAGTGGCACCGTGATCCCGTTTTCGCTAACCGTGAAAATCGGCGCGTCGGCGTGTTCTCCGGTGGCCGCATCCCAGATTTCGGGCTGGCGATCCTTTTGCCGGAAGACCAGCTCGGGCCGCAAGGTTTGGTCGGAGTGGTTGAAGATGAAATAGATTTCCTCATGCGGTGTGCTGCGATGGATGAATCTGATAGGAAGCTCCGCGGGTGTCCATGCAAGGTCGGGAGCGACTTTGAGTTGTTTTAGCAGATCAAGGGGCTTGATGCCGCGATAGACGGTGCCGGCTCCGGTTTTTCTGGATGTTACCTTGTTGCCGTCGAGCCCGCCCCAGAGTTCCGACACCAATTGGTCGAACGTGGTGCGGGACTCGACGTCTTTCAAACCGGCAGGAGCAGCGGGCGGACTTCCCAGCACCGTCGCGCCGGCTCCCACTAGCTTTCGCAAATGTTGCAGCGTTGAAATTTCGAGCCACCCATGGATCGGGCGTCATGAGCAGGCCGAAGCTCTGCCCCTGCGGGTGAACCAGACGGCCATCCTTCCAGGACATGGCGCGCAAATCGGGAGGATAACAGACGTGGAAGTCGTATCCCGGGACGATATCCGTCATTTTTGACGGGAATCCGTAACCTGTGTCTTCGTCCACCAGGATGGCCACGTCGGCAACCGTGCGCCCCTGCTGCAGGAGGAACTGGCAGCGCGAGACGTAGCTGACCCATGCATCGGCGTAAGGCCACCAAGTGTTGAGTCTCCCGAAATGGGTGCCGTAACGCCCCAGCGCGAAACCGGGCGCGGCATCGGTGACGGGCTGGTGGGTGTAGTGATGGAGAATGAAGCGATTGATCCCGGTGGTGAATGCGTAGTCGCCGGGACTCTTGAGGTTCGAAGGAATGGCGAGATACTTGCCATCCTCGGGCTTGGCGGTGAAGGCCTCGGCCCCGATGATATTGCGGCCGAGGAAGCCTGCGGCGGAGGTGGTTTGCTTCATGCGACTGGCCCGGCTTGCAGTGTCGGGCATCCAGAATTCGTTCATCGGCACATCGACATGACGGTTGGCGGACATGGGATTGAGCGGACCGCCCTGCGATTCCGAATAGATCTTCAGTCCGTGTTCCGAAGCCAAGCGATGCATGGTGCCGAAATAGTTTTCAGCTATCAGTTCCTCGATCACGTGGCGGAAGTCCCACAAGACGCCTTCGGAAACTTCCTGTGACTCGATGATTCTACCTGTGAGAACCGGAAGAAAGGGAATCAGATCGTAGCCTTTCTGTTGGGAGAAATCCGTTGGCAGATGCTTCGTCCAGTTTTGGAAACCCGCTTCGAAGCTATCAAAGAGGATGCCATTGAATGATTTCCCTGCGAGCGGACCGGCATCCTTGATGATCCGCCCCAGCGATTTCTCAAACTGAAACGCAACCGTGTCCGCATCCAGCTTGTCGGCCTCGGAACCTTGCCCCTCCGTAGATGCCGGATGAACCGTGCTGCCAGTCGCGGTGTATCCAAAACGAAGGATGACCCATTCACCGGGTGGCAGGGTGGTGGTGATTTTTCCGGCGGCATCCATTTGATCCGTTAGATCGAGAACCTGATCACGTGCGATGCCGCGAACGCCGGTTGCATCCGGGCGAATCACGGGCTTGGTAGCCCAGTTGATTTTGGCGTCCATTTTTTCCAGGCGTTCGGTGGTCGCAGGGACCGCGAGAACGGCGATGTCGCGGTAGAAGCCCAACTTGCCCGGCGACTGGGCAAGTTTCACAGAGACCGCCCCGCCTTTCGTTTTGGTCTCCGTCCAAACCAATTTCTTCATGGCGCGATCCGGCGTGATCCATGGACCTCCGCTCCCGGACCACCCGGAACTGTTCGCGATGTCGAGTTCCAGCCCGAGATCGGCCGCCGTCTTGATCGCATGCTGCACATGCTCGTGCCAGGAGTCTGATCCATAACGAACCGGACCCTTCGGCAGGTAGATTTCAACATCGAGGATTTGTGCCCCGCCGATTCCGACCCGCTTCATGTCCTCCAGGTCGGCGCGGATTCCCTCCTTGGTGACATTGCCATTGATCCAGTGCCACCAGACCAGCGGACGGGCTTCCGGAGGAGGATTGCGGAATCCGATTTGCAGTTCGTCATCTGCCGCGCTGGCGGGAGATGACGGCATCGCCAAATGCAGCGCGAGAGCGAAAAGGCAAAAGGATGGAGAGTTCAGAAGCATGGCACGCCTGGAAACTTTGGAACTGGACGAGGTCATGATGGTTTTACAGCAAATTACTTCGGGTGCCATTCTACCAGAAGATGGAAGTGGGATTGCCGATGAGATTACCACTCGATGTGTCGCCGACTTCGATGACTACTGAGCTGAAGGGAGTCGATTTTCAAATTCTTTCCGAGCGTCGAACTATCTTTTAAATAAGGATAGAGCCCAAGCGAGGAAAGGTTTGCGGGTCGGTTGATTTTGCTTGTCGCTAGAGACATCAACTTTCCGTTCGCTTCCAGCCTTCTCCACGCGGAGCGACTGGATCCGAAACACCCGCAACCGCGCATCCTCCTGGTACCCCATTTTCCCACGACAAGTTGCCAGGCCGGCTTCGGAAAATCAGCGCGATCCAACATGAAACAACGAATCGTCCCCATCACACTGCTGTCGCTATTGACGGCTTTTACCAGCCTCCATGCTTCGGAGCCTGATGCTGGCTTCGGGGCGTATCATACCCGCCTGGGTCCTTCGCCCGGCGGCGACATCGGGAAATACGAGGACCTCGTCGTGACGCTTGGCGCGGCGAGCCGTCTCGAATTCACGCGGGCCAATGGCTATCTGCCGCAGTGGCGGACGAAGGCGGGAGTTCATGGAGTCAAAAATCTGTTTCCCGACGCGGATCCGGATCCCAATTGCGATTTCAGCTACGTTCGGTTGATGGAGAACAGCCCTGATCGAATCGTGGTGCATTGGCGGCACTTCGGGGACATCAAGACGACCCTCGCAGCCAACGCCGCGCTTGATCCGCTCCATCCGAACGGCATCACCGGAGCGATCCACGAGCTGTTCACCATCCACCCGGACGGCAAGGTCGAACGCGAGGTTCGCGATGCTTCAAATACCCGATACGAGGACTGGATCGATCCGCGACTGGTCACTCGACAGGGTCTCAATCTAACCGATAGCGGTATCGAAAACGGCCCGATTGTGGCTGGCGGCAAGCCGCCGTTCTATCCCCGTCCCTTGGTCAAGGGCAACCCCGTAAAGGCCATCAAGATCCTGCCAGAGCCGCTTCATTACTGGAGCTTCGATGAGGGCATGAAACCCCACGAAGATCACATCAAGGAATCGGTTAGCGGCAGCGTCTGCGAGATCAGCGGACTGATGACCCGTTTCAAAAAAGGAATCTCGGGCACGGCTCTTGCCTTGGACGGTTACTACACCGGCGTGACCATGGAGTCCAAGCCAGCGCCTCATGACGCACTCACCGCGACGGCCTGGGTCGCATTGGACACCTATCCGTACAACAACGCCCCGCTGGTTCATCAGTCGAAGGGTTTCGGCGCGGAAGGCTGGTATCTCGGGCTCGATGCCTACGGACATCCGTTCATCACCGTGGCCGGAAAGACCGTGAAGGCATCCGAGACCGTGCTGCCCTTGCACCAGTGGGTCCAAGTGTGCGCGACCATCGGGAACGGCAAAATCCACCTCTATCTCGATGGACGGGAGATCGCGTCGGGACCCTTCGAAGGACCGCTTGCGATACCGGACACGGCCTTGCACCTCGGACGCAACAACGAACCAGAACGCAACACCGATCCGGTCCGCAACCCAAAGCACAACCTGCAGATCATCTACGGAATCCAAGGCCTGCTCGATGAAGTCAGCATCCACAACCAAGCCCTTTCACCGGAGCAAGTGCTGCGGTCATTCACCGGGATGTGTCCGGCGGATCGCGGTTCCGATCTCGCCAAGTGCGTGCTTCCCGGAGAACTGGGCACGGCGAAACAGTTTGGGGCCGCCTACAAGTCCCTTCCTGTTAGCGACGTCTGGGACCCGCTCTGGCGCGATCTCCCCGGTGCGGACATCGTGGTCAAGTTCGACCGGAATCCATGCAGCGTGATCTTCTGGCGCGGCACCAACCACGCCGCCAACTGGGTGACCGACAACAACCGCTGGATGACGGACCAGAGTTCGGAAAACGGCGGCCCGCACGGATGCTCCGAGCACATGGCGGACAAACAAGTCCGTCATTGCCACTCCTCGATCATCGAGAATACCCCGGCCCGGGTGATGATCCACTGGCGCTACCCTTGCGTCGATGTGAGCTACACGAATCTCCGGCCCGGTGCGTGGACCGACGAATACCATACCATCTATCCGGACGGAACCGGAGTCCGCCAAGTCGTCTGGAATGGCGCAAAGGGCGGCTACGGGCCGGCATTCCAGGACATCCAGATCCTCACGAATCCAGGGGAATCGGCCCTCGACGTGATGAACCTCCAGGCCATGGACGTCGCGAACCTCAAGGGGGAAACCCTGTCGCTCACGTGGGATCTTCCGAACATCGTCCCGAAGAACACGCTGACCGACGCCACCATCGAACGGATCAACACCAAGTCCGAAAACAAGGTCTTCGCGATGTTCCAAGGTGGCCTACATCTTTCCCTGGGGTGCCAATGAGCAATCCAAATACGTGGTCGATCCCTTCCCCGGGATGTGGAACCACTGGCCGATGCACCTGGTGCCGTCGGACGGCCGCTTCGCCGTGTCCACCGACCGCGTCACCCACTTTTCCCTCGCCGCCAATGACGCCTCCAACAAATTCGGCAGCATGGTGCTCTACGGTTTCACCCGCCAGCCGGTTGGCAGTCTTGTCCCGATTGCAAGATCGTGGAGCCACCCGCCGGAAATCACCGCTGTCTCCGGATGCAAGGCCGCGGTCTATCAAAAAGCGTCACGCGACTATCCGATCATTGCCGAAAAGGAAACGATGTCGGTGCGGATCGACGCCACCGGGGAAATGCCGCTCGTCAATCCATGTTTCACCATCCGCAACTGGGGCCACAACGGCGAGGCGCGTGTGGAAACCACGCCGACCGGAGTGAAGGACGTCCGCCAGGGAGTCATCGTGGATACCGACGGCACAAAAACCATGGTCATCTGGCTCGACTTCTCTGCCACCTCACCCGTGACCTTCAACATCAGCGGCGCGAATCCCTCGGCCGATTACTCCGCACCATCTCCGTAACATCTAACCGCCGTTTGCTATCATGTTCCAAATTCCTTCCATCATCCGATTCATCCCGATCGTCGCGTCCATCCTCACCGCGATGCCCTCGCTCGCACAGAACAACGCACCTGTCGATGTCTCGACGTTCGCCCAACCGGTCAAGCTGGCCTGCGTGGGTGACAGCATCACGGCGGGTGTCGGATCGAAACGTCCATGGCCCGCCCAGTTGGGCGAAATGCTTGGAAACAAGTGGGAGGTCAGGAATTTCGGTGTCAGCGGAGCCACCCTGATGAACAGCGGGGACAGGCCCTATCAGAAGCTCGGCAATTACAAGTCGGCGATCGACTACGCCCCGGACGTGGTGGTCATCATGCTCGGCACCAACGACACCAAACCCCAGAACTGGAAGAACTTCGGGAAGGACTATGAGAACGACTGCCTGGACATGGTCAAGGACTTCGCGGCGCTTGCGAAGAAACCACGGATCTTCATCTGCCATCCGCCCTTCATCGCCAAGGACGGCAACTGGGGGATCAACGACCCGGACACAAAAGCACAGATGCCGGTCATCGAAAAGGTGGCGAAAACCCTGAACGTGGGCGTCATCAATGTGCATGCCGCGCTCGAAGGCAAGGATGAGCTGATTCCCGACAAGGTCCACCCTAACACCGAAGGCGCAAAGCTCATCGCCGGAGCCGTCTTCAAGGGCCTCACCGGCCAACCTGCTCCTGTCCCGGCGACAAGGTAACTTCGCTCTCGGGGCGGACCCTCGTGGGTGAAGCACCTGAACCTACGTCACCGACATGAACCACCAACGAAAACAACCAACTCAACCATGAAATCAACAACGAGAGGACATCTTGCCATTGCGGCTTTGGTCGTGCTGATTTGCCTTCCGCAGGAATTGCGTGCTTCTGAGACCAAAAGCGGCACATCAACACCAAAGGCCGGGGACGCGAAAGAAGCCCCGGGTAAGGTGATCAAAAAGGCCGAAGATTTCCTGATCGGATTTGCGATGAACGATTTCGTCACGGAACGGAGGGAGGCCGGCTTTATCGACAAAGTCGCGCTTCACGGGTTGTGTTGGTTTCCGCAAAAGGAATCTTTGGATGGTTTTTTCATGGGACATGTCTCCCTGGACACTCCCATCACGCCTGCACAATACAGGATCTTGATGGCGGTTCGCGAGAAACATGGCCCTGAGCAGGTGTATTTCAAATTTTCGGCCCGCCTGAGCAAGGAAGGCACCACTGAATTCCAGGGAAAGTTGCTCGGCTATTACCTCGTGACCTATGAGGAGCGGGAGGGCTTTCTGAGCAAACTCGAAAAGGATCGGGAAACACCTGGATTTGTGGCCATCCCGGAACAAGGCGGCGCTTCCCAATCCGCGACCGACTCCGGAAAGCCAGAGGTGTCCGTCGGCCTCCGAAGCGCCGTGATTGTTGTCGAGGGTGAATCCCGACGAGGTGTTGCCCACAGTGAGGCCATGACCATCACCGATGCAGATATCCTCAATCGACTTGAGGCCTATTTCCCAGGATATCAAAACAGCCCGTCCTCGGAAAATTCGGGTGGCTGGGAACGGGGCTACCGGGTCTATTTCAACCTCGGACGGCAAGACCCTATACGCCATTGTGTCCGAGAACGGTGGAGGAGGCACATGGTCCATGGGACATGGGGATCTCAACACCAACGGGAAGTTCACGGAATTCGTCGATTCCCTGCGGAAGAAATAGTTCCAAACTTTCACACCTGATTCATCACAGTTTCATAAATGAGTGACAGCATTCCACCACAATGAAAATGATTGGCATATCCCTGATCGTCGTCGGCATCACATGCTTCGCATTCGTATTTTCCGGCGTGTTTGCTTGGACAACACCGGCCCCGGAAACCGCGTCTCCAGCTTCACTTGCAGATACGCTTGCAGTTAAAATGCTCCTCCTTTCAGCCATGGGCGTTTTATTCACGATCGGAGGGTGCGTGACCCTTGTCCGTAGTGTGTTGAAATCGCGTGGCGAAAAATTGGCTGACAAGCAATGACGTGAAGGGCGGACGACGAACTTTTGGTTCAATTGGCCCTATCCACTCCGAAAAACAGCAACGCTTATGACCCAAACCCAATGGTTGATCATCATCATCTGTGCCGTGGTGATCTCTGCAATTGTCAGAATCATCCTTGATCTGATCAAGGCGCGCCGCGAGAAGCCGGCTTATCTTGCTGTCGCGGAATCGTTGAATCTCAAGTTCTCGGAAGATTTCGACATGGAGAAACTGCCGCGAAAGGATGCATTCCTCCTCTTCAACAGAAAGGACACCCAGCACATTCCCTACCTGTTGAGTGGAAAGGTTGGTCATGTGGAAGTGAAGATACTTGATTATGTTTACTCCGTCTATTCAGCTACACAGAACAGATCACGCCCGTCGAAGGAACAAACTCTCGTCATATTCCAAGCTCCCGAATACCGGTGGCCGGATCTGATGATGACGCCGGAAAGCTTCGCCTTGAAGCTGACCAAACTTCTGGGAGTGAAGGACATTGACATTGCCGATGCGCCCGAGTTCTCCAAGCGATACCTTCTCAATGGCACTGATGAGGAGGCGGTGCTTGGCGTGTTTCGACGGGAGGTGACCGATGCGTTCGTGCGAAAAAGCGGCTGGTGCCTGGAAGCCCATGGCGACGTGATTGTATTCTGGCTGCAGGACAAGCGCATCCCCCCGAAAGACATCCGGCCATTTTTCGAGGAGACCATCCAGTTGCTTCAGTTGATGGCACGCTCATGAAAAAGCCACGGTCGTCTGGTTCGAGTTGCCTGCCACCTCACCCGTGACCTTCAGCATCACCGGCGCGAGTCCCTCAGCCAATTAAGCCTCACCGGCTCCTTAACATCTAACCGCCGAAATTATTCCTCCATGTTCCATATGCGTTCCATCTCCCGACTCATCCTCATCGTCGCAGCTCTTTGCGTGGCACCGGGTGCCAACACGCTCGTAGCGGCACCACTCAAGATCTACATCATGGCTGGCCAGTCCAACATGCAGGGCCGTGCGAGGGATAGCACCCTGCCGCACATGAAGAGTCATCCTGACACCGCACACATGGCCGCCAGGATGGTCAATGAAAAGGGCGAGCCTCGCTCCATCGATGACGTCTGGATTGCCGCCCTTGGCGTGAGAAAGGACCAGGAGGAAAAGACCGGCCCGCTCATGATGGGCTACGGCTACGATGGTGGAGGTGGTAACAAAATTGGTCCCGAGATGGGTTTCGGCATCACGATGCAGGAGCATCTCAAGGAGCCGATCCTGATCATCAAGACCACTTGGGGCGGCAAGAGTCTCCACGGTGATTTCCGGCCGCCAAGTGCCGGGCCGTGGGATTTCGGCCCCGGAGCCGCCGAAAAGGACAAGGATGCCGACGCGACCCGAAAGGCGAGGAGGGAAACCTCGGGCGAGTATTATCGCAAGATGGTGGGATACGTCAGCAAGACCACGACGGACATCAAGCGCGTCTATCCGGAGTATGATCCGAGCCAGGGCTACGAGATCGCCGGCTTCATGTGGTTCCAGGGTGTTAGCGACTACGGCGACGCGGCGACCTATCCGAATCAGGGTTCACCCGGATCCTACGACGAATACAGCAGGCTGCTGGCGTGCCTCATCCGCGATCTGCGAAAGGACTTCAAGGCACCCGCGATGCCCGTGGCCATCGGAGTGCTGGGCATCAGCGGCGACCTGAAATACATGGACGAAAAACTGGTGCCCTGGACCCGCGAGTTCCGCAAGGCAATGGCCGCACCGGCCAGCATGCCCGAGTTCAAGGGCAGCGTCGCGGCAGTGAACACCGGGGATTTCTGGGAACCGCAACTTGAGGAACTCCAACTGCGTTTTGACAAATACAAGAAGCTCATCGACGAGGTGAAACTCGAGCAGATCGCCGACCTGAAGGAAAAGCCGAGCCTGCGCCGGGTGAATCTAACTGCCGAGTCCGAGGCCAAGCTGGAAGTCCGCCGGAAAGGCATTTACTCCGACGAGGAGTGGAAACTCATGGAGACCGGAATATCCAACGCCGCCTATCACTACCTCGGGTCCTACAAGATCTACAGCCGCATCGGCAAGGCCTTCGCCGAAGCCTTCATCGCGATGCCCGTTCCATCCCAACCCTGAATTTCATGAACCATCAACGAATGCTCAAACTGCCTGCCCTCCTGCTGCTCGGAGTTCTAACCGTCGGCACGGCCCGTGCCCAACATTTCGAATACAAGGAACATCATCTCGGACCCACCGGGCTTTTCGGCGTCACCTCACCGACCGACATCAAGATCACCAAGGTGGATCCAGGGTCACCGGCGGACGGCAAGCTCAAGGCGGGCGACGTGATCGTCGCCGCCGGTGGAATGGCGTTCAAGGACAACACTCGACCGCAACTGGCCGCCGCCATCGACCAGGCCGAGACCGAAAAGGCCAAGGGCATCCTCACGGTGACGCTGAAGGACAACACCAAGGTGGACCTGCAACTCAAGGTGCTGGGCTCTTACAGCGGCACCGCTCCCTACAACTGCCCGAAGACCGATGCCATCATCACCCAAGCCGCCGAGGCTCTCGTCAAGTCGCGCGATTTCGGTGCCCATCAGGTCCCTGTCGGATTGTTAGGCCTGTTGGCCACCGGCGAGCCGAAATACATCGAGGTGGTCAGGAACGAGCTCCACTCCGCATCCTGGGCGAAGCCGGATTTCAAGCTCAGTCTTGGGAACAGCTCCGCCTGGGGCTGGGGCTACACGAACCTGGTCCTTGCCGAGTATTACCTGCTAACAGGTGATGATTACGTGCTTCCCGCGCTCAAGACCTACTCCATGGCCCTCGCCCAGGGCCGGGATGCAGCGGGCCTCTGGGGACACCGCATGGCCAATCCCGAGTCCAACCGGGGCCAGTTGCATGGCCGCCTCCCCGGCTACGCCGTCATGAACCAATCGAGCCTGCCTTGTTTCGTCTCCATCCTGTTAGCCGACAAATGCGGCATCAAGGATCCTGAGATCACGGCATGCATCAAGCAAACCGGGACCTTCTACAAGGACTTCATCAACAAGGGAACGCCCGCCTATGGTGTGCATGACCCGAGGTGGAATTCCTATAACAACAACGGGATGAGCGGGCTGGTCGCGGTTGCCATGTCGCTTCAGGGAAACAAGGAGGGCTCCACCTTCTTCTCACGGATGTCCGCCGCCGGAAGCGACACCCTCGAATCCGGACACACCGGACACTATTTCAGCCAGCTCTGGACCGGCCTCGGCGCCGATCTCGCCGGGCCCGAGGCCTCCGCCGCCTTCTTCCGGGAAACCCGCTGGCTGCACACGCTCAATCGCAACTGGGATGGGAATTTTACCTATGACTGCTGCGGATACAAGGAGCCCATCTACTCCTACCGCGGCCTCAGCGACGCGGGATCCCACCTCCTGAATTACTGCCTCGGACGCCACAAGCTCTACATCACCGGCAGGGATGCCGACCCATCGATCTGGCTCAAGGGCAAGGATGTCGCCGACACGATCGCCCTCGCCAAGTTGGACATCAAGGGCAAGAGCGACGAGGAATTGCTCGCCATGTTCGGCCACCCGATGCCGAAGATCCGCGGTGAGGCCGCGTGGACCCTGCGCGACCGCCAGCACAAGCTGTTAGGTCCAATCCTGAAGATGATCAAGGTGGGAACCAAGGATCAGCGTCTCAGTGCCATCGGCTATTTCGGCTACAAATGTCCACCGGAGGTGGCCAGCCAGGCGCTCGCCGATCTGGGCGCGCTCCTGCGCGACCCGAAAGAGGATCTGGAGCTGCGTGCCGCTGCTGCCGGTTCCCTCTGCTTCATGGGCAAGGAGGCCTATCCGTTTTTCGACGACATCCTGAAGCTGCTGCTGATCGACAAGCCGAACGATCCCACCGCCCGGATCGACGAAAAACTGGGAAGCGGCCTGGTCTCCATTTGTCCGGACCCCTATGCCGCCGGTCTGGTGAAGGACAAGGAACTCTTCTACAATGCCGCGCGGAAACTCCTCGTCCACAAGCGGTCGGTCGGCCGCATCTACGGCACGCAACTCGTTCGCAAGATGCCACTCGAGGACTTCCATCATGTCGGCGAGAATCTCGACTACATTCTGAAGGACCAGGACATCACCTATCATTCCTATCACAATCTCGGACCGCAAACCGAGTCGATGGGGATTTACGCGAATCTCCGCGTTGACGGTGGCATCGAAGCGGCCTTCAGGATTTTCGAAGCCGAAACCGGCAAGGCCGGATTCAAGATCCGGATGCTCACGGAGGTCATGCCGAAATACGGTGCCTCGGCCAAACCCTACCTGCCCAAGCTCAAGGCGGTGAAGGCGGGTGGCAAGTTCGAGAAACCATGGAACGAGATGCTCAAGTCCATCGAAAATGCCGATGAGGCCACCAAAATGCTCAGCTTCGATGAGGCGATGCGCGCCGGAGCTGATCGATCGAAACACTAGAATGCCACAATCCCCCATGAATCATAACCGAACCTCGCGAATCGGATCGTCCTTGTTCGCCATCGCGCTAACATCCCTCGCGCTCAATGCTCCGGCGCGGGAAATCCCCGACCCGCTGCCGCGGCCGGACATCGCCAAGGCCCCGGACACCACCAAGCCCATCAAGGTCTTTGTCCTCGCCGGCCAGTCGAACATGCTCGACATGGGCACCGTCAACGGCCGCACCGAGGGGATCCACCAGGACTTCTTCTCGAATGCCACGCCGGCTGAGGGTGAGCGGAAAAAGTTCGTTAACGTCGCCGTCTATCCGGGTGCATGGTCGCCGGAAGCTGACTATGACAAGGCGACGCCGGAAGCCACCGGGCTGGTCGAGATCGGCGACCAGCAGACCGTGAAGGTCAAGCGGCGGAGGAAGAAAATTCCGATGGAGCCATTTCCGGAAATCTCGCAGGACGGAAATCACACCACGGTGTTGCGCGGATATGTCTCCTTTCTCAAACCGGGAAACTACGAGTTCCAGCCTGGCACCGGCGAGGCCGCCTTCAACGTGACGACGGTGGATGGCAGGGAGGTCTATCGCAAGGATCCCGGTCAGGAACAGGCGAAGGTCACCGCGATGCAATTCGAGGCCGGCAAACGCCACGCCTTCAAGACGGTCTATTTCAAGAAGCCTAACCATGATTTCCGCATCCCCATGACCAACCTTCCCGGCACGCTTGAGACCATGGCGGCCTCCGACCCGCGCTACGCCTATCTGAAGGACGACAAGGGAGAATGGATCAGGCGCAACGACGTCTTCGTTCTCGACGTCCAGCCGCTGGTCAACCCTAACAAGGGCAAGGGCGACTTCCTCCAGGCCGGCGGCGCAAGCATGGGGCTGAAACTCGCCTTCGGCAACGTGATGGGCACCTGTTACGATGAACCGGTGCTCCTGATCCGCAGCGCATGCGGCAACCGCGGATTGTCGTATGACTTCCGTCCGCCGTCCCGAGGCGGTTGGGAGAAGGACAAGGACGGCAAATCCACCTGGACCGGCACCGAATACCGTTTCATGACCGAGGGCGTCGCATGGACGCTTGAGAATCTCAAGGACGTGCTCCCCGGCTATCAGGGCCAGGGCTATGACCTCGCCGGCTTCATCTGGTTCCAGGGGCACAAGGACACCCTGGAACCCAAGGGAGCAGCCGAATACGAGGAGAACCTCGTGGCCCTGATCAATGACGTGCGCAAGGACCTCGGCAAACCCAAGCTCCCGGTCGTGATCGGCACGGTTGGATTCGACGGCGACAAGATGAACGCCAACACCCTCGTCGTCCATCAGGCACAAATGGCGTTAGGCAATTCTAGCAAATATCCGGATTTCACAGGAAACGTCCGCGTGATCGACACCCGGCCGTTCTGGCGCGACGCCAATCATTCTCCGGCCGAACAAGGCTATCACTACAACCGCAATGCCGAGACCTACATGCTCGTCGGCGAGGCGCTCGCACGCGGGATGAATGATCTTACGATAGGCAAAGGGGAGTAGTGCTGGCGTTGAATATGAAACAACAGGTCAGTAGCAGCAATCATCTGAATTCAATGAACCACTTCACGACTAACCATCCATCCCCGGACCCACGTCTTCCGGATGGAATCCAAACCTCTGTCAATCACCGCAGATGAGCGACATCCAGGAAAAGGACAAAATGCCGACTCCCGATCTGGAGCCGATCGTCTATCATGAGCAAATCCTGGACTACGAGCGCCTCTATAAGCCCCACGAGATCGCGCGTGGTATCCTGACGCTCGAGAACGAAAGCATCCTGATCCGGAGGCCATTCCTATGGACCAAGGATGGCGAGGAGCTTCACGATACCACCGCACGCATGGAGCTCGCACAGGTCTGCAGGGAGCACGGCTGGAAAATCGTCGAGCGTTTCGGAAGACACATCGCCATTGTTTCCACGTCTTGAATCCACGTGTTGCACGACCATGCCGGCATCCGGAATTTCACCCATCAAGACCTGTCCCGACTCTCACACCAACCAACATGACCTTGAGAAAATCGATCCTCATCGCCGCGCTCTGCGTGGCACCGGGTTTCCACCTGCTAGAAGCCGCACCACTGAAGGTTTACCTCATGGCCGGCCAGTCCAACATGCAGGGCTTCTGCAGTGTCGCCACCTTTCCACAGATCGCGGCAGATCCGGTCACCGCCCCGATCTACGGGAAAATGGTGAATCCGGACGGAACACCAAAGATTCAGGAAGACGTCTGGATTTCCACGAGTGGCTGTGCCAAGGACGCGCAGCCCGGCCAATTGACCACCGGCTATGGCGGCGGCAAGGGCGACCGGATCGGTCCCGAGCTGACCTTCGGCATTTACATGCAGGAGCATGTCAAGGAACCCATCCTGATCATCAAGACCGCATGGGGTGGCAAGAGCCTCTGTCGCGACTTCCGCCCGCCAAATGCCGGTGTCCATCCGACACACCTTCAGGCGCTCGAACAGCTCCGCAAGGAGAACAAGGACACCGTCAAACTTGAGGCGGAGTATGCCGAGCGTCACGGGAAATACTATCGCATGATGATCGGGCACGCGAAATCCGTGCTGGGCGACATCAAGAAGGTTTATCCCGGCTATGATTCCACCCAAGGCTATCAGGTCGCCGGTTTCGTCTGGTTTCAGGGGGAAAATGATTTTGGCGAAGCGGACAGTTATCCCAACCGCGGTGAGCCGGGTGGCTTCTCGGAATACAGCCGGCTGGTGGCCTGCCTGATCCGGGACATTCGCAGGGAACTCAATGCTCCGGAGATGAATGCCGTGATCGGGGTGCTCGGGTTCAATGGCGAGCTGGAGACCGAACGCTACCGGCAGATCGAGCCCGAGCACATTCCCTGGCTGCGGGAGTTCCGCAAGGCGATGGAGGCACCGGCGGAGATGCCGGAGTTCAAGGGCCACGTGGTGGCGGTGCGCACCGAAGGCTTTTGGGAGCCTAAACTCGAGGAACTCCAGGGCCGCTGGAAACTGGTGAAGGCCAGGAACGGCGAGCTGAAGGCCCAGGGTCTCACCAAGGAACAGCAGAAGATCGCCATGGATGAGTTTCTCAAGACGGTCTATAACCCGGAGGAGTGGAAGCTGATGGAAACCGGCGTTTCCCACGCCTGTTACCACTACCTCGGCTCCGCCAAGATCATGGCCCGCATCGGCAAGGCCTTCGCCGATGCCATGGCCGGCCTGCCTAACTGAAATTTTTAATGCTTAATAAATCGAGTGATACTTTGGTCTGGAGAGCCACGTTTCATACCGTTGTCGCACGAGAAATGTTGGTTCGTCTTGAGAAAGACAAAGGATAATCTCATCAGAAACTCACGAATATGAAAAGCAATGGAAGAACATGGATCCACGCGTTGATCTTGAACGTCGCGTTGGCCACCCCAGCACTCGTCGGAGCCCCGGAGAATTCCGTGGTAAAGGCAGCGGCCGCGCCCGTGGTCCTGAAGGATGACAATTACCGGGTCGCGAATTTCGTCGTCTCGTGCTATTCGATGGGCAATACGGCGGTCGGCGGCGCGGAAGGAGTTCTGAAGACATCGATGCTGCTCCGGGATGGCACCTTCCGCGAATGGATCTCGGTCTATTACGATCCGGGCAAGACCTCGGAGGAAAATCTTCTGAAAGTCCTTCGTGAACGCCAGTGTGCCAATGCCAAGCTGGAACGGACCGAGGGATCGCCTCTAACCGTAATGAACCCGCAAGTCGGGCCGGGCGATCTCGTGCAACTGCGGCTGGCCGCGGAGGGGAAAAACACGGTGCAGAAGGTGGAGGTTCCCGCCGGTTGGTCACTGGTCGGTGCGCAGGAAGGATTCACCGCCCCTGATGGCGTGACGTATTTCACCATCCAGGTCGCTCGCAAGGAAAAGGCGGGAATCCAGAAACTGCGACTCATACGGAATGACGGCGCGCAACCGTTCGAACCCGAGATCGAAGTGGTGCGCAAGATGGGAGTTTAGGTAAATCGATCATCCTCTACCTGCTCACTTCAAATGCTTTCATTTGACCTTTATTGCTGATAGAAAAGCATACAGAAGATCTGTATCGAAACGAGAACCACCCAATGATGCACAACCGACGCGACTTCCTACGCAAAGCAATCCTCACCGCAGGGGGGCTCTCTCTTCCCGGAGCCATCCCCGGACTCAGGGCGGCGCAGGCAGGGGCAAATCCTCTCGGGGCGATGCGCTCCGGATCGGGCTTCCCGATGCGTTTCATCTTCATCCGCAAGTCCAGCGGGCTGATCCCCGAGGATCTGGTTCCGGTTTCCTTTTCCGATCAGGACAAGGCGATCGATGCCGCCAAGGGCGAGCTCTGCATCGACCTGAGAAATCACGAGATGCCCGCTTACATGAAGCCGGTGGAATCCTTGCGGGACAATCTCACCATCATCCAGGGCCTTTCCGGAAAGATGATGCGGATCGATGGTCACTGGCCGAACCATGCGTGCCTTGCACTGGTGGACAGCGGTGGGCGCGCCGAGGACTTGGTGCGGGCTTCCGTCGATTTCGAACTCGCGAAACTTTTCCCGTCCCCATTCACCCACATCGGCTTCTCCGCGGCGAAGCCCGTCTCCGGCATCCAGCCGGGCCTATCCATCAAGGAGCCGGGCCTTGCGAACTACGATTACTGCACCCCAAAGGTAGCCTATGCCGACATCTTCGGCGCGATTTCGGACAGACCGGAGGATCAGGCGGAGTTCAGGATGCGCGGCAATCTGATGCAGTTCGCCGCAGGACGGCAGAAGGCCAAGCTCCGCTCCGTGGAGCTTGCCGAAGCGGAGCGCCAGAAAGTCATCAGCTACGTCCGCTCGACCGAAACTCTCCGCAGCAGGGGCGAGACCCTGGAATCCATGTCCGCGCGTTTGAAAGCCTGCGCCCCGGTTCTGGAAGAGCGTTTCCTCGCGGATGAGGTCAACACCTCGGACAAGCAGATCGGGCAGGCGGAGATCGCCGCCTCCGCCCTGATCGCCGGATTGACGAATGTCGTCACCCTGAACATGGACGACACCGATACGATCTATCCGGAGCTGGGCCTCGATGGCGGCACCGTCCACGACATCGGCCATAACAAAACCGTCGGCGGCATCCCCGCTAAGGAAGGCCGCTCGCTGATCCGCGAGCAGCACATGAAAGTCGTCGCGCTGATGGTCGATAAGCTCAAGAAAGCCCCGGAAGGAGACGGCACGATGTTCGACAACACGATGATTTTCTATCTGACGGACAACGGCGAGAAGCACCACCCGACCTGCGTGGAATGGCCGTTCATCGTTTTCTCCGGAAAGAACTCGAAGCTGGATATCGCGGGCCGCTATGTCCGCTTTCCCGAAACACGGGGAGCTCGGGCACAAGACCTTGGGAAATTGGTATACCACCCTGCTCAACGCCTATGGAAACCCCATCGAGCACTACGGTTCGCTGGATCCTGCGCTTGAGAAGCTGCGCATCGATCAGCTCGGAAGAATCCGCGAATTCATCTCATGATCCCGGGTTTCCCTCACCGCCGCATCGCCGGATACGCGGCGTTTTTTATGCTGATGGCCCCCCCCACATGGGCGCAGGATGTGGAGCCGAAGCTTGGGGCGATCCCGGAAAATATCGGAGGGATTCTTTCCAAGTGTTGCCTCAGTTGCCATGATGAGGACGAGTCGAAGGGCGATGTGCGTCTGGACAATCTTGAAACGCTAACACCCGAAGATCAGTTCGTCCTCCTCAACCGCGTCGAGGAAAAGATCTATCTCCGGCAGATGCCACCTCCGAAAAAGGAGCCGCTCACCGATGGCGAGTGGGAGGATCTAACCGCTTGGGCTGCCGGCGGCTTCGAGTCCCTCGGCCGCGAGTCCAAGTTCAGGGCGAAGCTGCGCTATCCGAAATACGGCAACTACGTGAATCACGGGAAACTCTTCTCTGGTGGGATTTCGGAAAAGGCATTCACACCTGCGAGGCGCTGGCTCATCAGCCCATACATTTTCGACCAGAAGGTCAGGGACTTCTACGGGATGGAGGAGAGGGATGTTTTCGGCCTCCAGATCCGCAGGTTCGTCAAGAACCCGTTCAAGCTGCCGGAGAAATCCGCCATCCAATACTTCGACAACGAGCAACTCGGTGAAGGGCACCTCAATACGATCCTCTCGAACGCGATGTGGATTTCCCGCAAGCAGCTTGAGGAAATCCGCATCAAGCTGGGCCTCGCGAAGATCCAGCAGATCCCCGCCGGTGGCGGGCGCTACAAGGACGAGTGGGTGCTGCCGACCCAAAAGGCATTCTCCGACGTCATCACTGCGGAAGGATCACCCGATGACCGCTTGCTCGGGGAGGCGATCCGCACGCAGTTCGACATGGTGCTGCATCGCCAGCCTGCCGACGCGGAAATGGCCGAATACCTGGAGTTCACCCGGGAAAATATCCGGGTCGGCGGGAACTCGCTTGGCTTGCAGCAGATGCTGATCGCCGTGTGGATGGAGGAGGAAATCTACTACCGCAGCGAGTTCGGAGCCGGCCCGGAGGATGAGTATGGAAGGCGGATGCTTGCCCCGGAGGAGGCCGCATTCGCCATCGCTTTTGCTTTGGGTGATGTCCGCCCGGACGAAACACTGCTCGCCGCCGCACGCGAAGGCCGTCTCCACACCCGTGAGGACTACAAGCGCGAGGTTCTCCGCATGCTCGCCGACACCTCGGATCCCCGCCCGGTGTCCGCCGCGCTCTGGCACGGTCGCTTTGAGATCCCGAACCCGCGGATCATGCGCTTCTTCCGCGACTTCCTCGGCTACCCGAAGGCCGAGAACCTTTTCAAGGATCTGAACCGCTACTGGGGTTTTGACTATCGGCAAGTCCCGATGGAGATCGTCAGGGATGCGGATCTGCTCCTCGATCATGTGCTCAAGAACGACCGGGATGTCATCGAAACCATCATTGGCTCGGACAAGTTCTACGTCATGCATGACGGGGACAACGCGAAGGCGCAAGGCCAGGTCGCGGGTCTCGAGAAATCCTACAAGACGCTGCTCGCCCAGATCGGTGATGCCGATTGGTCGAAGGATCCCAAGAAGACATTCCTCGAAAAAGGAATGATGAAGCTTTCCGGCATCAACGGGCGGGACAACCAAACGGTCACTTCGATCGCCCGGAAGCTTCAACTCGCGAAGGACTCCGTCGGCAAGGGGTTCCGCCCCATTCCCTATCCGCGCTTCGATCTTCCCTACCTCGCTCCCCGGCTCTATGCCTATAACATCGACGAGACAAACTGGGACTATGAACCGGTGCAGCCCGTTTCCCTCCCCAACCGCAAGGGTTTCCTGACCCATCCCGCATGGCTCATCGCCCACTCGAAGAACACCGCGACCGATCCCATCGTCCGCGGCCACTTCATCCAGGAACGCCTTCTTGCCGGAACCGTCCCCGATATTCCGATCTCCGTCGATGCGGTCATCCCGGAAGACCCTCACCGCAACCTGCGGGATCGGCTCGAGTCCGTGACAATGGACGCCAAATGTTGGAAATGCCACGAGAAGATGAACCCGCTCGGGTTGCCGTTCGAGATGTATGACGACTTCGGCCACCTCCGCACTGTGGAGGCCTTGGAATACCCGGAGAACATCATCAAGCCCGGCACGGAGAAGCCCATCGTGCCAAACACCTACAAGACCGTCCCCATCCGCACCGACGGCGAGTTGGCCGGAACCGGCGATCCGGCTCTGGACGGAAAGGTGGCGGATGCCATCGACCTGATAGGACGGCTTGAAAAGTCGGAGCGCGTCCGCCAATCCGTCATCAGGCATGCGTTCCGCTACTTCATGGGGCGCAACGAGATGCTCTCCGATTCACAAACCCTCATCGACGCCGACAAGGCATACGTGAAAAGCGGCGGCAGCTTCAATGCCGTCGTCGTTTCACTTCTTACCTCCGACTCCTTCATCTACCGGAAATAGGCGTCGTGGTGGAGGAGTTCCTCACCCTCCTCACCTCCCTAACAGCTATCTGCACCCATTTGGTAACTGCTTCAGCCTGGGGTTCCATCAAGGCGGGATAGGAACCTTCGCTCACTGGCCTATAAATTCCGCGCGGCTCAGGAAGCCGTCGCCGTCCTTGTCGAATTTCGGGAAACGCTTCCTCGCGGCCTCGTCGTCGGGCTGGAATTTCATGAACTCGTCCATCGTGAGTTTGCCGTCCTTGTCCCCGTCGCGACGGTTGAAAAGGACGTCGCGGTCAAGGTCCGGTTTGCCTGCTTTTGGCTTCTCCGGCTGTTTCTCCCCGCCGCCGGAGATCTGAGGTTTCGCCTCCGGGTATTTTTCGAGGATCGCGCGGAGTTTGGAAACAATTTCCGGACTCGAGTCGGCGATGTTTTTCGTTTCCAGCGGATCCTTCTCGTAGTCGTAAAGCTCGAGATCCGCCTTTGCCGAGGGAGCGCCCGGCACCTTCCACTCGACGAGGCGATAGCGTGCGGTGCGGATCGCGCGGCCCAATTTCTCACCGCGCGGATAGACGTGGATGATGTGATCCTTGGTCTCCGCCGCGGGGTTGCCCAGCGTTCTTGCAATGCTGCTCCCGTCGAGTTTTTCAGGGACGGCGAGGCCAGCCATCGCGCAGAGAGTCGGGTAGAGATCGACCGTTTCCGCGAAGGCCTCGGTGCGGGTGCCGGAGCCGGGTTTCGCGCCGGGAGTGGCGACGAGCAGTGGAATGCGGGCGGCCTGCTCGTAGTTCGTGTGCTTGCACCACATGCCGTGGTCACCGAGGTGCCAGCCATGGTCGCCCCACAGGACGATGATGGTGTTATCCGCAAGACCGGTTTCATCAAGCGCGGCGAGCACCTTGCCGAGTTGGGCATCCATGTAACTCGTCGCCGCATAGTAGCCGTGGACGAGTTCCCGTTGGAAACCCTCCGGCAACACCTTCGCTTCCGGCACGTCCGCATACTGGTGCAACTCACCACCGAACTGGGGCGCGTAGGAGGGCGCTCCCTTCGGCACTTCCCGGAACTCCGCCAGCGGCACTTCCGCGCGCTGATAGAGATCCCAGTATTTCTTCGGCGCGACAAATGGCAGGTGTGGCTTCGCGAAGCCAACTGCTAGAAAGAACGGCTCGTCTGGCTTGGCCTTCGCCGCCTTGAGCCGCGCGATCGCCTCCGCCGCGATCTTGCCGTCGGTATAGGCGTCGTCCGGCACATCGGCGCACTCGGTGGCATTGCCGCGATCGCCGTTCTTTCCCGCACGTGTGTTAGAGGCGCTTTTCTCCATCACGTATTGCGACCCCCCCGGCTTCCAGGCGGTGACACTCCATGATGCGGCGTCCTCGTGGTTGCCGTGACCCACGTGCATGATTTTGCCCAGTGCCTCGGTGCGGTAGCCGTTGTTTTTGAAAACCTGTGGCAGCGTCACTGCATCCGGCACCGCCTTGCGGAAATTCGTCCCCAGATCGTAGATCCCGAGGGTGTCCGGGCGCAGGCCCGCGATCAGGGCGTTGCGCGATGGCGCACAAACGGCCTGGTTGCAATAGGCCCTCGCATACAACGTGCTTCGGCCTGCCAACGCGTCGATCTGCGGTGTTTTCGCGAAGGAATCCCCGTAGCATCCGAGGGTCGGTTTCAGGTCATCCACACAGATCAGCAGGACGTTGGGTTTTGCCGCGAAGGCGGGCAATGCCGTTGCCAGCAGCAGGGCGGCGCGGAGGGTTTTCTGAATGGACATTCCCCTGATACCGCACGATCGGGCGGCGGCTTGCAGGGAAAGACCGGGCTTGTGATCCCGTTCCCGGCGGGCGAGCGTCTCCCGCCATGTCGATTTCCTCACTCGCCCTCCTGCGCGCGGTCAGCCTTGCCGAAGGTGTATCCTTCCTGGTGCTGCTCTACTACGCGATCTACCACAAGCGCATCCTCGGCGAAGCGGATGCGATCCGCATCCCCGGCATGATCCACGGGGTGTTGTTCCTGCTTTTCTGCCTCGCGCTCGCGCATGTCTGGATTGATAGAAAATGGCCGTTGAGGAAGACAGCATTCGCTTTTGTCTGCTCGCTGGTGCCCTTGATGCCATTCTATCTGGAGAGGCGGCTGAAAGCAGAAGAGCGCGGAAGCTGAACCGCATCCACGACCACCTGTCATGAAAAGGAAAATTCGATCATTGGTGCATGTCGTATGGATCATGCTTCTTGCCACCTCATCGGGAATGGCCGGGGGGACTTCCGATCCATCCGCCGAACCGGAATATCCAATCGCACTGGGCGTCGTGCCCGAGATGGCTGCCGTCCCGGGGCTCGATGAATGGGAGACCTGCCAGCCGGATGAGTTTCCCGAACACGCCGCGGCCGTCGCGAAGGATTGGGAGAAGAGGCATGCCTTCGTGGCCCGTCACCTGACTCCCGAACTGGTCCGGGGATTGTCCCGATGGTCGCGGAAGCAGATGGCAAATTACGTGAAAATGCCCTCCATCGAAAAGCTCGTTTGGAAGCCGGTTGCCCGGAACGCGGGGAAAACCAAACTGGCTTACGAAGCCACGGTCGAGACCTTGCCCTCCCATTCGCCGATCGTGACACGTTGGCTGAAATTGTTCCTGGTCTATGACATGCGTACCCGGTCGATCACGGGTGTCGAGGTCACCATTCGCGGAGAAGCGCAGGAGTGACCCCCGCGATGCCATGTTTCGGATCGACATTCATACTCCGGAGACAATTTTGTTAGATCTGTGATGCTTGCGGACAGCCGAGCGCTTTACACGCGGTCCCCCGCCGCAATCAACATCCGGATCCCGTAACTTTTAACCCGATCCTCACGTAGCGGCCATCTCCATCACGTCGTTTCCTCCGCCATGACCACCAAGAAGCACTTCATCGCCACGCTCCGCACCCTGGCCACCACCGTTGTTCTGGCGATTCCCGCCCTGGCCGCTCCAGCGGGAAAAATCGAACTTCCCGATTTCACCAAGGGCGATGCGATTCCCGCCAAGGCAAAACATGATTGGAACCTCGGCGCCACCGGAGCGCGCGGATGGATCTTCTGCGATCAGATGGTCACCTCGGACGCCCGCCAGATCGCCATCACCAAGGTGGACACGGGTTCCCCCGCGGAGGGAATTCTCGCGGTCGGCGACGTGATCCTTGGTGTCGGCGGCAAGCCGTTCTCATACGACCCGCGCACCGAGTTCGGCAAGGCGCTCACGACCGCCGAATCCGATGCGGGCGGTGGAAAACTGATCATCACCCGCTGGCGGGCCGGGACGACGGAAGATGTCACAATCAAACTCCCGGTGCTCGGCAGCTACAGCGCCACCGCACCCTACGAGTGCCCGAAATCAAAGCGCATTCTCGAACAAGGCTGCAAGGCACTCGCGGCGAGAATTTCCGATCCATCCTACGGCAACGCGCCTAACCAGGATCCGATCACACGCTCCCTCAACGCGCTCGCCCTGTTAGCCAGCGGCGATCCCGCCTATCTCCCGCTGGTCAAACAGGAAGCCGCATGGGCGGCGGACTTTTCAGCCAACTCGATGCAGACCTGGCACTATGGTTATGTCATCATGCTGCTCTCCGAGTATGAGATGGCGACCGATGACGAGTCGGTCATGCCGGGCTTGAAACGGCTCGCCCTCGAAGCCGCGAAGGGCCAGAGCGCGGTCGGCTCATGGGGCCATGGATTCGCATTGCCCGATGGACGACTCGGTGGCTACGGCATGATGAACTCTCCGGGCCTGCCGCTGACCATTTCACTGGTGATGGCCCGTGCGGCTGGTGTGAAAGACCCTGCCGTGGACCGCGCCATCGAGCTCAGTGCCCGCTTGCTGCGGTTCTACATCGGCAAGGGTGCGATTCCCTATGGCGACCACCACCCGTGGATTGAGAATCACGAGGACAACGGCAAGTGCGGGATGGCCGCCGTCCTCTTCAACCTGCTAGGCGAGGCCAAGGGCGCGGAGTTCTTCTCGCGCATGAGCGTCGCCTCCCACGGTCCGGAGCGTGACACCGGACACACCGGCAATTTCTTCAACATCCTGTGGTCGATGCCCGGCGTCGCCCAGTCCGGCCCCCAAGCCACCGGCGCGTGGATGAACGAGTTCGGCGGCTGGTACTTCGACCTCGCGCGCCGATGGGACGGCACCTTCGCCCACCAAGGCCCGCCGGAACCGGACCAGGACAGCTACGCGGGCTGGGATGCCACGGGCGGCTACCTGCTCGCCTACGCCATGCCGCTGAAGAAGATCTATCTAACCGGAAAGCGTCCGGGCATCGCGCCGCATATTGACACTGCCGCCGCTCAAGCCCTCATCATCGACGGCCGCGGCTGGACCAACAAGGACCGCAACAGTGCCTACGATCAACTGAACGGAGACCAGGTCTTTGAATGCCTCGCCAGTTGGTCGCCGATCGTCCGCGAGCGGGCCGCGATGGCGCTGGCCCGCCGCAAGGAGGTCCCCATTCCACCCCTCTTGAAAATGCTGGAATCCCCTGCACTCAAGACGCGATACGGTGCCTGCCAGGCCCTGATCGCCCTCGGCGGTCGTGGCGCGCCTGCCGTGGAAGCCCTGGAAAAATCATTGGAGCACCCGGACCTCTGGTTGCGCATCAAGGCCGCCGAGGCTCTTGCAAGCATCGGTGCCCCGGCCATGAAATCGGTGCCAAAACTCCTCGAACTGCTGGCCCGGGTGGATCCGAAGAATGATCCACGCGGCATGCAGCAGCGTTATTTCTCCTTTGCCCTGTTTGATGTGGCTGGCGAGCATGGTGCAGGGATGCTCTGCCGTTCGCTGGACGGTGTGGACCGCGCGATGCTCTATCAAGCGGTACGCGCCGGCCTCAAGAACCAGGACGGCCGCGCCCGTGGTGCCATCAGCTCGGTTTACCGGAATCTATCCGCCGAGGAGATCAAGCCCTTGCTGCCCGCCATCTATCAGGCGATCGTCGAGCCTGCTCCGAGCGGCGAGATGTTCGCCGACACCATCCGCGTGGAGGGCCTGCGCGTTCTGGCCAAGCACCGGATCAAGGAAGGGATCGCCGCGTGTGTGAAATACGCGCGCGACCAGAATCCGTGGGCCAGCCAGGAGCGCACGCCCGAATTGATGAAGATCCTTCTCAGCTACGGCACCCACGCGAAGGCGGTCATTCCGGAGCTGACAAAGCTTGCCGACTACTTTGAAAAGGACGAAAAGGACTTCCCCCGCAACTTGATGATCATGAAGGCAACGTGCGTCCGGGACACGATCCGTGAGATCGAGGCTTCGACGGAAGCCCCGGAACTCATCGGCATCAAGGAGTGACATCCTCACAAGGAAGTCCCGGTCCACACCGGCGGAAACGACTTTCGTCAGGTTGGTCGGTTCAATAACGACCTGATCCAGAATCCCGCGAATACCGGATCAATCCTGTGACATCCTCATCCTTCCCGACCCCATGAAAAGACGTGCAATCATCAAATCCCTCGCCATCACCGCACTCGGTGGAGGTGCCTGCATCATCGGAGCCACAGCGGCCTCCGCGGCGGAAAACACCGCGAAGCCCTCGCCTGCTGGACTTGCCGTCGGCGAATCGATCCGCTACGACAACGGACTAAGACTCAAGTTCATCGCAGTCAGCGAAGACAGCCGCTGTCCAATGGGTGCGTTTTGCATCAGCGCCGGAGACGCGGTTGTCGTGCTGGAGGCACATCTGCCGGATCAGGCGGTGAAGACCTACAAGCTCCACACCAACGAGAAGCCAAGGAGAGTTTTGATCCCGGCCTTTCCACCTGGAACGGTGGGATTCAAGACCTACTCGGTCAAGTTGGTCTCCCTCGATCCAAGACCGCGGATCGGACGCAAGCTCAAGCAGTCCGACTACCGGCTCGTGCTTGCCATCGATGTCATCAATTGACGAACCCGAATCTCGCGAGATTCCCACCGGCCACCGGAGATTTGCCGACAGCGGCGCGATCTGCTAGATCGCCGGTGCGGGTGAAAGATGGTCCGGCCGCCTTTGGTATTTGGCCGTGGCCAGCCACGTGGCCGGTTTTCCCCTTCGCCATGATGTGCTCCGTTCGTCCCGCCAACCTAGGTGTTGTCTTTTCCGTCCTGATGATCGCCGGTTCCTGTGCGTTGTTCGGCGATCCAACAAGTGGCCAGGTGGACCCTCCCAAGGATGCGGCTGTCGTACGCTACCGCGACTTCGGTGCGAAGGGAGATGGAAAGACGGATGACTTCGAGGCCCTGGCCAAGGCCCATGACTACGCCAACCTGCATGGACTTCCGGTCAAGGCCGAGGCTGGCGCGACCTACTTCATCGGTGGTGCCGACCGGACCATCACCATCCGGACCAACACGGATTTTGGGACAGCCGGTTTCATCATCGACGATACCGATCTGAGAAACTTCAGGGCGGATGTCTTCGAGGTGGATTCCGTGCTCAAGCCGATCAAGCTCAAGGAAGTCAAATCGCTCAAACAAGGCCAGCCCGGGATCGATGCGAGGCTCCCGGGCCGTTGCGTCATCACCGTCACCAATTCCAAGGTCAAACGGTTCATCAGGCTCGGCAAGAACCGGAACAGCGGCTCACCTCAGACCGACGTGTTCCTCGTGGATAAGAACGGCAAGGTTGACGCGAGAACCCCGATCATTTGGGACTTCGACACGATCACGGAAATCACCGCACTGCCGGTGGACGAGAAGTTGCTGACCATCACCGGCGGCAAGTTCACCACGATCGCCAATGATGGCGACGCCAAGGATGAATACCACGCCCGGGGAATTGGAATCAACCGCTCCAATGTGGTGATCGAGGGGCTGGAGCACCGCATCACGGGTGAAGGAAAGGCCGGATCACCCTATGGCGGATTCATCAGCATTTCCCGATGTGCCAACGTGATGGTTAGAAACACCGTCCTGACCGGGCACAAGACCTACGTCAAGATCGGCAATGCGGGAGTGCCTGTGTCCATGGGCTCCTATGACATCAACGCCAACCGCGCGTTGAATGTCTCCCTGGTGAATTGCCGCCAAAGCAACGACATCATGGATTCCAAATGCTGGGGGGTCATCGGCACGAACTTCTGCAAGAACCTCACCTTCGACAGATGCACCTTGTCCCGCTTTGATGCCCATCAGGGAGTGACCAACGCGACCATCCGCAACTCGACCCTCGGATACATGGGAATCCGACTCACCGGGACAGGCACTTTTCTCATCGAGAACACCACCGTGCAGGGCTCCCATTTCATCGACCTGCGGGAAGACTACGGCAGCACGTGGCGGGGCGACATCATCATCCGCAACTGCAAGTTCGCCCCGCGCAACGGAGGATCCGGCCCCAGCATTCTCGGCGGCTTCAACGACGGGCAGCATGACTTCGGCTACACCTGCCACATGCCCGCACGCATCCTGATCGACGGACTTGAAATAGCCGACGCAAAGCAATCGAAAGACGGCAAGGGCCCGGCGATTTTTGCGAACATCAACCCGCATATGACTGACAGTTCCTACAAGCAACCCTTCCCTTACGTCATCACCCGCGAGGTCATCTGCAAGAACATCTCCACCACCAGCGGCAAGCCGCTCCGCCTCAGCGACAACCTCTTCATGTTCCGGGACGTCAAGGTAAGCGGGATGGATGGCTCGCACCGTGGGAACCCGACACGATGATCTGCCAGGATCTCCCGATGCGCGGCATCGTCATGACCGTGTCGCCGATGCCTAATCAACATCCGTTTGGTTGAAATACGTGACCCGCCCCAATCCATAACACCTTTCATGACTTCCGGACTGGAAACTCACGCCGCCAGGAGTGGAGGATAATCCGCCAAGTCCCGGATTGCCCCCAACCGCAAACCCTACATGGTGGAACCACAACCAAGGACCGGTGCCGCCCTGCCTGAGCGTTCCGCGAGGAGCTTGGTCCGGTTATTCCGCGCGCCAGAACCGCCACGGGGAGACACCGGGCAACTGGTGTCCCTAACTCAATCGGAAAAGAAGGAAATGCACGAAATCTACCAACAATTCTGGAACGAATACCTAAGAGGCTGTCTTAAAAATGGCAGGGACCGTTCTCCGCAACGGTCCTGCGAATGTGAGGCGAATGGATCCGCCCATGAAAAGCTCTTGAATCCATCCATGACCGGACATTCACTTTCCATTCGCAGGACCGCCCGGAGGTCGATCCCTGCCTTCGGGTATTTTTCAGACAGCCTCTTAGCTCCATCGGATCGGCGGATCTCAAATCTGGAGAACCCCTGATCGACGAACTTGGCAATAGCCCTCAATTAGCAGATTACTTGATCGCACTTGTTCTCGAAGGAAGGAAGACCGCGACGTGTGGATTAGCAGAAGAGTATCAACGGGATAATTACCCGCTTCCAAATGTTGGCGATCAAAAGATCCTCATCGACGGCAAAAGACAGCCCGTTTGCGTCGTCGAAGTCACCGAAGTAGAAATCAAGCCTTTCTCGGATATTGACGAGTCCTTCGCATACGACGAAGGAGAAGGAGACCGTTCTTACGAATGCTGGCGCCAAGAGCATGTTCGATATTTCACCGAGAGCATGGAATCAGCAGGGAAGGAATTTAATGAGAATTTGCTCACCGTCTGCGAAAGGTTTGAAATACGATTCATCAACAAGAATATCCCTCGCTCATGAAAATTCATCACTTGAATTGCGGAGTTCTTCACGCACCGCCCAGCCCCCGCGCATCATGCCATTGCCTGCTTCTCGAACACAATGGCCGATTGGTTCTCATCGAGACCGGAATCGGGTTGGAGGACGTTGCGCAACCGCTCGAGCGAATCGGCAAGGTGGCAATGGATGCCGCTGGATTTCAATTTGATGAGCAACTAACCGCTTTCCGGCAGATCGAATGTCTTGGATATCAAGCCGCTGACGTGACTGATATTGTTCTCACTCATGGCGATCGAGACCATGTTGGCGGATTGGCTGATTTCCCGACCGCCAAGGTTCATGTTTCCGAGGAGGAGTATTCAAGGTTGGGAAGCGGTCATTGGAGATACTCTCCGCCTCAGTTCGAACATTGCCCGTGCTGGGTCACACATCCGCCATCTAGTGAGCAGTGGTTTGGTCTGGAGGCTCGACCGCTGAACCTATGTGATGAAATTGAAGTTCACCTGGTGCCGCTCTTTGGACATACCTTGGGACATTGTGGAGTGGCTATTCAAAACAACGGCAAGTGGCTGCTGCATGTCGGAGATGCGTATTACCTGCGGATAGAGCTCGCAACCGACAATCACCCGGTCTCATTGCTTGCCGCTCAGGCTGCCGACGACGATCAGCAACGGATATCAAGTTTGTCCAAGCTCCGCCACCTGTCGGTCATGCACGGCTCTGAGATCCGGATGTTTGGATATCACGACTTTGGCGAGTTCCCTTCAGAACCCGCGACGCCAGTACGATAGATCCAGCAGAATAAGAAGCCGGGGGAGGATCAGGAATTTTGTCGATCTGCCTGGCATGCCTCATTTTGCTTACCAAGCCTATTTTGGTGCAGTGCGGGGATTGAACCCGGAGGCCTGCCTTGAAACTCCACCACTTCACTCCTTGAAGTTATTATTGCCTGAACTTTTCTTCGCGGTGACCGAGGTTTTGATCGAGACCGGCTTGAAGACGCGCCCGGATGCCTTTGGTTGGATCGTGTAGCTACCCGCGGGAAGGACCGAGAAACCATAGAAGCCCAACGCGTTGCTCGTCACCGACCTGCTGCCTGCTTTTACCGTCACGTTGGCGAGAGGCTTGCCTTTTGAATCCCCGATGAATCCCTGAATATAGGGCGAACTCAATCCGAGGAATTGGTCAGCTTCCCATCCCGCCTTGTTCGTCACCACTCCGGTGAGGCTGGAAGGGAAGAATTTCGTTCCCTTGCGCACGGGTGTCACGCTATAGGTTCCCGCAGCCACATTCGATAATCCATAGAATCCCTTCGCATTGACGGGGAGCGTTGCGACGGTGGTGGATCCTTTCTTGATGATAACCTGGGCTCCTTGCAGCGGGACACCATCGCCATCGAACAGTTGGCCCTGGATCGTGCGGCCGGTGAGGCCGATAAAGTCCTGGTTGGTTGCGTTGATGGTGGAAACGGAAACCGATAGATTGGGATTGATGAATGTGAGGCCCGACTTGCTCGGGGTGATCACATAAGTGCCGGACCCCAATCCCATGAAGCAATAGTAACCCTGCGAGTTGGTCAGCACGCTGCCAGAGCCGGGCGAGCGCGACACCTTTACGTTCGCAATACCTTGTCCGCTTCCATCGACGACTCGGCCGTAGATGTAGAGCTTTTGCAGGGTGTCCGCGATGTTGACACTGCTGCTCCCACTGGAGACCAGCGAGTATCCGGCATCCGAAACCAATTGGATAGTAGCAGTTTCCGTGCCTTCAAACAAAAGGTCATATTTGGGAGTCAGAGTGATATCCACAAAGGAAGCTCCAGCCGGAATCGTCGCGTTGCCCGGAGTGGTGGTGGACAAGGTGAAGTCGCTTCCTAACGTTGATTTTCCCGTGCCGCCGATGGTGGTGTATTTCACCGTCAGTGCCGATCCGGTGTTTCCTGTCCGTGTAATGCGGAACTTGCCGGTATTGGTCGCGCTCACGTTTCCAACCGGTTCAGCGGCGGAGGGATCGGTTGCCGAGATGCTCACCTGGGGCACCTCGCCGTTGCTGAAACTCACTTTGTCAACAAACGCGCGGATCGGATAGTAAGCCGGATCGGAGGTGTTCACGCTGGTGAAGCGCCATTCCAAATCGTGGGTGCCGTCGCCGATCGACACCTCTTGGGTCAGGTATTGCAGGTAGTTGTGCTTTTTCACCTGCACGCCATCGATGAACAATTCGAAATTCGCATAATACTCGTTCGTTTGGAACCACATGAAACTCAGCGTTCCGGGGCCGGTGACCTCGCTGCGCAACGAGCCGGACTGTCCGCCCTGGGTCGCGACGATCATCGCCGAATCCGTGCCATCCCGGCTGTCGCCTCCGGCTTGTCCCGCCCATGGGATTCCACCATCGGTGGTCCAAGGCAAGGCCGGCGCGTCGAGGGCTGTCGGCAGCGATACGGGTGAGGTCACCCAGACTTTCAGAGTGCTGGTGTTCTGAGTGCCCACGACATTCTTGGCCTCCAGATAGTAATAACCACTGTGGGCGGCGGCGCTCGCGTTCGTGATTTCCAACAAACTGTCCTGAGCACCCGGCACGTCCTGCCAGCTGCTAGAGTTGCTGAATTTCCATTGGAAATTGATGGGCTTGGTGCCGGCAGCGTTGACTCTCCCGAGCTGGAACGAATCGCCCGCATTCACCCAGATTTCAGTTTTACCCGGCACTTCCAGTTCGATGGTCACCGGCTGGTTGGCGGGATTGGAGAAGAAATAGAGTCCGCTGCGGTTGGATTGGGACTGGTTCTCGTTCTTCATCACCATACCGATGGAAGTGGGGTTGCCCGCATCCGGCAGGAACAGCATCGGCACCGGGGACACCTGAAGATTGCCGAAACCATCGCCCAGAGTTCTGACAAACTGGACATCGCCATTCGCCGCGATTTTCGCCAGCACGTTGCTCGCGTTGTGAAAACTTCCGACATACACATTGCCCGCGGCATCCATGTTCAGGGCGCGCGGCATGTGGACTTCGTTGAAACCCATGTCGCCAGAGAGCGAATGACGGGACCATTTCATCACGCCATCCGGGCCGAACTTCGTGATGCAACCGGTTCTGGCGGTACTCGGAAGTCGCGTGGAGACACTGGCAAGCACCACTCCGGTGGCATTGCAGTCCATTTGAACGACACCCCCGCTCTCACCGCGGTAGCTTTGATCCGTCGTGGATGGATAGGGAGCGTAACATCTCCAAAGCTGTTCCGCCCCACCCGCGGTGTGACTGAGATCAAATAGGGAAACCGCCACCCTGCCATAACTGTCGCCTGGAAGGATCATCGAGCCGGCGGTGTAGATCGCGCCGCTCGCCTTGTGCATCCTGATCGCGGTCCACCGTTCCGGGGCTTTCGAGGCTGCTAACGAAACCGTGCGCGTCACGTTGCCTGTCGCATCCAGTTTCCGCAGGACGTGGGCATACCCGGTCGAGTCTTCCGCGGGTTTCGGAACTCCAGCGGCCTCTTCACTGACGACGTGGATCCCGTCACTTGCGTCCACGGACATGAAAAGCGCGCGGCTGGCGGTTCCGTCGGCCGTGAGCCTTTTGGAGAAATCATTCACCGATCCGATGCGCGCCAGCGTGGGAGTCTCCGCATTGGTGCTCGCTAACAGAACGGCAACCGAGTTGTCGGAAAGCAGTTCCATGCCCTTGATCCGTGCGAAACCGCTGCCATCCACCGCTTTTCTCCAGAGCATGTCTCCGGCCGGATTGAACTTGATGATCACGCAGAAGGGCCCATCGCCATAGTAGCCAAAGCCGTAGATGAGGCCGACGTATAGGTTGCCCGCGGCATCGGTCACCATCCCATCAAGCCGGGTGGTTCCAAAATCGTGCTGCAGCACGTTCTCGAATTCGAGGGTGTACCAGCTATGGGTGTCCGACCATCGCTCCTCCGCCACGTTTTGCGATCCGCCGACAACGGTCAGGAGCCTGCGTTCGCGTGCACGGTGCCAGATTTCGTTGCCGTTGGCATCGTGACGCATCAGGACACAACCGGGAACCGACACGCCATCGAGATTTGTCGAATTCAAGCCGCTGTAGTAACCGCCGTTCGGAGCCGGGATGAGAAACTCCGCACTGAAAATGCGGCTGGAATCCCCTAGGGTGTAAGTCAGCGCTGGAGACGGATTGCGAGAGGGCAGCGTGAGTGTAGGTCTTCCTTGTTGGGCAATGTCGAAGACAGTCGGGTTGCCGGTGGTGTCTCCGTAAACCCGGTTGACATTCACCGTGATGAGGGATTCCGCATCGGTGGTGTTGCCGGCTGAATCCGTGGCCGTGATGGCGACGGTGTACTGTCCGTCGGCAACTTCCAAGTCCTCCGGCAGCGGGACATCGACTTTCCATTGATTGCCGTTGTAAAAGGAGCACGGGAGCAGGGCGAGTGCGCTCGTCCACTGCTGGCCGTTCCAATAAAACCCGTCCGACATCCGGATGATCCTCGCGGTGAGGGTGGGCGGCAGGTTGTTGTCGCCAGCGGTTCCGCCAATCCAGTCACCCAGGAGCGGGGAAGTGATGGGACCTGTTCCGAGACTCGCGAGTGTCAGGGTCGGGAGCACCCGATCCAGGGAAAACGATTGGGATGTGGTGGCCGTGTAGCCGGGAAGATCCTCCGAAATCGCGGTGACGACGAAGCTGCCGTCCGTTAGATCCGCTCCCGCAGGCAACTGGGTGTAGGACCATACCCATGTCGTGCTTCCGTCGTCGGTGAGCGTGGTGATCAACTGGACTTCGGGATCATTGGCATTGGTCGTTTTCCACGTGCTGCCCGTCCAGAACTTGCCGCCGTGTTGCAGCCGGATACGCACCTCGGCGATCTCCGAGTTGTATTCCCGAGCGAAACCATGCAGTTCGACGAGACTGTGCCGGTCGCCTGAAAACTCGCTGTCGATTTCCACCTCCGGGTCGCCCTGATCGTAGGACCACATGGCGCGGCGGACGTTCAGGCGGCCCGAGGTTAGCCACCTTGCCCTGCAGTTGAGGGAGAAGGTCCACCGTCTCAAGCAGTGCGGCTTTCACCTGCATCGGTGTCAGGACGGGACGCGATGCGAGGATCAGCGCGGCGGCTCCGGCGACATGGGGCGCCGCCATGGAGGTGCCATTTAGGGTCTGATAGTTCGCATTCGAGGCGAGTCCTGTGGGCGATGTGCTGTAGATCTGGTCGCCGGGGGCGGCGAGATGAACCAGCGTTCCACTGAAGTTCGAGAAGGCGGTGAGTTGGTCATTCGCGTTGGTCGCCGCCACGCTGATCAGGCTCGGAATGTTCAGGTTCGCGGGGAAGATGGGGACGACGGCATTGTCGTCTCCGATCGAGTCCGCGCCACCGTTGCCGGCGGCACAAACGTTGAGAACATTCCGGCCGTTCGAGGTGAGTACCACCATGGCGTCATAAAGCGGTCCGGAATCCGACGGCGACAGGAAGCCGTAACTGTGGTTGGCGACCCGCACGTAAACACCGCGGTCGATCATGGTCGCGATGTATTGCAATCCGGCGACAGCGTTGGCAGTGGTCACGTTGTTGGTGTTGCCCGTCATCACTTTCACCGGCATCAGCTTGACGTTCCAGTTCACGCCCGTCACGCCGGTGCCGTTGTTCCCCACCGCACCGATGGTTCCTGCCACGTGGGTTCCATGCCCGTGGCCGTCCATCGGGTCCGAATCGACATCACCGAAGTCATAGCCCACCACGTCATCGACGAAACCATTGCCATCGTCATCGATTCCGTTACCTGCGATCTCTCCCGGATTGCGCCAGATATTGGCGGCGAGGTCGGGGTGATTATAGTCGATGCCCGTGTCCACCACCGCCACGACGATGTCCGAACTTCCGGTGGAGCCGACCCATGCTCCGGGAGCGCTGATCTTCTTCATGCTCCATAACAGGTCCCCGACGCCCGACAACGCGGGATCGTCGGGAAGATTTTCCGAAGCCTCGATACTACCGACCTCGTTGGCCGCGGCGTCGAGCACTCCGGGCTGTTTCTTGTAAAATTCGATGGCTGCTTCGACCGTCATTCCGGGTGGTAGATCGACCTGTTGCCAGCCGATGAAATTGAAGCGTCGTTTCAATTTCGCGCCGGCGGAGGCATGCGTTTTTTCCTTGAGGACCTCGGATCGTCCTGGGGCGAACTTTACAAGTATCTCGCCTTCAACGTAAGTGTCGTGTTTCTTGGGAGGCGCGATTTTAGCAGCCTGTGCCGACCAGCACATGGAGGCGATAATCAGGAATGAGGCGATACAGCAGCGGGCTTTCATGTGGGTAGGAAGGGAGATTCGGCGTGGAAGCCAAATGCATGGGTGTGCTCATGGCGTGTTGGTCGATCGGGAAACCCGAGAGGGCCACGTGGAGTGCAGTTCGGGGGCGTTCGAGATATCGCGTTTTTGGGGGGCGTTACTTTGGATTCTGAATCTCTGGGTAGATCCTTCAGCGATCTGCAAAAACTGAGCGAGACCCTATGGATCACGGGTGTTTTGCCAAGCTCTCATTTGACACGCGATCGCGGGATTTACAGTGAAACATCCTTCTCAAATCTGCCCAATCTTGCATCGAATGGTCACATTCAAGGCGACAGCCAATCTAACAACCTGAACATCAATATAAGCGGGTTGGCTGGAAAGTAGATTGGGAATCGGAAAACCGGACGCGACGCTCTGATAGTTGCTCTCGATGTGGCCCAATGACGAGTTTGAAGCTTTTTCCTCAGCATTGGCATCAATCAAGCCCGAATGGGCCGGAATGGCCACGTTAGGAAGGAATTTGGAGTTGGTAAAAGTGAACCCGGAAGCTGCAATTCTCTCAACCCTACGGGTTCTAAAGGAGATGCCTGGTGAACGTTATTAATTTCTTTCACGACAACTCGAAAGTCTTCCCCCTTCGAGCAATTTTGGGAAGATTGAGCAGGGGCTCAATGAACTGGTCCCGGCAAAGAGCAATTCACGAATGCCGTGTGGATTTGTTCAAGACTTGGGCACAGTCCGATCCGGCGGCTGCGGCAAACTATGTGATGGACCACCCTGAACGCCTTGAAGCGAGTTTGATTTCCGACATCTCCTGGCGATCGTCGAGTGACCCGAGAACAATCATCGACTGGGTGAAAAAATTCCCACCGGGAGTTTATAGGGATGCCGCAGCCCGAGGAGCAGTGAATGCCTTCATCCTGGATGAGCCAGACCTGGCGAAGGAGGCGGCAGGCCTAATCGGAGATCCCAAGATGCGGGCCACTGCCCTCTCGGAAATTGAAGCCACGAGGCAGGGGATTGAAGAGGGTGACAAATATTGATTTCCAACCGATGGCCGTCGAAAGAATGAACGGGATCGGTTGATCCCCGACCATTTTCAACTGATGGTCCTCAACGCTGGCGGGTCAGCACTTCCTGCCGTGCTTCCGGAGGCAGGTCGCTGGTTTCGAGCCAGGCCCGCGCGGCCTCCGGATCGCGCCGGAAGAAAGCGAAACCTGCCCTTGTTAGAGATTCCTGCCGGAGTGCGGGATCGCCGATGCTTTCCGCCCACGTGATGGCAACCTGCGGATTCTGCCAGGCGTAGCCGGTGGCAAAACCACTGATCGCGGAGTCTCTCTTCGGTGACGCAGCCATTCCCATCAAATACTTGCCCGCCGCGACTGGATCGCTGTCCTCCCAATCGCCAAATACATTGCGCAGGCCGGCGACGGGCCCGTTTCCTTCGGGCAGGTTTTCCAACCAGCCGGCCGCAGCGAGCGGATCCTGCCTTGCCCACTCGCCACCGACCTGTTCGATCGTGCGGGCGGCGTAATCCTCACCGGCATGTTGTTCCGCCCAGCGCGCGGCGGCCTCGGCGTCCTGCCTGACATAGGCCACCGCGACCCGGGCCATTGCCGCGGATTTCACCGCCCCTGGTGGCAGCGATTCCGACCACTGCGACGCTTCCTCCGGGCCGCTGGAGCGCAAGACCTCGGCCGCGACGATACCCGCCAGCTTGTCGATGCCGCCATCGCCTTGATTCGCGAGCCGCAGGACGAGATCGGCGGCGAGCTTCGGGTCGTTGGCGGCGAGACCGGCGACGACGCTTTCAGCGAGTTCGGAGCGTTGGCCTTTCAAGCCCTCCGGCAACGCATCGAGCATCGCGAGCGCTTCCGACGGGTTGGCTGCCGCCCATCCGCCCATCGTCGCGGCGAGATCGTGCTCCTTGGTGGTGGCCGCCATTTCAAATGCGTTGCGTCCGGCAAGCGCGCCATAGCTGAAATTGAAGTCGTTCCATTCCTGGCCACCCGCGCCGAGCGCCACCAATTGGCCGCGAATCTCCAGAGCGTTTTCCGGCGTCATTGCCTCCAGCAGCCGGCTGAAGGCGAGCCTGCGGTTGATTGGATTCGGATCCCGAAATGCCTGGGCGGCGATTTCCTCGATGCTGCTTCCGGTCCGTGTGGGGCTGCCAAAGAGCTTGGAGATGGCTCCATGGTCCGCGCCGGCCGCATCCCGGCCGCCACGTGTCGGCGGACGATCGCTTGCTGGAAGACCGCCGGATGCGGCTCTCGTGCGGGTGTTTTCCGATCCTACGGCGAGTGCCGTTGCATCACCGGCAGATGGCCCATTTTGCCATGAGCCGAGGCCGAAGGCCGCCAGCACGAGCGCCGCCCAACCACCATGCGTCCATAGGGATTTCCTCATCATGAGGCTATGACTACACCATCCGGTCGTGCGCGCAATCCGCTAACGAAGGAAAACGGGGAATGATGCCAGACAAATTTTCCCGCGCCAGCGAGCCCCGGGATCGTGTCTGCTAGACTCTTGTTGCACCGAATGAACGACTGCTCCCAAGTCGCCAGCCTCATGGCTTGGGTGCGGAATCCTTGACTCCCACAGCCCATTCGATGCCGCCGAGGACGTGCTGCTGATAGGCCTTGCTGGTTTCGACGGGATTCTTGCGGCCTTTCAGATCCGGGTCGGCGTCGATGATGTCCTCGCGGTGGCCCAGGGAGGTGTAGAAAACCTTGCCCTTGCCTATCGTCTTGCACCAGGAAACCGGGAAATGGCCGGGCTCCTTGTTCTGCGGATGTTTGTCGAGATCGAGCAGGTCATGCACTTTCGCGGTATCGTAATTCTTGAATTCATAGATCTCCTCCTGGGCGATCGTCCAGGTCTTGCCGAGATGCGCGTTGGCCGGGTGCTGAGGGTCCTGGTTGATGCACTCGACGCCGACCTGCGATCCGTGCCCCTTGAACTCGCCGCCGAGCATTTCCGCGTATTGCGGCCATTTGTGGAAGGTGTCGCTCGCGGAGTGGATGCCAATGAACGCGTGTCCCGCCTTGATCCAGTCCAACAGGCCCTGCGGGTCGGGGATCGGCAGTTCCCCCGTGGTGCTGGCAAAGACGACTCCGTCATAGTTCTTCAACGATTCCGGCGAGAGTTTTTGCAACGCGTCCTTGAGCGCTTGCTGCCAGGCGGGATCGCCTTGTTTGCCGGGCGGTTGTTGCACGAAGTCCACGGTGTAGGAACCGCTTTGCTCGCCGAGTTGCTTGATGACCTTTTCCAAGGTTGGAATCGAGCTGTGGCGGAAACCGGTGGTGGTGGAGACGACTAACAGCTTCTTCGGGGCAGCCGACAATGCGGTCGCCGTCAGCACGGAAATGAGAAGGGTGGAGAGGAATTTCATGGGTCGTTGTTGTTACTCTTGTGAAACCGGGAGGTGAGTTCCGAGGAAACTCTCCGGAATCCACCGATATTGCAGGAAATCACGATTTTCGGAGGGAAAATCGATTGCCGCGAGCGTAACCCGGCCGGCCGGATGCAAAGAACGATCGTGGTTTCGATGGATCAACTGAAAGAGGAAGATGGAAACCACGAAAGTCACGAATGGGCACGAAGGATCAAGAGGTTGTGGCAATGGATTGATTCAGCGGGCGAGCGGGAAGCCTCACCGGTAGTCGAGCAGGGCGCTCGCCTTGCAAGCGGCACTCGCTTTGAAACGGATCCAATAAGCGGAGAAATCCTCGGGAAAAGCATGCTCCTGCGGAACTCCGGCTTCCAGGTCAAAAATCTGATAGATCGCCCAATCGCCATCGCCGCTGAGATCCACTTCCGCGGTCACGGCCACCTTCCTGTCGGCTGATAGAACGAGGGATTTGCTGTCATACGCCGTCATCAGATAAGGATCGGACGGCTGGTCCGTCGCGACCTGGGTGTCTTTCCAGGGACCTCCCGTCCCGCGCGGTTTTCCAAGCTGCCACACGTCGTCGATCGCCCCGGCCCAGAGCGCGGTCTTGCCGTCGTCGGAGCGGATGATGTGCGGGTTGTTGGCGGGTGCGTCAGTCGCAACTCCGGAGATGACGAACAGGCCACGATAGGAGCAGTAGTCGTGAATGAAGCGGTTGTGCGTCGATACCGGACGCACCTTTGCGAAGCCACCCGCGTTTTCCGCCGGGAGTTCGTAGAAGCTGCCGTGGGCGTTGAACAAATCCCGTTCGGTCGCCACCTCGCGGTCGATCCGATAGTCCTTGAGCGGATAGGCGTCGAATGCGGGATCGCCCTTGGGGAGACGCCAGCGCTTGCCCTTGTCATCGGTGAAGATGACGGATGCCGCATCCGACTTCAGGATTCCGGCGGGGATGGCCGTGTTCTTCCTTGCGAAGGATTCCGCAGCCGCGTCCGTGACCTTGGTGAGCTTCAGATCGGCGTCCATTTCATAATACCCGGCGGGACTTCCATCGGTCGCGACCGCCGCCATGGTCAGCTTGCGCTTGTTCTCACCATTGGCCCGGATGACTCCGGCGGTGAATGGCTGCCCCGGCTTCGCGAGGCCGTCGAAAATCGGTGAGGCGCTTATGGTCCGGGCATCGTTGTTCCGATAGAAAAAGGCGGCTGTGGCGGATTTCAGGTCGCTGGTGCTGGTGAGCCGGATCCATGCACCGCGTTCCTCTGGCGAAAAGCTAACAAACGTGCTGCCGGTCGCGGGGACCTCGACGTCACGGAGCTTCTCCCACGTGCCGTTGCCGGCCACATCGACCTCAAGCCGCACGGAAACCGGTCTTCCAGAGTCCTGGGAAAGGAACAACCCGCGATGATCATAGCCGGAAAACAGGAAGGGGTCCGACGGTGCGCCCGCCTTGACGGTATCAGCGGACCAGACCGAGCCGCGACCGATTACCGGACCTAACCGATCAAGATCGCCGGGCTTGATGAACCAGAGGTTCGACTGCGACTGCGGCGCCTGGATCTCGCCCTTCGCCTTGCGTTTGTTGAGGAACTCCGCCTTGGCCGTGTCATCGCAACCGAGCACCAGCCGGTCGCCCCAGCGGCAGAAATCGCCGACCACCTTCAGGTAGTTTGACCGGGGGGCGATACCGGCGGAAGACCTAGGCGAGAAATCCTTGGGAAATTTCCAGAAGGTCCCATGCATCGTCATGAGCAGATCGTTTTCGCCAATCTCGCGGATGCGCGGCCATTCGGTGTTCCATCCATGGGCGCCATCGTAGGAATGAGAGCCCTTTGGCAAGCGGTAAAAGGACCAGCCCTTCTCCGGCATGCGGACGCCTAACAAAACCGACCGGTGATCCCAGCCCACCGCCCAGATCGGATCGGTCGCGGGATGCGCGCTGCCGTGGATACCGCCGGGACCGGTGATGTCGGTGAACTGGTTGCGCCGGACAACTTCCCATTTGCCGGACTTCCCATCCCACTCGGCCAGCACGCCGCTCGGGGTTGCCGGGTCGGTCCGCGCCTGTGACGCGTGATCCCCGTTGTTGGCGTAAACATAGACCCCCTGGCCGGAGTAAAATCCCTTGCCGTGATAGCCCGGCAGATCCGCCTTCCGCTTGCTTTCCTTCACCTGCTCGTCGCCCCAGAGTTCGGTGACGCCGAGCGTGCCGACATCCACCTGGTAGATACCCTCCTCCATCGTGGCATAGAGGATCTTTCCGGCCGGATCCTCCAGGTCGCGGGCATTGCCGGTGGGACGCCCGAACATCGTCTTGTAGGGAATCGTCCGAACCTGACGATCCGCGCCGATGACATAGGGCCCGATGAAAAGCTGCTTGCTTTCGTCGTGGATCATCCGGTTGGCCGGGGTGCCGCCGATGGATTCCGGGCGAATGATCTGTCGGAGATCCGGAGTGATTTCATAGAGCTTGTCCGATGAGCCCGTCGGCTGGTGGGGTGCATAGGTGATCACCCACAAACGGTCGGCCCAGGGAACCACCGCGCCGGTTCCGCACTCTCCCTCGTCGTTGAACATCGCGAGGTGCGGATAAATGCCGGAAAGTTGCAGGGGCTCGGCAGCCAGGCAGGTGATCGAGGTTGCCAGAAGAGGGAGATAGTTTCGCATGGGAAATTCAGGGCGGGCAGGGGAGGTGCATGAAGGATGAGGGTGTCGATGTTCTTGAATTGCTCCATTTCGAAACCCGATTTGATGGTGGAATACTCCGCTTCCTCTGCCAAATCATTCATTTCCAAGGAAAGAATATCATTTCCAGACGTGGGTGCTTTTAAATACTTATAGGAAAAAATCTTGTCGAAAGTGCTAAAAAGCACTTCCATGGAATCGCAAATGCGAGAGTGAAATTTGCAATTCCAGAAGAGATGAAGTCCACCCGGAAGCGCCAGATCCCACTCGCGAGCGTTCCTTGTTTCGAGTGCGACGGAGGCACGCCCCGGCCTGTTTTCCAGGATCACCCGGCCGTGCATCCTGAGTTAGGAAAGGTCACCGTGCCTGCCGTTCCCATGCTGCGGTGCGACTCCTGCGGTGCGATCATCATCGGCGATGAGGGCAACAAGCGCATCGACATATACCTGGAGAAGGCGCTCAACGCCATTTCCCCGCAGGAAATCCAGGCCTTCCTGGACAAGTACCAGCTCACCCAGAAACGGGCGGCGGAACTCACCGGCTACGGTGAGAAGAACCTCTCGCGGTGGCTCAGCGGGCGGGCGCGCCCTTCGGAATCGGTGAGCAATTTCCTACGGGTCCTGCTGGCGGAGGAGCGTGCCTTCGAGCGTCTCAGGACGAGAAATTTCGAAGTGCACGGAAGAGTCCCCCCTGCCACAGGCGAGCAACGGCCGGATCAGGAGGAGCTGGCGATCGTGAAACTCGTCGATTACCCATGCCTCGTGAGGATCGGGGCGGCTGCGCCGACCTCCAGTCCCATCGCACGGCGCAACGAGCTTTGCCGGCTTCTCCAGATGCCTGACTTGAGAAGCATCGGACCCGGTGCCGAGATGGACGCGCATCTTGCGGCCAACCTCGTGAATGGCACCATCTGGACCGAGCTGGGTTGCCGGGCTGCCGAAAAGGTCGATGTGAAACCCTACGACCGCGATCATTTGAAGCAGGCCGTCGGAAAACTGCGCGAGCTCACGCGGTTTCCCCTCGTCGAGATCGTTCCTGAGCTTCGCCGCACACTCGCGGATGCGGGGGTGGCGTTGATCTTCGCTCCGGCCATGAAGCAATCGACCTTCCGGGCCTGCACCCTCCTGCTGGCTCCTGACAAGGCGGTCATGGTTCACAGCGTCAGGGAACGGAGCGTTTCCCGTTTCTGGCTGAACCTGTTTCACGAGATCGGCCACCTGATCCTGCACATCGCCCAACCGGGAGACACCTTTGCCGACCATGAGGATCGATTGGCAGATCCGCGCGAACTGGCTGCCGACGCCTGGGCGCGGGATACCTTGGTTTACAGCAATGCGTTGATCACCTTCCAGGCCCGCAATGAGAAGCCGGACCCCGGGCAACTTCAGGAATTCGCCCGGGAGCTCAAAATCCACCCGGCGATCGCGGCGGAGGTTTTCAACGAAAAAGCGGGCAGCGAGATCATCAAATATTCCCTTCTGAAAACAAAGGGACTGTTCCCGACCCTTTCCGAGTCGGAAGCTGACGATTTTTGGCGGACCAGCGGATTCCGATTTTCCATGTGATGGTGCCTGATGACGTTCCCGGCTCCCTCAGCCATGGGACTTCGACTCTTGAACAACGGCGTCGTCACCCTATTCAAACATCGGCAAATCCAAACGATTCGCAGGTAAACCAAGATGGCCTCAAATGCGTGGCACCGCGCGGGAGAGACCTGCTTCTGGTGCCGATCGGGGTATCGACACGATACCGGAAGATTTGCGACCATAGGCGCCGGTCAATTCACTCGCTCAAAATTTACCATTGTTTTCGTTTGCGGGAGGCGTGACACTGTAAATACATTTTTTGCATCAGTGCATTGATTTGCATCAGATATCTGGTCAGATTCCTCCCACTTAACCCGTACTCACCTGCCGCTACCAGCCGCTCGAATCAAAGATTTCCCCAGTTCGTGGCGATTGCCACGGCACCCGTTCCAAATCAACACACTCCCAAATAAACCCAAATGAAACTCCGGATCTACAAGGTACCGGTGACAAGACGCTCGCCCCAAGGGTTCGCGTTGATCGTGACGCTCTCGCTCATGATCCTTCTTGTCATCATCGCGGTCGGACTCTTGACGCTATCGGCCACTTCCCTGCGGACCACGAGTCGCGGAGCTGCGGCATCCGAGGCGCGGGCAAACGCGCGACTCGCGCTCATGCTGGCCATTGGCGAACTCCAGCGGAATGCCGGACTGGACACCCGCGTCACCGCGCCGGCCGACTTGCTCGACGCCAAGAATCCGCCACTCACCGGCATTTGGAAAAGTTGGGAAGGAGCTGACCACGAAACCAGCGGGCAATTCGCCGGTCGTCCGGTCCAGCCCGATTACGCATCCAAGAAATCAGCCGCCTCCGAGAAGGGTCGGTTCATTTCCTGGTTGGTCTCCAACGGCGGCACCGACATGAAACCCGCCGACGCCGCTTCCCTGGTGAAGATCGCTCCATTCAAGAATTCCATTTCCCTGCTCTCCACGGGAACCCTGGCCGATACCGACAAGCGACAAGTCCACGTCGCCCCCGTGATCGTGAGTGGTCGGGGAGCGCAAGCATGGTGGATCAGCGGGGAAAATCAGAAAGCCCGCCTTCCCCGTCCCTATGACCCCACCAGCGACACCGCGGCCCGCTGGTCGGTGATCGCGAAAAGCCACTCGGTCGCCGATCCCAAACCCTTCGAGCTCGATACGCTGCTGACCAATCCGGCCTTGGCCGACAAGGCCATTTCCCGCAGCTCCGCGGACCTGATGGCGGCGTCCGGCACCAAAACGCGGGCGCGCGAGTACTTTTACGATCTTTCGACCGATTCCGTCGGTCTTCTAACCAACACCGCCACCGGCGGCTGGCGCAAGGATCTCTCGTTGCTAACGGAAAGCTGGACGCAGCAACCGAAATCCGGTCTGCCATTGTTCCGGATCGCCCCCGGGAAAGACACCCAAGCCACGATCCCGACATCAGGCGATCCCTGTCCCTCCGGCTCGATGCTCTATCCCTGGGCCTCCTATCGCGGCGGCGGTGGCGACATCCCGATCTATCGCCATGGCCCCGTGACGAGTTGGGAAAACATGGTGGACTTCGCCACGGCCTACAAGCGCATCTCCGCCAGCTCTAACGGGAGGGCGACGCTTGCGAGTTCCTCGTTCGCCATCGATCTCCCTGCAGAATGTTTCAATTTCCTCCACCGGGTGCGCGTCCTGCCGTTGATCGCCCGCGTCCAGTGGGTGTTTTCCCATAGCGCCGCCACCGCACCGGGAGTCAACGGAACCAACGGTCTTCTGGAGCCGCGACTCCTTCTCACCCCGGTGGTCACGATGTGGAATCCCTACAACGTGGAAATCACCTCGCCTCCGGCACTCGCCTTCAGCATCCCCAAACCGCTGCCTCCGGCACTGCAATACACGATCAACGGCACGAAGAATCCCGCTTACAACTCCGTCATGTCGTCCATCAACTACACCTCGCTGGGTGGCGGCACCCTGCGTTTCAACATCAGCCAGCCGTTCACGCTGATGCCCGGTGAGACCCGGCTCTTCAGCCCTGGCTCCGCGGCTCCGGTGGCCGACAGCGCGGTGCATCGATCATGCAGCCGGGCTATCGCAACGGCGGAGGTCATTACTTTCCCGTCAAGGGACCAGCGGGCGAGGTGCTCGCCCTGCCGCTTCCGCCACCATCAAGGCGGATGCCAAATTCGACTCCACCTACAACGATGGAGCATTGATCGCCCCGAAGGCGTGGGCATCTATCTGGACATGTCGATCGGCGGCCGGCGCCACCTGGTCTATCGGATGATCTACACCCCTGAAATCGCCAACGTCGTCTATCCGCCGAAGAAGAACCTTGCCGACGGAACGCTTGCCCAGTGCAAGACGAACCCGCAGCCGTTTCTATCCACGATCTTCGGAGCACGCACCGCCAGCAAGCACCCACCTCGCGGCCAAGGGCTTCGTCCAGTCGAGCCCGCTCGTCAACTACACCGCCATGGGCCGGAAGGACGAGGGCGAGCGCACCATCGCCCGCCACTACGGCGGCACCGCCCACCCGGTGAACTCGCCTTTCGACTACAGCTTCGTCGCCCATTCCGGAGCCGGTGACAGTCTTCTTCCCAAGCCTTCGACGCCAGCAACCGCGGCTACATCGTCACCGGCTTCAACAAGTCCGACGGCCTGTCGCGCTGCGTCATTGTCGGAACTCCCGATCCGGCCGCTCGTCTCCCTCGGCGAGCTGGTCAACTGGGACCTGCGCTATGAAAATCCGATTCCCCCCTACGCCATCAACCTGATCGGCAACTCGCGACGCCACACCCGCTGCTGCCCGCCGATGCGGTGGTCAACTCCGGCGACGCGGGACTTGACGGTGAACCTCCAGTATGACGATTCCTATTGCGCCAACCACCTGTTGTTCGACGACTGGTTCGTTTCATCCATCTCACCGGACCCGACCAATTTCGGATCCTCCGGCAGGGATCAGAAAACCACCTACACCGATTTCCTCAACGGCACGACACCGTTGGCAAATCGCGCCTATCAGTCCATCCTCGAGGACCGTGTCGCCGCAGCGAAAGGTGGCTCCGTGAAACTCTACACCGCCAATGTCGCCCCGGCCACCTCATGGAAAACCATCGCCTCGCGCCTGGAAGTGGAAGGGATGTTCAACGTCAACTCCACCTCGGTCAAGGCATGGCGCGCCCTGCTAGGCCATGCCCGTGGCCAGAAAGTTCCTTTTGTTAGGGAAACCCGCAACACGTGGGATGTCGGCTTGTCCGGAAAATCCGAGCACGTCATGAGCCGCTTCAGCGTTGCGGGTGATTCCGAGGCCGGCACCGCCGGCAGCTCGGGGGCCTTTCCGGATGCCACCGAGTTTTCCGGTTACCGCACGGTGGATGACGATTTCCTCGATGCCCTGGCCGAAAAGGTGGTCGATGAAGTTCGGGCCCGTGGACCCTTCCTGTCGCTTTCCGAGTTCGTGAACCGGCAGCTCTCATCCGGCGACCTCGCCTTGGCCGGCACGATCCAGGCCGCACTCAACAAGGTGGCGAAGACGTCCGGGAAAAACATCTTTTCCAAGCTTGAGGCACTTTCCTCCAGGTCCGCTGCCGTTCCGGCAAATGCCGCCGCCGCAGAGTATCAGTTCCCCGCTGCTGCGGAAGGATACAGCGGCTACGGCTTGCCCGGCTGGACCCGCCAGGCCGACATCCTGCGCCCGCTCGCGCCGGTTCTAACCGCCCGCGACGACACCTTCACCATCCGCGCCTATGGCGACGCCCGGAATGCCGACGGCTCCATCGCCGCCAGTGCGGTTTGCGAGGCCGTCGTCCGCCGCAGCCGCAATTACGTCGATCCCGCCGACTCCGCCGATCTCGCGACCTCCCCGACCAAGTCAGCCAACAAGGCATTCGGCCGGCGCTTCGAGGTCGTCTCTTTCCGCTGGCTCACCCCCGCCGAGGTGTGAGAGCTTCCGGCAATCACGAGTCCAGCCGATTCCCCGCGCACCGCATCTGCCAGACCAAGGAGCTCCGTTCCTTCCATGAAATCCAAATCACACCCCATCCCTTGAGACTCTTCTCCATTTTTCTCCCGCTTCTTCTAACGGCTTCCGCGATGGCGCAAAAGGCCCCGGAGCACACCTTCCGCATCCTCTTCCTCGATGGTCCGGATGCCGCACCGGACACCCTTCACCTCTTTGATGGCGTCGGTTCCCAGGAGGTGGATCTTCCCCGGATGAACCTCTCCAAGGTCTATCAGCTCCGTTCCGGGGATCTCACCCTGCGCATGCTGCCCGCCCCCGTGAAGGATCCGGATACCGTTCCCGCGGGCGCCCCTTCGGTCACCGTGGCCGAGGCCGTGGAGGACTTCTACCTGCTCGTCACCAGCGATCCCGAGAACAAGATCGCCCCGGTGCGCCTGCAGGTCATCGCCGCCGGCTCGGACAAGCTCAAGCCCGGCCAGATGCTTTGGTTCAATCTCACGGAAAACGCCGTTGGCGGAACCGTCGGCTCCCAAAATCTCGCCATCCGCCCCAAGTCACGCGTCACCCTGGATGCTCCCGCAACCGGCAATACCGACTACACCGTCAACATTTCCTACCGCATCCCCGCTGACGAGCGCCTCTATCCCCTCTGTGAGACCAAATGGCTTCACGACCCGCGCAGCCGCTCACTGGCGTTCATCATCACCAACCAGGGAGTCAGGACTCCCCGCATCCTCGTCTTTCCCGACTACCGCGAGAAGGAAAAGAAGGAAAAACCGGAACGTTAGACAATCACCCGCCCGTATTCACCCGACCAACCATCCAGAAACCACCCCATGAAACCAATGAAATCCATCATCGCCGCCCTCGTCTGCTGCACCCTCGCCACCGCCTTCGCGGAGGAAAAACCCGCTGCCGAAGGCTTCACCTCCCTCTTCGACGGCAAAACCACCGACGGCTGGAAAAACCCCTACTCCTGGGGAAAGGCGGAGGTCGTCAACGGTGAGATCCACCTCCAGAGCGACAAGAAATTTTTCCTCGTCACCGAAAAGTCCTACGGCGATTTCGTTTTCGAGGGCGATGTCCTCCTGCCTCCCGGAAAGGCCAACAGCGGCTTCATGTTCCGCGCCCATGTCGAGCCTAACAAGGTCTTCGGTTACCAGAGCGAGGTCGATGGCGACCCGAAGCGCGGTTGGTCCGGCGGACTCTATGACGAGGGCCGGCGCATGTGGTTCATCAGCCCCATCAAGGGGAACGCCGCCAGCGAGGCCGAGTTCAAGAAGCGCTCCGGCACCACCTTCAAGCGGGATGACTGGAACACCTACCGCATCACCTGCAAGGGCAAGAGCATCAAGATCGAGATCAACGGCGTGGTCGTCACCGACGTCGAGGATGGCATGGACGCCAGCGGTCCCATCGGCATCCAGCACCATGGTGAAAAAGGCCAGACCTACAAGTTCCGCAATCTCCGGATCAAGGAACTCAAGTAGCTTGCCGCCTGCGTTGATAGCGTGATAATCCACTTCATGCGTCGCATGTTGATCTCCCCCGGATGGCGGCCAAGGCTGCTCCTCAGTCTTTCTATCGGATGGATGGGCCTTTGTGGTGCCATCATGGCGGCACCCGTCCGGCTTTTTGACCAGGCTCCCGTCACGATCGGCAGCGGGTGCGAAAGGCGTGATCCTTGTCGATTTCGGCAAGGTCGCCTTTGGCAATCTCAAGCTCCGGCCACCTTCCGGAGCCACCGGGAAAATCGTCGTTCGATTCGGTGAGGCATTCGATGGAAAACAGATCAATCGCAAGCCGCCCGGTTCGGTTCGTTTCACCTCCGTCGAGGCCACGCTCGACGGCGACCGAGAGATCGTCGTCGCCCCACCCGTCGATCCGCGCAACACCAAGCAACCCGCCGCCATCCTCACTCCCACCGAATGGGGAACCGTGATCCCTTTCCGTTGGGTGGAAATCGAGAATTGGCCCGGCACCCTCAAGGCCGACCAAATTCTCAGGCAAGCCGCCTTTCTAACGGCATGGGACGACGATGCCGCGTCCTTCCATTCCTCCGACGGAACGCTCAACGCCATCTGGGAACTCTGCCGTTACTCGATCAAGGCCACCACCTTCGCCGGGGTCTATGTCGATGGTGACCGCGAGCGCATCCCTTACGAGGCGGATGCCTATCTCAACCAGCTCAGCCATTACGCCACCGACAACGATCTTCAAATCGCACGCGACACCTACGACCGCCTGATGAGCCATCCCACCTGGCCCACCGAATGGGCACCCCACATGGTCTTCATGGCCCATGCGGACTGGATGCAATCGGGAGACACCGCCTGGCTCACACCCCGCTATGAAAAGCTCAAGGGCAAGATGCTCCAGGAGCGCGTGGGCGACGATGGTTGGGTGAAAAGCGACAACAACCAGCAACGCAAGACCGACATCGTCGATTGGCCGGTGGGTGAGCGCGACGGATACGTCTTCCGCGAGGTCAACACCGTGGTCAACGCTTTCCGTTACGCAACGCTGGTTAGAATGGCGGACATCGCCCTGGCCGTGGGCAACGAAACCGACGCCACCTCATTTTCCAACCAGGCCCGCGAGCTCAAGCTCAAGTTCAACCGGGATTTGTACCTGCCGGACAAGGGAGCCTACCGCGACGGGATCGGCACCGATCACACCTCGCTGCATGCCAGCCTCTTCCCCCTCGCCTTCGGGCTGGTGCCGGCGGATCAGGTGGACAAGGTCTCCGCGTTTCTAACCAAGAAGGGCATGGCCTGCTCCGTTTACGCCGCGCAATATCTGATGGAAGCCCTCTTCCAAAGCGGTGCCGACAGGGCCGCGCTCGAACTCATCACCGCCAGTGGCGACCGGAGCTGGCGGCACATGCTGGAGAGCGGCACCACCATCACCTGGGAAGCATGGGACCAGAAATACAAGCCCAACCAGGACTGGAACCACGCCTGGGGTGCCGCGCCCGCCAACCTCCTGCCACGCTTCATCCTCGGTGCCGAGCCACTCACCGCAGGCTGGAAATCCGCCCGCATCGCGCCCCGCACCGGCAATCTCAAGGAAGCCAAAGGCAAAGTCCCCACCCCCCTCGGCCCCATCCTCATCCAGTGGATCCGCGATTCCTCATTCCACCTGAAACTGGATCTCCCCGCGACGATGTCCGCCCGGGTCGAGCTGCCTTCCAAGAACCCCGCCGACCGCGTCTTCATGGACGACAAGCCCGTCGCCGCCACCCGCAAGGGTTCGTGGCTCGTCGTCGATGAACCCGTCCAGGGCAGCCGGAAATTCTCCATCAGGTAAGCCGCCCTGTAGCGGCGCGTCGATGACCGTCGCACTTCACTTTCTCCCGCCGGACGCGTCCCGGCAAAGCGCAGCGGCGACGGATCAATCGTCAATCAATCCCTCACCAACATCAGGGCCACCTCATTTTGAAGGACGAACCGCGAATCAACGCCAATGTCCGCGAATTTCAGAAAATCCGTTCGGAGCAACCCACTCTTCAGCGGCTTTCCTCCCCATTTCTTCCATTTCAAGCACCAGAACCCTCAGCGCAGCGCGGGTTCTGGTGCTTCAGGAGGATCACGCCGCTTCGCGGCGATCGTCACCGGTTTCCACCCACTTTCCTGGTGGAAGGCTTTTTTCGATTGACTGCATTGAGGGGGTTGGTTGGGGTGGGAAACCATGAGAAACCCAAGAATCCATGACTTCCGGAGCGGCACGACGGTGCGCCATCGGCCACCCACGAAGCTTGCCGCCGTCCTTTCGGCATTGCTCCTCCCGGTGGCGGTTCAGGCTGGCCTTGTTTCCTATCAGCCACTCGATACTGTTACCGGGTTGACGTTGAGCAACGGAGCTGCCGTCACCACGGGCGGACAGGGCAAGTTCGGAGAGGCCCTCATCTTTGACGGTATCGACGACTCGGCCCAGGTCGTCGCCGGATCGGGGTTCACCGGGGGAACGAAGCGCACGATCTCGGCCTGGGTTTACCAGGACTCCGGAGTTGCCGGGTTGCGGACCCCCGTGGCGCTCGGAGCCAACGGAACTGGAACGAAATGGGATTTCGATATCGACAATGACAACGGCGGGATCGAGGTGGGAGTGGGTTCAGGCCGCAACGCCGGAACCGGTCTCAGCGGGTTGAGCGGAAGCTGGATCATGGTCGTTTCTACCCTCCCGGTTGGAGGCGGCACGGTCGGGGATGTGAAAACCTATCTCAACGGGGTGGTCACCAATGCCGCCACCGGGACGAGGACGATCAACACTTCGAGCAGCGCTTTCTACATCGGCGTCTCGGCCAATATCAGTCAATTCCTGAAAGGCCGCGTCGATGATGTCGCCATCTGGAACGAGGACCTGACCGCGGATGAGATCAAAGCCCTCTACGACGTGGGCACCAACGCGGACCTCGCCTTCACGGCGGACGTGTTTGACTCCCTGAAGCAACTGCATGATGCCGGCTCCGGGTTCGTTGAACTGAATGGATTGCGGTGGAGGTTTGCCACCGGCCTGAGTGGTCCCGCAGGCCTGTCCGGCAGCGTGGGCAACTATACCCTCGTCCTCGATGCCACCGCGGATACCGGCGTGGTGGGGGCTCCTCTGATGATGGTTTCCTGGGCGGTGCGGGGAATGCGGGTAGCCCGGAGCTATGGGACTCCGCCAGCAACAGCGACCTTACCCACTGGAATCAAGCCACTCCACCGGACATGTCGGGGGCGGCTGTTGCAATCATCAACGGCGGCGGCATCGAGAAGGACAATGGGCACGCCTTTTCCAACGGCAGCACGATGACGCTCAACTCGGGGGCCTTCTTCAGGCTCAACTCCACCACCAATATTTTCACCATTACGTCCGATGCGGAATTGCTGATTGATAACGGGACCTTTCAATGCGGAGCCGGTGCCGTGCAGGTGGGCGGGGCGAATTCCGCCCTTGAGGTGGTGAACGGTTCTTTCGTCTTCGATCCTCCGACAAGCTTTGGCTTCGGCCTGTACAGCGGAGGGACTGCGATTGTCAGGGCGGGAGGGGTGATCGAGTCGGCCACCTTCTTCAATTCGAATAACGTGAACACAACGGTGGGCGGGACCTTTCTGATCGATGGAGGCACGCTGCTTGCCTCCGGTCCGCAAGCCGATCCGCTCAGGGCCCTCTATGGTCTGGGCGGTGGCGGGTATGACTTTACCGGCATCGGGGGGAGCATCCAAATTGCCAACTTCACGGGGGGCGACCTGACGGCCTACCTTCAGGGCTTGGCGACGGCGGGCTTTTTCAAGATCGACGGGGTGACCATGTCGGGCTTCTCCACCACGGATGCGGTCAAATTCCGGTATATCGCCCTGACGGACAACGGCACCTCGGGCTCGCTGGTGCTAACAGAAGTGCCGGCGATTGTCTGGGGCGGAGCGGGAAATGCGGGCAGTCCCGAGCTTTGGGACTCCGCAAGCAACAGCGACCCGACCCACTGGAATCGAGCCACGCCTCCGAACATGGCTGGAGTGGACAAGGCGATCATCAATGGTGGCGGCATCCAGAAGGAGGCCCCCCACACGTTTTCCATTGGCAGTTCGATGACACTCAACTCGGGGGCCTTCCTCCGGCTGAACAGCGGCGAAACCGACACCTTCTACATCAATTCCGGAGCCTCGGTCGTGATCAACGACGGAAACTTCGAGGCCAAAACCTCGGCAGTGACGGTTTCAGGTGCGACTTCCCGGCTCAAGGTGGTGAGCGGATCGTTTGTCTTCGATCCCCTTACGATCTACGGCCTCGGCCTGAACAAGGGGGCTAGAGCGATTGTGCGGGCGGGAGCAGTGATCGAATCGACCACCTTTTTTAACTCACAGAACGACGGGCTCGCGTTGGTGGGTGGCACCTTTGTCATCGACGGAGGCGCGCTGCGGGCTTCCGGTCCGCAGGACAATCCGGTCCGGGCCAGCAACGGTCTGGACGGCGGGGGCTATGACTTCACGGGCGCAGGTGGAAAAATCCAGATTGACGATTTCACCGGCGGCGACCTGACGACCTACTTCGAAGGCTTGGCCACGACGGGCTTCTTCAAAATCGGCGGGGTCACCGTGTCGGGCTTCGGTCCGTCCAACGAGGTCTCCGGGCAGTATCTGGCCCTGACCGACAACGGGACCTCCGGGTCCGTTGTTCTAACAGCATCGTCCGGTGGTTTCTCCTCCTGGATCGGCGGGTTCGACGTGGGCGGACAAAATGGTTTGGATGACAACCCTGACCACGGTCGTCTCCCCAACGGACTCGAGTTCCTCCTCGGGGGAAATCCCACCATGGCCAACGACACGGCACTGCCGGTGGTGAACACGGAAATCAGCGACTTGGTTCTGACTTTTGACCGGGACGACCAGTCGATCGGCTTCCTCGATGTCGTGGTCGAGGTGAGCACGGACCTCGTGACCTGGCCGGAGGAAGACAGGATTCTCATCGGAGCCGACACCGTCTCATCGGGAGCGGGAGTGACCATCACCGACGAGGGCGGCACCGATGCGGTGGAGGTGCGCATCCCGCGGGGATTGGATTCCAGGAAATACGCCCGGATCCGGGTCAGCCTGCCGAACCCGTAACTCCTTGTCCGGGGTCGGATGAACCTGCCCCGTTCTGATCCCTATCCATTTACCCGACTTCCAATCCATGCTCCGCAAAAGGGGCGGGTTCGGCGTTTCCACCAGATTCCTGACCGCCTCCATTGGTCTGTGTTAGATAATCCAAAATCCCAAAATCCCACAAAATCCCAGACAAAATGTAGACTATCGGCTTGCTGGGTGGGTTTGAGATGCTAAAAGGGGGGATGAGCAGCAGGCGTTGGTTGTCACCTTGGAAGGATTCGACGGAGAAGCCGGCGATTTACCACTGCATTTCCCGCGTGGTGGACCGGCGTTTCGTGTTCGGCGACGTGGAGCGCGAGCATTTCCGCATGTTCATGCGCATGCAGGAGAATTTCTCGGGCTGCCGGGTTCTTTCCTACTGCATCATGTCGAATCACTTCCACATTCTGCTGGAGGTGCCGCCGATGCCGAAGGGGGGGATTTCAGATGAAGAGTTGTTGAAGCGTATTGGCGCAACGAACAGCGATGCGTTTGTGGCCGTGGTGGCCAAGGAGTTGTCGGAGGCGCGGGTTGAGGAGAGGGAGGCTTGGGTGGAGGAAATTCTCGCTCGTTTTACCTACCGGATGCACAATTTGAGCGAGTTCATGAAGACGCTGCTCCAGCGCTTCACCCGTTGGTTCAACCGCACCCACCAGCGCAGCGGCACCTTGTGGGAGGAACGCTACAAGAGCGTGATCGTGGAAAGCGGGATCGCGGCGCGGACGATGGCGGCCTATATCGACTTGAATCCGATGCGCGCCGGGATGGTTTCCGATCCGGCGGAGTATCGCTGGAGCAGTTATGGCGAGGCGGTGGGTGGCGGAAACAAGGGCAACGGCAGGAAATCGCGCGAGGGGCTTGTTAGGGCGTGCATGAGTCACCACGGGGCGGGATTCGAGGCCGAGAAATGGAAGGAGGTTTCGCGGATTTACCGCCGGACGATGGGCCTGGCCTTGGGCAGGAAAAGCGGCCGGGCGGAATTGGATCCAATACGACGGTCGCAGACCGCCGCTACAGCCGCGGAAGCGTTGGAAGCGGATTCTAACGGGACGGTTTTGCCGGAATTGAATATCGCGGCGATGCTGCGTTGCCGGGTGAGGTATTTCACGGACGGGGCGGTGATCGGCAGCAAGGCATTCGTCAACGAGGCGTTTGCGGCGGCGCGTGAGAGGTTCACCGAAAAGAGGAAGGACGGCGCACGGCGACTGAAAGGCAATGGAAAGGCTGCATCTGGGGTGCTGTGGAGTGTGCGGGATTTGAGGCTGAGAATCTGAAGAGCAGTGGCTGCCCGCAGGAAGTTGGAATCCTCGATTCACCGGCGATTGCGTCGATTCCCGCATCTCAACATCTGATTCTGATACATGGCCTTCGGGCATCTGAGGTCAGCGCGGTCGGATCTCATGCTGGACGGACAAGTGACTTGCTGGATTTTCTCACCGGCTGCCCCCGGGACATTTCCAGAAACTCCCTGAGGAATACGGCATTTTCAGGTTGGCGCGAGTCTGATCACCTTTTGGCACCGGCCGACACCGTCTTGCACCCAGGAGGAATCGACCGTATCCATTCCGAACCAATCATGAGATAACGCTCCATGATTTGAATTGAATCGCCATGAAGTCGGTTGCTGTCATCCCTGTCCTTTGCCTGGCTTCGCTCGCTTCCTGTGAGGAGAACAAGAAACCCGTGCCACCTGTGAACGAAGCCGCCGAGGTACCCAAAGTCGAAACCGACCGTCCCTCCATTGCCGCTGCCAGGGTGCGTCCCGTTCTTGAACGCGATCTAACGGCTGCTGGCCTGGAATTTGGCGATCCCGTCTTCATCCGTGCGTTCAAGGAGGAAAATGCCCTGGAGCTGTTTGTCCGCAACCGGAAGACCGGCAATTTCGACCTGTTCAGGACCTATCCGATCGCCGCCGCATCCGGCATCCTCGGCCCCAAGCTCGCGGAAGGTGATGGCCAGGTGCCGGAGGGGTTCTACTTCGTGCCACCGTCGGCGATGAAGCCGGACAGCCAGTTCCACCTCGCCTTCAACATCGGCTTTCCTAACGAATATGACCGTCTCCATCAGCGCACCGGTTCCGTCATCATGGTGCATGGAAATTGCGTGTCCATCGGCTGCCTCGCGATGACAGACGAAAAGATCGACGAGATCTACACGCTCTGCGACGCGGCGCACAAGGGAGGGCAGCCATTTTTCCGCGTCCAGATCTTCCCGTTCCGCATGTCCGAGGAGCGGATGGCCGGAGCTGTTGGAAATCCCAACGAGGACTTTTGGAAAAACCTGAGGGAAGGATACGACCTGTTTGAGAAAAACAAGATCCCGCCCGATGTCTCGGTGGTGGATGGACGTTATTCCTTCAAGTGAGCCGATGCTCTAACTTCCCCAGCTCCAGCGCTCCGGGTGCCAGAGGTAGCCATTTCCCTGCGGCAGGATGTGACCGATGCCCGGCCACGGCACATGGAAGCCGTAACAACGCGTCCGCTCCGCCGCCGCTTGCGCGAAAACCCTCTTCCTCGTTTCAATCCCTAACATCGGATTATGGTCGAAGGCGATGTACCATTCCGGATTGAAGAACATGAACCCGTGATGATGCGAGAGATCGACGAAATGCAGCAATGATTCATCGCCCGACCGGATGCGGAAAATCGCATGTCCCGCCGTGTGGCCCGGCGCGGCTTCGATGGTCACCGCGCCGTTGAAGAATTGGGTTCCCGGCTTCACCGGTTGCGAAACTCCCTTGAGGATCTCGAACTGCGATCGAACGGTGGCGATCATCTTCGGAAGCTCGGCACGGTTGCGTTTGGTCTTTGAAAAATCCGGTTCCGCCGCATGCCAGAACTCGTGTTCGGCTGGCAAATAGTAGAATGCCGCATTCGGAAACGCCGGTTTTCCTCCCTTCACGAATCCCGCCAGATGGTCCGAGTGCGCGTGGCTCAGAAATCCCGCCGTCACCTGATCCGGCGCGATGCCCGCCATCCGCAGGCCATCCTGCAACCAACCGATGTTCACATTTCCCGTCTCGCCGAATCCGGCGTCGAACATCACCACTTCCTTGCCGATCCTCACCACCAGGATGTTCACATAAAGCGGAATCCCGTCCATCCGTTCGCCATGGCTGACGAGCCAATCCTTCATTTCCGGCTGTGCCTCCCGCGGCCACATCAGGTCCAGCGGGCCGCGGAAAAGAAGATGGCCGTCGCTGATCGACCACGCGTCGAACTCACCGATCTTGAACTGATAGACGAGCGGATTCCCGTGGATCTTGGGTGCCGGGGCCGGTTTGGATTCCTGACCCAAGGCCACGCCACCTGCTGCGGCCGCCAACACGCCGCCCATGAATGCGCGCCTTCCGAATCCTGGCGTCGTGTCTGATCCGATCATTTCCTGCCTACGCGATGAATGGTCGGCAGTTTTCGACGAACATTGGGGCAGGGCGCAACCGAGAGTGGCGGCCAAATACGGGGAGTGGACATTCTGTCCACTTGACGATGAGCCGTGAAAGCGCCAGCGCGAAGCTCATCCCTTTCTTTTCCCATCGACAGGAGGGCCGAAGTCCAACCCTCCTTAATGTTGTCCATCATTTTCAGATACACCCGTTCAGGAAGGTTTCCGGATCGAGCGGATCCCTTGCGTTGACGCCCCATCCGGGCTTAGGATACCCGCCATGAGAAATTCGCTGATCCTCACCGCCGTCGCCATGCTCCTCAACAGTTGCGGTGGCGGCTACGGCCGGGTCGGGTTGCAGGATGCTCCGAAGGTGGTGAATGTTTCGTCGTGGGACCCGAAGGAGCGCCAGCGTTCCGGAGACTCCTATTCCGCGGATGACGTTTCCGCCCTGAAAAGGAATGGCGCACATGGCTTGATCGCGCGAACCGGCAAGGGACCTGTGCTTGACGAGAAATGCGCGGACTTTCTAACCGCAGCCAACCGCGAGGGGATGATGCTCGGCACCTACTATTTCGTGCTCAAGACCTCCAGCCCGCCAGCCAAGCGGATCTTTACATCAACCGACTCCGTGAAATCGCCGCCAGCCGCGGGCTGATGGGCCGCAAAATCCTCATGGTCGGCGACTTCGACACCAAGTCCAGTCCGTCGGACCTGGTCGCGTTCATCGACCGCGTGGAGCAGCGGACCGGAGTCCTGCCGGCCATCTATTTGGAAAACAGCGATCGCCTCCGTGCCTCGCTGAGCAATGCCACGTCTTCCCAGAAGCAGCGGATTTGCCAATGCCCGTATTGGATCGCGCTCTACTCGCACGACTCCGGATTTGAAAACCCGAAGTCGTTGATGAAATCCTACGGGATCTGGAGCGACTGGGCGCTCTGGCAATACGCCGGCGTCGAATGGTCCGGCCGATCCGTCCCCAAGCACTTTTGCGCAGGCCCGTGGAGGTCGCCTGCCTATTTCGGCACGCTGGACCGGCCGCTGGAGCACAACGCCTTCAACGGCTCGCTCGAGGACCTCAACGCATTTTGGGCGAAGCATTCGTGGGAGGTGCGGTGAGTCGCGGCGACTGGCAACATCGTCTGACTCCGGTCCACGAGAATGACATCTCGCTTGTAGGCGCTTCCTGAGCTGTCGTTCAGGTCCTCCCGGTCCTGGGTGTGTTACTGGAGCCAATCAAGCCCATGCCGATGCTGGAGCTTTTGCAAGAGCGTCTGTTCGATCTGATCTTCCGAGATAAAGTTAGGCATGGTCGATCAGATTGAGAAACTTCCGAACGAGTTCGTAGGCGCGCCTTGCTTGCATCGCCTGTTCCTCCGGATTCGGCGAGTTGTGGAACTCTATCACCTGCTGAGACCCAAACGAATCCGTATCCACAAATTTCTCACGTAAGATCCCGATCGCCCGAGCGACTTCTTTTTCACCAGCCCGCTTCTTCCATTCGGCCGCAATATTCTCCATTCCTCCCTCCACATGGTCCAGGCAGTAGCACAAGTCATAGGAATCCTTAGGCTTGTCCCGCTTTTCGATCGCGTAAGCCTTCAGCATCAGGAAGTCCGCCAGCGATGCCAGATGAAGGCGGACCTTGTTCTTTGCTCCCCGGATATTCAGACCGGTTATCGTCTTCTCGACCGGCGCGTGAAAGGCCACGCCGCAGTCCTCAACCTGCAAGACCCGGAAATCCTTCAGCAGCTTCGGCCGGTTCTTCTTCAACTTCACTTCCTTGGGAGCGAGAAAATCCACCTCCACCTGCACCGGCTTTCCGCCATCCTTGAGATCGACCTCCACCACCAGTTGGAAATCATTCGCGCCCGGTTTGTAGCGCTTCGTATCCAGCAGCAGCTTGAGCAAATCCGCATAACGCCCGTCGCCCAGATTCGCGGCGTCGAGCGCGAAGTCCACGTCGATGCTGCCGATGTGCGGCTCATCCGCATTCGGCAGCAGCAGGTCGGGCACCCAGCCTCCCACCAGCACCAGACAATCCGCGAACGAGGCCAGTACTTGGCCCATGTCCACGATCACCCGATGCGCGGCCTCCACTTGCCGGTCACTGTAATCCTCACGCTGGCGGGGCTCCGGTGTCATAGCTTGTAGCCATTAGCCCTCCAGATCGGTTTGAGAACTTGCTCCAGAACGGCCTCGGCCGCTTCTCTCCCGCGTCCGCCACAGTGCCACAGATCCACGTAGGTCTGTAGTGGGTTGGTGACGGCGAGGTGGTCATCCAGTCGCGGAATTTCCCGCTGGTAAAACACCCCGTCATCCGAAGGCACCAGCACAACGAGGTTTTCACCGGAATCCACCAGCTTGGCCTCCACGACGTGTTTGAAGTTTTCCAGTTCCCGGCTCGATACATATAGCCACGTTTTGGGCTGTCGCACATTAGGTGCCTGAAAATCCGCCGCAGAGAAGGCGGAGTAAACAACCCAACCTTCCCCTTTATCATCCAGCTCCATCAAGGCCTCACGTAGCTTGGTGCCTTGAAGCGGGGAGAAGTAACCTTGTCGCTCATGCTGGTCGAATCGATAGGAATCCCGCCAAGCATAAAGGAGCTTGAGCGGGTCGCTGAGGTGGAAACCTCCATCAGGCAACTGCTCGATGAATGATTCCTCCAACAAATACTGCGCCATCTTGTTTACCAGTCCCAAGCTGACCTCGGGTTGGCAACGGATTTGCAGGGAGCGCTGCGTCCAAGGTAAACCGAAAAAAACAGGCGAAAGCAGAGCACGCACCACCCGTCCGGCTTCCTTGGTTTTTAGGGTGGCCTTTGGTCGGGGACGCTTCTGGATCGGCGGATTCCCGGTGTGCTGGAGATGGAGCAGGCCCGGAACGCTGATCCGGCAATTTCCCGCGAGGTCGAACCAACTCCAGCCGTGACTTTCGCAAATCTCCGCCATCCGGGGTGAAATGTGCGGAGCGGCGAACACCCGGACGCGCACTCGCTTGACTTTCTTCTCTTCAAACTCGCGCTCCAGATTCACGTAGGGAAAATGCGCGGGCCGCGGATCCCTTTTGACGTCCACCCAGAGTTCAATGACCGGTCCATCCGGCATTTGGATACGGGTGAACAGGTCGAAGATCCGGTTGAAATCGGCGGGATTGAGATCCACTTGCGCTTCGGGCAACCACGGGATGCCTGCCAGCAGTTCTCGCAGTTTCGCTGCCAGCGCCTTTTCAAGTGCTGCGCCGAACAGTGGTGCGGTGTTCATGGATTCTCCCGTGTTCACGTTTCCGTGAACATGGCTATTTTCGTGAACAGCGCAAGATCATTTCTTGGCGCGCCGCGTCATGGGAACAGCCGCGCTGGGGTTCAACCTCTAATTCCTCCGCCATGCCGGGCGGGAACTGGATGTCGAGATCTTCGACCGAGAGCTTGCCGGAGATCAGGCGGGGGAGGCATATCCGGGAATCCCCATCTGCCTTGCATGAACGCGCCGTTGTCACTACGAAACCCGCAGTGTCCAGCGAGCTTCCAGAAAAACATCCCAATCTCTGGAAATGGCGGGTCGAATGGCTGGCCCAGATCGGGATTGAGAAAATCGCGGGCATCCTTCCCGGACCATGGGTTTTCAAGATCGGCGAGTTCCTGGGGGGGCTCGTCTGGCATTTCATGAAGGTGCGCAGGCAGATCGTGCTGCGGAATCTCCGCATCGCCTTCCATGGCGAGCACGACCTGCCGACCTTGCGGGTCATGGCACGCGACTCGTTCCGCCGCACCGGGGCCAACCTGCTTTCCGCCCTCCACACGACCGGTCTTTCCGCCGACGACATCGACAAGGTTGTCACCGTCGAGAACCCGGAACTCGTCACGGAAGCGCTGGCACGAAGCCCGGGTCTCGTGCTGCTGCCGTGCCACATGGGAAATTGGGAAGTTCTCACGCGCATCCATCGCAGTTTTCCGAAGGGCCATGCGAATGGCGCGCTCTACCGGCCACTGAACAACCCCCTGCTAGATGCCCGCGTGCTGGCCCAGCGCGAGGCGGAAGGCACGCGCTTGTTCTCAAAACGGGACAGCTTCCACGTCATCACCGGGTTTCTCCGGGAAGGCGGGATCCTGGGAATCCTGGCGGACCAGCGCGTCGGCCAGCAGGGAGAGGTCGTCCGTTATTTCGGCAGGATCACCCGTGCCAGCCCGCTTCCCAGCCTCGTCGCACGACGCAGCAAGTCGGAGGTGTTAGGGATGTCGTTGATCACCGAGGCACCGGGGAAATGGCGCATCCGCTATCACCCGCTCAAGGGTCCGGCGACCACCGCGAACTGCATGGAGGCCATCGAGCGATCGCTGAAGGCCAGCCCGCTCGACGTGTTCTGGCTGCAGGAAAGGTGGAAAATGTATATCCGCACGAACCGCAGCGCCAGTGAGTGGTTAGGTCCGGACACCGAGCCGGGTCGGACGCCGCACCGGGCCCTGCTTTGGCTTCCCGGCGTCCCCGATGGCTGGGAACTCCCGACCACATGGACGCATCCGGACGTGATCTACGAGGTCGTTCCACCGCATGGTGGACCTGTCCCACCGAAAAATCTGGCAAACGTGCATTTCCACGCGAATCCGGAATGCGGTGACCGCGACGGACTCATCAAGTACCTCGGGCAAGTTGACGAATCCGCCGCCCTGCCGATCGACTTCATCGTCACCTGCAATGCGCCCAAGGCATTGTCAAAAGCCGCTCGACGCCTATCCATCCCGCTGGTTTCATTGCCAGCGACACCATGAAAATCGTCCAGGTCCTCCCCGAGCTCAACGCCGGGGGAGTCGAGCGCGGCACGCTGGAAATCGCGGCCCGCCTGGTGCGCGAGGGTCATGACGCCATCGTCGTTTCCAACGGCGGCCGCCTCGTGGAGGAGCTCGAACGCGGCGGTGCGAGACATGTGGCGATGGCCGTCCATCGCAAAAGTCTATCAAGCCTGTTCAAGGTCCGCGCGATGCGGCGATTTCTAACGGACGAGCGCCCCGACATCGTCCACATCCGTTCGCGCGTTCCCGGCTGGATCACCTGGCTGGCGTGGCGCGGCATGGATCCGGCCACCCGCCCGCGGCTGGTCAGCACTGTCCATGGATTCTATTCCATCAACGCCTACTCCGCGATCATGGCCAGGGGCGAGCGGGTCATCGCCGTTTCCAACTGCATCCGCGACTATATCCTCACGAACTATCCGAAGACGCCTGAGGAAATCATCCGCGTCATCCCGCGCGGCATCGAGCCGGAAAAATACGGCACCGGCTTCAGGCCTTCTAACGAATGGATCGGGGGATGGCAGGCCAAGCATCCGGGTCTTGCCGGAAAATGCGTGTTGCTGCTTCCGGGACGCATCACACGGCTCAAGGGCCATGGCGATTTCTTCAATCTCATCGCCGCCTTGAAGAGCGAACAGATTCCGGTCCACGGCCTCGTCGCCGGCGACACCCATGCGCAGAAGCAGGAATACATGGGCGAACTGCGGGAAATGGTGAACCGCCTCGGCATCGCGGACGAGCTCACGTTTCTGGGGCACCGCGGCGACATCCGGGAAGTCATGTCTGTTAGCGACATCGTTTTCGCGCTTTCCCAACAGCCCGAGTCGTTCGGCCGCACGGTGCTCGAGGCGATGGCCTTGGGCAAACCCGTCGTCGGCTACGATTGCGGCGGGGTGGGGGAGTTGTTAGGTGGCTTGTTTCCGGAAGGCCGCGTCGCCCTGGGAAATGCCGCCGGGCTGCTCGAAGTCACCCGCAAGGTCGTTCGCGAGCGCAACACGCCTTTGCCCGTCGGCGAGCCGTTCACCCTGGACGCCATGTGCCGCTCGACGCTGGAGGTTTACCGGGAGCTGGCTTCCTCGCCGAGATAACGCGAACCGGAGTCATTGGAAGTTCCGCCGAATTTGTAACTGACAATTCACGGGAAAAGTTCATTCCATCCACGATCATGTCCGACTCGTTCACAGAATCCTCCAGCGAATCCATTTTCGGCCGTCTCGGAAACTCGATCAAGGGCGTGCTGATCGGGCTGATCCTGATCCCGGTTTCCATCTATCTGCTCTTCTGGAACGAGGGGCGCGCGGTGAAAACGGCTCAAAGCCTCAAGGAAGGAGCTGCTTCGGTGGTTTCGGTTTCCGCGGATACGGTCCAGGAGGCCAACCAGGGGAAACTGATCCACCTGAGCGGTGACGTAACGACCGCGGATACCGTGGCCGATCCCCATTTCAAGGTGAGCCAGAATGCGATCCGCCTGACCCGCAAGGTGGAGATGTTCCAGTGGAAGGAGAAGAAGGATCGGAAAACCCGCAAGAAGCTGGGAGGAGGAACGAAGAGTGAAACGACCTACACCTATTCGATGGATTGGGCGGATAAACTGGTGAAGTCCTCCGATTTCAAGCGTCCCGAAGGACATCAGAACCCGGATTCGATGGTTGCCAAGAGCACCACGATCGTTGCTGGCAACGTGATGTTAGGTGCGTTCAGGATTCCCGCGAAGATCATCTCCAGGATGGCTGGCGACGTGCCGCTGGCAATCGCGGCCGCGGAAGCGGAGGAGCTCCCGGAGAAATTGAAAGGCAAGGCTAAGAACACCGGAGAGGCATTCTATTTCGGGGCCGATCCTGAAAATCCCGCCCTCGGAGACCAGCGGGTGACGTTCACGGTGTTGAAACCGGCAGCGTTCAGCATCCTCGCGCGGCAGACCGCCGGGACACTTGAGGCCTATCCCACCAAGGCGGGTCGTGATATCGCGCGGGTGGAGTCAGGAAAAGTTCCCGCGGCGGAAATGTTCGAACATGCCGCAAAGGAAAACTCGATGGTCACGTGGGCGGTGCGCCTGGGCGGCACGCTTTTGATGGCGTTCGGCATCGGCCTGATCCTGAGCCCGATCTCCACCTTGGCGGGGGTCATTCCGTTTCTTGGAGATATCGTTGGCATGGGCACCTCCATCGCCGCATTGATCATCGCCGCACTTGTTTCCCTGGTGGTGATCGCCGTGGCATGGTTCGTGGTGCGGCCGGTGCTCTCGGTGGTGCTCGTCGCCGTCGCGATTGGTGCGGTCATCCTCAGCAAGCACATGGCGAAGGAGAGGAAAATGGCCGCGATGCCCGCGAGGTGAGATGCGAAGTCGGGCAGATCGCTTCTTCGCATGTAGTCCAGCCCTTAAGGGCGTCTTCGTAGGCGCGTGGAAGACGCCCTTAAGGGCTGGACTACAAACCAAGAGCTCCGCACCGCATGGAGTCGAGATTCCATCCACCGCTGGCGGCAGCACAGCGTGGCGCACTCATCTGATCGAATCCTCAAAGGCGTTGGACTGAAGTCCACGGCTACCATCCGTCACCACGATGCGGTGGAGAGGATCACCTCCAGATATCGGCGATCCACGTGGTGGGACGGATGTACTTGTAGATCCTTTTCCAAGGACGGTGGTCGGGCCAGATGCCGGCGGCGGCCTCGTCCATGTCGGGCTTGCCGGTGAATGCGACGATTCTTGCGGTGGCCGGTGGCGCGTAGGGCGTTTGGAAAAAACGCAGGGGCCACGGCGGAATCAGGCTTTGCTTGAAACCGACGCACCACTCCAGCGGATACATGTCGAACTTGCCGAGCGTGCGGCTGCAGAAGGTCTGGCTGTTCACGTATTTCTCCAGCATGGCAAGCGGATCGGCGCTGAAGCGGTCCCAGATCTTCGTTTGCGATCCGATGTGGTAGCGGAAGACCGACATGTTGCCGATGCCCGCGCCCGGCTGCGTCCAGTTTTCACTGACGATGTATTTGGCCTCGGGCTTGTAGTCGAAGAAATCATCCACCGATCCGGTGACGAGCAGGTCCACGTCGAGGTGCAGCACGGGTCCGGTCAGGTCGTGGAGCGTTTCCTTAAAGAGGAACATGCGGCGGAAGCCCTTGAAACGGAAGATCTCGGGCAGGTCGAATTCCGGCATGGGCCTTGTTTCGATCCCCGCATCCAGGCCGCTCACGTCGTCCGTGATGCAGACGAAACGAAGCGGACGTTTCGTGTTTCGGGCCACCATGGAAAAGAGCTTGTTGACGAATTCGGGACCATAGCGGTCGCCCCATTTGAGGCAGATGACGGTTTGGGGCGAAGATGGGTTGGACATGGATTCGGCAGGTGGCTTGGGAAGCGGAGCGGCTCGCGATCCCTTTATCCAGCAAAATCAAGCACCTTGCCGATTCCAAAATTGTGGGATTTCCAAGCACTTGCCGCCGCGCGGGCCACGGATCGGGTGAAAAAGGCTTTCTCGGCGGAGGCCCTTGGACTAGCAGTGGTCGCACGTGATGCATTCCTCAAAATTTCTGGTCACCGGCGGCGCGGGATTCATTGGTTCCCATGTGGTTGAGTCCCTGCTGGCGGATGGCGCGCGGGTGACGGTCATCGATGATTTCAACGACTACTACGATCCCGCGATCAAGCACCGGAACGTGTCCGGATTTCTCAAGGACATCGAGCTGGTGCGCGGCGACATCCGCGATCCAGCCCTGGTCGAGCGCCTGTTCGCGCGCGGGAAATTCGACTCGGTCATCCACCTCGCGGCCCGTGCGGGCGTCCGGCCGTCGATTCTGGATCCGAAATCGTACGTGACGACCAACATCGACGGCACCTTCAACCTGCTGGACAGTTGCCGGCACAACGAGGTGAAAAATTTCGCCTTCGCGTCGTCGTCGTCGGTTTACGGGATCAACAAGAAGGTGCCGTTCGCGGAAGAGGACCCCATTCCCCGGACGATTTCGCCCTATGCGGCGACCAAGCTCGCGTGCGAGCAGATCTGCTCGAACTACTCCTACCTGTTCGGGATGCGGGTGACCTGCCTGCGGTTTTTCACCGTTTACGGGCCACGGCAAAGGCCGGACCTCGCGATCGCGAAATTCTTCGCCGCGATCCGCAAAGGCCTGCCGATCGAACGCTACGGCGACGGCGGAACGCGGCGGGACTACACCTACATCAGCGACATCGTGGCCGGTGTCCGTGCGGCGGCCGACTACGACGCGGCCGATTTTGAGATTTTCAACCTCGGCGGATCGCGGACCACGAGCCTGGCGGAGTTGATCGCGGCGCTTGAGGAACTGGCCGGCAAAAAGGCGATCATCGTACAGAAGCCGGAACAACCGGGTGACGTGCCGCAGACCTTCGCGGATGTGAGCAAGGCCAAGCGGCTGCTAGGCTGGGAGCCGCGGACGCCGTTGGCAGAGGGACTTGCGAAATACGCCGAGTGGGCGGTGCGTCAGTAGGAGAAGTCGGAGTTCGAGACGGGGTCGTCACCGCATGATCCTGGCACCGCAACCGCCACCCAACCGACATCTGTTTTCAGGCGTGGAAATTCAATTTGACGCCCCTGGGGCGGGATAGCTGTGACTTTATGAATCTTTCCGCAAGCCGCTGATTCGCCATGGGCTGGCCATGACGACATTTGTGGTCTCGCTCCCGATCAAGGGGCTGCGAACGGCGTCCGAACCGCGTATTTAAGATCACCATTTGACTCGTTCAGGTAACTGATTGCGGGCTGTCCGTCCGGTGTGAAGGCAAGCGAGGCGTATTCACCGACATTCCCGGCGCTATCAGCGGTGGAAATTACCCAGGTCGCTCCATTGAACACGGCATACTTCAGGTCCTGATTTGTCGAATCATAATAACCGATCGCGGGATGCCCGCTAGGCACCATCGACAGTGAGCTATGCTGGCCGACATTTCCGACGCTATCCACGGTAGTCGTCACCCAACTTAAACCATGGAGCGAGGCATACTTGAGGTTGGAATTGGTCATATCATAATAACTGATGGCCGGGTCGCCAGACGGAGTGAAAGCAAGCGAAGTATATAATCCGACGTCGCCAGCGCTATCTACCGTGGTGAGTGTCCAGCTTGCACCGTTGGACACGGCATACTTCAGGTCGAGATTCGTGGAATCCAGGTAACTGATCGCAGGCAGGCCTCCCGAAGTGAAGGCAAGCGAGCAGTATTCACCGACGTGTGCGGAGCTGTCGACGGTAGTGATCACCCAAGTCACGCCGTTGAAGACGGCATATCTCAAGCTGTATTCGGGGGCGCTCACGCTGTAGCTGATGGCGGGCTGCCCCCCAGGCGTGAAGGCAAGCGAGCTGGCGGATCCAAACGCGGAGTTGTCGACGACGGAAGAATGCCAATTCGCACCGTCAAAAACCGCATACTTCACGTGGGGGCCTGACCCTTGGTAGCTGATTGCGGGCTGGCCGCCCGGGGTGAACGCCAGAGAGGTGTATTTGCCGACGTTAAATCCGGTGTCGGCGAAGGAGTTGGTCCAGTTCATTCCATTGAAGACCGCGTATCTGAGATAGCGGTTAAAGTCATCATAGTAACTGATGGCGGGGCGACCGTCAGGCGTGAAGGCAAGCGAGGTATATTCGCCGACATTGATGCCGCCATCGACAGTGACAGTCTCCCATGGCAAGGAACCAGTGGACTGGGCGATGTTGAGAAGCAGATTCTTGAGTTGCTGGTTTCTTGTTTCGAGCGCCCCGATGCGGTCCCAGATCTGCTGGAGGGATTTTTGCGTTGGCTCGGGCGGGCCGGGAGGGGTGAGAGGTCCTTGGGCGTGGAGGATGCCCGTCAACGCGGACATCAGGAGGAGGGTCTTCGTTTTCATTGTTGGTAATAAATCAGTGTTGCAGTGTGGGAGGCTCGGCGGGTTGAGCGGATTGCGTTTTGGAGCGTTCTTCTTCCATGCGTTTGAACTCCTGCATAGGGTGGCGCATGAGGCGGTGGTCAGCGGGGATGGTGTAGGTCTTGTCGTCCAGTGACGGGTCGTTCTGATCGCCCGGTTTGGCGGGGGTGATCTTGGTGACTTCGAAGATGGCTTTTTCCTGCCCGCCCCGGGTGAGGGTGATCAGGAGCGGGAAGACATTTTGTTGGCGGCAGATGGCTCCGATTTGTTCTTCCAGCCGGAACGAGGGCATGGGCTCCGGGCAGAAGGCAAACCATTGGTAAAAGGCGGGCAGGCCGGTGGTGCCCAGGATCTTCATTTTCTCTCCCATGCTCTCAACCAGGATGCAGGTGGTGGCGTGACCGAGGATGTCCTTCTTGTCCTCCAGAAGAGTGACCTTGGGCGGTTCGGGGGACCTGGGGGCGGGCCGGGCCGGAAGCTCCATGAGCTTGGGCCAGTCGGCGAGCTTGCCGACCTCGGTGTAGGAGTGGTTGTGGTGCTGGATCTGGGTGAAATGATCTTTTTCGAGGTCGATGAGGGCACTGGCGCGTTTGAAGTCATCGCCGGGCTGGCGGATGAGCATCTTCTTGCCGTTCGTCAGGTACTCGAGCTTGCCGGAACATCCGGGCCGGGAGTCATTCACTTCGATACGACCCACGAAGGGCGTGTCCGCATGGAGAGGCAAAGCAAGGAGGCATGAGAGCAGAGGGAGAAATCTCATGGCGAGGGGTAGTTACCGGTGCGGGTGCTGCCAGTCAGGTCCGATGTAACAAAGCGACAGAAGGCGACAGCGGAATTTGGGGCGAAAATGTCTTCGTCGGTGTTTAAAATGGCGACGGAATGAGTGACGCTTCCGTCATTGGCCGTGATGCCGGGTCCGTCGTTGTTGGCTGCGGTAGAGTTTGTCACGCTGCCAAGAGAGGCAACAATGCCACCGGACCCTGAGTTGTGGTGAGCCGTGGAGTTGGCGACGCTGCCGTATCCGGCTCCGATGCCGCCTGCCCCGTTGTATCTGGCCGTGCAATTGAGGACATTGCCTTCATTGGCTACAATGCCGCTTCCAGGATTGTAAGAACCACTTGAGCTGGTGACCGTGGAAAGATCGGCGGAAATGCCGGAAACCCCGTTGTAAAAGCCGGTGGAGTTGGCGATGCTGCTCGCTACGGCGGTTATGCCTGAACCACCGTTGTAAGAAGCGGTAACGTTGGTGATGCTGCATTCATAAACTGCGATGCCTGAGCCGCCGTTGTAGGATACGGTGGAGTTGCTGATGCTGCTGCCGTTGGGGGAGTAGATTCCGTGGAGCCCGTTTTGCTCGGCTCGTATATTGTCCAAGGTAGTAAAGTTGTTTGAGGAAATCCCGGAATCGCGCGCGCCTTTGACTGTAAGATTCCTGAAGCTTGAATGTGAGGAGGAGTCCAGAATTCCACAAACAAAGCCTGCCGCGGTGACACTCCAAACGCGCGGGGAACCACTCGTCGTGACGGTGGTATTTCCTGCGATGGTGCCGTTCTGGATGGTGACGCCGACGATAAACGGGCTGGCGAGGTGGATCCCGTAACCGATCACCCCGGGAGTGGAGGACAAGGTGAAGCCCATCAGGTCCAGCGTAACGTTCGAAGCGGTGATGGTGATGGCGTCGCCACTGGGGTCGGAGAATTCCAGATTGCCGGTGAAGTAGTAGGAACCGGATTGCGAGATCGTGTAAGGCAGGCTGTAGATCGGCGTGCGCGGCTCGATCTGGTCGAGCGTCTTCATCGTCGGTTCGGGCAGACCGGGCGGGGTGAGCGGGCCTTGGGCGCGGAGGATGCCAGTCAAGGCGGCGAGCAGAATTAGTGTCGTGGTTTTCATTGAGGCGGGAGTTCAGGGTTTGAGTGGCTTGTGGGCAAGGACCGGGATATTCATGGTGCGGGGTAATTGCCGGTACGGGTGCTGCCGGTCAGGTTCGAAGTTGTAAAGTTGCAGAAGGCGACGGCGGCATTCGTAGCGTTGATATCGACCAGCGTGTTTGATCCGGCGGTGGAGTTGGTGACGCTGCCTGAAATGCCCACGATTCCATAGCCGCCATTGGAAGAAGCGGTTGAGTTCGTGACGCTGCCGGTCGAGGCTAAAATTCCGCTGCTGGAAGTGTTAGACGAGGTGCAGTTGGCGACGCTGCCAGTTGGGGCATAAATGCCCACGCTGCCGTTGTATTTGGCGACAACGTTGGTAACGCTACCAGACGGAGCAAAGATACCGTAACTTGAGTTGTAAACAGCGTTGGAATTCGAGATTCTGCCAGAATTGACCGAAATGCCGTAGCTGCCGTTCAAGGAGGCTGTGGAGTTGCTAACACTACCGAAATCGGCAATGATTCCAAACCCGCCGTTCTGCTCGGAACGGACATTTTCAACGGTTGCGTAGGATACTGACAAGATGCCGTCGGCCCGCATTCCCGTGATCGAAAGATCCTTGAAACTTGCACGAGAGGAACCGTCTAAAATTCCATGACTGAAACCTGCGGGGGTGGTAACCCAGGCCAAGGGTGCGCCACTTGCCGTGACGGTGGTGTTTCCCGCGATGGTACCGTTACGGATGACAACGCCCTTGGTGGGGGTTCCAGCGATGCTGATTGCTTCGCCAGTCACGCCGGAAGAGGAAGAGAGGGTGAAGCCCATCAGGTCGAGGTTGACATTCGAGGCAGCTATGGTGATGGCATCCCCTGACGTTGCGGTGAACTTGAGATTGCCGGTGAAGTAGTAGGAACCGGACTGTGTGATCGTGTAGGGCAGGCTGTAGATCGGCGTGCGTGGCTCGATCTGGTCGAGCGTCTTCATCGTCGGTTCGGGCAGACCGGGCGGGGTAAGCGGGCCTTGGGCGCGAAGGATCCCGGTCAAGGCGGCAAGCAGGAGGAGCGTTGTGGTTTTCATTTGAGGCGGGATTTCAGGGTTGGAGTGGCTTGTGGGCGAGGACGCGGAAGAAGCGGCGCGGACCGGTTGGGAACTCGACGGTTCGGGTCGTGGAGGGGCCGAGGTCGGGCGAGAAGGTGTAGAGGCCGGAGTCTGTCCACGGAGCGACCAAATCCGTATCGTGCTCGATACTGTAGGTGCGGTTGGCCGAGGAGGTGAAGGTCAGTGCCACTTTTTTGAAACTGGCATTGAAAACGTGGGCGGTGATCCTCAGGTAACTGTTGGCATCCAGCGGGTTGGTGTTGGCGGAATATTCAAGAATATCGGAAACGCCGTCGCCGTCGGAATCGGTCAATAGATTGGCGGTGGTGAGGTCGTGGAAATGAAACATTTCGTAAGCATCGCCGATTCCATCCTGGTCGGTGTCCGGGCACCCCAAAGTCTCGGTGACCAGAAAGAACGCCTGATTCTGGGTTTCCAGAGCAATCCAGCCGATATTGGCGGAATAGGCGGAGCCATGAAACTGCCCGGTGGCAAAGTCGATACTAGGCTTGCCATGGGTTTGCTCGAAGTTGATCCAGCCGACGTTCGCGCTGTAGGCGTATCCCGTGAGCTGGCCGGATTCGGAGAGATTCACCCCGAAGTCGGTGGCGGAGCTGTTCGAGTAGGTATGGCCGTTTGTGGGTGATCCATCACCCATGTCGATCCAGCCAATGTTCGCTCCATAAACTTTGCCGGACAGATAGGTCTCGGTGACGACCACGCCATCCACCTCGCTCGGGCGGAAGTCGAGCCAACCGGCGTTGGCCGAGTAGCCGTGGTTCCCCCAGCTGGCGATGGTGGACTGTGCGTGAACCGTGGTAAGGCTCGCGATGAGGGAAAGCATGAGGCTGGCGCCGATCTTGCCCGGGTGGAGCTTGAATTTGGTTTTCATGGAGTTGGATGGTTGCGGTGGGAATTTTTCAAAGAGAAAACGGTGTTTCACGGGGCGTGGGCGAAATCGGGGGGAATCCTGGTTACAGACTCAAAATGGAGCTGAAAATCCCCAGGGCAGGAAAGCGGAATTGGATTTTTCGAATTCAACGTCCATGGGGAGAACTGAAAGACAGAATCCGGATCCGGGGGAATCGAGATGAAGGGGGGAGACAAGCCAAAGTGGATCTAATTCCCACTTCTAGGTTAAAAACGCTGACCTTTTCTTCCGGAACTGCAAGAGAATTGCTGGCTTTCGCGCACAAATACCGGATGTCCGCCAAAGACTCCCGATGCATCCCGCCCGGAGATTTTACTTACATTCCACCCCGCGTCCGTGCGATTCATGGGGTCTCGCGATATGATGGATACGAAGCTGATCTTCTGCATGAAATGGGGCACGGTCTATGGCCCGGAATACGTGAACATCATGCACGCGATGGTCGCCCGGAACATCACCGGCCCGTTCAAGGTCGTTTGTTTCACCGATGACTTCACCGGCATCCGGCCCGAGGTCGATTGTCGGCCGCTGCCGCCGCTTGGCTGCGAGATCCCGCCGGATGTGCCGGGAAAATGGCCGAAAGTCGCGCTCTGGAGCCCCGAGCTCGACGGGCTGAAGGGCACCGCGCTTTTCATCGACCTGGACTCGGTGATTGTTGCCAACATCGACGACTATTTCACCTATGGCGATCCGCAGGACGTCATCACCGCGCGCAACTGGGTCCGCGTTTTCAAGATGACCGGCCAGACTTCCGTGTTCCGGTTTCCCGTCGGCGGGCATCCCTACATGCTGGAAAACCTCCAGAAGGATCCGGCCAACCTCTCGCGCAAGTACCAGTTCGAGCAGAACTACGTCACCGCCGGCATCCGCGGTGGCATCAAGTTTTGGCCGCCGGAGTGGACGAAACATTTCGGCCTGCACTCGATGGGGATCTGGCCGCTGCGTTACCTCAGACCGCCCGTCCTACCGAAGGGGGTAAAAATCGTCACCTTCCCCGGCCACCCGAAACCGCCGGATGCGATCGTCGGCCGGTGGTCGGGAAAAAACGTGGCCCGCGGCCCGATGGATCACATCCGCTGGGTCTGGTCCCAACGGAAAACCCAGAAGAAATGGCGGCGGCATTTCTCCCGCTTCGTCCTGCCGTCCGATTGGGTCGCGAAGCACTGGCGCGAATGAAAATCTAACCGCATGACCTTCGACACCACCTCGCCCTGGGGCACCTGGAAACCGAAAGGAGCCGCCGCCCTCAGCCTGAAGCTGATCGATCTCCTGCCGGTTGGCGGGATTTTCCGCAAGCTCGCGTTCCTCCTGCGCAAGCCAGTGAAAGGCAGCGGGCAGGAGGTTTTCGACCGGGAAATCTGGGGACTCAAGCTGCGCCTCGGCACCCGTGGCAACCTCACCGAGCAACGCTGGCTGACGATGGCCAATTTCCACGATGCCCCCGAGCGGGAAGCGCTGCGTCGCGCGTTGCATCCCGGCTCGGTCTTCCTCGATGTCGGCGCGAATGCCGGATTCTACACCTTCTGGGCGCTTTCCCAGCGCCACGCCGGCCTGCGCGTGATCGCCGTCGAGCCGACCGAGGTGATGCTCGAGCGCATGCGCCACAATCTCGCGGCTAACAACCTAGCATCCTCTGTCACGCTCTTCGACTGCGCTGTCACTCCGACGCCGTGCGAGGTCGTCATCGAGGAGCACGCGGGCAATGCCGGCCAGACCGCCGTCCGCACGGAAGGCACCGGCCGCCGGGTGGCGGGACGGCCCTTGCTGGACCTTCTGCTAGAGGCCGGAGTCGAACGGGTGGACGCGATGAAGATCGACATCGAGGGCTTCGAGGTTCCGGTGCTGGAGGCGTTTTTCAACACCGCCCCGCGCGCGCTCTGGCCACGGTTTGTCATCGGTGAGATCGTCGGCGAGGGCGGTGAACCGCTCAAGGACCTGCTCGTTTCGCGCGGCTACAAGCTCGACCGGTGTACGAAAATGAATGGCATCCTCGTTCTAGCAGAGTAACCCATGAAACGGGTCGTCTGGATCATCAGCGAAGGCAGTCCGGGCCATCTCAGCCAGTCGGAGGGACTTGTCGCGGCACTCTCCCGGCGGATCGACATCGAGGTCCACGTCATCGCCACCCGACCCCGCTTCGGGGGCTTTGTCCGCCAGCTTGTCAAATTACGGATGGGTCAGCGGGGAAAGCCTCTATCAGATCGTTTCCTCAAACGCTGGCTCGGATGTGAGCCTCATCCGTCGAAGCCCGACCTTATCGTCACCAGCGGCGGCAAGGCGGTCTTCGCGGCACGCAGTCTCGCGGTGAAACACGCTGCGCCCCTCGTGTTTCTCGGCGAGAGGAAGCCCTATCCGTCCGCCTGGTTCCACACCGTTTTCACCCCATCGCCCTTCGAGACGGATGCCCACGATGTGCCCATCGAGATGATTCCCACCGGCATGTCGCCGGAAAAGGTGGATGCCGCCGCGAACGGATGGTCGGAGCGTCCGCAAGGCAGGTTGTGGGCGATGATCATCGGGGGAAAATCGAGGAGCCATGATTTCGCGGAAGCGGATTGGATGCACCTTGCCACCCGCATGAACGAACTGGCGGAGACGCATGACATTCGCTGGCTCGTCAGCACCTCGCGCCGGACCGGGGCACAGGCCGAGGAAGTCCTGCGCAAGCATCTGGCCCCGCGATTCATCGCCCGTGCCGTGTGGTGGGCGGAAAAACCGGAGAAGCTGATGTCGGCATTTCTCGGCTCCGCGGAATGGGTCTTCGTGACGCAGGACAGTGTGACCATGGTGACCGAGGCGGTAGCTTCCGGCAGGCCGGTGGTGGTGACGATGCCGCAGCGGGTCTCCCTCGCTCCGACCAACTTTCTAACCGGTTATTTCAACCGCCTCGAAAAGGCCGCGCGACTGGTCCGCGTCCCCATCGAGGAACTTGCCGGTTGGGAGCCGGTGGCGCTGGAGCCGAGATCCACTTCCGTGGAATCCGAACTCACCACCATCCTCCTGCAACGGCTGGGAATTACTTGAGCTCGCAGAACGTGTCGGTCCTCAATTTGACAATGCGGTAATAGGGAGCCAGGAATTCCCGCGCCTCGGCCAGTTCTTCCCGGCTCAGGTGCTTGTGTTCATAAAGAATCACACGGGGCTTCCAGCGTCCGAGGTCAAGCTGCTTGAGAATTTTCCAGTCATATCCCTCGGTGTCGATGTGGAGGAAATCCAGGGTCTCGATCTGGTGCTTCTCCAGCAGCATGGTGAGCGTCAGGCCGTTGACGATGGTTTCCCGCACGTAGGGTTTCAACTGGGGCAGGTGCTTGGTGATGTGGTCCTTGACGAAGCCGCCAAGCTGGTTCCAGTGGGCCGGAAGGTCGGTTAGATCCTTTTGCGCCTGATCATCCACCCAATAGAACGGCATGGGTTCGCCCTGGTTGATGGCCGCGTTTTCAAACCGGATGCGCGGGTCGTCGCCATAGGTTTTCCTCAGCAACTCGAAGACATAGGGCACCGGCTCGACGAGCACCGCGCGCCATGCCGGGCGTTGGCCTAACAACTTGTGGACGGGGTCCCCGGTGCCCTCGTTGGAACCGATCTGCACCACCACGCCTTCCGGCGAACGCAATGCGTTGGCCACCCGCCACGCGGGGTCCGCGCGGCGGCGGAGGACGGGACCGATCAGGGGCATGTTGCGCAGTTTGATTTTCATGGGCTGGGAAGAATCCAGGGGGTGGGGCAGCAGCGGTGCTTGAGTTTGCCGGAATGGTAACCCGCCGCGGCTTCGAAGGGATCCGGCTTGCCGTGGAAGCAAACCACGCAGGCCCCGGCGGGGACCTTGGCGGGCTGGATCAGGTTGAGGGGAAATTTCGGCAGGCAATGGCGCTTGAAACTGACACAAAGGCCTTCGTCAAAAAACTCCGCCACGTCCTCGAAACAATCGTGAATGAATCCCTGATCGGTCGGATAGCGGGCGAGCGCGGCCTGCGGATCGGAGTGGAACCGCTCAAGCACCCGGGCACCGGCACTTCCCTCGAAAAGCATGACGGACGAGTTGATGCGCTCGTAGCCGCCCCGCCGGATGGTCTTGGCTCCGAGCCAGTTGCGGATGAAACGGGGATTCCCCGACCAAGCGGCGAAGAGTGGTGTTAGATCGCCGGTAATCACCACATCCAGGTCGAAATAGAGGCACGGGCCCCGCAGGCCGAGAACGGGATCGAACAGCGACAGCTTGCGCCAGAAGGTCCAGCGATACTTCTCCGGCAGGTCGATTTCCGGCAGCGGCCTGGCCTGGATCGCCGGATCGAGTCCTGCCGCATCGTCGGTAAAACAAACAAACTCCGCATCCTTGATGCCATGGGCCAGCACCGCGCGGAAGAGGCGGTTCATGTAGTCGGACGGGTAGCGGTTTCCCCACTTGATCGTAACGATGGTCATGATTTGCCGAAGGGGGATTCCCAGTTGAAATAGTTGAAATCGTCCCGGCAGAGTTCCTCGACGCGTGATCTAACGGCCGCATCCTCGAAGCAAGCCTTCCAGTCATACTCGCCGTAATAGTGGCGCGCCGGAGTTTTCCAAAACTCCGGGTGGCTTCGGGCACCGAGATCTTCCAACAGCGTCGTCATGTCCTCCGTCAGTTGTTCCTGCCGGCAATAGCGGTCAATGAGCGGCTTTCCGTCCTTCGCCACATAACGGATCTGGCTGGGAAAAGGGCCGATCCTCACCTCGTCGGCGACCTTTTCCTCCAGCCAATCCAGCACGGGAATATCGCGTTGCCGCAGTGCGCCATGCTTGTCGTGGCTGATGCCCTGGGTCTCGAACCGGTAGGCGGAGGCGATGAGGTTCCAAGGATTTCTAACAATCGCGAACTTCGTGTAATCCTTGAAACGCTCCGCAATCTCGGGAGTCAGGGGATCATGCGCGGCACCGATTTCCTCGCTCGATTTCCGCCACCACGGCGAAAGGTAGCGGCGGTTGTATTCACGGAACGCCCCACCTCCGGTTTTCGGGATGTGGACGAACAGGAACTTGTATTTGTGATTCACAAGCATCTCACTTCAAAGGATCGGTGATGCGGAAAAGGATTCGGGAAAAGGCGATTGCCGGGAAACGTTGGAATGAGGCGCTTGGATCGAACAGCCTAAAATGTCAGCGCGGAAAGACTCGGAATTTCCCGCATCGGGAGGGCGGTGATGCCCTCGTCCAGGTCGAAGCGCAAGTCGCCGGGATGAATGACAAAGAGGTGGTCCAGCTTGAGGTCGGCGGCGGCGATCCGCATGGACTTGGTCGTCCGTGGGGATTCGGTGAGTTTCATTTCGAAGCCGAGCCGTTTGCCGCCGGATGTTGCTAACAGGTCGAGCTCGGCTCCCGCCTGGGTTTGCCAGAACCAAGCGTCGTCCGGTCGCAGGTGGCCGAGGATTTGTTCCAGCACGAATCCTTCCCATGATGCCCCGGCGGATGGATGCAGCCGCAGTGCCGCTCCGTCCGGGATGCCGAGCAGGGCATGGAGCAGGCCGCTGTCGCGGATGTAGAGCTTGGGTGATTTCCGTTGCCGCTTGCCGAGATTCTCGTGCCATGGCTGGAGGCGGCGGATGACGAAGGATTCCTCCAGGATGTCGAGGTGGCTGCTGATGGAGTTGTGACTTCTGCCTAGCGACCGGCCAAGTTGGGAGAGGTTCAGCAAGCCGCCGTGGAGATGGGCGCACATGGTCCAGAGCCGCCGGAGTTCTGGAGCTGGCACGCGCACACCGTATTGCGGGAGATCCCGTAGCAGGAAAGTCTCGATGAAGTTCTTGCGCCATTCCATGGATTCCCCGTCGTCCCGGGCGAGGAAGGAATTGGGGAATCCGCCCCGATGCCACAAGGACATGGCGTTTTCCGGACCGGTTTCCTCGATCCTGAATCCCTGCATCGGGATCATGTGAATACGCCCGGCCAGCGACTCGGCCACCCCTTTTACCAGATCTGGCGATGCGCTGCCGAGGAGCAGGAATCTCCGATCCCGCCCGGTCCGCCTGTCCTCGTCCACCAACACACGGAGCACCGGGTAAATGGCAGGAACGAGCTGAGCCTCGTCGAGCACGATCAGTCCCTCCAGCGGGGCTAACACGAGCTTGGGGTTCTGGAATGCCGCCGCGACCTCGGGGTCCTGCATGTCAAAGATCACCGCGCCACGGCGCTCGCCGATGAGACGGGCGAGAGTGGTTTTGCCGCATTGTCTCGGTCCGAGAAGGGCCGTGACCGGGTATCTTTCGAGCGATCTCTCGACTTCCCGCTCCAATGTCCCACGCTTGATCATTCTTGTAAATTGTCATTTGAAATTACAATTTACAAGGATAAAAACCCAAAAATGAGAATAATTCTTGTAAATTGGAAGTGTGGCTTACCATTTACAAGGAAAGTGATTTCAGGGCCATTTCCGCACAACGATCGGCCTCGCGAAGGACGTCGGGCGGGGATTTGAGTTGGCCGGATTTCTCCCAATCCGCGAACGGGGTGAGGTAGCCCTCCGTGATCAGGCGCTTCAATCCGCGGAGGACCCGGGTGTCCGCGCGCGTCCTTGGCATCGGCAGGATGCCGACTTTAGCCCCGGTGGAAAGCGCCTCGTAGATCATCGAGACGGAATCCTCGGTCACCCAGATTTCTCCTGCGTTGGCTAGCCGCGAGGGAAGCCATTCGGGAGTGGTTTCCTGATGCGGGAAAATCTCGATTTGCGGGAATCTGGCTCCGATTTCACGGATGAATCCATCGGGCGTGCGGCGCGAGTCGGTGAGTTGCCATCGGTTGCCGGGGGTGATTTTTGAAAGGGCGCCTAACAAGGATTCGCCATCCCATCCGTGGGTGCCGGAAGGGCCGCCGATGAGGATCATCCGGCCGTCGCGTCCGCTTGACGCAGGAGGGGTGACGCGGTTGAGCGCGCCACGGGTGACAATGACGTTTTTCCTGTCGCAGCCGTTCTCAAAATCGTGGGCGGGCACGATGCAGAGGTCGAAGAATGACAGCGGCAGGCTCGGCTTCATCAGGACGATGCTTTTCGCCCCGTGGATGCGGGCAAGCCGGAGAAGGGTGAAATGCGTGGCGTGGCCGGCTCCGATGATCAGGTCGGGCGGTTTGCCGGGACTCGTAGCAGCGAGACGCCGCAACCACGATTTGCCCGCGAGCGAGATCCGGTGGACCTCACAGGGGACCCTTCTCATCAGCGCGTCGGCGAGGCCGAGCGATTGGTTTTCGTGGCCCGGCTTGCCATCGCCAAGCAGCCAAAGGATGAGGGGTTTCGTCACGGCGGGGTCAGGTTGCCACAGGTGATTGATCGTTTGCAACGCTGCTTCCCGGCGGCTAGGGTTGCTAGATGAGGTTTTTGCTCTTTTCCCTGCTTCTTGCAGCCAGTCCGTGGACGCGGGCGCAAGCTCCCGAGCCGAAGCCAAGCTATGGAAAGCCGGCCCTGATCACCACGGATGAGCTCAAGGAGTTCGAGGGGCTGCCGGAGGATCGGAAAAAGCTGATCCGCAAGGCAATCCAGGTTGCCACGGATTCGCCGTGGCTGCCGTATCTTTTCGGTGGCACGACGCCCAAGGATGGCGGGTTCGATTGTTCCGGCGCGATGTATTTCGTGATGACCGAGTCCGGGCTCGAGCCACCGCGCACCTCGGCGAACCAGTTTCTCTGGCTGAAGGATGAGGGGCGACTGGTGGAGATCCCGGCGGACACAAGAATGTTAGACGATCCGTTGTTCAAGGATCTCAAGCCCGGAGACCTCTTGTTCTGGGGCGGAACCTATGCCCCGACCGACGGCCGCAAGGTGAACATCACGCATGTTGCCCTGTATCTCGGTCACGAGAAGAAGGATGGAAACACGGTGATGATCAACGCGACGGACGGGCGCTCTTATCGTGGTACCAAGTCTAACGGCTACGGCGTTTATGATTTTCGCCTGCCTCGCGAGGGAAGCAGATCGGTCTTCATGGGTTACGGCACTCCACCGGGCATCGCAAAGGCAGGCAATTGATCTCTTCGTATGTAGTCCAGCCCTTAAGGGCGTCTTCATCTTCCCACCGAAAAGACGCCCCAACGGGCTGAACTACGAACGAAGAACATGCCGCAGCAGGAGCGACTGGATATCCGAGTAAAAGCCGGACCGGATGAACGCGGCCTTCTGCAAGGGCGACATCGACTTGATGTCGGCCTCCTCCTCGGTGCCGAAATGATGGACTTCCTCAAGGGCCAGCCGCGCCTGGTTGAGCGAGCTGTACCAGGGAAAGGCATTCTCCCGGGAAATCCAGATCGGGCCGGGTCCGTTGTCGGCGTTGAAGATGGCCGCCTCGATTGAGGCACCGATTTCCGCAAGCCCGTCCTGGAACTCCTCGCGCAGGTCCGGAACGATCAGCTCCTCCCAATCCTCCGCAGCGGCATCGCCACTCATGAGCCCGCCCAGACGGCTGGCGAGATCGGTTTCGCAGGCGTGGGCATCGATGATGATCGCTCGCAGGAGCTCCCAGTCGTCCGCTTCCTCGGCGTCGATCCTGAGTCCGCCTTCCAGTGTGGGCATGACGGTCATTGCGCTTTCTCGATCGAGGATTTCAACTGGTGCGACTGGAGCTGCTGGACATAAAACTCCGCCTTCTCGCGCTCGCCCGACCAAACGACCGAGCGGCCCTGACGGTGGACCTGCATGGTCATAACGGTCGATTTACGCTCATCGTATCCGAAAATCTTCATCAGGACGAAGATAACATAACGGACGAGGTTCACGGGATCGTCATGGACGATCACGTTCCAAGGGACATCCAGTTGGGTGGACTCGCGGGTGCGCGTCAGGGTATCGGGATCTGCCATGGCGGTTAGACTTGGGCGGCGGCGGGCTCGGGGGCGTCCACCCATTTGCCGTGCTCGCGGATGAGGTCGATGAGTCGCTCGACGGCTTCCGCTTCGGGAATGTTGAACTTCACGGCGGTCTTGCCGACGTAAAGGTTGATTTTGTTAGGGGCGCCGCCGACGTAGCCGAAATCCGCATCCGCCATCTCGCCGGGGCCATTGACGATGCAGCCCATGACCGCGATACGCACGCCCTTGAGGTGGCCGGTCGCCGCGCGGATTTTTTTTGTCGTGTGCTGGAGGTTGAAGAGCGTGCGGCCGCAGCTCGGGCAGGCGACGTAGTCGGTCTTGAAGATGCGCGTGCCGGCGGCTTGCAGGATGTTGTAGGCCAACCGCAGCGATTGGCCGGGTGCGGTTTCCCCTCTAACGAGAATGGCGTCGCCAATGCCATCGCAAAGCAGCGAGCCGATGTTTTGCGAAGCGGGAAGCAGCGCCGTGATGAAATCCGTTTCACCAACCGGGGGATGAAGCGTGTCCTTGAGCAGGATGGGATGTCGCGGGTCCGCCTTGAACGCCAGTTCGCGGAACGCGTGGATGACCTCGAGGTCCAGGCCGTCGGCGACGGTGATCAGGCTGGGTTCTGTCAGATCATTCAGCGAGGAAACCGCCGAATCATCGCGCGGATCGATCTCGATGACTCCGGATTTCTCGAAAATGATCTCCGGTTTGAAATCGCCCATGCCAGCGATCTTGTGGGCGATGGCGTTCCAGCGTTCCTGGGTGGTGAAGACCCGCACGGTATTCTCACCGCCGAGATCATGGCCCATGATGGTTAGAGGAGAGCTCGCACGGCGCTCGTAGCTGAACGGATCGTAAGACGGCGCAAAAGCAATAGTGGCTGGGACTTCCAGTCCCAGCCCAAAGCAAGTCCCCGTCCATTCCCCAGACACCCGTCCCTTCTCCGGGTTTGCGAGGATATACTTCACTTGATGTTTCAAATCCTCCCCATCCCGGACGATGTGGTCGTAATATTCCTCCTGCCAAAAAGTTCCGGATGTTCCGAGCATCCGGTTCGCTTGGGTGGCAGAGTGCGTTTTCCATGATTGGAGGATTTTCTCCAGTTCGTGTCCCTCGCGCGGTGTGAGCAGAACGTGGACGTGGTTTGGCATGACCGACCATGCAAGCAGGTCGTAGCGCTCGCCGTCGAAGTGCTTCAACGCGCTCTCCACCATGGCGGCGATCGACGCGTCGGCCAACGGGCGTGGCGCCTCCGCCGCGTGCAGGGCAGGCTCGATCACCGATTCAGCGAGTGCGCGGATTTCATCGCGGAGCTTTTCGCCGCGGTTCACCCGCTCGAAGAAGGAGGGATTTTTCCCGCTCGAACTCCTTAAGCACGGAGGCGGGCAGCGAATCTTTGGTGCGGAAGGTGACGGCGTAGGTCGTGCCTGGAATCCGCCAGTGGGGCAGGTAGGTGGAAGTGCGCCTTTCGAGCTTCGACCAATCCGGGCGGATGGTGTGGGCCACGATCTTCAAAGCGGGTTGGGACTGGAAGTCCCAGCCACGTTCGGCCTCGCTGCGCTCGTTGAACGGTGCCGCCAGTGCCTGTGCGACCGGGATTTCATAGATCGCGTCTTCCGTTAGCGATACGCGGATCGTGTCGCCGATGCCATCCGCTAACAGGGACCCGATGCCGATGGCACTCTTGATCCGGCCGTCCTCACCGTCGCCGGCTTCGGTCACGCCGAGGTGGATCGGATAGTTCCAGTCCGGGCCTTCCGCATCCAGGCGGGCGACGAGCAGGCGGTAGGCCTCGATCATCACCTTTGGGTTGGACGCCTTCATCGAGAAAACGAAGTTGTGGTAATCGTTCTCCCTCGCGAGGCGGGCGAATTCCAACGCGCTCTCGCACATGCCGAGCGGCGTGTCGCCGTAGCGGTTCATGATGCGGTCCGAGAGCGATCCGTGATTGGTCCCGATGCGCATCGCCCTGCCAAGGTCCTTGCAGAGCGTCACCAAAGGCGTGAACTCCTCGCGAATGCGATCCAGTTCCTCGGCATATTGCGCGTCGCTGTATTCGCGGATCTCGAACTTCTTCTTGTCCGCGTAATTGCCCGGGTTCACCCGGACCTTCTCCACCCATTTCGCGGCCTCGAGCGCGGCATCCGGCTTGAAATGGATATCGGCCACGAGCGGCACTTGGCAACCGGCAGCGCGCACCTCGCGGGCGATGTTTTCCAGATTCGCCGCATAAATTCTCGTCTGCGCGGTGATCCGGACGATTTCGCAACCCGCGTCCGCCAGCCCCAGCACCTCGGCCACGCAGGCTGGCGTGTCACGGGTGTCCGAGGTGATCATCGACTGCACGCGGATCGGGTGATGCGCCCCCACGCCCACGTTTCCCACCATCACCTCGCGGGTGGCCCGCCGGGAATATCGGAGCAAATCCGGACAATATCGCAGTAGGGGCGGGTGCATTTCTACCGTCGATATACCCGAGAAATCCCGACACGGCAACGGTTGCGTTCGCCCCGAAAAATCCCTCGCCGAGGTCCGGAACACGTGCGAAATATACGCCCATGGCCCGCAGAAAACGCCTCGCAACCGCATTCACCTTCCTCATCCTCGCAGCGGCCGCCAGTGCGGGTGATTTCATCCGGGTGGACGAGGACGCCTCCGCCGCGCGCCTCCAGACCGCCGTTACGCGCTATGAAAAGGGAGACGAAAGCGTCGAACTCATCGGTGCCGTCCACATCGCGGACAAGGCTTATTATCAATCGCTTACCGAACGTTTCAAGACCTACGACTCGCTCCTTTTCGAAATGATCGGCGGGGAGAAATTTGCGGCACACGAAAAACCCGCCGAACCGGAGAAGGGCCAGAAGGACCTTTCCGGACTCCACAAGATCTACGACATGATCGCCACCTTCCTGAATCTCACCGGCCAGACGGGAAACATCGACTACACCACAAAAAATTTCATCCACGCCGACCTCACCAATGCCGAGTTCGTGAAAATGCAGGCGGAACGCGGCGAATCGCTCATCGGCTTCGCCATGAAGGCGGGCAAGCTCGATCCCGACGCGCCGAACCAGCCCGACCCCGCCAAGCTCCTGAAAGCGATGCTTTCCGGCAACTCGAACCTCGTGAAGCTCGAAATCGTCCACACGCTCGGCCATGGCGACGACCAGATCGCCGCCTTCGCCGGGGAAAGCGTGATCATCACCGACCGCAACAACCGCTGCGCGGAGGTGATGAAAAAGGAACTCGCCGCCGGTCACAAGAACCTCGGCATCTTCTACGGAGCCGCCCATTTTCCCGACATGGAGAAGCACCTGCTAGAGCTTGGCTTCAAGCGCACCAAACAGGAATGGATGACCGCGTGGGACATCCCGAAGCCTGCGGAGGAACCCGCCGTCGAATTGAAAAAGGCTTCCTGATCCGGGATCGGGAAATCTGATAGTGTGTTGCCCGCTCAGGATGAGTGGCCCATGAAAAATTGTCTCGCACGGGGCCGGGCGGTTTACCTACCCTGCGATGCTGGCAATCGAATCATGGAAAAAACCATCGAACATCAACGTCTTCAGGAAATTTCCCCAGATCCCGTCGCGCCTTGGACCCGATGGGGCCCCTATGTCTCGGACCGCGCGTGGGGGACGGTGCGCGAGGACTACAGCGAGCACGGCGGCGCTTGGGATTATCTCACCCATGACATGGCGCGATCGAAGGCGTATCGCTGGGGCGAGGACGGGATTGCCGGGTTTTGTGACCGCTATCAGGTGCTGGTTTTCGCGATGTCGTTCTGGAACGGTCGCGATCCCATCCTCAAGGAGCGCCTGTTCGGGGTGAATCCGGGTGAGGGCAATCACGGTGAGGACGTGAAGGAATGCTATTTCCATCTCGATGCCACGCCGACGCATTCCTATCAGAAATTTCTCTACAAGTATCCGCAGGCGGAATTTCCCTATCAGCGGTTGATCCATGAGAACAAATGCCGGGGCAGCGCCGATGCCGAATTCGAGTTGCTCGACACCGGGATTTTCGATGAAAACCGCTACTTCGACATCTTCATCGAACATGCGAAGGCCGGGCCGGATGACCTGTGCATCCGGGTGGAGGTGTGCAATCGTGGACCTGAGGACGCGACGATCCATCTACTGCCGCATCTCTGGTTTCGGAACACCTGGGCATGGGGAGCGGAAGCAAAGGTCGAACCGGTCATCACCCCCGGCGCGAAGTCGAAAAAGTTCGTCAGCCTGGTGGCGGACGATAGCGCCACCGAGGGTGTGGGCGGGCTGCCGTTCGATTATCAGTTAGGTAAACGATACCTTTACGCCGAGACGGGTGGACAGCCGCTTTTCACGAACAATGAAACCCATGGCGAGCGGGTATTCGGTCAAGGAGCGCAAAGCCGCAGCGAACATGTGAAGGACGCGTTTCACCGTCATGTCATCGCGGGTGAGCCATCCGTGAATCCCGACCTAACGGGAACCAAGGCGTGCTTGCATTACGCGGAAAGAAACGTGCCTGCCGGTGGTTCGATCACGCTGCTGATGCGGCTGACGGATCAAGAGATGACGCAGCCGCTCGCGGACGTCGATGCGATCGTGAATCAGCGGCGCGCCGAGGCCGACGAGTTTTACGCGACGATCCATCCGCCTGAAGCAAGCGCGGACGAACGATCGGTACAGCGTCAGGCGCTCGCCGGACTTCTCTGGACCAAGCAGATCTATCTGTTCGACGTTCACAAGTGGGTGGACGGTGATAATCCCAACTGGCCGCCACCGGAATCGCGCCGCAAGATCCGCAACGAGCATTGGAAGCATCTCAACTCCAAGCGCATCCTCTCGATGCCGGACAAATGGGAGTATCCATGGTTTGCGGCGTGGGACCTGGCATTTCATTGCGTTCCGCTTGCCCTGGTGGACCCCGGGTTTGCCAAGCAGCAATTGTGGGTGCTCCTGTTCGAGCAGTTCCAACACCCTAACGGCCAGATCCCGGCTTACGAGTGGGAGTTCTCCGATCTCAATCCACCGGTGCACGCATGGGCGGTCTGGCGCGTGTTCAACATGGACCGGGTCCGCAACGGCAAGCCCGACCGCGATTTCCTGGAGACTTGTTTTCACAAGCTGCTCGTCAATTTCACCTGGTGGGTCAACAAGGTGGACAGTTCGGGCAACAATCTCTTCGAGGGCGGCTTCCTCGGTCTCGACAATGTCACGCTCATCGACCGCAGTGAGAAACTGATGAACGGCGCGACGCTCAAGCAGTCCGACGCCACCGGCTGGATGGGAATGTTCTGCCTGAACCTGATGCGCATCTCGCTGGAGCTCGCCAAGGAGAACAGCGTCTATGAGGGAATGGCCACGAAGTTTTTCCAACACTATCTCCACATCGGCGCGGCGCTCAAGAACCGCGGCGGCAAGGGCATCGAGTTATGGGATGAGGAGGACGGGTTCTTCTATGACGTGCTCGAATATCCCAACGGAAGTCTCCACAAGTTCCGCGTCCGCTCGCTCGTTGGATTGATCCCGTTTTTCTCACTCGAACGGCTGGAGGAGAAATGGCTGGAGCCGTTTCCCGAGTTCCGCGCGAATCTCCATTGGATTTTGAAGAACCGTCCCGATCTTGTGGAGCACTGTGTGACCACTCTCCACGAGGAAGGCGGCACCACCCACGTGCTCGCCGTGATGACTCCGGAACAAATGCGCCGCTTGCTGCAACGCGTGTGGGACCCCGACGAGTTCCGCGGCGACCACGGATTGCGGAGCCTCTCCAAGTATCACGAGGAGCATCCCATCTTTTTCGAGTCCAGCACGCTCCGATACGAGGCGGCGGAGTCACTGGTGATGCTCAAGGGCGGCAACTCGAACTGGCGCGGGCCGATCTGGTTCCCGATGAACTTCATGATGATCGAGTCGCTGCGCAAGCTTCGCAAGGCCTACGGCGATGAATTCACCGTGCCATGCTCTAACGGGGAAGTGGTCACCCTCGATGAAATGGCCGGCGGTTTCGCGGACAGGCTGATCAGCATGTTCACCCGCGGCGATGGGGATCGCAGGCCCATCCATGGACGTGAGGAGCGCTACGCGACCGATCCCCATTGGCGTGATCTGGTGCTGTTCCACGAGTACTTTCACGGCGACACGGGTGAGGGGCTCGGTGCGACCCACCAGACCGGTTGGACGGCCCTCGTCGCCTCGCTCATCGACGAGTGGAGAAGTTAGATAAAGCCGGGGAAAATCATCGTTGATTGTCGAACTCCCATCACCGAGCTTTTGACTATGAAAACATGCATTCGATTGATTCTCGCCGGACTCCTTGCGCTCGCTGCCGCAAACGGGCAGGAGCCTGCCAAGGACAAGCCCATCCCGGTCGAACAAGCGGCCACCAAGATCGGGGAAGGCGCCCAATTGATGGACGTGCGGACCCAGGAGGAATGGGACGAAGGCCATCTCAAGGGCGCGAAGCTGGTCACGCTTTCCAAGGAGGGATTTGCGGCCAAGGCCAAGGCCGTGTTCGACCCGAAGAAGCCGGTCGTCGTCTATTGCCACAGCGGCAGGCGCAGCGCGATGGCCGCGAAACAACTTCGAGAAGGCGGATTCACCACGGTCTTCGAGATCGCCGGCGGCCTCACCGCTTGGGAGAAGGATGGCAAGCCGGTGGTGAAGTGACCGAAACCCGTCGCGCAAGGCTCGCGAAATTTACCCGGTCTTTACGGACGCCGAGTGAAGCGGTTGTTATAACGGGTCCGTTATGAAAACCAAACGCATGCTCATTCCCGGATTTCTATCAGTCATCCATCTCACTGCTGCTGAAATCAAGAACCCGGCCGTGGATTACGGCGGCTTTGTAAAACTCACTGAAAAGCTCCAGCCTGTCCGCGAGACGCACCGGGTGACCGAGGACGAGTTCATCAAGATGGCCGGCGAACCTGGCACCGTTGTTCTTGATGCCCGGAGTGCTGACAAGTTCGGGAAAATTCACGTGAAGGGCGCCCTCCATCTTGCCTTCACGGATTTCACGGAGGACGCCTTGAAAAAAGTCATCCCGGACAAGGCCACGCGCATCCTCATCTATTGCAACAACAACTTCGAGAACGAGCCGGTCAACCTCGCGCGCAAAGAGCGTCGAGGTTGCACTCAACATCCAGACCTTCATCAACCTCCACGCCTACGGATACACGAATGTTTACGAACTCGGACCCCTGCTTGATGTGAAAACCACCCGGATACCCTTCGAGGGAACCGCGGTTTCAAAATAGTTATCATCAAATCCCCATTTGTCCCAAGCACCGTTGCACCATGGAAAGATAGGAGGAACCGAAGAGGTTCAGGTGGTTGAGAGCGTGGTAGAGATCGTAAACAGGGCGACGGTATCCACGATCGCGCGAAATGGGACCATATACCGCTAGGAACGCGTCGGGAAGCGGGCCGCCGAATCGTTCCAGCATCGCGAGATCGATTTCCAGATCGCCGAAAAAGGGTGCGGGATCGAAGACCACGGCGCTTCCGTCAAGGAGCGCGGCCACATTCCCACCCCAAAGATCCCCATGGAGAAGCGAAGGCGCGGGCTCGTGATTTCCAAGGATGGATTTCACAGCGGCGAGGATCTTGTGGTCGTCAAGGTGGTTGCCGTTGACCCGGGCGAGGTGGAACTGGTGGCGCAGGCGGTGGTCGAGAAAGAATTTTCGCCACGACTCGGTCCGGCGATTCGATTGTGGAGTGCTGCCGATGAAATTGTCGTGATCAAGCCCGTGGGTATCACCGTGGACGGAGTGCAAGTTCGCGAGCTGGCGGCCAAGACTTATCCAACCGGCGGCATCAAGAGGGTGGAGATCGAGCCACTCCAGTGCCAGCCACCCGTTTTCGCAGCCGAGGATGCCAGGGACGCGGATATGGGGTGAAAGCAATTCAAGTCCGCGAGCCTCGGCCTCCAGCAACGGAGCCAGTTCGTCATCAGCGGACTTCACGAAAACCAAGCGGCCATCCTCCAGTTCCAGACGACGGGCATGGTGGATGCAGCCGCCCCCAACTGCATGAGAAGTTGCAACGGGTGAACCGAGCAGTTCGGAAATGGCGGAATCGGGATGGATCATGAATGTGGAATTTACCGGCTCGAATTTACCGTGCCTTTACGGACGAAAACCTGTCATGAGGTTAAAACAGATGCGTTATGAAAATCAAACACATCGCAATTCTCGGGCTGCTTGCAGCATTATCATCCCCATCCGTGCTGGCAAAGCGTGGACCGAAAGTCGATCCGCCGGCGCAACAGGACAAGGTTCAGATCGCGCTTCTGCTAGATACCTCCAACAGCATGGACGGCCTCATCGACCAGGCGCGAACCCAACTTTGGAAAGTCGTCAACACCTTCGTCGATGCCCGCCGCAACGGTGTCGCGCCGTTCGTCGAGGTCGCGCTTTACGAATACGGCAACAACAAGCTCCACGTTGGGAACAACTACATCCGCGAGATACAACCGCTCACCCGCGATCTCGACCAGCTCAGCAGCGACCTTTTCGCCCTGAAGACCGACGGTGGTGAGGAATACTGCGGTGCGGTCATCCAGCGTGCCCTATCCGACCTCAAGTGGGATTCATCGGAAAAAACCTACAAGGTCATCTTCATCGCCGGCAACGAGCCTTTTACCCAAGGCTCCGTCGATGCGCGACAAGCCTGCAAGGACGCGCTCGCCAAACACATCGTGGTCAACACGATCCACTGCGGCACGCGCAACGACGGCATCTCCGGTTCATGGCATGACGGAGCCGCGCTTGCGGAAGGAAAATTCATGATCATCGACCAGGATCGCGCTGTCGCCCATGTTGATGCGCCGCAGGACAAGGCGATTTGCGATCTCAGTGTCGAGCTGAACAAAACCTATCTCGGCTACGGCAAAACTTGGGCAGAATCCGCTCAAAAACAAACCACGGCAGACAAGGATGCCGCCGCGAATGCCGCCTCCGGAGCACCTGTTTCACGCGCTGTCACCAAGGCCAGCTCGAACTACTGCAACACCTCGTGGGATCTCGTCGATGCCGCGCGCGAGCAGAAGGTGGATCCCGCGAAAATTCCTGCCGAGGATCTCCCTGCCGAAATGCGTGACATCGCTCCCAAGGACCGCGCCGCTTACATCCAGAAGGCCGCACGAAGCCGCGCCGTCCTCCAGTCGCAGATCATGGAGCTCAACAAGCAACGCGAGGCCTACGTCGCCGATCAACTCAAGAAACAAGCGGATGCCGGGGCCAAAACCCTTGATGAGGTCCTCGTCGAGACCACCCGCGAACAAGCGACCTCCTGGGGATATACCTTTAAGGAATAGGTCCTCGATTTCATACAAAACCTACGAACTTGCCACCACGCCCACATCACCCATTGTTCCAAGCATGTCGGAAATCACCATCCTCGTCATCGAAGACGATCCCGCGGTCCGTCGCGGGATCGTCGATGTGCTGGAGTACGCCGGTTACCGTACTTTGGAAGCGCCGGACGGCCACTTCGGAATGGATCTCGCTTTGAAGGCCAACTACCGCCTGCTTCTGCTGGACCTCGTCATGCCGGGGCCCTCCGGATTCGACATCCTCGAGGCGCTCAAGCGCAAGCGTCCCGGCCAGGCGGTCATCATTCTATCAGCGAGGGGTGAGGAGGGCGACCGTGTCCGCGGGCTCGTCAACGGTGCCGACGACTACGTGGTGAAACCCTTCAGCATGAAGGAGCTGCTAGCTCGTGTGGATGCCGTCCTCCGGCGCACCTGCGAGCGCGCCGCACCTGCCGACAACCGCAGCCTCCCCGGCGGCACCGTTGATTTCCGGGAGAAGACGATCGCCTTTCAGGATGGACGCCGCGAGGAGCTTTCCGAGCGCGAGAACGACCTGCTCCGCTACCTGCTGGATTCCAACGGCCGCATCATCAGCCGCGAGGAAATCCTCCGCAACCTCTGGGGCCTCGATCCCGACCGCACCGAGACCCGCACCATCGACATGCACATCATGCATCTCCGCACCAAGCTCGGCGACAAGGACCAATCCCTGCTCGCGACCGTGCGTGGAAAAGGCTATCGTTGGACGTCATGAAAACCTCACGCGGCGTCCTCATCTGGTCCACCCTGGCGCTTTGCGCCTTGATGGTCCTCGGTGCGATGACCTGGCTCACGCGAGGGGTTCTGGCTTCGGAGCGGGAACGTGCCCTCGCGCAGGCCCGCGCCGATCTCGAGGAGTGCACGCGGCTCGCCCTCTGGCGCATGGATGCGAAGGGCGCGGCCATCGTCTCCGGCGAGAACAGCCATCCGCCTGAGGACTATCAGCCGGGAGCCACCGCTTTTCCCGAAAACAAGGATCCCCTGGCGAAGCTTCATTTCGAGCTGCGGGAGAATGGCAAGCTAACCTGTCCGGATACTGCCGGTTCGACCGTCCTTTTGCCGACCCTGCGAGTTTTGTTAGGTGGAAATCCGATTCCGGGAGCCGAGTGGTCCATGCTAAAGTGCGCCGCGGATGCCAGCGAAACCGCGTGGGGCCAGCTTCCCAAGGACGCTCCCTTGGAAAAATCAAACATCGCCGTCCAGAGGTTGCCGACCAGCCGTGTGACCAACCGTAGCGACCAGACCTATCAGACGAATTTCAACGGGGTGGAAAAAGCCCAGCGGGCAAAGAGCGTGGAGGAAACCGTCGCCAATTCCTATCAGTACGGCAATAACGAGATCAAAGCGAAGGAACCGGCCGCCTTCTTTCCCGGAAAATCCGAACCGGTGATCTCCGATCTGGGAGCCATGCGTGCGATCTGGATCGGAAGCGAGTTGTTTCTGCTCAGGCAGTTCTCGACGACTCTATCAGGGGCAACGGAGAAGGGGGTTCAGGGGGTCTGGCTTGATCAGGAAGTCCTCAAACAACGGTTGCTCGACGAGGTGAAGGACCTGCTTCCCATTGCCGGACTGGCGTCCGCCGTTGATTCGGCGGGAGATCCGCTTGCCCTGGTTTCGTTTCCGTTCCGTGTCGTTCGCAACGAGGGCACGCCTCCTGTCCGCTCCTCGATCAACGGCCCCCTGGCCATCGGGTGGGGAGCGGTCCTGCTTGCCATCCTAACAGCATCTTTGCTCGTCCACGGCGTGATGCGCCTGAGCGAGCGCCGTGCCTCCTTCGTTTCCGCCGTGACCCACGAACTCCGCACGCCCTTGACGACGTTCCGCCTCTACTCCGACATGCTCGAAAGTGGTGCTGTTAGAGAGGAGAAGCGCGGTGACTACCTGCGCGTCCTCTCCCGCGAGGCGGACCGGCTTTCACACCTTGTCGAAAACGTGCTGTCCTTCTCGAAGATCGAACGCGGCAGCGCGCGCTCGGTGGTCCGGGAAACGACGGTGAATGACCTGTTGGAGCCGATGCGCGAGCGGCTCGAAGCCCGTCTCACCACCGCGAACCTCGGCTTGGAAATGAACGTGTGCTGCGATCTCCGTGTCCGCGTGGACTCCGCTGCCGTGGAGCACATTCTTTTCAACCTCATCGACAACGCCGCGAAATACGCCTCTTCAGGGGATCCTCCGAAGGTGGAGATCACGGTTCGATCCTCCGACCGGAAAGTGGAAATCATTGTCACCGACCATGGCCCGGGAATCCCTGAATCCGAACGCCGACGCATTTTCAGGGCCTTCCACAAATCCGCCCGTGAAGCCGCCGAGAGCCGCCCCGGCGTGGGCTTGGGGCTCGCGCTTTCCCGCCGTCTCGCCAAATCGCTCGGCGGCGGACTCGAGTGCGTGGATTCCAAGCAAGGTGCCTGTTTCATCCTGAGCTTGCCACTTGCGTGAAATCGCAAGAAGCGGAGTTTCACCGGGTGAAATTGCAGCTATTCTCCTGCCCATGAAGGTTGCCCCGGGAACATCAAGACATGCCTCCGCCGTCACCGCGGCGTGCCTCGCCATTGAGAATGCGGAAGATGCACCATCTCTAACTGAGCTTGCTGCCGTTGCCGGACTGAGCCCGTTCCATTTCCAGCGCATCTTCAAGCAGGCCACCGGCGTCACGCCCAAGGAATACGCCAGTGCGCGCCGGGCCGAGAAAGTTCGCGAGCGTTTGACGAAGGGCGGCAGTGTCACGGAGGCGATCTACGACGCCGGTTTCAATTCAAGCAGCCGGTTCTACGAAAAATCCAAGAAATTGTTAGGAATGGCTCCCCAATCCTTCCGCAAGGGAGGAAAAGGCGAGATCATCCGCTTCGCCATCGGCGACTGCTCGCTCGGAGCCTTCATCGTCGCGGCCTCGGAGAAGGGCGTCTGCTGCATCATGCTCGACGACGATCCGGAATTCCTCATCCGCGAGTTGCAGAACCGTTTTCGCCATGCCGAACTCGTCGGCGCGGATCGTGATTTCGAGGATCTCGTCGCCAAGGTCGTCGCCCTCGTGGAAATGCCGAAAGCCGCCACCGACCTTCCGCTCGACATCAGGGGCACCGCCTTCCAACAACGCGTCTGGCAGGCGCTTCGCGAGATTCCCGCAGGCACCACGCTCAGCTACAGCGAGGTCGCGGAGAAAATCGGCAGTCCCAAGTCCGTCCGCGCCGTCGCCGGTGCCTGCGCGGCGAACCACATCGCCGTCGTCATTCCCTGCCACCGCGTCGTCCGCAACGACGGCAGCCTCTCCGGCTACCGCTGGGGCGTCGAACGCAAGCGCTGCTTGCTGGATCGCGAATCAACATAAGGAGTGCGGACACTCCTGTCCGCATGGCCAATGAAAAGCGCAAAACCGATCGCGAGGCTCCCTACTTGCCCCACCCATTGCCATGGTGGACAAAAGTGTCCACCCTCCTTATCCCATGCACCTTTTCGGTAACGACCCCGGCCACAACCTCCTTCCCCGAGACGGGATCGTGAACTACTTCGGCCCCATTCTCAGCTCTGGTGAAACCTCGGTATTCTATCAGAAGTTGCTGGCCGACATCCCGTGGAAAAACGACGAGGCCGTGATCTTCGGAAAACACATCGTCACCGCGAGAAAGGTCGCGTGGTATGGCGACACCGGATTTTCCTACACCTACTCCGGAACCACCAAGCAGGCGCTTCCCTGGACACCGGAGCTTGCCACGCTCAAGTCTCTCGTCGAAAAGCTGACCGCCACCCGTTACAATTCCTGTCTGCTCAATCTCTATCACAATGGCAACGAGGGCATGGCCTGGCACAGCGACGATGAGAAATCCTTGGGTAAAGACACCACCATCGCCTCCGTCAGCTTCGGTGCGGAGCGGGAGTTCCGGCTCAAGCACAAGTGCCTTGATGAAAAGGTATCCGTCCTTCTCGAATCCGGCAGCCTGCTCGTCATGAAAGGCAGCCACGCAGACCCATTGGCTCCACTGCATCCCGAAAACCAAAAAGGTCACCACCCCGCGCATCAACCTGACGTTCAGGACGATGCTGCCTCAAAAATAGAAATTGTTAGTCAGGCGACACGCAATTCCCGATCTCCTTGGGAGCAACGTGAATCGTGCGGTATGTATTTCCTGATGAAGCGGCTGCTGCCTCAGGTAGCAGGCTGGCTGCCGGAGCCGCCGGAAACACATCGGAAGTCGCAAGCCGGTAGAAGGCCTTGCCCGCGGGCGGTGCCGGGTCCGACCAGGCTTTCAGGGTGCCGTTGCCGGTGATGTCGCCGCTGCCACCTGGGAATGAAAAAAGATTCGTGCTTCTTTGCAGCCTGTATTTCTTGAAGGTGACCGATTGCCACGTGAATGCGGCGGCAGCCGGGGAGAGCGCGGAAGATGAAAGCCTCGCGGGCGGGTTGAGCTTCCAGCCGATGTCCACCAGGGCTGATAGATCCAGATCGGTCGCCACGTCGAAATTGGATCCCGTGTCGGTGAAACTCGGCAACATCATGACAGGTCGCACGTTGCCGTGGGTCGCGGAAAACGATCCGAACAACTCGCTGGTCAGAGTTCCCAGTGAAATGTCCACTGTCCGCAGTGGGGGCACTTCCGATTGCTTGCTGTCGAGGCACTCCCGTTGAACGTGCCGCCGCTCAGGAGATTGTCCCAGCTATCTGCCGTACCGATTCCGAGAACATGACCCATTTCATGGAGTGCCACGGAAACGAACTCGGTTCCGGTGGAATTGGCCGTCCGGGAGAAATTCCAGGTCCGCGGCGTGTCGAACGCGATCGAGCCTCCCCACAGCGCGAAATCCGTCCGCGCGGTGTTGGGGTCTGCTGCCGCTGCCGCCGAACCCCGGCCATCGATCCGTTCGAACCAGCTCTGGAATCCACCTGCGGAGTAGCCGCCGGGACCGGCCCGGCCTGCGGTCGAGCCGCCAAGCTCACGAGCACCCACGAACACGATGATGACATTTTCGGGAATCACGGGCTCGTCGATAACCCCTGTGCCGCCCGTTTGCGGATTGGTGAATACGGCGGACCACGACGCCTGGCTGAACTCCGACGGATCAATCCGCAGCAGGTTGTCACTGATCATTTCCCCGTAAAACCGGGCCACCGACTCAATGGCATTCCGCTTCTCCGCGGTATCAAAGAAATTGTTCGTGTCGTAAGTGTAGTCGATCCGGATCTCCAGCGCGGAAGCGGTCGTCAAAACATACGGAACCGAGGTCAGGAGCACGACTGAAGGGAAAAGGGCGGAAAAGAATTTCATCGCGGGATAAATTACGGAAATCTTAACTATCGTCGAGCCTGAATACCATGAGGGCCATGAAAATCCGAGGTTTGGTTCTGGTCTCCGTCCCGCGAATCTTCTCTTCTGGTGACGATGAAACGACTCGCAGCCCACTGGCAGATCCTTGCCGCATTGGTCCTGGCCACCCTCACCGCCATCGTGTTCCGGGGCTTGTTCGGGCCGTCCGGCGCACAGGAATCCGGATTTGTCACCAGCACCCTCGCCATCTGCACCTTCGTGGGCGACCTCTTCATGCGGGCGCTCAAGATGATCATCGTCCCGCTCATCGTCACCTCCGTGGTGGCCGGCATCGCCGGGCTCGGCGGGATGGAAGGCTTCGGCCGCATGGGCGCGAAGACCATCGCGTTTTACGCCTCATCCAGCCTGGCTGCCATCCTGATCGGCCTCCTTCTCGTCAACACCATCCGCCCCGGACTCGTCGATGGCGAGCCCAACACCGTGATCCGCGCCGCATTCAGCCAGAGCGCCTCCAAGGCGAGCGATGCGGAGAAGGAAAAGGTCCGAACCGCCGGTGAACGCGAGGCCAAGGACTTCTTCGACATCTTCCGCGCGATGGTTCCGGAAAATGTCCTGAAAGCCGCATCCGACAACGGTCAGATGTTAGGTGTCATTGTTTTCAGCATCCTTTTCGCGCTCGCCATCACCAAGCTGCCGGCTTCGGAAGCCTCCACACTCCACGGATTCTTCCAAAGTGCCAACGACGCCATGATCATCCTCACCCGCTGGGTCATGGCGGTCGCACCCATCGGGGTTTACGCGCTCATCCTGCCCGTCGTCTTCGAAACCGGGGCGGAGCTGTTCCTCAACCTCGGAAAATATTTTCTAACGGTCCTGATCGCCCTCGGCATCCATCTTTTCGTCGTTCTGCCGCTGGCGTTGAGATTCATCGGCGGAGTGAACCCGTGGGCTCATTTCCGCGCGATGCGGCCCGCGCTTCTGCTCGCTTTTTCCACGGCCTCGTCGTCCGGCACCCTGCCCGTGACCATGCGTTGCGTCCAGGAAGGCTCCGGCGTTTCCAAGCGCGTTTCCAGTTTCACCCTGCCGCTCGGGGCCACCGTCAACATGGACGGCACCGCCCTTTACGAATGCGTCGCCGTCATCTTCGTCGCGCAGGTGATGGGCATCTCATTGGGCATCGGCACCCAGTTCTTCATTGTCGCCGCGGCGCTTCTAACCAGCGTCGGCGTGGCTGGCATCCCGTCCGCCAGCCTTGTCGCCATTCTCCTCATCCTGAAAAACTCCGGCATCCCCGGCGCGGAAACCGCCGTCATCGCCCTGCTCTCCGTGGATCGTCTCCTCGACATGAGCCGCACCGCCGTGAACATCTTCAGCGACTCCTGCGCCGCCGTCATCATCGCCCGCTCCGAAGGCGAGAAGGTGCTGGAGAGGGCGTGAGATCGCGCCGCGCATGAATTCCTGTGATTTCGTCGGCCAAGGAGCGTTGGACTCCGCCGCCTTGTAAATCCGGAGGCGGAAAGAATCGCCGGCTGAAGCCCAATGCCTTTAAGGATTCGGATCTCTTCCACACCAAGGGTGCAGAACAAGCCAGCCCAAGGCAACGCCTTGATCTTCGTCATCCGGCCAATTTCAGATGATTCGCCTTACAGGACAGGACTCTATCGATATCCCCATCACCCGGCAATCCGTGCCGGGCTTTGATGATCGTCCGAGCGGACGAAGAGGGATTTGTGGATAAAGATCGAGGCATTGCCTTGGGCTGGCTGGTATCAGGCATTTGGCTGGGAAGAGCCATGACTTGCTTCAACCTTGAATCCTTGAAGGATTTGGCTAAAACCCAGCGCTTCAAAACTGGACTCGGCATCCACGAAATCAGCATGCGGATCCAGATGATAGCAAAGTCTCGCTATTGTTGCCAGAGCGCCGTGGATTACCGCCCGATCATGCAGGCTGCACGACTCTTCGTGCATTTGCCCGTGGCGACTTGTTGAGCGAAGGCGAAGCATTCTTGGAGGAATCATTAACTGACAAGGATTTCACCTCTTTAAATCCTTCCGACACGCTTGGCTCATGGTTTGCAAGAGGTGGAGAGCAACGGCGGTTCCCGCCATGCAACTGAAACCATCCCCATGAAAATCCCAACTGTCCGCCTATCCGTTCTCGGTTCGTTCGCTCTTGCCGCCGGAGCCCTGCTTTCGAGCTGTGTCGATCCCTACTATTCGCAAAGCCAGGGCCAGCCACAACGTGTCACCACCTACAGCGCCGGCTACGAGGTGAGGACGCTTCCTTCTGGCTACCGGACGGAGGTCATCGGTGGCACCAGATATTACAATCACAACGGGACTTACTATCGCTCGCGCTCCGGCAGGTATGTGGTGGTGGAGGCTCCCCGCCGCTATGATCGGCCACCTGTTCACCGCGAGGTGATCGTCCAGAGACTTCCCCGTGGCTACCGCACGGTCAATCGTGGCGGTGTCCGCTACTATCAAGCAAACAATGTTTACTACCAACAACGCGGTTCCGGCTATGTCGTCGTGAACTTCTAATCAACTAGCCACCTGAAATCATGTCACTCGGAACCATCCTTCTCATCGTCCTGATCCTCGCCCTTGTCGGCGCTCTACCCACGTGGGGCCATAGCCGGAGCTGGGGTTATGCCCCGAGCGGCGGCCTCGGCCTCATCGTTCTGATTCTGGTCATCCTTCTGGTCCTCGGCCGGATCTGAGAGGCTGTCTGAAAAATACCCGAAGGCAGGGATCGACCTCCGGGCGGTCCTGCGAATGGAAAGTGAATGTCCGACCATGGAGGGATTCAAGAGCTTTTCATGGGCGGATCCATTCGCCTCACATTCGCAGGACCGTTGCGGAGAACGGTCCCTGCCATTTTTAAGACAGCCTCTGAGGAATATCAACGAAGCTCCCCCCGTTTGGCGGGGAGCTTCGGTCAGTCCCGTGCCTTCAGCACACCCACCATGTCCAGCTTTCCAATCATCCGGCTGACGAGGGTGAAGGAAAGCACGGATGCCGTTAGGACGACAACGATCGCGATGGAATACGTCGAGGTCTTGATGACGATCGGCAATCGCACCGTTTCCGTGCTGAAGGAAGACATGATGAAAAGCGCGAGTCCCCGCCCGAACAGAAGCCCGGCTGGAAGTGCCGCCAGCACCAGGATCGCGAGTTCTCCAACGAGCACGCCGCGCACCTCGCCAAGGCTGAATCCCACGACGCGCAGGGTGGCGAGCTCACGCCCGCGTTCCGATAGAGCGATGCGGGCGCTGTTATAAACCACGCCGAAGGCAACGATGGTGGCGAGCACGAAGTAGAGTTTCCGGATGATGCCAATGCTCTGTCCGGTGGTTTCCCGAAAGGCGTTGAGCTGATCTCGTTTCACCATGACCACGGCGGCCTGCGGCGTGTCCTTGAGCTCGCGCATGAAGTCGTCCCATCGCTTGTGATCGAGCGAGATGTAGGCACCGTTGATGGTGTCGCCCTCGTTCATGAGCCGCCGCAGGGCGGAAATGTCCATGTAGGCGGCGACCCCCGCGAAGTCGGTGACCAGGCCGCGGATGGGCACGCTCAAGGTGGGCCGCCTTCCCTCAAGCACCTCGACCTGCACCTCGTCCCCGATGCGGGCCCCGATGACCTCCGCGAGTTTTTGCGACATCACCAGACCTTCCTTGGGCAGGGAAATCGCCTGTCCCTTGTCGTCCAACAGGCGGTTCAGGTTGGCTTCCGGGGCGATGCCGGTGACCGAAAGTTTCCGATGCCTGTGGCCGAATCTCAACCTCGCCTGCACGCTGCGGATCGGCTCCGCGCGGATCACGCCGGGCAAGTGTTCAAGATCGTGGAAACCGCGACCCGAGCTGGGCTCCGTTAGAAAGACCGCCACGTCCTGCCGTTGCTGGCTGTTCCACTGGAAGGTGAGGAGGTAGTCGATGCTGTCGCTCATCGCGCCGGGCAGGACCATCAGGCCGGTGGCAAGCGCCAGGCCGCTTGCTGTGAAAACGGCCTGCCATGGACGGCGCTCGATGTTCCGCAGCGCCATGCGCGCCACCGGGCTGAAGAATTTCGTGAGCCCGATGCGCTCGAACAGGGAAGGCTTGAAATCCGCCGGCGGCTCCGGGCGCATGGCCTCTGCAGGTGGCAGTTTCACCGCCTGCCACACGACCGTTAGAACGCCGAGCACCGATGCTCCGAGGCTGACCACGAGCGCCACGCCGAGCGAGCTGTAGTCCAGCCGGAACACCAGCGACGGGAAGCGGAAAAACAGGGTGTAGATGCTGACGAGGCCGCCACCCATGAAGCGTCCCGCGATGCCGCCGATCACCGTGCCTAACAATCCAATGACGAGCACGAATTTCAGATAGTGGACCCCGACCTGCCATGCGGAATATCCGAGCGCCTTCATCTGGGCGATCTGTTCCCGCTGGAGCCGGACGATCCGGGAAAGCACCGCATTCACCATGAAGGCGGCCACGCTGAGGAACACGAGCGGATAGGCCAGTGACAGCGAGTGCAACACGCGCAACTCGTCATCGAGCCGCTGGGCGGAGGGCTGTTCCTTGCGCAGATAGGCACCACCCGCGCCGTAGCGGGAAAGCAGGCGGTCGATCCCCTCGATGACCGGCTCGGGTTTCGCACCGGGCGAAAGGTCGATGCAGATGTCGTTGAACGCGCCGTCGAGATCATAGGCCACGGCGAGCGCGCGGTAGTTCATCCAGATCACGCTGAAGCGCTTGTGGTTGGGAAGGGTTTCCCCGACGCGCGCCTCGAAGACGTATTCGGGTGAAAGGCCGATGCCGCAGATCTTCAAGGTTTCACGGCGTCCGTTGATGACGGCCACAAGGGAGTCTCCGATGGCCAATCCGTTGGCGATGGCGAAGGACTCGCCAAGGACAACCTCCCGCCGTTCGTCGGAGCGGGGGAAACGCCCACTGCGGAGGAAAACACGGTTGAGCTTCTGTGGCCCGCCGTCCTCGGGCAGTGAAATGATGTGCCCGGTCGCGGGTTCCGCGAGTCCCGGCAGATCCAGTGTCACGTCCACCGCCACGCGGGTTTCGACAGTGGCGACCCCAGGCAACTCCGCGAGCTGTCCGGCGACGGAGAGCGGCGCGCGCTTGAGTGTGGCGAAGACATCCGCCATCGCATATTGCTGATAGTAGGCCTCGCGGGTGGACTCAAGCGTCAGGATGAGGCTGCGCGTCATGATCATCATCGCCAGCCCGCAGGCCATCACCAGGCTCACCGCCACGACCTGCCCCTTCATCTTGCCGATGTCGCGCAGGAGCTTTCTATCAAGGGGAGAGATCATGGGATGAAATAGGACATATAAGTCATATAGGACCTATCAAAAATCACCATTCCAACTGTGAAGCCGGCAAACGCATTTCATTCCGGTAAGACTTCACGATCTTCCCATCCGAGAGATGTAACACCCGGTCCGCCATTTCCGCCATGACCGCATTGTGCGTGATGATCACGGTGAGCGTGCCGAGCTCGCGGTTGATGCGCTCCACGGCCTCCAGCACGGCGATGCCGGTGGTGACGTCGAGCGCTCCGGTTGGCTCGTCGCAGAGCAGGACTTCAGGGCGTTTAGCGATGGCGCGGGCGATCGCGACGCGTTGTTGCTCGCCGCCGGAAAGTTGCGACGGGAAATGGTCCATCCGTTTCGTGAGGCCGACCATTTCGAGGGCCTCCTCAGGTGTCATCGGATCGCGTGAGATGCTGGTGATGAGCGCGACGTTTTCCCGCGCGGTGAGGCTGGGAATGAGGTTGTAGAACTGGAAAACGAAGCCCACGCAATTTCTGCGGAAAAGGGTCAGGGTGTTTTCCTCCGCGCCGTCGAGCGGCCAGCCCTTGTAGATCAGTTCTCCCGATGTCGGCACGTCGAGCCCGCCGAGGATGTTGAGGAGTGTGGATTTCCCGCTGCCGGATGCGCCGAGCAGGCAGACGAGTTCGCCGGCATTCAAATCAATGTCCACTCCATGCAGCGCCACCACGTCGAGCTCGCCGGTGTGATAGACCTTTCGAACACCCCGCGCCTGGAAGACGACGCCGGTGGAAATCGGGGTGGGTGACAGGGCGGCTTTCATCGGGTTGGGGGAGGGTAGCAGATGGAGGATTGATCACAACCCTTCGTAAATTGTGATTGGAAGACGCCCTGATCCACGAACGAAGTTGAATCCCGCTTGATGAATGGGGCGTCAGGAAACACCTTGCGCGCCATGCCGAACTCCACAATACGCCGCGATCCGCCTTGGGCGGCGGGATTGAGGGCGGCACGGGCCAATCTGGTTCCCGGCCTGATCGTGCAGGGGGTGATGCTGGCCCTGCTGCTCGCCTACTATTCCTATCCACCGACGCATGATCTGTTGGACCGGCTCGCAGCCCTCAAGGCGCGGTGGGGATACGGCTACTCCGCGGTGGCCTCGATCATTGCCGGGGCGTTGATTCCCGAGCTGATGCGGATTTCCGTGTTCCAGCATTTCAGCATCCGAAGGACAAATTTCACCAACCTGCTTTTCTCCATCCCGTTCTGGTGCTTCATGGGCGTGGTCGTGGACCTGTTCTATCGGCAACAGGCCGTGTGGTTCGGGGCGGAGGCGAGCTTTCACGTGGTTTGGAAAAAGGTGCTGGTGGACCAATTTCTCTACAATCCGCTGTTCGCCGCGCCGGTGACCGCATGGCTTTATGATTGGAAAAACGGCGGCTACCGCTCGACCGGGATCGGGCGCTTTTTCACCGCGAGATACTATCAGGAAACCGTGGTCGCCACCTTGTTTGCCACGTGGGGAGTGTGGATCCCGGTGGTGACCATCCTCTACTCGTTGCCGTCCTTGTTGCAGATTCCGCTGTTCGCGCTGGCGCTGTCACTTTGGGTGATGCTCTACACCTGGATGAGCGAGCACCGGGCGAAGACGTCTTTCTAACTGTCCAATCCGTCATTCGACAATTCCCTTAGCTTGTCCAGATAGGCGTTCTTCGGGCGTGGCTTCACCGGACGGGGTTCCTCCCCTAACATTTCGGTGACGCGGCGTTTGCTGCCTTCGACGAGTTCGTCGATAAGATCGGCTTCGGGCAGGTTTTTCCAGTAACGTTTCGGCATTTCTGTCCGCATCATTTTCACCTTGAGCCGGGCGGGGTTGAAAATGCTGCGATAGTAGGTGCACCACGCCGCTTCCAGTGCATCGGGACTTTCGATGGGATTGGCGGCGATGCCGGGGGTGAGCGTGAGTTTCCTGTCCACCCAGTGCGCGCAGCCCTTCGGCGTGAAGATGCTCCAGTCCATGTTGGCGAAGCGCTTTTTGAAAAACGGTGCCGCTGCTTCCACGATGAAATGGTCCGGCTCGAACCACGCGGCATAGCGCTCGCGGCCGGTTTCCGCATGGGTGTCGATGAGCCGGAAACGGACGAACGCGTGCATCTTGTGGATCTCGCGGTGCACGGCATTTTCCAACAGCCGGGCCTTCGCCACCTCGGGATCGCTGGCGATCGCCAACAAGTGCCGTTCGCCGCCGCGGGTGATCCGCCACAAGAGCTGATAGAGAAGCCCCCAGCGCGTGGGATCGCAATGGCAGGCGACCGATTCCGCCAGCTCCACAAATGCGGCCGGGACCTTCAGGGGAACTTGCGGCTCCTCACGGACCACCATCTCCGCGAACAACCCGGCCTCCGCCTCCCATAGGATTTCCCCCGGTGAAACGCCATCTGCGAGCATTCTCCTCGCCGCCTCGCGCCACGAGCGGAAATCTTCTCCCGGATCCACGGACCTCATTTCGTTAGAAGAGCTCAAGTTGTTGCGGCTTCGGCAGGAAGCGGGCGCGGAGACGGTCCGAATCCAACAGATAGGCCGACGGATTGTGATCCACCGTCATCAGGAACGGCTGCACCTTGTGCAATGAAATCCGCAGCCGGACCAGGTCCGCCAACCGGATTTTCGCGAAGCGCCGGATGTGCAGGATGCGGTCCACGTTCCGCACGCCGAGGCCGGGCACGCGAAGCAAATTCTCGCGGCTGGCGGTTTGCACATCGACCGGGAAATCCTGCCGGTTTCTCAAGGCCCACGCGAGTTTCGGATCGAGCTCAAGATCAAGGTTGGGCATTTCCGGGGTCAGGATTTCCGTGGTCCTGAACCCGTAAAAACGCATCAGCCAATCCGCCTGATAGAGCCGGTGCTCGCGGACCAGCGGTGGAGCCTTGATCGGCAGGATGCTCGATGGCTCGGGAATCGGACTGAACGCGGAGTAGTAAACCCGGCGCATCCGGTAGTTCCCGTAGAGATCATCCGAACGGGCGAGGAAATCCGCATCCGTGGAGGCATCCGCGCCGACGATGACCTGCGTGCTTTGGCCGGTGGCGTGGCGAACTTTCCTGTCACCATTCTTGCGGCGGTCATGCGCTTCGTCGAGCTTGTTGCGGATGCGCCCCATCGCGTGTTGCGTGCGGGCGATGTTCTTCTCGGGCGCTAACAGATCGAGCGATTTCTGCGTCGGCAGTTCAAGATTGATGCTGATGCGGTCGGCGTAGCGCGCGGCGATCTCGATCAACTCGGGCGATGCCTCCGGGATGGTTTTCAAATGGATGTAGCCGCGGAAATCATGGACCTCGCGCAACGTGCGGGCGACGTCGATGACCATTTCCATGGTGTGATCCGCGTTCCGGATGATGCCGGAGCTGAGGAAAAGGCCCTCGATGTAGTTCCGCTTGTAGAAATCCAGCGTGAGCTTCACCACCTCCTCCGCCGTGAACGCCGCGCGCCGGACATTGCTCGACCGGCGGTTGATGCAATAGTGGCAGTCGTAAATGCAAAGGTTCGTCAACAGCACTTTCAGCAGGGAAATGCAGCGGCCGTCCGGCGCGTAGCTGTGGCAGATCCCCGAGCCGCCGGTGGACCCCACGCCTTTTCCATCCAGCGAATTCCCACGAACCGCTCCCGAGCTGGCACAGGAGGCGTCGTATTTTGCGGCGTCGGCGAGGATCGCGAGTTTGGATTGGAGCTCCATAAGTTCGAGTGAACAGTAAACGGGGCATTCCAAAAAACCAGCGCAAACCGTGAAATATCGACCGATGGAAGAAATTGGAGATCACGTCAGAGCGCGGTTTTCACTCCATGAGCGTCAGTGTCACCCGACGAACCTCCATCACGGATTTCCCCGGCATGTCGAGGGCGGATAATGTTAGATCGCCCTTTCCGGCGGGGAGGGTGATCTCACCGAGGTCAAGCGTGTGGAAATCCTTCATCTGCGATTCCATGGCATCGCGGGGAATGGTGTCCTGATTGGTGTTGACCGGCGGATCCCAACCGGGGGCAACCTTGCCATCAAGCGTGGCATTTTGAAAAGCGAGCCGGATCGTTGAACCCGCGTCGGCGATGGGGCAGGTGTAGTCGATGCTGGCCTTGTACTTTCCAGCGGTGTGGACATCGGCGATCCAGGACATCTTGCCTTTCGTGGAGTTCCATTTGACGAAATAGGAACAGTTAGGTGCGGAGCCACTGCGCTTGATCCCGCCGGAAGCCAGCCCGTCGCGGGCGGGGAGCATGGTGATGGGGAATTCGCGGTAGCCGATGGGGACGGGTCTTGGATCGACTCCTTTATCGGAGGTCTCGGAGAGGGAAAAGACCTCTTTTTTCCAATCTCTAACGCACTGCGCCAGTCGTGCCGCCAGGGCGGGTTCCCTGGCATTGAGCGGAGTGGTCTGACCGGGATCGGTGGTCATGTCGTAGAGATTGCCAGTGGCATCGAGACGGTGGGTTTGGGTGCGGACGGAAGTGTTGCGCGGCCAAGCGGAGAAGATCATCCTCTCCTGCCAATCCGAACCGGTGCCGACGATCAGCGGGCTGAGATCGCGGCCATCGAGCGGCTTGTCTCCGACCCGTGCGATCCCGGCAAAGGAGGTGAGGGTTGGTAGCAGGTCGATGGCACCGGAAATGGGCGCAATTGACCTTCCTGCCGGGATTTTCCCGGGAAATTTCATGAAGCAAACCGACTTCACGCTGCCTTCGTCGGTGCCGCCTTTCTTGCCCTTGAGCCCGCCGGTCCAGCGGTGGCTGTTAGGTCCGTTGTCGGAGAAATAGAGGACCAGCGTCTTGTCGGTTAGGCCGAGTTCGTCGAGCTTGCGGAGGACGCGCCCGACATTCCAATCCTGGTTCTCAAGCATCGCGTAGGCGCAGCGGGTCTGGTCGGGGTTTTCCTGCTTCTGATTCGTCGCGGTCTGGGTGATGGGCATGTCCTTGAATTTCTCCCAATCCTTTCCCGGAGCCGCCCAGGGCGAGTGCGGGGTGGTGAAGGGAATATAACAGAAAAACGGGCCGTCCTTTTTCCGCTCGATGAAGGAGAGCGCCTTGTCGGTGCAGACATCGACGATGTAGCCCTCCGTCTTCACCATCCTGCCGTTATCCTCCAGCGGTGCGTTGAAATACTCACCCCAATGCCCCGAGGTGTGGCCGAAGTATTCGTCGAAGCCGCGACCGCACGGATGATAGGGGTATTGGGATCCGTTGTGCCATTTCCCGAATGCGCCCGTGGCATAGCCAGCCGCCTTGAACGCGTCGGCGATGGTCTTCTCGTCGAGGTTGAGCCGCTCGAAGCCGGTGGAGACTCCCTTGACGCCGGTCCGCGGATAGTAGCGACCCGTTAGGAACTCCGCGCGGGTGGGTGCGCAAAGCGGACAGACGTAGAAATTCTCCAGCGAAACGCCGGCTGAAGCGATGGAGTCAATGTTAGGCGTGGAGAGCTGCCTGTTGCCGGAGTGCGAGTAGTCGCCCCATCCCGCGTCGTCCGCGAGGAAGACGACGATGTTGGGCTTCCCCAAGGCGAGCGCCGGGAGGGCGAGGAGCGAAAGGCAGGCGAGGAAGAGGTGGGGTTTCATCGGGGTCTCGATGAAACGTTGGGTTTGAAGGAGAAATTGCGGAGGAGAAAATTAGGGAGGTTTCGGGTGGTCACGCAGCGTGGAATTGAAATCAATGCTCGCGAGATCGGGAACGATGGCATCGTATGAGAACGAATGGAGCTGTTAAGGCGTGGACCGGAAAAGAATTTGATCATGATGAAACCAAGAGGCTGTCTTAAGACTGGCAGGGACCGTTCTCCGCAACGGTCTTGCGAATGGGAGGCGAATAGATCCAGCCATGAAAAGATGGAATATCCATCCATGGTCGGACATTCACTTCCCATTCTCCCGGACCGCCCGGAGGTCGATCCCTGCCCACGTGTATTCTTCATGAGCGACTTTTTGAGAATGATGGCGGCGCTCTTGTGCCTGTGCTGCGGCGGATTATCCAACGCGGCCGATCTGCCGAAATCGGGCAAGCCCAACATCATCCTTGTCATGGCCGACGACCAGGGCTGGGGCGATGTCGGCTACAACGGCCATCCGTTTGTGAAGACGCCCGCAACCGACGCGATGGCAAAGGAAGGCATCGTGTTCGACCGTTTCTATGCCGGGGGGCCGGTGTGTTCGCCGACGCGTGCCAGCGTGATGACAGGCCGCAGCCCGGTCCGGACGAAGGTCACCAATCATGGTCGCTACATGCGACCGCAGGAGAAGACCATCGCCGAGTCACTGAAAGCGGCGGGATATGTTACCGGTATCTTCGGCAAGGTGCACCTTGGGTCCGGACAGCCCGACACCCCTTGCAACCCCAGCGGCATGGGGTTCGATGAATGGGTCATTGGCCTGAACTTTTTCGACAACGATCCCTATCTGAGCCGCAACGGCACCGTGGAGCATTTCAATGGCAAGGGCACGGTGATCGCGATGGACGAGGCGATTGCGTTTCTCAAGAAGCATAAGGAAGGAGGCAAACCCATGTTCACGGTCGTCTGGTTTCCTTCACCCCACGACCCGCATGCGGAAGTGCCGGACGGCCCCAGCCTTTACGATGGAAAGAAGAACGCCGGATACTATCGGGAGATCACCTTGCTTGACCAGCAGCTCGGACGTTTGCGCGCCAGTCTGAGGGAAATGGAAATCGCGGACAACACGATCCTCTGGTATTGCAGCGACAACGGCGGGCTTGTCGCGGAGACCTCCGGTGGCCGGGAGAAAAAGGGCAGCATCTACGAAGGCGGCCTGCGCGTTCCCGGAATCATCGAGTGGCCCGCTCGGAAGTTGAAGGGCCGGACCTCGGTGCCGGTTTCGACCTGCGACATCTATCCGACGCTCATGGCCATGGCGGGATTGGAAATGGATTCCCCACATCCGCCGCTCGATGGAGTCGATGTTAGCGCCATCATCGCCGGGACGGAAAAGGTCCGCCCAAAGCCCATCGGGTTCTGGCACGAGTTCCAAGCTGGAGAGATCACCCGCAGCGACAGCATCCTGAAGGCGGTCATGGAAAAGCAGCAGGCCGGCGCACCCTTGCCGCACGACCCGAAGCGGATGCGCAAGGACGTCGATGATTTCCCGCAGTTCCCCGAGGACACCGCGAAAGGTCACGCCGCATGGAATGACTGGCCATGGAAGCTCCACCGCATCGGCGGAAACAAATACGAGCTCTACAACCTAACCGATGACCCCATGGAGACGACCGATCTTTCCAAGGACCCCGCAAAACAGGAGCGGCTCGCGCGGATGACGGAGGAGCTGAATGCATGGATGCGTTCCGTGGTCCGGAGCATCAATGGGAAGGACTATCCGCAGAAATAGCAGAACAACATGTTTCTCCCCAAATCCATAACTTCCACAAAACACGGAGCCGAACATCCTGCTCATATCATATCTAACAAGCACGTCAGGGGGTCGGATGGCAGGCACCCACAGCACGGGAACTTGAAACCCGTGATGCGAACACTTGACCACATGGTGGCGATGGCGGTCGCCATGATCGTGTACGGGGCATTGCCCCTTGTTGCTGCGGAAGATCTAACGGTTGAAGCCAACAGGGTCGCGGAGGTGGAGATCGTTTCAGAAAAGACCTATGCGAATCCGTTCCTCGATGTGACCCTTGACGCGATCGTCAGAACGCCGGACGGAAAGGAGCTCCGGGTGCCGGCGTTCTGGGCGGGCGGCGATCGCTGGGCGTTCCGCTACTCGTCCGCCGTGAAAGGGGAGCACCCATGGACGCTCGATTGTTCTGACAAGGACAACCGGAATCTCAATGGTCGGGCTGGGAGAATCGAGGTCGTTCCGTATCGAGGCGACAACGCGCTTTACCGGCACGGGCCGATTCGCGTGGCCGGGGACATGCGGCACTTCGAGCATGCCGATGGCACTCCCTACCTGTGGCTCGCGGACACATGGTGGAAGGGGCTTTGCAAACGGATGACCTGGGAGGGATTCCAGGAACTAACCGCCGACCGCAAGGCCAAGGGATTCAACGCCGTGCAGATCGTCTGCGGGCCCTATCCGGACGAGGCGATGATGGAGCCCCGTTGGGAAAACGAGGGAGGGATGCCTTACCTCAAGAAAGATTTCAGCGAGGTGAACCCCGTTTATTTCGGCTATGCCGACCGCCGCTTCCAACATCTGGTCGATGCCGGGATCATGCCGGTCATCGTCGGTGGTTGGGGGCGTCCACAGGGCGGCGGGCAAAGCACGCTCATGCAGGTCGGGATCGACGGATACAAGCGTCATTGGCGCAACCTCGTCGCCCGCTACGGAGCTTATCCTGTTGTATGGATAGTCGGCGGCGAGGCGAAGGATGCCTACGGCCCATGGTCGGAGCTCGCGGGCTATCTCAAGGAAACCGATCCATTCAAGCATCTGGTTTGCTATCACGCACCGGGTGATCCGCGGGCTGCCCTCAAGGACAACTCGATGTTCGATTTCGACATGATCGCGATCGGCCACGACGGTTTGGAAACCGCGAACGCGACCATCGGTATGATGAAGTCCTGTTTCGATGCTCCGCCCAAAAGGCCCGCCCTTTGCGGCGAGGCATCTTACGAAGGTCACATGCAGACGAATTTCCAGGCCATCCAGCGCCACATGTTCTGGAGCTTCATGCTCAGTGGAGCGGCGGGTCACACCTACGGGGCCGCCGGGATCTGGCAGGCCGGTGTCGAGGGCGATCCCGGCATCACCCCGGTTTACGATTGGACCACATGGAAGGAAGGGATGAACTACCCCGGCGCGGCACAAGTGGGGCTCGGCAAGAAGCTGTTGGAGAAATACCCATGGCAGCGCTTCGACACGCATCCGGAATGGGTCGCGGACGGATGTTACGCGGCCGGCATTCCGGGGGAAGTCCGCTTTATCTATCAGCCGCTGCGGAACATCTACAACTGGAGCGGGCCATTGGTGAAGGGACTTGATCCGTCCGTGAGATGGCACGTGTACTATTTCGATCCGGCCACCGGCCGGACATTCGACCAGGGAAACATCGTCCCAACCGCCACGGTTGGCGACAGCAAGGCAAAACCCGTGGAGTTCAGGAAAAACGTTCCATCCCCGCAAGATTGGGTGCTGGTATTCGAAAAGATGGAGCCCGAATGACTTCCAACTTACAGGATGGCGAAAGAAGATCTCGTCGGGTGATGGAACGAATGGTAATGTTCGATGAACATGAAGAAGCGCAAGAAAGTGCTCTTTGCGATTTTTGTCATGATCGTGGCAAGCTGGGTCGGTTGGCTATTCAGGCCCTACCCGGTCATTGACGAGACGCGGGTACATCCCGCCTTGCGTGGCTTGGACGATTCCACCAAATGCGAATGGACGTCCTTCGGTGACGGCGGGAGTATCGAGATCCAATTGACCCGGCCCGATGGGACGGAAGTCATCCTGAGCATGTCAAACAGCCTTGATCAGTCCTTCTCCGAACGCGGGCAGCTTTACATCGGCACCCCGTATTTCTCGATGCCCGGATCCACCAAAATCACGGGATACGATCACACCAAATACGTCGTGGCCCAGTTGCTGGCGCGAAACCCTTTTCACGCTTCAAGGGACATCGCCATCCTGACCAAGCGGATGTCCGACTGGATTTCATTCGCGGCTGAAGCAGGTCCATCGAAAGCGTACGAAGAGCTTCGGATTCACATGTGACCCTCTCACTGGCTCGCCAATTGAACAAAACGCCGGAAGATTCTAAATTTCAGTTCCCATTATGAAAACGATACTAGCCGTAATGATCGCCACCCTCGGGTTTCTCCAGTTCGCTCTAGCAGGTGGTAGCATCGGCTGGGATGCCGTCAAAAGTAATATCTCCAAGAGTGATCCTGATCTGGTAAAGGTGATCGAACGAACATTCGAGGTTAGCCCATCGGGCGGAGGGGTTCGTTTGGGGCCCCAATTCGGAGAAAGACAAGGAGAGAGAATTGCACCCTTTCGATTCGAGGCAGTGAATCGAAAGAGCCGGGAGAAATGTATCCTAGTCATCGAGGAGAGCGATGACTTCGAATATACCGGACGCTTCAAGTTTACAAGGGAAGTCCCTGAAACCATCGAACATACTGAGCCAGGTGGCAATGATGAAGGGAAACACCGCTAAAGCCCTTCTTATTGTCGTTTGAGTCCTTCACTTACCAATGTCAAAAATCGTGAAATCCCGCAGAATGCCCATGACTGGAAAAGCTTGGTTCGTTCCACTGCTTTTCCCGCTCTTGCTTCCACCTTACGCCATGGGTGAATCCAAACAGGGTACCAAGAACGGCGACCTCGAATCCAATCTCTCCGTGCTGAATCTGTTCGGCGAACAGCCGGAGGGAGTTCAGGAAATGTACCGATGTGCCTATGGGATCCTGTCGGAAAGCCGGGAGGCGACATTTGCCGACGTTTCGAAGAACGAGGATTTCCAGAGCCTCTGCCGGAAGAATGGCATCACCCATTTGGGCGGGCCGCTGCTTGGTGCTGTTAGTTCGGGAGGGGCAAGGGTCTGGATCCGGACGCTGAAGCCCGCGAAGGTGGAGGTGCGGGTGATGATTGACGGAAAGGAGAAGATCTTCGGCCCCGTGAACAGTAGCGCGGAGTCGGATCTAACGGCGGCGGTGCCTGTCACCGGGCTGGATCCGGACACGAGTTACCCCTACCGCGTGCTGGTGGATGGCAATCCGGTCCGCATTCCCGAGGACGCTTCTATCAGGACCACGCCCGATCCGGCGGCGGCCGGCAAGGTGCGCATTTCCTTCGGCAGTTGTTTTCACCGCTGGGGGCTTGGAAACAAGGCGCAATCGGATCTGATCCGCAGCCGGAATCCCGCGGCCATGCTCCTGCTAGGTGACATTGCCGCCCAGGACAGGGACAATCATCTTGGGTTGCATCGGGCGGATTACCTCATGCGCGACCAGTTTCCCGCCTGGCAGAATCTTGCGGCCAACGTGCCCATCTATGCGACGTGGGACGATCACGACTATTTCGGCAACGACAAGGTCGGCATTCCCAAGGGATTTACGGAAAAGGACAGGTCCGGGGTCCGCGACGTTTTTCAACATGCGTGGAATAATCCGGCTTACGGCTTCGGTGACGAGCGAGGGGGCGTTTTCCTCCGCACGCGGATCGGTCCATGCGACATCATCATGACGGACAATCGATATTTCCGCGAAGGCAAGACGGACTCATTCCTGGGTGACGGCCAGATGGAATGGCTGAAGGCACAGCTCCTCGACTGCAAGGGGCCGTTCATCATCCTGTCCTGCGGCACGATGTGGAGCGATTATGTGTCGGGCGGGAAGGACTCATGGGGCAAATGTGATCCGAAGGGGCGGGAGGAAATTTACCAACTGATAGAGAAGAACAAGATCGGCGGTGTGCTCCTCATCTCGGGGGATCGCCACGGCGCTCGCGGATTCCGCATTCCCCGGCCCGCCGGATTTCAGTTTTACGAATTTGAGGCGGCCAGCCTCGGTGGTCGATCGGGACCTCCCGTCACCAACGGCAAGTGGGAAACCCAACTGTATGGGATCGCCGGGAAATATGGGTTCGGCGAATTCTCCATCGACGCCAGTCTCCCGGATCCCGAGGTCACGTTCCGATTGATCGGCGATGATGGCACGATGATCCATCAATTGACTTTGAAACGAAGTCAACTGACGCCCAAGGGGAACTGACCCGCCAGCCGGAAGAACCTTGACCGCACGGGCGGGAACAGGTGCAAAGGCCGTGCGCCCATGGCATTTCCAAAGGGATTTCTTTTCGGGACGGCAAATGCCGACCACCAGGTGGAGGCTCACGATCCCGAGCGCGAGGACGTGTGGGATCTGTGGGAACGCTGCCAGGGACTGACGCCACGGGGAAAGGCGACGGATTTCTGGAACCGCTACGAGGAGGACATCGCGGCGGCGGCGGGATTGGGGTGCAAGTTGTTCCGCTTCTCGACGGCGTGGGCGCGGGTGGAAATTTCCGATGGAGTTTTCGATGACAAGGCGCTGGCGCATTACCGGAAGGTGGCGGAATGCATCCGCGGCCATGGCATGAAGGTGATGCTCACACTGCATCACTTCGTGTGGCCGGTGTGGTTGGAGCGGGATTGCGGCGGAATGACGGGAAGTGGATTTCCTGACCATTTCACGAGATATGCCGACAGGGTCGCGCGGGAAATGGGCGACCTTGTCGATTACTGGATCACCTTCAACGAGCCGAGCCAGCTCACCTTCGGGTTCATCATGCCGTGGTGGCAAAACCGCTACTACATGCCGCCCGGACTTCCGCGCGGCTCGCATGTGGATGCGGAGGCGGAAGCGGTGGGTCGTTTGATTCCCAACCTGTTCCTCGCCCACGCCCGCGCGAGAGAGGCAGTTAGAAATCATCGCGCCGACGCGCCAGTCGGGGTGAATCCGATGGTGACCGGATTTCCCACCTGGCTGCAGATGATCATGGACTGGGGCGCCTGCCATCGCGGCATCTCGGAGGCCTTGTTCAAGTTCACCACCAAGGGCGCGCTGGTCGGGGGAAAGGGTGATGTGGATCTGGTCATCGGTGGCATCACGGCAGGTGACGAGACAAGATTCGAAACGAGCGACCCCTATTTGCGAACGGGCAAGGCGGTGCTGGTGAAGGAGGATTTCGAAGGTAGCGGGATCGACTCACTGGAGAACCGCAAGGTGGGCGTCCTCGGCATCGGGAACCAACCGGTTTCATGGAAAAGGGATCTCCCGGCCAGCGCCCGGAAACGGATTTTTGCAAACTATGACGATGCCCGCGAGGCATTGCTAACAGGATCGGTGGATGCCGTGTATGGCGACGCGGTTTTCCTGATGCCGCACGATGCGGGACAAGCGGCGGGATTGCGCTTTCTCGTCACCGACCTGAGCGACGAGGCCTACGTGGCGGTCGCGCCACACGGTCATTGCCAGTTGATGGAGCGGGTGAACCGTGCGGTGGCCGCATTCCAAGGCGAGGTGGCGGAACGGGCGGAATCTCGCCCCGTTTCACCGGCAGGCCCGGTGGCGAAGAAGGCGAAGCGGCCGGTGTCGCTGCACGAGGTGCTCGTCGGCAAGGACGGGGATTACAGAGGGCTCGCCGAAACCCGCGACATCCGGCGCATCAGGCGACGGGGAAAGATCCGCATCGGCATCCGAACCGATGCGCCCGGCGTTTCACCTAACGAAAGCAGCGAGGGGCTGGAGGTCAATCTCGCGCGGCGGATCGCGTTCGAGATCCTGCATGACGAATCGTGTCTGGAGATTGTCCCGTTAGAACCAAGTGCCCGGCTCAAGGTTCTTGAAACGAAGACCGGCTGGCTGAACTGGGCGTGGCGCTTCTGGGGCACCACCACCATGATCGCCAACGCGAACTGGTGGTATCTCGGTACCTCGGGACGACTGCCGGAAGAACTCTGTCCCAAGGAAGCGATCGGCGCGCAGGACTTCGTCGGCCTCGACTACTACTGGGGTCTTCCGACGCACAAGCTGGGAAAATTCCGCTCGCTGGAAGATGCGGCGCACGGGAAGTTTCTCAAGGCTCCGGTCTGGCCGCAGGGACTCTATCATGCCTTGCGCCGCTTCCACCGCTGGTTCCCGGATCAGGAACTCTTCATCGTGGAAAACGGCAGCGTGCCGGTGGCAAACGGCGTTTCACGGAGTGACTATCTGCGTCTCCATGTCGCCGAGGTGGAGCGTGCGATTGCCCATGGTGTGCCGGTGAAGGGCTATAACTTCTGGTCAATCACCTCCAACCGCGAGTGGGGTCACCCGTTCGATCCCAACACCGACTTCGGGCTCTACTTCGTGGACCTCGACAAGGATCCCGCCCTGAAGCGCGTGCCCACGGACGAGGTCGCTGTCTATCAGGAGATCATCCGCTCGGTGGATCAATGACCTTTTGAGGGCACTGGCTTGTGAGGAGACGCCAGCCTCGGGTCATCCTTGGCCTGCCGGATGGATTTGTCAGCGCCGAGGAAATGCCGGCGCAGATCCGTGAATGGACGTATCCTCACCTCGCTGGCCGGATCGTAGTCCGGATTGATCGCAGGCATGTATTTTTTCTCGACGTTGGCATCCAGCCACTCGTTGAGTTCACGGAACAGGCTTCGCGTGATTTCGGGCTTTGCCTCGGCGAGATTTTTCGTTTCCGATAGATCGTTGCGGATGTCGTACAGGTTGACCCGGCCATTCCAGTCGAAGATGAGCTTGTAGTCGCCTTTCCGGATTGCGGAGCGTGGTGTTAGGGCGCTGCCGTCGTCCGGATCAAGCGGCACCACGTTGAACGGATAGTGCCAGATGAAGGTGTCGCGCGTGTAGCGTTTTGCCTGGTTTTCCGGATCCTTGAAAAGCGGGATGAGGCTTTGTCCGTCGATGGCGTGCTTCTTGCGAAGCGTTTCGGGATCGACGCCACCTGCCTCGACGAGGGTGGGAAACAGGTCAGGCGCGGACACCGGGACATCGGACCATGTGCCGGCGGGAGCCTTGCCCGGCCAGCGGAAGACGAGCGGCACGCGGATGCCGCCTTCATACAACATCGCCTTGCCGCCCTTCAGCGGCGCGTTGTTGGTGGACGGTGTTTCACCCGGCTTGGTGATGTAGCCGATGCCGCCGTTGTCACTCATGAAGACGACCACTGTGTTCTCCGCAATGCCGAGTTCGTCGAGGGTGGACATCAGCTTGCCGACCGATTGATCGAGGCTGCGGATCATCGCCGCGTAGACCGGATCCGAATGGCCGTTCCATCCGCGTGTCGGTTTCTTGGCAAAATAATCGATGTCCTCCTTCTTCGCCTGGATGGGACTGTGAACGGCGAACTCGCAGAAATATAACAGAAAGGGCTGCGAAGGATGATCCCGATGGTGGGAGCGGATGAAGCGGTCCGCCTGCACGGTCAGATCGTCGGTTAGATAGGCTTCGCCCGTTGCCTCGCCGGATTTTCCCGCCAGCAGTTCCTTCTGCGGCATCTCCATGTAGTTCAAGGTCCGCTTGTCCCACAACGCGCGCCATTTGAAAAACGGCGACCCCCCGCCGTCATGGTAGGCGATGGTCTCGAAACCCTGGTCCTGCGGCTGATAGCCTTTCGAACCATGCCCTCCCAGATGCCATTTTCCGATGAACGCGGAGCGATAGGCCGGCAAGGCCTCGGCGAAGGAAAGCTCGTCCCGACCGTGATCGCCCGGTTGACCGGCGGGCAGGGCAAGAAGGCTCGATCCATTCAACAGGGCCTGGGGCGTCGCGATCGCATCGCCCCAGTAGATCGCGTCCTGGGACAGGTAGCCTGCGGGCGGTGCCTCGTTTTTGCTGTAATAGGACCGGCACGAGGGAGGTGTGGCAGTGGTCACCCCGATGACCGGTGCATTCCTCCCGGTGAGAAGGCTCGCACGGGTGGGCGAGCAAAGCTGATAGGCGTATCCCTGCGAGAAGGCGACGCCTTCGTTCACCAGCTTGTCGATGTTCGGGGTTTCGAAAAACATCTTGTCACTCGCGACGCCGGTGAGGTGGCTGGCGTAGGCGTTGACATCCATGTAGCCGAGATCGTCAGCGAGGATGAAGAGGATGTTCGGATGATCCGAGGCAGTTAGATTCTGGATGCCTGCGAGAAGGGCGAGGAAGAATGAGCGTTTCATGGCAAATGGCAACGGCTGGATCAAGAGAGGAGATCGGCTTCCGTGGTCGGGTTTCACCACTACGACAAAGCCGCCACGAAGTTTCAATCCCCATGATTTGAACGATCACCGACCGGCATCACCCGAAAGTATGATATTTCACCCGGCGGCGGCTCATTCGTTGACGCGGCGGATTCGGAATGATGTCTGGGCGTCCCGGATTACCGACGTCGGATGATCCAGAAACCCACTCGAAATGACACTCAAGTTCCATTCATCGCTGATCGCGATGGTCCTGCCCGTATGTATTAGCTTCTGTCCGGTTGCAAATGCGGCGCTTGTGGCCGCCTACGAGTTCACGGCGGATGGCAACACGCTCGACTGGACCGCCGCTACCACTTCCAGCTTCACCACGACAGGAGGATTTCTCGTCGGCACCGCCTCAGGCAACGATCCGCAATTGCTCATCACCCCGCCGACCAGCATCACCGTGGGGGCCGGTAACGCATGGACCACCCTGGAGTTCCGCGTCCGTGAATACGATGACGCTACCTCATCCTACCTAACAACCTTCAATTCCACCGGGCTGGTTATTCAGGTAAATGTCGGTGGCACTCCCATCACGATCAACTCGCCCGCGAGTTTCACCGCAGGATCGCTTGATGCGAACAGCTTCTTTACCGTCACCGCAGACATCAGCTCCCTCGGTTCCGTCACGATCAACAACCTACGGGTCGATGTGATCGGCGGGGCACTTTCGAACAGCGGATCGGAAACCAACGGGAACAGCTTCGAGGTGGACTACATCCGCCTCAACAACAACGCCGTGCCCGAACCGTGTGCCGCCCTGCTTGGTGGCCTGGGATTGATCGTCCTTTTTCGCCGGCGGCGTTGAACCTTCCCGGACAGCGGAGGAAACTCGTTCCTAACATCCGGTCGTTGGAAACGGAGCGGGCCCGATCCGGTCCAATTTCTCATTGCCGCGATCATTGCCGACATCATAGTCGTTGGGAGCCCACAGGGAATTCCGTTCCATGAAACTGATCGAGCGAATCCTCCATCACCCGGTCCATGTGGTCCGCGTGGTTCTCGCCGTGTTTCTCGTCGGGTGGACCCAGCCATGTCGGGCGAATTCCAAGTTCCTCATCGATACCTGGACGCCCTACGAAGGCCTGCCCCAGAGCCATGTGCTGAGCATCGCCCAGACGCCGGACGGTTATTTGTGGGTTTCCACCCAGCTCGGATGGCTGGCTCGCTTCGACGGGATCAGTTTCACCCCGTTCAACTCACAGAACACCGCGGCGCTCAATTCCCCAGAGATCGTGAAGCTGCTTGTGGACGATCGCGGCGCTCTTTGGATATCCGACATCGACGGCCGTCTCATTTCCCGCACTGGGGATAAGTTTGTCAACCACACCGGAGACAAGCCGGGCTATGACAAGCGGATCCTGAGCTGGCTGGGACGCCATGGTGGCGAGAACCGGTTCATGACCGCATCCGGATCCATTCTCCGTCTGGGCGAGAAGCCGCAATACGAGGCCGATCCGATGATGCCGCCATCCGGTGAGGAATCCATCAAGCAATTCTGCGAAGACCGGAAGGGAACCATCTGGTGCAGGACACAATCCGGCAAGTTGGGAATTTGGAAGGATGGCCGCTTCAACCGGAAGCCGATCCCCGGGATTCCCGATGAAACGAGGGTCTATCAGCTTCTTCGGAATCCCGAGGGTGACATCCTGCTTGCCACGGAAAAAGGCGTGTGGATCAACAACGGCGTCGTCGTCTCCCGTGCCTTCCCCGGCCTTCCCGAAGGGGGGCCCGCGGATCAACCGATTCTCCAGATCGCCCGCAATCCGGACAACAGCTACTGGCTCCTGGGCCGTGCCAGCCTGACTTTGGTTAGAGAGGACACGGTGATCCATTCCACCCCGCTGACCGGCATCGACGACACCCAGCGGATGCGAGCCGACGAACTTTTTGCGGATTCCAGCGGTTGGGCATGGGTCATCAAGGCGGGTGCCGGGGTCTGGCAGGTCGATGGCCAGGGCAAGCTGTTTTTCCTGTCCACCTCGAACGGGCTTCCCAGCAATCTGATAGAATCCTGGTTCGAGGACCGTGAGAAGAACGTCTGGCTGGGCACCGCCGGAGGACTCGTCAGGTTGAGGTCGCGTTGGTTTCAGAACATCGACGCGCAAACCTCCGGTCCCGATTCCGGGATCACCAGCGTGGCGGAGGATGCTGATGGTGCCGTCTGGCTCGGACGTGTCAACGGACTCACCCGCTGGAACAACGACCTTGCGGAAAACATCCCGCTGCCTCCTGTCCGCCCGAATTTCCCGATTGCCGAGGTCACGGTTTGTCCGGGGGAATTTCCCGGTGAGGTCTGGTTCGGAACCGTCCAGAGCGGTGCGATGTTGCTTCGGGACGGGAAAATCGAGCATCCGTTCCCGTTTGCGGCTCCCGGCATGGCCATCCGTGTGATCCGGAGGGATCCGTTAGGACGCATCTGGTTCGGAAGCGAGTTCGGTCTCTTTCGCTGGGATGGCAAGCAGCTGCGCAAGTTCGGCACACAGGACGGCCTCAACCCCGGGCACATCCACGACATCGCGTTCGACTCACACGGAAATGCCTGGATTGCCAAGGCTTATGACATCCTGACTGTCTATCGGAATGACCGTTTCGAGAACGTTCCGCTTCCCGGAGTTCCGCCCAGCCTGAGGGTCAATACCGTCCATTGCGGGTCAGATGGGAATGTCTGGGTGGGCACCGTCGGCGGAGGGTTGCTCCATCTAACCAACGGACATCTGTTCCGCTACACCACGGATGACGGATTGCCCGCGAACTCGATCACCCAACTGCTGGAGGACGACGAGGGCTTCCTGTGGGGCGGCACCCACCGGGGCATTTTCCGGGCATCCACGACGGCGATGGACATGCACGCCAAGGGGGTCACCACGCCCGTGCTTTTCCAAAACTATGGCCACACCGACGGACTTCCGACCGCCGAGTGTCCGGGCGGCCTGCAACCCGCATGCTGGAAGGCCCGCGACGGGCGCCTCTGGTTCTCCACCTCGGCCAATGCGGTGGTGGTGGATCCCAAACAGGTTAGAAGGAACCTCTTTCCTCCCACGGTCATCATCGAGGAAATGCGCGTGAACGACAAGGCATGTGGATTTGAACGGGGGAATCCGGATCCGTCGGATCTAACGATTGCTCCTGGCAAGCACCGCTTCGAGTTCACCTTCACCGGGCTGAGCTTGACCGCTCCTGAAAAAGTCCGCTTCCAGTGGCGGATGAGCGGTGTGGACAATGGCTGGGTGGACGGCCGGCGCCAGAGGAACGTCGCCTACAACGGGCTCAATCCCGGAAACTATCAGTTCGAGGTCCGCGCCTGCAACAGCGACGGTGTCTGGTCGCCGACCGAGGCATCGGTCCATTTCAGGGTAGCCCCTCATTTCTGGCAGCGGCCGTCGGTCTGGCTGGCCGCGGCGGTTGCCACCCTCGGCCTTGTTGTCCTGTTCATCTTTCTCGTCATGCGGCGCAGGCACTTCCGCGAGCTCCGGCATCTGGAATACGAGCGCGGTCTCGAACAGCAACGCTTCCGCCACAAACAGGCGATGGAAGCCGAGCGGGCCCGCATCGCCGCCGAGCTCCACGACGATCTCGGCGCCAATCTAACACAAATCCAGTGGCTTGGCGAGGCGGCCAACCGCGCCCGCCAGCCCGCATCGGGCGAGAGCGAGCTGTTGCTCCGGATTTCCAGGAAATCCCGTGAGATGGTCCGGCTCATCGACCAGATCGTGTGGGCGGTCAACCCGAAGAACGACACGCTCCAACAGCTTGTCACCTACGTCTGCAATTTCGCGGAGCAGTACTTCAGGGATTCCGAGACGCGCTGCCGCATCGATGTCGCGGACAACGTCCCGTCATTTCCCCTCAAGGCGGATGTCCGCCATCACCTTTTCCTCATTGCCAAGGAAGCCCTGCACAACGTCGCCAAGCACGCCGGCACCGACCGCGTCTGGATCCGCGTGACTTGCGACGAGTCGGTATTCAGGCTCGTCGTCGAGGATCGCGGCCGTGGAATGAACCCCACCGGGGAAAACGGGGGTGACGGATTGGCGAACATGCGCCAACGTGCGAAACAAGCAGGCGCCGAACTCGACATTGATTCCTCTCCAGGAAACGGCACCCGCGTCACCCTCATCCTTCAACTCGACAAACTCAGCTCCTGAAATCCCATGAACGAAATCAAGATCGGCATCGTTGAAGACAATCGTGGCCTGCGGGAAACCCTCGAGCAGATGGTCGGCGACGCTCCGGGCATGACCTGCGTGTGTTCGTTCAGCACTGCGGAGGACGCGATCCGCAGCCTGCCGAAATTCGCGCCGGACCTTGTCCTGATGGACATCCATCTTCCTTTTCGCTCGGGCATCGAGTGTACCCGCCGTTTGAAGGACCTCTGCCCCGGACTCCAGGTTCTCATTCTAACGGTATATGAGGACAGCGAGAGCATCTTCGAGGCCCTCAAGGCGGGAGCAAGCGGCTACCTTCTCAAGCGGTCCACTCCGGCCGAGATCCTCGATGCCATCGCCGACGTGATCGAGGGCGGGGCCCCCATGAGCAGCCAGATCGCGCGCCAGGTCGTGGGTTCCTTCCAGCAGCCCTCGCCCACCCTTGAACCGGAAGGAGAGCCCCTGAGCGAACGCGAGACGGAGGTTCTCGGATATCTGACGAAAGGCTACTCGGGAAAGGAAATCGCCGACAAGATGTCCGTCTCCATCAACACGGTGAAGACGCATCTCAAGCATATCTATCAGAAGCTCCACGTCCGCTCGCGCAGCGAGATCCTCTTGCGTTTCCTGTCCATGCCGCCAGGAAGCTGACCGGGAGCACGCCAGAATCATCCTTAGGGGTGATGGCGTGAATCCGTTTGATGGCCTAGGGTGAGGGGTTGGCAATGTCGATTGGACCTGTTTTTCCAGGTTCCAACCGCATTGCTGCTTTTCAAAACCCACGCCAATCCCGCCCACTCGCGTTGGGACCCAATCTCCTGACCCATGTCCCGCGCCGCATTGCTTTTTCTCGGACTTGCCGTCGTTCCTGCCGGTGCGCAGGTGACCGCCGTGGCCGGAGGAATCACGAGCTTGTCCGTCAACCAAGGCGGCTTCGAGAGTCCGGTCCTGACCGCATCGCCTGGCTATCAATACCGTCCTTCCGGCTCCGCGTGGACGTTCACGAATGGCGCGGGCCTTTCGCGCAATGCCACCGCTTTCACCACCGCCAATCCATCGGCCCCCGAAGGCAACCAGGTCCTTTTCCTCCAGGACACCGATGCCACCGCGAGCCAGTCGCTCACCTTCGGTCCCGGAAAATTCCGCATCGTTCTCTCGCTTGCCCAGAGAGGCACCGTCAACTCCGCCGGCCAGACGGTGGAAGTCCTGATGGATGGAAAAATCCTCGGACGTCTAACACCGCCGGATGCCAACTACCTCGACATGGCCACTACCACGCTCGAGGTCGCAGCGGGCAGCCATAGCATCCAGCTCCGTGGCGTGAATCCATCCGGCGGCGACAACACCGCCCTTGTTGACAAGGTCCGCCTTGAGCAAATCGTTCCGCAGCCGTGGTCATCGCCAACCACCTGGGCAGGCGGTGTGCTCCCCGCGCCCGGGAACGCGGTGGTCATTCCCGCCGGCGCGGCGGTCACTCTGGACACGGGCGCGACGGTCGGTGAGGTCACGCTCCAGGGATTTCTATCAGTCGCCCGCCAGAACCTGTCGCTCACCGCACACTCGATCATGGTCATGGGGAAAATGGCCCAATTCGAGTGCGGCACCGAGGCAGCTCCATTTCAGGAAAACTTCACCCTAACACTCACCGAGTCTCCCGGTGCGGCGAGCGCCAGCATGGGCAAGAAATTCCTCGGTGCCATGGACGGCGGCGTCATCGAGATCCATGGCCGTGACCGCCTCGACTGGACGCAGCTCGGTGCCACCGCCGCAAAGAACGCGACTTCCATCACCCTGAAGGAACCGGTCGATTGGCTTCCCGGTGAGGAAATCGTCATCGCCTCCACCGATTTCGACGCCCGCCAAGCCGAGCAACGGACCATCACCTCCGTTTCGCCGGACCATCTAACCATCACTTTCGCCCCACCGCTCGCCTACATGCACTGGGGAACATTGCAGAATTACAACGACGGCACCGATGCCCATGTCCTTGACGAGCGCGCCGAGGTCGGGCTGCTCACCCGCAACGTGAAGATCCAGGGTGATGCCGCGTCGGAATCCAATGGCTACGGCGGCCACATGATGATCATGAAAATGGCCTGCTGCGTGACTCCCGGCGTGGCCCGCGTTTCCAACGCCGAGTTCTTCCGCATGGGCCAGAAAAGCCTGATCGCCCGCTACCCGTTCCATTGGCATCATTGCGGTGACGCCACCGGCCAATACATTCGTGGCTGTGGCATTCATCGTTCCTACAACCGCGTCGTCACCGTCCACAACACGAACAACACGGTGGTCGAGGACAACGTCGGTTACGACCACATCGGCCACGGCTATTTCCTCGAGGATGGCGGCGAGGTGGGAAATCGGTTCAAACACAACCTCGGGGTCCTGACGAAACTTCCCGCGTTCGGCGAGGAAGTTCGCCCGCACGACCGTGTCTTCGATGGCGACGACCCGTCCGCGCTTGGGTCCGAATCGAGCGCGGCGTTCGCGTTTGTGAAATTGCCAGCAACCTTCTGGATCACCAATCCCGCCAATGAATTCATCGACAACGCCGCCGCCGGCTCCGACGGCTCCGGATTCTGGATGGTCGCCCTCGCCGCGCCGGTCGGATCCTACAACGGCCCAGCGATGGTTCCTGGACGAAAGACGTTAGGGATTTTTAACGGCAACCGCTCCCACTCGAACAATTTCTCGTCCTTCGCCATTGACGGTGGCATCGACCCGGTCACCCACGATCTCATCAGCGGGCACTATCATCCGCGCGTCAACGAGTTCTCGCTGGCATCCGCGATCGTTGTGCCGGAAATTCGAAATCTAACCGCCTTCAAGTGCCGCGACCGCTCGGTGTGGCTTCGCGCGGACACGGTTCACTTGTATGACTGCGCGCTCGGCGACAACGGCCGCGCCACGTTCTTCGCCTATCACCAGATCCTTTACGATTCGCTCATCGTCGGCCGCAGCGCCAATGTCGGCAATCCGCAAACCGCATTGGAAATCAGCCAAGGCCGCTCGATGCCCAACCCGACCGCCGTCACCCAGTTCCGCGGCCACAGCATCTACGACGGTCCCAGCGGCATCGTGAACGTCCACTTCGCGGGATTCTCGGGTAGCGATCCCGCGATCCAGACAAATGGCGCATCGCAGAAAAGCCCGGTCCATTTCGCCGAAGGCATCACCTTCGATCCCGCGGTCCCGTACAAGAACCGGATCGACTTCACTCCCGGATCCACGCGCGACTACATGTGGAGCTCCGGCCTCATCGACAAGGATGGCAGCATCGCCGGCATCCCCGGCGCGCGCATCACGCCGGACATCTCAGGAAGCGGAAAAATCTACGAGGATTTCAATGTCGGTCCCGGAGCCACCAAGGTCCCGGAATGGGGCGCGTGGATTTGTCCGCCCACTTCGAGATATGGATTGCTCCGGCTCGACAACAAATGGGCGCAATACACCGGCACGCCCGTCTATGCCATCCGCTCGGACGGACCCGCCGCTTATAACATCCAGACCTACTCGTGGTACAGCCAGAACTCGGTGCTGTTGGAAAGTGCGCTGGAATACCGTTTCCAATACCATCAAATCGCCAACACCTTCGACGCCCAGCTCCGCTTCGCGAACAATGGGGAGAAGGTCATCGCCGCGTTTCCCAACTTTCCCTCCGCCACCCGGGTCTATAACGGAAACAACACCACGGCCTTCACGCAAGCCACCAGTCTCGCCGACCTTCGCTCAGGCAGCACGGAGAAATGCTGGATGCAGGACAACACGCTCTATCTGAAACTTGTCGGCAAGAACGCCGCCCCGGACCCGCAGTTCGGTGACGAATACACCGCGAGAAGCTCAAGCATCCGCGTCAGCCAGAACCTGAATTCCGCCGATTCCACCGGCCGCACCGACCGCGCCACTCTCGCGGATTTTGAAATGGGAGCAGACTCGCGCGGCTCCCTAACTGCCGCCGGAATCGCACTTTCGCCCGTCACCGCCACCAGCAGCGGCCGCACCACCGGCCCCTTCGATGCCACCGACGACAGCGTGAACTGGTCCATTACCAGCGATGGAGACGGCCTCAACGAGGTCGCCGAATACCGGTTGAACCTCGACCGCCAGATTTGGTCCGATTTCGACGCGCTCGCCCTGAATTTCTCCGGGCCAAAGGTCGAGGTGGTGGTCATCGATGGCGACGATGGTGAATTCTCGCTCGGGTACTTCGATCCATCCGACAGCGCGAAAATCCGACTCGGCAGCTTCGCGCCCGCTAACAAACTGGACCATGTGACCGCCCTTGCCCTGCGCTTCCATGAGGCGGATTGGGGGGGCGTAAACGCCGCTATCAGCCAGCCGGTCGCTCTCCGAGGCATCGAGCTCATCGACCAGGCCGTCGCCCCGTTCAGCCAATCGTATTCGCCGGACATCGACCAGGACGGCATCCTCAACGACGACGAGCCGCCGGGCGATGTCGATGGCGACGGTCTCGCCAATTTCGAAGATGCCGATTCCGATGGCGATCTCATGGACGATGGCGTCGAACTGGCCGCCGGACGCAATCCCTATCATGCCGGCGACATGGCGTTTGAATTCAACACCGATGGAAACGGCGAGGGCTGGCTGCCCCGCAACAACATCTCCAACTGGACCATCGCGAACGGAAAGCTCACTGGCACCGCCATCACCAGCGATCCGTATTTCTCCAACACCCTCATCCATTTCCCGACCGACCACGTGTCGCGGATGGTCGTCAAGATGCGCGCTTCTTCCGCAGGCACCGTGCAATGTTATTTCGGCACCGTGGCCACTCCCGGCGACAGCGGCAGCCGTTACGTCAACGCCACCTACACCCCGGCAAACACCTGGAAACTGCTTTCTTTCAACCTGGCAGGACACGTCTCGTGGCCCGGACAATATGCCACCAGCATCCGCATCGACCCCATCTCCGTCGGCGGCGCGACTTGGGAAATCGACTGGATCCGCGCTAGCGACGGCGACCTCGATCACGATGGTCTATCAGACATCGCCGAGGGCGTCGCGGACCTCGATGGCGATGGTATTGAAAACCTGCTGGACCTGGATTCCGATGGCGACGGCCTCACCGACGCCATCGAGACAGCTCTCGGCCGCGACCCTTATTCCGGTGGCCAAGGCAGTGTCGAACTTGCCTGGGATCCCTCCGATGCCGCCACCGGCGGACAAGGTGGCAGCGGGACCTGGGAAAGCGTGAATCCGCGTTGGTGGAGCGCCCTCGGCAGCGCCAACTCGACCTGGCCATCCATCAGCAACGGCGGCGACCGCGCGGTTTTCGGCGGCACGGGTGGCAACGTCACCCTATCAGGAACCCGCACCGCCAACGCGCTGCGTTTCGACTCCGGTGGATACGTTCTCGCCGGTGGCGCGATCCAGCTCGACGGGACGAATCCTGCCATCGAGCTGAACGGTGCCGTCACCGCCAGCATCGCCTCGCCGATCGGCGGAAGCAACGTCCGGTTGCGCGGCATCGGCTCGGGAAGCACCCTCCAGCTCACCTCTCCTAACACATTATCCGGTACCGCGATCCTCGACGGCCTGACCAGCACCTCGTTCACCGACACCTCCGCATTCGGCACCTCGATGTTACAGATTGGAACCGACGAGGACCGTTCCCAGCGCTACCTTTTGGCGTCGTCCGGCTCAACGACGAATCCGCTCACGCTGGCTAACAACATCGATGTCCGGACCATCCGCTGGATCATCGGCAGCCAGGCGGTCAACGGCATCACGGCCGGTCCCCTCGTGATTTCCGGCAACGTGAACCTGGCCATGGGCACCGCCAATGTCCGCGACATCTATCTCCAGCGCAACCTGACGATTTCCGGCATCCTGAGTGGCGGCACCGGTCATGGCCTTCGCCTGAACGGCGGTGGCGTGTTGACCCTCGATCAAGCCGCCAACACCTTCACCGGCGGCGTCCGCTGGGATTCCTCGATCACTCTCTCGGTGCCTTCCAACGGCGCATTGGGCGACCCCGCCAACACGCTTACCTTTGCCCAGAACGGAACCCTGCGCGCCACCGGATCCTTCATCACGCCAAGATCGATCAGCATGGCCAGCGGGAAATTCGCCACCTTGCAAGCGGGGACCGGTCAATCGTTAGAGCTTGCCGGCAGCGTCAACGGCGGATCAGCCGTCCCCTCTAGCGGCCTGCGGGTCTCCTCGGACGGGCGCGTCATCCTTTCAGGAACAAACAGCTTCCTCGGTCCGGTGTCCGTGAGCGCTCCCTCGACCTTGTCAGTTAGAAATAATGCGGCCCTTGGTGACAGCTCCAGCGGATCCGAAACCACCATCGGCACCGGAAGCTCGCTGGAGATTTCCAACAACATCACCCTGCCTGAATCCTTCTCGGTCTCCGGACAAGGCGGCGCGAATTCCGGAGCGATCCTTTCAACCGGTGGTACCAACCGTATCGACGGCACGGTCACCCTTGCTTCCGCGAATGCCGCCGTCGGAGTCGAGACCGGTAGCCGTCTGGAACTCGCCGGCCCCGTCCGGGATGGTGGCAGCAATTTCGGATTCACCAAGCGCGGTGCCGGAACACTCGTTCTCTCCAGCGCCTCGACCGGCACTGTTTTCAATGGCCCCGTGGTGGTGGAAGCCGGAACCCTGCTCATCAACGGCAGCTCCCACTCCGCCAGCACTGGCCTTCTGACTGTCGCCTCGGTCGCCATGCTCGGCGGCAGCGGTTCCTACGGCGGAAATGTCGATCTTGCGGGAAGTCTGACTCCCACAGGACTAACAGTCGGCGGAATTCTTACGCTTCAACCATCCTCCAAACTCTCCATCGCTCTAACCGACTGGGCCACCATCCCACCCGCTGCCGTCACCGCGGCCTCCACGAACGTTACCGCGCCGGTGACAGTCCAGATCGATCTCTCCAACCTCACCGGCTTCACGGAAACCAGCCGCAGCGTCCCGGTCATCCGGTCACCCGGCGGATTCCAGGGCCAGGGGCTTGCGGGATTTACCCTCGTTCCGCCCGCCTTGGGCAGCGGTAACTGGTCGCTCGCAATGACCGGGAACGTGCTGGAACTCGTTTACACCGCCCCGCAGCCATACTCCGTTTTCATGGACACCTACCCCTCGCTCGTGGGTCCTGATAGAGCATCCACCGCCGATCCGGACCACGACGGATACTCCAATTTCGAGGAGTTCGCCCACGGCAGCGCGCCTGACTCGGTGGCGTCTGTCCCGCCTCGCGCGGCCACGATTGCCGCCGGTCACCTCACCCTCACCCTCTCTGTCCGTGCCGGAACCTCCTTTAGCGGAAATCCACCTGCCGCCACCCGCGACGGTGTTCTCTATCATGTACAAGGCAGTGCGAACCTCGTCGATTTCACACTCGGCGTGGAAACCCTCTCGACTGCCCTGATCAACGGATTGCCTCCCGCAAGCGCCGGCTATGAATACCAATCCTTCCGTCTAACGGAACCTGTGTCCGCACGACCCGGGGCGTTCCTCCGATCCTCCACGGCTCCAACGCCCTGATTTTTCCTGCAATCCTCGTGGTGCCCGCGGGATCGATTTCGAATATCATCCCTTGGGGTGATTGCGAACCAGGTGGCTGGAGACTAGGTTGAATCCCCTTTAAAACCCAGAAAGCTTCAAAACCCATGAAATGCAACCCATCCACGCGCCGCGGATTCACCCTCGTGGAAGTACTTGTCGTCATCACCATTATCATCGTTCTCGCCGCTGTCAGCTTCTCCGTCGCCAGTCGTGTTAGGAAATCCGCGAACCAGTCGGTCACCATCGCCAACATGCGCCAGGTGGGAGTCGCCCTCATCACCTTCACCGCGGACAACGGACGCTTCCCCGGGGTCAACACCGACCCGGTCTGGGATCGGGCCATCATCCCCCACCTCGGTTACGCCGAGACCTTGCCCGGCACCAAAACCAGCGTCATCAAGGAGAGTGAGGCACCCGCGCTCGCAGCTGTCGCGAAAGTTTTCGCTTCCCCGTCCGACAAGAAGGGCAAGCTTTCGGACTCCTACAGGCGCAGCCTTGCGATTGTCCCCTGGACGACGAACCTGAAGGTCGGAAACACCATCCGCGGATGGAAGGATCTTCCTCCGGGAGAAGGCGTCCGCTACTCGATGCTCAATTTTCCCGAAAAGAGCGCCATGGTGGTCCAATGGTTTTCCGATGACAAAAGTGTGGCAAACCAACTCGGCAACGGTGGCCACCAGCACCATGACCGCGGTGGACCGGTCGCGGAACTCGACAGCAAGACACAACTGATCATCTTCGCCGACGGACATATCGAAGCCGTTCCTGCGAACCTGCCGGACGCCAAGTTCAGGGAAATGTACTGGCCCGGAAAAATCGAGAACCTGAACTGACCGGTCGATCCCGTTCCCGTTGGTTCAGTTTTCCCGGGGTAATGATCGGGTATGTCTTCAGCGTGAACTTCCTCGATTCCACATTTGGAAGGAACCGGACTCACGAAGCACTTCCAGACCCGGTTCACTGAAACCATCTTCCTAACAGCCGACGCGGATTTTCAAACCCAACAAGAAACAAAAACCTGATGAAACCCATGAAACAACCCCGATTCCTCATTCTCTTCCTCGCCTCATCCGCCGCACTTTCCCAAATCACCTATGCCCAGACCGTGGAAATCGATCCCGGTGCCGTTCCCGCAGCGTATGGATCACCTGTAAAGGCGTGGGAATTCAATGACGATGGTGTTTTCGACGGCTGGACGGGAACCAACTATGGTTCCGTCCCGTCCCCGCTCGTCGTATCCGGCGGCGTTCTAACCGGAGACACCAGCAGTGGCGACCCGCAGCTATCCAATACCTTCACCGCCATTCCCCTGGGTTACGGCACCATTGTCGAGTTCAAGGTGACCGTCGATCCGCATGCTGCCACTGCGACAAGCGGAAATCTATATTACTCCGATTTTGGCGGTGGCATCGCCGCGTCGCGCACCCTGGCGTTGCCAATCCCCGAGGACAACGCCCCGCACGTTGTCCGCATCACCTTCCCGGGAGGGGTGAAAAATCTAACCAGCTTGCGACTCGATCCGACAGGGGGCGCTTTTCCCAAGACCGTTTCCTTCGACTATGTCCGCGTTTACGGCTATCAGCCAAGTTCCTTTACGAATGTCACCCTCACCGCAAGTGACATTGCTGGGACAACTTCGATGAATTCCGCAGGAAACTGGGACAGCACCGCCGCTCCCACCACCGAGAGCAACTATTTCACCGGGGCATTCCAGCTCCGCACCCCGAGCGGCACCGGATTCCTGCCCTTCGGCGGCTCCGGACTAACGGTTGACACCGGGGGAAGCCTCCTCTTCAAGGGAAGTGGCGGAGCGGAAATCCGCCAACTCACCCTCGCCGGAGGAAGCCTGCTTCAAGGAGGCACTGGTGCGACCACCGACACTGCCAAGATCTACGTCCCCGATGGTATTTCGGTCACGTCTGCCTCCGCCATGGGCATGGTCGCCGTCAACCGCACGCTTGAAGTCACCGGCAGCCTGACCGGCAGCGCGGCCCTGAGCATCAATTCGGCAGCGACCGCACCCACTGCGGGACAGGCACCGGGTCAGGTCGTTCTCAAATCCGACAGCTCGGGATACTCCGGCTCTCTAACGGTTGAATCCAACGCGTGGCTCGACCTCGACCATGACAACGCCGTGGCCGGAGCGGCCGTGGTCGTCGTGGACGGATCCATGGTCCGCCGAGCCGGTGCGGACGCCAACGGAACCACCACCGCCGCCTCATGGGCGATCAGCGGACGTGGCAACCTGCTGGGAACCGACGCCACCCGCGGCGCCATCTACTTCAACCAGAACAGCCTCGCTGCCAATCTGACCGGCAACATCGCGATCAGCGGAACCCAAAGCCGGATCGGCAGCTACTCCGCAAGTGGCAGCCTCGCGATCGATGGCAACATCACCGGCACCGGAACCCTCGAGTTCTGGGGTGGTGGAGCGGCGGAAACCCACATCCAGAAATTCACCCTCAACGGCGTTTCCACCACCACCGGCCAGACCGATGTGATCTCCGATGGCGGTGCCCAAACCCACCTTGTGTTAGGCGGTGACGACCGTTTGCCCACCGACAGGAAACTCCGTCTCAACGCCACCTGGGGCCCAACCACCCCCGAAGGCGCCGGTGTTTTCGTGGACATGAAGGGCTATGATCAAACGCTCTCCAGCCTCCAGCTCGACGGCGCGAAACGGAAAACCATTTACGACACCACGCTGAGTGGCAACAGCACGCTGACCTTGACGTCGGCCGCAGCGGCCATCGATACCAACGGTGGAAACATCTATATCAATGGAATCACCATCAACCAGATCGTGGGCGCTACTCCCGGCGGTGCGACCATTGACGGCGGGTCCGTCGTCACCTTGACGAACTCCACATGGAATAGCTCGTTCTACCCCGTCATCGGAAATGGCGGTAACGGCTCTCTGGTTCTCGTCAATTCCACCCTCAACTTCGGCGGCGAACTCCTCATGGGGCGCGCCATCAGCAGCGGCAGCTTGACCTTGGACGCCACCTCGACGGCCAGCACGGTGAATTTCTTCCGCATCGGCGACTCCGCTAACGGTACCGCCACGGTGAACCTCAACGGCGGAACGCTCGCCGCCAAGCGCTTCTTCAACAACAGCACCGGGACGGGGACCCTCAACCTCAACGGTGGCACCCTGAAAGCAACCGGCACCAACCTCGTTGACTGGCTGGACGGTGATGCCACGCCGCTGACCGTGAACCTGCTCGCGAACGGAATCACGGTGGACACCAACGGCTTCAACGTCACCGCTGGCGCCGCCATCCTCGAAGATGCCGGATCGACAGGCGGAGGTCTTTCCAAACAAGGGCTCGGCACACTCTATCTGGACGGTGTCAGCACCTACACCGGCGCCACCGCGGTCACCGTCGGAACCCTCGGCGGAAATGGCAGCGTCACCAGCAACGTCAGCGTCTCAACCGATGCGGGCCTGGCATTTCATGTCACCGACCCCAGCCTCGGCGCGGGCACCGGCTACAGCGACCTGAACATCACCGGCGCTCTAACTGTGCCCGCCTCGCTGGTCATCAAGATCGATTCCGCCGGGGTCACCTTCCCGGAAGCCAACGCCACCGGCCTGACACTCGTCACCGCCAGCGCAGGGATTTCCGGCTTCGCTTCGGTCACCTTCGATCTATCGAATTTCACCGGTCTCGGCACCTGGTCCGCCTATCAGGACGGAAACTCCATCAAGCTCGACTACACCGCCGGAAGCGCGTCGGCTTACAACACCTGGATCAATACCTTCACCTCGCTAACCGATCCTAACGACAAGCTGCCCGAGGCAAATCCCGACGGCGATTCGCTCAACAACATCGGCGAATTCGCGTTCGGCGGAGACCCCACCAAGGGCGATGACCAGGGGCCCTCCGCCTCACTGGTGGATGCCGGGAAATTCATCAACACCTATGCCGTGCGCAGCGGGACCGCCACCTTGCTGGCCACCAGCGGCGCACCGCTCACCGCCACCAACGACGGAGTGAACTACACCTTCAGCGGTTCCAAGACCCTGTCATCCTTCGCGGAAATCGTGAACAAGCGCGCCTCGGTGGTTCTCGGTCCGCTGGATCCCACCCCGCCCACCGGCTACGAATATGTCACCATCGAGCTCGACGATGCCGTCAGCGGGAATCCGAAGGGCTTCCTCCGCGCCAAGGCCGTGAGCACTCCCTGATCCGCGGGATTTGAAAGTTCAAACCGTCCGCTTCGTCATGGAGCGGACGGTTTTTCCTTGGACCGTCAAATATGCCTTGGAGGCTGCTGGCATTGCCGGTCACACGTTCCACCAAAATCATCCCTTGGGGTGATTGCGGGGTCACATCGACCAAACTATCTTTCCGATCCTGAGGAAGTTGCTCCAGGTAGCATGTCCTCGATTGCGGAAAGCCCCATCTTTCTCAAAGCCCACCACAAAACCCATGAAATCCAAATCCATCGCCTTCCTGTCTGTTCCGTCCTTCCGCAGGTCTTGCGGCGCGTCGCTCGTGCTCTTCATTTCCGCCCTCTCGGCCGATGCCGTCACCTACACTTGGGTCGGGGGCGGCGGAGACGCAAAGTCATCCACCAACGCGAACTGGGACGTTCCTTACGCCTCCAACGGCGATGCCATTTTCAACGCGAGCGGCGCGAGTGGTACCTCTGTTGACTGGGATTCCGGCAACATCTTCAGCCTGACTTTCGGAGCAGCCGCGCCCGCCTACACCTTCACATCGACCGCGGGGATGCAGTTCAACCAGGCAAATGCCGGAACCATCGTCAACAACAGCGCGAACCTGCAAACCTTCAACTCCACGGTGCGGGTTTTCTTCAATGGATCAAAAACATTCAACGCCGGAGCTGTGGCAGGCGGCGGACTCGCCCTCACCACTGTCAATTTCCGCGGCGATGCCATGTCTTCCGGCCAGGTCAACACCCTCACCCTGACAGGAACGAACAACGGCAGCATCAGTGGAGTCATCAATCCCGTTGCAATCCCCACCGGTGTTTCCACTGCCTTGACCAAAACCGGCACCGGAACCTGGACACTTTCCGGTGCTAACACCTTCACCGGCAATGTCACCGTGAGCGCCGGCACCTTGAAGGCGGGCGTGGCCTCCGTTCCCGACGTCAGCGGCGCGTTCGGCCTGAACACCGCAGTCACCACCGCGAACGTCGCCACCGCGATTCTGGATCTCAATGGCTTCAACACGCAAATCGGCTCACTCGCTGGTGGTGGAACGACCGGCGGAAATGTCACCCTCGGCTCCGCCACCCTCACCACCGGCGGCAACAACACGAACACCACCTACGCGGGCGTCATTTCAAACGGCTCTCTCGCCAAGATCGGTTCCGGCGTGCAGTCGCTCTCAGGTGCCAACCTCTATGCCGGTGGCACCGCCATCAATGGAGGCTCGCTCAGCTTCCTGAACACCAGCGCCAAGCCAGCCTCGGGCACAGTCACCGTGGCGGCCGGTGCCACCATCGGCCTCGGTGTGGGTGCCGCCGCGCCCCAGTTCGTCGTGGCTGATGTGGACAGCCTGTTTGCCGGCACCTTGCCCGGCGTCACCAATGATATCGCCTCCAACGTCGGTATCGACACGGCCGCAGGCTCCATCACTTATGGGTCCAGCACGCCTGCGAACACCCGTGGCCTGACCAAGCTTGGCGGCAATGTCCTCACCCTCACCGGCACCAACCTCCATACCGGACCCACCACCCTCAGCGTCGGAACTCTCAGCGTCGGCACGACTGAAAACCTGGGCAACGCCAACCCGTTGATCTTCGACGGCGGCAACCTGCAAATCACCGGCACCGCGCTCACGTCCTATGCCTCCGGCGCGATCAGCGGCCACCCGGTCACGCTGATCAGTGGAAAAACCGTCGGATTCGACATCAACGACGTCACCAACATCTTTACCGCCAGCGAAATTCTAAACCAAGGCTCCGGGGGGCTCCTCAAGGCCGGCGCGGGAACCCTGAAGCTCACGGCAGCGAACCCCTTCACCGGGGTCGTCTCGTTGAATGCCGGCAGCTTGATCGCTACCGATCCCGCTGCCTTGGGCACCAGTCGCATCGTTTTCGCCGCTGCCACCACCAAACTCTCTCTTCTGATCGACGGCGGAGGCACCATCAGCCTTCCTAACAGCATTGGCAGCAGCAGCGGTTTCACGACGACGATCGACGTCAACAACAACGGCTCGGGCACCAACGGGGTGATTCAGCTCAACGGCGGTTCCGCCAATTCCGCACTTGGAACAGGAACCATCAACGTCACCGGAGCCAACGGCTACAGCCTCTATATCGCCAACATCCGCTCCACCGCCGGATCCGCCGGTGCGACCAATTTCGTCCCCACCACGGCGTCACTCACCCTTGGCAACCTGACCGGCACCCAGGCAACCGGCACCAACACCTGGACCTTGCTGGGAACCAACGCCAACAACGCCGTCACCGGCGTCATCAGCAACGGCGGGGCCGCTGTTGGCGCCGTCCAGAAAAGCCATTCCGGCACCTGGACCCTCTCCGGAGCCAACACCTACACCGGCAAGACCCAAATCTTCAATGGTATCCTGAACGCTGCTTCGCTCAACAGCGTCGTGAGTGGTTCATCTAGCAGCAATCTCGGCGCTCCCGTCACCGTCCCGCTTGGCACCATCGATCTCGGCTCGGCCACCGCCACCGGTAACCTCAATTACACCGGTGGCGGCGAAACCACCGACCGCGTGATCAACCTCGGCGGCACCACCGGCGGCGGTGAAATCACCCAGTCCGGAGCTTCCGGCCTCCTGAAATTCACCAGCGACTTCACGGCGACCGTCAACGGTGCGAAAACTCTAACACTCAGTGGATCGACCGCAGGCACCGGGGAGATATCCGGAGCCATCGTCAACAGCACTTTGGCCACTTCCCTCGTCAAGACGGGCAGCGGCACCTGGACGCTTTCTGGTGCGAACACCTTCACCGGATCAACCACCGTCAGTGCGGGCGTCCTCAACCTTTCGGGAAACCGCACCGTCTCGTCGGTCAATTACACGGTCGGAAACACCCCCGCCACCACCGCAACCCTGAACATTTCCGACGGCACCTTCGCCACCGGAACATTCGTGGTCGGAACCGTGGCCGATAATACCATCGCTGGCATCGTCAATCAATCCGGCGGCAACCTGACCCTGGGCGGCAACCAGTTGTTGATCGGGAACGGCGGCGGCACCACCGTTGGCTCGTCCTCCACCGGCACCTACAATCTTAGCAACGGCACCTTGAACACCATCGCCGGCACGCTCGGCGTGGTCATTGGCGTCAACCATGGCACCACCGGAGTCTTCAACCTCAGCGGCACCGGCAATCTCTCGATGCCCGCTACATCCACCCTGCAGATCGCCCGATCCGACGGATCCGCCGCGTCCAATGTCACCGGCACCTTCAGCCAGACCGCTGGCACCGCCATCGTGGGCATCCTGCGCATGGGCGGCCTCAATGCCAACAACATCGGTGCCAACGCCACCCTCAGCCTGACCGGAGGAACCTTCAGCGCCGTCACCTTCAATGTGTTGTCTGCCAGTGACGGCAGCACCTCGGCCATCACCGTCGGCGGCACGGCACAGGTCACATTGCCAGCTTTCCCCACCGCCCGAGGCAGTGGATCCACCGCCACCATCACCTTCGACGGCGGCACGCTCAGCCCGACTGCCGCGGACGGCGCTTACATGGTCGGACTCACCAACGCCTACCTCACCGCGAACGGTGCGAAGCTGAACGTTGATACCGGAAATGACATCACCATCAGCCAGGTCTTGGAAAATGCTCCTTCACAGACCGGCACGCTTACGAAACTCGGAACCGGCACGCTCACCCTCACCGGTGCCAACACCTACTCCGGCAGCACCACCGTCGAGGACGGCGTCCTCAGTATCAGCAACACCGTTCTATCAGACACGGCCACGCTCGCGATCGGCACGGTGGCTGCCTCGCCAGCGGTTCTGAATTTGCCCAATGCCGGCACCGATATCGTCGGCTCGCTGGTCATCGACGGAGTGATCCAACCCGACGATTTGTATGATTCAACCAACAGTGGCGGAGCCATCACCGGCCTCGGGAAAATCCAGGTTGGTGCCGCTTCCAACACCTATGCCAACTGGCTCACGTCGAACTCACCCGCCACCGGGTTCTCGACGGACACCGACAACGACGGTGTTCCGAACGGCCTCGAGAATGTTCTCGGCAGCAATCCCAATACTTACAGCGCCGGTCTCACCCAAGTGTCGGCGACAGCAAACTCCGTGACTTACCAGCACACGCTCAACCCGACCATAGCAAGCGATGTGACCTACATCTATCAGTGGTCAAGCGATCTCACCGAGTGGAAGGCAAGTGGCGTGGCAAACACCGCCGGGACCATCGGTACCATCGTCGCATCCGCCCCCGTTGCCAACGTCGTAACCGTCACCACCACGCGCAGCGGCACCGCCTCTTCAAAACTCTTCACCCGCATCAAGGCTGAGAATCCTTGAGGACATGAGGGAGACCTCCGCGCCGTCAAGCCGCGGAGGTTCATTCTTCTACCGGAGCGCGGAATTCATTCCGCACGAATCCTTATCAGCGGCTCCCGCGGAATAAATTCCGCGCTCCGCAGCGCATCACAGGATTTTTTAAAAACAGCATCAAGGTTTCTCCGCTTCGATCTCCTTCCACATCTGCTGATAGAGTTCGAAGGATTTTCGATAGTGGTCGGCGGGCTTCTTCTGGAGCCCGAAGGTGTGGAGGATTACCTGTCCCTTGAACTGGTTCCGCTCCAGGACACGGAGAAAGATCTTCGGATCGAAGTCTCCTTCACCGAATGGCTTGATGGCATCGCTCCAGTCCTTGGAGTTGTCGTTCGTCTTTCGGTCGGAGCCGCAGACGGTGACCAGGTCCATATACGGCAGAACCGCCTTCACGACGGCATCGAGCCGGTCGATGTTTCCCGCCCGCAGCTCGTGGCACTGGTGGACGCTGATGGTTAGATTGTCCCGCTCCGCCTTCTTGAGGAAAACGAGCGCCTCCTCGGCCGTCTCGATGGCCTGGTTGTCGTGCGGATAGATCGAGACTCCGATCTTTTCTGCGGCGGCGATGTCCGCCACTTTCCTGATGAGTTTCACGATCGAGTCGGTGTCCTTCTTGTCGCCACCGACGATGAGCCAGAGCTTGCCATTCATCCCCGCGAGTTCGCGGGCGACATTCCGCAGGTGGTCGAAGTTGATCCCATCCGGTTTGTCCGCCTTCAGGATGACAAGCCCGGCGATGAGTCGGGTGGCGGGAACAGCGACCCGATAGGCCTTGAATTTCGCCAGATCCTGCGGGCTGTTCATCCACATGGTGATGCCGTCGAAGCCGATGCCATCGAGACTGTGGATTTGTTCCGGGGGATTCGCCCCGCGCAGGTCGAAGTCGAAGACACCAAGCGGATGGGCCGCGGGGAGCAGAAGCAGGGTCGAGAAGAAGAAGGACAGGACTCGGGCAATCATGGTTGTTGGAGGGTATCAGGGTTTCACGCCCCAGGGCATCGAAATGTCATTGGTTTCCTTGGACCACTGGCGGAGCCGGTTGGTGAGGCGCGTCAATTCCTCCTTGTGCTCGGGCTTTTTCGCCAGATTGGTCATCTCATCCGGATCGTTTTTCAGATCGTAAAGTTCCACGGCGGGCGTTTTCCCGCCAAGTCCCTGCGGGTCCATCTCGGCGAGGATGCGGTAGGCTTCGGGGAACTGGTCCTTGACTCTAACGATCTCGGCGTAGCATCGGTTGCCCCACGGTTTCATGTCCTTGCTGTCGGCCTGCACCTGACGCCACAGCGGATTCATCTTCATCCGGCGGATCAGCTTCCACCTTCCGTCGAAGATACAACGTTCCTGCATGCCGTTGTTAGGCAGCGCGCCCTTGTTGGAAATTTCCGCGAAGATGAAGTCGTGTGCCTTTGCCCCTTGCGTTCCTTCGAGAACGGGTCTCAGGGAAATTCCCTCGGCCTCCGGCAACGGCGGCGCACCGATGATGTCGAGGATGGTGGGTGCCAGATCCATCTCACTGACCAACGCGTCGCTCACCACGCCATGCCCGAACCCTGGGCCATTGATGCTGAGCGTCACCCGCAGACCGAGATCGTAAAGCGTCATCTTCCCGTGCGGAAACGCGGGCCCGTGATCGCCGCCGAGGCAAATGATCAGGGTGTTCTTGTCCTGTCCGGATTTCCGAAGCTCGGCCATCATCTCGCCGATCAATCCATCCGCCTTCTCGACCGCTGCCAGATACTCCGCCCAATCCTGCCGGATCACCGGCGTGTCCGGAAGATAGGCCGGGAGCTTCACCTCACCGGGCTTCACGCGGATCGCCACCTTGTCGCTGTTAGGAAATGGCCGGTGGGACACGCCGACATTGTAGAACAAGTTCCAAGGTTTTCCGGTCTTTGCCGCGCGTTGCAGGAATCCCGCCACCGCGTTCCCGCCTTCACCCGCGATGAACTCGTCGTAGGGAAACTTCTCGTTCGGCGCGACGTGCAGCTTGTGGGTCACGCCCTGATAGTAGCCCGCCGCCTTCAGCCTCTCGACCAGCGTCGGGAATTCCGGATGCACACGATTTCTCTGATAGAGCGGGTTCTTTACCTGCGCCGGAGTCAGCTTGTCCGCCGCTTGATGGTAGTTGAGCGTGTTGTTGAGCAGGCCGTTCACGTGGTTCGGCACGCTGGTGTAGATCGCCGCCTTGGAGGGGGAACAAACCGGATAGCTGACGAACGCGTTGTTGAAATACACCCCCGACCGGGCGAGCGCGTCCATGTTCGGCGTCTGCAATCCGGGCGTTCCGAGAAATCCGAGGTGCGCCCCCTGATCCTCGGTTAGAATGAACAGGATGTTCGGCTTCCGTGTCTCTGCCGCGTGGCAAATGATCGCTCCCAGCGATAGCAGAAGAATGATTCGGGTTTTCATGAAGTTGTGAAAATTTCAATTCGCGGGCTTGTCGAAATAGAATCGATACCAAGGCTCTTCCTGATTGTTCCGCTCGTGGTCCGGAATGCCGGGCGGTTGGAACTGTCGCGTCCATTTTTCCAACTTGGCCCGCATGGCTTCGGCCTTTTCGGGATTTTCGGCAATCAGGTTGCGGTGTTCCTGTTCGTCGCTCTCGAGGTCGAAGAGGAATCCACCTGATTTCCCGGCGGAGAGATATTTCCAGCGTCCCTCGCGGATGGCGGCCTGGTTCCAGAAACGCCAACAAAGCGAATCGTGGGGTGGTCCGGCTTTCTCTCCGGTTAGAAACGGCAGCAGGTTCACGCCATCAAGCGCGGGATCGGCATTCAGCCCGGCAAGGGCGTTCGCGGTGGCGGCGAAATCCAGCGAAATCACCGACTCCTGATAGATCTTTCCGGCGGGTAATTTGCCTTTCCATGAGAAAAGCATGGGCACCCGGATTCCTCCCTCGCTGAGCATGCCCTTCTCTCCCACCCATGGATCGTTGAGCGAGCCGTCCCAACCGCCTGGATCGCCGTTCACGGGAGAATCAGGCTTGATCATCTTGAGCGGCGCGCCGTTGTCACTGGTGAAGATGACCAGGGTGTTCTCCTCGATGCCGTGCTTGCGGAGAGACGCCATGATTTCGCCCACGCCGTCATCGATGGCCGCCATCATCGCCAGCGCGTATCGCCGGCGTTCGGGCATCGGTCCCGGAAAGCGGTCGAGGTATTTCTTCGTGGCCTCCAGCGGCGTGTGCGGCCCGTAATAGCCGACATGGAGGTAGAAGGGCTTCTCGTGATTCCTCCCGATGAAGGCGACCGCCGCCTTGGTCTGCACGTCGATCCGGAAATCCTTCGGCATGCTGATGACCTCGCCCGCGGGTTTGAGATCGGATCCGTCGAGCGCGTAGTTCGCGCGGTATTGACGCATCTCACCCCAGAAAAACTCGTGGAAGCCCTGTGCTCCCGGACTGTAGGAAAGAACTTTCGCCAGCGGAATGCGACGTTGGCTCTGCGGCATGTCCGCCATCGCGGGGAGTTCCTTTTTCAACCAGCGGACACAGGTGATGTTAGGTTCGAGGTGCCACTTGCCGACCAGGCCACATGTGTAACCCGCGGGCCCCAATCGTTCGGCCAGGGTCACCGCCTCGGCCGGCAACGGCACGTCCGGAATGGTGTCGATCCCGAAGCGCTGCTGATAGGAACCCGTGATGATCCCCGCGCGGGAGGGTGAGCATTGGGGCGAGGTGACGTATCCGGCGGTGCAACGGACACCGCCCGCCGCCAGGGCGTCGAGGTTCGGCGTCCTGACGTCCTTGACCACACCTTGGGCACCCAGATCCGAAAAGCCGAGATCGTCGGCCAGGATGACAATGACGTTGGGCTTGCTCGCATCCTCCGCACGAATCGCCGGGGCTAACAGGCAAAGGGCGGAGAGGATGGTTGAATGGATGTTGCTCATACTGCCGTGCATCATGATTTGTGGGAAGGTCTCATGAAAGTGCCAACAGGCAACTTGCTACAAAACTTCGTGCGTAGGTATTTCATTTCACCGGGTAACGGTTTGATAGAGCCGCCGGCATCGCGCTGGGAACATAGGGTTTTCCGGTGCCGCGATCACCCTGCGGCTTGTAATGGGGACTGTCCTTGGTGGAGACGGGGCGATAGGTGGTGTTTCCGCTTTCATTGAGCCACCATGCGAGCCATTTGGAATCGAGATCGGCGAGGACCTCCGGATGTTGGTCCGCGACATTGTGGGTTTCCAAGGGATCGTCCGCCGATTGATAGAGTTCCCAACCGGAGCCATCCACCTCCGCGAGGGTCCAATCCTTGGTGCGGATCGCGCGGTTGTCCATGTATTGGAAATACATCGGGTCTTTCCGATTCCACGATTTTCCCTGGATCAGGTCGAGAAAGGATTCCCCAGCATCAAATTTGTTCGTTGAGGTGAGTCCGGAGGCTTCGAGAAATGTCGGCATCACGTCCACCATGTGGATGGGGCTGGCTTCGATACGTCCGGGCTTGCCGGTGGCGGCCGGCCACCATGCGATGGCACCCGTGGTGACGCCGCCGGAATGTTGGCTGATCTTGTAGAGTCTCCATGGCGTCACGCTCGCGTACGCCCATCCGGTGCCGAGCTGCCAGTTGGATTTTCGGTCGCCCGGTAGTTTCCCCTGCTTGAGGAGGGGCTCGTCCATCACGGAGAACGAATCCGCGCCGTTGTCGCTCATGAAGAGGACGAGCGTGTTGTCCGCCTTGCCGCTATCGGTCAGGGCCTTCATCACGCGCCCGATGCCCTGGTCCATGCGCTCGACCATGGCGGCGTAAACGGACATGCGGAGATCCTCCAGATCGCGTTGTTCGTCCGTTAGGGAGTTCCATTCGGGCAAGTTCCGCGGGTAGTCCGGTAGCTTGGCATCCGCCGGGATCAATCCCATTTCCTGCTGCCGCTTGAACCTCGCCTCGCGCACCGCCTGCCAGCCCGTTAGGTATTTCCCACGGTTCCGCGTGATGTCCGGCTTGGGTGCTTCCAAGGGATTGTGCGGAGTTTGATAGCTCAGATAGAGAAAGAACGGGGCGTCTTTTTTTCCTTCTGGCGGAGACTTGATGAAGTCTGATGGCCCGGTCCGTGAAGGCGTCGCTGCTGAAATAATCCGGCCCGAATTCCGTGAACGGCTTGCGGTCCAGCCGATAGCTTTTCGCCCCCTCGAAATGATCGGCAAAGCCTTCGAGGAAGCCGAAGAAGTGATCGAACCCGCGATCCATCGGCTGGCCGGGCAGATGCCATTTTCCGATCAGCGCCGTGCGATATCCGCCGTCGTGAAGTTTCTCGGACAACAGGGGCGTTTCCTTGAAATGGGGAAGCGCCTTGGGCCACCAGTTCCCTGTTAGCATGGAGGCGCGGGAGACGACGCACATGCCGCCGTTGTGAAATCGGGTGAGCCGCACGCCCTCGCTGGCGAGGCGGTCGATCGCGGGCGTGTGCATTTCCCCGCCGAAGCAACCCGGATCGCTGTAGCCCATGTCATCGGCGAGGATGATGATGAGGTTGGGCTTTTCTGCCGCTCTCGAGACCGTTGCGGACAAGGCCGTGAGGCAGAGCGCGGCGACAAGGCGGCGGAGATGGGTTGGGTTCATTTGGAATCGGATGATCATTCAGAAATCCCAGCGGACGGGTTTGCCTTTCGGCGCAGCGAGCTCCAGCCAGTCGAACGAGACCGGTGAGGCTCCTTCCGGCAGATAGATGCGGACGATTCCGTTAGGATCGCCGGCGGGCCTGGCGGCCTTGACCTCGGTCCACTCGCCGGGCTTGAGCTGGAAGGCTTTCGATTTCGACTGCTCGACCGCAGTGGGTGAGGGGAGCCATTCGATGCGTCCCTCGCCGCCCTTGTCGGACTTTGCACGGAAGCTAACGACTGATGAATTTTTCCCGGATGGATAGGAAATGAAGGGAGCCTTGCCAGCGGCGGTCACGATGAAGTGGCCGTCCTTGGTGGTCGCATCGCACTCGCGGGCGTTCCACTCGCGCAAGGCGGTCTTGGTGGCGGTCGCCTTGGGATTGTAGGCGGGATTCGCCTTGGGAGTGACCGCTCCGGTGTCCGTCAGGAACCGGTCGATCATGGAATCCAGCGTTTTGACACGCTCGGGCTGCTCTGTGGTTAGATCGTGCGTTTCGCCGATGTCGTTCGTGAGATCGTAGAGGCGGTAGGCGTGGGCTCCGTTCTCGCCTTCATGGAAAAGACGGATGAGTTTCCATTGATCGGTGGTGACCGTCACCGCTGGAGCAAGCGCGTCTGGAACACCCGGGCTGTGGGGGAAAAAGGTGAAGATGGCTTTTCTCTCAGGCACCTTGCCCTTGAGCGCGCCAGACATGTCGATCCCATCGAAGATCTGGCCCGGCTGCGCATCCAGACCTAACAAGCCGAGGAAGGTCGGATAGAAATCCGGGCTCTGGATGAGGGTGTCGCTGCGGGTTCCCGCCTTGGTGACTCCCGGCCAACTGATGATGCAAGGGACGCGCGTGCCACCTTCGTAAACCGTGGCCTTGCCCCCACGGAGCGGGGTATTGCTGGTGGGTGTGGTGCCATCCACCTCGTTGTACATGTTTCCGCCGTTGTCGGAAAAGAAGACGATGGCGGTGTTGTCGGCCACGCCTAACCGTTCCAGCGCATCGAGGACTTTTCCGACATTGTCGTCCATCGACTCGATCATCGCCGCGTAGGTCGGGCTGTGCTGGGGATCGTCCGGATTCATGACGGCCCGGTATTTCGCGATGAGCGACTTTTTGGCATCGAACGGCGCGTGGACGGAAAACTGCCAGTAGTTCAGGAAAAACGGATGGTCCTTGTTCTTCTCCAGCCAAGCGACCGCCTCGTCTCCCATGCGGTCCTCGATGTGCTCCTGCGGGGTGCGCTCGACGAAGTCCTTGAATTTCCATGGAGCCACATAACTCCCGGCGGGACCCGGCCCGGAGCTGTGGGGCAGATCGACATCGAACCCCTGTTCGAGCGGCGAATAGGGTGCGGTGCCGAGGTGCCATTTTCCGAAATGCGCGGTGGCGTAGCCCGCCTGCTTCAAGGTTTCCGCGAGGGTGAAATATTTCGTGTCGAGTCGCGTCACGCTCTCGCACTGGAGGGACTTCTTGTCGACGGGGGCCTTGGCCTGCACCGATGCCGTCAACTTGACCTCGGGAAGGTGGCAAACCGGCGCGGTGATGCCGACGCGCGCGGGGCTCTGTCCCGTTAGAATGCTGGCCCGCGTGGGCGAGCACAGAGGGCTGGCGGAGTAGGCCCGGCTGAAGATGACACCGCGCTTGGCAAGGCGTTCGAGATTCGGTGTCTTGTAGAATTTCGTGTTGCCGTAAAGCGTTGTGTCGCTCCACCCGAGGTCATCGGCGAGGATGAAGACGATATTCGGGCGGGGCGGTGCGGCGGACAGCCGGGTCAGGAATGCCATTCCAAACGAGAGAAGGAGAAATCGGGTGAAGGTGGGTTTCATCGGTGGTGATGGATTGGCGCGAGGTCACATCGGAACGCCAGCGTGGCTAACAAGTTTTCATTGCCTGGGTTTTCGAAATCACCCGTTCGGAGGGCAATCGCGCGGAAGGGCTTTCAAAGCTTCCACGTTGAGGACATCGCCCGCAATCCCGCAAGCGCGGGAAAGCCAAAAGTCACCCCGGCGGGTGACGGGCCCTCGCGGCGCTGGCCATGGGATGGCGGGTGAGTTCCCGAAATCCGCTCCCCGGCAAAAATCGCCTGATTTTCGGGCTTTTACCCGGGACCTTGATCATGGAGCATCAGCGTTGGAACCTTTGTTCGCCATCGGCGAAAAAAACCGGCTCCAATTCACGTCATCCTATCCATCATGTACCCACCTGACCAAAATCCATCCGGAAGTCCCATCCAACGCCGCTCGTTCATCAAGGGCGCGCTCGGCGCGGGAACCTTCACCGTCGCCGCCTCTTCCCGCCTCTTTGGAGCCGCGGCCAAACCCGAAAAGGTGAATCTCGCCTGCTGCGGCATCGGCAACCGCGGTGCCGAAGGCATCAAGGCGCACGTCGATACCGGCCTGGCCAACATCGTCGCCTTCTGCGACACGGACATGGGAGCACCCCACACGCAGGCGATGCTCAAGAAATACCCCGATGTCCCGCGCTTCCAGGATTTCCGCGAGATGTTCGAGAAAATGGGCGACAAGATCGAGGCCGTCACCATCGGCGTGCCGGATTTCTCGCATTTCCCCATCGCCATGCTCGCCATGTCGCTCGGCAAACACGTTTACGTCGAGAAGCCGATGGCGCTCACGTTCCAGGAATGCCAGCTCATGATGGCTGCCGAGAAGAAATACAAGGTCGCCTGCCAGATGGGCAACCAGGGTCACTCCGACGCGAACTATTTCCAGTTCAAGGCATGGACCGAGGCCGGCATCATCAAGGACGTCACCAAGATCACCGCCTTCATGAACAACCCGCGCCGCTGGCACGGCATGAAGGTTTCCGGCTATCTCGCAAAGGAGGAGATCCCGCCGACGCTCGATTGGGACACCTGGCTCGTCACCCGTCCTCAACACGATTACAACAAGGGATATACCAACGGCGAATGGCGCTCGTGGTATGAATTCGGAAACGGAGCCCTCGGCGACTGGGGGGCCCACATTTTCGACACGGCCCACCAGTTCCTCGACCTTGGCCTGCCGGAGGAGATCGACTCCGTCTATCAGGACGGACCAAGCGACTTCATTTTCCCACAGGCCTCCACGCTCGCCTTCAAGTTCCCCAAGCGCGGGGAAATGCCACCGGTCGAGCTCACATGGTATGACGGCACGAAGAACCTTCCGCCCATGCCTTCGAACTTCGGCGCGGACGTCATCGACCCTAACATCCCGCCGCCATCCAACGCCGCGGCCGCTGACCCGAAGAAGCAAAAGGCCCGTCCGCCCGGCAAGGTGATCTACGGCAAGGATCTCACCTTCAAGGGTGGCAGCCACGGTTCCACGCTCGAGATCATCCCTCCCGCCAAGGCGAAGGAAATGGCCTCGTCGCTGCCGAAATATCCGAAGAGCCCGTCGAACCACTTCGCCAACTTCCTCAAGGCATGCAAGGGCGAGGAGAAGTGCCGCTCGTCCTTCGAAGTTGCCGGTCCGCTCAGCCAGGTGCTCGTCCTTGGCGTGATCGCCCAGCGGCTCAACCGCAAGCTCGTCTTCGACCGCGCCACCAACCAGATCACCAACGACAAGATCGCGAACGCCTTGCTCGTCGGCCCGCCACCGCGCGAGGGCTGGGACCAGTATTACAAGCTCTAACATCCGTTGGATGGCTTCAATGCCGGGCAGGGTGCGCGCATCCTGCCCGGCATTCTCGTTTTCATCCACACGCCTTTCCAACAATCCGCACCCGGCCGGATCCGCACCAATCCCGGGGCGCTTTCAAGTTTCACGAACAAAGCCGCCGGACAGCGTTCCCACCGGGCACGAATCCAAGTGTTTCAACCATACCGGCCCCCATCCTGCCCGTCTTGGCCACCACCTCGCTCGCCGCCCGCGAGGGACATCCTGCGGCCTATCAGGGTCATGGGGCATCTTCCCCGACTGATGCGGTTGACTTCCGCCGCTCCACCGTAAAAATCCCGGCCGATGAAACGCAAGTCTTCCAAGAGACAGTCCCCCCAAAAGGAAGGCCTCGCCATCCGTCCTGGCAAGGACGCGCCGCTCAGCCGGACGCAGGTGGAATTCAACCGCCTCATGAAGTCCCTCCAATCGATCAGGGACCGTCATGACACTGAGCAGGCACGGCTCGACGAGGCTCTCGCCGTTTCCATCAGCGAGCTGATTCCATTGATCGAGGATCTCAACCGCACGAACCGGGACATCATTTTCCGTGGCCACCACGCTTGGCGCAATCTCAAGCTAACGGCAAAGCGCAAGCGATGGTTCGTCGATCTGCTGAGCGGCAAGGCGTCGGAATTGCTGGCCGATCCCGTCGGGCTCGACGAAAAGGAAATTGCACGTCTCGAAGCCGTTATTGATGAACTCGGCCCGTGCGAAGACGAGCTGCGGATGAAGGAGGACGAGGCGGACGAGTTTGATTTTCTGCGTGAAATGATCGAACAGACCGCCCGGGTCGCCGGCGTCGAACTGGACCTCGGCGACCTCGATCCGAGCGGCGATCCCGAGGAATTCGAGCGGACCGTGCGGGAGCGCCTGGCTGCCGCCGCCGCCCTGTTCGAAGACGCGCCCACTGCAACCAAACCTCCGAGGAAACCCACCAAGGCTCAGGCAGAAAAGGAACGCAAACGCCTCGAACTCGAAAACGCCAAGAACCGCGACCTCAAGTCCCTCTTCAAACAACTCGCCAAAGCCTTCCACCCCGATCTCGAACCCGATCCACTGCTCAAGGAGCACAAGAAAGTCTGGATGCAGCGCCTCAACACCGCCCACGCCGCCAGCGACCTGCGGGAAATGCTCCAGCTCGAAATGGAATGGCTCGGCGAGGAGGCCACCAATCTCTCCACCGCCGGTGATGAGAAGCTCAAGGTTTACTGCATGGTCCTCAAGGAGCAGATCGCTGATCTCAAGGCGAAGATCCACACTCTGAAATACGAGCCGCAATACGGTCCGCTCCATCGGTTCATCGACCCCTTTTTCGGCACTCTCGCCAGCCCGGCGTCGATCAAACGCGACCTCCGCGCCGCGCTGGAGCGCCACCGCGAGATGTTGCGGATACTTGATAGAAACGATGCCAATGCCCGGCGCATGATCCACGACTGGGCCGACGAGCATGCCCGCCGGTCGAGCTGTCCGTTTTGAGCACTCAGATACCGGCGGTGTCCGTCCGCTGATAGGGAGCGGAGTCTGTGCTCACCAGTGCGCCGACCATGAATGGTGGTGCAGCAAATCGATGAGAAACATCCACTTGCCTTTCCCGGAGCCGAGGCCTCCAGGTTTCTGGTAGGGTACTGGTATCCTCAAGCTGTGACCACGGATTGGCCGGAAGACCGCAGGCCGCGCCCAGCTTCGCGCGTTGCGTTTGATCGAGCACCGTCGGCTTGCATTCCAGGTTGCGGATCTTTTCCCCGAAGGGGCAGGGAGCCATCGAGACCACCAGATCGGGCTTGAGCTGTTGGAGGAGTGCGAGGGTCTGCCTCACCTCGGCTTCGGTCCATTCCAGATCCGGCAGATAAACCAACGACCACTGCGTTGCCGTTATCTCCGGCGATCCTCCAGCAGCGGAGGCTGGTATTTCTTGCGCCGAACTGGAGACGAGAAGGGCAAGGCTGGAAGCTGCGATTCGGAAAAGCGTCTTCATGGTGTCGCTTACCGGTCAATCCTTCCTCATCTAGCAACTCATCGGAAAATTTTTTCGGGCGGAGATTGCCGTTGGGCACGGAGGTTTCAAATCCAACAGGGAATCGACAGAAGATCCCTCAAGAGCAAGCGCGGCTAACCGCCGGTCAGGAATGTTGGAAGTGGGTGTCGGTGCCACTGCCGGTATCCGGAATGATGGTGCACCCTGCGCGAGTGAGGGGCTCACCATTCCGGCTGACAGGCAATGCCTGATATCCGTCGGGGGTGGTGAAAGCAACACCCGGCCTTCCCGAACTCAACTTGAGGTTGCAGCAACGCCACGTTTTTCGGAGCCGGGCCCGCCGCGCTCGATCCTTGGCCGACGACGCTCAATGGTCAGACCGGGGTGACCCCGTGACCACCCGCCCGGCCGCCGGATCTCAATCCGCGTTCTCCAGCTTCTGCCAGTTCTGACGGTTCAGGCCCTCGTCCAGATTTGGATCATAGGTCGGCTTGTCGGTGCTGATGTATTTCCCATCGCTGTTCATCCAATAGTGGTTGGATCCGCTATCGACCTTGTAGCTTTGCCCGGTGGTCGGATCGACGACGTTCGTCTTCTCGTTGATCGTGTCGATGAAGCGTTCCTGCGCCTTGTCGCTGGCGGCGTTGCGCTCGCGCCAACCACTCATGATGGCGTCGTTGATGGCGTTGCTGCGGTTCACATGGGCCCGCTGGTGCGCCTCGAAGGCGGCTTGGTTCGCGGCCATCCGCTTGTTGAACTCCGCCCAGCTTTTTCCGGCCTTCTGCGCCTCGCTCTGGTTGAAGGCGGCGATCTTCTGCGGATTGTAGCGGGCGTTGGCCAGCGAGAAGACGAGCTGGTTTTTCGCCAGCGGGAAATGCGACTTCTCCGCCTGCAAGCCGCTGGACCAGTATGACCACAAGTGCATCTGCGCCGTGTCTCCGACCATCAGATGCGTCACCAGGAAATGCGGTTCGCCCGCCGCGTTCACCCAGTCGCTGCCGATGGCCGTGCACTTGTTAGCGCCTGGCACCGGTCTGAAGAGTTGGTCGTTATACCACTGGTCGATTTTCGATAACTCCGGGATTTCGTAATGTTTGACCAACCGCAGACCCATGTTCCCGAAGAACGGCACCAGGTCCTGTTGGACCAATGCAGCGATCCCGGGCATCCGCCGCAGCGGCTGGCCGGACATCTGATAGGACCGCAGCAGCTTCGGGTCATTGAGGTGGGTGAAATTGCGGAGGGGAAAATCGAACACCTTGATTCCGTTGGGTCCGGTGAGGGTCGGATCGCCTGGCTTCGGACTCCGCATCACCTTCCAGCTTGAAGGGAGCGGCAGCTCGACGAACACCATGCCTTGCGAGTCCATGAACGGCTGCATGGTCAGCTTCTCCCAATAGCCGGACGGCTTCTCCTTTCCAACGGATGCCGGCTTGTCCGGTTCAGCCTGCGCGATGGCTTTCCCACAGCTCAGGATGGAAAATCCCAGCGCGACGATCAGGGGGATGGTTTTCATGATTTCTGACGGTTGGCCAGGGGGAGGCCGGTGATTGAAGAGACCGAGGAACGACAAATCTGGTCAAAATCCACCCGCCACGGCAAGGAGATTCCCGGCGAGTTCATCCACGCCATGGCCGTCGCCATCTCGTGAGGAGCCTTAGGAGCGTCGTCATTCTGACGACTGTTTCCACCGGACATCCTGTCCGGCGAAGAGAAAGCGGCGGACAGGATGTCCGCCCGAAACAGCGTTCAGGATGAACGCTCTCCTTTTGGCTTGCTCCCCATCGCAAATTTCAGAAAGTGTGTTCACATGAACTACTTGAATCCCGATTCGGAAATCCAGAAATCCGGAGCGGAGCTTCCGCATTGGCAACAAGACGGTGCCCTTCAGTTTGTAACATTCCGCCTCGGAGACGCCCTGCCTCTTTCCCTGATCAGGGATTGGCAGGAAGAGCGGAAACAATGGCTCGCAGCCCATCCGCAGCCGTGGTCAGGGGAAGTCGGCTCGGAATACCATCGGAACTTCAGCGCCAAAATCGAACGCTGGCTGGATCAAGGAATGGGTTCGTGTTTGTTTGCGGATCCGGAAGCACGCCGGGTGCTCGCGGAATGCCTGATGCGTTTCGAAGGCGAGCGTGTTTCCCATCAGGCCTGGGTCATCATGCCGAATCACGTGCACCTGCTTTTCAGTCCGAAGGTTCCGATGGAGAAATTGATTCAAGCTTGGAAAGCCCATACCGCAAGGGTTCTGGGAAAAGGACCCATCTGGCAGCGCGACTATCACGACACGATGATCCGCGATGCCGACCACCACGCGAACGTGCTGCGCTACATCCGCCGGAATCCGTTGAAAGCGAAATTGGCAGAAGGGAAGTTCACGCTCTGGGAGCGTGGCAAGGTTTAGGAGCGTCGGCATTCTGCCGACTGTTTCCGCCCGACATCCTGTCGGGCGAAGAGAATGCGGCGGACAGAATGTCCGCCGCAAATAGCGTTCAGAATGAACGCGCTACTCAGGCGTCTAACTTCGTGGCGGCGGCGGCTTTGATTTCCTCGAGCTTGCTCCGGTCCGGCGCGGCACCTCTCGCCTGATCCGGTTTGCCACCGCCCTTGCCGCCGGCGAGGGCGGCGAGGTCGCGGAGGAGGTCGCCGGCCTTGAGGCCGGCTGCCAGAGCATCCGGGCCGCAGTGGGTGGCGAGGTGGAGTTTTTCTCCGTCGTCGACGATGAGCAGGGCGGGGCCGGCGAATTGCTTCTTCCTGAGGCCGTTCTGGAGTTCCTGGAGCAGCGAGGCATCGGACTCGAAGGAGACAATGATGGGTTTGCCATCTTTCGTCGCGGACTCGATGAGTTCGGCGAGGGACTCGTCTGCTAGAGAGGCGGCTTGGGCGGACTGGATTTTCTTGATGCGCTTCTCGGCCTCGATGGCTCCTTGCTGGGTTTCCTCAAGGGTGCGTGCACCGTGGGCGGTGAGAGCGTTGATTTCACCGATGTCCGCGCGCTCGACGAGCATGACTCCCATGATGTGAGGGAACTCGTTGACTTGGACGGCTTCCTCACCCAGAGCGGTTAGTCTTTCGTTCGCGGCGTCGAGTTTGGCCCGGGCGGTTTTGAGTTCCTGGTCCCATTTTCCGATGTTCTCGCGGAGATGGTTCCAGGCGGCTTCCCCGCAGACGGCTTCGATGCGGCGGACGCCGGAGGCGATGGCGCCTTCGGACTTGATCTTGAAGAGGCCGATCTCGGAGGTGTTGCGGACGTGGGTGCCGCCGCAGAGTTCCATGGAGGGGCCGTTGAGTTGATTCGCCTGACCGCCGATCTGCACGACGCGGACGATTTCGCCGTATTTGTCGCCGAAGAATTGCATGATGTCGGCGCGGCCCTTGATGTCGGCGTGTTTGACTTCGGTCCAGGAAACGGTGAGGCCTTGTTTGATCGCGCCGTTGACCATTTCCTCCATCTCGGCGAGCTGCTCCGGTGTTAGGGCGGCGCTGTTGAAGTCGAAGCGCAGGCGGTTTTCATCGACGGACGAGCCCTGCTGTGCGGCGTCCTTGGAAACGACCTCGTGCAGCGCCCAGTGGAGAAGGTGGGTGGCGCTGTGGTGGGCTTCGATCGGGCGGCGGCGGCTGGACGTCTAACTTGAGAGTGACTTGGTCGCCGACTTTGAGAGAAGCGGAGGAATCGATGATGTGGGCGCGGGCTTTGCCGATCTGTTGGGTGCCGGTGATGGGGAGGCTGGGACTGGAAGTCCCAGCCACTTGAAGAGTGCCGGTGTCGCCGGATTGGCCGCCCATCTCGGCGTAGAAGACGGTCTTGTCGGTGATGACGAAGAGCGCGTCTTCCTGCGGGTGGATTTCGAGGATGGTGGCTTCGACGGTGTCGTTCTCGAAGCCGGTGAACTCGGTGACGGCTTCGGTGGAGATGTCGAGGGCGCGGACGATGTTGGATTTTTGGGCGGCGCGGGAGCGTTCTTGTTGCTGCTCCATCAACTCTTCGAACAGAGGCATGTCGATAAACAATCCGCGCTCAGAGCAAAGCAGCTCCGTGAGATCAATGGGGAAGCCATACGTGTCGTACAGAATGAATGCGGCTTGCCCATGCATGGTTGGACGTGCTTCGGTGTGTTTTCGTCCAGCCACCTGCTAGCGAAATCGTTCCACGAATATGTCAGCGATTCTGTTTGTCGGACTGCCATTTTCAAATCCCCAAACCACCCAATCTACTCCAGCATAGTTAGGTTTTGGACCAATTGTTTTTTCTGGTGCCGCGGTTAAACCATCTTCCTCAAGCGCATTTATGATCGTTTGGAGAGAGGCATTGTCAAAAATCTCAAGGCCACGATCTAGCGTCTGGTTGAAGCTCGCTTCTTCCTGTTCAAGCGTTCCACGGACAACTTCCTGACGATTTTTCAATTCAGGGAACACTCCGCCCATTTCGCTAACAAGTGTTTCCACCAGCGCGCCGAAGAACGGTTTTTCACCGGAGAATCCGAGTTGGCGGCCGTATCGAACGGCGCGGCGGAGGATGCGGCGGAGGACGTAGTTTCTGCCGTTGTTGCCGGGCATGATGCCGTCGGCGATGGAGAATGATAGAGTCCGCAGGTGGTCCGCGATGACGCGGAAGGCGATGGCGGTTTTCATTTCCTCGGTGAAGAGGGAACGGTCGGCGCCAAGCTCGGGGTAGATGTTGACGTAGGTTTTTCCGCTGAGTTCCTCCAGCTTGCGGAAGATGGGTTGGAAGACGTCGGTGGCGTAGTTGCTGGGCTTTTTCGAGAAGTCGGTGAAGCCCTTGGTGTTCTGGATGATGGAGCAGGCGCGCTCGAAGCCCATGCCGGTATCGACGTGTTTGGCGGGGAGCTCGCGGAATGTGCCGTCGGCCTCGGCGTTGTATTGGATGAAGACGAGGTTCCAGATCTCGATGCAGAGGTCGGAGTCGTTGTTGACGAGATTGCGGCCGGTGACGGGATTGCCTTCGGGTGTTAGATCGACGTGGAGTTCGGAGCAGGGGCCGCAGGGTCCGGTTTCGCCCATCATCCAGAAGTTGTCCTTCACGTTGCCGTGGACGATCTGGACGGCGGGATCGCAGCCTTTGGAAACGAAGAGGGCGGCCCAGATGTCGTAGGCTTCCTGATCGAAGTTGCCGGGATCGCCTTCCTTGGGAGCATAGACGGACGCGTAAAGCCGGTGGGCGGGAAGGCCCCAGCGTTCGACGACGAGTTCCCAGGCCCAGGCGATGGCTTCCTTCTTGAAGTAGTTTCCGAACGACCAGTTTCCTAACATCTCGAAGAACGTGTGGTGATAGGTGTCGTAGCCGACATCCTCGAGGTCGTTGTGTTTGCCACCGGCGCGGATGCATTTTTGGGTGTCCGCGGCGCGCGGTGGATCGTAGGGGGCTTTTTCGACGCCGAGGAAATAAGGGACGAAGGGATTCATTCCGGCATTGGTGAACAGCAGGCCGGGCGACTGCGGCAGCAGCGATGCGGATGGAACGATGGTGTGCTGTTTCTCTTTGAAGAAATCGAGGAAGCTTTGGCGGATCTCGGCGGAGGTCATGATGGCGTTTCTGGAAAAATGGACCGGGGGCAAGATGCTCCCGCGACGGTCTGGCGCGAGACGCGCCAGCCACGAGGGGCGCGAAGATGGTGGAAGGCCGGGGGCGCTGTAAAGCCTTGGCTAGGGGGAGTGCGGAGACCGCAACCCGGGGACGAAACGGGATTTTACTCGTCCTCGATGGGTTGTGCGCGGGGGATCATCCTCGGTTCGACAGGTTCCGCGTGGGGAACTTCAGGAAACGCCGGCAGCGCACGAAGGGGAGGGGTTTCCTCGATCGGGGTCGCTTTCAACGGCGGAGTGGGAGCGGGTTCGACCGGTTGGGCACGCATCGGTGGTGCGGGAGTTTCCTCGACCGGGAGAGGAATCCTCGGCTTCACGAGAACGGCTTTCGGGGACGGTGTTTCCTCGACCACAATGACCTTTTGCGGCGCGATCTTGAGTTGCTCCTTGGTCGGTGGGGTCTTGCGCATCCGGATTTCCACGCGGCGGTTGACGGATTGTTCCTCGGTGGTGCCGGTGATGACGATGGGCTCGTAGCGGCCGAATCCACGGGTGTAGATTTTCGCGGCGTCCATCCGGAGCGAGCTGACGAGGTAGTTTTTCACGGACTCCGCGCGCTTGATGGAGAGGTCGAGGTTGAATTCGTCGCCGCCGACGAGGTCGGTGTGGCCCTCGATCCAGCAGTAGAGGTTCGGGTTGCGGTCCATGAGGAGGCCGAGTTTCATGAGGCCGATCTTGGCGCTTTCCTTGAGCTCGGAGCTGTTGAACTCGAAGAGGAGGTCGCTGGGCAACATGGTCTTGCTGCCGAGCAGGAGGTTGGGCGGAAGATCGAGCATGTTCTCCAGCGAGGTCACGCCGTCGATGGTGCCGGTTTCGGTTTTTCCGCCCGCACCGTATTTGATGAGATCGGAGCCGCTTCCCAGATCGGTATCGTCGGCGGTGAGGGCACCGGGATCGACCGTGAGTTGGCCAACTTCGGCGGGACGGAGGCTTTCCGGTTGGCGACCGAGTTCCGGCAGATCGCCGTCGATTTCGAGATTGGAGGAAAGCTCCATGGCGATGGCGGTCGGGTCGCCCTCGATGGCCGGGTTCTGCATCTTGAGCGCGTATTCCGCCTCGACGATATTGGGCTTGATGTCGATTTCGACGTTGTCGGGCAGTTTTGCCAGGAGATCGATTTCCTCAAGCAAGGTCGAAGTGTCCTTGGGCGGCGTGATGACCGTTTCATCCGGCGGTGCCGAACGTTCATCCTGTGCCGGGCTGATTTCCACCTGCCGGACATCGATCTGGCGGGTGCTGAGTTCCTTGGCCTCCTCGAACTTGATGGCGATCTTCATTTGATCGAGGACGAAGAACACGACCACGTGGAGAAGGATGGAGACCAGCATCGCGACGGCGGCCCACCATCCCAAATGGTCCGGGCCGGGCAAGCGGTAGGCTCCGCTGTCCCTTGATGTGCTCCATGAATACCCGTCGGCCATGGAGCGACTATACTCCGTTCATAAATGCTGGCAATCACCAGAAAAGTGGAATATTGCCCTATTGGTATCCCGTTTGCTAAAAGCGAAATCAACTTCCCTATCATCATGGCTGCCAAGAAAACTGCAAAGACCTCTCCCGAAGCGACTCCCAAGGACGCCGAAACCGCTCCCAAGCCTGTTGCGAAAAAAGTCGCGAAAAAGGCTGTCGCCAAGAAAGCCGCCACGCCCGCTGCTCCCGCCGCCAAGAAGGCTCCTGCCAAGAAGGCCGCCGCAAAACCTTCCCTCGATGCGATCGCCCGCGCCGCTTACCTGAACTACCGCCGCCGCGTCGAACAAGGGCTTCCCGGGGACTCCCACGGTGACTGGCTGGAGGCCGAGCGCCAGTTCTCGGATCCTTCCTGAAATCAGGATTTTTTTCATCGGTTCCGGCTTGGAGAGCGAATGATTCGCCTCCACAGTCCGCCGCGTGAACCCCTGCTCATCCCTTGGCATCGGCTTGGCCGGATTCGGAACCGTCGGTTCCGGCGTCTGGAACACCCTTGAACGCAACGGCGAACTCATCACCGGGCGCACCGGTGGTGGCGTGAAATTGCACATCGCGAAGATCCTTGTCCGGGATCTCTCGAAGGCGCGCGCGACGACCGGCGAAGTTTCACCGGAGTTTTTCACGACGGACTGGAAATCGCTCGTCAACGACCCGGCGGTGGACATCGTCGTCGAGTTGATCGGTGGCACGACGGATGCGTTCGAGATCGTCGCCGCAGCCCTCCGTGCGAAAAAGCCGGTCGTCACCGGCAACAAGGCGTTGCTCGCCGAGCGCGGCGTTGAGTTGTTTGCCATTTCCCGCGAAATGGACACGCCGATCCATTTCGAGGCCGCTGTCGCCGGTGGCATCCCGATCATCCGGACGGTGCAGGATTCCTTCGTTGGCAACCGGATCCATTCGTTTTCCGGCATCATCAACGGCACCTCCAACTACATTCTCGGCCGCATGACCGATGCCGGTCTGACTTTCGAGGCCGCCCTCGGCGAAGCCCAGTCGCTCGGTTACGCGGAGGCGGACCCGGCGCTCGACGTGAATGGCTGGGATGCCGCGCACAAGGCGATCCTGCTGGCCACGCTCGCCTACGGATTTCCCATCGATCCCGCGCTGATCCATGTCTCGGGCATCGAGCAGGTGCGGCCCATCGACATCAGTTTCGCGAAAAATCTCGGTTATTCCGTCAAGCTGCTGGCCGTGATCCGCGAGCATGCGGACGGCGCGGTGGAGCTCCGGGTCCAGCCGTCGTTCATCGCCAAGACCAACATCCTTGCATCCGTGCATGGCGTCTTCAACGCCGTCGCCGTGCATGGCGATGCTGCCGGCGAGTCCCTTTTCTACGGTCGCGGAGCCGGCCAGGACCCCACCGCCTCGTCCGTGGTGGCGGATCTGGTGGAAGCGGCGCGGGGATTGCGGCAAACGAGCGGGCACCGGGGATTTCTCCCCTACCGTGAAAGCGGCCGCATCCTGCCGGTGGCCGAGACATCGACGGCCTACTACGTCCGCTTCGACGTGACGGACCGCCCCGGCGTGGTGGCGGAAATCGCGCGGGTTCTCGCCGACCATGGCATCGGAATTTCAGGCACGCACTCGCCGGTCAATCCGACCAATCCGGATGCGGAGTTTGTGGACATGGTTTTCCTGCTGCACACCTGTCCGTTCGGGAAACTCCAGAAAGCGCTCGCCGATATCGAGTCGCTGGATTGCGTCAACAGCGAGCCGGTCGTTTTCCGGATCGAGAATCTCGGGTGATTCGAAAACCGTTGCGAATCAATCCTCGACCTCGGCCTTTTCGTCGCCAGCCGGATAGCGGAAATGGCGTTGGATCGGGTAATCGAAGAGGACGTTTTCCCATTTCACGCCGCTTCCCATGTTGTGGACGACCCATGTCTCGCCGGCGCGTTTGCCCGGGCCCGGGACGATGATCCCGATGTGCGGATCCGCGTTCGAAAGTGCCCAGACGACGATGTCACCCGGGCGGTAGTCCGACGCGTTGCGTGATGGAGTCAGGGTCTGGCCCTTGCGTTCGAAAAAGCGCTGGAGATTGGGGACGCGGCGATGGTCGATGTTCGCATCGGGGGAAGGGGAGTCCCAAAGCTGCGGATAGAGCCTGAAATTCTCCATCATGTCCTCGTGAACGAGGGCCTGGAGATCGATTCCCATCCTGCGGTAGCAGCGGACGATCACGTCAGCGGCCATGCCCTTGCCGGAAGGCACGTCGCCATTCGGGTAAGGGATCTTGAAATAGGAGGAATCGAAAACCACCTTGTCGCCGGAGTGGGAAAGGGCGGCAGCCGCCAGGCCGGAGCCGAACTTGTCATTGCCCTGGAGCGCGGAAATCAGCAGGGAAGCCTGTTCCGCCGTCGCATCCACCTGGGTCGCCTTGAGGAATGGAACGAGCGGTTTCCCGAACCAGAATCCCATTCCCAGCGCGATCACGATGATCACCCACCCCCCAAAGAAATTCCGACGTTTCGGTTTCTCCGGGCGAGGGCCAATGTACTCAATGGTGCTGTAAAATCCTGAGCGCGGGCGAGGCATGAAATTGATTACTTGGGAGGGTTTAAGCAAATTGCATTCAAAAAAGCGATAAAATTTATAAAAAACCCCAAGGCGATGGATGCACCGATCTCCTGCCTCGACAGGCATCGCCGCGGGCGGCACTAATCGAGCCCATGACGATCCTCACAAGTCCCCATTCCCTGGTCTGGGGAGAGCTGGATGTGCCGTTGTTCGGATTGGGAGTGGATCTGGGCGGGGAGCGCCTTGATCCTCCCGCGGCATTTTCCCTGGTGGTGGACCCATCGCGCCTTTGGTTCATCGCAAATCATCGGAAAGCCGCGTTCATCCACCCGAAAGCACGACCCGGGGCATTTCAGGCGGAGCTCTGGCAGTACGATGTGGCGGAACTTTTCATCTCCGATCCAGCGAGCGGGCGATATTTCGAGTTCAACCTCTGTCCGAACGGCGCATGGTGGTCGTGCGAGTTCACCGCGCCCCGGGTGAGGGCGGACGAAACGGACATCGCGATGCCGGATGTCGCCACCTTTTCGGAAATGTCCGCCGATGGTTCCTGGCTCGCCGCCATTTCAATACCCCTTGATCTGCTGCGCGCTCGTCTCGATTTCGGACCCGACACCCGGCTCAACGCGACCATGATCCTCGGGTCGCCGGCCCAGCGGTTTCTCAGTGCGGCCGATCTCGGAAAGGGCGAGCCGGACTTCCATCAGCCGGATCGGTTCACGCGGGTGGTGTTCACTCCGCTTGTTGAATGATCGTGATTTGAAAAATATGGGTTTCGCCGCTTGGATTTGAATCTAACTCGTGATAGTCAGCAGACCGTGTTGCGGCGCTTCAAAATCGAGGACCTCGTGGTTCAGGACGCTTCCGGAGTGGTATTCCGGGCCTTCGACGCGGAGACGAACCAGGTTGTGGCGTTGCGGAGGTTCTTTCCATTCGGTGCTTCCGGCGGTGGACTGGATGCGGAACAACAGGCTGCCTATGGCATCTCGGTGGAGCGGCTTTCGAAGATCAACCATCCCGCCATGCGTTCAATCGTATGCGGAGGATGCGATCCGGTGGACGGCATGCCGTTTGTCGCGACGGAATGGATCGAAGGGACCGCGCTGCAGACCCTGTTATGGGGGCGGGCACTGGAAGAGCTTGAGGCGATCACGGTCATCTCTCTGGCTCTCGAGGTCTGTGAGATTCTATCGGAAGTGATGGCCGAGGAGGGGATCTGGATCGAGACGGACTCGCACACCATCATCATCGGTGAGAAGGATACCCAGCGCCCTGTTACCTTCTGGATTTCACCGCTGAAATGGCTGGGTCACGATGACGGGAAACACAGCCTCGAGCCTTTCATCGCTCTAACGACCTCGATCACGGGGTGGGCTGGCAAGCCGTTTGAATCCCTATCCACCACCGGGCTTGGCAATTGGCTGGCATGGCTTTACAGCGCGGCGAGCACCGCCACCCTTCATGAGGCCCGTCAGAAGCTCTCGGAGGCTGTCGGCGTGGAACCACCCTCGCCGGTCAGGCGCCAGACTCGTCAGGTGACCCGTCAGGTCCCTGCGGTGTCCGGCAAAGTGAAGCGAAGCTCGAGGGCACCCGCGTGGATCATGGCGTGTGCGGTGTTGCTGTTGTTAGGTGGTGGCGGTTGGTGGATGATCAAGAGGAACGAGGCGAATCTGGTGAAGGCGCAAACTCCCCTGATCGTGGAGATCGTGCAAGCGAGGAAGGAGTCTCCGCCGCCGGCTGTTGCTGCTGCGGTTCAGGAAGAGGCTCCGGTGGAACCGGTTGAGTTACCCAAGCGATCGTCCGCACCCGTGGAGCCTCCGGTAACAAAGGCTCCGACTGCAAATGTTCCGGCAGCCAAGAAGGACGTTGAATACGGAGCTAACTCCTATGAGCTTCTGGTCGCGCAACGCGACAAGATCTCCACGGTGGTCGGGACGTTAGACGACATTGGTTATTCCAATTCGAAAGAGACGATGCATCTATTGTTTTCCGGAAATTCCGGGAAATCAGCGTTCCGTTTGGCAGTGGCGGCCAAGGATGCGAAAGGTGATTTGTCTGAAACCTCGCTGAAGGCGCTGATCGGGAAAAGAATCAGGGTCATGGGCAAGGTGCTCGTTGAACAGCCGAATCGACCTTTCATCAAGATTACGAGCCGCAAGGAAATCGAAGTTGTGAAATGAAGTCTCTCCCACCGAGCGAGGTGCCCACCTTCGCGGTGGTCGGCAGGGTGAACATGGGCAAGTCCGCGGTGATCGCGACCTTGCTGGAGATCGACGACAACGAGCTTGTCCGGGTGAGCCCGACACCGGGCGAGACCACCCGCTGCCAGGAGCACAAGGTCGTCTTCGGTGACCGCGAATGTGTCAGGTTCATCGACACGCCAGGGTTTTCGCGACCGGTGGAGGCCATGCGTGAAATCCAGCGCATCCATGGTGAAGGCACCCCGGGGCTTGAAGATGTTAGGATTTTTGTAACCACGGCCGATGAGGAATTCGGCGACGAGAAGCGCCTGCTCGTGCCGCTTCTCGAAGGGGCCGGAATCCTCTACGTGGTGGATCCCGCCAAGCCGCTGCGGGATGACTTTCTAGCGGAAATGGAGATCCTCCGCTGGACCGGCCGGCCGCGGCTCGCGTTGCTGAACCGCAGGGACGACGCCCGGGGAGCGGATGAGGAAAAGTGGAGAAACCGCCTCGGTGGAGCCTTCAACCTCGTCCGCACCTTCGATGCCCACCACGCCCGTTATGACGAGCGTCTGCGCCTGCTGAAGTCCCTGTTGGAAATCGAGGAACTGCACCGGGAGCTGTTGGAGGAAACGATCCGGGGAGTCGAGAACGAGTGGCAACAGCGGCGCGAGGAGGCGGCGGAAGCGATCCTGGAATTTCTCGAAAAAGCCCTCTGCCTGAGGGTCCATGCCACGCTTGAGGAGCGCGACCTCCATCTGCCGTCACGCCGCGAACGCAAATCCGGAGAGCTTTCGAAAAAATATTTCGCGGCGATCGCCGGGCTTGAACGGAATTGCGTCGAGTCCCTGTTGAAAATCTATCGGCATCACCTGTTGAAGATCGATGGAGACCCCGGAGCCTATCACGGGATTGATCTGGAAAGTGCCGAAACCTGGAGCAAGTGGGGACTGGGCCGCAACCAGCTTGCCGTGATCGCGGCAGCGGTCGGAGGGTCAGCAGGCTTGGCCGTGGACGCGGCGAGCGGCGGCCTAACACATGGCGCGGGCACGGTCTTCGGCGCGTTGGGTGGCGGAATCATCGCCTGGTTCAAGGGAGGAAGCCTGCCGGACCTGCGAATCGATTTCCGGGGCGGCGTGAAGCTCGGCACCGGGGAAGGGAGATCCCTCGCGATGGGGCCGCCGAAAAGCCCGAATTTTCCATGGGTGATCCTCGACGGCATGCTGGTCCGCTATCGTGAGATGCTCTCACGCGCCCATGGAAGGCGCGACGTGCAGTCGCTGGCAGGCGGCGACGAGGGCTTCACGCGCGGGTTTCCCGCGGAACGCAGGACATTGCTTCAGAAATGGTTCACCAGTTGCCTCAAGGGAGTTCCTAACCGATCACTTGAACCGCAGGTTTTCTCCGCGCTGGTGGATTCTCTTGATGAAGCCGGAGCAGATTCCTAACGGATCAACGGAGTCGTGAGCCAAGGCTGGGGAGTGTTGACTTCCTGTCCTTTTCCTCAGGCTTCTTCGGATCGGGATTCTTGTAACGCAGGATGCCGTATTCCTTGAGGTTGCGCATGAAGGTCTTCACATCGAGCGCGACGTCGTTGTCAGAGGCGAGTGCTCCTAACACACCCTCGCCGTCCTTGATGCGGTCGAGCGCGTCTCCGGCCTTTCGGGTGGTGCTTGTGAACTGGTCCACTGCTTTCGGGATGCGCTCAATCGATGGCTTGAGGTCGGTGATCGCCTGGTTGGCGGACTTGATGGTGGACTCGGCACCGTCGGCGGCCTTTTTCACCGAGGCCACCGCCTCGCGCGCTTCCTTCAAGGTGGGTTCAAGTCCGGCGCTCGCGGCCTTCCACTGGCCGGTGGCGGACGCAAGGTTTTCGAGGGTCTTGTCGAAGCGTTCAAGGTTCTTGTCGGACAACATGGACTGGTTGACCTTGTCCATCGCGGCGCGGAGATGGGTGCTGGCATCGCGCAGGTCCACGACGGCGGCATCGACCTTTGAGAAGGTTTCTTCGGCCTCCTTGATGATTCTCATCACGTCCTTGCTCACTTCCTCCGCGTTGTTCTGGATGGCATCAAGTCCGGTGAGCCCCGCTCCCTGCAGCCGGCTGCCGGGCTCGATGGAACCGCCGCTCCTGTCAGCGGGTGGGATGACGACGATCAACTTGTCGCCTAACAAGGTCGCCGAATTGATCTGGAATTTGGAACCGGCGGGGATGTGAATGGCATCCTTGATGGACAATTCCACCTCGACCTTCACCGCCTCGTTGAGCTCCGGAAGACTCGATACCTCGCCGATGCGGGCACCTCCCATGCGGATTTCGGAGCCCTTGATCACGCCGGACGCATCGTCAAACACCACGGTCAGATGATACCGCCCCTTGAGGCGCTCGCGGAATTTTCCGAACTGGAGCACGAGGCCGCCTAACAAAAACAGGCCGGCGAAGATGAACAGCCCCACGCGGATCTCGGTGCGATTCTTGGTGGCTGGCATGCGTCATTGATGACAGAAAACGGGAGAATTACAAAATCGTTCTCCTCCCAACAGAAATCAGCTCCATGGTTCGCCGGAATCCCCCTCGACGAAGGCCTTGAGGACGGGGTCGATCGTTTCGCGGAGCTCCTCCGCGTTGCCGGTCCAGTGGATCAGGCCTTTTTCCATGAAAACGATCCGGTCGGCGATGCGGAAAACGCTCCGCATCTCGTGAGTGACGACGATGTTGGTGATTCCGCGCTTGCTCTGGAGATCCTTGATCAGGTGGTCGATGGAGTCCGCGGTGATCGGGTCGAGGCCCGCGTGGGGTTCGTCGAAAAGCACGCAGGCCGGTTTTCCCACCACGGCCCGCGCGAGGGCGACCCGCTTGCGCATGCCGCCTGACAATTCGGACGGGTACTTGTCCTCCTGGCCCTCGAGCCGGACGATGTCGAGAGCCTCGGCGACGCGACTGGCGATCTCCGCCTCCTTTTTCAGCCCGTTTTCCCTGAGCGGAAAGGCGACGTTCTGTGCGACCGTGAACGAATCGAACAGCGCCCCGCCCTGGAACATCATGCCCATCTGTCGGCGGATCGGGCCGAGCGCACGTTCTTCCAGGTGGGAAATTTCCACACCATCTATCTCGATACTGCCGCTCGTCGGACGGAGGAGGCCCGGCAGATGTTTCAGCAGCACGGATTTCCCGCCGCCCGAGGTGCCGAGGATGACCAGCGTCTCGCCACGCTCGATATCCAGGTCGATCCCGCGCAAGACCTCATTGTCGCCGAAGCTCTGGGTGAGACCGCGGATGCGGATGAATGGCTCTGGCATGGTTGACTAAGAGCACGCGCCGGTGGCCAAGGCAAGCTGCCAGCAGGTCAGAACAGTGCTGCTAGATTCGCGGGCTCCGTTTTCGCCATCAACAGATAGACGTTCTTGCCATTCTGCCACCGCGCGGACGACCAGTCGCCTCTTTGTGCGATTTGGGGCGTCGCCATGTCCGGGAAATTCCCCTCAAGGTCCTCGCGGCGGAAAATCACCATGTGCACGAGGCCATCCTTGCCGCGGTTGAAACAGATCAGCGATCCGCGTTTTCCGTCGATCATCAGCTCGCGACAACCGAGGCCGTTGATATTTATCAATCCGCGAGGCATCTCGGTCGGACAGGGCAAGCCCTCATCCTTGAGATGTTGAAGGAGAACGACGTGTTCCGGATTCTTCGTTTCAAGTGAGAACCCCGGTGACTCGTAGGTCTGCAAGAAGCCCGCTTGTACCGCATCGATCGGGATTGTGTCCACCTTCGCGATTGAAGTCGGCTCCTTGTGAGTCAGCAGAAACGCCATGGCGATGCCGGCCGCGGCTGCCAGAGGAATCGCGAAACGGCGGAACATGGAAACCTTGGCCTTCACCTCGCTTTCTTGAACCAGAGTCCGGTCCATCGCCGCAAGCACTCCATCCCGCAAACCTGCGGGAGCCTGGATCGAGGCCATCGCACCGATCCATGCGGCGTCGTTGGAATCCTCCGCCTGCGGGAAATCACCGCGTTCCACCGCAAGGCAAATGAGGATTTCCTCGCGCAGATTCTCGGGCAGGTCCACCGAGCCGAGGGCATTGGCGAATGCAGCGTCGAAGGCCCGCTCGTGGGCAAGCCACTCACCGAGCTCGCGGTTTTCCATCGCCATCTTGAGAGCGTCCTCGAAATCCCGGTCGCCGGCGTCCGCGCCGTCGGGACGGAAACTCCGGAGGATGAAACGTGCCTGTTCCTTATCCATGGCGCTGTCCTCCCGGTTCGATGTGCAGGATGTTCTTCGGAGCGCTGGATGGCTCGGCGGTCATTTGCTTGCGCAGCATTTCCTTTCCTCGTGAAAGCCGCGACATCACGGTGCCGATCGGCACGTCGAGGATCTCGGCGATTTCCTTATAGCTGTGTTGTTGCAGATAGAACAAGGCGATGGGTGCGCGGTAGGTCTCGTCGAGGGTTCCTAACAATTCCAATGCCCGGCCTCCGTCCATCTGCCGTTCCGCATCCTCGTCGGAGCTGACGGATGCTTCCATGGTAGCCTCGTCCAGCGGCTCATCGGAGAAACGGGAAGCCCGGCGGCGCTGGTTGAGAAACTCGCGGTGCAGGGTGGTGAAGAGCCAGGTCTTGGCCTTCGAGCGGTCGCGCAACTGGCTGTTTTTCGCGGCCCAGATGCAGAAGGTTTCCTGCACGAGATCCGATGCCCGGTCCACATCGCGGGTCAGCGACATCCCGAAGCGAAACAGCGCTTGGTAATGGGCATCGACCAGATCTGCGAATTCACTCATCGGCACTCATGGGAGTCATCGAATCCTTTTTCTATTCCGAAAAAGTTTCGACTTCCTGATTTGCCGGTGAGCTTACCCTTCGTGGGTGGTCTGCCAAGCGACTTCCTTGGCATCCTTCCAGAGATCCTCCAGGCCGTAATAGTCACGCAGCTCCTGGTCCATCACGTGAACCATCACGTCGATGTAGTCCAGCACCACCCATCGGGTGTCCGCCTTTCCCTCGGTCATCGTTGGCTTCACGCCGTGTTCTTCCGCCACATTTCCAGCCACGTCGCGCAGGATCGCGCGGAGCTGCGGCATGGAGGAGCCGGAGCAGACGATCATGTAATCGGTGAGATTCGAGACCCCCCGCATGTCCCACACGCGGATGTTCTCCGCCTTGATTTCATCGGCGGCCTTCGCGCACGCCAGAGCCAGTTCTTCACCTTGTATCGCCATAATTTCCCCTCGGGGAGCGGCACCCTAGGCCAAGTCCGCGTTTCACACCAACTCAAAATGCAAGGGCGTTTCCACCCGTTCAAGGCCGCTGGTAAACCCTCACGTAATCGACGGTCATCTTCTGGGGGAAGATGGTCGCCGCATCCGGAGGGCCCGGCCACCCGCCGCCGACCGCCAGATTGAGAAGCAGATGAAACGACTGGTCGAACGGAGCCGGATACTCACCACCGGTCGTCTTCCATTTCGTCTGCGTCTGATAGAGCAACCCATCGACATACCAACGGAACACGCCCTTTTCCCACTCGATGGCGAAGGTGTGGAAATCATCGGCAAATGATCCTGACTTCAATTTGAAGGGCTCGCCCGTAAACAAGATTCCGCAAGTTGTTTTGAGGTGGGTGATGGAAAGCGATCATTTTGGAGACTCTCATTGTCATCAAGCAGGGACAAACCTAAGCTCAACCTTCCTTCCGAGCGCGGCGGCGGCTTTTCCGAGGCTGGCCACGGTGAGCGAGGGGTTTGAGGGATCGAGCATTCGGTCCAGCGAGGCCCGGCTGGTTTTCATGCGTGAGGCCAGTTCGGTCTTGGTGACGTGCTCCTGCTCGAGGATCTGCTGGAGTTGGAGGGAAACCACGCGCTTGAGAGCCAGCACTTCCACCTCGGGAAGGATGCCTTCCCCGGCGAGGAAATCGCGGAAGTCACTGCCTCGATGGGCGTTTTGAGATGCTTTTGTTTTCATCGGTTTATTGAGTTGATTTGAGATAGAGCGATTGGCGTTTGCGGGCGAGATCGAGTTCCTGTTTTGGCGCAGTCCGGGACTTTTTGACGAGACCATGGAGAAGAATGATCTCCTCGTTCACGATGATGAAAAAGACACGGGCGATCCGATCTCCGAGGGAAGAACGCACTTCCCAAAGTCCACCGCCCAATGAATCGACCAAGGGCTTGCCCACTGGCCAAACCCACTGGACGGCAAGAATGTCGGCACCAATGGATTTCCTTTCATCGGTTGTCAGCTTGAGCAGCCATTCCCGCACCGGCTCGTTTCCCGTCCCGGTGCGGAAGAAAATAACGCGCAACGGGCGAGGAGCTGGCTTAGCCATGGGAGCACTGTATCAAAAAAGATACTCGCGTCAACTGGGATTTCCCTTAAGCTCTCCTCCAAAACTTTGCGCATCTCCGCGCCCTTTGCGCCTTTGCGGTAAACCGTTCCTTCTTCATCGTCCCCCCATGTCCGCCCCGCTCAGCCGAAAAAATCTCCCCGAAAACCCCACCCCGGACGACATCCTCAACGCCTTCCTCGACTACCTCACCGCCACCGGCACCGAGCCCTACGACCACCAGGAAGAAGCCATCCTCGAGCTCTTCGCCGGCAACAACGTCATCCTCAACACCCCCACCGGCTCCGGGAAATCGCTGGTCGCCCTCGCCCTCCAGTTCAAGTCCCTCTGCCAGGGCCGCCGCTCCTACTACACCGTCCCGATCAAGGCGCTCGCCAACGAGAAATTCCTCTCCCTCTGCCACGTGCTCGGCCCGGAAAACGTCGGCATGATCACCGGCGACGCCACCGTCAACCACGACGCGCCCGTCATCTGCTGCACCGCCGAGATCCTCGCCAACATCGCCCTGCGCGACGGCGCGAACGCCCCGGTGGACGACGTCATCATGGACGAGTTCCACTACTACTCCGACCACTCGCGCGGCGCCGCCTGGCAAATCCCGCTGCTCACCCTGCCCAAGCGCCCGCTTCCTCCTCATGTCCGCCACCCTCGGCGACTCGTCGTTTTTCTCCAAGCAACTCACCGCGCTAACCGGCGCGCCCACCACCCTCGTCCAGTCCGACCAACGCCCGGTCCCGCTCGAGTTCGAATACTCCACCACCCAGCTCCAGGAAAAAGTCGCCGAACTCAACGAACAAGGCCGCTCGCCCGTCTATCTCGTCCACTTCACCCAGAACGCCTGCGCCGACACCGCCCGCGACCTGCTCTCCACCAACTTCTGCACCAAGGAGGAAAAACACGCCATCGCCCGCGCCCTCGACGATGCCGATTTCCGCTCCCCCTACGGCCGCGAACTCTCGAAAATCCTCCGCCACGGCGTCGGCATCCACCACGCCGGCCTGCTGCCGAAATACCGGTTGTTAGTCGAAAAACTCACCGCCCGCGGCCTGCTCAAGGTCGTCTGCGGCACCGACACCCTCGGCGTCGGCGTCAACGTCCCGATCCGCACCGTCATGCTCACCAGGCCTCTGCAAATACGACGGCCGCGGCACCAAGATTCTCGCCGTCCGCGACTTCCGCCAGATCGTCGGCCGCGCCGGCCGCCGCGGATTCGACACCACCGGCTACGTCGTCGCCCAGGCCCCCGAGCACATCATCGAAAACCTCCGCCTGGCAGCGAAAGCCACCAGCTAACAAAAAGAAGTCCTTCGAGAAGCGCAAACCGCCGGAAAAAGGCTACGTCCACTGGGACGAACAAACCTTCGCCAAACTCCAGACCGCCCCGCCCGAGCCGCTCGTCTCCAGCTTCTCCGTCCATCACCACACCCTCCTCAACGTCCTCTCCCGCACCACCGAGGACGGCTGCGCCGCGTTGAAAAAAATCATCGACGACAGCCACGAGCCCCCCTCGAAAAAGAAGCTCCTCAAGAAGCACGCCTTCAAACTCTTCCGCGGCCTCATCGGCGCGAAAATCCTCCACATCATCCCGCCCGCCAAACGCACCGGCCCGCAGAAAGTCGTCGTCGATGTCTCCCTGCCCGAAGACTTCTCCATCAACCACGCCCTCAGCCTCTACCTGCTAGACGCCATCCCCCAGCTCGACCAGGAAGCCGAAGACTACGCCTTCAACGTCATCTCCCTCATCGAGTCCATTTTGGAAAACCCCGACATCGTCCTCCGCAAACAGGTCGATCTCCTTAAAATCCGAACTCATGGCCCGCCTCAAGGACGAAGGCATGGAATTCGACGACCGCATCGCCCTGCTCGACCAGGTCGAACACCCAAAGCCCGGCGCCGAATTCATCTACACCACCTTCAACGCCTTCAAACTCCGCCACCCCTACCTCGGCAGCGAAAACGTCAAACCCAAGACCGTCGCCCGCGAGATGATCGAAAACTACCAGTCCTTCGAAGACTACGTCAAAACCTACAAACTCGAGCGCGCCGAAGCCGTCCTCCTCCGCCACCTCGGCGAGGTTTACAAAGTCCTCGCCCAAACCGTCCCCGACCACGCCAAAACCGAGCACCTCCACGAAGCCGAGTCTTTCCTCGAACTCATCGTCCGCCACACCGACTCCAGCCTGCTAGACGAATGGCAGGCCATGAAGAATCCAACCGCCGCGCCGGCTGACAAATCTTCATCAGTTGCATCCAAAATCCACGATCTACAATCCACGATCCCTTACTCGAAGAATAAGCAGGCCTTCACCCGCCACCTCCGCAACCACATCCTCACCCTCGTCACCGCGCTCTCCCGCTACGACACCGAGGCCGCCCTCAGCCTCATCGCCCATCACGATAGCGACGGCAAACTCTGGTCCAACGAGCGCCTCCTCCAACAGCTCAACACCTACCACGCCGCCCGCCACCAGATCCGCCTCGATCCCGAAGCCCGCAACGCCCGCCACACCCACCTCTCCGATGACGGCCTCACCATCCACCAAACCCTCATCGACCCCGACGACCTCAACGACTGGTCCCTCCACCTCACCCTCGACCCGGAAAAGTCCAACGAAGCGAGAACCCCCGTCCTTCACTTGGAGTCCATCTCACCAATTTGATCGGAACGGATCCCTCCACCAATTCCCCCGGTGATCTTGACAATTTTCCATCGCCAAATATGGTTACCCATATGAAGACAACTATCGAGATTGCCGACAATCTTCTCGCCCGTGCCAAAGCCCGCGCCCGCGCCAAGCACATCACTCTGCGTTCCTTGATCGAAGAATCCTTGGCTGCCACACTCGATCAACCACTACCCACAACCACGGTCAAACCCGTCACCTTCAAGGGAAACGGCCTCCGCCCTGAGTTTGAAGACGCGTCTTGGGACAAAATTCGCGATGCGATCTACTCATGATCGCGGTCGATACCAACATCCTCGTTTACGCGCACCGGGAAGATTCCCCGTGGCATGACAAAGCCTTGGAGCGTGTCACCACGCTCGCGAATTCCGGCGTGCCGTGGGCGATCGCATGGTCCAGCATCCATGAGTTCCTCGCCATCGTGACCCACCCCAAGATCTACGACCCGCCGACCCCACTCGCCACCGCGCTCGAAGCACTCCAAGCTTGGCAAACCAGTCCGGGTTTGAGGTTGCTGGGTGAAGGTCCGGGCTACTTCGAAACACTTGCCAAACAGGCGACCGCCGGAAAAATCAAAGGCCCGAAAATCCACGATGCCCGCATCGCCTCGATCTGCCTGCACCACGGCGTCAAAAAACTCTGGTCCGCCGACCGCGACTTCACTTCATTCCCGGACCTGGTCTGTGAAAATCCACTGATCCAGTAACGGCAGCGTACGTTTCGTCCGTTCTCTTCAACCGGACCGTGAATCCAGAGTCCGCACTAGCAGACCTTGAAAAATGGCGAAGCCCTGACCGGCTGGCCCTTAGGCAAATTTATTTCGCCCATGTCGTAATCGAAGAGGAAAACGAACCGCAGATGAACAGGATGGACGCAGATCAGAGGGATTAAGAGATTCGATAGGCGAGCGGACGTCTCGTCCGCACTCTCCAACTGGACCGCGGAATTTATTCCGCCCGAACGAGAGTCCGCTCGATAAATGCCTCTGGAGTGATCGGCTGCGGACGATAGCCGCTGCCAACCAACACGCGGAAATGCGAATCACTCATGACGATGAAATCCGCATTCGCGGTGATGGCACAGTCGGCGAATTTGTCGTCGTCTCGATCGGCGGAAATGGTGTGGAAGAAAAAGGATGGCGAGATCTGGACGACGCTTTCGGAGTGAACCGCAGCGAGCCCCAGCAAGCGCTCCAAGGATTGCCACCTTGCGGCCCCGGATGTCCGGACAATGACTTCGCAATACTCGAAAAGAATGTCGGTGGAAACCGCCCATGAGAATAGCCCCGCATACAAGCGTCGAGAATGACCGCGAAGCGGTGATTCCGGTTCAGGGCCTGAATCACCACGTTGGTGTCCAGCACCAAGATCATGCGCTGCGCTTCTTCAGATCCGCCCGGACTTCTACGATGATCCCATCCAACCGCGCGAATTTCCCCTCCGCCCAATCCCGGGTGAATCCTTCCTGTGCATCCTTCCACAGCCGGTCCATTTCAAGACGCGCAAGCACCCGCTCTACCAGCTCAAGCTCTTCGGCCGGCAGCGCGTCGATCAGCTCATGCAGCACCGGCCGTTTCTGCTCGGGTGAAAAAGTGACTGGCTCGCTCATGACCGGACTTTACCACTCCGCCTGATGTTTCCAATCCCGATTTTGCCGTCACAACGCCCGCCACACCCACCTCTCCGATGACGGCCTCACCATCCACCAAACCCTCATCGACCCCGACGACCTCAACGACTGGTCCCTCCACCTCACCCTCGATCCCGGAAAAGTCCAACGAAGCCAGAACCCCCGTCCTCCACCTCGAATCCATCGCTGCCATTTAAGGAGCCATGACACTCTTGTCGTGGTGCCAATGGGATGCGAAAGAGAAAGCGCTGAAAGCTCGATCCATTCTCACCTCATCGGCTTGGCGGACAAGAGCGTTCATCCTCCTCACTCCCTGCGGCCCTATCGCCGCTTCAACAGCTTGTCGTATTCGGCATGAGTTCCGATCCAAAACCAGACAATCGTATCCTCGTCCTTCACCCCGACCGCGCGATAGTCATCCGTGATCCGGGCTGACCAGAATCGGCCGACCTTCTTGAACTGGATCGACGGATGGGAAGGATTCTCAAGCCACAGCCGGTATTGCTTGTCCGCTATTTTCCGGATCTCGCCAGGCAAACGATCATAACCGGCCCAGAAACCAGCGACCGCCCTACTTTTCATCCCGTGGAAGGGGAGTGCTTTTGCCAGCCCGGTGCTCCGCAAGGGCTGCCTCCGCAATTTCATCAAGCAGGCCTGACTCCGCGTCATCCGCGAACTGCCGGTCCCATTCGTCATCAAAACGATGCTGGATCACCTCGCGAAGACGGAAAATCTCCTCACGCGGCAACTGCTGAATGGCTTTTTCGATTTCCTGCACCGTGCTCATGGGAGCAAATTACCCAAACCACGCCTGATCTCAAGATTGGTTTTTGCAACGCCCGCCACACCCACCTCTCCGAAGACGGTCTCACGATCCACCAAACCCTCATCAACCCCGACGACCTCAATGATTGGTCCCTCCACCTCACCCTTGATCTCGAAAAATCCAGCGAAGCAAGAACCCCCGTCCTCCACCTAGATTCCATCATCCCGATCTAATAAAAGAACCTGACGATTCCTCGGTCTTCTTCAATAAGGAGACTTACCCGGAGAGTTTTTCAGCAATAAAATGTCGGTGCTTTCATCCGGATTTCGGGAAAACACAATGCTCATCGGAAACGGCGAACCATCGAACTGAGCAATTCCAACCCGACCTATTGGGTTTACGCCGTCTTCCGAATGATACATCAATTTAGTGATAGGGACATCCGTGCATTCCACGACAAGCGTAGCTTGAACTAGGAAAAATGAAAAGGGGTAGAAGCTACCCGAATCATGGTCCTCAATGAAGCAACCTGGAGCCAGTATTCGAAATTTGGCGTCATGAGATCCAGCAACCACCGATTCCGGAGGAAACTTTTTATTCATTCCAAGCTGCACAAGATTGAGAAGGATCTCATTTGTGATTTCCGAACCGTCAGCTGCATTGAATCGGAAATTTTTGGGATTTTCTGCCAATGGTGGATCTGGGATAGCTCGACAATTGACTCGATCAAGCCGGGTCTTGAAATGCTTCATTGTGCCCATTCCCAACCACGGGAAAGAGTCTACTTCTTCTAATCTCAAACATTCGATGCCAAAGTGCCTCGCCTTTTGAATCGCTGATTTGAAGAATCCCTTGCCGGACACTATCACTCCTCGGTTGATACCCGTATCAAGACACTTCTGGTGGAAACCTTCTACTTGAGGAACTCCAACAGGTCTAGATAGATCTCGGCATTCGATGGCAGTAACGACCTTATGGTGACCATTCGTCATGATAACAGCGACGTCATGCTCCCGCAGGTTTCCTGTAGTTCGATCCCTTGCCATGTATGGCGATAATACTTGAGTCGAATCGTTGCTACTTAAGACCCTCTCAAGCACCAGAACCCGCGCTGCGCTGGAGTGTGGAAAATAGAGTAACTTGGACTTGCCCGCGAAAGTGAGTCGTGGGATTTTTCCCATCTGCCGCAGGGTGTAGGCCGGCAACCCAATGGTGGCGTGATCCTTGGATCGCAACCCCGTCCTCAAGCATGGCCGCAGCTCCCGCGAGTGGATCATTGGTGGCACAGTGCGGCCGGTTTCGGCTGGCCGCGCTGTGACCCCGTTCGGGAGATCGTCTCATCCTTTCTTCTGGCAGCTGCCCCTGCGTCAGACCCTATCCAATGACACTGATGCCATGAAACGAAAACCATCCGGCGGCAAGGCCGCCTCCCGGCGTTCCAGCAAGAAGGATGCAAGCCCGCAGCATTCCATCAACACCCAAACCCACCCTGATGCGGCTGGCATCGACGTGGGGGCCGAGGAATTTGTCGTGGCCGTGCCTCCGGGCCGCTGCGAAGAACCGGTGCGCACCTACGCCACTTTCACCAGCGGAATTCATGCGCTGCGCGACTGGTTGTTAGGGTGTGGTATCAAGACCGCCGCCATGGAAAGCACCGGCAACTACTGGATCACCCTTTACGATGTCCTGACCGAAGCGGGAATCGAGGTCTATCTGGTCAACGCCCGTCATGTGAAAGGCGTTCCCGGCAAGAAGACCGACGTGTGCGACGCCCAATGGCTCCAGCAACTCCATGCCGCCGGACTGTTGCGCAAATCCTTCCGCCCCGCGCTCGGGATCGTGCCATTGCGTTTCCTCATGCGCCACCGCGCCGAGATGGTCGGCGATGCGGCCAGCAGCTCCAGCTCATGCAGAAATCCCTCACCGAGATGAACCTCAAGCTCCAGCATGTCTTCAGCGACATCGACGGCGTCAGCGCCCAGGCCATCATCGATGCCATCCTTGCCGGTGAGCGTGATGCCAAGAAACTCGCCGCCCTGCGTGACAAGCGCTGCCGCAGCAGTGCCGAGGACATCATCGAAGCCCTGCGCGGCGACTACCGCGAAGAATACCTCTTCGTGCTCGGGCAAAGCCAGAAGACTTACCGGCAGTTGCGCGAAGCCATCGCGACGTGCGATGAAAAACTCGCCGAGTTGGCCGCCCGGGTGGAATGCGAAGTGTCCGGCCCCCTGCCGGAAGCCCCGAAAGGACAACGCAAGGTCAGCAAGAACAGTCCGCAATTCGCGGTGTTTGAGACCGCCTGGCGGTTTTATGGAGTGGACCTGGGCGGAGTGCCAGGTATCTCAGCCGGACTGCTTTGCGCGCTCATCAGCGAGGTCGGCACGAGGGAGCAACTGCTGGCCGCCTTTCCAACCCCGGAGCGATTCGCCTCGTGGATGGGACTGTGCCCGGACAACCGGATCAGCGGCGGCAAGGTGCTCAAGGCCAAAACGCGCAAAGTGAAAAGCCGACTCGCCGGTGCGTTCCGGCTTGGAGTTTTCGGCTTGCAACGATCCCAAACCCAAATGGGAGGATACTTGCGGCGGATGAAGGGCAAGCTGGGCAAGGCAGAAGGAACCACCGCCGCCGCTCACAAGCTGGCGCGTATCGTCCACGGCATGATCAAGAGCCAAAAAACCTACGACGAAAAAGAAGCGTTCAAGCTCACCCCACAGAGCGAGGCCCGCCGCCGCAAAGCCTTGGAAAAACAAGCGGCCGCACTCGGCCTGATCCTTCAGCCCGCCGCCGCATAACACTTCAAGTTAGTCGGGAGAGTGTTCACGAAAATCTCAAGCTGTTTTCCAGGCTTCAAGTTAGTTTGCTTTAAGAATTGAATGCGAGGACCGTCTCTTTCTCAGATGAGAGTGATGTAGCTTTATCCGAGATCGTCGCCTTTTGGCAACCTCCCGGATTTCTTTTCCAGATTCTTCTCATCCGACTTCACCCGGCGTTCCAATTTTTTGAAATCGTCCTCTGGCGGCAAGTGTTCGGGTTTGATTCCGCGCTGATCGAGCATTTGGCGGACGCTGGTGTTGTTCTGGACGTGCTCTCGGGTGATCGGCACCTCGCCGCGCAGGTTTGACTGCTGCACGTTGTGATTGGTCATTTCCGTGGCGAGGTTTTTGGCGGCGATGGTCAGGGTCGGCAGAAAGTCTGCCAATGGACGCGTCTGGACGATGCCGAACTTATCTTTCATCTCCGAGGTGGTGTGGCCACCGAAGAGGGCCTCATCCCCTTTGGAGCGGATTCTCCCGAACCCCTTGTCGTCCACACCACGTTCGAAAATGTTGTCCGACAACGCCTTTTCGGAAGCCTTGAGCTTGTCCCTCGCTTCAAGCCGCCCCATGAGCTTCAACCGCTCCTCCACAAGCTCCTGCTTGCGGGTCTGAATGGCGAAATAGCTCTGGGCAAAGGCGATCGGCTCTTTCCTAGGATCGCCGTTCTGTGCGATGAGGTAGCAGGCGTAGCGAGTGAGCATGAAATCATCGATTTCCCGCTGCGCGCCCTTTCCCAAGGGGATCATTTTCGTGACGCCACGAAAATGATGTTCAGATTTGTAACCCGTTGTTTCACAAGACTCAATGGCGCGCTGAATCGCGGTCATGAAGTTTTCCCAGCGTGCGTATCCCAAGGGTTCCTGCAAGTCCCGGGCGAACCAAAATTCGATGCTGTCGTCATCCGGTAGGGTCTGAGCCAGCGAATCAAAATCGCTCTGCATGCGGTGGATCTGTTCGATGTTCATAGGGGCACTGGACTACATGCGAAGAAGGGCTTCGTTGCCATCCCCAAATCCAATTTCTAGCAATTTTTTGATCAGTGCCTCCTCCAACAGTTCAACACCTACCACGCCGCCCGCCACCAGATCCGCCTCGATCCCGAAGCCCGCAACGCCCGCCACACTCACGTTTCCGAAGACGGCCTCACTATCCACCAAACCCTCATCGACCCCGACGACCTCAACGACTGGGCGATTCACCTCACCCTCGATCCCGAAAAATCCAACGAGGCGAGGACTCCCATCCTCCACCTCGAATCCATCGCCTCTTTTTGATGGGTGAAACGTCGGACCACAGTGGCATCGTTAGCTCACCTCCGTATCATCTGTCCTTAGGACAGATGATACGGAGGTGAGTAGAAGTGTCAAGGTGGAAAATTTTCTTGGCACCGCTGTCCATAGAGGCAACCTAATGTCCTTAGGACATTAGGTTGCCTCTATGGATCTCGCCAAAGCCACGACTCTTACACTCGGTGAACTCACCGAACCGGTTTTCACCCGTTATCAACTAGGGTTGGTTCTTCATGGCTTGTATGCCAAGAAATCCTACGAAGGAGAAGCGATCGAAGGACTCAAACAAGAGGTCGGAGAATTTTCAGAATTCAAAAGGAGCTTGAAGGAATTGGAAGCCAGAGGGATTTTGCGGCCATTTCCCGGACTCGGCCAATCAGCCTACAGCCTGCTCGCGCGAAAAGAGATCGCTCCCGAGGAGGTGGCCTGCACCGTCGATCCATTCTGCTACCTTTCCCATCTGAGTGCCATGGCTCACCACGGCCTAACTAACCGCATTCCGGCAAAATTATTCTTTTCCTCCCCAAAAGCCACGGACTGGAAAAAGCACGCTGAGGCTCAGATGCTGAAGGATCTGGGAAATGACTTCGGAGCATATCGACAAAATGGAATGCCGCTTCTGACGCGGATTAAAATGGAGAAGCTCGGGAAGACCCAGATTCACCGCTTCGACGCCACTCATCTGGGGGCGTTCAAAAATGTCCGGGACAAAACACTCCGCGTGTCCACAATGGGCCGGACGTTTTTGGACATGCTCAGAAATCCGGAACTGTGCGGAGGGATTCATCACGTTCTGGAAGTTTATGAAGAGTCGGCGAAAACCTATCAGAGACTGATCGTGGATGAAATCGACCGGCATGGCGCTCCGATCGACAAGGTGCGGGCCGGTTACATTCTCAGTGAGAAATTACTGATTCAGGATGACGTGGTGGAAAGCTGGGTGAAATTCGCCCAACGCGGTGGTTCCAGAAAACTCGATGCTGCGGGCGAATACATCGCCGAATGGTCTGACAAATGGTGCTTGTCCCTCAACGTCTAGCCGATCCGAAGAACTCTGATGAACCGGCAAGAATACTATGATATTGCCACTTGGACGAGCGAAGCACCCGACGCGGAGCAACGTGAATTCCGACAAGCCGTGCACACGATTCTCGCGGCCATCGCGAATGATCCACGCCTCCAGAGCACCATGGTGATGAAAGGTGGTATCCTCCTCGGCGTTCGCTACCACAGTCCGCGATTCACGAAGGACATCGATTTCTCAACCACGGGAAATCTGGCTACCATGAGTGCATATATTGTTAGATCTGCTTTTGAATCAAGCCTCGTTCAGGTCGTTGAGGAGCTTGACTACGACCTGGATTGCAAGGTCCAGAGCTGCAAAGTGAATCCACAAAATCGGCCCGACGCGAGCTTCCCCAGCATCGAACTGAAGATCGGCCATGCCTACAAGGGGAGCCCCAAGCACAAACGTCTTCAAAAGCTCCAATCACCCAGCGTGATCTCCATCGATTTCAGCCAGAATGAGAAGATCCTTGGAGTTGAAAGCTTGAAGCTCGGATCAAGCGGCACCATCAACGCCTACACATTTTCGGATCTCGTTGCGGAGAAGTTCCGTTCATTGTTGCAGCAAGAATCCCGCGACCGCTACCGCCGCCAGGATGTTTTCGATCTATCCAAACTCTCGGAACTGGTAGTTGCCGGGGATGAGCGCCGGTCGATCCTGAAAAGCCTGATAGAGAAATCCAGGACAAGGGGAATCGAACCCTTGCCCGACTCGCTGGATAACGCGGAACTGAAACGACGGGCGCAAGCCGACTACCACACTCTGGATGATGAAATTGACGGGCCTCTACCCGAGTTTGAAGCCACCTTTGAAATCGTCAGGTCATTCTATGAATCGTTGCCGTGGCACACGAAGGCATGAATTGATATTTAACAATTGAATGCCTCGGACGACTCCAGTTGCAGAATCGTTGGCAGCGGTGGCCAGCACGCCCAGCCGACTATCATCACCCGCCAGGCGGATATTCCCGGAGAGTCGGTGGGGGACTCGGAAATCATTGAAATGATGACACACGAACTTGGCTTCACCGCCCTGCCTGCCCGCTTATAGGTCGGCTACAAGGATTCCCTAGCCTTCATTGGCGACGATGTCGCGGTGTTTGATTTCCGTCCCACCAAACCCTCATCGACTCGATCCGGCTTGCCTTCCGGGCACTGATCCGCTCATTTGATAGAAATGATGAGTCACCGATGGTGGATCTGCGGGCTGGGCGGCTTGGCGCTTGGGTGGCTGTGCTATCCCGCGACGACCGATGAGACACGCGGTGGCCCGGAACCATCAATGGCCCGTGCGGAAGTTCCTTCAAGCAAGCGGCGGATTCGGTCGGCTCGTGAACGCTCGACGGCAAAGCCTGGCAAGAGCACGAAGTTCCTGCGTGATGCGGCGACCGCGAACGTGGGGAAATGTGAAACGCTGGTCGTTGAGATCCTGGCGTCGGAAGACAGCAATCGGTCGGTCGAACTCGAAACAATATTGCGCCGCTGGATGAGTCTTGAAGAACCCAAGCAACTCCTGGAAAGGCTCGATAAGATGACAAAAGGAAAAATCTGGCAGCGCTGGAGCGGGCCTGTTTTCAACGCCTGGGTGGCGACCGACTACACGCGTGCCATGGCCATACCGGAGAAGCCGGACAAATTCAATCACGTCCGCAAGATCGCCGCGATCGAGCATCTTGACCCGAATTTCGCTGACTATCTCAAGCTGGCGGACAGCTCGTCTTCGGAGAACGCGGATTTCACTCAAGCATTGCGCGTGCTTGGCCGGGATCATCCGGAATTGGCCAGCACCCTATCCACCTTGGACCTGGAGGATGCAAAAATAAGGGCAGCGATGGATTGGGTGGCAGGAGGGTGGGCCTCAAGCGACCCTGCGTCGGCGCTGGCGTGGGTCCAAGGTTTGAAGCTGGGAACCGCTGAATCCGGGCGGCTGCTGAGCAAGGTGTTTGGGGAATGGTCTTGTATTGACCGCTCCGCCGCCCGCAATGCCATGACTGCCAGCGGCTATGACGAATCGACATTCGGGCAGCTTGGCGGGATTCACAGTCTTCCCGCCGAACTCACCGGGTTGCTTGCCCCTGTCACTCCAACGACTGAGATTCAGTTAGGACTTTCCAACGATCCGTTTCTCGACGTCGCGGGGCTGTATGAAAAACTCGAAGTGTCTGGAATCGACTTGGAGAACCTTGGTTACCTCATGCCCGCGATCAACCATGACGGATGGTATTGTCCCGATCCTGTGGCGGCGGCTACAGAGGTCGAGAAACTGCCGCCGGGCAAACTCCGGGATTTCATGTTCAAGACCATCGGCGATCTATGGTCCGCCCACGATCCGGAGGCTGGGCGGGCCTTTGCCGAGAAGCATGGCGTCACCTCACCGTATTCAGAGGTGTTTCCCGACCCGGCGCTCAGGGCGGCTGCGCATGCCGACCCGCAATTGACATTCGCACCGCTGCTCGCGTCTTCGGGAAACTTGGGTGAAGGAAGAGGCGCGGCATTGCAAAAACTCGCCTCGGAATGGATGGATCGTGATCCGAAGGCCGCCGCCGATTGGGTCACTGCGGGATTGGAGGCACCGGAGAGTGACGGCCCGGCGATCGTGGGCCATCTTTGGCTCTCCAACTTGTTAGGATATGGTTGGGCGAATCGCGATGCGATCGGCGCTACGGATTGGTTGGATTCACTGCCGGACAGCCCGCTGAAATCCACCGTGTGGAAAGCAATGAGTGAATACACCGGCCAGTACAGTCCCGATCTTGAATTCCAACTATACGCGCAACTTGTGAACGACTCCGCCAGAATGCCGATGCTCACCCACAGCCTGCTGGAAATCAGCCGGACCATCGGCGAGCCCGCAGCGCTCGATCTGCTAGAGTCCCCGGATCTTTCCCCCGAGGAATTCAACTCGCTTCGGGAAGCGCTCCGCAATGCGGCAGCTTCCAATCCTTCTAACCGATGAAACCAGTCCATTCCATCGCCTTATCGGTTCTGGCCGGATTCGCCATCGGCTTCGGCTCGGCTGCTTTTGTGAAAAACGGTGCCACCTCCCCAACGGATTCGGTGCCGCGGAAATCGCCTCGGCGGACAGGCGGTGCCGAGCGGAAGTGGTCGGATGCGGGGCTCTCCGCGGGTGACCGAATTGCAGCATTTGTGGACAAGGCATCGGAGCTGAGTTCCTCCGAGTGGCCCGGATTTTACGAGGCCCAACAGAACTCGCCCGAATGGTCGCGCCTCGCCGCGCGATTGTGGGCGGACTGCGACCCCCAGGGATTTTGGAATCATTTGCGTGATGCCCACGATCCCCTTGAACTGCAGAGGTGGGGTTCAGGATTGCTGAAATCATGGACTGCGGCCGATCCGGATGCCGCCATGGACGCCGTAATGGCGATCACGGACAAAATGACCGGCGACAAGTATAGGCTAGAGGTGGTGGATACGGCCATCGCGTTGGATTTGGACAAAGGCCTCGAACTTGCCGCCAAGGCAGGCGATTTCAACCGATTCAGTTGGGGGCCGAGAGCCTGGATCGACCAAGCACCGGAGGCTGCGGCGAGAGGTTTGGCAACCCTGCCACGGATCAGCAAATACCGGGATTTCCTCAAATTCGCCGTGACGGCTTGGGCGACTGCGGATCCACAGGCGGCACTGGACTGGATGAGAAACGAGAATCCTCGTGGCAATGAGGAGGCGAACAAGAATGACGACTGGATGTCTGCCGGTTTCAAAGCTGCGGCCATTGCCCGACCTGAAGCTGCGTTGTCCACCGCGCTGGCGATGCCGGATCCGCGCGAACGGGAACGGGCGATTGCCGGGATCCTGCAAAGTGGGACCATGAAACCTGGCGAGGTTCCGGCGTTGCTGGCGGAATGTCCGATATCCACCCAATCCCAAATCATCGCGGAGACGATTGCGGCCCTGCCCTTGAAGACACCCGCGGATCTAGCTGCGGCCACGGAAATCCTGATCCAGGGTCCAGGCAGCAGGGAAGCATTGCGGGCGGTCGAGACGATTGCCTCCGCCTGGGCGGAACAGGACTGGGACGGCAGTTGGCAGTGGGCGTGTACATTGCCGGATCTTCCGATGCGCCGGAAGGCGCTTGAAGAGATCGTCAGACACACATCCCATGATCGGCTGGATCAGCTTGCGGTGAAAATTGCTGCTGCTCCACTCGCCGAACTCTCTAACGAACTTTTCAATGCTACAAAATATCGCATGTCGGTGGCCGAATTGCCAAGGTGGATCGCCAAGCTTCCGCAGGACCGCGCGGACTGGGCACGCGCTGCGGTCAAGTGAACGAACTGCGAAGACGACGATGCAAAATCCGGAGCCGCTCCAAATGCACCTCGGGTGACGCGCGGTCGGCGTGATTCGGCAGGACACCGGTTAGATCCAGTTGCAGAGCCTTTGCAAGGCTGGCAGGGATTTTCTTCGTTTCGCTGCTGAAGATGGCGGGTGGGATTCGGGCGCACCACGAGTGACTTGCGAAAAGGTCGGCGGCGAAGAGCAATCGCAGGCGTTCGCAATAGAAACCCGTGTGGCCGGCGGTGTGTCCGGGAAGATGGACCGCGCGCAGGCCGTGCCAGACGTCGATCTCGTCCCCGTCGTCCAAAAGGCGGTCGGGACTGAAGGATTTGAAACCGAGAATCGGGCGTCCCAGGGCTTCGAGGAATCCGGTGACCCGGGCGAGATTCCGATAGTGAGGTTGGCCGGCGTAGTGAGGGAGATCGAGGCGAGGTGCGGCGATCCATGCGCCGGTTCTTTCCGCGATCTCCGCGACATTCAGGATATGGTCGAGATGTCCATGGGTGACGAGGATGCCAATGATGGGCAATTTCTCCCAGCCACGAGCGACCAGCGCTCGCTGCAGGTGTTTCCATCCGCTGATGAATCCGGCATCGATTAGATAAAGTCCGTTGTCGTCGCGAAGCACGTGGAAGCTCACGGCCGGCGTGCGGATCTGGATCAGGTCGCTTGCGATCTCAAGCGATGGTGCCATTGCTAACGGTTGGTGTTGCTCCCGTTTTCGGAGTTTGACGGTGAGTCGAGGTGCTCGACCAGGGTCGGGAGGCGCAGGCGCTCGACGGTGTCGGTTAGGTTCTTCTGTTCGAGCGGATCCGCGGTGTCGCGGGCGATGGCTTCGAGGTAGGGAATGGCGTCGCGGCTGTCGAAATTCCTGATGGCCTCAAGGGCGGCGGTGCGGATTTCGGGAAGCGGGTTTCTCAGTTCGGCGAGGATTTTACCGAGGGATTCGGGATCATCCTCCCAGGCGAGCGCGGCGAGTTCGTCGATCCGTTTCGTGATCCAGTCCTGATTTTCTGGCGACCCGATCGGATGGGGCGATTGAATCGCAGGCGGAAGATCGGGCAGTCGGGAAAGGGACGGAGCCGCCGCATTGCGTCGCGGCATGGGGACGCGTTCCCCGGTTCGACCGGAGATTTCCGGCTTTGGAACCGGTCCGCCTGCCTCGCCCTGATTTCTATCAGACCTAGTGCGTTGATGGATCAGGATCCCGGCGAGGACCAGGGCGGCAATGCCGCCGGCGAGCCATTTGATGCGACCGGGAGCCGTGGACATGACCGGCAATCTAACGGACGGTGGCGCCTCTGCCTTCAAGGACGATCTTGCCGTCGTAGTATCCGGCTCCTCCGTTGACGCTGCCTTTGCCGTTGACGGTGCTGGTGATAGTTCCGCGTGTGATCTGGATGCCATTCCTGTCCGGAGCACTTACAAGCAGGGCCTCCACGGCGACCCCGCGCAAGGTGCCCACGAGACTGGTGAGATTCAGCTTCAGGGCGAGGCGGTAGTAGGTCCGGCTTTGTTCCTTTCCGGTCGAGACATTGATCGCCCCGTCCAGCAATTCGTTGTTCTTGTAATATTCAAGTTTCGCATAAGGGGACGCGTCCATGATGGAATTGCCGAGGGAGTCGGCAATGAAAACGTTACCCACTTCGTCAGCCATCAGCCGTGAACCGCTGGGAAAACGGATGCCCTTTTCCCTACCGATGAGATTGAGCAATTGCTTCGCGCCGAGCCGGACGATGCCGACTTTTCCAGCATCGACATTGCCGGAGAAGGAAGTCTTTGCCTGGAAGTAGCAGTTGACGTCCAGCTTGATGTCGGAGTTGAGACCGGCCTGTGCGGACATGGTCGGGAAGAGGAGTAGCCCGGCGGCGAATAATGTTTTAAGAGCGAGGGATTTCATGGTCGGATGAGATTTGGGAAGTTGGATGGAAGGTGCGGGAGGCAAACGATGCCGGGGGTGAGGAAATTCCGTCACCGGCCCCATGATTGCATCCATTGGGCGCTCTGACTAGGTGGAAACTTAAGATATTCGAAATAAATTCCAAGCCCGCTTCAAACGAGGATCACGACGAGATGGTCCGGTCGGGAGCTTGCACCGGGATGTGTCAGCGGATATTTCATTTCCCGAACCATGAAATCCGTGCCTCTCTCAGCCTATCAGGAAACCCTCGGGATGATCTATTTCGCGAGGATGTTGGACAAGATCCGCCTCAATGCCGCGGGAAACCTCAGGGAGGATTTTTGCGACAATCTCGGCACCGGCCTCGATGGTCGCTGTGTGGGATTTCTCCAGGTGGATTACCCGAAACTCGTCGAGCGGGTCCTGCTGGGAGGCACCGACGAGGAGGTCCTGAAATGGTGTTTCGAAACGGGACGCGCGTTGACCGAGAACGACATCCACATCTGGAACCATTTCCTGAAAAAGGTCGGCTGGAACGACGGGGTCACTGAAATACTGGTCCGCCGCAAACAGGAGAGCGGTCTTGAGGATAAGGACGGGATCCAGACGATGGTCGAGTATTTCGAATACGACGAGGGCAGGAAATAGCGGGGGTGGAATTGCCTGTCCCCCCGACTTCCGGTGGGTTGTCATGAATCGCGCCCCTCAGGACGTCGGATTGAAACAGACTTTCTCACGCGTGTTTTTCGGCTTCATGGAGGTCACCTTATACACCTGTCCCGCCTTGTCGTAGGTGGTCCATTCGCCAACCTGATGGCCGTTCTCAAAGTGTCCGGAGCGGGATTTTGTTCCGTCCTTTCGCAACCATTCCCAATAGCCCGTCGCTGCTCCGTCCAGAATTTGGCCCATGGCCCAGATACTGCCGTCCTTGTGATATTGCATGTAGGGCTGTGGCAGCATCGCGGCAGAAATTCTGTATATTCGAGCTGGAACAGTCAAGTTGGCTCCTTGAATCGTCCGCGATGTCCGGCTATCAATTCCGCACGCATCCATGGCCAACTCCGAATCCGATACCCCTTCCGGCAGCGCCCCATGGGAAACCAAGCGCAGCCCGTCAGGGAAAAACCTCCTGAAGCGCGCGATACCCTGGCTCGGAGCCTTGCTCCTGATCGGGCTCATCGTTTGGGGGCTGTGGCCGAAACCCGTCGTCATCGAAACCGGGGTTGTCGCCCGCGGGCCGCTGACCGTCCGCGTGTCCGAGGAAGGCAAGACCCGCATCAGGAACCGTTATATCCTCGCCGCGCCCGTCGCCGGGAAAATGCGCCGCGTGCAGCTTAAGCCGGGCGACGAGGTGAAAGCCGGTGAAACGCTTCTAACGGTCATCGAGCCGGTGGTGACGCCGCTGCTAGACCCCCGCGCCACCGCCCAGGCGGAAGCGGTCGTCTCCATGCGCGAGGCCTCCCGCAAACAGGCCGCCGAATCGCTGGACGCGACCAAAGCCGCCTCGAAGCTTGCCGAGTCCGAGCTGGAGCGCATGAAATCCATCACGCGGTCTGGCTCCGTTTCCGCGTCGGATCGTGACCGTGCCGAAATGGAATCCTCCATGAGATCCGCCGAGGTCCGGGCCGCCGAGTTCGCCCTGCAGGTCGCCGACCACGAGCTCTCCCAAGCCCGCGCCGCACTCGAACGACCCGAGATCCAAACCGCAGGAAATCTGTTGGAAATCAAGTCGCCGGTGTCTGGTCGCGTGCTCAAGGTCATGCAGGAAAGTGAAATGGTCGTCACTCCCGGCACGCAGATCCTCGAGGTGGGCGATCCCGCGGACATCGAGATCGAGGCAGAGATCCTTTCCCGAGATGCGGTCATGATCCATCCGGGGGATTCCGTGGAAATCGAGCAATGGGGCGGCGAGAAGCCGCTGGCAGGAAGGGTCCGCCGGGTGGAGCCCGCCGCGTTCACCAAGATCTCCGCGCTCGGAGTCGAGGAACAACGGGTCATCGTCCTCAGCGATCTAACCAACCCGCCGGAGGCGGCAAAGGCGCTCGGCGACCGGTATCGCGTCGAGGTCCGCGTGGCGATCTGGCATGCGGATGACGTGCTGACCGTTCCCGCCGGAGCCTTGTTCCGCGAGGGTAACCAATGGAAAACCTTCGTCTTCCGCGATGACAAGGCGTTTCTAACATCCGTGGAGGCCGGGCACACGGACGGGCGTGCCACGGAGATTCTATCAGGAATTAACGCCGGTGACGAGGTCCTGCTCCATCCGCCCGACACGGTGAAGGACGGGACTGCGGTGATCAAACGCGGAAAGTGACCCATGTCGCCCGCCCGGACCGTCACCACTCTCACCGCCCGTCGATTCCTCCGGTGCGCCGTCGGACTGGACACACCGTTTCCGGATATCGCCGCCGCACTCGATCATCACGGCTACGTCCAGATCGATCCGATCAATGTCTGTGGGCGCATGCACGACCTCATCCTCCGAAATCGTGTTAGAGACTATCAGGTCGGTGGGTTGATGAGGCATCTCCACGGCGGATCGGAAATTCTTCCTGCCGAAGCCCGCACCGCTTTCGAGCATCATTTGCCGGACACCGCCAATCTCGCCGCGTTTCCACTCGATGCGTGGCCTCACCTTCTTGAAGCCATGCGCCTCCGCACCCAACTCGACGGGGCCTGGTCCGGTCGGCTCACCCCTGACGAACGCAAGCTGTCGAAACACATTCTCGCTGAACTCGCCACCCGAGGCCCGCTTTCCTCCAGCCACATCGATGACCGCCGTCCCAGCGCCCCCGGCGTCTGGGGCACCGCCACGCTGGCGAAATCCACGCTGCAAAAACTCTTCTTCCACGGCCGCGTCCTCATCGCCCGCCGCGACGGAAACCGCCGGCTTTACGATCTTCCCGAGCGAGTCCTCCCCGCCGCCACGCTGGCGGCGAAAGAACCCACCTCCGTCGAGACCTCCCGCTGGCTCGCCCTGACGAAACTCCGCCAGCGCCGTCTAACGACTCTCAGGCGCGAGGAACTCCGCCTGATCGCCGACGAGGTGCAGGCCGTCACCCTCACCGACGCCGATGCGCCCACCCTCCACTGCCTCCGCGAGGATGTCGCCCTGTTGGAAAATTGTTCCGGTCCGGTGACCTCCCCGGCTTCCCCACTTCTGATAGCTCCGCTCGATCCGCTCATCTACGACCGCCGTGTCACCTCGGCCTTGTGGGGCTTTGACTACACCTGGGAAGTTTACACTCCCGCCCACAAACGCACCCGCGGCTACTATGCACTGCCTGTCCTCTCCGGACACGAACTCGTCGGCCATGTGGATCCGAAGGCGGACACCAAGGCGAAAAAGCTCGAAATCATCTCCCGCTCCGTCCGCCGGGGGCACTCCGTTGCGCCGGCGGTGAGATCCTTGGCGGTGTTCTTGGGCCTGCGGTGAGCTATTGGATGGGAAAGGCGACGGTCCTTCACTCTTTTGTCATTCCGAATAATACTTCCAGTTTGCCAAGTTCTTGAATCGATACGGCCCAACGACCCTCCGCCAATTCGTAGGTTCCCGGCCCAGGGTGCACGATTACAGCCGCAACCAAATCAAGCTCATTAAAAGCCAAGGTGAATGATCTCGTCGTCCGAGGCGCCTCCGCATTCTTAAACTCAACGCCAAACAACTTGCCGCGGCTCAAGATGACCAAATCCATCTCCGCACCGCTCTGTACATTCCAAGTGAACAACTGATCCTCTGTGAGGCCAAGATGCCTAACAACTTGTTCGAGCGCATATCCCTCCCAGGATGCCCCAAGAATCGGGTGAGCCAACAATTGATCGTAGTCGTAGATCTGCATCAGGGCATGCACCAATCCGGAATCCCTCATGTAAGCTATGACAACGGCGTCCCTCAAGACCAGGCGGTTCTTAACAAAGCCCGCGAGCAACGGGAGCGAAACAATGCCGATCCTGTCCTTTTCCAGCTTTATGATCGGGTAGTGAGACACGAGGAATCGGACGCAGAACTACATTTGAAACAGTCCAACGAACGACTCCAGAGCTTAAACCGCTTTCATTGAATCCGCGGATAGGTTGTCGCAGAAAAGCAAACGTCACCACCCTTCGTCTCTTCGGTCACCCGTCGTATCCGGTTTGTTTCTGCTCAAAATGGCGGCCAACGGGTCCGGGGCGGAGAGAATTTCCTCGAAGCCCCAAAGGCCCAAAAGGGCTTTGCGACGTGCTGCTTGTTCGGAGGTCTCACCTTGCCGGGCAGGTTCCGGGTTCTGCTGGCGATCGAGGTGTTCGTGCCAACGGTGCAGATCGTTGAAGATTCCGTAATAGAGCTTTCTCCACTTCTCCGTCTTCCGCTGCGCCTCATCCAGCCAGCCTATCAGATCGAGCCGGTCCACCGAACCGAGGCGGGCCTCGGCGCGGGCCAGATCCTGCTCCACCCCTATCAGAATCGAATGCCAGATCACGAGATAAACCGGTGATTCGGAGTTCCCTCCGGACTTGTGACAGTCGGAACACCAGAATGTCTCATTGACGATGCCGGAGAGAACACCGCCGCGCACCAGCGAGCCGATTTCATAATTTGCCATTACGTCTTCAAACGCATGAGTCTGATAGGAGTGCCGGGGGGCACCACAGACTGGACAAACAAGCGGCTTCTTCAGGTGGATCGTGTCGAACATTCCCATCTCGCGAAAATACACGGTGAAGGGGGAGACGGCAAACATTGAGGTTTGAAATTTGCGTCCGGCTCCTGCTTTGCGCGGGTGGTTGTTGATAGGCGGGTCAATGGTTGCTCATGCGTATTTCGCTTCGCGGGCGGGATGAATCCCGCGGTCCGTGGGGGAGATCAGGCGATGATCTCGTGGACGACGTTTCCATGCACATCCGTCAGCCGGAAATCGCGGCCGGAGTAACGGTAGGTGAGCTTCTCGTGATCGAATCCTAACAAATGAAGGATGGTCGCGTGGAGGTCATGGACATGGACGGGCTTTTCCACTGCCTTGAATCCGAATTCGTCGGTGGCACCGTGGACGTGACCTCCCTTCACACCGCCACCGGCCATCCAGGTGGTGAATCCGTAGTGGTTGTGGTCACGGCCTTTCATCACGCCCTTGTTGGAACCGGCTTTCGGCAACTCGACCACCGGGGTGCGACCGAATTCGCCGCCCCAGATGACGAGGGTCTCGTCGAGCATGCCACGCATCTTCAGGTCGGATAGAAAGGCTCCGATCGCCTGGTCGCACTCGCCGGCGAGGCGGCGGTGGTCCTCGATGTTGTCGTGGCTGTCCCACGGCTGGCCGTTGCCGTGCCAGAGCTGGATGAAGCGCACGCCGCGCTCTAACAATCTTCTGGCCATCAGGCACTGGCGGGCGAAATTTCCCGAGCCATACATCTCGCGGACCGGTGCCGGTTCGCGGGAAATATCGAACGCGTCGGTCGCGTCACCTTGCATCCGGTAGGCAAGCTCGAAGCTGCGGATGCGCGCCTCAAGCTGTGGTTCGTGACCGCGTTGGGCCGCGTGACGCTCGTTGAGCTGGCGCAGGAAATCCAGATCGTGGGCTTGGCGGGAATTTCTAACCTCCGGATTACGGAGGTTCTCGATCATCCGGTCCACCTCCTTGATCGAGCTGTCGAGATAGGTGCCCTGGAAGCGTCCGGGAAGAAACGAGGCCCGCCAGTTTTCCGCCCGCTTGATCGGCATGCCTCCAGGGCACATCGAGACGTAGGCGGGGAGGTTCTCGTTTTCGCTGCCAAGCCCGTAAGTCACCCACGAGCCCATGGACGGGCGGGCGAGTCTGCCGTCGCCGCAGTTCATGAGCATCAGCGAAGGCTCGTGGTTGGGGACGTCGGCGGTCATCGAGCGGATGACGCAAAGGTCGTCGGCGTGCTTCGCGGTGTGTTTGAAAAGCTCGCTGACTTCGAGGCCGCATTCGCCGTAGCGGTCGAACGTGAATGGGGAGCGCAAGGCCGTGCCGGTGGGGCGCTCGGTTTTCAATCCCTCCAGCGGAATCACTTTTCCATGTTGGAGCTGGAGCGCGGGTTTCGGGTCGAAGGTGTCCACTTGCGACGGTCCGCCGTTCATGAAAAGATGGACCACCCGCTTCGCCTTGGGGGCGAAATGCGGGCCGGGCATGATACCGGAATCGGCTGACTTGGCGGAGGCATTTCCACCAAACATGCTGCCGAGCGCGAGTCCGCCGAAGCCCATGCCGCAGCGGCGCAGGAAATCGCGGCGGTCGAGGATGATGTCGTCGGCGGTTAGATGATGGGACATGATCACTCGATGAAGTTGAATTCGTTAGATGCCCAGAGCATCTGGATCAGGTCCGCCCATGGGTTCCCGTCGACCGGCTCGGGTGGCGGCGAATTGCTGGTCGGGAACTGGTCACGCAGGGATCCGATTTCCTCGGGCTTTGCTCCTGCGCTCTCGCGGCCGAGGATGCGCAAGGACCAACGGACGCCGCCACAACTGTCGCCATGCGGAGCTCGGATCACGAGGTCAATGGATTCGCCCGCACTGACGTCCACCCATTCGCCCGCGAGTTCCGCGTTTCCTTCAGGCGCAAGGACGTGGTCGTCGAGTGTCGAGGTGCGGCTTCCGGCGAAATTCCATGCAAGAGGGACGCCACCTTTCTGGGTTCGATGGATTTCTCCCACCATGCGGACTTGTCCGGTGCCGAGGGCCCGCCAGCGGAGGATGAGATCTTGGCCGCTTCCGGCGTGACCGCCGCCGGGCCCGGCGTGAAGCCAGCGGATCGGAGCTGTGGCCAAATCAGGACCGGTCTTCCAGACCCCGTCGGCGAAGATCGGAAAGGGAATTCCCTCGCCCGGCAGTCCGCCATCGTCGGCGGCGTGCCGGATTTCCCACACGCCGGAAAGACGCGGCTGATAGTCGGCGGGATTCACTTTTTTCAACCATGCCAAGGCTGCCATGGATTCGTCGGCGGACGGCTCGCGTTGATAGATCCGCTGATAGATCCATTTCAGTTTCGCGGCGTCATCCGGCAGGTCGCGGAGGTCGGGATCGGCCGCGAGTTTCGCCGCCTGACGGAGGGCGAGGGGACCGTTGAGAAAATAAAGCGCCTGCTGCGGGACACTGGTTTCGATCCTCTTCGGGCTGTGGTGATCCGGGTGCGGGAGGTCGAAGGAAACGAAGGTGGTCGCCAGGGCATAACGATCCACGAAGGAGTAAACCGTCCGGCGGCGGTCGGAACCGTCAATTTCCAATGACATCGAACGACCACCGGTCGTGCTGGTGTCGAGACTGCCGGCGGTCGTGAGCAAACGGTCGCGCATGGCTTCGAAATCGGTGCGCTGGCGCTTCCATTTCCAGAAGAGATTGTTGGCTTCGTCGATGGATTCATTTCCCTCGGGACCGTCCGCCGAGAGCCGGAATGCCTTGGATGTCAGGATCAGGCGGTGGAGGCTTTTCAGCGATCCACCTTGTTCGTTGAAGCGGATCGCCAGCCAGTCGAGAAGCGGTCGCAGCGGAGGATCGACCTGTTGGATTCCGAAGTCGCCGGGATCGGCGAGGTGGTTTCCGAAATGCCAGCCCCAGACGCGGTTGACGATGACGCGGGCGGTGAGCGGGTTGTTAGGATCGGTGATCTTCTCCGCGAGTGACAGGCGCGGACTCTTGCCTTCGTCGAATTTTCCACCGCCGAGAAATCCGAGCCACTGGCGGTCGATGGTATCGCCCCGGTTGTCGGGATTTCCCCGGATGTAGATCTGGGCGGGCGACCACTTCTTGCGATCCTTGAGGCACATCGCGCGCGGCGGGGAGCCGGGGTGATCGTTCTGAAGTCGGGTCATCTCACCTGCGCGCTTGCGGTTCTGATTGCCGTCCTCCTGGTCGAAGAATTCGCGGATCCGGTTGTCGTCGTAGGACAACGGACAACCGCCCTGGATCGCGAGATTCTTCAGTTCGCTTCCATCGGGTGCTTTCGTCCATTCATTGGCAAGATCGAGGCAGAGTGCCTTGCGGCCGTTTTCATCCGCCGCTTCCATTTCCTGTGACCAGGTCGCGAGCCGGGGAGTGGCTTGGGCTTTGAGGAAATCCTTCCAGCGGATGACCGCGTTGGGACGATAACGACCGCGCTTAAACGCATTGGCCGTTGCCTTCGTCACATCCCAATTTTCCTTCCCCGCCTGCCACGCGAGTTCCAGATAGACGGCGCAGGACTCCGGAGTCCGCACTTGGTTGACGATGGTCAGACGGGCGGCGCGGTCCGCTTCCTCGAGCTTCGCGGCTTCCGCCTTGAATGCCCCGTAAGCCTTCGCGTCGGATGGCTCGCCGATGATCGGCTTGTTTTCCGGCTCGTCGGTGTTTTCGAAAATCGAATAGAGCGAATAGTAGTCCTCCGTGGTGATCGGGTCGAACTTGTGATCGTGGCAACGGGCGCAGGAAACCGTGCTTGATAGAAATCCGCGGGTGACGACATCCACACGGTCGTCGATGGTCTCCAGTCCGCCGGAGCGCGGTCCGACAGTTAGAAATCCGAGTGCGGCCAGGTCCGGATCGTCCGGCCTGTCGGTCATGCAATCGGCGGCGACCTGCAGTTTCACGAACCGCTCGTAGGGCATGTCCGAGTTGAACGAGCGGATCAGCCAGTCACGGTAGGTGTAGGCGAAGGGATAGCGGTTGTCCTGGTCGAAATTGTACCCCCGAGTGTCGGCGTAGCGGGCGACATCCATCCAGTGCCGAGCCCAGCGTTCGCCATAGGCCGGACTGGCTAACAGCTCGTCGATCAGGGCGCTCCACGTCGCGTCATCCGGATTCGTCTCGATGCGGCGGATCTGGTCTGCGGTCGGCGGCAGGCCGGTTAGCGTGTAGGCCGCGCGCGCGATCCACTGGCGCGGCGGAGCCATTTTCGCGGGTGCGAGACCGGCCTTTTTCCATGCCGAATCGAGCAGCGCGTCGATGGATGAGTCCTTCACGTCCACCGGTGGCACATAGGACCAATGGTCCTCCGCCTTTGCCTGCAAGGAAAGGAAAGCGATGCCAAGTGCCAGGGTGGGAAAACGCATGAACCGACCGCAGCATACATGAAATTGCAGGAACTGCTTTCAGAACTCACAGGATACGGATGATCCGCTTGCCTTGATCGGCATCGTCGATCCGGAACTTCACCGGAAGGAATTTCTCGATCACGGAGATGTTGGTCGGGACGTGATCGTCGGGGACCATGGTGGTGAAACCGCCGCTGCCGGCGAGGGCCATCGGCAGCAGGAGTTGATCGGCGAGGTGACGCCCGACGGCGGCGTTCGAACTGATGAAGTCATGCAGGGTTCTTGGCCGCGCGGCGACCGACGCGTTCGGAAGTGACGTTGGTTTCGCCAAAGGAACTGGTCAGCTCGCTGCCATTTTGAAACTGCGCTTCATAGAGACAACAAACGCCCCGACCGGGGCCGGGTTCGCGGAGTTTCCACGGATGCGTCAGCGCAGGGAAACTACCTTGAGCGCGGCATCGAGAATGCGGCCTGCGATCGAGATGGGAAGGTTGCAGGTGGGCACGCGGAGATTCAGTGAGACCAATTCCCCACGTTCGTGAAACTCGATGGGATCGAGTTTCGCGCACGGATGGATCTCACAGACGATCACACCGCCGCCCACGGGGGCAAAGCCGCATTTCTCCAACTTGACCGCGGCGTCGGCTCCCATGCGCCGAATGGCCGGAAGAAAAACGCGGTCGATGAACTCGAACGGTGGCGCGAGTGGATTGTGGGTGCCTCCCTCCAAGCGCAAGGTGCTCGGTCCATCCGCGTGAAGCAGGGCGGGGAGCAAGGTCTGGAACAGGAGCGTGGTGCTGCCCGCCGTGCCGATGGCGAACTGATAGGCTCCACCGCGCGGTTTCCCGGCATGGAAGACGATCTCGGTCGAGCCGATTTCCGCACCGTCCGCCGTGCCGTCGGAAATTTCGCACGCGGCGTTCACACAAGTTAGATGCTGGCGCATGAGTCCGGGCTTCTGGCGCTTGCCACGGATGTTCGTCATGCGGAATGGCTGGCCGGTGACCATGGCGAGCGAGAGCGCCGTGCGGAGCATTTGCCCGCCGCCATGGGTGCCGTCGAGTTGGATGGGTTTCATGATTTTCTGAAAACTGAACACTGAAAACTAGCAACTTTCTTCAATCATCCGCCGCGCTTTCGTCCTTGATGACGAAGCGAGCCTGGAGCTTCGCGACCTGCGACGCAAGGCCGGCGGCCTCGACGCTGCGGAGAACCTCGGGGAAGTTCTTGTAGGCGTCGGGCGCCTCGTCGATCGGATACTTTCGGCAGTTGGTTAGAATGTCGGAGGCGTCGAACTCGGCATCCACGGATTTCTGGTCGAGGGTGCGTGCCGCGTGCTTGCGGCCCATGCGACGGCCGGCACCGTGGTTGACCGACCACGCGGTGCGCTCGGCACCGCCTTGGGCGACCATGACGACCGAGCCGTCGCGCGGATTTCCCGGAAGGAGGATCGGGTGGCCGGTATCGGCGAAGCGCGTTCCGGCCAGCGAGAAATGCCCGCCCGGAATCGCCCGCGTCGCACCCTTGCGGTGGACCCAGGCCTTGTTGCCGTTGACGATTTCCTCCCGCGCGATGTTGTGCGAGATGAAATAGACGAGCTGTCCGTTCGCTCCGGGCAGGATCTCCTGGAAGGCTTCCAGCACGAGCGCGTTGATCAACAGGTGGTTCACCGTGGCGAAGTTCGCGCCGATGGACATGTCGTCGATGTAGGCATTTGCCTCGGGTGTCCCGAGCGGGGCGTAAACGAGCTGCTTGTCGCCGGCAGGGAACGGCGTGCTCCAGTCGCGGAACTTTTTCTCAAGATCCTTGAACTGTCCTTGGGCTAACAGGTTGCCGAGACCACGCGATCCGCAGTGGCTGAGGAACGAGACGTGGCCATCCTTGAGGCCGAAGACATCCGCCGCATCGCGCGCCGATGGACGGTCGATGACACGGGTGATCTCGCACTCGCCGAAATGGTTTCCGCCGCCGTAGGAACCGAGTTGCCCGGCCTTGTCGTTGAAATTCCTAACACGTCCCGATTCAAGGATGAATTCGAGGCGGGTACGGAGCGCGTCGTAGGTCCCGTCGTGTCCACGGTGGGTCGAGTCCTCGCAGCGGGTCGCCCACTCGGGCGGGATGCCGAGTGCGTCGCAAACGCGTTCGGTCGCGCCCTCCGTGACGGCGAGCACACCGAGGTCGCGGTCCACGTTGCGGCCTTTTTTCACGGAACGCTGCCCACGTCCCGCACCGGTTGGAGTGCGTTCGACGATGGCGTTGATGAGGGCGCGGCGGGTTTGCTTGTCGAGGATCGCGTCCTCGGGGATGTCGAGTTGGAGCAGCGACATCGAGCACTTGATATCGACACCGACAGGTCCCGGATAGATGTGGGTCGGCGAGACCATGACGCAACCGATGGGTGCGCCGTAACCGGCGTGGCCGTCGGGGTTGAGGATCACGTCGGTGACGCCCGGAGCCATGCGCGAGTTGACTGCCTGTTGCAGGCAGGTCTCGTCGAAGTTGTCACGGATCGCGTCGGTTCCGACCACGGTGATCGGTTTCCCGGCGTCGTTAGGAAGTGGGATGAAGCCGAGGGCCTCGTCGGTTTTATGGATGGTGTGCATGGTGGTGTTTTGGAATGGGGCTGGCGACAAGGGATTGGTGAAACGTTCCTGCTCTACCTCTGAGCTACCGGGCCGTCGATGGTGGTCCGGGCGGGACTCGAACCCGCGACCTGGTCAGTAGTAATGATGTAGTTCCACCGGCATTCGCCAGTTTGATTGATGGAGCGCTGGCTTCAGCCGGCGAGTGATGCTTCGCCGGTGACAGGCCGGCTGAAGCCAGCGCTCCGTTGGGAAAAGGAATCGCGACAAGAATTTGGAAGATCCGTGATAACTGCTCTACCTCTGAGCTACCTTGCTTGCGCAAGGGACGGGATCGAACCGTCGACCTATGTAATCTTCCAGGCATTCGCGAGAGTTGAAAATGTGCCAGCACGGCGGCAAGTGGTTGTGAAACATCGGATTCATTTTCAGTGATGTAGTTTCACAGGCATCCGCCGCGCTGACGGAATTCGTTGCGGCGAGACGCCGCAACCACGTTTTCAGGCGGTTTTCATGATTTGTGTCAGGGGTTGGGATTCGATTTGCTTGATCCAATGATGGGTTCCGTCCGCACCGGCGGCGAAGGCGGCGATGAGGTCGAAGACATTGTCGCTGAAGCCTCCGATGTTGAGGATGTCCTTTCGATCAGGGGCTTGCGTGGTGGTGTTAGGGACGATGTCGATGCAGACGAGTTTCGCTTTCGGGTTGCGGTTCTTGAGCTTTTCCCACTCGACCATCATGGCGGTTCCACGATTGGCCTTGGGGTCGGCCCAGGATTCGTTGTCGGAGATGAAGACGACCAGATCGACGGCGGCCGTCTTCTCCTGGTTCAGCATCGCGAGCGGTGCCGAGCAGTTGGTTCCTCCGCCCCCGACCTTGGCGAGCTGGGTCGCGTTGGTCATGACGGAGTCGCGGGAGTTGAGTTTCACATCGACGACCTTCACCTCGAACGGCAGCACGCGGGCCTTGCGGTTTTTCCGAAGAAAGGCAGCGGCGACGAGTGCGGCGACATCGATGCAACGGACCTTCGAGCTGGCTCCCTTTTGGAAACCGGTGACGGGCGATTGCATGGACCCCGAGACATCGGGACAGATGACGATGTTTCCGGCGACCTCCGGGACGTTGGCGATGGCGGTTTCCATGGCGTCCTGGAGGGCGTTGCGGAGTTCCACCGGCACGTCGTTGCCCGCATTCATGAAGGCGACGAGGAGCTGATAGGGAAACACCCGGGCACGCCGGACCTGATCGGGATCTGCCAGACGGGCGGCGAGCTTCTTCACGAGAGCGTCGTCAAGGAACACGCCGTGACGGGCGAAGGTGTTGAGGTTCATCCGCGTCGTTTGCCACGATGCGTTGGAGGCGATGGCGGACCATTCCTTTTCTCCCAGATCCTGTGCGGTGAGCATTTGGAAGGGGACGTCCGGAATCTCTCCCTCGCGGGAAATTTTCCAGGCTTCGAAGGAACGGAGCGTTTCAGGCAGTGCCGCGACATCGTAGGGCTTTCCAACGAGCCATGCGTAGAAGGCTTCCCGCGATGGCATCGGCCGGACGCGGGTGGACCATTTTCACGACATCTGCCAGAGATGGGGAGTTTCCGATAGAGGCCTGGACGAGCTGGCGCTCGTTGGCGCGTTCCAACCATTGGCGGACGAGGCGCTTTGGAGCGGACCCGAGCGATTTGCGGCCGGTGACGCCGGAGCGGAGGATCTGGACGAAGTTCCGGAGCATTTTCCCGTTGTCGATGATCTGGGGGAATACCTCGATGAGCCGGTCGAGATCGCGGGTGGCGAGCACGGCGCAAAGCAGGGCGGGCATGTCCTTCATGAAGCCCTTGCGCCGGGCGTAGAGCGCGGTCTGGGCGAGGAAATCGGTATCCACCTGGTTGGCGAGTTCGAGCACGCGGTCGAGCTGGTTTTCGGCGCTGGCGTAGTAGGTCCGGGTCAGGCAACCGGTGGCGGCGAGGCGGGCGAGCGTCGCTTTTGGCGAAAGCTCGTAGGCAGGCGCTCCGGCATCGTTGGCAACGGTCGTTTTTGGAAGCGAGTGCGCCGCGGAGGGTTTGGAATAGGTTCTTGTTTGCCATTTTCGTGTGTCCGGGTTTGTGGTGGACGGAAATCGTATTGGCATGGAGCGTGCCAAGAATCGGGTTTGAGATCTTTGAAACTTATAAGTCACTGAAGGTAAGATGAAAAGAAATTGATGATCTGATTGAATGGGTTTTGACTCACGATCAGAACTTGATGTCTGTTTATCCAATGAGATAAGAAAATATCCATGAAGCGAGTGTTGATCGGCCTGTTGGGAACGAAGCTCGACAGCGGGACGGATGTGAGGCGTTGGGATGCCTGGCGGCCGACGGTTTCGCTCTTCCAGCATGAGGATTTGTTGTGGGACCGGCTGGAGTTGTTGGCGGAGCCGAGTTTTTCGAAGATCTCCCGGCAGGTGATCGAGGATGTGCGGCAGGTGTCGCCGGAAACGGAGGCGAATGTGCACGAAGTGAGTTATGGCAAGGATCCTTGGGACCTGGAAACGGTCTATGCCGCGCTGCATGACTGGGCGCGGGGGTATTCGTTCGACCGCGAGAAGGAGGAATATTTCATCCACATCACGACCGGCACGCACATCGCGCAGATCTCGCTTTTCCTTCTCAATGAAGCGGGAACGCTGCCGGGAAAGCTGATCCAGTCCTCGCCGCCGCCGTCGATGCCTTCGAGGAATGTGCCGACGGCGGGTTACTCGGTGATCGATCTGGATTTGTCGAAATACGACCAGCTCAGCACCCGGTTCCAGAAGGAGCAGGTGGAGGTGACGGACTTCCTGAAAAGCGGGATCGCCACGCGCAACGCGGGCTTCAACCGCCTGATCGACCGGATCGAGAAGGTGGCGCTGGCGTCGCGAGCGCCGATGCTTCTAACCGGCCCGACCGGGGCTGGGAAATCGCATCTGGCGCGGAGGATCTTCGAGCTGCGGAAACAGCGCGGAGGGCTGCGCGGGAATTTCGTGGAGGTGAACTGCGCCACGCTAACAGGCGACACCGCGGCGTCCGCGCTTTTCGGTCACACGCGCGGGTCGTTCACCGGGGCGCAGAAAGACAGGCCGGGATTGCTGCGTGAGGCGGATGGCGGGCTGCTGTTTCTCGATGAAATCGGCGAGCTAGGGACTGACGAGCAGGCGATGTTGTTGCGGGCGCTGGAGGACAAGACCTTTCTCCCGGTGGGCTCGGACAAGCCGGTGAAGAGCGATTTCCAACTGATCGCCGGAACCAATCGCGACCTGCGGGAGGCGGTGGCAAGCGGGCGGTTCCGTGAGGATTTGTTAGCGCGGATCCACTTGTGGACCTTCGGGTTGCCCGCTCTATCAGACAGGCGGGAGGACATCGCGCCGAATCTGGAATACGAGCTGGAGAAGCATCGTCAGGCGAACGGCCGCGAGGTGGGATTCAACAAGGAGGCGAAGCAGGCTTTCCTGAAATTTGCCGAATCGCCGGACAGTCATTGGCTGGGAAATTTCCGCGATCTCAATGCCGCTGTCACGCGCATGGGCACGCTCGCGCCACGGGGACGGATCCGGGTGGAGGAAGTGGAGGAGGAAATCCAGCGCCTGCGGGAAAACTGGCATCGCCCGGGCAATTCCACCCGTACCGAAAGCGCGGATCTCGACAGCATTCTCAGTGCTGAAGTATTGGCCGAGCTCGATCCTTTCGACCGCGTGCAACTCGCTTACGTCGCGGCGGTTTGCCAACGGTCGAAATCGCTCTCGGACGCCGGGCGGGAGATCTTTGCCGTTTCCCGCGCCAAGCGTGCGGTGACCAATGACGCGGACCGGTTGAAGAAATATCTCGCGAGGTTTGGATTGAAATTTGAGGCGTTGAGTTAGTCGCCGGCCAAACGCGAACGTTCATGGCAGGCCTTCCGTAGGTTAAAAATTGCTTCTGATCGCGCGCCAGTATCCTTGGCGCTCCCGACTCCGGTGAACGGGTTTGTTCGATGATGCCGGTCAAATGAATTCTCTGATCGTGGGTCCATGTGTGGATTCGGCGGGGCGTGAACCATGAAGAGACAAATCGGTCCACTGCCCGCTTCTCGCCTTTGAGTTCTACTCGGAGGAGGCTGCAGGAATGGCTATCCCATTTCCTATTTTCGGCTTCACGGAATCCACACTTTCAAACGCAGGAAAAGCCTGGGGGCGGCGTCAACGGGCATGCTGAAGATATGTTGGTCTCCGCTGCCGCTGTCTGGCAGTTCCGTCCAGCTTGTGGGCTGCAGGTTTGGACTCCACTCGGCGCCATACCCGATCCCGGAGACGCCTTGTGGCGTGTTGAATTTCAGTACAATCCGATCGCCTACCCTGTGTGCCTGCGGAAGTTCTCCCGCACTGTTTGCATTCGGATCGAGGCCGAAGGCATATTCGACGAGATTGGGGATGCCGTCATGATCGCAGTCGGCGCAATAGGCCGCATCCGCAGCGCTTGCCGCCGCCATCCCAAAGTTCTCGGCGCGCCAAACTTCAATCGCGGCGGGTTCGGGAGCAGGGGGCGCCGCCACTGCCAGGTTGTGCAAAGCCGCAGAACCGCTGGTTCCGAACAGGATCGGGCCAGCCTCTTTCAAGGTGCCGGTCTTCACTCTAACCGCAGTCGCGCTTTTCGACATGCTGTTATTTCCCAACTGCCCGTCGGCATTGTCACCCCATGTCGCCATGGTGCCATCGGCGAAGCTGAGTAGATTGTGATAGGCACCCGCGGAGATCCCGACAATCAGCCGGCCGGCCAAACCTTGTGGCAGGGTCACGGTGAGCGGGCTGGTGCTTTGGCTGATGCCTGTTGTTCCCAATTGGCCGAGGTTGTTATAGCCCCATGCCGCGAGGCTGCCATCCGAGCACAAGGCCAGACTGTGCGAGCCGCCCGCACCGAGTGCCACCACGGTCTTGCCTGCAAGTGCTCCGGTGGAACCGATCTTCACGGGTGAACTGCTGGCAGTCGTGCTCGAATTCCCAAGTTGACCGCGGTGGTTATATCCCCAGGAAACGATGGTCCCGTCCGTGCATAGGGCCAGCATGTGATACTGACCTGCGGAAATCCTCGCGATTCTCCGGCCCGATAAGATGCCAGCCGTATCCACGGCCACCGGCACCATGCTACCGACATTGGTGCCATCTCCCAACTCTCCTTCGTCATTGTATCCCCATGCGGTCACGCTGCCATCCGAGCACAACGCGAAGCTGTGATAGGCACCCGCCGACACGGACACGACCTGTTTTCCGGCCAGTGCCCCCACCGGATTCACCAGCACGGGTATGCGGGAGTTCAGCTTGTCGCCGGTGCCCAGTTGACCGGAGTTGTTATATCCCCAAGCGGCCACCCTGCCGTCATCACAAAGGGCGAGGTTGTGGAACTTGCCCGAGGAAATGGCGATCACCGTCCTGCCTTCCAGACTTGTGAGGTCCACCGCCGCCGGCACCTTGCGATTCGCCTGACCTCCGTCGCCGAGCTGGCCCTGCACATTGTAGCCCCATGAGGCCAATGTCCCGTCGGAGCACAGGGCGAGGCTGTGAAGATATCCCGTGGAAACCGCGATGATGGTTTTGCCCTCCAGCGCGCCGGAGTCGCTGGTCGCGACGGGCGTGAGGCGTCGCGTGTTGGATCCGTCGCCGAGCTGTCCGTAGCTGTTGGATCCCCAGGCCAGCAATTTCGTCCCGGCCCACTGCAGAACCAGGTCGTTGCCGGTGCCGCCGAAATAGTTGGCCACGAAGTCGTAGGTGGTGCCGCCATGGGAAAGCGTCACGCGCTGTCCCTGCGCCAAGTTGCCGAAAGTGCCGTAGATTGGCCCCAGCCCGGTGTTGTCGATCATCGTAAGGGTCGTTCCCGGCTGTGGGGCGAATGCCAGCAGTATCCTCACCGGATGGCCGGCAGCGGAGAATTCCCCGGCACGGACCGGCACGTCCCCGGCGGAATTAAAGACGAAGGTCTGGGGCAAGCGGGTGACGGTGATGATGTAATCCCGGAATGCGATACCATCCTCGGAGGTGACGCGGACGGTGATCGTGGTGTTGCCCACCGGTAGCGGGATCGGCTGGCTCTCGCCTGCGCTTGCGACCGGCCCGCCATTGACTTGCACCGATGCGTCCGGCTGAGCGGTCACGGGCCTCACCGTCACGCTGGTGGTGGCGAAGGGCAGCGTGGCGACGTAGTGGGTCACCGCGCTGACAAATCCCGGTGCCAGTGCGGCGGAGTTCAAGGAAAGGGCTGCGAGAAGTGTGTCGTCGCCGCGCGTCGTGAAAGTCATGTCCTCACCCACAGCCACACCGCTGGATCCGCTGGCAAGAGTCCGGAAGTGATAGGTGGTGCTTGGAAGCAGTCCACCGATGATGGCGCTCACGGCGGTATCCGTTTGGCCCGACAGCACCGCGGAAATTGCCGCGACAGTCAGGCCGTAGGAGTTGGTCAGGCCGTATTCAAACGCCACCGTGACGGCATTGTCATTCGGGTTGACCTGACCCTGCAGCTTGGCGCCGGTTGAGCGGATGGCGGAGGCTGGAAGGGTGGTTGCGGTTTGCAGAGGCAGGGCAAGCAGGGCAACAGTGTGTGCGCGATTCAGCGAATTCGAACGTCCCCCGGCTACAGCAACGAATTTTGCACCTGTCACTTGGGCGCTGCTGTCAACCTGCACCGGTCGGGTGCTTGGGAGCTTGTTGTTGATTCCCAACTCCCCTTGGAAATTGTATCCCCAAGCGGCCAGGGTCCCGTCCGAACACATGGCAAGGCTGTGAGAATACCCGGCTGATAGGCCGGTGACAGTTCTGCCGAGCAGGACGCCGGTTCGGTCAACCAGAACCGGAACCGTGCTGTCATTCCTGCTGTTGTCCCCCAGTTGACCATAAAAATAATTGTAGCCCCACGCGGCCAGGGTTCCGTCCGAGCAGAGGGCCAGATTATGGTGGTCTCCCGCGCAGACTGCGGTGACGGTTTTTCCGTTGAGTACGCCGCTTTGAAGCACGGCGGCCGGTACTAAGGCCACAGTCGTAGTGCCATTTCCGAGTTCACCGTTGGAGTTGCGGCCCCAGGCGGCCAATGTTCCATCTGAACAAAGGGCAAGACTGTGGGATTGTCCCGCGGCAATCGCCACCACGGATTTGCGGGCAAGGAGTCCGCTGCGATTCACTTCCACCGGCACCGTGCTGTTCTTCAGGGAATAGTCCCCCAATTGACCTTGGTCGTTGATCCCCCACGCGGCCACGGTGCCATCCGAGCAAAGGGCTAGGCTGTGGGAACCTCCTGTGGCGATGTCAACCACCCTCTTGCCAGTCAGTGCGCCTACGAGGTTCACCACCACCGGAACCTTTTTCTGAGTGAATATCGTGCCTAACGGGTCGTAGCCCCAGGTCGCCAAAGTGCCGTCCGAGCACAAGGCTAGAACACTCCTCCCGGCCGCGGCCAAACGGACAACGGTCTTGTTGGCCAGAATGCCGCTGCGGTCCACCGCGACGGGAACCTTGCTGGTGACATTGCTGTTGTTGCCGAGTTGAGAGTAAAAATTTTCTCCCCATGCGGCCAGTGTGCCGTCCGAGCACGCCGCCACACTGAACGTCGATCCAGCCGCCAGCGCGATGATGGATTTGCCGGACAAGATCCCGGTTTGGTCCACAGGTGACGGTATTTGCGAATCCGAGACCTCATCGAATCCCCAACTCAGCACCTTCACGCCGGCCCACTGCAGCACGAGGTCGTTGCCGCTGCCGCCGAAATAGTTGGCAACGAAAGCATAAGTCGCCCCTCCATAGGTTAGCTTGATAGGCTGTCCCTGCGATAGATTGGAAAAGTATCCTTCGATGGGGCGAATTCCCGTATGGTTGATCAGGGTGAGAGTGGTGCCTGTGGGCGGGGCGAAATCGAGCGCGATGTCCGCAGTGTTGCCGGTGGCCACGAGATGGGTGACGGATGCGCCCACCTGTCCCGCATTCTGGAAACGGAATGTTTGCGGAAGCCGCGTCACGGCGAGTGTGTAGTTTTGGCTGGAAAGGCCATCCACCGAGGTCACCACGAAGACGATCGTATTGATTCCCTCCGTGAGATTGATCGAAAGACCGCCCCCGGCATCCACTGCGGCACCGTTGATCGTCACTGTTGCGCCGGGAACTTCGGGCTGCGGTACAATGTGGAGGTTGTTCACCGAGGACGGCACCGCGACCGCATATTGGTTAGTTTCCGGTGCTAAGGGGGGGTCGAGAGTACCCACACTCAGAGAAAGCGCCTTAAGCCTGGCCAACGTGGTGGTGGTGAAGGTCATGTCCGCCCCCTTCACCTCGCCGCCAGGGCCGTCCGCAACCACCCGATAATGATAAGTGCTGCCGCTCAGAAGACCGGTTAGGGTCGCACTCACGCCCTCGTCTGTGGTTCCGGTGACAAGCGGGGGAATCGAGGCGATCTTGGCCTCGTAGTCGGTGGTCAGTCCATACTCGAAGCGGATCGCGGCGGTGGAGCCGTTGGCATTGACGCTGCCGTGAAGGGAGGCGGAGGTGTCGTTGATGCCATCCACCGCCAGGGTAGCCACCTTGGGCGCCGGGGGGGATGCGACCACGACCAAGGCATGTTCTACACCCAAGGTTTTCGATCTTGAAACGAAGCGTTCCCCGGGTTTCAGCAGGCTGGTGCCTACCAGCACGGGCACGGGATTGCTGAATGGGACGGCGTTGACGGTTAGAACGCTTCCCCACGTGACCAGCGAGCCGTCCGAGCAGTAGGCCAGGTTGTTGGAGTAACCGGTCTCGATCGCATGGACGGTCTTGCCGGCGAGCACGCCGGTCCGGTCCACCAGCACCGGCAACGAGCTTTTGGTCGTGCTGTTGTTTCCCAGTTGCCCCCCCAAATTGTCGCCCCAAGCGGCCAACACGCCATCCGCCGTCAGTACCAAACCGTGATACATCCCGGCGGATACCGCGGTGATGGTTTTGCCTGCCAGCACGCCGGTTCGATTCACCAGGATCGGCACCAGGCTGTTCACCTTGGTGTTGTTGCCCAATTGTCCAAACTCATTGTAGCCCCACGCCGCCAGGGTTCCATCCGAGCAAAGCGCGAGATTGGATCCTCCGCCAGCGGAGATGGCGATGACGGTCTTGCGGGAAAGCACTCCGCTTCTGTCAACCAATACCGGCACGCTGCTGTTGATCGTACTGTTGTTACCAAGTTGGCCAACGTGATTGCTTCCCCACGCCGCCAAGGTCCCGTCCGAGCACAACACCAGGCTGTGTTCCAACCCGGCGGAAATGGCGATGACCGACTTGCCGGCAAGCACCCCCGACCGATCCACCATCACCGGTCCGCTTTCCCACTCCGTGGTGTTGTTCCCGAGTTGTCCGACACTACCTACTCCCCAACTGACCAAGGAACCGTCCGAGCACAGTGCGAGGCTGTGACTCCACCGGGCGCTGATCGCAATCACCGTCTTGCCCGCCAGCACTCCGGACCGGTCCACTGACACCGGAATCCGGCTTTCCAACGGGCTGTCGCGGCCCAATTGATTGAAATGGTTGTCTCCCCATGCTGCCAGAGTCCCATCCGTACAGAGTGCGAGGCTGAACCCGTTTCCACCAGTCACGGAAGCGAACGTCTTGCTGGCCAGCAAGCCTGTCATATCGGTGGCCACCAAGCCCGGCGGGGAAATGTTGCTGTTGTTGCCCAACGCCCCGCTTGTGGCGTTCCCCCAACCCAGCAACCTCGTGTTCGCCCACTGCAGTTGCAGGTCGTTGCCAGTGCCGCCGTAATAGTTCGCGACGAAGGAGTAGGTGACACCCGCGTGATCCAAGGCCACGACTTGCCCGTGGGCCAGATTGTCGAAGACCCCTTGGATGTGGGCAAAACCGGTGTTGTTCACCACCGTCAGGCTGGTGCCTGGGATCGGTTCGAAATTGAGTGCCAGAACCACCGAGTTACCCGTGGCCGTGTAGCTGGCGGCGGTCACCGGCACCGTACTGGTGGAGTTGAACGTTGCGGTAACCACGGCCGCATCCGTGGCTCCTGATAGAAGCAAAACTCCTGAAATGAGCACGGAAACGGCTTTTGAAATCGAATTCATGATGGCGCGGAGGGTTGATTCAAAGTGAATGGAGGACCGATGCCGGATTGCTAACTTGACTAGGTTGCAGGGTTTGGGATGCGGTAACAATTCAAAACCACTCATGGCTCTTCCAAAACATCCGGAATCCGGAAAAATACAATTTAACCCGTTATCAAGGTCATCATTAAGGTCAGTTCCCGCACCGTAACATGAGAATGGGGGCTCGCGGCCAAGCGTGGATTTCCATGAACACGGACGGTTGGAGACTTCGATCTTTACATCGTCAGTGTGAATCTGAGAGATTAACGGATGGTGAAAACTTCAAGGTTGGCATTTTTAGTTAGACCGGTGATGGCGTTGGGATGGAGTCTGGCGTGCATGATCATTTCCCTGTCACCTGGAGCAAGGGCGGATCAACTGGATGACAAGGCGCTTTTCAAATTCCTGATGGAGAACAAGGACAAGTTCCCGCTCATCGAACTGGGCCGAGGCGAACCCCCACTGGCAAAGATCCACACGATGAAAGCCCAAGCCGTGCCGCTGAAATTCGGCGGGCGATTCTACAACGGATTCCGTTTCGATACTCCTGAATGGCAGGACGGGGAGGTCATTTGGGCCCATGCCCGAACCCCGAAGCCGGGGGTAGCTCCTTCCAATTATCTATGGAGCATTCTTCCTGACGAACCGGTAAAAGACCGCAGCGGGACGTTTCTCAGTTCCTACAGTCTGGAAATTGGCGAAAAATTTCCCTACGCGAAAAAGGCATTTCCCGGATCGACCGGATTCCGTCTGCAGGTCTTCACCCGCGACATCGTCAAACCCGGAGGGCGTTACATCATGTGGTTCAGTTTCGAGGACGAGGTCCGCACCGAGGCAAATTTCGCAATCACCATGAATTCGGTGAAAGGTGTGGCCGAGTGGGGAATGCTGCCGACCGGCCCCTCAGCCCGCGGCCCGAACGAGGCCTACGCGAGCATCCCCCCGACGCCCAAAAAGGATCCTCGCATCACCGGTAAGGAGGCGGTGGAAATTTTCAAGAAATCCGGGCCTGCGGCCGCCGAAGCGTTTCTTAACAAGGAGGTTGAGAACCACATCCGCAGCGGCGCTTCTTATGAGCAATTCCACTTCCATATCTGGAAGGCGGTGCAGGACGGGGAAATCCGCACGAATCTCGAATGGGGGGCTTTTGGGTTCGATTGGCTGCAGCGGACTGGTTCGAGACTCGGTGCCAAATACAATGTCGAGGGCCTCTGCTTTAACACCGCTGTCTCTTTCATGGCGGTAAGAAAACCCGGTGCCGCGCGGCAGGCGCTCGAACCTTGGTTCAAGGGCATGGCCGAACGTGAACTTCCCGTGGATCCACTCGAACTCGAGGACAAGGGACCTTTCCTGAAGGAATTGCCGATGATCCGCCGGAGATCATCCCTGATCGTCAAAAGAACGCAGGCCACCGTAATTGCTCCGTGCGGCATGATCGAGAGGATGCCTGACCTGCCTGTTGGTTCCGAAGCCAGCTTGAAAGCGATCGCTGATCTGGAGGCGTCGGGCGGTGACTGGAAGCGTGCGATCGAGCGGAATCTCTGTGTTCGTGATCTTGCTGAAGATCTCAATCGGCGTGTATTCGAACGTGAGGACCAATGGTATGGAGCGATGCAAAACATCGTGGAAATCCTCCAATCCATCGGACTCGGCGAAAGTGCGCTGGCCGTGGTCGATGAGTTCCAGGCCAACAAGGCCAAGGAAAGGTATAGGAACCGGGCGCATATGAAGGTTAGGCTTCTCGCTCTGGACATCCGGATCGACCTCGGTCAGGCCGAGAAGGCGATGCTTGCCCAACTCGACGGTCTCTATAAGGAAATCTCTGGCAATCCCAATTTGGGTAAATCCGCATGGGAAAGTGTTCTAATCACGAAGGCGAAGTGCCTGGCAGCTCTTGGTCGTGCCACCGAGGCGGACGTACTCCTCACCCGGCTCGCCGAGGTGGAGGACAACGACGTTGCGCGCATCGAACGCATCGCCCAGCGCATCGCGGCGGACAGGCTGGACGGGATCGAGAACGAACTGCTCACCGCTCTCGCCAACCGTCGCGATTGGGGCCTGAAGATGGACGAGGTGCGGCTTTACTCCCTTTACGCCGATTTTCTCGAAAAATCAGGCCGCATTGGCGAGGCCATCACCTCACGGCGTGAGGCGGTGCGATTGCAACGATCCTTCGATTTGTTCGCCTTGCTGCCTGTGGAACTCGCTAGACTCACCGCCATGCTTCAGCGTTGCGGCGATTTCGCTGGTGCGGAAGTCGTTGCGAAGGAAGCGGGTGAAATCGCCGCACTTCCCTATCAGCCGGACCGCGTCGCGAAACAGGTGCGATCCCTGCTTGCCGTCGTTTCAAAGAGCACGATCGCGGCTGACGTGAACACCAAAACCACCCTGCAACCCCGCGAGGCGCTGGTGATCCCTATCAGTGGCAAGCCGATCTGCGGACGGATGACCATCACCAATCCCGGAAACCGGCGGGCCTACGGCAGGGTTTCGTTTTCCGGAATGCCGGTGGCTGCTGTTTGGGATGGTATCACGGTCACGGCGACGATTGGAAAAACCGGAACCCCGGCGGTCAATGTCAGCGTGGACCCGGGAAGTTATGTGCTGATAGATCTGGATTCCGGCGTGCCTTCGCCACAGGGCAAGCTGGAGGTGACATGGAGTATCGCCGGACAGCCCGATCAAACCTCACGCTGGACCTTCGAGCCGGGGGAAACGGATGTCCCTGCCGCGGTCATCGATGCCGGTGTTTATCGTCGCAACGCGTTTTTCGGAGTGCCCGTTTTCCACCATTACCAGCACGCTTCTCCGGATGCCGTAAGCGCCAGTCTGCGGGTGGTGTCCACGCCCGGATGCCGCGTCGAGCTCTACGATGGTTCGAACCGTCCGATCTCCATTGATGTGAATGGCGATGGAGAATTCACGGGGGTGGGCGACGATTACTTCCACGATCCCGACGGCGACGGCAGGGTGGACTTCCCCTTGGAGAAGGGCAATGGAGTGATCCGCATTCAGGCCTTCCCGCCCGCGGAACTTCCGGCTGAGGGGCTGAAGTTGCAGCTTCAATCGTGGACCGGAACCGAGTGGTCGGTCGTGGCGGAAAGTCGGATCGAGCCTTGAAATGTTAAATCCATCTCGCCGCTTGGCTGGAAACGGATGGCTGCGTACCCAAGGGACTCTTCCGCGCGGAAACTGGATTTCAGAATCTCGCGGGCGATTTCCGCCAAGCGGGGGAACCAACGCCGCGGACCGGTTGAAGAAATATCTCGCGAGGTTTGGATTGAAATTCGAAGCGCTGCGGTAGCTGCTGGTCAAAACGGAAAATGGATGTCACGTTTTCAGCATGTTCAAGAAAACCTTCCTGATGATGCTCGCGATGTCCCTCGCAAGCGCGATTCCATTGCATGCCCAGAGGAATACCCCGGCAGCCGATCCCACCACCGAGACCGATCCGAAAAAGACCGGTGATTCCCCGGGGGCACCGCGCTTTTGGCAGGCTTCGCTGCCGGGCGGGAGTTTCATGGTGGCGCTCGACAGGATCGTTTCGGTGAGCCGCCACAAGTACCTTCTGGATGGTGCGGTGATTGTCGATGAAGTGACGGTGGACACGGTCGGTCAGGCGCTGGCGCGATTCTATTTCATTTCCCCGGTGACCGATGCCGCAGCTGGGAACTCGGTCAGTGGGCTCGTCGATCGTGGCCGCGAGTTGGTCGAAAAGGCCGCCCAGAGGGTGGGGACCGACGTCCAGAACATGGTCGTGAAGAAGTATCCCGAGACCACGCATGCCAAGTCGATCGAGTACCGCCTTCTATCAGAAGCGGACCTTTCGTCACTCTACGGCAGCGTGAGGAACGCGTGGGAAACCGGTCGGGGCAGGCAGTTCACGGCCAAGTGACCTCTTCCGTCGATTTCCCCGTTCGGGGATTTTGACTCGTATTCGCTCCTTCCTCGCGGAAGATCCGTGCATCAGCCATGAGTTCATTCGAATCCAAAGTGAAGGAAGCCCTCGCGAACCCGCTCAACCAGGGAGAGCTGGAAAACGCGGACGCGGTGGGAACCGTCGGCTCGCCGGAGTGCGGCGACATGCTGCGGATGTGGCTGAAATTCACCGAGAAGGATGGCAAGCGCGTCATCGACCGGGCGTCATTCCAGGCCTTCGGATGCCAGACCGCGATCGCCGTGGCGTCGATGGCGACCGAGCTTCTCCGCGGCAAGACGGCGGAGGAGGCGAGGCATTTGTCCGCCCAGGAACTCACCGGGGATCTCGGTCCCTTGCCGCCGATGAAGATCCATTGTGGCCAACTGGTGGAGGGGGCCTTGAGAAATGCGTTGGAAAGCGATGCGGGTCCGGTGATCACCGCGAGCCCCGGGAACATGGCCCCGACCCTGGCCTCCTCGCTCCATCAAAAAACGGGTGGCACCCTGCGCATCGTGCCAATCGACTGACGCGGTTTTTATTTGTTCCGAATGCGATAAAGATTCCCGGCGCGCGTCGTTAGCTTTCCTTCAGACCCATTTATTTCGTGCTAGAGCTCAAAGAAGTCAGTTTTACCATTCGCAAGGACGGCGAGGAGATTCCACTGGTGGACCGCGTGTCCATCCATGTTCCCAAGGGGCATTTCATGGCCATCGTCGGCCCATCCGGATGCGGTAAAACGACCTTGCTCAAGACCATCGCCGGCCTGAACCCGGAATCGGGTGGGGCGCTTTTCTGGGATTCGCGAAACCTTTCGGAGGACGGTGATTTCTCGCCTTCGGAAATCGGTTACGTGCCACAGTTTTCCATCGCCTACGATCCGCTCACGGTGGACGAGTCCGTGGAGGCCGCGACCCGGCTCAGGGTCCGCAGCAGGAACAATGAGGAGCTGGACCACCGCATCGACCGGGTGCTCGAGGAAACCGGGCTGGGGCCTATCAGCGACCGTCAGGTGAAGGTTCTATCAGGCGGGCAGAAGCGGCGGCTCGGCCTCGCGATGGAGCTGGTTTCCGACCCGAAGATCCTGCTCTGCGACGAGGTGACGTCCGGTCTCGATCCGCGCTCGGAGCGTGAGATCGTTCGATTGCTCCACGACCTGTCGCGGAAGGATGGACGGATCGTCATGTCGGTGACCCACTCGCTGGCGCATCTCGAGTTGTATGACTCCATCCTCGTCCTGCACGAGGGCCGGGTGGCGTTTCACGGCCCTCCGGAAAGGTTGACTCACTATTTCTCCGTGGGCGACACCGAGGAGGTCTATCCCCGTTTGTCCAGCCAGCCTTCGGAGAACTGGCATGCCTCCTGGCAGAAGCATCGTGAGTCCTATCAGAAAATGATGGACAACGACAGGGCTCAGCTCATTTCCAGCGGGGGTCTCCATCTGCCGCCTGAGGAGGCCAAGGCCGAGGATGCGCCGAAGTCGTCGGGCGAGGTGAGGCTGCCGGGATTTTTCAGCCAGTTCGCCACGCTGCTTTCACGTCGCTGGCGGATTTTCTTCCGCGACCGCGGTCAGGTGTTTCTGCAACTTGCGATCATCATTTGCTTCCCCCTTCTGGTGACCATCTTCAGCAAAAAGGCGTCGGGCAACATCCGCCGCTACTCGGACATTCGATCGACAAACGTGCTGGTGGAAATCCAGGAGCAGCAGAGCGTGCGGGCGGACCAGGCCAAGGTCGGGTCGGCCATTTCCGGGATCATCATGTTCCAGGTGGTCCTGCTCTCGCTGATGGGATCTAACAATTCCGCGCGGGAGATTGCCGGTGAACGTCCGATTTACGAAAAGGAGAAATTCGGCGGTTTGCGACCGTCGGCCTATCTGGCATCCAAGATCGCGTTCCTTTCCTGTCTCGTCATCGGGCAATCCCTGTGGATGGCGTTTTTCGTCAATGCCTTCGGCGCGTTCCGGGGGGATTTCATCATCCATGCCGGCTTCCTGCTGCTCGTCAATGCGGCGATGACCGCGATCTGTCTCGCGATTTCCTCGCTGATGCGCACCGCGGAACAGGCGTCGCTGCTTTCGATCTACCTTGTGGGCTTCCAGCTCCCGCTGTCAGGAGCCGTCCTTGCCCTGCCGGAAAATGTCGAGGTTTTCACCCGTCCGTTCATTTCCGCCTACTGGGCGTGGTCGGGATCGGTCGAGGCCCTGCAAACCCAAGTCCACGACGCCGTGAAATCGGTCATCGACACCAGCCTTTCCGCGCAGAACGCCTGTCTTTACACGCTCGGTGCCCATATCGGGGTCGCCTTGATCGCCGCCTGGGCCGGTGCCCGCAGACCTCAATGGGACTGAGCCGATTTTCCAACTCGATTTCAACGGATTCCCGTCCTACACTTCCCGACAAGACCCTTCGCAAAATGGCAAGACGCGCTAGTTCACAACTCCACCCTGGCATCATCATCGGTGCCATCGCCGCCATCGGCGTGGCAATCATTGCCGGCAAATCCCTCATTTCCAAGAAGTCGTCATCCTTTGGCGACGTGGCCAAGCTGGGCATCGATGAACTCCTCGAGAACGGAAACAGCCTGCAAGGCAACGACTATGTCATCGAGGGGCAGATCGATGAGAAACTCCAGTGGACCACCGACCGCGGTCAGCTTGTCAGCGTGAGGGTGGAAGCGGCCGGCGGTGACGAGTTTGTCGGCATCGAGATCCCGCAGGAATTCAACAAGCTCAACATCAACGTGAAGCAAAAATACGCCTTCCGCGTCAAATTCCGGCGCGGAGGCATCCCCGTCGCCACCGGTGTCAACAGGCTCTAACAAAATCTCCATCGACTTATGAAAGCACGGTATCTTCTTCCCATCTGCCTCGCAGGTCTGGCCCAGGCACAGGTTTACACGCCGCCGCCCGTGGCACCCGCCAACCAGAATGCAGCACCCGTGGACACGGCTCCCGCCCAGCCGAAGAAAGAGAGCGCGCCCGGGCCGCTTGGACAGGAAATCCCCATGCTGGATCCGTCCGCTGAAACCATCACCGTGGGTGGTGTCGCCATTCCGTTAGGTGACAACCGGCTGCTCAAGGCGCGTTTCGAGAAATACCTCAGCCAGCCACCTGAAACCGACGAGGACGCCGCGAAATACCGCGAGGTCATTTCCGAAATCCTTGCGACCGTATCCCCCTTCAAACAGGGCGGCCCTGACCTATACTCCGCCTTCAAGCTGTTGCCCTCGGCGGCGACCTATCCGGGAGATGCGAACCTCTGCGGCTCGCTCGCCGAATCCATCTACATGGCGATGTTGGCCAAGCAGGATGTGAACGGCCTGAACCGGCTCAACCTGACGATGGAGCAGGAAAAGAAACAGATCATCGCGGAAGGAGACTGGAAAGCCCGCCACGAGCACGACAAGGAGCTCGGCGAAACACAGCCCGCCAGCGGTGGCAAGGGTGGGAAAAAATCCACCCAGCCCGCGGTCAATCCGGGAGCCGGTGTGAATTCATTGAAATACGCGGACACCCTGCGGCGCATCGCCGAGATCGAGGCCCTGAAGAAGGCCAACATCGTTCGCACCGAGGCCCAGACCCTCAAGACCAAGGCACAATATCAGGTGAGCATGATCCAGTGGTTCGTGCAGCGCCGCTACGAGCACGTGCTCATGGCCGCGCGGTTCTACAACCAGATCTGGAAGGACGGCGATGCCGCGCTCCGGGTGGACAAGAACTCTGACATCTCGAAGTTGTTCTCCGAATCCGTCGGCGTCAGTCCGACGGTTGCCTCCCTCGACTCGCTTTCCAACGAAGCCATCCGCGAGGCGTCCAAATACATCGAGGCGTTCGATCTCATGCTCGCCCGCGGTGACCTTCACACGGCATCGCAGCGCCTGATGGAAGCCTACGCCCTTGGCGAATACCTTGCACCTGTCGCCACCTTGTCGATGGAGAAAAAGCAACGGGTCGCACTTTACTTCCGGGATTTGAACGAACTTTACGGCACCCTGCAGGCCCACGATTACACGAAGACCAAGGAGCTTGCGGACCGCCTGAAAGCCAGCGCCAAGGACTTCCCTTCGTCCAAGGTGGACAGTGCCATCGCCGCCTACACCCTCGCTTCCGATCTGGCAATCGAGGAGGCCAAGGGGCATCTGTTAGCCAAGGAAAGCGACAAGGCCGCCGAGAAGATCAAGGCCGCCGCCGAGATCTGGCCGACCAACCCGAAGCTCGCCGAGTTCCGGAATCTGGTGAACAACTCCAGCGGACTGATCACCGTCCGCAACGACTTCGACCGCCTCATCAGCGAGGGAAATTTCCGCGAGATCGCCCGTCGCCAGTATGAGATCGCGCCGTCCATCCAAGGGGACGCGAAGCGCGAGGAGGCGTTCAAGCAGATCATGACGAACCTGACGAAGATCGAGGCCGCCATCGGCAAGGCGTCGGAGTTCAGCAGGGTCGGCCAGAGCTACGCCGCCTGGGAGCAGCTTGCCGATCTCCGCGAGGATTTCCCGGACGATCCCAAGCTGGGTCGCGAGCTTGAGTTGCTGGCGCCGAAAGTCGCGGATTTCACCAAGGCCCTCGACAAGGCGCGCCAGTTCGAGAGCCGCACGCCGAAACAGGTGGGCTCCGCGCTTTCCTGGTATCTCAAGGCACGCAGCATCCACCCGCAGAGCGACCTTGCGGAAAAAGGCGTGAAGCGCCTAACCAGCGAGATTCTTCCATCGGACGACAGCGGCCCGCCAAAGGATCTTTCCGACACGCAGTAAACCTGCCCGGGAACCAAGGAGCGGCGGACCCCGATTCGCCGTATCCAAGGACGGGTCGATGATGTTGAAAGAAGGCGCATCCAGATCGGCGTGGACGATTCTAACATCTACCTTCCTTGTCTCAGAACTCAAGCAGCTTGCCTCGTTCTTGATCGGCGGGTGCAAAAGTTCTGAAGGTCACTTTTGGCCGGGATCTGCCATGATCTGAAATCCACAACTCTTCCGTCCCGTTGGGACGAGTTGCTTACTGTCGGGGATCCCGGATTGCGGTCTCCACCTTCCATGGCGCTGAGCAAAAAAACTCCCACTCTCGGTCGAGTCCGATTGATGGCTTTACTTCCGCCGTTTTCCGCCGCATCTGATGGAGGTGATGAAATCAACATTTCTACTCGCCGTTTCGTTCGCCCTCCTCGGATTTTCGCCGCTTCACGCCGGAACCGTCACCTATCAGGTCACGGGCCCGGTGCTTGAGCTCACGGACACGAAGATCGTCGTCCAGAAGGATACCGAGAAATGGGAAATCTCCCGCACGGCGGACACCAAGGTCACCGGCACGCTCAAGGTTGGCTCCAAGGTGACCATCCAGTACACGATGACCGCCACCACCATCGAGGTGAAGCCGGCAGCCGCCCCCGCGAAGCCGGAGAAGAAGCCGAAGTAATACCATCTGCCTGAATCCAATTGAAGAGTCAGTCATCCCGGCGCAGGAATTCCAGCAGGGCGGTCGCGGATTTTAGGGAAATGCCCGGTAACGCGGCGATCTCCTCCGCCGCGACTTTTTTCAGCCGTGCGACGCTGCCGAATTTCTCCAGCAGCAGGCGCTTCTTGTTAGCTGACATGCCGGGGCAATCATCCAGCAGGCTTTCCTTCATGCGGCGGCGGTAGAGCAGCGAGTTGTAGCCGTTGGCGAAGCGGTGGGCCTCGTCGCGGATGCGTTGGAGCAGCTTGAGCGCGCCGCGGTCGTGGGGGATGCGGATGGATTCGGCGCGGCCCGGAATGAAGACCTCCTCGTGTTGCTTGGCGAGACCGACGACGGGCAGGTCGTGGAGGCCGAGGGCTTTCAGTTCCTTGACCGCCATGCCGAGCTGGCCTTTTCCACCGTCCACGATGACGAGATCGGGCAGGACGATTTTCGCGCGGCCTTCGCGGGCGAGGCGTCGTTGGGCATCGACGAGGTCTTCCTGGGAGAATTCGATATCGGGATTGGCCCCGGCGTTCTCTAACAAAATCCGCGAGTAGCGGCGGCGGATGACCTCGGCCATGGAGGCGAAATCATCCTGTCCCTCGACGGTGCGGATCCGGTAGCGGCGGTAGTTCTGGTTGTCCGGCTTGCCGTCGGTGAAGCGGACCATGGAGGCGACGATGTGGTTGGACGAGACGTTGGAGATGTCGAAGCACTCCATCACGCGCGGCGGGCCTGTTAGGTGGAGTTCCTCGCCGAGTTCGGCAAGGTCCTCGGTGGGCTTGACGGTGGTCTGCACGCCGCGCCCCCGGCTGAACTGGCGGGTGGGGCTGAGGGTTTTTTCGAGGTTCTGGAGGATGTCGCGCAGTGTGGCGGCTTTTTCGAAATCCAGGTTTTCCGCAGCGACGGTCATGTCCTCGCGGAGCTTGTCGAAGACCTCGCGCTTGCCTTTTCCCTCCAACACACGGCAGGCGTCCTCGATGCGTTCGAGGTAGGCTTCACGCGAAATACGGCCGATGCACGGGGCGGAGCAATTCCGGATGATGTCGGCGTTGCAGTGCTTGTAGTCGTTTTCCCCCGGTTCGTTGGGACGGCACACGCGCAGGCCGAACGACCGGTTCAGCCATTCGAGCGTGCTCCGCAGTGCGGACGAATGGGGAAAGGGACCGAAGTAGCGCGAGCCGTCGTCCTTGCGCATGCGGGTGGTCACGAACCGCGGCCACGGGTCGGCCAGGCGGATTTTCACGAGGAAGAACCGCTTGTCGTCGCGAAGGGCGATGTTGTAGCGCGGCCGGTAATCCTTGATGAGCTTGATTTCCAACAGCAGCGATTCCTCCTCGTTTCGAACCGTGTGGAATTCGAAGTCGTGGATCGAGTCGATCAGCGCGCGCGTCTTCACGTTGGACCGCATCTTTTGCGAGGCCATGAAATAGGAGGAAACGCGGCGTTTCAGGTCGCGGGCCTTGCCGACGTAGATGATGGAACCGAGGCGGTCCTTCATCAGGTAAACCCCGGGCTGGTGGGGCACTTCCCGGAGCTTGGCTTTGAAATCCCGTGTGGACATGAGGTGATGGATGCGCCAGTTATGGAGCTTCCGAAATTTCAAAGATCAACCGATAATCGAAAGCGTGCGCCAACTTTAATCGAAAGCACGGGTTTTCCAAACATGATCCCATGTCGCGAAAGGCTCAAATCATCTCAGGATTCCTGGTGTTGTCCCTGCTGGGGGCAATCCCCTCGGCACTGGTGAATGCGCAGGCCTCGACGCCTGACTACGCTATCCCGGAGACCTCGGACGATGTCCAGGCTTCTCGCCATTGACCAAAAGGCGGCCATCGAGGCCTACCTCAGCCATTACCCCGAAGGCCGGTTCAGTGGAGAATTGCGCTACCGCATCGCTTTCATCAATTTCAACGACAAGGAGGTCGATCAATCTGACAAGCTGATCCGGGACCTCAGCGAATTCATCAGTCAGCATCCGAAGGACGTCATGGTGGTGGCCATGCTTCGCCTGATTGGAGATACCTACACCCGGAAAGAATCAATGGATCGAGGTGAGAAGGCGAAATTCGAAAAACTCGCGGTCGATTCCTACATCAAGGCGGCTGAATTGCTCGACGACGACACGCAGTGACACCTCTCGGCATGGGTTCGATTCCGTAACCGCGAATCCGGTTGGATCGGCAGGCCCCCCGGCGAAAGAAACGGCCAGACATGGACATCCGTAAACTCGATTTCAAAATCTCCTGTGGACACGGAGAGAAACGTGATTTCTGTATGGAGTTTGAGGAAATTTGAATATCAACCGAAAATCCGAATCGTGCCCGAACTTGAAATGAATCTTCCCACGTGGTATTTTTTAAAAAATCTCTGATTGTCCCTTGTTTGTGGGACAAACTGGCTTGACACATGGATGGTGCTGCCTCTCCCTTTTCCAAACCGACTGTATGCTGCGAAAGAACCCTAATATTTCCGCGTTGCTGGCGTTGTCCCTCTTGGGGACGATCCCGGCGGCACATGTGAATGCCCAGGCGCCGCCCGCTGCTCCGGCTTCCAAATACGTCTCTCCGGCGACATTGAACAAGTTGTTCAATGAGGCGGGGAAGGCCTTCGAGGAAAAGAAATACGACGTCGGCATCGCAAAAATCGAGGAACTGCTCAAGGCCCTCGGAGAAGGCAAGGAAGCTCCTTACGAACTGCTCTATTTCAACATCGGCCTCGGACATCTGCTGAATGAGAAGCCCGCTGATGCGGAAGCCGCTTTCAGAAAGTGTCTGGCCAAATACCCCAAGGGTGAATACGCCAGCCGCTGTTTTCTCGGCCTCGGACGCTCGACGATGCTCCAGGACACCGAGGACAAGAACAAGCAGGCGGTGGAGGCTCTCACGATGGCTGCGAAGGACCCCAGATTCCGGTCCGAGGCGGGTCTCTGGCTGGGCGAGGTTTACACCAAGTTGAACCAGAAGGATGAAGCGCTGAAAGTCTTCAGGAGCCTCATGGGCTCCGACATCCGCACGCCCCAGCAAACGACGGCGGCGGTGCAGGTCATCGGACTTCTCGCCGAGAGCGGAAATCTCCAGGATCTGGTGCTCTACCTCGACCGCCTCATCAACCAGGCCGGTGTGCGCGACGCGCTCGCTTGGTACACGAATCAAGTGATCGTCAAGGGAGACGAGCTGGTGGGCCAAAAGGCCTACGACGCCGCACTCGCGATTTACCGGTCGATTCCTTCACGCAGCGAGATTTTGGAGATCCAGAAAATTGCCTTGGAGTCCCAGAAGAAGGACATCGAAATCCTTGAAAGGCGGGTCGCTTCGGAACAGGACAAGCCTCTCAATCAGCGGACGACGGCTTCGGAAATTCTCAACAGCCTGAAGCCCGCCGTCGAGCTTGCCACGACCGCGCTTGCCGCCATTGAGGAAAAGCCTGCCCTCGACGCGGCACTGCTCATGCGCCGCGGCCGTTGTCTCTACTACCTCGACCGCTTCGAGGAGGCTCTGGTCTGTTTCCGCACCATCCGCACGAAGTACGGCACCTCGGAAGATGCCAAGCAAGCGGCCTACGCCGAAATCATTCTCTACAACCAGCTCAAGGACATCGCCAAGCTCGACGAGCTTTGCAACGCCTACCTGACGAAATATCCGGATGCGGACAACGCGGAGCAGGTCGCCACACTCGCCGGCGAGGTCATCGTCCAGAGTGGGAATTGGGAAAAGGTCCGGACCTTCTACACGCGTCTCATCAAGGACTTCCCCAAGTCCGAAAGCATGGACCGCTACAAGTTCTTCCTCGGGCTCGCGTACTTCATGGACGCGGACTTCAAGAAGTCCAACCCGATCTTCGACACCTTCGTGAAGGATTATCCGAAGAGCGACCTGCTTGAGAACGCCTACTACTATGTGGCGATGTCCAAGTTCCTCGCCAACGACTACAAGGCGACCCTCGAGGCCATCAAGGTCTACCTCAACAAATACCCGGAAGGCCGGTATGCCGGGGATTTGCGCTACCGCCTCGCCTTCATCGATTCAATGACAAGGACACCGACCAGTCCGACAAGCTGATCCGGGACCTCAACGCATTCGTCATCCAGCATCCGAACGACGCTTCGGTCGGATCCATGCTTTGCCTGATCGGGGATACCTACAAGAGGAAGAAATCCGACAAGCGTGACGAGCTGGCGAAATTCCAGAAGCTCGCCGTCGATTCTTATATCAAGGCGGTCTTCCTCAAGGACGCCATGGACGACGTTGTCCAGTATGCGCTCGATTCCGCCACCGCGGTCCTGCAGGACAACAAGGACTGGAAGGGTATTGGAGATCTGCACAGCAGGTTCCTCAAGGAAAAGCCGAACAGTCCGATCGCGCTTCTCTCGATCAACTGGGTGGTCAAGACCAAGAGTCGGGAAGGCAAGATTGCCGAGGCGGCCGAGATGCTTTCGGATGCTCTCAAGCTCCGCATCGCGGATCCCTCCAATGAGCAGGTGGAATTCCTCCTCGACGAGCTCGTCAAAACCGTCATTCCCAAGAAAAAGGCCAAGGACATCGATATCGACGTGATTGACGCGCAGCTCATCGAGATTCTGAACAAGGCGATCAAGGGCAACGAAAACGCGACGACCAGCGCCCGTCTTTACTACGCCCGGGCCCGCCTGGCCGAGATGCTGCGACGCAAGGACAAGTCCGACCTCTATCTGAAGGGTATCGCCACCATCAATGCGAAGGATCCTTCGGTCCTCAGTCCGGCCTTGTTGGCTGTTTCAGGAGACATCCTGCTCAAGGAAGGCATGCTCGACGAGGCCGAGGCGATGTATCGTCGTTTGGTGGACCGCTACAAGGACGGACTCTTCTCGGATGCAGGTCCTGTCGGTCTGGGCTACATCCAGTTGGCCCGCAAGAAGCCCGAGGAGGCTCTAACGATTTTCGAGAACGCTCTCGCGAACAATCCGGGCATGTCCCGCTTCAAGGAAACCACCCTCGGGAAGATCGAGGCCTTGACCGAACTCGGCCGGCTTGACGATGCGGAGAAATTCGCGCTGGGGATCGTCGGCGACAAGATGTTCCGCGGGGAATCCGCCGGTAAGGCCTATCTTCTGTTGGGCAAGATCTATACCAAGCAGGCTGAAAAGGAGCAAGGCGTGGATGCGAGGATCGAGCTCTACAAGAAAGCGTATGCGACCTATCAGCGCGTCTATATCGCCTATCAGGGATTTCCCGAGGTTTGTGCTGAAGCCTACTGGCTTGGCTACGGGGTTGCCAAGGATATGGGCAACAACACCCTCGCCGATGAAACCCTGAAGGCGCTCAGGGCACATCCCAAGCTGCAAAACACGGATCGCGTGAAGAAGCTCATGCTGGAGTCCGCTTCCAAATGAAATCCATGATGCCGACATCCATCCTATCCCGGTCAGCCCTGTTGACCTTTTCCCTCTCGTTCCTGCCGCTGTGCTCCTTGCACGCCGTGGAAGCCGCCCGGATCGTTTTCCAGAACGGTCGCTCGGTGCCCGTTTCCGCCGTCGAGGTAAAGGGCGACCAGATCGTCCTGAAAATGGCGGTGGACGGATACAACGGGGGGCAGACCTTCCCGATGGCTTCCGCGGATCACATCTACGGGGAAAAGCCCGTCGAGGTGAACCGTGGAATCGCAATGCTGTTGATGGGCAAACCTGCCGAGGGCCTCGCGCTTCTTGAGCCGGTGGTCGAACAGCAGAAGATGTCCGCCAAGATTCCGGGAAATTTCTGGACGGAAGCGGCTCAAGCCACGCTGGTGGGCTATGCCTTGGAAGGCAATTCGGCCAAGGTCACCGCGATCGGTAAGGAACTTTCCGACGCCTCCGCAGCCCAGGGCTCGGATCCTTTTGTTTCCTTGGGCAAGGCGTTGCTGCTTCCGAAAAACAACACCCAGGAAGCCATGGAAACCGCGTTCCGCGATCTCACCACCGACAATCTGCCCGCGCCGGTTTGTGCCTACGCCTCATTTTTCCTCGGAAACGTTCTCAAGAGCGGCACCAAGAGCAAGGAAGCGCTCGAGGCATATCTATCGGTCCCCTGTCTTTTCCCATCCGGTGGTATGATTCTCAATGCCGCCGCCGAGCTGAACGCTGCGGAATATCTCTCGGCCGAGGGACGCCGTGGCGAGGCCTTGGCTCTCCTGAACTCCTGTGTCAGGCAGTCCGCTGACACGATTCTCATCGTCGAGGCAAATAAGCGCCTTGAAAGCCTCAAGTAATCCCTCCACCCTCCACCTCTCATCATCGCACATCCTATTCTATGAAAAAAACCATCCAAGCGGCGCTCTATGCGGCAATCCTGTTTGTTCCCACGGCTGTTTACGCCGCTCCGGCTACTCCAAAAGTCACCGAGAAGTCGCTCCTCTCCACCTATCATGAAGGTGGCTGGGTCATGCACCTTCTCCTGCTCTGCTCGATTGCGATGGTTTGGCTGATCATTGACATCTGGATGCGCACGAATCGTCCCAAGATGACTCCTCCGGAAGATGTGAACATGGCTCAGGAACTTTTCCGCGCGGGTGACTACCTCGGAGCCTATCAGGCCATGAAGGCGAGCTTCAGCCCGTTCGCCGAAGTGGTTCGCGCTGGTCTTGGTTCCATCGGCTACGGCAAGGATGCCACCGAGGATGCGCTCTACGTCACGGTGGAAAAGGTCAGTTCCACTCTTCAGACCCGGATCAACTACCTTTCCGTTATTGGGGTTTGCGCACCGATGATCGGTCTGCTTGGAACCGTCGGTGGTATGAAAGGTGCCTTCGGCAGCCTTGGAACCGCAGGTCTTTCCGGCGGCGTGGGCGAACTCGCCGGTCACATCGGTGAGGTGCTTGTCGCCACCGCGACCGGGCTCTTGGTCGCCATCCCGGCCTTCATGGCTTTCTATTTCCTGCGCAACAAGCTTCAGGGGGCCATCCACCAGCTTCACGAGGAGTCTGAGCACCTTTTCCGCAACGCGCCTTACGATTACCTCAAGGACGCCGACGTCGGTCAGGAGGAAACCTACGCGGCACTTCCGAACTGGGTCCAGGCTCCCGAAGGCTGAGAGACTACCCGTCCTTCGATAACAACAAACTAACAAACTGAACCTATGGCTGGCGGTGGTGGTGGTGGAGATGGAGAACCTGAATTCCAGATTGCTCCGATGATCGACGTGTTGCTCGTGCTGCTCGTATTCTTCGTCATGATCACGTCAGCCGAGGTGCTCAAGGTGGACCAAACCATCACGTTGCCGATTTCTCCCAATGCGAAACAGCGGGAGCCTGAAATGGCCAAGCACGAGTATGCGGTGAACTTGCGCTATGACACGAAAACGCTGAAGGGAGTGCTCGTCTTGGACGACAATGTTTACGACAATTGGCAGGATGTCCTTCCCATCCTCAAGGCAAACAAGGAGCGCGACAAGCTGTTGCGCGTCGTTGTTCGCGGCGATGCTGCCGTTCCTGCCGGAGAAATCCAACGGGTCATGAACCTGATCGGCGAGGCCGGCATTGCCGACATCGCTTTCGCCTCATCCAACAAGTAACCCTGCCATGAGCAAGAGATCACGCAGCCCCCGCGTCAAAAAAGAGTCGGCGGAAATCAATCTGGGCTTCCAGATCGCGCCGATGATTGACGTGGTTTTCGTCATCCTGCTCTTCTTCATCGTTCAAGCGGGTGCCATCCAGGTCGAGAACGCCCACATCACCAGATTGCCGGGGTTTGTTATCCCTGAAGGTCAGAATCCCTTGCCACCTCAGGAGATTGCCATTCGCATCGAGGACGATGGGCAGGTTTACCTGAACGATGATCCGCTGGACACGCCTGAAGCAAGGAACTTGCCGGAACTCGCCAGCAACCTGAACCAGTTGCGCGAAAGCAGCGATGCCACGTCTTCCAAGGTGCTGGTAACCATTTATGCCAACGAACTTGCGCGGTATCAAAGGGTGGTCGATGTCCTCGACGCCCTGAGCCGTGCGAAAATCTCAGACGTGACTTTCCAGGCTGCCGATTTCGGCTCCTTCAATCCATAATTCAACATGAGCAAGAGACGACGCAGCCCGCGCAGGAGAAAAGAATCGGCGGAAGTCAACCTGGGTTTCCAGATCGCGCCAATGATCGACGTGGTTTTCGTCATCCTGCTCTTCTTCATCGTGCAGGCCAGCGACATCCAGGTCGAGAACGCCCACGTGACCAAGCTACCGGGAACCGTGGAGCCCACCAACGAGCCGGTCAACTTGCCGGACGAGATCGCCATCCGAATCGAGGACGACGGACAGGTTTACATGAACGACGATCCGCTGGACACGCCCGAGGCGAAGAATCTACCGGAACTCGCCAGCAACCTGAACCAGTTGCGTGAAAGCAGCGATGCCACCCAATCCAAAGTCCTCGTGACAATCTACGCCAACGAACTTGCGCGCTATGAAAGGGTGGTCGATGTTCTTGACGCCTTGAGCCGTGCAAAAATCTCCGATGTGAGCTTCCAAGCCGGAAGCAATGAATAAACCAAACCACTGCCACTATGGAAATCTACGATAGCGAAGGAAATCTTGTCCATGTGGAGGAGAAGAAACAAACCTTGTGGGCTAAAATCGGTGGAGGGTCGCTCATGTTCGCGGCCTTGTTCCACATCATCCTCCTGATCATCGGGGCATTCTGGATTTTCCAAATCATCCAGGAACCGGAAAAGAAGGTCGATTTCATGCCACCGGGTGGCGGTGGTGGCGAGCGCTCTTCCGAGAGTGTTTCTGTGAAAAAGCGTGCGCAGATTACCCCGGCGACCAACGTCAAGCGGGTCTTCGCCGAGGGCGCGACCGCATCTTATGCCATTCCCGAGCAGGGTGATAATTTCGGTGAAATGTCCACCCTCAGCTCCTTGAGCGGTGGCGGCATGTCCGGCGGACTCGGTGGTTCAGGCAGCGGCAAGGGCTTCGGCAAGGGCAACGGCAACGGCAACGGACTCGGCTTCGGGGCGGGAAGCGGTAAACTCTTCGGACTGATCCCGGAAAACATGCGCAAGCGTTGCTCGAAGGAAGACCGTCTGTCGCGCCTCAAGGAAAATGGCGGCACTCCTGCCTGTGAGGACGCGGTGGTCAAGAGCCTGCAATGGCTCAAGTCCCAACAGAACAAGGACGGATCATGGGGAACCGGCAACAAGTCCGCGATGACCGGACTCGTGCTTCTCGCCTATTTCGGCCACTGTGAAACACCGCTTTCCGAGGAATACGGGGAGACGGTGTACAATGGCATCGTTTACTTGGTCGGTGTGGGCATGGCGACTAAGGACGGTAGTTTGGTCCCCAATGTGTTTTCCCAGTCAGGTCCGTATGAGCACGGCATTGCCACCTATGCGCTCGGCGAGGCGGCGACTTTCTGTCAAGATCTGAAGATCGACGTTCCCTACCTCCAGGAGGTTACCCTCAAAGCGGGCCAATTCATCATCGACAATCAAAACGAGAACGGTGGTTGGGCCTACAAGTATGAGAAGAAAGGCGGCCACGCGGATACCTCGGTGGTGGGTTGGCAAATTCAAGCCCTCAAGGCATGTGATCACACGAACCTCCAGTTCAAGGGGATGAAGTCATGCATCGACAAGGGTCTTAAATACCTCGTCGGCACCCAGCATGACAACGGGAGTTTTGGTTACACGGGTCCTCAAGCCAGCGGCAATTTGACCGGAGTCGGCGTCCTCTGCCACCAGATGTGGGGAGAGGGAAATCGCAAGGAAGTCCGCAACGGTGTGAAATACATCAAGGAAACCACCAAGCTCGATTGGAATACCAATGATTCCGACCTCTACAAGCACTACTACGAATCCCAAGCCATGATGCAGGCCGGTGGATCCTACTGGAGATCCTACAACGATCTCTTCCGCGACCAGGTGCTCAACAACCAGAATTCCGACGGTACCTGGAAAGCAACCGCCTTCACAGGTCACGGCGCGAAGCCGGAGAATGTGATTTACCGCAGCGCCCTCTGCACCCTCATGCTGGAGGTGTATTACCGCTTCCTCAATTCCACGGGCACTGGAACTTCCCGGGGCAGGCCGGGGATTTGATTCCCGGTTCCCGATCGGCCGGTATCCGGAAAGAAAGCACAGGTTGGCACGTAACACGGAGTGCATTGCGCGGGCTTGCGTTCGCGTCACCCATCGCTAGACTCCCGACACATTCATGAAGTGCTGCCACCTTTCAATCGCGGGTTTTTTCTTGTCCGCGGTCCTTGCTTCCGCCGCCGATGCCACAGTTCCGGTTGCCAAGGAAACGAACTTTCTCGAGATCCTGCTCAAGGGTGGACCCATGATGTACCCCCTCGGGGTGATGTCGGTGGTTACCGTGCTCCTCATTGTCATCTTCCTCCTCACCATCCGGCGCAACGCGGTGGTGAGCGACCGTTTCATGAACAATGCGGAATCACTCATCCGCAAGCGCGACTACCTCGGCCTCATCGGCTTTTGCCATCGCAGGAACGAATGCATGGCACGCGTCACCCAGAAGACCCTGGAATTTGCCACGGCCAATCCGGGAGCATCTTTTGAAAATGTCCGCGATGTGGCCCAGGTCGAGGGATCCCACCAGGCAACCATTCTCACTTCCCGGATCACCTATCTTGCCGATATCGGTGCCATCGCGCCGATGGTGGGTTTGCTCGGAACCGTGATGGGGATGATCGAGGCCTTCATCAGCATCTCGTCGGGTGAGGTCGCCGGAGTCCGTGAAATGGGCTTGGCTGACGGTGTTTCAAAGGCCCTGATCGCCACGGCGGGCGGTTTGGCCATCAGTATTCCGGCGCTCACCTTCTACTCCATTTTCAGGGGCCGGGTGCAAAAATACGTTGCCGAACTCGAGGCCGCCGCCACCCACTTCATTGCCCTGCTCCAGTCGCAACTCGAACGCCAGCAGGCGATTCCCCAGTCATTCGCGCCACCGGTCCAGAGGGCGCGCGAGGACTACGCCATGCCAGTCGCGTCCCCGCTCGCCGGCGAACGGCCCGACCTGCACGGCATCTAACGGAATATCGGGATGAAATTCTTGACCCGTCAGCCGCCACCGGTGTCCATCCAACTGGCACCGATGATCGACATTCTCCTGCTCTTGCTGAGTTTCTTCATCATCAGTTGGCAGTTCACGAAGTCCGAAACCGAGCTCAACGTCTCCGTGCCGACCGCCCAGGAAGGCGCGGAGCCCAAGCAGATGCGCGGGGAAATCATCATCAACATCCTCGCCGACGGTGCGATCCGGGTCGAGGGATTGACCGTCGATCGTGACCAACTGTTTGACAAGCTCGCCAAGATCGCCAAGCAGTACAAGAATCAACCCGTCCGCATCCGGGGCGATGGCAACGTCGCCTACCAGCGGATCGTGGAAATCATCGACACCTGCCAAAAGGCGGGAATCTGGAACATCTCGTTCGCCACCCAGCGCCCTGCGGCTCCCGGCGAGTGATTGACTTGGCAAATTTCCCGAAAGGGGCAAAGCTACCGGCATCTTGAAACGCGCACTCGCACTCCTCATCCTCGTGGCCGGACCGGTGATCGCGCAGATCCCCAAGGCCGAACCTGTCGATCCCGCGTTGGCTCCCGACGCCGGGAACGACTATTTCCTGCGGGGCAAAAACCTCTACGACTCGGCACAGGCGAGCACCGTCCTGGACAACCGGCGCGATTTCTATCAGCGCGCCGCCGTGATCTTCGCCGACTATCTCAGCTCGTTCCCGAATCACCCGAACGCCGAGATGGCATGGTGGTATCTCGGAAACAGCTACTACCAGTCCGGCCAGATCGACGACGGGAAGCGCTGCTTCAGCACGCTTCTCAACCGTTACGGCAAGGGAAAATGGGCTGCCGCCGCCGCCTACACCCTTGCCGCGGACTACTACAACACCGGGCAGTATGCGTTCGCCGCCCCGCTGTTCGAGCGCTTCGCCGAGAATGCCTCCAAGCCCGAGGACGGTGCCCGCGGCAACTATCTGGCAGGAAATTGCTACCGTCTGCTAGGGCGGGATCGCGAGGCACTAGGATCCTTCGCGAAAGTCATCGGCGATCCGGCGGGTGGCCTGTTTACCCCGCAGGCAAAGGTTGCCGTCGCGCACCTCTCCCTGAAGGCGGGCAAGCTGCAGGAAGCGCTTACCCAGTTCGAGGAAGTCATCGCCGGTCCATTCGCCTCGAAATACCGGGGTGAGGCGGCCCTTTATGGCGCTCTAACCGCCACCAAGCTCGGCCAGACGGAGTTGGCGGACAAGTACCTCAAGCTCGTTCTCGGTACACCAGGCATGGAGGAATTCCGCCCCGATGCCCAGACCGCGCTGATGGAAAACAACTTTGCCAAGAAGGACTATCGCGAGGTGGTCGATATCTTCCGCCGCAGCGCGCTGAAAGGCACCGGGGAAAAGGAAGCAAGCCGCCTCATGATCGCGGGCCGCGCCTACATGCGGCTCAATCAGTACAGCGAGGCGCTCCAGTTGTTCCGGGATGTCGAGAAGCTCGTCAAACCCGAGACCGACATGGCCTTCCAGGCCGCCTACAACCGCTTGCTCTGCTTCTTCCAGATCGAGGGTCGCAACGTGCCCGAGCAGGTCGATGCCTTCCTCCAGCTTTACCGGAAATCCCGCCCCGAGGACTCGCGCATCCACACCGCCCTCATGATGAAGGCGGAAACCTTGTTTGCGAACAATGAGGTCGCCGAGGCCGCCAAGATCTACAGCACCATCAACGCAGGTTCCGTTAGCGAGAAGAACCGGCCCGGACTTCTCTATCAGCGCGGCTGGTGCCTGTCCGAAGCGGGGGATGCGCAAGGGGCCTTGCGGTCGCTGAACGAGTTCATCGCCAAGTATCCCGAGGATCCCCGGGTCCCGTCTGCTCTAGCGAAACGGGCCAAGGCCTATGTCGAGAGCGCGGAACCTGACAAGGCGATCGCGGATTTTGACAAGCTGACCGGTCCAGGCATTCCCGAGGAGCTTGCCTCATTCGCGTGGTTGGAATCCGCCCATTTGCGCCGGACGGAAGGAAATATCCCCGACATGATTGTCCGCTACCAAGGGCTCCTGAAGTCCATCAAGGACCTCGATACCGGCCTTCAGGCAGAAGCCAACTACTGGATCGGCTGGGGTCTTGTAAAAACCAACACCGCCAAGGATTCCGTTTCTTATCTTGAGAAGGCCCGCTCGCTTCGGCCCGACGCGTACTCCAAGCACGCGGGCTTGCTGTTAGCCCTCGGATATTTCGCTTCCCAAGACCCACAGAAACTGGCGGCCGAGATCAACCTCGCGATCCAGGGCAAATACGACGCCGACATCCCCGATCAGGCGATCCAATGGTCCGGCATGCAATCGTTCAACGCGCTGGATTACACCTCCGCCGCCAAGTCGCTGGCACTCGTCGCCAATCCCAAGGAACCGCGCGAAACCGCCAAGGAAATCTGGCGCTACCTTGGGAAGTCCCTGCTCGAAACGGGAGACGCGAAGGGAGCCTTGGAGGCTGTCAACAACGTGCTGGCCGTGGAGGACAATCCCGGCTGGAAGGCGGACGGTCTGCTGGATCGCGGCAGGGCACTTTACGGCCTCAAGCGCTTTGCGGAAGCCCGCAAGTCGGCTGACGAGGCGGAGGAACTCCATCCCCAGGGCCGCACCAGCGCGGGCCTTCTCATTCTCTCTGGCGATTTGAATGTCGAGTCCGATCAGCTCGGGGCCGCTGGTGCCGACTATCTGAAAGTGATTTCCTTCCACGAGGACAAGGACCTCAAGCCTCTTGCCATTTGGAAATACATCCACGTCCTTGAGAAAGAGGGCAAGACCGAGGAGGTGGAAAAATACCGCCAGCAACTCAAATCCGATTTTCCCGAGTGGAAAGAGCCGGTTCGCTAACAGCCGACCGGTCGCTCTCCCACATTTCCTGTTTTTCCGACGACATGACACCTCCTGCATCCGCTGCCACCAAACCCGCCAAGCGCAAATCCGACACCGCCTGGACTCCCGAAAAATCCGCCGAACTTTACGGCGTCGAAACCTGGGGCCACGGATTCTTCGGCGTGAACAAGGAGGGGCACGTCACGGTGCGCCTCGAGGATGACCAGGCGCAGGCCGAAGTCTCCTTGTTCGAGGTCATCGACGGTCTTCGCGACCGGGGCACCCATCTCCCGGTGCTCCTTCGCTTCCGGGATCTGCTGCATTCACGCATCGCCGAAATCAACGAGTCGTTCCGCAAGGCGATCAAGGATTCCAAATATCGCGGTGAATACCGCGGCGTCTATCCGATCAAGGTGAACCAGCAGCGCCAGGTCATCGAGGAGATCTCGGAATTCGGCAAGAAATACCACTACGGCCTCGAGGCCGGCTCCAAGCCCGAGCTCATCGCCGCGCTCGCCCACATGCACGATCCCGAGGCCTACCTCATCTGCAACGGCTACAAGGACGAGGAATTCATCGACCTCGCCCTCCACGTCCCAGAAAATGGGCCTGCGCATCATGCTCGTGCTGGAAATGCCCAGCGAACTGGAACTCATCCTCGAGCGCTCGCGCAAGCTCGGCGAATCCTTCCCAACCTCGGCGTCCGCGTCCGCCTCTCCACCAAGGGCTCCGGCCACTGGCAGGAAAGCGCCGGCGACAAGTCGGTCTTCGGCCTCAATGCCTCGCAGGTCATCGCCGTCGTCGATCACCTCAAGGAAGTCCGGATACATCGGCTGCCTGAAAATGCTGCACTACCACCAGGGCAGCCAGATTCCTAACATCGCCGCCATCCGCGAGGGTGCCACCGAGGCGGTTCGAATGTATTGCGATCTCGTCAAGGAAGGCGCGCCCATGGGCGTGCTCGACATCGGCGGCGGCATGGCCGTGGACTACGACGGTTCGCACACGAACTTCCACTCCTCCTGCAACTACTCGGTCGTCGAATACTGCACGGACATCGTCGAGGTCATCTCCCAGATCTGCGACAAGGCCGGCATTGCCCATCCGAACCTCATCTCGGAATCCGGACGCGCCGTCGTCGCCTACTACTCGGTCCTGGTTTTCAACATCCTCGACGTCACCAGCGCCCAGACCAGCGAGGATGCCCCGCCCATCCCGGAAAATGCCCCGCAGAACCTCATGAACATCATCGAGGTCAACAAGGTCATCAACAAGAAGAACCTCCAGGAGTGCTTCAACGACGCGATGTATTACCGCGACCAGATGCGCGCCCAGTTCTTCTATGGGGCCGCCACCCTGCGCGAGCGGGGTCTTGCCGAGGCGTGGTTCTGGCACATTCTAACACGCATTTCCAAGCTCATCGCCGGCCTCGATGACATCCCGGAAGACCTCCGCGAGTTGTCATCCACGCTCGTCGATTTCTACTACGGGAACTTCAGCCTCTTCCAGTCGCTTGCCCGACTCGTGGGCCATCGACCAGGTCTTCCCCGTCATGCCCATCCACCGTCTGGATGAAAAGCCGAAGCAACCGCGCGGTCCTTGCCGACATCACCTGCGACTGTGACGGCAAGATCGACCGCTTCATCGACAAGGAGGACGTCGCCAAAGTCCTGCCGCTGCATGACTTCAAACCCGGCGAACCCTACTACCTCGCCGTCTTCCTCGTCGGTGCCTATCAGGAGACCCTCGGCGACCTGCACAACCTGTTAGGCGACACCAACGTCGTCGGCGTCCACCTGGAAAAGGGCAAACCCGTTTACACCCACGAGGTCGAGGGCGACACCGTGGCCGACGTGCTGACCTATGTGGAGTTCGATCCGAAGGAACTCGTCACCCGCTTCCGCACCTTCGCCGAAAAGGCCGTCACCGAAGGCCGCATCTCGCCCAAGGAGCGCCGCGAGATCCTCGACCTCTTCCGCGAGGGCCTCGCCGGCTACACCTACTTCGAAAGCTGAGATGGGAGCGGGTGTGCATTTCGACTTTGCCACCCGCGCGGTTGCTAGGTAGAAGTGACCGCATGTTCCGACAAATTGCGAGACTCGCCGTCACCGCCGCATTCTTTCTAACCGCTGGATGCGGGAAAAGGTCCACAGTGGTCATCCCGGTTGCCAAGGAAGCCGGGGCGGCGGCGACTGTCGATTCCTTGCCCGCTGTCGCGACCCATCTGGGATTCGCCACGCGGGTGCCGAAGGATGTGGATGTCTTCATCTCAGGCTATCATCAGGATGAAATGGTGCGTGGGTTGGTGTCGTCGCTCGACGGACTGCTTCCCATGGTTGATCATGCCTCGGACGGCGCTGTTGATCGTGAGGAAGAACTTCGCAAGGCGATGAGCTATGCCGGTGACGAGATGTTTTTCTTCATCGGTCCTGGCGCGGGATCCCAGCTTGAGATGGTGGGCAAGACCTATCGGGACATTTCCTCGGCGTGGGCTGGCATTGTCGTGGGTGCGATCTTGGATGCGGCTTCGAAGAAGGATTCCGCTCCCGACCTTTCCAAGCTGACGGATGGCCTCTCGGATGGTCTTCTGGACAAATGGCTGGAGGTGATGGAGAAGGATTCCAAGCTCAAGCTTCCGAGCCTGGTCGCGGGGTGGCGGCCATCCATCGTGAAGCAGGCGGAGTGCATTGACGCGGTGAAGAAGGGACTGGATCAGATTTTTCAATCCAGTCCAGGTGCGGGCGCGACGAGCTTCGTGGCCGATGGGGTGACTCTTTCCGGATACGAGATCCCCGGGAAGGAACTGTTTGGGGAAGCCGTCGAAGAAGCCCGTGAAAAACTGAAGGACAATCCGGATGGGGATGAGTTGCTGAAACAGATTTCCCCGGAACGCATGGATCATTTCCTGGCGGCGCTGGAGGACGTTCGTTTCACGATCGCCACCGGAGTGGTGGATGGGCGTGTCCTGATTTATGTCGGCAACGGAAAGGAGGGCTTCCGCCTTGCCGGTACCCCCGCCGATTCGCTGGCCGCGACGGAGGATCTGCGATGGATGGATGAATCCTCGGATAAACATGTCTCGGGAGTGTTCTATCTATCAGAGCCGGTGGTTCGGGCGGCATTGCCTTGGCTGGATTCGTCAGCCTACTATCAGGCGGTCGCGGCGTCGATCAAGCCACCCGTTAGGGAGGAGCGGCTGATTCGCGGTCTTCTCGGTGAGATCGCGGATACGGATGCGAATCTTGCAAAGCGTGATGCATCGGCGTGGTCGGCGGTCATTTGCGAGGACAGCGGTTGGAAATTCGAATCACGTGGAGGGTGGCCCGACCCCTCGCTCGACTATGAGACCCCCTTGCGCATGACGGATGCTGCCCTTGCTGCCAAGCCGGCGATTCGTGCCCAATGGGTACAGAACCGTGGACGGAAGAATCTGGAATGGAAACAAATGGAGAATTTCGGGATGCTGGTGGAGTCCGTCATCGGTGAGTTGCAAACATCCAATAACTCGATGATGGCGATGATTCCCGAAGGCACGGTGCCGCGATTGATGGATGAGGTGCGGGGAATCCATCGCGCGTGCCGAGAAGGCCTCCAGGAGGGGATGGGCGACGAGGTGGCGGTGGTTGTGGATTTCCAGGGAATGGTGCCGACGGTTCCGGGAATCTCCGAGGACACGGTGAAAAATGCCAAGGCACCACGCTTCGTTTTCGCAAGACCCGTGACGGATCGCGCCAAGGTGGCGGAGGCGGGCGATTCACTGGTGAAAAGCTGGCGCAGCCTCACGTCGTGGGCCAGTGAGCTTTCGGGAGAGAATCTTCCGTTGATTCTCCCGCAATCCCTGGAGTCCGGTGGGCTTGTGACATGGTATCCGCCCCTGCCGTTCATTGGTGGGGATTTTGTCCCCGGTGTGACGTTGAATGACGAGGTCTGGATGTTGGGAACGTCGCGATCGATGGCGGCGGAGTTTTCGAAATACCTGAAAACCTCCGGCTCCGGGGACGAAAAGGGAATGATCGTCGAGGTGGACTTCCAAGCCATCCGTCAGTGGTCCAAGGATATCTATCAGCGGAACGCGACGGAAGCGGACTTGTTGGCGGACGAGGTTCCTGAGGAGATGCAGAAATTCGCAAAGGAGGAGAACCTCAAGCTCGCCAGCTCCGCGGCCGACCGGATCCACAGCATCGGATATCGCAAGTGGATGGCTGGCGGGAAACCCAGGACCAGCCTTCACCTGCGTTTCAATCCAAAGTGATCCTTTGGTTAGTTCGATGCGCCACGCTCGTCCTGACCATGAGCATGGTCTTCGGGTGACTTGTGACCGCAGGTCGGGCAATGGCGCCATTGTGGATCCCACGCAAGACCTTCACCCTGCCGGGGTACTGGGGCGGCGATGGCGGGTTCGTCGATCTGTTCAGTGCCGAAAAGCGCGACCATCATTGCCTTGCCCACGATGTTCATCAACATGCCGAACAGCACCAAGCCGCACAACATCGTGGCTGCGGCGACGAGACGCCCCGCCACGGTCACCGGATACATGTCGCCATAGCCGACGGTGGTCAGGGTGGTCATGCACCACCACATTGTTTGCGGCACCGAGGTGAACGGCGTGTCCTTGATCCACTTGATGTCCCGGATGACTGAAGTCACGGCGGGTGCGCTGGCCAGCACCTCATCATCGGAAATGGTTAGGTCGAAGGTGTTGTGGACGGTGTCCCACGATTTCACGTCCCAGGTCCCGGCGTAGGGGGAATTTCCGGTGATGGTGATTCTCGAACTCGGAGCCTCGCCCGGCAGGTCATCGGAATGGAAACGCAACGCGCTGGTGCCCACCTTTTGGACCGTGTTCACGTCGCCATGCTTGTATTCCGCATAATATTCCAAAGTGCTGGAAATGATGATCACCGAGAACATCGCCAGACAATAGATCATCAGGTTGAGGCGCAGCGGGCTGCGGCGCATTTCACCCCGGACGTCGGATCCCAATTTGTCCACGGCCTCGCGGGCGAGCTTGAGGACACGGAGGACGCGAAGGACGCGGAGGACACGCAGCATCCGCGCCGATTTCAAGGCGGTGACGTTGGCCAACTGGAAGAAGGTGGGGACGATGGCCATCAGGTCGATGAGGCCCCAGAAGCTGAAGATGTATTTCAGTTTCCGACGGGTCGTCAGCAAATGGCCGATGTATTCCAGGGTGAAAATGGCGGTGACCGCGACTTCGCAGACGCGGAAGGCCGTATCGTATTTGACCTCCAGGGAATCCACCGTCTCCAGCGCGCTGCCCAAGGTCGCGACGATGATCATCAGGCTGAGGAAATTGTGGCAGATGGCGTAGCTGCGGCTGGTGGGCTCGTGGAAGATGCGGTAGAGCCAGAGTGGCCCGACAGGCTGCGGATGGGCCACGGGATCGTTTGCGGATGTTGGTGACGCGCTCATGTTCTGTGGGGATTTCCTGAAAGCTTCCTGCGGAAAACCGGGCGGAAATTGCTCAGGTGCCGCCGGATTTGCAATCGCCGAGTTGCCACGAAGCACTTCGCGATTCCGGAATAAGGCGTGGTATCGCGGGCACCTGGGGAAATTTCATTCCGGTTGCCAGAATCGGTAGGTGGAAGTGTAGTCTCGGGCATGAAGACGCGACTCATTCTTCCTCTATTGTTGTTAGGAATGCGGCTGGCCGGGGCACAGACCACCGGAGCGGAGGATCGGATTTACGCGGTGAAAACCCTGGATCGCATCGCGCGGCCGGTCATGGAATCGCTCGCGGCGGGAACTTTGAAAAAGGACATTCCGCTGGGAACCGGCGAGGAATCGCGACGCGATTACACCTGCCTTGAGGCATTCGGTCGGGCGCTTTCCGGGATCGCCCCGTGGCTGGAGCTGGGGCCGGACGACACGCCGGAAGGGAAATTGCGGGCTCGCTACATCGCGCTTTCCCACCAGGCGTTGGTCCATGCGACCGATCCGAAGTCGCCGGATTTCATGAATTTCACCAAGGGCGGACAACCGCTGGTGGATGCGGCATTTCTATCACTTGCCTTGCTGCGTGCGCCCGACCAGCTCTGGAAACCGCTAGACGAGGCGGAGAGGGCGCACGTGGTCGCCGCGTTGAAATTGACCCGCAAGATCAAGCCACCCGAGAACAACTGGCTGCTTTTCGCCGCACTGGTCGAGGCGGGATTGTGGAAATTCACCGGCGAATGCGAGATGGCCCCGATCGAGAATGCCCTGACGAAACACGAGAAGTGGTTTCTCGGCGATGGCACCTATGGAGATGGTCCGTCCTTTCACTGGGACTATTATAACAGCTTTGTCATCCAGCCCGCGCTGATCGCGGTGCTTGAGGTTTGCAAGGAGAGGAAATCACCGCTTGCTGACCAACTCCCGAAAGTTCTCGGGCGGGCACAACGCTATGCCGAGATCCAGGAACGCCTGATTTCACCGGAAGGAACGTTCCCGATCATCGGCCGGTCGAGTGCCTATCGGTTCGGGGCCTTCCAGACGCTTTCCCTGATCGCCCTGCGCCACGAGTTGCCGAAGAGTGTGGACCCCGCCGCCGTACGATGTGGCCTCAATGCGGTCGTCCATCGGATGATCGAGGCTCCCGGCACCTTTGATGCCAAGGGCTGGCTGCGGCCCGGAATCGCGGGCAATCAGCCGGCGGTCAAGGAGGGTTACATTTCCACCGGCAGCCTCTATCTCTGCCTCGACGGCCTGCTTCACCTGGGCCTGCCTGCGGATGATCCGTTGTGGACGGCACCTGCGAAGGATTGGACCCAGAAGCGCCTGTGGGCGGGCGAGAATGTCCCGTCAGACCATGCCCGCTAGATTTTGCTAGAGTTCGATCTTGAAAAAGTCGCGCATGACCTCGCGATAGACGTCGCGCTTGAAGACCGGCAGCCAGTCGAGGTCGAACTCGATGGGCAGGATCCAGCGGTAGGCGCGGAACTCGCGGGGTTTCTGATTCACGTTCACCTGCGGCGCGCCCTGCTTGAGATGGCAAAGGAAGTAGGTCTGCTCCTGGCCATGGCTACCGTGCTTGCGAACTTTTTTCGACCGCGCGTGTTCCGGATAGAGATACCGGTAGCCCTCGCGGCGGGCGACGATGTCGTAATGCTTCGCCTCGAATCCCACTTCCTCGCGGACCTCGCGAAACAGGGCCTGTTCAAGCGATTCGCCCGAATCGACACCTCCCTGCGGAAATTGCCATGCCCCGGGGATGGTCATCCGTTCGCAAATCAGCAGATTGCCCGCCGGATTCACGATCAACGCGGCAACGTTTGGCCGATAACTTACCACGTGGGGAAACTGCCTTTTCCCGGCGAATGTGACAATCCTTAACTTTTCTGTAACTTTTGAAAGGTTGGGAAAATCGAGCTGCGAACTCTCGGGAAGGACGTGGGCAATAAATTCATCAGATCATTGTCCGCCTTGATGGGAAAGTGGCAGTAAAGGGGTGGGTATGTTGAAGACGCGGTCAGACGAGGAACTCCTGGATGCTTTTGTGAAGTCGAATGACGAGCAGGCGTTCCGGTGTGTCGTCGAGCGATACTCCGGCCTGATTTACAACACCGCGCTGCGTTCCCTGAACGACCGGACACTGGCGGAGGATGTTATTTGTCGCCAGGGCTTTGAACGCTAGAGGAGAGACATCTCCGGGGCGGTATGAAGTCAGAAACTCCAGCCGCTCATTTCAAACTCACGACTTCCCAAATTAACCTTGTATTTGTGGAGTTGTGATTCAATATTGCGAGGATGTTTCTGAGATTTCTTCAAAGCGAAGCGCAGGAATTGCTGTCTCAATTTCCCGCCGTGGCCTTGCTGGGGCCACGGCAGGTGGGGAAAACCACGTTGGCCAGGGAGATCGGGGACGCGCAGGGGGCTTTGTATCTTGATCTGGAGAATCCGGCGGATCTGGCAAAACTCGCTGATCCAGCCGAATACTTGGCACGGCATCAGGACAAATTGGTGATTCTGGACGAGATCCATCGTTTGCCAGAGGTGTTTCCCGTGTTGAGAAGTCTGATCGACGAGGGACGCCGCGCGGGAAGGAAAAGCGGGCATTTCCTGCTGTTGGGTTCGGCCTCGATGGACTTGCTTCGGCAAAGCAGCGAGAGCCTGGCAGGGAGGTTGGCGACGTTTGAGCTGGGTGGCCTGACCGTGACGGAAGCGGGTGCTGAAATGACTGAAGAACTTTGGCTGCGCGGTGGGTTTCCCGATAGCCTGTTAGCAGGAAGCGACGAACGCAGCGCGCGCTGGCGGGAGTCATTTCTGCGGAGCTATCTTGAGCGGGACATTCCACAACTGGGGCCGCGCATTCCGGCGGAAACCTTGCGGCGTTTCTGGACCATGCTGGCCCACGAACAAGGCGGCCTGCTGAATGCCGCGCAACTGGCCCGCAGTCTGGCGGTTTCCGGAAAAACGCTGGCATCCTATGTCGATCTATTTGTTGACCTGTTTCTGGTGCGGCGGCTGGAACCGTGGCATGCCAATGTTTCAAAGCGTCTGGTAAAATCCCCCAAGGTCTATCTGCGAGACAGCGGCCTGCTGCATCAATTGCTGGGAATCCGTGACCTGGAGAGTTTGTTAGGTCATCCCCGGATGGGCGCGAGCTGGGAGGGATTTGTGATCGAGAACATCATCGCCGTTCTTCCGCAAGGCGCTCGTGCCTGCTTTTTCCGCAGCTCGGCCGGTGCGGAAATCGATCTCGTGCTTGAGCTTCCCGGTCACCGCCAGCCTTGGGCGGTGGAAATCAAACGTGGTCGCTCACCGCGGCTTGAACGAGGATTTCACCATGCGCGGGAAGACGTGAATCCGGAGCGATGTCTGGTGGTTTGCGGGACCGAGGAGCCATTTCCGATGGGGAACGGTGTGGAGGCGGTAGGGCTGGCAGCGATGCTCGGAATGCTTGAGGCCGAACATCGCTGATTCCGCGTTTCCTGTCTCACTCCATGCGCTTGATGCCCAGCGGATTTGCTTCCTGGAGCTCGGCGGGAAGCGCGGCGTCCGGGAAGCTTTGCCAGGCGACGGGGCGGCAGAAGCGGTAGATGGCCATGGTGCCGACGGAAGTACTACGTCCGTCCGAGGTGGCGGGGAAGGGGCCGCCGTGGACGATGCTGTTGCAGACTTCGACACCAGTGGGGAAGCCGTTGAAGATGAGGCGGCCGGCGCGGGCCTGGAGGGCGTTGACGAGGCCGGAGTTGGCGGCGAGCTCGGCATCGCTGGCGTGGAGGCTGGCGGTGAGCTGGCCTTCGAGGTGCGGGATGGCGGCTTCGATTTCCTCAAGTGATCCGCGCACGATCAAGGTGGCGGGGCCGAACATCTCGCCCTGGAGCGCCTCGCTCTTGAGGAAGTCGCTGATAGAAACGATGAAGACGGCGGGTGCGCCTTGGCCGGGGCCGGCTTCGGCGGCGGAGCGGGCGAGGGTTTCCACGCCGGGAGTGGCTGCGAATGCGGCGGTGGAGTCGGCGAAGGATTGGCAGATCGACGGCGTTGAGCATCATGCCGGGAGTGCCGGCCTCGATGAGCGACTTGAGTTTTGCTAGAAATGCCTCGCCCTTGCCCTCGGGGATGAACACGAGGCCGGGATTGGTGCAGAACTGGCCGACGCCGAGTGTGAGCGAACCGAAGAATCCTTCGGCAAGCGCTTCCTCGCCGCGTTCGAAGGCTCCCGGCAGGATGACGACCGGGTTGACCGAGCTCATTTCGGCGTAAACGGGGATCGGCTGCTTGACGGTTGTTAGCCGTGTCCATGAGGGCCGTTCCGCCTGCGCGAGAACCGGTGAAACCGACGGCTTGGGTGACCGGGTGTTTGACGACCGCTTGGCCGACCTTGCGGCCGCCGCCGTAGAGCACGGAGAACACGCCTTCGGGCATGTTGGTGAGTTTCGCGGCGTGGATCACGGCCGTGGCGACGATTTCCGCGACGCCGGGATGCGATGCGTGGGCGATGACGACGACCGGGCAACCGGCTGCGAGAGCGGATGCGGTGTCGCCCCCGGCGATCGAGTAGGCCATGGGGAAATTGCTGGCGCAGAAGACGGCGACGGGGCCGAGCGGGCGCAGCATCGAGCGGAGATCGACCTTGGGGAGAGGCTTTCTATCAGGATCGGCGCGTTCGATGCGGGCATCGACCCAGGAGCCTTCCTCGATCTGGTTGGCGAACATCCGGAGCTGGCCGGTGGTGCGTGCTGTTTCGCCACGGAGGCGGGGTTCGGGCAGGGCGGTTTCAAGCTGGCCGCGCTCGACGATGTCATCGACGACGGATTCGATTTCCGTGGCGATGGTGCGGAGGAATTCGGCGCGGACTTTTCCCGATAGATTCGAATAGACGGGAAAAGCGGCGGCGGCGAGTGCCATGGCATGATCCACTTCCGCAGGCGTCGCAGACATGTAGGCGGGCTCCAGCTTGGTGCCGGTGCCGGGTTGAACCGCGTTTCCGCAGGGTTCGGTGCCGGTGGAGCGTGAGTAGCCGATGAACGAGGTGCCAAGAAGTGGTGTAATCATGATATGTAGAGTTGGAATCAGGGCGAGACGCCCTTGAAACGGTCTGGAGCAAGATGCTCCAGCCACGATTCATTAGTCGAGGGATGGAGCGGTCGCAAGGGCGAGCTCGATGATGGCGGTCGCATCCGCAAGTTCCTTACCGACGAGTTCCAGACGCGGTGGGCGAACGCGGTTGTTGCCGAGCTTGCCGCCGGTGGCGAGGTTCTGCTGGAGTTTGATGAGCTGGACGAATTTCACGACGGTGTCCATGCGGAGCATCGGCAGCATCCATAGATAGATCGGCATGGCTTCCTCGATCTTGCCGGCCATGGCGAGTTCGAGAAGTTTCACGTTGTATTCCGGGAAGGCATCGCCCACGCCGGTGATCCAGAATTTCGCACCCATCGCGAAGCCTTCGAGCGCGCAGTCGTCCACGCCGACTCCGAGCGTGACGCGGTCACCGCAGACCTCGCGGATGCCGGCCATGCGGCGGGCGTCGGTGGAGGATTCCTTGACGGCCTCGACGTTGGGAAGCTCGTCGGCGAGTTCCTTGATCTGGGTGGGGATGAAGTCGGTTTTGTAGGCGACCGGGTTGTTATAAATGATGCACGGAAGGTCGGTGGCGCTGATGACGGCGGTCATGTGGGCCTTCATTTCGCGCCAATCGGAGGAGTAGAGATAGGGTGGCAGGACCATCAGGCCGCGGCAGCCGTTGTCCTTGGCGGCTTTTGCGAGATCGACGGCTTCCTTGGTGGAAAGCGCGGCGACGCCAGGAATGATCGGGGTGTTGGGCAGGGCTTCGACGTAGGTCTTTTGCAACGCGACTTTTTCGTCGAAGGAAAGGGTGGCTCCTTCGCCGAGTGAACCGTGGACGATGATGGCGCTGGAGCCTTTATCGATCAGCCACTTGCCGTGCTCCGCCATCAGACCGTGGTCGATGGTGAGGTCGGCGTTGAATTGGGTCAGTGTCGCGGGCATGACGCCCTTCCATTGGATGCTCATCGTGATGTTTTAGTTAGGTTGGAGAGGGTATTCCGTTTTTAAACGGGTCGGTGGGATTGAAAATGTAGGTGCTTTCGCCGTTCACCCACGCGCGTCCGGTGACGCGGGGGATGACCTTGCCGTCGGGGAGTTCCTCGACGGTCCCCTCGAAGACGGAATCGAGAATGCTGGCCTGCCGCCATGTTTGGCCAGTCTTTAGTTTGCCTGCGGCATGAAGGCAGGCGAGTTTCGCGCTGGTGCCGGTGCCGCAGGGGGAGCGGTCGTAAGCCTTTCCCGGGCAGAGGACGAAGTTCCGGCTGTCCGCCACGGAGGGGTCGGATGGTGGACCGAAGACCTCGACGTGGTCGATTTCCTCACCGTTGTCACCCGTGATGCCTTGATTCTTGAGTTCGTCGAGGACGGAGGCGCTGAAATCGGTCAGGGCCTTCAAGATTGGCGAAAGTCACCTCGGGACCTTGGTTCTCGATGAGGAAAAACCAGTTTCCTCCCCATGAAATGTCACCGCGGACGGTGCCCCAACCGGGAATTTCCACTGGGACATCGGCAGCCGTGCGGAAGCTCGGGACATTGGCGACCTCCACCGAGCCGTCTTCCTTGAGGGTGGCGACGACCACGCCGACGGGCGTATCGATCCGGTGCGATCCGACGCCGATTTTTCCCATGTGGGCGAGCGTCACGGTCAGGCCGATGGTGCCATGGATGCACGAATGGAGAGTGGAGTTGTTGTTGAAAAAAATGATGCCGCACACGCAGTCCGGTTCGTGGGGTTCGCAGATGATGCCGCCGACCATGGCGTCGTGGCCGCGTGGCTCGTTGCAAACGGAGCTTCGCAGCCAGTCATGCTCCTCGCGCAGGCGTCGGGACTTTTCGCGCATGGTCCCCGTGCCGAGGTCCGGGCCTCCTGAAATGACGATGCGGGTGGGCTCGCCACCCGTGTGTGAGTCGATGATCTGAAGCGTGGGCAGGCTCATGTTTTGCACAAGGTATAGCACCCGGGTCTTGGCGAATGCTCTAGCCCGCGCTTTCGAATTCGTATAGGAAATGCCCGCCCGGAAATCGACCATGTCCAAAGCCGCCTCATTGCGTGAATCCTTCCTTGAATCGCTCGACGGCATCTTGCCCGTGGACCGCCTGTTCGATGGTGTGCCGGACATCGTTTTTTTCGTCAAGGACGCGCATGGCCGCTACATGGCGGTGAATGACACGCTTGCCTCGAGGTGTGGTTTGGCGAGCAAGGAGGCGGCGCTCGGATTGACGACGGATCAACTTTTTCCCCCTCCGCTGGGTGAGGATTTCGCCCTTCAGGATCGGGAAATCCTGCGAAAGGGAATCCCGATCCGTGATCATCTCGAACTCCACCTTTATCCCGGCGGCCGGAGCGGTTGGTGCCTCACCTTCAAGGAGCCCGTCATGGGGAAGGGCGGCAAAATCGTCGGAATTTGCGGGATTTCCCGGGACCTTCACTCGCCGGATGAACAAGGCGGAGACCTGGCCGCCTTGTCGGGCGTGATCGATCACATCCATCGTCATTTTGATGAAGCGCTGCGACTGCCCGCACTTGCGGAAATGGCGGGTCTGTCGGTCTATCAGTTTGATCAGCGGATCCGCGGATTGTTCCACGTCACCGCCGGACAATATCTCGTGAAGGTGCGGATCGACTCCGCCTGTGATCGGCTTTCTAGCACCAAGGAGCCGATCTCGCAAATCGCGCTGTCCTGCGGCTACTCCGACCAGTCCGCATTTTCGAGGCAATTCAAGCAAGCTGTCGGTATCAGCCCGCTCGCCTACCGGAAAAAGATCAAGGTGGATTAAATCTGGCGTTTTCCGGCTCCGGCCGCGTCGAAGCAGATTTGAAGAACGTGGGAAATGCCGGGTAGTCCTGCGGTCCAGCCGAGCAGTGCCCATGGCAGATGGAGATGTTGAAGAGCCATCGCGATCGCCCGGACACCTGATTCTTTTCTACCTGAGGGTGGATGATGCCACGTCACCCTTTCAAGTGGCGTGCCTGGCCAATCATTTGCGTCGAGGAGGATGAGCTTGCTCCGTTTGGTGCTTTTGAAACCATCGGGCGATTTCGGAGCAAGGTTCGCATGGAAGTCCAGCCAGAGTTCGCATGGCTCACCGATGCGAGGAGTCCATCTGGGCAACCACGATCGGACAGCATCATGGTAACGGGTCCAATCCGTTCCGAAGCGATCCCGCATGTCCTGATTTTCCGACCATCTCGCAAAACCTTCCGAATAGACGATTCCGATGACAGCGAGAATGGCGGGCCATGGACTTGCTAGAAAAACGGATTCGAGCAAAAGCAGGGCGGTCATCGAGAGCTGCATGGGATTCCGGACAAACGCGTAAATCCCGTGGGTAACAAGACGGCGTGGCGGATCGAGGGGGACCGGAGTGCCGCCACCACTCAGGGCAAGGTCGCGCAAGGCTGTTAGGCCGGGAACGGAGAGAGCGAACACCAATAGCAGGTATGTCGTTTGAAGAAATCCGGAGAGTGAATGCCATCGCCCCAGAACTCCGGGGAGATCGCCACCTTCAAGCATCAGCGGGATTCCCAGGAAGAGTCCCCCGAATGCCGGAGCCAGCATGACGCAGCGGAGACCGTTGTGAATGCGGGCCTCCGTCCATTTTGCCATAAGAAGGGAAGGGACCAGAAGGCACGCGCCGATGATCAGGTCACCCGCAATCCAGTGTGGATGAAGCGCCAGCACGGGAGCCAATTCCGGCATCACCCGCAGATCCATCGCGATGAGGATCACGGCGACGGTCCAAAGTCTTCCGCCAAGCGCGTGGACCAGAAGCGGAGCGAAGATTCCCCAGGCGATGACCCAGCCGAAATAGAGCGACAAGGGCATTCCCGCGAGGCAGGGGGCTTGTGAATGATATTCCCAAAGACCTGCGACGCGAGCCATGGCGTCGAGCCAAGGGAGCAAGGCGGCCACCCATGCCGAGGAAAACAGCAGGCCTACGGAGAGCCATTTCGCCGGACGTATCCACCATGCCAGGATCGCGGCGCTGACAAGAGGACCGTAGAGACCGGCCAGTTCGATTGCCCCTGAGCGGGTCACGGGGTCTGGAAGGTTTGGGCGAGGAAATATTCGCCAGCTTTTCTAACTCCGTAGCGCTCGATCGGTTTGAAATACCATGCCGGATCCAGAAGCCTGCGGTAGCGCATCACGAGGGTCACGCGCGAGCCATTTGTGTTAGGTTCGATGGTCCATTGCGCATCCTGCCATTCGAGCCAATGCGCGATGTGGCTGGAATCCGACACACGGACGACGCGAATGTGGTTAGGTCCGCTCTCCACCACTTCCGCCGTGAGATCGCCGGGTTTCCCTTCTCCCCCCGCGAAGTGGATGAGCCACCTGTCACCGGCTTCAAGTCCATCGCCTTCGATGCGGCGGGGCGCCGGAAACCCGAGTTTCAAAAACGAAGGTAGGGCGGATAGGACAAACTCAGGCCCGCGTGCGAGTTGCTCCCGCGCTGCCGCCGGAGAAAGTGCCACATCCTTGCTAACAGTGATGGTCTCGTCCCGCGGGAAAGAGAGCAGCCCCGTGACTCCCTCCAAACTCATCAGCACCAGAACCGGAAGAACGACCACCCGCAACCGCTTGTTGAACTCCCTGCGTGCCCTCGCCTTGTCCGCGAAAATTCCGATGATGAATCCCACGGCGTAGAAAAACGGAGCAGCCATCAGGATGCAGATGAATCCCTCGATCAGCAGGATACCCAGCAGGAGCAGGAAGAGGGTGATTCCCTTCATGATCATGCCGGTGGCGCTCGTGGATCTTGGGAGAAACGTGATCAGCATCGCGATCGCCGTGGGCAGCCCGATGAACATCAGTGCTGTTTGTTCCTTTTGTCCCAATACCAATATTCGATAGAGAACGGAGGTGATTCCAACCGCGAGGCAAAGCCAGAGATAGGGGCTGGCCTTGCGTGGCGGAGGGCCTGAGGGCAGGGGACTGGCGTTGGGTTCGTCCGGCATGAGGTAATGCTTTCAGGAATTTCTGAAAATTCAAGATCGTAATTTAAGTGCCTGAAGTGGCACGATTCGTAAAAACCTGAGATTTATGTGGCGGGATTGGGTGAATCGTGCCATAAAAAGGGCGGTTGTGGCGCGATTATTGAGTAAGCGTGCCACTTCAAATAGAAATCATGCCACTTCAAATTCCAGCTCAAGAACTTGATCAGCTTCTCCGCATTATCGCAGCGAGGCCCTCCGGCGCGTCCGTGAAGGAACTCATGGCCACACCCGCGCTCCAATTTCCCAAGCGGACCTTGCAGCGGAGGCTGGATCAATTGGTTTCCGAAATGCGGCTTGAGCCTTCCGGCCAAGGACGCGCGAGACGCTACCTGGTGAGGAAAGAAGAATCCGTTGTCGAGAGCTGGCGCCTCAGGGAGGATCCGGTCGTCTACAGGACGGGAAATGACTGGCTCTCTCCACAAGCCATTGAGATTCGAGCGACGATTCAGTTGCCCGTTTCGGAGCGGATGCCGGTTGGCTATCAAGGAGAATTTCTCGATGCATATCGCCCGAACCAGACTTTCTATCTGCCCGAATCCTTGCGCCATGAGCTTGAGGACATCGGGCAGGTGGGATTGAGCGCGTTGCCTGCGGGAACCTATCTCCGGCAGGTGATGGATCGATTGCTGATCGACCTTTCCTGGAACTCCAGCCGCCTTGAAGGCAATACTTATTCGCTGCTAGAAACCCAGCGACTGCTGGAACGCGGTGAAAATGCCGAGGGCAAGGGAACGCAGGAAACGCAGATGATCCTCAATCACAAGGCGGCCATCGAGATGCTCGCGGACGATGCGGGGGAAATCGATTTCAACCGCTACACGATCTGCAATCTCCACGCGCTTCTATCAGACAACCTGCTTCCCGATCCCGGGGCGAGCGGGCGCGTCCGCTCGCGTCCGGTGGGCATCAGCGGAACGGTTTTTCATCCGCTGGAGGTTCCACAAATGATCGAGGAGAGGTTCGAGGAAATCCTGACGAAGGCTTCCGCGGTGCGAAATCCCTTCGAGCAGGCATTCTTCGCGATGGTGCATTTGCCATACCTCCAGCCCTTCGAGGACGTGAACAAGCGTGTTTCCCGGCTGGCCGCGAACATTCCGCTCATCCGCTACAACCTCTGCCCCCTGTCGTTCGTGGATGTGGAACCGCATGACTACATCGGTGGTTTGTTAGGCGTCTATGAGCTGAACCGCGTCGAATACCTGCGCGATGTGTTCGCGCGGGCTTATCGTCGTTCCTGCGCCCGCTACTCGGCGGTAAGGCAGTCCCTTGGTGATCCGGATCCATTCCGCCTGCGCTACCGTGCGGGCATCGGCAAATTCGTCAGGGAAGTCGTGCTTGGCGTGATGGACAAGCGGGCGGCTGCCCGATGGATCGCGGTTGCGGCGGTGAACGAGATTCCTCCGGAAGACTGTCCGAGGTTCATCGAGGTTGTGGAAACCGAGCTTGGCTGCCTGCACGCGGGCAACATCGCCCGTTACCGCTTGCGCCCTTCGGAATTCGAGGTTTGGAACGAGTGGCTGGAAATGAACTGCCACCGGAGATCGATCAGAAACGCCCAGGCGAAAGCGCCTCGATGGGGCGGAAAGGCTGATCTCCGGTGAGCAAGTCCGCCACCAGCCGGCCACTAACAGGACCGAGGCTCAGACCCATCATCGCGTGACCGCTTGCGGCGACGAGATTTTTCAAACCCGCAATTTTCCCAAGATAAGGAACGCCATCCGGCGACACGGGGCGCAATCCCGCCCATGGGTTCACTCCCTCGAAATCGCGCTCGGAAAATTTCGGGAAATACGCGTTCACCGATTTGATGATGCCTCGCACCCGCGCCGGATTGATGGAAAGGTCCAAGCCTCCGACCTCCATGGTTCCGCCGAAACGAAGCGTCCCATCCATCGGGGTGATCGCGACCTTTGCCTCGGCGAAAATCGAGCAAAGCTGCGGGAGCTCCGGCGGGGAAGGGAGGGTGAGCGAGTAACCCTTGCCGGCCTGCAACGGCAGGTTGAGCCCCACTTTTTTCAAAAGCTCCGTGCTCCATGAACCGCCGGCGATCACGAATTGATCCCCTTCAAACCGTCGTCCGTTGCCGGTCACCGATACGACCTTGCCATCCCGAACCTCGATCGCGTCGATCTTCACTCCGCTTTCGATCACGCCGCCCGCGTCGATCACCCGCCTGCGGATCGATGCCATGAAACGGCCGGGACTCAGGTGACAATCCTGCGGAAAATACACCGATCCGGCGACGTCCATCGTGATGGTGGGATCCTTTGCCGAAGTCGCGGCGGCATCGAGCACCTCCGCCGCGAGTCCGATCTCATGAGCTTCCTTGGCCACGTGGGCTTCCTCATCGAGTCCTTTTTGGGTTTTGCAAAGCATCAGCAAACCGCGGGGCACCCATCCGAAGTCCTCCTCTTCCGCAAGTTCCGCAAACAACCTGCGGCTCTCCAGGTTCAAGTCGCGCAACAACTCGCGCGATGCGGCGACGTGGCTCTCGGTCGAGTGACGGAAGAAAAGCCATCCCCAGCGCATCAGGTCGAGGCTGAGACGCGGCCGGACGTAGAACGGGCTTTCCGGGTTGAACATCCAGCGCAACCCTTTGGAAATCATGCCGGGAGCCGCCAGCGGAGTGAAATGGCTTGGCACGATCATGCCGGCATTTCCCATGGAGCAATTGTCGCCGCCCGCCTCCTCGCGCTCGATCACCGTCACGTGGAGCCCACGCTTGAGCGCGTAATAAGCCGAGCACAGCCCGATGACTCCTCCACCCACGATGACCACGCGATCCGATTTCATTTCCCAAGAACCTATCCCACGCGTCTTGCCATGGAATTGAGAAATTTCTGTGGAAACCGCAACAATCCGGCCCATCGCATGCTTCATTCGGGTTAATGGAAAGTGCGCCGGCTTTGCAGGATCAATCAGAATGCAAGCGTAGGATCGTCTCCGGCTCTCCAGCAAATCTCTATCAGTTCTCATGCATCGACTCCTCACCCAGAAACTTGAGCACAAATCGCGGCTTCTCGTTTTCCTGTCGATCGGGATCATGATTCCTTCGGGCGTCATGCTGGCGGATGACGCGGAAGTTTACGAAAAGGAGATCCAGCCGATTCTGGAGGACAACTGCTACGACTGCCACGGCGATGGCCAGGAAAAGGGCAAGGTGAGTTTCGACAAGTTCTCATCGACCGGCGAACTCATGAACCAACCGGACCTCTGGGTGCATGTGTTGAAAAATGTCCGTAGCGGCATGATGCCTCCCCCCAAGAAAGACCGGATTCCCAAGAAGGATCTGGCGAAGCTTGAGGAATGGATCAAGCGGGACGCGCTCAAGCTGGATCCACAAAATCCGGATCCCGGTCGCGTCACGATCCGGCGCCTGAACCGCGTGGAATACCGGAACACGATCAGGGATCTGATGGGCATCGACTTCCCCACCGCCGAAGAATTTCCCGCAGATGATTCCGGATATGGTTTCGACAACATCGGTGACGTCCTCTCGACCTCGTCGATGCTGTTGGAAAAATACATGCAAGCGGCCGAGGAGATCGTTGCCAAGGCGGTGCCGTTGGAATCCCGGGTGACGCCGAGCAGCGTGGTCGATGCGGACGAGTTCCGCGGCACCGGAGCCCGGGATGGCAAATACACCGACCTGAGAATTTCACTCTACGATCACGCCGATCTAACGGCAATGCCCCGGATCACCAGCGCTGGCACCTACAAGGTCGTCCTGGATGCGGATGTTAGAGGTTCCTTCGCATTCGATCCGGGCAAGGCCGAACTGGAATGGTTCATCGACGGGAAAAGCGTCCTGCGGAAGCAGTTGAAATGGGAAAGCGGGCAGCCCGTGATTTCCTCCACCGAGGTGAAGTGGGAGCCGGGAACCCATTCCCTTCGTCTGGTCATGAAGCCCTTGTTGGGGCTGGATCAGAAGCCTGCGGAAAACCCCGGCGATGGACCTCCCGACGTCGAACTGCTTTTGATGGGCGCGAGGCTGATTGGTCCGTTAGACCCGCGGGCCTTCAGAAAGCCGCCTAGATACGAACGCTTCTTCACCCGCAATGAAGTGCCGGAGGGTGAGGCGGAAAGGCTTGAATATGCGGAGGAACTCCTCAGGCGCTTCACCACGCGTGCCTTCCGTCGGCCAGTGGATGAGGCCACGGTCAAACGACTCGCCGCCTTGGCCATGGAATCCGCCGGGATGATCGACGGCACGTTCGAGCGTGGCATCGCCCGTGCATTTTCCGCGGTTCTTGCCTCGCCGCGTTTCCTGTTCCGCCTGGAAGACACGCTTGAAGAGAACGATCCCGCTAGTCACCCGTTGCTGGATGAATACGCACTGGCATCCCGCCTTTCGTATTTCCTCTGGTCCACCATGCCGGACGAAACTCTCTATCAGCTGGCGGATCGCGGCGAGCTTCGGAAAAACCTCCCCGCCCAGATCGACCGGATGTTGAAGGATGACCGGTCCAACGAGTTCGTCCGCAATTTCGCCGGCCAATGGCTCCAGTCGCGCGATGTCGAGAGCGTGAGCATCGACGCGCGAATCGTGCAGGCTCGTGATGCCGGGCAGGACAGGGACATGCGGGGCAGGTTTGAAAAATACCAGCGCTTGAATCGTGAAATCGACGAGGCGGAGAGGACGAAGGATGTCGCGAGAGCGCAGTCGCTGAAACAGCAACGGGACGAGATGCGCGCGCAGTTCAAAAAGGGAGGAAGCCGGATCGAGTTCAGCGGGTCACTCCGGTATGCGATGCGGCAGGAGACGGAAATGTTGTTCCGTCATCTCGTGCGGACCGATGGCAGTGTGCTCGGCCTGATCGAGAACGATTCCACCTACCTGAATGAGGAACTTGCCAATCATTACGGCGTTCCCGGTGTCAGGGGGCGTGACATGCGCCTCGTGAAGCTCCCGCCGGACAGTCCGCGTGGCGGGATCCTCACCATGGGAACCGTGCTGGCTGTGACGTCCAATCCCACCCGAACGTCGCCGGTGAAGCGCGGGCTTTTCATTCTCGACAACATCCTCGGCACGCCGCCTCCACCACCGCCGCCTAACATCCCGTCGTTGGAAGCCTCGGAGAAAACGCACGATGGCAGCGACCGCACCTTGCGCGAGGCTCTCGCGATGCATCGCGAGCAGCCGCTTTGCTCGTCCTGCCACGACCGCATGGACCCGCTCGGGCTGGCGATGGAGAATTTCAACGCCATGGGATCGTGGCGTGACCGCGAACGCGGCCAACCCATCGAAGTCGAGGAAGGCAAACTGATCACCGGCGAGAAATTCGCCGATGTGAAGGAACTCAAGCACATCCTCGTGACTTCCCGTCGCACCGACTACTATCGCTGCCTCACCGAGAAAATGCTCACGTATGCCCTGGGGCGCGGACCTGAGGCCTGTGACATCACCACGATCGATGGCATCGTGGAAGAATTGGAGAAGTCCGATGGTAAGTTTTCCACGCTGATCACAGGAATCATCGATTCCGCCCCGTTTCAACGACGTCGCAAGGACATGCCATGAATATTTCCAACATCAATCGCCGTGGCTTTCTCCGCGGATTTGGAGCCTGTGTTGCATTGCCGGCCATGGAGGCATTCCTGCCCGGCCGCGCGATGGCCGCCACGGGTTCCGTCTGCGGGATTCGCCACCACCGCGACCGGTGCTCCGCTGCGGATGGCCTTCCTGTATTTTCCTAACGGAGCCATCCAGCGCCACTGGACTCCCACAGGCAAAGGAAAGGATTTTACTTTTGGGAACACGCTCGCACCGCTGGAACCGCTCCGCCATCGAGTGCAGGTCATTTCCGGGCTCGATCATGTCAATGCCGAGGCCGGACCGGATGGTGCCGGTGATCACGCCCGAGCGAACGGCACCTTCCTAACAGGGGTGCGTGTGAAGAAGACCGCGGGCAGCGACATTCAGGCAGGCATCTCGGTGGACCAGATTGCCGCCAACCGGATCGGAAACCTCACGCGCTTCGCCTCGCTCGAACTCTCCGCGGATCCCCACCGTAAATCCGGCGGTTGTGATTCCGGTTATTCCTGTGCCTACGAGGCCAATCTCGCGTGGCGTTCGCCGACGTCACCGCTTTCCCCGGAGTCCAATCCGCGGTTGGTGTTCGAGCGGCTTTTCGGCTCGGGCTCACCCGGCAATCGCGGAATCAGCCTGGCCCAGCGCCGCAAGCAGCAACGTTCCATCCTCGACTTCGTGATGGACGACGCGAAGGCCGTGCAGAAGCAACTCACCCACCGCGACAAGGCGAAGATGGACGAGTATCTAACCGGACTGCGCGAGATCGAGCAACGCATCGTCACGGCGGAGAACTTCAAGGACATTCCCGATCCCGCGATCCAGACTCCCGAGGGGATTCCGGCCCGCTACGATGACTACATCCGCCTGATGTTCCAGATGATGGCGCTGGCCTTCGAGACCGATGCCACCCGGATCTCGTCGATGATCCTCGCCCACGACGGCAGCAACCGGTCGTTCCCCGAAATCGAGGTCGCGGAAGGACACCACTCACTTTCCCACCACCGCGACGATCCTGACCTGATCCGGAAGGTCGCCCTGATCGATCGTTTCTACGCCGAGCGATTCGCGGAGTTCCTGACGATGCTGGAGTCCAAACAGGATGCCGACGGCAAATTCCATCCTGCACAATTCGATGATCGTCTATGGTTGTGGAAATTCCGACGGAAACCGTCACTCCCACACGAACCTTCCCGTCGTCCTCGCGGGAAATGGGGGTGGTGCCCTGAACCCCGGCCGCTCACGTCGAGACCGGATCCACGCCGATGTGCAATCTCTATCTGAACATGCTCGACACCATGGGCGTCCCCTCGCTTGACCGCTTCGGTGACAGCACGGGTCGTCTTGCGGATATCTGACCGAGACTTGAAGCACCTCCTCTTCATCTGTTCGCAGAACAAGCTCCGCAGTCCGACGGCGGAGGCGGTTTTTGCGGGAATGCCGGGAATCGACGTGGATTCGGCCGGACTCAACAACGATGCCATCGTGCCGCTTTCTCCCGAGCAGGTGGCGTGGGCGGACATCATTTTCGTGATGGAAAAAACGCATCGCGAGAAGCTGAACCGGAAATTCAAGCGTCACCTCCACGGCCAACGCGTCATCGTGTTAGGTATCCCGGACAACTACCGATACATGGACCCGGCCCTGGTGGAATTGCTCAAGGTGAAAGTGACGCCGTTCCTGTGATTCGAATTCAAGGAGGGGCGGACTCCGATCCGCCCAAGCCCATGAACGGCCAATGAGCTGAGGTAAGCCGCGGTTCATTGGCTTTCCATGGGCCTCGGCGATTCGGAGATCGCTTTTCCTTGTGTATAGCCCCCGAGTTTCGCAGTGGACCATCCGCATTGCCCTGTTGACACTGCGCGCATGACGAAAGCTTCGGGAGGAATGCGGATTGTCGCTGCGGTCGCGAGCGGTTTGCTCGTGGCCGGAGCATTTCCACCGCTGAACGCTTCCTTTCTCGTGTGGGTCGGACTGCTGCCATTGTTGTGGGCGCTGTGGTCGGTGGAGGGGAAACGCACGGGTTGGAAGGGATTTGGCATCGGCTATCTGGCGGGACTGGTGGCGTGTTTGATCCAGTTCAACTGGGTGGCCTCGGTCTCATGGCTCGGCGCGATCCTGCTGCCAGCGTATCTGGCGACGTATTGGGGGCTGTTCGGGATTTTCGCGGCGAAGCTAGGAAATCCCTGGTCAGGTGGAAGGCCGGCAGGCGTTCTAACGGCTGCATTTTGTCACGGAGCGGTGTGGGCGGGTTGCGAGCTGTTGCGCGGTTGGGTGATCACAGGGATCAGTTGGAATGTCCTTGGCGTGGCATTTCACGATGTTCCGCTGATGGCGCAGGCGGCGGATTTGTTAGGCGTGGTCGGGCTTTCCCTCGCGGTGGTGTTTTTCCAAGCGGTGATCCTGCAGGCGGTGAGCTTGAGGAAATGGCGCGATATCGGAATCGCCATCGCGGTGATGGGCTTGATCGCCGAATATGGATTCTTCCGGATCAGGCTGGAACATGCTCGGGAATCCGTGCGGTTGAAGACGCTGCTCGTGCAGTTGAACATTCCGCAGGAAGCGGATCGTGTTTTGTGGACGGCGCTTGAAACCCACCAGGGCTACGAGGACGAGACGCTGAAGGCACTCGATGCGCTGAAATCACCGGACGGCTTCATTACCAACAAATGGCCGGACTGGGTGATGTGGCCGGAGATCGCGCTGACCGGGTGGATCTGCAGCACCGACAATGGTCAGAAGGCGATGCATCAGGTGAATTGGGACACGGTTTCCCAAGTTCGAGAGGCCGGTCCGTTTTCACTGATTTTCGGTTCTGCCGAAGGCGATGCGGAAGACGATGGCAAGGGGCCCGTGCTTAAGGCAAAGGGCAATTCATACAATTCCCTCGCGGTCATGTCTCCGGCCGAGGAGTTGCAGACCTACCGGAAAGAGCACCTCGTCATTTTCGGCGAAACCATCCCGTTGCTGGATACTTTTCCGTTCCTCAAGACCATTTACGAACAGCAGGCGGGTGCCGAGTACCACGGTTCGTTCACCGCAGGCACGTCGTATGATCCGCTTCCCATCCAGGTGGGGGACACCGTGATCGGTGCGATTCCCACGATTTGCTTCGAGGATTCGGTGCCACGGCTGACGCGGAAATTTGTCCGGCCCGGACCGCAGGTGATCGTGAACGTGACCAACGACGGTTGGTTCAAGGAATCGGCGGCGGCGGACCAGCATTTCGACTACGCCATGTTCCGCGCCATCGAGCTGCGCCGTCCGATGCTCCGCTGCGCGAACACCGGGGTGAGCGCGGCGATTGACTCCACCGGATCGACCCGCCATCCCGACACCGGCGCGAGCCAGATCCTGACGGACGGGAAGGGGAGTCATTTCACCCGCGGTTCCTTGCTCACGGAGCTGGATGTGCCGCTTCAGCCGGGCTTTTCGCTCTATGCGGTGATCGGTGATTGGGGGCTCATCGGCCTGTCTCTTCTGGGACTAGTGCTGGGGATTTGGAGTGGGAGATCCCGTGTCGAGACTACCGGCAATTAGGTGGTCGGCTGGCTTTTTTACTTGCCCAGATCGGGCTGTCTGATTGGTTCGCAGGGAATTTCAAACCCTTGGGTGCCAAAAAATTGCCCGATAGGCATGTAAATCGCTCTACGGCCCTGATCCCAATTCCTTGAATGTCATGATTTTCCCTGAAGAAGCGTTCGTCAACCCGACCGAAGAAATGCCTGCGATCCACCGCAGGAAAGTGATCGGCGGCTTGAGTTTGGCGGGTCTTGGAATGCTGGCCTCCTCCATGGGCGCGAGCGCCGCTCCTTTCCAAGGCACCGGATCGGGTCCCAAGGTCACGGTGCAGACTCAGCCACGCACGGCTGCCCCGAGTCCGTCGAATCGTTTGGATTTCAGTGATTTGCCCGGAGACTGGGTGCGCAATCAAGGTTCCCTCCTGCCGGAATACGGTCGCTATCTGAGCGGCCTGAAACTGAAGAACATCTCACCGCAACAGGTGATCGCGGCGCATGCCAAGAACAAGGGCTCCATTTGGAACTGCCTGCCGCCCAAGACCTGGTGGACCCGCATGGGCTACACGTTGCGGGTCGCGGATCGCATCGCCCTGGAACTGAACGTCAAGCAGGTGGAGGTCGTTTCTGCCTACCGCTGTCCCGCCTACAACGCCCATTGCGACGGCGCGAAGTCCGGCTCATGGCACCAGGCAAACGTCGCGGTGGACGTGAAATTCCCTACAAAAGCCTCCCAAGTGACCGCAGCGGCAAGAAATCTCCGTGATCGCGGCCTCTTCAAGGGTGGCGTGGGCGGCTACTGGAATTTCACCCACATCGACACTCGTGGGGAGAACGTGAACTGGTGAGGTTCACGTTTTGAAATCCCGGGTCTGGAACGAGAGCCAGCCGAGCGTGAAAAGGGTGACGTTGAGCCCGGCGAGAAACGCGTAGGATTCGATGATTTTAGGCCATGAGAGGTTTTGCTCCATCATGAAGACCCACGCGCTCATCCGCCAGGTGATGAAGTAGCTTTCGTAAGGTTTGAAGAAGGGAAAGCCCTGCAGGATCATGTCCACGAAGAGGATGGTGAGGGTGATGATGGTCGCTGCGGCCGGCTTGATTCTGAAGCAGGAGAACATGAAGGCGATGGACGACAGCGTGATCATGCTGATCCCGATCCCGGCGGCGGACATGGCCAAGCGGGTGGCTCCCTCTCCCCAGTGCGGATAGGCGGCGAAGACTTTCATCTTCGGCTCCATGACAAACAGGCCACCTTCCCAGCCGACGGCGGCGACGGCCATGGCGTAACCGGTCACACCGACAAAGAAAACGAAGCTGAACGTGTAGAGCGAGACGGCCGTGTATTTCACCAACAGCAGCCTGAACCGGCTGATAGGGCGGGCGAAAACAAGGCGCAGGTTTCCGTCCTCGTTTTCCTTGGCGACGATATCGCCGGCGACGAGGGCGAAATAGATCGATCCTAACAAAAACATGCTCAGCAGCATGATGGTGAACGTGATGGTCAGCGAGCTGTAGTAGGTGCCGAACTCGAGCCCGTTGCGATCCAGCAGGTTGTGCATGTACTTCTGGCTGCGCGGCAGTTTGTAAACCAGCAGGATGACCGCCTCCATGGTGATGAAGGCCCCGTATCCCATCCAGGTGCGGGGGCGGGCGAAGAGCTTGCGGAGTTCGCCGCGGAGTTGTTGGAGGAAGAGCATGGGAATCAGTTAGGACTGGGTGCGCCGTTGAGGATTTCCATGTAGACATCCTCCAGCGAGCGGCGGACGGGCGAGAAGGCCCGCACGCGGACTCCGCCGCGCACGAGCGAATCGACCAACAGGGCTGGATCCAGTTTGTCGGGCAGGCTGATGCGGCCGGGTGCGATGATTTCACCGCCCGCCTTGTGGATGTGCCCGACGGCGGTTGGCCATGGCTCGAGGTCCACCTCGAAGACCGGGACATCGTTGTGCAAGCCGCTAACAGCACCTTCGAAGACGTGCTTTCCCTCGCGCAGGATGGCGACGCGGTCGCACATGAGCTCGACCTCGGCGAGCAGGTGGGAATTGAAAAGGACGGTCATGCCGCGCTCATCGCGGAGCTTGAGGATGAACTCGCGGAACCACTTGATGCCCTCCGGGTCGAGACCGTCCGTCGGTTCGTCGAGCAGGAGGACCTCGGGTTCCGGAAGCAATGACTGGGCGAGGGCGAGTCGCTGGCGCATTCCATGGCTGTAGGTTCTGACCTTGGAGTGGATGCGCCTGGAGAGGCCGACGCGTTCGACGACTTTCAGCGCGGACTCCGCATCGAACCCGCTGGAGTAGCTCATGAGGATCCTGAGATTTTCCCAGCCTGATAGATATTCGTAAAACGCCGGGGCCTCGAAGATCGCGCCAACCTTGCGCAGGGCTTGGGAGCGGTTTTTCAGGACAGAAATCCCTCCGATGGTGACGTCGCCACGGTCGGGCATGACCATTCCGAGGATGATGCCGAGCGAGGTGCTTTTTCCCGCGCCGTTGTGGCCTAGCAGACCGAAGATCTCGCCTTGCCCGACGTGGAAGGAGACATCGGTGAGCGCGGGTTTCCCGCCGAAGGATTTGTGGAGGCCGGTGGCTGTCAGCATGGATGGGGAGGTTTCAGTTGCCGACAGCGAAGCGGGGTTTGTTAGAGCTGCTGAGGTCGGCGTAGAGGAAATTGGTGCCACCGGGATGCCAAGCCTCCTTGTCGGTGATCAGGGGGATCTTGTCAGGCCTGTCCTTGATCCCGAAAAAGCTGAGTTGGGAGAAGGGGAGTCCGCTTTGCGTGGAATTCCAGAGGTAGCTGCTGCCGGATTTCTCGAATTCCTTATGGTCCTCAGGGCAGCGGAAAGCTTCCGGAGATCCGAGGTAGGGAAGCAGGGCAATGTCGAGGACCGGGATGTCCTCGTTTTTCGAAGCGCGTCCGGCCTTGAGGTCGGGCATGATGTTGCCGTGTTCCTGGATGTGGCTCCGGAGGGCGACGCCGAGGGAGCGGAGATTGTTGAGGCACGTTGCCTCGCGCGATTTTGCGATGACGGAGCGGGTCATGGGAAATCCGATGGCGACGAGCGTGGCGATGATCGCGACGACGATGAGCATTTCGACCAAGGTGAATCCGCGATGTTTCATTCGTTGCGGGGGCCGAATTCGTTGCCGCGGAGTCCCTGCATCGTTTCGTTCATCGCCTCCATGAGGGGGGCGAGGTCGAGCTTGGTATCAGTGCTGGATTTCTCGAAATAGGCCTTCATGCCTTCCCCGCTGATTTTGTCCAGCAGGTCAGCACCAAGTTCGTCGGCCCGCGCCATGTCCTCGCCGGTGCGGCCGGACTTGATTTCGTCGAGCCCTTTCTGAACGAATCTCTTGCGCTGCTCGGGTTTCATGGCGTCGAGCGATTCCATGAAACGGCTCATCGACTCGACGATCGTGAGGTTGATGAAGAGGCTTTTCTCGTTCTGGGAGAGCTTGCGGAAGAAATTTTCGCCGGTGCGGTTGTCGCGGTTTTTCTCCCTTTCCTGGAAATCGAGCCGGTTGACGAGGGTGGCGATCTTGCGGAGTTCGCCTTCGCGTCGCGCGGCTTCGGCGGGATCCGGAGTTCCGTCGCGTTTCGACCAGTCCGCGAAATTTGCTTTCTCGACCTGCCGGTTCACGAGTTCGGCGGTGATCTTTCGCGAGCTCGCAAATGCGCGGATCGCCCAGACGCATCCCCAGACGACGACCAGAACCAGTGCTGCCTTGATGAATACGTCCCTGCGCGCCATGAGTGACGGATCTTATGCCATGTCCGTGGTCACGCAAGCGGACAAACCGGATGCTGCCGGACTTGCTGAAATCAACCTTGGCGGAAACAGGCGTCGGTGCTTGAATCCCGACGATGAAAGCAATGACGCGCCGCGTTCTCATTCTCACCCTCCTCGCCATTCAATCGGGTCGCGGAGACATGGTTTCCGATTTGGTCGGCAGAGCCGAGAAAGGGGAGCTCGATGCCCAGGTGCAACTGGCGGAAATTTATTCACGTGGCGAGGCGGTTCCTAAGGATGAGGCAGCGGCCTTGCTCTGGCTGACGAAAGCGGCGGAGCAGGGAGACGCCGGTGCGGAGTTCAAGATGGGCGAGCGTTATTTGAAAGGGAACGGCGTGCCGAAGGACACCAAGCAGGCGGTCATTTGGCTGAAGGCCGCCGCCGAGCAGGGAAATGGTGAGGCTCAAATGGCGCTCGGCGGGATGTACATCGGAGGAAAAGGTGTCCTCAAGGACAGCACGGAAGCCTCGAAATGGTTCATGCTGAGCGCGGACGCTGGAAACCCGGATGCGGCATGTCAGATCGGGCGGATGCACATGACCGGAGCCGGACTCGCGAGGGACGATATCGAGGCTTACAAATGGGCGACCTTGGCTTCGACCGGCGGTATCATGGCTGCCAAGAAAATGGTTTTTGTCCTCGAGCAACGGATGAGTCCCGACGATCTCACCCTTGCGAAATCTCTAACGAAGGAATTCATCGAGACGAGAAAGCAAGGAAAGCCGATGGAGCTGCCGGCTGATGCTCCCGTCGCGCCGGTGGAGCCTTTGGCCCCCATCGAACCGGAATAGTGGATCAGGGCCGCACCTTGACGTTGCTGAATTTCGAGGTGTTCAATTCATCCTTGTCCCCACTGCTAACGGACAGGCCGATGTAGCAGTTTTTCGGGAGCTTCAGGGTGATGCTTCCGACCTGGGTCCAGCCGGTTCCGAAGGAACTGGTGTAGGAGATGATCTTGTTGCCCTTGCGAGCCAGCTTGAGCCAGGGCATTTTGCTGTCGGTGCCAACTTGCGAACTGTCCTTGGCGGGACCTCCGTTCGATGTCCGGTTCATCAAGCGAAGCTTTCCTGCGCCATCGACGCCGATGAAGATCTGGCGTGAATCAGCATCCAGTGATTCGCGAATCATCAGGCCGACCCGGGTATTGGAGCCGGTGTTGTCGAGGCTCTTGATCCGGGCGACGATGTCCCCGTTGCCACTGAGTTTTTGCCAACCGAAGTTCCCGGCATCGGCGGATTTCGTCAAGGCGCCCGCACCGCCCATCGTGAAGACTCCGGCGGAATAGCGGGCCGGGCCGTCGAGATTTCCTTTGCCGACGCGTTCCAGTTTCCATGGGAGTGGTAGGTTGTTAGGATTGATCCTGATTTGCAGCAATTCCTCGGCAAAGGCTCCCGAGCGGTCGGTCGCGCGGACGGTGAACTCATTGTCTCCGGCGCTTCCGGCGGGTGGTTTTCCCCCGAGCGCTCCGGAGATCGAAACGGTGAGCCATTCAGGACCCGAGATCTTGGTGAATGCCAGTGAGTCTCCGCGGTCAGGATCGTAAGCGATGTTCGCAAGAGACTGGTCCCGATAGATGACCTTCTCGGTCCCTGCCGGGTAAACAGCCGGGCTTAGCTTGAACACGGGAGCGTCGTTGGTGTTCGCCACCGTGATGGTGAAGGTGGTCGTGGCCGAGGCGTTGAACGGATCCCTGACCTTCACGCTGAAGACATTTTGCCCGGCGTTTGAATTCTGAGGGGTGCCTGATAGAGCACCGCTTTGGGAAACCGAGAGCCAGGCAGGTCCGGATATCTTGCTGAACGTGAGAGAGTCGCCATTGGCATCGGTTGCGGCCAGAAGGCCGGAGTAAGCCGAATCCTCATTGACCGAGGATGGGATTGAACTGTTGCCAAATACGGGTGCCACGTTTCCGGGAACCTCAGTGACGGGAGTAACCGTAATGGTCACCGTGGCAGTCGCCGAATCGACCGCTCCGTCGCTCGCGCGGAAGGTGAATTGGTCGCTGCCGGTGTAGTTGGATTTGGGAATATAACTCAGATTCGGAGCCGTGCCGCTGAGCGTTCCATGCGCGGGATTGCCCGCGATGGAGAAGGTGGGGGATGCGCCATCCGCATCCGATCCTGTCAGGTTGATTGCGATAGGAGTGTCCTTTTCCGTGGTCACGAACTGGGAATTGGCAACGGGAGCTTGGTTGACGTTGGTTCCCGTGAGGACATTGAGCTCCGCGACGCAGGTGTCGGAAGTGCCGTTGACCTCCGAAAGCGCGCGGAAGCGGATGAATTTGCCGGACTTGGAGGAGAAGGTGATGACCTTTTCCGTTTTTGAATTCGGAAATGCCCCCTTGGCGACCGGGTTACCCCAGTTTGATCCGTCGAGGCTCACGTAAAACTCGTAGTTTCTCACCGTGCCCACGGTGGGGCTGTCCTGACGCGGGAGGTATTGGAAACCAGCCACCGATTGGACGGATCCGAGGTTGATCTGGATTTCATGGGGCAGGGCAGGAAGCGCCCCGGATCTCCACTGGGTGTGCCAGAAGGTCCCCGGATCACCATCGAATGCCTGAATCGCCGCAGCGTCGAAGATTTCCTGACTGTCCACGTATTTCAGGCTCCAACCGGAGCGCGAAAGCACGGCCAGGCCGCTGTCCGTGGGCTTTGGATTGACCGTGATCGAGATCGTGGCCGGCGTGGAGTTCAGGGCTCCGTCGTTTGCCTTGAAGGTGAATTGGTCGTTACCGGAGAAACCTGGTGTGGGTTGATAGACGAGATTCGGCGGTGTGCCGGTAAGGATGCCGTTTGATGGCCCGGTGACGGTTGAGAATGTCAGCGAATTGCTTTCGACATCCGTGCCGGTGAGGGTGAATGACACGCTGCCGTCCTGCATGGTGGTGAGGGACTGCGAGATCGCGACGGGCGCGTCATTGATCGGAACAACCGTGATCGAGACGGTCGCGACGGCTGATGTCAGACTACCGTCGCTTGCCTTGAAGGTGAACTGGTCCGACCCGTTGAAATTGGACGAAGGAGAATAAACGAGATTCGGCGCGGTGCCGCTGAGCGAACCATGGCCGGGACCGCTCACGACATTGAATGTCAGGCTGTTGCCATCCGGGTCGGTTCCAGTTAGGACAATCGCGGTGGGAGTGTCCTCGTTGACATTGACGGACTTGGAAGTGGCGACCGGTGCGCGATTGACGGCATTGACCGCGATGCTGACGGTCGCTGCGGCGGAGTTGAGTGTGCCGTCATTCGCGATGAAGGTGAAACTGTCGTTTCCACTGAATCCGGAAGCCGGCGAGTAGGTGACGGTTGGTGGTGTCCCGCTCAAGGTTCCGTGAGTGGGCTGGCTGCCGATGGAATAGGTCAGCGGATTTCCATCCAAATCGGTTCCGGAAAGCAGGATTGCGATGGATGAATCCTGCTGGGTGACCACCGACTTGGGAGTGGCGACAGGCGCTTGGTTGGCGGGGGATGAGCCATCCTGGATCAAATAGAGTTCGGCGACGGACATGTAGGTTCCGCCATTGGCGTCGGTCAGGCCGCGAAACCTGATGAATTTACCCGTGGTTGTTGGGAATTTTACTTCCTTGACGGCTCCTGTGTTCGGAAACGTGCCGGTTGAGACCGGATTACCCCAATTCACGCCGTCCGCGCTCACAAAGAATTCAAACTGACCCACATTTCCGACCAAGAAGCTCCCGGGTCGCGGCACGTATCCAAATCCATTGATCGCTTGGCTCGAACCAAGATTGATCTGGATTTCATGAGGTGGAGGCGTGGTGGTTCCTGTCCACGCCGTGTGCCAAATCGTGGCTGGATCGCCGTCGAACGCGTATTCGGCCTTGAAATCGAGAGACTCCTGGCTGTCAGCGTATTTCAGAGTCCAGTTGTTTGCAGGAATCACAACGGAGCGGGGAACGAGGTAGGAAACCTCGGTCGATGCCTCCCCTTGCCCGGCTTGGTTGACTGCGGCAACGACGAAATAGTAGGTCGTCCCCTCAATGAGATCCGGGATGTCGGCAGTCGGACTGGTCCCCACGTTCACCACGTTGGAGTAAACTCCGGTACTGGTCCCGTAGCTCACCCGGTAGCCTGTGATGTCGCTTTCGGGGTTGGCATTCCATGCCAAACTCACTCCTGAGGCAGCAACGATGGATTTGGAAAACAGGAATAGAACGGATAGCAGGACCAATCTGGCAAGCAGCGATCGGAACCGCGTATGACGGCAATCGAAATTGCCCGCGGAAGGATTCGTGAGGATGGAAAACCTTGGGTGCAAGGCTCCACCCAAGTTGGCCGGTAAGGCCAATTGGCTGGTATTCATGGCTGGTTGTAAGGGTGAGATAGCGTGAGCAATTCCGCCGTCTTGGACCTCCAGAGTGGGACTCTCTGGAGAGACGACCGGCCCGTGGCGGAAATGGCATTTTCCACCGATGACTCGATGGACTGGATGCCGTTTGGGACTGATCCCGTTCCGGGCTGCCTGGGTTGAGGAAGGGACCCCTCAAGCCAGGAAGAATTTCGATTCGATCCAGAGAGGACCCGGAGGTCGTTTGGATCGATTTATGTGGTGGACAGCAAATTTATCAAAAACCAGACCCCTTTGGGCTCCCTGATTTCTTAAAAAGATAAAAATTATTGGAAAATTAACAAGATCTATTTAATTTATTTTTGAACAATTTGATAATCAATGTGTCAATCGCGGGTATTTGGCTCCCATTCCCAAAAAAGGGGCAATAATTGAAAAAAACAGGCGCCCGATTCACGTCGATACCTCTGACCATGGTTGACAAGGTTGCCGAGGGATCGCTCCTCACCTCGGATTGACGCGATCCGTAAGGGGATTGACAGATTTCAAAATTTTCATTAGGAATCCTAAAGTTTGTTCACCACCCACCACATGCTCCGTTCCCCCCGAACTTCAGATCGCAAGGCTTCTTCTGCCTTGCTACTCGCTTCCGTGTTGTTGTGTCCATCGGCCAATGCACAGGATTTCACCACGCAGGTCGGCAATTCTGATCCGCTTGGATTGACGGATCTGGTCCCAATCGGCGACACGCTTTCCTTCGGGGCTGGGCCTGGCCTGAAAGGTGGCTTCGGCTATGGCTTGGGCGTTGAGATGATCTACGACTCCAATCTTTTTCTCCGGGAGAAGAATCCCGAGAGCGAGCTCTCGACGAATTTACGACCTTGGCTCAGCTACACAACGGACCCGGAAGGCGGGGCCAAGTGGTCGATCGATGCCAATTACAATCCGACCGTTCGGGACTACCTCAACAACTCCGATCTCAATGCATTCGACCAGGCAGCCGACGTTACCTTGAGGTATGTCGGCTCCAAGGCATCCTTGACCGCGTATTCCAGAATCAGCGAGCTTACCGGAACCGACCGCCTTACCGGCAAATTCGTGACCGGAACCCTTTTGAACAACGGGATCCAGGTGGGCTACCAAATGGCGCCAAGAACCTCATTGTCAGCCAGTTGGTCTGCTGCGATCTCAGACTATGGGACAAGTTCACTGGTAGGAGCAAACATCTACAACGCCCAGATTGGAGCGTTTTGGGCAGCTACCGAACGGTTTAGTTTTGGTCCGGGAATCCGATACAACCTTGCGGAATCCGACAATACGGGAAGTCGCGACGCTTGGGCACTTTACATGCAGGCCCAATACAGATTGGGCGAGAGGATTCTTGTTTCGGGCTCCTTGGGATTGGAATACGCGAAAAGCTCCCGTGACGATCAGAACAGCAGTTTGGGCCTTACCGGCGACTTGTCTGCCAGCTACGCGATCTCCCAACGCTGGGCCTTGAGGGGGTTGATTCAATACGTGACGATACCTTCTCCCACCGATACCAATTACGTCATCAATAACTTGCTGGTATCCGCCGGATTGGACCGGTCTCTCCTCAGGGCGACTGTCGGTGGAGGCATTGATGTGAATTTCTCGAACTACGAAGGTGTTGGAGTTGTTGGAAGCAGCGTGCAGGACGAAAACAGCGTCAGTACCTACCTGTCCTACCGCAGGAAATTCTTTTCAGAGCGATTGGATTTCGAATCCAAACTACGTTATTCCTTCAATAGCGGCCAGGTTGACTGGACTCAATTCCAGGTATTTACGGGCTTGGAAGTTCAGTTTTGATCCGCTGACAGGCTTTTGAGGACCGCCGCAGGGTGAATTCAATTCACGATCGCGGATCTGGACTCATTGAAAGGTCGCAGTGGATTGTAGATTTGCCCGATCAAAAAGATTGGAGCTGGCAAGCGGCCTGCTGTTTTGATCAGCGTGAGGCATAACGATTCATTTTTTTGGATTCGATTCATTGGAATTGATCTTACCGACTTTCAGTCAATCGCTTGCCGCTGCGATCGTCAGACTCAACCGCACAATTTTCCGCCTTGGTGACATCTTCGAAACCAAGGAAGTCTGGATTCTACGTGATCACGTAATTTTCCATCGGCCAATTTCAGTCATGATGCGCGAGTAAATTGCTTCGTGACGGGCGTTCCAAACAGGTCCGCCAAAGACGATCCCGCTCCCCCCCGAACGAGATGAATGATTCAGATGAACCTTCCTGCGCAAGCCCCCCCTGTGGATGTGGCTTCGCTTGTTGGCGGAATGGCTCATCGAAGCCGACCGAGAGTTCCATGGGGTATTTTCGCACTCAGCGCAAATCCCTCCCCGCCAACCATGGCGGAGTCGAGGTTGATGCGCACGACTCCCTAACCTACCAATTTAATTAACTTTTCTGTATCTTATTGATAATCACCTGACAATCGATAGGAATGCCCCCGAGTTCGTAATTATCCTTGAAAATTCAGCCGGTTGAGAATACCAGACAACCGGTTTTGAGAAGTGAATTTGCTCACGGAGCAGCACTTCTCAAGAATTCACTCAAAGAAAATGATGCGAACGATTACATCTTGACCGAATCCCCCCCTGATTGGTTTTAGTGCTCCCAAGGCTCTAATTGACCACGGGCGGCAGCGTCCCGAAAGTTTTTGATATTCCAGTCATACAAAGCTCGTAAAAACCCAAATCCGAGAAATTCCATGAAATGATTCCGATCACCTGACTTTTTACTCCCCCACCCCCCACCCCCCGCCCCCCAAAATGACACCTGCTGTTGAAGCAAAAAGGCCTCAAGGAAAGTTGTATTCTTTTCCGAGCCACAAAACATCCGTCGAAGGCAGAATGCCTTCCCGCCGCGACCATGGACGACTTTCCGTCGCAGGTCGGGCCCAATCGCCACTCTGGCAAAAATCGGCGCATTTGCGCCCCGTGACCCCCTTTCCGCTTGATCAAGCGGACATTGCCGATTCTCCCACCTTCCTATGGAAGCGTGGCCTGGACCTTACCTGCATCGCCCTCAGCCTGCCAGTTGTGCTGCCGCTGATGGCTCTCATCGTGCTCTGGATCAGGCTTGTTTCCCGTGGACCGGCACTGTTTTGCCAGGATCGCATCGGGAAAGACGGAAAGAAATTCGTCTTGTACAAATTCCGGAGCATGAAGATGAACGCGCTCACGAGTCGCCACGAATCCTATCTCAGGCATCTGGTGAAATCGGATAGTCCCATGGTCAAACTGGATCTTCTCTGTGATTCCAGAGTGATCCCCGGAGGATGTCTGTTGCGCGCTGCCGGACTCGACGAATTGCCACAACTTCTCAATGTCCTCAGGGGAGAAATGAGTTTGGTCGGGCCAAGGCCGTGTCTGGTTCAGGAGTATGTCTTCTTTTCGACCAAACAAAGGGAGCGGTTCGGAGTGCTTCCCGGCCTCACGGGCAGTTGGCAGGTGAACGGTAAGAACCGGGCCACCTTCAGTGAAATGAACGAGATGGACATTCAATATGCCCGCAAGGCTTCACTTTTCATGGATTTGGTGATCATGCTGAAGACGCCATCGGTAATGGTTCAACAGCTTTTCCAAGCCGCTCAACATAAGTTCACGGCTCGTCAATCTGGCGCAAATTCCCAACATCAGTCAGACGCCAAGTGCGGAAGCCAACGGATCGGATGATGAAATGAGACGTCCGGTTGCAGTGGGGATCGTGGGGTACGGTTATTGGGGGCCGAATCTAGCGAGAAACCTCGGCAAGATGGCCCAAGTCAAACTATCAGCCGTATGTGATCGCGACGCGGCTCGCCGGAGACATTGTGAAAGTCTCCATCCCGGCCTTCCGGCGTTTGAGGACTTCACGGAAATGATCAGGTCAGTCGATCTGGACGCGGTCGTCATCGCCACCCCTCTCAAGTCACACTATCCACTCGCAAAAGCCGCGTTGCTGTCCGGCAAGCATGTTCTCGTCGAAAAGCCGATGGCTGCATCCCGTGAGGAGTGTGAGGACCTCATCCAACTCGCCAGCAGGAAGAACCTGACCCTGATGGTGGGACACACCTACCTCTACTCCGGTGCGGTCCGGAAAATTGTCGAACTCGTCACCTCCGGGGACATCGGTGAAATCAGATATATCAACTGCCAAAGGCTCAATCTGGGTATCTTCAAGCAGGACTTCAACGTTGCCTGGGATCTTGCTCCCCATGACTTGTCCATCATCCTTCACATTTTGGGGAGCATGCCTGAATCCATCAATTGTCAGGGAAATGCCCATATCAATCCGGATGTCGAGGACGTCACCAACATGTCGCTCAACTTTCCTGACGGACGTTTCGCAACGGTTCAGAGCAGTTGGCTGGAGCCAAGGAAAGTCAGGCAAATGACTTTCGTTGGAACTCGGAAAATGATCGTTTTCGATGACCTCCAGCCGCTTGAGAAAATCCGCATCTATGACATGAGGGTGGATTGTCCGCCACATTACGACAGTTTTGCCGAGTTCCATTACTCTTATCATTACGGGGATTGTCATATTCCCCACATTGAGCAAACAGAGCCTCTGCTTCAAATGTGCAGGCATTTTGCGGATTGTGTGGAACAGGGTCTGGAGCCCGTTTCAAGCGGTCACAAAGGCCTCCAGGTCGTTCGGATTCTCGAGGCCGCTGAATCCTCGCTACAATCCAATGGGGCACCCGTTCTGTTGAACAAAGCGAAAATCGTCAACTTGCCCACCGCCATGCATGACATGTCGGAGGCAGGATAGCTCAACAATTCGTCCCTGCTCATGATCGATGTGAACTCCAGCGGCCTCCGGGTCTCGTCGGACGTGAAGCTCGGAAAGAATGTTCAGCTTTTCGGATTCGTGAATCTCTACGGCTGTGAAATCGGAGACGACACGAGGATTGGAACCTTTGTCGAAATTCAAAAAGGCGTGAAGGTTGGTGCCCGTTGCAAGATCTCCAGTCACGTTTTCATTTGCAGCGGAGTCACCATCGAGGATGAGGTTTTCATTGGTCATGGAGTCAACTTTACCAACGACCTATGGCCCAGATCGACCGCGTCGAACGGCGCACTCAAGGGGGCCGACGATTGGAAATGCGAGTCCACCTTCATCAGAAAAGGGGCTTCCATCGGATCAGGCGCCACGCTGCTGGCCGGAATCACCGTTGGTGAGAATGCCATGATCGGTGCGGGAAGCGTGGTCGTGAAGGACGTAATGCCCGATACCACGGTTGTGGGTAATCCGGCCAAGCCGGTTAGAAACAAGAAGGGAAATCGATGAACGTTCCGTTTCAAGATCTACGGGCTCATCACGAGCCGATCAAGGAAGAGATTCATCGTGCGATCGCCGATGTGATCGATTCCGGAGAGTTTTCCGGTGGCAGGTTCGTTGAGCTGTTCGAGAAAGATTTCGCCCTCTTCTGCGGAACCAGTCATGCGGTCGCGGTGGGTTCCGGCACCGACGCAATCTGGCTCTCCTTGTTAGCAATGGGCATCGGCCCCGGTGATGAGGTGATCTCCGTTCCGATGACCTTTATCGCGACGGTCGAGGCGATCCTGATGACCGGAGCCAGACCCGTTCTGGTTGATGTTGATCGGGATACTCTCACCATGAGCCCGATTGAATTGCGCAAGGCAATCACCCCGAAGACAAAGGCCATTGTCCCGGTTCACTTGTTCGGTCATTCGGCGGATATGGACGCGATTCGCGCGATTGCGGACGAATTTGGTATTCCTGTAATCGAGGATGCGGCCCAGGCGCACGGAGGTGAATACAAGGGACGCAAGGTTGGTTCCCTTGGTCAGGCCGGATGTTTCAGTTTTTACCCTGGAAAGAATCTCGGAGCGATGGGCGAGGCCGGTGCCGTGGTTACCAACAACGAGAAGCTGGCAAATCGGCTGCGTGCCCTCCGCAATCATGGCCAGGTGGAGAAGAACCGGCATGAACTCGTGGGTTGGAACAGCAGGATGGACAATATCCAGGGTGCTGTATTGCGGGTCAAGTTGCGCCATTTGGAAAATGGCAACGAATTGCGCAGGCTGATCGCGAAGACCTACAACAGCCAACTTGAATCATGTCATGATCTCAAGACTCCCGCTGTGAGAGCGGACGTGGGACACGTCTATCACGTCTATGCGATTCAAACCCGCTATCGTTCGAGACTGATCAGGGAGTTCCGCGAGTCCGGCATTGGCTTCGGCTTACACTACCCGGTTCCCGTTCATCTCCAACCTGGCTACGGGGGTTTGGGTTACCAAAAGGACGATTTTCCCGTCTCCGAGCGATGCGCCAAACGTCTCATCTCCCTTCCAATCTATCCGGAGCTTGATTCCTCACAGATTGAAAGGGTTGTTTTTGCCGTCAAGAAGGCGGTTCGTCCACTTTCCGCAGCTTGAAATGGCCTTCCTCCGGCCGTCGGCCCAGACCACACCATCCAATCTCCAAAATATCAATTTCTGATGCAAAAGAATCAACAGCAAATTCCCCAAGGCGGATTTGGAATACAGGACATCCTATATATCCTTTTCAAGCACAAATGGAAGATCATCATCCTGTCACTGTTGGGATTTGCAGCGGCCGGTTTTGTTTTTTCAAAGCGCAAGGTTATCTATCAATCCAAGGCAAAGATATTGGTAAGTTATGTTCTCAACAGCAGGTACTGTTGGTGATGCCCAGGCTCAGGCCGCTTCCGCCGGTGGGCCGGGAATTCAGGTGATCAATACGGAGGTTGAAATCATCACGAGTGAGGATCTCGCGATGGAAGTCGCCAGGGTCGTGGGAATTGAAAAGATTCTACCCGATGCGGGCCCCGACGCAAAGCTAGAGGATGCGGCTGGAACAATCATTGCGAACCTTGAGGTATATGCGGCTCAAGGGAACAATGTCCTTCACATTGATTACAGCAATCCCAATGCGGACAATGCGGTTCTCGTTCTCGGCGAGCTCGTCAGGCAATATTCCATCAGGCATCTTGATATCCATAGCTCCGGCGCAAACTACGACGATGTCCTCAGGCAAACCGAAGAAGTCCGGTTGCGTCTCAAACAGACCGAGTCCGAACTGGACCAACTCCGGACGGAATCCGGAATCAGCACGCTGGCTGGTGCGACCGCGGCGATTGAAAGTCAAAAGGCCAGGACGAAGGAGGATCTGATGGCCGCCAAGGCGGAATTGGCCGATCGGAAAGCCCGTCTCGAAGCTTTGGAACAGTCGGCTTCCGGTGATGTTGAATTGGAGAAGGGCGCAACTTCGAAACCTGTCGTGGTAGCGAAGGTTCCCGCGCAAGTGATCAGCGACTATAAGGCGACGATCGATGTCCTCGAGGTTCTGCAAAAGAGAAACATGGAACTGCGTCTTAAATTCAAATCAGGAAATCAATTGCTTGCACTCAGCGAGCGCCAGGTCGCTGATGCGAATTCCAGGAGAATCGCATTGGAGAAGAAGTATCCCAATCTGGTCGCTGAAAAGGAAGCTCTCGAAAGCGACAGGAAGTCCCCCGGGGATGATCTCAGGATGGAGAGGGCCAATCTGGCGTCCGTCACGGCACGGGTGGCGGTTTTTACCTCCCACCTCAAGGAACTCGACGAGCAATATAAGGAGCAATACGAGATTGGATCCAAGATCGAGGTTCTAGAGCGCCGGAGACAGATGGATGATGCGGAATATCGGTCCCTCGAAATCAATCTGAAGAATGCGATAATGACGACGAAACTGGACCCTACCCGGATGCCGAACCTCAAGACGCTCCAGGAGCCCTCCAAACCGATCAAGACTTACGACAAGATCACCCAGAAGATTGTAATCGGCCTGGCGGGTGCCGGAATGGGCCTTGGCCTCGGGTTGGCGTTCATGATCGAGCTGCTCTTCAACCGGAGGGTGACACGCCCCATCGAGATCCAGGCCAAGCTCCAGCTTCCGTTGCTTTTGTCGATCCCATACATCAAACGCAAGGAGCGTGGCGGACTGATGCTTTCCCACGAGTCCAATGTGAAGCGAATCGGGTCCAGCGGGTCAGGGAGTCATGCATTGACCGAGCGAATTGACAGGCAGAGGAGCCCGTTAGAAAATCAAACCATTTCATCCTTCCCTACTCCGAAACCATCCGGGACCGGATCATCTTCAACTTTGAGGTGAACAACATCCTCCACAAGCCGAAGCTCGTTGCTGTCACCGGCCTTTCCGAGGGGGCTGGCGCATCAACCATCGCCGCCGGCTTGGCAAAGTCGTTCTCCGAAATCAAGGGAGCCAAGGTTTTGTTGGTGGACTTGAGCTCCATCCATCCGGAAGACAATCCGATTTTCGGGGAGGTCGCTAGATATTCCCTGACAGGAGCGCTTCAGCTCGCGAAAGGCCCGCAGTTCAAGCAAAGCGATCAGAACCTGTATTACGCGAGTGCCACGGCTCGTCGTGACGAGACCGGACTCACCTCGTTCTCTCCGCTCCATCTCTATGAGATGATGCCGCATCTCCAGGCAAGTGATTACGATTACATCGTATTTGACATGCCTCCGATCGAACAGACCAGCAGGACAATGACCATGGCGGGCTTGATGGACAAGGTGATCCTCGTCCTCGACGCGGAGAACACGAGCCGTGATGGTCTCAAGTGGGGCTATTCCGAGCTCGTGAAAGGCAAGGCTGACGTGTCCTGCATCTTCAACAAGACGAGGTCACATGCCCCAGGCTGGCTCATCGGCCAAGGTTGAGCCGCCTTTGGATCAGGATCAACGTGACCGGCGAACATGCGTAAACATGCGAAGCATCCCGAATCCCGGGCGATGGCGAGCGGCTCTCATGGGATTCTCGCGCGTGCTTATTTCAGGGTAAAGCCATTCATTCCAAGGAGTATCCGTTGGATGATGCGCCGGAGCAGGATTCCGGGAATCATGAGGGCAAGTGCGAACGTTTGGCCCATCAATGAATCAGCAGGAAGCAAGCCAAACGGTTGGACCGGTTGGCCGGATGGCAGGAAGTTCGCGCTCGTTTTCACCCACGATGTGGAGTCAAAGGAAGGAATCGGGAAGGTCAGGACGTTGGCGGAGCTTGAGATGAGCTACGGTTTCCGTTCCTCGTTCAATTTCATACCCCAAGGGCCTTACGAGGATCCCGTGGGCCTTCGCAAATGGTTGGACGATCATGGATTCGAAGTGGGCGTGCATGACCTCAATCACGATGGCCAGTTGTACGAATCCCGTGAGAGCTTCACAAGAAAGGCGAAATATATCAATGGCTACCTGAGGGACTGGAATGCCGTGGGATTCCGCTCCGGATTCATGTTGCATCAGTTGGACTGGCTTCACGATCTGGATATCCTGTACGATGCCTCAACATTTGACACGGATCCGTTCGAGCCACAACCGGACGGTTCTGAAACCATCTTCCCATTCATAGTCCGGTCCTCGGAGGGGAGGGACAGCGGATATGTCGAACTTTCCTACACTCTCCCACAGGATTCCACATTGTTTCTCCTCCTCGGTGAGACCACTCCAAAGATCTGGATGCGGAAGCTCGACTGGATCATGCACCACGGCGGACTTGCCCTGGTGAATATCCATCCGGACTACATGGATTTTACTAAAAGCGGCAAATCATCGTCCCACTACTCCTCGAGACTGATTGAGGAGTTCATGCAATACATCCAGGATCGATACGCCGGTTTGTACCTGGAACCCCTTGGCCAAGGAATTGGCCGATTGGTACCGGAATCAAAACAGCCACGGAGAAAATGTCGGTCGTACCAACATTGATTTTCACAACATAAAACCAACAAAGCCATGATTCGGCTAAGACACAAACTACTTATTCACATTTTCCGGCTTCTGGATCAACTGATGCTGATCCTAACGGCCATCGTGATCATCCGATATCGTCCCGAGATTGCCATCCAGGGTGGAACCCACATCCTTGACGCGACATTCCAGATGGAGGATACGATAGGGATGCTGCTCCTTGCCGCGGGATGGGTTGGGATCTTCGATTACTTCATTCGCTATAAGGCGGATCGGCTCGTGGCGCTCAACACGCAGGTGAAAAACCTGATCAAGGCGACGGGTTTCGCATCCTTCTGGCTGATGATGATTTGTGCGGTTTTTTCGGTCGAGAGCTTCAACATCTTCAACATCCTGATCTTCTTTGCAGTCGTCACAAGCTTTGGGATCGTCAGCAGGCTGTTGCTAAGGCTTGTCCTGTTGAGTGCCCGCCGGTCCGGATACAACTATCGCTTCCTGTTGGTCGTCGGAGCGAACAACCGTGCCTTCGAGGTGGCGGAGCGGATCGAGGACAAGCGGGAACTCGGTTACAAGATCGTGGGATTTGTGGCTGAGACGGATGAGATTCTCGAAGAAATGAATGGCAGGCAGAATGATTGGCGGATTCTCGGTTCCCTTGGCAACCTGAGACATATTTTAACGGAAGAGAGGGTGGACGAGATCATGGTTTGCCTGCCTGTTGATTCAAGGTTCAGCGATATCACGAGAATCGTCCAGAACGCGAGAGACCTGGGGATTGTTGTCAGGCTGATGCCGAATTTTGCCGATGGGACCTTGCTCCGGAACATGTATATCGAGGAGTTCGATGATGAGTATGTGGTCACGCTTTTCAGGGAACAGATGTTGATGCAGCTACTCGTGAAACGTCTGATCGATGCTTCGGTTTCGCTGGCGGCCCTGATCGTGTTGTTGCCACTCATGATGATTGTTGCAATTATCATCAAGCTGACGAGCCCGGGTCCGGTGTTCTTCTCGCAATACAGGGTGGGCATGAACCAAAGGCAGTTCAGACTCTACAAGTTCCGCTCGATGGTGGTGGATGCGGAGGAGAGGAAATTGGAATTGCAACACCTCAACGAACGTGATGGCCCCGCGTTCAAGATCGAGAACGACCCGAGAACCACGGCGATCGGCCGCTTTATCCGCAAGCTCAGCATCGATGAATTGCCACAGTTGTTGAACGTCCTCAGTGGCGAGATGAGCCTTGTGGGTCCACGCCCGCCGCTTCCCGACGAGGTGAAGAAGTATGAGTGGCTTTTCAGAAAAAGGCTCTCCGTGAAACCCGGCATCACCTGCATCTGGCAGATCAGCGGACGAAACAGCGTCTCATTCGAGGATTGGATGGAAATGGACCACGAGTATATCGAGAACTGGTCGCTGCTGCTAGATATCAAGATTCTTCTTAAAACGGTTCCGGCGGTCCTGTTCGGCCGTGGTGCGTCTTGAAAGTCAATCCCATGCAAGTTAAGGGAAAGAAAGTCCTGGCGATATCATCAGGGGGAGGGCATTGGGTTCAGCTTCTCAGGCTGAGGCCTGCCTTTGCCGGATCGAAGGTGGTTTACGCCACGGTTCGTGAAGGTTACCGGAAGGATGTCGGGGACGAGGCGTTCCGTTTGATTCCCGATGGAAACCGCTGGGAGAAGTTCAAGCTGTTGCGTAGTGCCGTTTCGATCTTCCTCCTTGTACTGCGCGAGCGACCGGATGTTGTGATTTCGACAGGCGCCGCTCCCGGATACTTCGGTGTCAGGTTTGGAAAGTGGTTTGGTGCGAAGGTGATATGGGTGGACAGTGTCGCCAATGCCGAGGAGTTGTCCATGTCCGGTCAAAAGGCCGGGGCGTTTGTGGACCTTTGGCTAACGCAATGGGAGCATCTGGCGATTGAAGGAGGTCCCCGCTGGATGGGAAGCGTGTTATGATTCTGGTGACCGTTGGAACCGATTTGCCGTTTGACCGCATGGTCAAGGTCGTTGACGCGTGGGCGGGAGAAACCGGCAGGAAGGATATTTTCGCCCAGATTGGGGAAGGGGGGTGGTGTCCGGAGCACATACCTTATTCCGAATTTCTACAGCCTGAGGAGTTTTCAAAATATTTCGATTCTGCCAGCATCATTATTTCGCATGCCGGCATGGGCACCATTCTTTCCGCGTTGTTCCATGGGAAGCCGATTCTGGTCATGCCCAAGCTCGCACGTTTGGGAGAACATCGGAACGAGCATCAGACGGCCACTGCGGTTAGAATGAGGGAGTTGGGAAATGTGAATGTGGCGTTCGACGAGCAGGAATTGCGAGATCGCCTGGATCATCTCGGAGAACTGGCGCCGAGTCGGAAAATCGGATCTTTTGCAAGTGAGAGTCTTGTCGCCGGGATTCAAGATTTCATCCGGAAGTGAGCCAACCGCCGCGCACCTGCGCCGCCACCGGTTGATTTGAATACAAACATGCCAAACATTCCTGAAAAAAGCGAGATCCGCGTTCTCTACAGTTTTCCGCACAGGCTTGGAGCGGGGCGGATCTGTTGGACGGCTTGGCAACAGGTCCTTGGCCTTGAGCGGGCAGGGGGAAATGTCACCGCAGTGGTGGCTTCCGCATTGAAGATGCCTCCCGATTCCGTCCGATTGAAGACAACCACCGCTGTGGGCCGATTTCGTGTTCCTGTGAGGTTGTTTGGGGCAACACTCATTTGCAGATTCCACGACTGGATCACATCACGATGGCTCAAGTCGCACGCCCGGGAAATCGATATCGTCCATACCTGGCCGCTGGGAGGCTTACAAACCATCCGGACCGCCAGGAAACTGGGGATCCCTGTCGTCATGGAACGACCCAACACGCACACTGGCTTTGCCTATCAGGTTGTCGATGACGAGTGCGAGTTGATTGATTTCAAGCTGCCGGATGGTTATGAGCATAAGTTTGATGCTGCCCTGCTCGCCCATGAATTGTTGGAATATGAGGAGTGCGACTATCTGCTTTGTCCATCCGCTTTCGTTGAAAGGACATTCCTGGATAAAGGCTTCATGTCCGGCAAACTGCTGCGACATCAATACGGTTACGATCAATCCGCGATCTGGCCCGGGAGTCAGGATGCTGGCACCGGCAAAGGCCTGGTGATGATCTACGTCGGACTTTGCACACCGAGGAAGGGGTTGCACTATGCGCTCCGGGCCTGGCTCGCCTCCGACGCCAGCAAGGATGGGCGCTTCATGATCTGTGGCGGTTTCGTTCCGGGCTACCGCGAGAAGCTCGGCGAACTGTTGAATCATCCCAGTATTGAAGTCCTCGGGCATCGGAATGACATTCCGGAGCTCATGAGGCAATCGGATCTGTTTGTTTTGTCCTCGATCGAGGAAGGCAGCGCGTTGGTGACCTATGAGGCTCGGGGATCCGGATGTGTCCTGTTGGTTTCTGATGCTTCCGGCGCGCTATGCGTCCACATGGAAAACGCAATGGTTCACGAGTCGCGGGATGTCGAGACCCTCACCTCACATATCAATCTTTTGAACAACGATCGGGAGCTGCTGGGCAAACTGCGTTCCGCATCCATCAGTGACCTGGACAATCTCACATGGCAAGCGGCCGGCGTCAGGCTTCTTGACGTCTATCATGAGGTGCTCAGCCGCTGAAAGAACGGTCTTGTGGACGATGGCAAAGGTGACAAGGAAATCCGGTGGAAGCTGGGTGAAGCCAACTTCCACGTCGCAAGAATCAGTGAAGAGGTAGTTGCAGGTCGGGCTTGAGTGGCTGAATCCGTGGCCGCCGGTCGCAAAATGAGGCGATTCCTGGGTTTCCCCGAACCATTCCGGGCAGTGCGAATTATTCGTTAAACGATTAATATTTGACAATCCACGGAATACCATCGCGATTGACCTTATCAGACTCCACAATTGGCGTGAATTTTAAAATTAGATTGTGAATAGCGGCCGAAATGGCAAATTCTCAAAAATTTCAGGAACCTCGGGATTAGTCTTGATATCCAAACCATCAAATTTTACGAAAGATCATGATCGCATTTGCCAACAAAGCTATTTTCTCGGCTTTCATCCTCGCAGGATTGTTCTCGCCACGTGCGATCGGGGCAAGTTCGGTGACTCATCAAGGCATCACCTGGACATTTTCCTCAGACCGCCCGACCGGTCAGTTCGCCAATGGCGAGCCTTGGGTGGTGGGTCCGGTCACGGTCACCGCGATCAGCCCGAATCCCTCGCAAAGCATCACGGGGGTTCAGAATGGCTCGATGGTCAATCCGATCCCTGCGGCGCATCAGGGCTTCGAGAACAACGGAAACACCAACATCCCGGAAATCAGCTACGACGCATCGCTGAATGTGGCCTTGAAACTGCCGCTCACACTTGGCGGAAACGATGTGTTGGTCTCCTCGATCACCATGCCGGCCAATGCCTACCCGAACTATATTGATACCATCTGTGTCCTCACCGTGGTGTCCTCCGCACCGCCTTCGGGCAGCTTTCGTCCGGGATTTTACGGAACCGACCATACCGTCCGCTTCAACAAGAGTCAGATCAACTACGGTGTTCTCAAGAATCTTCCCATTGTGGCTGGGGCACCGACCAAAGCTCAAATTGAGGCGAAACTGCCTCCGTTGCCCTGGTTTGAATGGCATCCGCACCAAGCAGCCGGGCTTTACAATGCGTGGCGCAACATAGCCGCAGGTAATGGCGGTGACGGGAAGCCCTCGACTTACGGTCGCGAGATCGCCTACAAATGGGGTGACGTGGCACTCTGGCTGCAATTGGCGAACACCCAGGCAGACAAGGAGAAAGCCATGATCCAGACCATCCAGTGTGGAATCGATATTCACAGCTACGCAACCCACGGTGGTGGATTTTATCATGACGGAGGTCACAAATCCGGACGGAAATTTCCCGCCTTTCTTGCTGCCGTGGCGCTCAATGATCCCACCTTGTTGCAGTTCGCCGCAAATCCGGATATTTTCCAAGAGGACACCACGACCTTTTTCGTGACACAGGCGGATATCAACCGCGTGCGCAGCGATCCAGGTGCCGCCTACACATCCAGCCAGTTGGGAATGCCGGAGTGGGGGATCCGTCACCGGTGGGAACCGATTCGCGACGACAGCCGCTGGCCCGCGCCTCCCGGGGTCTATTACCGCCATGTCAACTGGCCCGCGAACGCTGGATCTGTCCTCGCGGCGGATCTCATGGGCCGCAAGGATGCTTGGGGTCATCCCGCGATCTTTGCCTACAATGACCGTTATCGCTCGATGGGCGGCATCGTCGGGTTTGCAGCCAACATGTACAATTACAAATCCGGAGGCATTATTCCCCCCACCGGAGGTGCTCCAAGCGTGGTTCAGAATTTGGCCGTCACCCCGACCGTGGCGCCCCAGACCGCTTCGTGGACTGGCGAGGCAGGCACCCTCCAGACTCACATCTATCTCTTGAATCCGACCACCAACCAGTGGGCGTTCTATACGAATGCGGACGGAAACAAGACCACCGCCCAGCTTTCACTCCCAGCCGGCACACACACACTGCGGGCTGTCAGGCAGAACTCGGAGACTTGGTCGGAGAATTCGTCACCGGTCACGGTTACGGTTCCTTCCTCGTCCACCGCGCCATCCCGCCCGACGGGTCTCAGGGTGGTGAAATGACATCGGACAGGCGAAAGCCAGTCCTCATTTCAAACCTTTTCTGCCTCTAGGGCAGACAAAAGCCTGCTTCGACGGCAGACTTTTCCAACGATAGTTCTGAAATGACCCCCATTTGCCTTTTCGAGGACAGACAGGATTGCTTCCTTGGTGTCCAGCTTCTCGTGTTGAGTGCGGAGGTTCACGAACCGGATTGGCGGTTCCATGCCTTCGTGAGGAACATGGATCGCGCCAGCTTGGATTGGTTGTCCGCCCGACCCAATGTCGTCCTCAGGGACGAGGTCCCTACCCAGAAGACCGGCTGGAGTGTCAAGCCCGCCTTGCTCAGGTTGCTGCTCTCTGAAAATTCAGGGACCGTGATGTGGTGTGATTCCGACATCATCCTCGCTTCTCCGGTTTCGCCGATCATTGGAAATCTGGATCCGTCGGTTTTTGTCGCCACCGAAGAATACATCTGGAGCCGCACGAAAGGCAGCCGACTCCGGGCAGCGGGCTGGGGCATGAAGGAAGTCAGGCCACTCCCGTGCACGGTGAATTCCTGCCTGATGAGATTGAGTGCCGTCCACATGCCGTTGTTGGATGCATGGGACCAATGCATGTCCAAGCCTGAATATCTCGCGGCGCAGGCGGCTTCCCATGTGGAGCGCCCGCTTCACATGATGAGCGACCAGGATGTGCTCACGGCGTTGCTTTCATCCGAAGAACACGCGGGAGTGGATTTGTTTCTTCTAAAGAACGGCAGGGACATTGCCCAGTGTTTTCAAGAGGATGGCTATGCGGTGCATGATCGGTTGAGAAATACCATTCTGCGCCGCACGCCACCCCTCGTCCATGCACAGGGGGGGAAGCCATGGAAGGCGAGGCCCCGTTCGATTTCCGAGCAATTGTCACCCTATGCGCAAATCGCCCGGCCCTATTTGGCTCAGGAATCGCTGAGGACCGATTGGCTGCCGGCCGATGACCGGAACGCGCGCTGGATGGACACACTTTTTTTCCGTGATCCGAACCTGCGGGGCCTGATCCCTGCCGGGCGCAGGACATGGCAGCGTGTTTGGGAACACCGTCCGTCGTTCTTACGATGAATCCATTTGCCCTGCTACTTTTCCTCGGGTGTTCCATCGCCTTGCTGATCGTCCGTAGGGAGTTGGCGATGGTGCCGATGTTGATCGGCTGCACCTACATGACGCTTGGCCAGGGAATCGAACTCGGGGTGATCTCGCTGCCTGTTTTCCGGATGCTGCTGCTCGTGGGGATTCTCCGTGTGGTCATCAAGAAGGAATCCATCCGCGGTGGCTTGAACCTCATCGACAAACTCATGATCACCTGGTCGGCATGGGTGATATTCGCGGGAATATTCCATAATCCGGAGCGGGCGGGCGTCATCTACTCGGCAGGCGGCGTGTTCAACATCGCCGTTGTTTATTTCCTCGCGAGAACCTGGTGCAGCAATCTGGAGGAGTTGATGAAAGTGATCAAGGTGGTGGCCCTGCTGCTCGTCCCCATCGCCGCCGAGATGCTGATGGAAAAGGCGACCGGCAAAAACCTCTTTTCCATTTTCGGAGGCGTTCCGGAAAACTCGCTGATTCGCGAGGGGAAATTGCGGGCTCAAGGTCCGTTTCTGCATCCCATCCTCGCCGGAACTGTCGGAGCCACTTGTTTTCCGCTGTTTATTGCGATTCGCGAGCGCTACCGCCTCCAGGCCACGATTGGCATTGTGGCGAGTATCGTGATCACCATTGCCAGTGCATCCAGTGGACCAGTGATGAGCCTGCTGGCGGCGAGCTTTGCCCTGATGATGTGGCGGTTCCGGCAATACACGGGCCATGCGCTGATCGCGGCGGTGGGAGTGTATGGCATCCTCATGTTTACCATGAAGGATCCTCCCTATTTCCTGATCTCAAGAATCGACATCTCCGGAGGCAGCACCGGGTGGCATCGCTCATTCCTCATCCAGCAGACGTTCAATCATTTCTCCGAATGGTGGCTGTTCGGAACGGACGAGACGCGTCACTGGATGCCGATGCAGGGATTCGCCTCGGACCCGCATCACACGGATGTGACGAACTACTACATCGGATTCGGTGTGCTTGCCGGCTTTCCGGCGATGATGTTGGTCCTGTCCATGATGGGAGTGGCTTTTGCATGGGTGGGCAAAAGTCGGAAGCTCTTCGAACAGGTGAAGCCGGCTCACGCTTTCATGATCTGGGCCTACGGAGCCTGCTTGTTCTCGCACGCGGTCACTGGCATCTCGGTCGCCTATTTTGACCAGTCCGCGATGTTTTTCTGGCTCTCGGTCGCGGTAATCAGCTCGACCTATTCGGTGCTCTTCATCCAGGGCGAGGTACCTGGAACTGCGGAGTCCGTTGGGGTCCCGGACATGGAGGAAATCATCGACGTGGAGTCGGTTACGGACTGGCGAATGGGCATCCGGAACCGAACTCCCGTCCGCAGCGTTGAGGAGATACTTGGTCCTGTCGGGATGATCTCAACGCGTCCGAAAAAATAGCAGAAGTGGGGTTTCACAACAACATGAACCATCCTGCCGGTAATCTCATGCTCCAGTTTTTCCGCCTTGTCGGGCGGGTGCGGAACCGGATTTTCACCATGGCGGTAAAGGGTTCATTCCGCAAATTCGGAGCGGGCACCACACTTCAGACACCCGCCGGGATCTGGGGGGCATATGCCATTGCCATCGGTTCGGGAGTGCATGTCGGGGCGGGTTCCTGGCTGCAATTCCTGGGAAATGGTGAGGGCAATATCGATATCGGAGATGGTTGCAGCTTCGCCGGCGGCGTGACGATCACTGCGGTGAGGAGCGTGCGCATCGGCGATCATGTCCTCGTCGGGAGAAACGTTCATATTTCCGATCACGGCCATGAATATCGCCAGCCTGGAAAACCGATCATCGCACAAGGGATTTCGGAAGCCGCTCCGGTGGTGATCGGATCCGGCTCGTGGCTCGGCCAGGGGGTGATCATCTGTCCTGGTGTTACCATCGGGGAAAATTGCGTGATCGGAGCGAATTCTGTGGTCAAATCCGACATTCCGGCCCGCTGCGTGGCAGTCGGCGCACCAGCACGGATCGTCCGCAGGCTCGATCCCTGATTCCCATTTCAACGACCCAATGCTCGTCTCAGCCATCATTCCCACCTACAACCGCGCGGACACCATCGGAGCCGCCGTCGCCAGCGTCCTGGCGCAAACCCATCCGGAAATGGAGGTCATCGTGGTGGATGACGGCTCAAGCGACGCGACACATGACGTGCTTGCGGAGTTCGGCGGGGCCATCCGGGTGATCAAACAAGCGAATGCCGGTCCGTCCGCCGCGAGAAATCATGGCGTGGCCGAGTCACGCGGGGAAGTTGTGTCCTTTCTGGATTCCGACGACGTTTGGAAACCAAGGAAAATCGCCGAGCAGGTCAGCCTGATGGAGACCGGCGGCGAAGCCATGTGCTGCTGCGTCTGCAATTCCGAAATCATCGGGCTGCAAGGAGAACCCGCCGGCGACTCGTTCGCAATGGCGGGCTTGCGCGTGGGGATCAAGCGAGGCGAATGGCTGAATCCGGGCGAGGTGCTGGCCACCCGTTTCCTCCTTTTCAACCAGGTCGTCGCCATCCGTCGAACTGCCTTCGATGCGGTCGGTGGATTCAACCGCGACCTGAGGATTCTCGAGGACTATGAGCTGGCGATGAAACTCTCTGCCGCCGGGCGCTGGGGGATCATCAGCGAGCCGCTGGTGTCAAAACGCAATGACACCGACGGCATCGGCGTGGCCTGTATGAAAGACCCCCTCAAGCATGTCGCCACGTGCGTCGAGGTGCTTGCTGGAATCATCGCCACGGGACACGGCCTGTCCGCTTCCGCCCTAGGTCAGTCGCAACTCTCCCTCAACGAGCTCCGGTTGGAGCTTCGGGCGGAAAAAGCGCTCCACGGCCAAGCGCCGGGCGGGGCAGTTGCAGCACGCGCGATAAAGACCTTGCTCAAACTGAAAAAACTTGCCAGACGGGCATCCCCCTCCTGGCCACGGCCGCAGTTTGTCGAACTCTGAGACCCCCCATATCGAATCACCCAATATGAACGAAATTACAATTGAAGCAGGACGTGCCGAGCGCCAATACTGGCGGGATCTTTGGAGATATCGCGAGCTGTTCTACTTTCTGGCCTGGCGGGATATTCTGGTCCGGTACAAGCAAACGGTTATTGGTGTTGCCTGGGCGGTAATCAGGCCCTTGTTGACGATGATTGTGCTGACCTTCATCTTCGGGAATCTTGCCAAGATGCCTTCCGGCGGAGTTCCCTATCCCATTCTTGTATTTTGCGGGATGTTGCCTTGGCAGTTTTTCGCCACGGCATTTTCCGAAAGTGGTAACAGCCTGGTATCGAATGCCGGGATGATCTCCAAAGTCTATTTCCCCAGGCTGGTGGTTCCGGTCAGCAGTGTGATCACGAGCTTTGTGGATTTTCTCATCTCCGCGGTCATCATGGCCTTGATGATGGTCTATTACAAATATCTTCCCGGTCCCTCAATCCTGGTTCTTCCGGCATTTGTGATTCTGGCCTTTGCAACAGCCTTTGGATCGGGACTTTGGATTTCCGCATTGATGGTTAGGTATCGGGATTTCCGTTACATAGTTCCGTTTGTCGTCCAGTTCGGACTCTATATCTCGCCGGTCGGATTTTCGAGCAATGTCGTGCCCGATGAATGGAGACTGCTGTATTCCCTGAATCCGATGGTCGGTGTCATCGATGGATTCCGCTGGGCGATCCTGGGTGAATCCAACATCTACTGGCCAGGTTTTTACATTTCCGTCACGGGAGTTATTTTTCTCATCATCAGCGGGATCTGGTATTTCCGGAAGACCGAGCGGACCTTCGCGGACGTGATCTGATCATCCACTGGAGTTTTCATCATCGTTCCTTGATATTTGATCTTGGATAACCTGCTTGATTAATTCAGGATTCAAGCCGAGAACCCATCAAAACATTTGAACAAACTTGAGAATACCGGAGCAGCCGGACTGTCAGAGGCAATGAAGTTGGAGCCATCCGATACAGGTTCAGGCCTGGTTGCGATCATTGGCATGGGATACGTGGGGCTGCCACTTGCCCTCCAGTTCGTGAAATCAGGAAACCGTGTTCTTGGGATTGATGTCGATGTGTCAAAGGTGGATCGCCTGAACAAGGGTGAAAGCTATATCAAGCACATTCCGTCCGGGGAGATTGCCAGCGCGAGGGCTCAGGATCGCTTTTCCGCCACAACGGATTTTTCTGAAATCTCAAACGTGGATGCCGCGATCATTTGTGTTCCGACTCCATTGAGCAAGAACCGGGATCCTGATATTTCCTATGTGTTGGATACGGGTCGGGCGATAGCGCGCTACTTGAAAAAGGGTGCGCTGGTTGTTCTGGAATCGACCACTTATCCGGGGACAACGGACGAGAATCTGAGAAGCGTGCTCGAGCAAGGATCCGGGATGGTCGCCGGCAAGGATTTTCACCTGGCCTACTCCCCGGAGCGGGAGGATCCCGGCAATCCAGCAAGCAAGGTCGGTGAGGTTCCGAAGCTCGTGGGTGGCTTGACCAACGAGTGTCTGGAAGTCGCTCTCCGCGTTTACGGCAAGGCCGTGAAGAATCTCGTGCCCGTATCCTCGTGCAGGGTGGCGGAGGCGGCCAAACTTTTGGAGAACATCTTCCGGAGTGTGAACATCGCCTTGGTGAACGAGCTCAAGATCGTTTATGCGGCGATGGGCATCGACATCTGGGAAGTGGTGGCCGCGGCGAAAACGAAGCCTTTCGGCTTCATGCCATTCTATCCCGGACCCGGTCTCGGAGGACATTGCATACCGATTGACCCGTTCTACCTGACCTGGAAGGCGCATGAGTTCGAGTGCGCGACCCGATTCATCGAGCTGGCCGGTGAGATCAACACGTCAATGCCTGGCTACGTGGTGGACCGCACGGCGGAAGCGCTGAATGATGCGAAAAAATCGCTGAACGGTTCCCGCATCCTGGTCCTAGGGCTAGCCTACAAGCCCAACGTCGATGATGAAAGGGAGTCCCCGAGTTATCGGATCATGGAATTGCTCAAGCGCAAGGGTAGCGAGGTTTTCTATCATGATCCACACGTGCCGGTGATCGGTCACACACGTGAACATGCGGAGTGGGCCGGTACCCGATCCGTGCAATGGAATCGCGAAACGGTTGCATCATTTGATGTGGTGATCGTTTCCACAGCGCATTCATGCGTGAACTATGCCGAACTTGCCGAATGGGCCACGTGCATCGTGGACACGAGAAATGTCATGGAGTCATTCCATGCATCCGGAGGCAAGGTTTGGAAAGCCTGATTTTGGTTGGCCCGATCACTGCTCCAGAAAGGAGCAAATGTGTCGGGTAAGATGGTTGTGAATCAACCTTACATGATAAGAATCACCACAAGTTGTATATGAGCGAAGCTATTATTTCAGTTGAGAATCTATCGAAACGCTATCTCATCGGGCGCCAGGCGTCGCAGGGAGACGGACTTCGGCATGTCCTTGAGCGGGCCATCCGGGCGCCGTTCGCATGGGCGGGTTCCGGTCAGGCGTCAAAGAATGAGAAGACCGAGGAGTTCTGGGCGGTGAGGGATGTCAGCCTTGAGATCAAGCAAGGAGAGATGATGGGGGTGATCGGTCGGAACGGGGCGGGGAAGTCCACCTTGTTGAAGCTCATGAGCCGGATCACCGAGCCCACGAAGGGTAAGATCACCCTTCGCGGACGGGTGGCCAGCCTGCTTGAGGTCGGCACGGGTTTCCATCCGGAACTTACGGGGCGCGAGAATATTTTCCTCAATGGAGCCATTCTTGGAATGAGCCGGGTGGAGATCAAAAGGAAGTTTGATGAGATCACCGCGTTTGCCGAGATCGACAAGTTTCTGGATACCCCGGTCAAGCGGTACAGCAGCGGCATGTATGTACGGCTCGCGTTTGCCGTGGCCGCCCATCTGGAGCCAGAGATCCTGATCGTTGACGAGGTGCTTGCCGTCGGTGATGCCGAATTCCAGAAAAAGTGTCTGGGCAAGATGGAGGACGTATCTTCCAAGGAGGGTAGGACTGTCATTCTCGTGAGCCATCAGATGACGGCGATTCAGAATCTGTGCACACGTTGTATCCTGATGGACCATGGTAAACTGATGATGGAAGGCGAGACCAAGGATATCGTGAACGCCTATATGTCAAGGGGCGCGGAACTTGCGAACAACGGCTTGACGGACCGAAAGGACAGGGCTGGCAAGGGAGAGGTCCGCGTGACCTCGATCGGGCTGCGGGACGAATCCGGCAAGGAGATCCTCGAAGCGATCGCGGGCAACAACGTGGTCCTGAGCTTGGGCTATTCCGTAGAGCCCGGAGTGGTTCTCAACGATTGCATCTTCTGCGTCGAGATCTGCAAGGATCTCAAGAAATACTTCGCGCTTTCTTCCGCGTTGGTGGACCGGAAAAAGCTGCAGATATCGGGCGACGGACGTATCGATTTCCTTGTTCCTGAGTGGCCCCTGTCGGGAGGCACTTATCATGTGAACATATACATCGAGTCCAACCGGGTGATGCAGGATTTTCTCAACGATGCTTCCGTGATCGAGGTGATCGATGGAGACTATTTCGGAACCGGCAAACTGCATCACGAGGGTTGGCAGGGCATGACCGTCCTGGTCCGTCATTCGTGGACGCTCCATGAGCAACAAATGGCCTGATCAGAGGGGCGCTGTTTCCGAGTTGGAGGCAGTGTGGGAGGTGGTAAACGTAAATATTACGTGATCACGTGATATTTGGAACGGTTTCTCGTGTTAGGATCGTGGCCGTAAGAGTTCCGTGACCAGAAATTAGCTGGCCGGCAATACAGTCAATTGATCTTGATATCATGCCCCTTCATTGTTTTTTCCCTACCCTTGGCTTGAAGTTGTCCGCAAGTCGGTCGTTCGCCCTGAATCCCTGCAAGGAGCGGGATTTTCACGACGTAAAGGTTTCATTATTAGAGGTGTGGAAACTCATCATAAGTTCATTATTCGCCTTTGAAGGGCATAACGACTTGACGGCCCAATCCGTTTCAGTGCTCACTCGTCCCGAACCGTCCCATCCCCTCCTTCCCCGAGGTTCACATTTGCTCACGTCTTGTTGTCCCCCGCGGGAGCTAGCCGGATTTCAGTTCAACCGAAATTGAAATTGGAGAATGCTTGATATCCCTGTCCCTATTTTTTCCCACAATCCCCCAATTCCTCCCATGAAATCGACCAATAGATTCATCGGTTTGTTTTGCTCCGTAATTCTGGCAATCCTTTCCGTTGCCGTATGCAAGGCTGACCTTCCACCAGTGAGAATCATGCCTTTGGGTGATTCCGTCACACAAGGCTACACCGTCGGTTCGTCCGTACAGGGTGGCTATCGCAACGGGCTTCACACGCTTCTCTCGAACGCGGGTTACGTGGTGGATTTCGTTGGCACCAAGAATGATGACAACAATCCCTCGCTTCCTGACACGGATCACCAGGGTGTTCCTGGATATCGAATCGACGACATTCGGTCCCAAATCGGAGTCTGGTTGAAGGAAATCGAGGACCCGGATGTGATCCTCCTGGAGATCGGGACCAATGATTTCAGCGCCGGTGCCGGAGTTGTCCAAACGGGGGACCGATTGAAAAGCCTGATTGCGAGTCTTTCGACGTCACGGCCCTATGCGAAGATCATCGTATCAACCCTTCCGCCACGATCCGACAATTCGGGCTTCGAGGCTTCCCAGGTCCAGTTCAACGCTGCGATCGAGGGGATCGTGTCCGAGCAAGTGGCGCTCGGACGTCAGGTGACTTTCGTTGACATCCACTCGGCATTGGGAGCTGGTGACCTGAGCGATGGAGTTCATCCAAATTCCGCCGGCTATCAAAAAATGGCGGACAGTTGGTTCGCTGCGATCACTGGGATTATTTCACCACTGGGCACTTCAAATCGTCCGGGAATCGCACGGGTTGATTCCCGCTCCGACCTGACCCATCTGAAGGTGAAATTCAGCAAGCCTGTTGATGATTCCGCTGCCGATATTGCCAAGTTCAGCCTCAGTGGAGGAGTTTCCGTGCTTCAGGCCGAGTTGGACTCCGAATCCAAGCGGGTGGTTACCCTGACCACAAGTCCACAGGCACCGGGGACATTGTATGTTTTGTCGGTTCAGGGGGTGTATGACCGGACACCTCAGCAGAATGCCACCCTCCCTGGCACCAGCCGTGAATTCACCTCAAGAACGCTGATCGACGGAAGCTTCGAGTCCGACGGCCAAGGCTGGCAATTCAGCGGCAACAATCTCGTTGTGGGATCCCCGCTCCCGGCGACCGACGGCGACAAACTCGTGGTGTTCAACGGTGCGGAGGCGACTCCCGACGGTTTGGCTGCACAGCAGATTGAAACGATTCCAGGTAAAAAGTACAAGTTGAACTTCGACATGGGCGTGAACGGAACCAATGCGCCTCAAGCGCTGAACGTCAACGTTTCCGGCAATTTCGACCTGATCTCCCAGACCGAGCAGATTGCGGGTCCCGGAGGCGGTACCACCCAATGGGTGAGCAAGAATTTCGAGTTTGTGGCCAACAGTCCGACGACCACGGTGTCCTTCACGGACGTTTCTCCCACGACCAATGCGGTCGATCTCCTGCTTGACGACGTTACGGTGAATCTGGAAATCACCCCGACCCTGACGGTGTCATCTTATCCAAGCGCTGGTGTCGGCATCACGGTGAGTCCCGTGGATCTCGGTAGCAATGGAAACGGAAACACCGAGTTCACAAGAACCTACAACGAGAACGAGGTCGTCAGCCTCACGGCCCCGGCAAGCTTCGGAGGACTAAATTTCGAAAAATGGCAAAAGGATGGCGTGGATCACAGCACATCCGCAGCCACGAGCGTGACGATGGACGCCGCCCACACGATGAAGGCATGCTACTCCTTCCTTTCCAACGGCAGCTTCGAGCTTGGAAATGTTGCTCCCGACGTGAACGGATTTGTGGACGACGTGACCTCTTGGACTGGCTCCGGACACCAGAGGGGATATGTGGCTGCGGGTGGCTATCAAGCGACCGATTTGAACCGCATCATGCTTTTCAACAGCGCGAACACGACTCCGGACGGTGTGATTTTCCAGACCTTTCCTACGACACCGGGCCAAGAGTATGTGTTGGACTATGATTTGGGTGTCGTTGGGAATTCAACCGGAACGCAAAAATTCAGGGTCGAGCTCAATGCGGTGCCAAGCAACGACTCGTTGCTCTTGCAGACCGACAGCGGCAATGGAACTGGAGGCACTGCCAACTGGAGTCCGAAGAGTCATGTGTTCACGGCGACCAGCACGCAGACCAAATTGACATTTACCGACGTATCCACGGAGACGATCGGGGTTGATTTGTTGCTGGACCATGTCCGTGTCAACCTTTCACTCGCCAACACTGCACCGGTCGCGGTGGACGATTCATACAACGCAATTGAAAGTACCCCCTTGGTAGTTCCGGCGCAGGGAGTTCTTGCCAACGATACCGATGCCCAGAACGACGGGCTGACGGCGGTGATCAATACGAATCCCGCTCATGGAAGCGTGACATTGAACGCGAATGGCGGATTCACCTACACTCCCACCACAAACTATGTGGGACCAGATTCCTTTACCTATCATGCAAATGACGGCGCTCTGGATTCCAATATTGCAACCGTCTCGATCACGGTAAGCGTTCCTTCCACCCAGCTTCTGGTAAACGGCAGCTTCGAGGATGGGCCAGCCGATGGAAATGGTATTGTGGTGGACGTGGATGGATGGACCGAGGGGGGAACCGGCGGACGGGTGGGATATATTGCCCAATTGCCCTTTACCACCACCGATCTGGCGCGGTTGATGGTTTTCAACCAAGGGCTCACGACACCCGGCGGATCGATTTCGCAAACATTCACGACGACTCCCGGACAGGCATACTTGCTGGAGTTTGACATGGGAGTGTTGGGATCAACCGGGAACCAACAGAAATTTGCCATCAATCTCAACGGCACTTCGAGTTTGCTCTCCGTGACCGACACGGCAAACGGAAGTGGAAGTGCGATTTCCACATGGACTCCAAAGAGTCACTACTTTGTGGCGGATAGCACCTCGACGACACTGGTATTCACCGATGTCTCGACGGCGATTTCCAATGTGGACCTTTTGCTCGACAATGTTCGTGTCACATCGACATCGAGCCGCGTCCTGGCCGTGGCTTCCTCGCCCGCGACCGGAGCAAGCGTGACGGTGACTCCGACCGATCTGGCAACTGCCGGTGATGGAGTGACCAGTTTCACCCGCGGCTACAGCAACGCAACGGTGGTCACCCTGACGGCCCCGGCGACATTTTCCGGAAATGCATTCCAGAAGTGGACAAAGAACGGTGTGGATCTCTCGACCGATCCGTCGGCCAACGTGACGATGGATGCCAACTATCTCCTCACGGCGGTTTACGCGGGAAATTCCGCGCCTGTCGCGGTGAGCGACAGCTACGCCACGACGGTGGACGTCACCCTGATCGTACCTGCGGCGGGAGTGCTTTCCAACGACACGGACGCCGACCTGGATACCCTAACGGCATCTGTCGTTGCCAGTCCTGCCCATGGCACGCTCACCTTGAATTCCGATGGTGGCTTCACCTATATTCCGGCAGCTTCTTATGAAGGGCCGGATTCATTCACTTACAAGGCAAACGACGGCGCTCTGGATTCTAATGTGGTGACGGTATCCATCAATGTCCAGTCCGCGACCGCCAATCTGGTGGCTGCGGGAAGTTTTGAAGCCGGAACTCCGGCACACGTCGGAACCCTCGACGGTTGGACGGTATCGGCCCCGCCCGCCACCGGTCCTTTCGGATATCTCGCGGATGCCACGATCATGGCGACGGAAGGTGCGCGGTTGGCGGTGTTCAACGGTGGTGGTCATCCCTTCGGAGCGAGCATTTCCCAGAATCTGGCAACCACGCCAGGTCAACTTTACCGGCTCAGCTTCGATGTTGGAATTGCGGGTGCGACAGCCAATAGTCAGCAATGGCTTCAAATCGGCGTTGATGGTGTGATCCACGATGAGCAGCTCACGCTGACCTCACCCGATGGCGGTGCTTCCCACTGGTATCCGGTTACCTATACTTTCGTGGCATCTTCCGCTTCCACGCCGCTCGCTTTCTATGACAATGCCGGTGCACTTGTATTCCCTGCTTCGGCAAGCGGAAGCGATCTTCTGCTCGACAACGTAAGGGTGACCATCGAGGTCGGGAACCTGGCACCGGTCGCGGTAAGTGATTCTCATACGACGGAAAAGAACGTGACTCTCAATGTGGCTGCTCCCGGTGTTCTTTCCAATGATACTGACAACGAGTCTGATCCGTTGACCGCCGTCCTTGTGGCAGGGCCCGCGCACGGAACTGTCACCCTGAATACGGACGGCAGCTTCGAATACATCCCGACCACGGATTATGTGGGTTCGGATTCATTCACCTACAAGGCCAATGACACCAACAACGATTCAAATGTCGCGACGGTATCCATCGACGTGACTGCTCCAATCGTGAGTCTGGTGACGAATGGAAGCTTTGAGGTGGGTTCGCCGACGGATTTCGGAAGTCTTGATACCTGGACAGTTGTGGAATCCGAGCCAAGTGCCGCCGTGGGCTACGGCAGCCAGGGTGCCTATCTCTTGAGCGACGGTGCACGGCTTGCCCTATTCAACCGGGGTGGAAAGGCCTTCGGCAGCACGATTTCCCAAGTCATGACAACCGAGGCCGGCCATGCCTATCAGGTGGACTTTGACATGGGAATCGTTGGTGCCGCTGGTGCGCACCAGAGCCTGAAGACCACCGTTGTGGGATCGGCATCGCTCCTTTCCCGCACCGATTCCCTGACAGCCGTTGCGGGCAATGCCCAATGGAGTCCGAAAAGCTACACCTTTGTCGCGGACGGACCAACAGCGACACTCACCTTCCTTGACAACACTGGCAGCCCCGGGGTCGGAAACGCTGTCAACACCGACCTTCTTCTCGATCATGTAAGGGTCACTGAAATCCTCAATTCCCGCGTCCTGACCGTGACATCGTCACCGGCCTCATCGCTGGCAGTCACTGTTTCTCCAGCAGACTTGGGAGGAAACGCCGATGGAGTCACTTCGTTCACTCGCGGCTATGCGAATGGCGCGACCGTCACGCTCACAGCGACCGCGGCTTCAGGTGCGAATGTTTTCCAGAAATGGCAGAAGGACGGCTTTGACATCACCACCGATCTATCGACGGAGGTTGAGATGGACGCCGACTACACGTTGAACGCGGTCTATGTCGTGGACAATTCACCACGGGCCTATGCCGATGCCTATGCGACCGTTGAGGAAACCCTTCTGACCGTTGCTGCTCCCGGAGTTCTAACCAATGATGTGGAGCCGAACTCGCTTGGCATGACGGCGGTTCTCGACACGACTACTGCCAACGGAACGCTGAACCTTGCTTCCGACGGCAGCTTCACCTATCTCCCGGTGGTCGATTTCAGCGGTCCGGACACCTTCACCTATCATGCGAGCAACGGAACATTGAGTTCCTCTCCTGTGACGGTGACCATCACGGTCAATCCGGTGAACGATCCACCCTCGGCGCAGCCGCTGTCGATCGAAACGAATGAGGATACCGCGGTTGCAGCCACTTTGGTCGGGATCGATCCGGATGGAGATAGTTTGACCTATGTGATCGATCAGGCCCCAACCAAAGGCTTGCTGTCGGGAACCGCTCCAAACCTTACCTATACACCGGATCCCAATATCAACGGTCCTGACAGTTTCACCTTTACCGTCAATGACGGGTCAGGTCCATCCGCACCAGCTACGGTATCCATCAACATTGTTGCGGTCGCGGATCCACCGGTGGCAGACAGCCAGAATCTTCAGATGACGGCTGGCACTTCGTTGCCCGTCACGTTGACAGGCAGTGATGCGGATGATGATGAGATCACTTTCCAATTGGTCGTTTCCCCTACTCATGGGACGGTTTCGGGGACTCCGCCTAACGTGGTTTACACCCCGGTGTCGAATTATGTTGGAACTGACAGTTTCACATTCAGGGCATATGACGGAACCGATTACTCGACCGAGGCCACCGTCTCGATCACGGTGGATGCGGTCTTGAAGAACCCCAGCTTCGAACTGGTTTCAGGTTCTCCGTCAAAGCCTGATTTCTGGACCTATTCAGGCAATTTCGCGGTGAATACCGGAACCGGCTCGTTGCCTTCGACCCACCCCACCACCACTTCGAAGTATATCTCGTTCAATGACGGCAACGTGGCAGCGACCGCGGTCTTGTCCCAGACATTCGCGACGACTCCCGGGCAGCCCTATGACCTTCTTTTCAGTCAAGGAGCATTCGGTGCCGCATTCCAGCACCGGATGCGTGTGATCCTCACGGGCTCTACACAAATCAAGTCGCAGGATTTCGCAATCACCGGTCCCGGAGGCACCGGGCACCTTTGGACGGAAAAATCCACGAGCTTCATTGCCAACAGCGCTACGACAACACTCCAGTTCCTGGATGTGCCGGTGTCGAGCGCGGTCGGAAACAACTCGGACATGTTGCTCGATAATGTGAGGCTGCAACCGCAGCTCACACGCGTGCTCATGGTGAATTCGTCGCCGGTTCCGGGAGTGAACGTGACCGTTAGCCCGGCCGACTTCGGGTCGAATGGCAATGGCGTGACTTCGTTCAGCCGTATCTATGCGGATTCCGCAGTTGTGAGTTTGGCGGCCCCGGCCGTGATCGGCGCGCAAAATTTCCAAAAGTGGCAACGCAATGGAGTGGATTTCGCAATGACGCCCGCCACAAGCGTGACGATGGACGCTTCATACACGCTGACCGCACTGTATGTGCCAAACGAAGCTCCTGTCGCGGTCTCGGATGCTTTCACCGCCAATGAGGATGTTGAGTTGGCGGTACTCCCAGCCAACGGCGTCCTTTCAAATGACAATGACCCCGAGTCCGCCTCTCTTACCGCGGTGCTTGATACAACCACCACTCATGGAACTCTGACGCTCTCGCCAGATGGAGGATTTACCTACCTTTCTGATCTAAATTATTCTGGAACGGACGAATTCACTTATCACGCTTCTGATGGAGTTGTCGATTCCGGGGTCGTTACGGTGACGATCATGATCAATCCGGTCAACGATGCCCCCGTGGCGCTGGCTGACACGGCCTCGACGGATGAGGACACAGCTCTGACAGTGGCAGCTCCTGGCGTGCTGGGCAACGACAGCGATGTCGAGGGCGACACGCTGACGGCAGTGCTCGACACGCCACCCGCCAGCGGAAGCCTGACCTTGAACGGCGACGGCAGCTACGAGTTCATCCCCGCCGCAAACAGCACCGGCGACGTGACCTTCAGCTACCACGCCGAGGACGCGACGGATTCGTCGTCCATCGTGACGGTGACGATCACCATCAATCCCATCAACGATGCGCCCGTGGCCTTGGCCGACACGGCCTCGACCGATGAGGACACGACCCTGGCAGTGGCCGCTCCGGGCGTGCTGGGCAACGACAGCGATGTCGAGGGCGACACGCTGACGGCGATGCTCGATACCCCGCCCGCCAGCGGTTCACTCACCCTCAACACGGACGGCAGCTACGAGTTCATTCCGGCGGCGAACAGCACCGGCGACGTGACCTTCAGTTACCATGCGGAGGACGCGACGACCTCGTCGTCCATCGTGACGGTGACGATCACCATCAATCCCATCAACGACGCTCCCGTGGCGCTGGCCGACACGGCCTCGACCGATGAGGACACGACCCTGGCAGTGGCCGCTCCGGGCGTGCTGGGCAACGACAGCGATGTCGAGGGCGACACGCTGACGGCGGTGCTCGATACCCCGCCCGCCAGCGGTTCACTCACCCTCAACACGGACGGCAGTTACGAGTTCATCCCGGCGGCGAACAGCACCGGCGACGTGACCTTCAGTTACCATGCGGAGGACGCGACGACCTCGTCGTCCATCGTGACGGTGACGATCACGGTCAATCCCATCAACGACGCGCCGGTGGCGCTCGCCGATACAGCTTCGACCGACGAGGACACGACCCTCACGGTGGCGGCACCGGGAGTGCTGGGCAACGACAGCGATGTCGATGGCGATACCCTGACAGCGGTACTCGATACCCCGCCCGCCAGCGGTTCACTCACCCTCAACACGGACGGCAGCTACGAGTTCATCCCGGCGGCGAACAGCACCGGCGATGTGACCTTCAGTTATCATGCGGAGGACGCGACGACCTCGTCGTCCATCGTGACGGTGACGATCACGATCAATCCGGTCAACGACGCGCCGGTGGCGCTCGCCGATACAGCTTCGACCGATGAGGACACGACCCTGACGGTCGCCGCACCCGGTGTCCTGGGCAACGACAGCGATGTCGAGGGCGACACCCTGACAGCGGTGCTCGACACGCCACCCGCCAGCGGTTCACTCACCCTCAACACGGACGGCAGCTACGAGTTCATCCCGGCGGCGAACAGCACCGGCGACGTGACCTTCAGTTACCATGCGGAGGACGCGACGACCTCGTCGTCCATCGTGACGGTGACGATCACGGTCAATCCCATCAACGACGCGCCGGTGGCGCTCGCCGATACAGCTTCGACCGACGAGGACACGACCCTCACGGTGGCGGCACCGGGAGTGCTGGGCAACGACAGCGATGTCGATGGCGACACCCTGACAGCGGTGCTCGATACCCCGCCCGCCAGCGGTTCACTCACCCTCAACACGGACGGCAGCTACGAGTTCATTCCGGCGGCGAACAGCACCGGCGACGTGACCTTCAGCTACCACGCGGAGGACGCGACGACCTCGTCGTCCATCGTGACGGTGACGATCACGGTCAATCCCATCAACGACGCTCCCGTGGCGCTCGCCGATACGGCTTCGACCGATGAGGACACGACCCTCACGGTGGCCGCACCCGGGGTGCTGGGCAACGACAACGATGTCGAGGGCGACACCTTGACGGCGGTGCTCGATACCCCACCTGCCAGCGGAAGCCTGACGCTAAATACCGATGGTAGCTACGAGTTCATCCCGGCGGCGAACATCACCGGCGACGTGACCTTCAGCTACCACGCGGAGGACGCGACGACCTCGTCGTCCATCGTGACGGTGACGATCACCATCAATCCGGTCAACGACGCGCCGGTGGCGCTCGCCGATACAGCTTCGACCGATGAGGACACGACCTTGACGGTCTCCGCACCCGGTGTCCTGGGCAACGACAGCGATGTCGAGGGCGACACCCTGACAGCGGTGCTCGACACGCCACCCGCCAGCGGTTCACTCACCCTCAACACGGACGGCAGCTACGAGTTCATCCCGGCGGCGAACAGCACCGGCGACGTGACCTTCAGTTATCATGCGGAGGACGCGACGACCTCGTCGTCCATCGTGACGGTGACGATCACGATCAATCCGGTCAACGACGCGCCGGTGGCGCTCGCCGATACAGCTTCGACCGATGAGGACACGACCCTGACGGTCGCCGCACCCGGTGTTCTGGGCAACGACAGCGATGTCGATGGCGACACCCTGACAGCGGTACTCGATACCCCGCCCGCCAGCGGTTCACTCACCCTCAACACGGACGGCAGCTACGAGTTCATTCCGGCGGCGAACAGCACCGGCGACGTGACCTTCAGTTATCATGCGGAGGACGCGACGACCTCGTCGTCCATCGTGACGGTGACGATCACGGTCAATCCCATCAATGACGCTCCCGTGGCGCTGGCCGACCTGGCCTCGACCGACGAGGACACGACCCTCACGGTGGCGGCACCGGGAGTGCTGGGCAACGACAGCGATGTCGAGGGCGATACCCTGACAGCGGTGCTCGATACCCCGCCCGCCAGCGGTTCACTCACGCTCAACACGGACGGCAGCTACGAGTTCATTCCGGCGACGAACAGCACCGGCGACGTGACCTTCAGTTATCATGCGGAGGACGCGACGACCTCGTCGTCCATCGTGACGGTGACAATCATGGTCAATCCCATCAACGACGCTCCCGTGGCGCTGGCCGATACGGCTTCGACCGATGAGGACACGACCCTCACGGTCGCCGCACCCGGGGTGCTGGGCAACGACAGCGATGTCGAGGGCGACACCTTGACGGCGGTGCTCGATACCCCACCTGCCAGCGGAAGCCTGACGCTGAATACCGATGGTAGCTACGAGTTCATCCCGGCGGCGAACAGCACCGGCGACGTGACCTTCAGTTACCATGCGGAGGACGCGACGACCTCGTCGTCCATCGTGACGGTGACGATCACGATCAACCCCATCAACGACGCTCCCGTGGCGCTCGCCGATACGGCTTCGACCGACGAGGACACGACCCTCACGGTCGCCGCACCCGGGGTGCTGGGCAACGACAGTGATGTCGAGGGCGACACCTTGACGGCGGTGCTCGATACCCCGCCCGCCAGCGGTTCACTCACCCTCAACACGGACGGCAGCTACGAGTTCATTCCGGCGGCGAACAGCACCGGCGACGTGACCTTCAGTTACCACGCGGAGGACGCGACGACCTCGTCGTCCATCGTGACGGTGACGATCACGATCAATCCCATCAACGACGCTCCCGTGGCGCTGGCCGATACGGCTTCGACCGACGAGGACACGACCCTCACGGTGGCGGCACCGGGAGTGCTGGGCAACGACAGCGATGTCGAGGGCGACACCCTGACGGCGGTGCTCGACACGCCACCTGTCAGTGGTTCGCTCACCCTCAACACGGACGGCAGCTACGAGTTCATTCCGGCGGCGAACAGCACCGGCGATGTGACCTTCAGCTACCATGCGGAGGACGCGACGACCTCGTCGTCCATCGTGACGGTGACGATCACGGTCAACCCCATCAACGACGCGCCGGTGGCGCTCGCCGATACGGCTTCGACCGATGAGGACACGACCCTCACGGTCGCCGCACCCGGGGTGCTGGGCAACGACAGCGATGTCGAGGGCGACACCTTGACGGCGGTGCTCGATACCCCTCCTGCCAGTGGAAGCCTGACGCTGAACCCCGATGGCAGCTACGAGTTCATTCCGGCGGCGAACAGCACCGGCGACGTGACCTTCAGCTACCACGTCGAGGACGCGACGACCTCGTCGTCCATCGTGACGGTGACGATCACCATCAACCCCATCAACGACGCCCCCGTGGCGCTCGCCGACCTGGCTTCGACCGACGAGGACACGACCTTGACGGTCTCCGCACCCGGTGTCCTGGGCAACGACAGCGATGTCGAGGGCGACACCCTGACAGCGGTGCTCGACACGCCACCCGCCAGCGGTTCACTCACCCTCAACACGGACGGCAGCTACGAGTTCATCCCGGCGAACAGCACCGGCGACGTGACCTTCAGTTACCATGCGGAGGACGCGACGGATTCGTCGTCCATCGTGACGGTGACGATCACGATCAATCCGGTCAACGACGCGCCGGTGGCGCTCGCCGATACGGCTTCGACCGATGAGGACACGACCCTCACGGTCGCCGCACCCGGGGTGCTGGGCAACGACAACGATGTCGAGGGCGACACCTTGACGGCGGTGCTCGATACCCCACCTGCCAGCGGAAGCCTGACGCTGAATACCGATGGTAGCTACGAGTTCATCCCGGCGACGAACAGCACCGGCGACGTGACCTTCAGCTACCACGCGGAGGACGCGACGACCTCGTCGTCCATCGTGACGGTGACGATCACGGTCAATCCCATCAACGACGCTCCCGTGGCGCTCGCCGATACGGCTTCGACCGATGAGGACACGACCCTCACGGTCGCCGCACCTGGCGTGCTGGGCAACGACAGCGATGTCGAGGGCGACACGCTGACGGCGGTGCTCGATACCCCGCCCGCCAGCGGTTCACTCACCCTCAACACGGACGGCAGCTACGAGTTCATTCCGGCGGCAAACAGCACCGGCGACGTGACCTTCAGCTACCACGCCGAGGACGCGACGGATTCGTCGTCCATCGTGACGGTGACGATCACCATCAACCCCATCAACGACGCTCCCGTGGCGCTCGCCGATACGGCTTCGACCGATGAGGACACGACCCTCACGGTCGCCGCACCCGGGGTGCTGGGCAACGACAACGATGTCGAGGGCGACACGCTGACAGCGGTGCTCGACACGCCACCTGCCAGTGGAAGCCTGACGCTGAACACCGATGGCAGCTACGAGTTCATCCCGGCGGCGAACAGCACCGGCGACGTGACCTTCAGTTATCATGCGGAGGACGCGACGACCTCGTCGTCCATCGTGACGGTGACGATCACGGTCAATCCCATCAATGACGCTCCCGTGGCGCTGGCCGACCTGGCCTCGACCGACGAGGACACGACCCTCACGGTGGCGGCACCGGGAGTGCTGGGCAACGACAGCGATGTCGATGGCGATACCCTGACAGCGGTGCTCGACACGCCACCCGCCAGCGGTTCACTCACCCTCAACACGGACGGCAGCTACGAGTTCATTCCGGCGGCGAACAGCACCGGCGACGTGACCTTCAGCTATCACGCGGAGGACGCGACGACCTCGTCGTCCATCGTGACGGTGACGATCACGATCAATCCGGTCAACGACGCACCGGTGGCCTGGCCGACCTGGCCTCGACCGACGAGGACACGACCCTCACGGTGGCGGCACCGGGAGTGCTGGGCAACGACAGCGATGTCGATGGCGACACGCTGACAGCGGTGCTCGACACGCCACCCGCTAGCGGAAGCCTGACGCTGAACACCGATGGTAGCTACGAGTTCATCCCCACTCCTAACATGAATGGCGAAGTGAGCTTCAGCTATCATGCGGAAGATGCGACCTCGTCATCGGCCGTCGTGACGGTCACGATCACCGTTAACCCTGTGGCTGATGACGGATTCGCAAGTTGGCTTGCCAGCTTCGGTCTGGTTGGAAATCCAGGTGACGATCCGGATCACGATGGAATCAGCAACGCGGTTGAATTCGTCATCGGAGGGGATCCGAAGAACCGCTCGGACGTTGGTCTCCTTCCAACCATCTCCCTGGTGAATGCCGATCCTGACAACAACACCACGAATGAGGATTATCTCCTCTTTACCTATCGCCGCACCGATCTTGCGAAAAATGATGATAAAACCACCATCAACGTCGATTGGAGCACGATTCTCATTGGAAGCTGGACTCATGCCCAAGGCACGCCCGGAGTCGTGAGCACCGAAACAAACGACATCGAGCCCGGAGTCGATCTGGTGAAGGTTTACATTCCGAAGTCCCTTGCGGTTAACGGCAAGTTGTTCGCCCGCCTCTCGGTGTTCATCGATGCTCCGGTCGCTAACAGCGCTCCTGTCGGCCAGACCCAGAACGTTAGCGTGGACGAGAACGGCTCTTTGCCAATCCTCCTGACTGCGACCGACATCAACAACGATACACTGTCCTATCAGGTCATTGTGGATCCACTTCATGGGCTGTTGTCCGGCACTGCGCCGAATCTGGTTTACACCCCTGCGGCCGACTACAGCGGTTCTGACAGCTTCACGTTTGTCGCAAATGACGGAATAGCGGATTCTGCTCCGGTTCTTGTAACGATCACGGTGAATCCGGTGAACAAGTTCAACCAATGGTTGGGCCTTTACAGCCTCGCCGCCTCGCCTGGAGCGGATTCCGATTTCGATTCCATCAGCAACTCGGTCGAGTATGTCATCGGAGGAAATCCTGCAACCGGTTCCGACACGGGATTCCTTCCGACGATCTCGATGGTAAATGCTGATCCTGACAACAACCTGACCAACGAGGATTACCTGCTCTTCACGTATCGCCGCACGGATCTGGCTAACAACGATGCCGCCACCACGATCAAGGTGGAGTGGAACACGAGCTTCATTGGCACTTGGACCAATGCCGGAAGCACGGCAGGCGTGGTGACCAAGGTTACTGATGACGGTGCCTCCACCGGAGTTGATCTTGTTCAGGTTTACATCCCCCGCGCCCTGTCAGCTAACGGAAAGCTGTTCGCCCGCCTGAGCGTGGCGATCGAGGTCCCGTGAGCGGAAAAGCAATCCGCATCTGAAATACCAAAGCTCCCCCCCAATGGTTTCAAGTCAAACATCAGTGCTGGAAGAAGCGAGTCCTCAGATGGTCTCAGCTCCATCCAGCGGTATCCGCAGACTCTATCGAAATTGTCGAGCGGGCGTCTGCCGCGCCTGGAGAGTGACTTGGCTCAAGCGCGCCGGAGCCAGTGGCTTTGGTAAATTCGCCGCCAGGCTCGCCTCGTTGGGCACCACTCCTTATCATGGCAGGGTAATTCTCTCGAAGATTCATCCCTCGGGTTTCATTGCGGCCAGTGCCTCGATTTCCCATCCCGACATTCGCCTCGGTAAAAATGTGTATCTCGGGGATAACGTCGTCGCTTCCTCGAGTGACGGAACCGGCAGTGTGCATCTTGGAGATCATGTCCAGATTTATGGCGATACCTTCCTTGATACCGGTTCTGGCGGCTCCATCCATATTGGCGAGGGAACCCACTTGCAGCCGGGATGTCACGTTCATGCCCATCTGTCGGAGATCAGGATCGGCCGCAAGGTTGAGATCGCTTCCGGATGTGGATTTTACCCCTACGACCACGGAGTCGAGCTTGGCAAGGCGATCATGGATCAACCGCTGAAGACCAAGGGTGGAATCGTCGTCGGTGATGGCGCGTGGCTTGGCTATCGGGTGACCGTCCTTCAGGGCGTGCGCATCGGCGAAGGGGCGGTGATCGCCGCGGGTTCGGTGGTGGTTCACGATATTCCAGACAATGCGATCGCCGCCGGAGTTCCGGCAAAAGTGATCAAATACCGGACAGCCTGACCCGTTGCGTCAGTGTCGCGTCACCATTTCAACATTCTCAAACAATACTATTTCATGAAAGCAGTCATACTCGCGGGGGGATTCGGAACCCGCATCAGCGAAGAAAGTACCGTCAAGCCCAAGCCAATGATCGAGATCGGTAACAGACCGATCCTCTGGCACATCATGAAGATCTACTCGGCCCATGGCATCAATGATTTCATCATCTGCTGTGGTTACAAGGGTTTCATGATCAAGGATTACTTTGCCAACTATCACCTTCACTCGGCGGATATCACTTATGACCTGCAGAGTCAGAAGACGACGATCCACCGCTGCGATTCCGAGCCTTGGCGGGTCACGTGTGTGGAAACCGGCGAAAGGACCATGACCGGGGGAAGGCTCAAGAAAGTGGCCGACCACATTGGCGACGAGACCTTCTGCCTGACGTACGGGGATGGTGTTAGCAACATCGACATCACCGCGAGCATCGCCTATCACAAGTCCCACGGCAAACTTGCCACACTCTCCGCGGTGCAGTCTCCCGGACGCTTCGGCGCATTTACTCTACAAGCCGAGAGCAACAATGTCGATTCGTTCTGGGAAAAGCCGAAGGGCGACGGTGCGTGGGTCAACGGCGGATTCTTTGTCCTCGAGCCGGGAGTGATGGACCACATCACCGATGACTCGACCGTTTGGGAGCGTGGCCCCATGGAGACTCTCGCCAAGACAGGACAACTCCAGGCATGGAGGCATGACCAATTCTGGCAATCCATGGATACCCTTCGTGACAAGATCTATCTCGAGGAAGTCTGGGCCGAGCCGAATCCCCCGTGGAAGATCTGGTAATGGGATCTGAGGAACTAACCATCACCTTCCAAAATCACGGATGAACGCAGCCTTCTGGAAAGATAAGCGGGTATTTCTAACCGGTCACACCGGATTCAAGGGATCCTGGCTGGCCCTTTGGCTTCAGGAAATGGGAGCGAAGGTCACGGGATTTTCCCTTGAACCGAACACGACCCCGTCCCTGTTCGAGGTGGCGTCCGTCGGCGAAGGCATGGAGTCCCACATCGGAGATATCCGGAATTTCGAGGAGCTTTCGGCAGCGGTGAAGGCAGCCATGCCGGAAATCGTGATCCACATGGCCGCCCAACCGCTGGTCAGGGAGTCATACGACAATCCTGTCTTCAACTATGCCACCAACGTGATGGGAACCGTCCATCTGTTGGAAGCCGTGCGCCACACGCCTGGAGTGAAGTCGGTGGTGATCGTCACATCTGACAAATGCTATGAGAACCGCGAGTGGCACTGGGCCTATCGCGAGGAGTCCGCCTTGGGTGGAGATGATCCCTATAGCAACAGCAAGGCCTGTTCGGAACTGGTGACATCTTCCTACCGGACTTCGTTTTTCAATCCCGCGCGTTTTCAGGAACACGGTGTTGCCGTGGCGTCCGCCCGCGCTGGAAATGTCATTGGCGGTGGAGACTGGGCGAAGGACCGGCTGGTTCCCGATGCTCTGGCCGCGCTGCAAGCGGGAAATCCGCTGGTCCTGCGCAATCCCAACTCCACCCGGCCATGGCAGCATGTGCTGGAACCTCTCAATGGCTACCTTGTGTTGGCCGAGGCGCTTTACAATGAAGGCCCGCGCCATGCCGAGGCCTGGAACTTCGGGCCCTACGAGTTCAGCGACAGAACCGTCGGCTGGATCGTGGACCGCTTGTGCGGCCTGTGGGGCTTGGATATTCCAAAGCACCCGCACAGTGGACCAAAACCCCACGAGGCCGGCTACCTGAAAGTGGATTCATCGAAGGCGCGCGCCCTCCTCGGCTGGTCGCCGAAGCTCGATCTGGAAGTCACGCTCCAGTGGATCGTCGATTGGACGAAAGTCCATCAAGGCAACGGAGATGTGAAGGCCATCACTCTATCGCAAATCCGGCGGTTCGCCTCATTGCCCGCATATGCACCGGGAGTTCCGAACGCCCTGGCTGCATCTATCTGAAACCATCAACCTTTCTCCCCTTCCGTCATCATGCACTCACCCGAATGTCGTTTCTGTCAGACTCCGCTCACCCATGTTCTTTGCAATCTGGGGATGTCCCCGCTTTCGAATTCCTATGTGAAGTTCGAGAATGTCCACCTCGGCGAGAAGTTCTATCCGCTCAAGGTCTGGGTCTGTGACAAATGCCTGCTCTCGCAGCTTGAAAGCTTCGAGTCTCCCGACGCCATCTTCAGCGACTATCTGTATTTCAGCAGCTTTTCCACGAGCTGGGTCGAGCATGCCAGCCGCTATTGCGACATGATGACCGAGCGCTTTGGATTCGATTCATCAAGCCATGTCATCGAGATCGCCAGCAACGACGGTTACCTGCTCCAGCATTTCAAGGCCAAGGGAATCCCCGTGCTCGGTGTCGAGCCCGCAGCCAACGTCGCCAAGGTCGCTTGGGATGAAAAGGGCATTCCCAGCCTGGTCAAGTTCTTCGGAGTCGAGACCGCGAAGGAACTCGTCGCCACCGGAAAGTCCGCCGATCTTTTGTTAGGCAACAACGTCATGGCCCATGTGCCGGACATCAATGATTTCATCGGCGGATTGAAAATTGCCCTCAAGCCCGGGGGGGTGATCACCTTCGAGTTTCCCCATTTGCAACGCCTGATCGAGGGAAACCAGTTCGATACCGTCTATCACGAGCACTTCTCCTATCTGTCCTTCCTCGCGGTGGACACCATGTTCGCGCGTCACGGGTTGACCCTGTTCGATGTCGAGGAACTTCCCACCCACGGTGGATCGCTGCGGATCTTCGCACGCCATTCGGATTTCACCGGCGAGAAGCTTGCCATCACGGATCGTGTCGAGGCCATGCGGAAGCAGGAGACATCGTTCGGTCTAACTGACATGGATACCTACACCTCATTTGGTGAGAAGGTGAAAGCCACGAAGCGCAAGCTTCTCAAGTTCCTCATCGAGGCCAAGGAGGCGGGCAAGTCAGTCGTCTGTTATGGCGCCGCCGCAAAGGGAGTTACCCTCGTGAACTATTGCGGCGTCAGGGACGACCTTGTTGACTACGTCGTGGACAAGAGTCCCTACAAGCAGAACCACTTCATGCCCGGCGTGCGGATTCCGATTTACGGACCCGAGAGGATTTTCGAAACCAAGCCGGACTACGTGCTCATTCTTCCCTGGAATCTCCGCAACGAGATCACCGGGGAGATGGCCGCGATCCGCGAATGGGGTGGAAAATTCGTCGTGCCGATTCCTGAGGTCACGGTGCTCGACTGAACGGACTCAAATCATTTTTCCCCCTTGATGGCTCCATCTGATAACGAGGCAGCAGGACGCGCGATGCACGCGTTGGCCGCCGGGTTGTATCCTCATTGCCGCAGCATCACCGGTGACGGAGTGCGGGCAACGCTTGAGCGGATCTCCAAGGAAATACCTTTGGACATCCATGAAGTTGCGACCGGCACCGAGGTGTTTGATTGGACGGTGCCCGAGGAGTGGAACATCCGGGAAGCGTGGATCAAGGATGCGGCAGGCCGCAAGGTTGTCGATTTCTCCGATCACAATCTCCATGTCGTCGGCTACAGCACGGCGGTTCGCGAGGTCATGTCGTTGGCGGAGCTGAAGGAACATCTATACAGCCTTCCCGAACAACCGGATCTCATCCCCTATCGCACAAGCTACTACAAGAAGACCTGGGGATTCTGCATTGCCCATCGTGAGTTGGAGAAACTGGAGGAAGGGGACTATGAGGTTTTCATCGACTCCAGCCATTCGCAAGGCAGCCTTTCCTATGGAGAATGTTTCATCCAGGGCGAGACTCCGGAGGAGGTGCTGATTTCATGTCACACCTGTCACCCGTCGCTTGCGAATGACAATCTGGCCGGGATCGCCGTGGGCGTTTCCCTAGCCAAGGAACTGGCGAGCAGCCCGAGGCGACTATCCTACCGTTTCCTTTTTATCCCGGGAACCATCGGCTCGATCACGTGGCTTTCGAGAAATCCCGATGCCATCCGGCGGATCAGGCACGGGCTCGTCCTCACCTGTGCGGGAGATGCCGGGAACATCACCTACAAGAAGACCCGCAATGGAAACGCGCTTGTCGATCGGGCGATGCAACATGTTCTAACGACCGGTGGGAAGCCGCATCGGATCGAGGATTTTCATCCGTATGGTTATGATGAAAGGCAATATGGTTCTCCGGGGATCAACCTCCCCGTCGGCTGCCTGATGCGTTCCCCGCACGGGACATTTCCCGAATATCACACCAGTGCCGACAACTTGGATTTCATCAAGCCGGATGCCATGGCCGACACGCTTGCAAAGGCGTTGGAGGCCATCGAGGTGCTTGAGAAGAATGCGGTGTTCGTGAATCTGAAGCCGATGTGCGAACCAAGGCTTGGCAAATACGGCCTTTATGGTGGCGGTGGTGGACAGAGGACCGGGGAATTCAGCGAACTTGCCTTGCTTTGGGTTCTCAACCAGTCGGACGGAACAAACGACCTTCTATCCATTGCGGAACGTTCCGGGATGACTTTCCCGAAAATCCTGACCGCGGCGATTGCCCTCGAGGGTGCCGGACTTCTCCGGCGCGAAACCCAATTGATTTCCGCACCATGATTTTCCTCGAAACAAAGCTCGCCGGAGCCTACATCGTCGAACTCGACCGCAAGACGGATGCTCGTGGCTTTTTCGCCCGGTCGTTCTGCGCCACGGAGTTCGAACGTCAGGGAATCGATTTTCACCCGGTGCAGGCCAACCTGTCCCACAGCAATGCCAAGGGCACGATTCGTGGCATGCACTATCAGGGTGAGCCTGTTAGCGAGACGAAGTTCATCCGCTGCGTCCACGGCTCGGTTTGGGACGTGATCATCGACATGCGCCCCGACTCGCCGACCTATCGACAACATGTCGGTGTGGAACTGAGTGCCGAAAATGGCAGGGCGATCTATGTCCCGGACCGGTTCGCCCATGGCAACCAAGCTCTGACAGACGATGCCGAGCTGCTCTATCTGATGGGAGGTCCATACACACCCGGTTTTGAGCGTGGCGTTCGCTTTGATGATCCCGCGATTGGGATCGAATGGCCATTGGCGATGACAGTCATCGACGACAAGGATCTTGGCTGGCCGTTGTTGGATTCGCCCGTGAATGCGAAAGCCTGTGGAACTGGAATTCAAACCGGAGGTTCCGACTGAGATGAAAGGCTTGATGCGCTGGATTCTGAAAATGGTCACCCACGCGGTGGCCAGACCATACGTAAGCAAGGGGCCGCCTTCGAAAAAGGTGGTCATCCTCATTCCCTTGTCATCCCGGCCGGGGCTCACGGAAGATGAGGAAATCTCGCTCCGCCAGATTCGTCACTATTTCGGCAAGTATGAGAAAATCCTGATCGCTCCCGAAGGGATGGAGGTGAATCACGAGGGCTTTGGCGTGAAATATTTCCCCAGGAGGTTTTTCGGATCGGTCGCTGCCCATGCGCGGATGCTGAACACCGCGCCATTCTATCGCGATTTCGAGGACTACGAATACATTTTCTTCCATCACCTCGACGCTTTGGCATTTTCCGACCAACTGGAGGAATGGTGCAACAAGGACATCGACTACATCGGTCCTCCGTGGATCAAGTCCCCGGACAGCCCGTGGGTCGATCGCCCGCGTGTGGGCAATGGCGGGTTCACGTTGCTTCGCATCCGGAAGAATCTGGAGGCGTTCAGAAACCGTCACCGCGCGGAGCCCATCACTTATTGGCTGGACCTGTTTTCCTATCATGCAACCGCACCGGTGATCGCGATGATGGAGCGCTGGAAGGGTGTGTTTCCCTTATCAATTGTCATCAGGAGAATTCTCAGGGAGTGGTATGAGATCGAGGATCCATGTCCTAACAATCGCAACACCGATATCTTCTGGTCAGACAAGGCGGTGATGTATTTGCCGGACTTCAAGGTGGCGTCCGTCGAGGACGGGTTGAAATTCGCCTTCGAGGTTTCTCCCCGGTTTTGTCTTGAACTCAACGGCGGTAAGATGCCTTTCGGTTGTCATGCTTGGACAAGATATGACCGCGCATTTTGGGAGCCTTTCCTTGTCGCGCCGCAAAAGGAGCGAACGAAGGAGGTCCGTGAACTTGAACCCTTGTTGCCGGCATGATCAACCGCTGCACACTTGCCGATTTGCCCGCGCCCCCTCCGGGGCGTCATGGTTGGCCCTGGGACGAGGCACCTCCGGCATTGGCGGAGACGGCTCCTGATGGGAAAACATGGCCCCTGATCAGCATCGTCACCCCAAGCTACAATCAGGGGCAATACATCGAGGAGACGATTCGTTCGGTCCTTCTTCAAGGGTATCCGGCCCTTGAGTATTTCATCATCGATGGCGGAAGCACGGACGATACCGTCGAAATCATCAGGAAATATGAGCCTTGGTTGAGTGGTTGGGTAAGTGAGCGTGACAGCGGCCAGTCCGAAGCCATCAACAAGGGTTTTTCACGTTGCTCCGGAGAGATCTTCAACTGGATGTGCAGCGACGATGTGATTTCCGCGGGTGCGCTGGAAACCGTTGCCAGATCATTTGTCGCGACGCCGGAGACTGGTGCGGTCGCCGGCGCGTGTTTTTGTCAATACGATGACGAACCCGAGAAGAACATCGTCAGGAAAGTGGATTGGAAAGGTTGGGAGCTGACTCCCTACTCGGCCGCGATCTGGCAGCCGAGTTGTTATTTCCGGCGGAATCTGGTGAAGCGTTCGCAACTTGCCAGAACGGATCTTCACTATTGCATGGACCGTGAGCTGTGGACCTATCTTTGCCATCAGGGTGCGCAATGGCAATGGGAGGACAAGGTGCTCAGTGTCTATCGGTTCACGGGTGCCAACAAGTCGATGGTTGGCAAGGAAAAGATCATCAACGAGCTGGAAACGATCTATCAGGAGTATGTGCATGAGCCGGTCGCCTTGCCGATGTTGTTGCGAAAGATATGGCTTCCGCTGGTGCTTGCGAACGTCCGGCATCCCTCGTCGCTGATCCGCCTGCTCTCGTTGGGGGCGTCGCGCGCGGTGGCCATGGTGCTTCTGACCCTCTATCCGCATGCGAGGGTCCGGGCGCTTCAACGTGAATTTTACGAATATTCAGTCTGGTGATGGAACGACCCATGGAGCATCACGCCAAGCACCTGAAAATCGCCTTCGTCACCACCATGGCGGGCGTCGCGTGGGGTGGGAGCGAGGAACTGTGGGGGCAAACGGCCCTCCGTCTCCGGGAAGCTGGCCATGATGTCATCGCCTCTGTCTATCAGTGGCCAAGCCTTCCAAAGCCGTTGGCGATGTTCGAGAAGGCGGGAGGCCGGTTGAACTTCCGTCCGATCGACATCAGGTTTCCATGGAGTGTGGTGGAACGTTTTCGCCAACGGATTTCTCCTGATCCGCTACCCAAGGCCGATATGAAATGGCTGGCAAGTGAGCGGCCGGACTTGCTCGTCGTGTCGCAAGGTGGTCCGTGGGACGGTGTGCCATGGATGATGGCCTGCAGGCAGTTGGGGATTCCCTACTGTCCGATTGTCCACGCCCATAGCGAGATCTGGTGGCCGATGGATGACGATCTCCCCGCTGGACGACAGGCTCTAACTGATGCCCGCAAGGTGTTCTTCGTTTCAAAGGCGAATCGTGACCTGATGGAGCTGCAGGCCGGGATGCGGATTGAACAAGCCGAGGTGGTCGTCAATCCGTGGAAGGTTGATGCCTCGGCACCTGTTGCCTGGCCCGATGCTTCCACGATCACCGACCTTGCGTTTGTCGGACGCATGGATCCGAGGGCCAAGGGGCAGGACGTCCTGCTAAAGGTGCTCGCGATGCCGAAATGGCGCGAGCGTCCTATCAGATTGAATTTCTACGGCGACGGTCCATGCGTGGAATCCATCAAGACACTTGTCGGTTTGTTGGAACTCAAGAATGTCTTTTTCCAAGGGCAGGTATCCGATGTGAGGAGCATCTGGGCGAAGAACCATGCTCTGGTTCTTCCTTCCCGTTATGAGGGCCTTCCGTTGGTGATTGTCGAGGCGATGTTCTGCGGCCGTCCGGTGATCACGACCGACGTGGCGGGAAATGCCGAATTGCTGCGGGACGGTCTCACCGGATTCGTGGCCGAGGCACCGACGGTCAGAATGTGGGACGAGGCCATGGAGCGGGCTTGGGAGAAACGGGATCGCTGGCAGGAAATCGGAGCGCTCGCACGACAGGATGCGTTGAACGCGATTCCGGCGGATCCTATCGAAATCTTTTCAAGAAAGCTGGTGGAACTCGCCAACGATAACAGGAGGGAATCCAACGCAAGATGAAGGCATCGATCATCATCGTGACTCGAGACCGCGCTTCAGACCTGAAGCTGACGCTTGAGGCGATGCGCGACGTGAGGATTCCGGATGGATGCGGTACGGAACTGTTGGTGATCGACAACGGCTCGTCCGATGAAACGGCCGAAGTCGTCAAATCGTGTGAAATCCCGGGCATCGAGGTTCGTTATGTCCTGGAAACGCTACCCGGACTTTCACGCGGGCGAAATCGCGCCCTGTCTGAGGCGAAGGGGGAAATTTTTCTCTGCACGGACGACGACGTGCGCCCACCTGCGGAATGGATTGAGGAAATGTGCGAGCCAATTCTAACGGGTGAGGCGGAGGCGGTTGCCGGTGGTGTGAGAATTGCTCCTGACCTCGTCCGTCCATGGATGACACCGCTGCATCGTGCGTGGCTCGCGTCCTCCGAGTGGATCGAAAGGGGCGAGCCGAAGAACATGGTGGGGGCCAACATGGTTTTCTCGCGAGTGGTTCTCGAAAAGGTTTCGGGTTTTGATCCGGAGCTCGGGGCAGGAGCGCTCGGCAGCGGTGAGGAAAGCTTGTTCTGTAGCCAACTCGTCACCGCAGGTTATCGCATCGCGGATCGTCTCGACCTCAGCATGGAACATCATTTCCAGGCCTCCCGCCTGAAACGGAAATCGTGGTTGGATGCGGCCGAGAAACTCGGTGTATCCCACGCCTATCGGGGACACCACTGGGAACACTGGGGCTGCCGGTTCGGCGGAATCCGGAAGTTCTTATCGGATGCCAAACTGTCCTCATGGCGCGCGAAGCATCCTTCGGAGATGGGCGATGAGGGTTGCAGCGAGGATGAGCTGAATCTTGTTTACCGTTCCGCAATGATCGGCGCCCATCACAAGATGAGCCAACAACCCCGCAAGTATCTCAAGCACGGACTCGTGAAACTCAATTGATCCCGCGTTTTCTCATGCCTTCCATCAGTGTCATCATCCCAACCTTCAATCGGGCGTCCCAGATTCTCGGGGCGGTTGAAAGCGCGATGGCGCAAACCTTGGTGCCATCTGAAATCATTGTCATCGACGACGGATCGACGGATCAGACGACGGAAATACTCGAGCCGTTGATGGGGAGAATCCGCTACATCAAGACGGTGAATGGCGGTGTGAGTTCTGCTAGGAATCGCGGGATCCTTGAAGCCAGGGGAGAATGGATCGCGTTTCTGGATTCCGACGACACTTGGGAGCCCGTGAAACTCGAACGTCAATGGGCGGCTGTTTCGAGCTCAGGATCGAAGGTTTGTTTTTGTGTCAGCAGCGATGAGAGCGGCGAACCGCTTGATGACCTCCACCTGATGGATCCGTCTCTTGGAGCAGGAGATTTCCATTTCTATCCGAAAGATGATTGCAGGTTGTTCCTGTTTTCCAGGCATCCGTTTCTCCAGTCCATGCTTGTCGAGAGGGACGCCTTGATCAGATCGGGAAATTTCGACGAGTCCCTCAAGGTGGCGGAGGACACGAGGTTGATCTACAATTTGATTTTGGGATACGGCTATGTCGTCGTGAACGAGAAGCTCGTCAATATTTGCCGTGACAGGGATGAGCCGGGACTTTCCGACGCACCCGACGCCTTGCGGGCATTCAGGAATCACGACTGTTATATCCGTGTCCAATCCGCAGCCTATTGGAGGCTTCTGCCGGTCAATCGCACCGCGGCCCGAATGATGCGGGCAAACCTGCTTTATTTCATCTCCCGTCAGGCGGAAATATCATGCGCGCTTGGCCGCAAGTCCCTTGCGAAGAAGTATGCGATTGCGGGCATGTTTCCCATCAGGGACATGAAGACGATGGTTAGAAACCTGTTCATCGTGTTGGCCTATCCTTTTGCCGAGAGGATCTTTTTCAGAAAATGGGGCGCGGTGGCGATCAGGAAGCCTGTCGCGGCATCACCTCAAATCCGGCTTGATCCATCATGAGCTCTCCCAAACGAATCGTGGTTGTCGGATCATCAGGACGCTTGGGCGGCTTGATGACCCGCAAGCTTGGTGAGGAGCATCAGGTCACCGGGTTGTCGAGGGCGCAGCTTGATCTCGCATCTCCAGATTCCATCGCGAACGCTCTTGAACCGCTTGACTACGACCTGCTGGTCATCGCCGGTGCCCTGACAGCGGTTGATTATTGCGAGACGAACGAGGCAGAGGCCTATCAAATCAATGCCGGGGGGCCAGGTCTCATCGCAAGGATTTCGGCAGGGAAGGGAGCGCATGTGACCTATGTCAGCACCGACTTCGTTTATGACGGGATGAAGGTGGGCAGCTATGACGAGTCCGATCCCGTGAATCCCATCAGCGTTTATGGTGCTTCCAAACTGGCCGGGGAAGAGCGGGTGATGGCTGCGTCGCCGGACAATCTCGTGGTCAGGATTTCATGGCTTTACGGACCGGACAGGCCGGCATTTCCCGAGTGGATCATCAGGAAGGCATGTTCTGAAACCCAGCTCACCCTGCCCAACGACAAGATCGGCTGTCCGACATCCAGCATCGATCTTGTTGAACTGATGAAGCCGCTCCTCTTCAGACCTGATGGAGGTCAGGCATCCGGGATTTTCAATCTTTGCAATTCCAACCCATGCACCTGGCGCGACTGGGGGCAATTCTGCATCGATACCGCCCGGGATGCCGGATTGCCGATCTCCACCGACGCGATCGAAGCCGTGACCATGGACTCCGTGACCGCATTCGTCGCCAAAAGGCCGGCGAACAGCGCGATGTCCACGGCGAAATTCACGAGCCTAACGGGAGTTGCGCCAAGGGATTGGCAGGACGCCCTCCGCGAATTCCTCCATCAGAGCGAACTGTTTGCGGAATTCCGTTCAGCCCAACCGGTTTTATGACTTTGACACCCGAATCCATTCCTTCATTTTTTCCAGCCTTATAACATCATGAGAATACTAGTCACCGGCGGGGCCGGATTCATCGGATCAAACCTTGTGCATTATCTTTTGGGTGATGCATCGGCCGAACTCGGGGTCGTGATCGAGCGCGTCGTCAATCTGGACAAGTTGACCTATGCGGGAAACCAGTCGAGCCTCGACGATCTTGAGTCCGACTCGCGGCACATTTTCGTGCAAGGTGACATCGGTGACATGGAGTTGGTGGGAAGCCTGCTGCGGGAACATCAGATTGATGCGGTCATGCATCTTGCGGCCGAGTCCCATGTGGATCGCTCCATCGACAGTCCTGAGGAATTCATCATGACGAACTTCGTGGGAACCTACCGGCTTTTGGAAGCGTTCCGCCGCTATCTCATGGAAAGCGGCCGGATGAATCCCGAGACCAAGTTCGACTCGATCATGGGAGGCGGGAAATCTGTTTTCCTCCATGTCTCGACCGACGAGGTTTACGGCTCGCTTGGACCGGACGATCCGGCATTCAGGGAAACCACGCCCTACGCGCCTAACAGTCCATACAGCGCCTCGAAGGCGGGTAGCGACCATCTTGCCCGTGCCTATCACCACACCTACGGGATGCCGGTGGTCACGACGAACTGCTCGAATAACTATGGCCCCTATCAGTTTCCGGAGAAGCTCCTGCCCCTGATGATCCGCAAGACCCTCCGTGGGGAAGCTCTCCCTGTATATGGCGACGGGACCAACGTGCGGGACTGGCTATATGTCGAGGATCATTGTCGCGGGCTTGCCATGGCGATGCTGAAAGGCGTGTTTGGTGAAACCTACGTGATCGGCGGCAAGTGCGAGATGAAGAATCTCGACGTGGTGCACGGGATCATCGAGACGGTTCGGGAACTCGCCCCCGGCCGGGTGACGAAATCCGCGGATGAGCTGATCACTTTCGTCAGGGATCGTCCGGGACATGACAAGCGGTATGCGATTGACCCGTCTCGCATTGGCAAGGAGCTCGGCTGGGCACCGAAGGAAAATTTTGCCTCCGGTCTGCGCAAGACCGTCCAATGGTATCTCGACAACGACGAGTGGATCCGCACCATCGAGGACGGAAGCTATCGTGGCGAACGGCTCGGAACCCTTTCCTAACTGAATCATGATCAAGAACGACAACAGGCACCTGAAACTGGCTCCGGAGGAACTGGCCATCCGCAAGGGAATCATCCTCGCGGGAGGAACCGGCAGCCGCCTTTTCCCGATGACCCATTCGGTGAGCAAGCAGCTTATTCCGGTTTATGACAAGCCGATGATCTACTATCCGCTCACCGTCCTGATGCTGGCCGGGGTGCGTGAGATCCTGCTGATTTCAACCCCGCGGGACCTGCCGCAATTCGAGCACCTGCTAGGTGATGGATCGCAATGGGGACTGAGCATCTCCTATGCCGAGCAACCGAAGCCGGAGGGCTTGGCACAGGCGTTCCTGATCGCTGAGGAGTTTCTCGGTGGCGAGCCCGCCTGCCTTGTTCTTGGCGATAACCTGTTTTACGGCCACGAGCTCGGGAAATCACTGCTCGCCGCATCGAGACGGACCCAAGGGGCTACCGTGTTCGGTTATCACACCAACCAGCCGGAGCAGTATGGAGTGGTCGAGTTCGACGACGATTGGAACGTGGTTTCGCTGGAGGAAAAGCCGAAGGCCCCCAAGTCGAACTATGCGGTGCCGGGGATCTATTTCTATGACAGCGACGTGGTCGAAATGACCAAGACACTCAAGCCATCACCACGAGGCGAGCTGGAGATCACCGACCTCAACCGTCTCTATCTGGAGAAAGGTGCACTGAGGGTGGAGATCCTCGGACGCGGCACGACATGGCTTGATACCGGCACTCCGGATTCGCTGGCAGATGCGACGCAGTTCGTGCAGGTCATCCAGCAGCGCCAGGGATTGAAGATCGCCTGTCCCGAGGAGATCGCCTACTCGCAAGGACGCATCGACAGCGACGGCCTCGCCGCTTCGGTTGAAAAATACAAGGGAACTCCCTACGGCGAATATTTGGCAACCCTTTGAATTCATGAATCTCGACAAGGAAACAAGGTGGAACGGATTGCGCGAGACCGCGAGGAATCTGCTGGAAACCCGTGACTACTCCAAAGGGGATCTGGCCGCGCGGCTTTCGTCCAACGGGGTCGGCGGTGGAGAGTTGGTTTCAGGACGCGACGTTCTAACCGAAGTGTGGATTCCCGGTGTCGAGATTTTCCAGCGGAAGGTCTATCAGCAGAAGGGCCGTGGCTATTTTTCCGAACTCACCCGCCTCAACGAAGGGGTGCTGCATGAGATCGGGCTTGCTCCGCGGCAATGGGCATCCGCCCTGATGCATCGGGACAGCGCCAAGGGATTCCACATCCATCCTCCGTTCATTCCGGCGGACGTGGATGCCGGGGACTGGTTCAAGCGCCTGTTCGTCGAGTCTCCCCGTGACTATTCGCTGCGTCCCTATGACAGGGAACAATGGGACGTGATGTTTTTCCTGACAGGGCTCTGCGAGATGCTCCTGGTTGACGAAAGGGTGGGAATGCCCCGCCGCCTGATGCGGTTCACCATCGCGGGGGACAGTCGTCCGGGAGCGGACAACGTTTCGGTGGTGATTCCACCCGGAGTTGCCCATGCGTTGAGAAGCATCGGCAATGAGGACCTGATCATGGCCTACGGGACGAGCACGTCATTCAATCCCGATTGGGAGGGCCGCATCGAAAGTGATGTCGAGAACGCGCCCTTGCCCGTGGATTGGACGAATTACCTGACAGGTGCCGACGGAGAGAAACCGTGACAACCGCCTCCATTTCAATCAGGATGCCACGGTTGCCAGTCAACCGGACGCCCCCTCCCAGACAAGAATCTCACCAGTAAACAAAATATGAAGACGAGCATGAAAATCGAAACTGCCAGAAAAACTCCCCCGTTCGGCGGCGTTGAGCATGAGTCCATCGCGTCCGGAATCAGGACCCGCAAGTCACCACGATGGCATCGCCTCCGGAGCGGCGTGCAGGTGGTGATGACCGCATGCATGGCGATTTGCATCGCGTTCATCGCGACGGGATGTGGGAACACGAATTCAAGTCCCGTGGTTCCTGCGGAAGCCTACAAGTCCAAGCCGAACGCGACGCTTGCCGCCGGTGATGAGATCAATGTGGCCTACTCCGGCGCACCGGAAATGAACACGAAGCAGAAGATCCAGGCGAACGGCAAGGTCAGCCTGCCGATGGTGGGCGACGTGAGCGCTGCGGGCCGCAGCATCACCAGCTTCCAGAGCACGCTTACCTCGCTCTATCAGAGCCATCTTCAGGACCCGACGGTGATCGTTTCCGTCGAGGAAGCCGCGGCTGGCGTTTATGTTTCCGGCGAGGTTCTCAGGCCCGGCAAGATCCCGCTCGACCGTCCGATGACCGCGCTTGAAGCGGTGATGGAGGCCGGCGGTTTCACGAAGTTTGCAAATCCCAAGCAGGTGATCGTCGTCAGGAACGAAAGTGGCAAGAACCAGCGCTACGTGCTGAACATGAACGACGCCTTGTATGGCTCGGACAGCAGCCCGTTCTATCTTCGCACCTACGACGTGGTTTACGTCAAGCAGAGCAACTGGTGATCCGCTTTCCCGGGGAATCAGCGGAAATTCGCTGATTCCCTCAGGATTCCAAGCCTTGCTCGATCAGCTTGAGGATTTCGATACGCCCCTTGCGCTCCTTTGACGAACTGACGATCACGGGAGGCACCCCGCTCAGATGTTCCGGCATGCTCTCAAGGAATGTGCTGATAGACGCCTGGGTCTTTCCCGCGGATTGCTTGTCCGTCTTGGTGAAGACCAGGGCAAACGGCACCGCGCAATCCCCCAGCCAGTTGATGAAATCGAGGTCGATTTTCTGCGGAGGCAGCCTTGAATCGATAAGCACGAAGACCCGCCGCAAGTTTTCCCGTTGTTCGAGATAGTCGCCGACGGATTCGTTGAAATTGATCTTCTCGCTCTTGGCCACCTTGGCATAGCCGTAGCCGGGAAGATCGACGAGGCTCCAGTTCCCGTTCATGATAAAGAAATTCAACATCTGGGTTTTCCCCGGAGTGGCCGACACCTTGGCCAGGCCGTCCTTGTTGGAGAGCATGTTGATCATCGACGATTTTCCGACATTCGACCTGCCGATGAAGGCGAACTCGGGTAGATCCCATTCCGGTGCCGATTGAAGGTTTCTGGAACTTGTGTTGAAGATGGCTGACTTGATCTGCATGGATTGAGAGGCATGAAAAGAGCTCCCGACGGGAGCTCTTTTTGTTTTCCAAGGAAACGCTCCGGCGGTATCAGCCGGCGATCAAGGAAATACCATCGGACGATGGGATCACGGTTTCTTCGGCGGCTCGCTTTCTTCCTTGATGGGAAGCATTTTCTTCAACTGGGGCGCGTCCATGAAGTTCATCAGTTGCATGGCGAACCTGATGTCCTCGGATTGTCCACCCAAGTGGTCCTTGTCGATGCTGAAGGGTTTCAGATCGTGCGCGAGACCGGGGTCGGTGTTGTTAGGATCCGGGTTGAGCGGATTGGGCAGCGCGGAGGCGGCGGGAACCAATGGTTTGACCACAAGCGGTGCGACGGCTTCCTGGGATTTCGATGGGAAAAGCATGACGGCTCCGGCAATGACGACGGCAGAAGCGATCAGGATGATGGTGAAGCGTTTGCTTGTTTGTTGTCTTTGGTCGTCTTTCTCACGCTCCCGCGCTTCCAGCATGCTGCGAAGCTCCGACTCGAAAGCCTCGTTGCGATTGGCTGGGACATGCTCATCGGACATGGCAAGAGGGTTATCACGAAAGTAAGGAAGTGTCAAACTTCCGGAAATCGAGAGCATGTGGGCGAGTCCGCAATCTTGAGCCGGAACTATCTTTTTTCGATCGCCACGAGCGTGATGTCGTCCATTTGGGGGCAGTCTCCGGTGAACTTTTTCAATTCCTCCTGCACACGGATCAGGATGGCTTCGGCTCCGAATGGAGCTGCGCAGCGGAATGCCTCCGACATGCGTTCCATCCCGAACTCCTCCTCGTCCAGATTGACCGCTTCCTTCACGCCGTCGGTGTAGAAAAGGACACAGTCGCCGGACTTCATCTCGATTTCCCGATCCTGTGTCACCCGTTCGAAAACGGAACCGCTGTCGATGCCGAGGGCGAGTCCGGGCGAGCGGAGAAGCTCCACCAGGCCGGATTCGTGCTTATAATGAAGCGCCGGATCGTGCCCGGCGCGCGACAGGGTGATCTTGCCTTGGGATGCGTCGAGAACGCTGTAGGCCATGCTGATGAACATGTCTTCCCGGATGTCGGGGAAGAGCTGGCGGTTCACGGCCGACATGGCGACCGAAGGGGAAATCTCTCCCGGAGCAAACGAACGCAAGGCGCTCCGGCACATCGCCATCAGCAGGCCGGCGGGAACCCCCTTGCCCGAGACATCCGCGATCACGATGCCGAACTTGTCCTCACCCAGATCGATGTAGTCGTAGTAGTCCCCGCTGATGATCCGCGCCGGGACGTTGGTGCCGGTGACCCGGAACCCGGAAATGACGGGGTCCTGCTGCGGCAGCAGGATTCTCTGCACCTCGCGGGCGTTGCGCAGCTCACTTTCCATGGCCCGTTTCTCGTGGGCCTCCCGATGGATTCTCGCGTTGCCGATGGCAAATGACGATTGCTCGGCAGCCGAACGGAAAACCGCATAATCATTCGCCGTGAAATCACCATCCGCGTGGCGACGTGCGACCACCAGCACGCCGAGGTCCTTGTTGGCATGGCGGAGAGGTGATAGAAGCGCGGAAACGTCGTCCGAGTAAGGGTTGTTGGCGTCGTTGAAGGAGGGATGGCTCTTCAAATCCTTCACGAGGATGGGTTCGCCCACCTTCAGGCAGTGTCCGAGGATTCCGTCTCCTGCTGCCACCCTCGAGAGCCTGACATGGCTTTCCAGCGCGCGCGGATCCGCTTCCGTCCGGATTCTAACATCCGGTGGGATTCCGATCAGGGTCGGACATTCCTCGGAGATGTAGGACGGGTTGAGGAAGTCATTTTCCGGGCTGAGGAAGTAGATCGCACCGCCGCGCGCCGCTACCACCTTGTCGATGCCATCCACGATGATGCGCGACAGGACGGTGGACGATGGCTCGTTCTCGATGGCCAGTCCAAGGTCGTGAAGGAAGGTGAACATCCTCTCCTCCTCGTCCTCGAGCGCGGCGAATTTCCTTCTGATGGACTTCGCGCGGCGTCGTTGGTTCCGAAGCGCGACGAGCAGGGCGATGACGGCCAGCGTGCCTGCGACGAGTGATATGACCGTGGAAAGATGCATCATGGAATCAGGCTATCAGATGCGCTCCGGGGGATTTCCTCACTTCTCGCCGGAGTTTCCGTTCTTTCCCAGTTTCTCCTTCAAATCCTCCTCTAACATCGTGACGACATTGGAGAATACCTTCGCGTTCTTCTCGTTCTTGCTGGCAAGTTCCTGATGGGCTTCCAGCACCAGTTGGGTCCGCTGGAGTGCGCTGGTCGGGGAGGACGTGTCCGTGTTCCGGAGTTCCGAGCGGACCTTGTCGATACTCCCGCGCCACACCGACTCGGGGGGATCGATGTCCATCAGGAAATCAAGCCCGAGATCCTCGAGCGAGCGGCGGTTCCGGGACCCGGGATCGGCAATCTGAAGCCGGGCGCTGTCCTGGGTGGAAAGCCGCGCCGCCATTCCCGCAAGTGTCCCCATGAACGTGGAGTCCATCCCGCTGCATCCGCCGAGATCGACGACCAGGCATCTCTCGCCGTCCGCGATCCGCTGGTCACCGAACTCCTTCATCCCGGGGCTATTCAGGAAAGAACCCTTCCCCTCACAGCGGATCCAACTGAATCCATCGAAGATTCCTGTTAAAATTGGGCATTCCGTAGTCACTGAGAAAAGCCGTCGTTCGAACGGCGAAGGGTCAACGAATATAAAATCATCATTGGCACTGGTCAATCACCCATCCTGAAAATTGCGACCTCACTGCCAGAGGTAGGATTGTTTGGTGGCGAGCGTCCTTTTCCCGCGCATCAACGTCGCCTTCCACGCGAGGACCTTGCCGTGGTTGAAATAGTCGTCACCGATCACGGCGAACTCCGCCTTTCCATCGGCAGCGCTTGAAGGAAAGTCTCTAACCATCCGCTTGACGAGGCTGGCGGTGGCACCTTGCTGGTACTGGAAAACCACCTCGACCTCACCCTGGCCGACGCCATTCGGGTCGCTCCAGATCAACGTGTAGTATTGTCCCAACTTCTGCCGCCTTTCCTCAAGGCTGACCGAGCCACGCAGGCGGCGGGTTTTCTCCATGCTCACCATCGGCTCGTCCACGGTCTTGGGCACCTGGTCGCGGAGTTGGAATTGCTTCACCACGAGTGGCTCGGGTTGTTGCGCGCAGGCACCGAGCAAGAGGACTGCAAGAAGACCGTAGAGGGGATTCACGTCCGGGATTCAATCATCGCGGGGAGGAGATACAAGGAACAAGACGCCGCCCGCCGGTTTTCACTTTTGACGAGGTCAGGGTTCCGGTTCTATCATCGCCGTTGATGAGCGACAGTGAGGTCACGGAAATCAAGTTGGAATTCGACACCCCGCGGTTCCTTCACTCGTTGTTTGCGAACGATCCCAAGAACCTTGCCTTCCTCGATTCCGAACTCGGCGTGAGGACGGTCACCCGCGAGGGCTGGATCCTGATTTCCGGAACTGCGGACGCGGTCGGGAGGGCACGCGCCGTTTTCGAGGATCTCGAGGCCGCCGAGCGCAAGGGTGGGCCGATCACCCAACGTGATTTTCGCCACGCGGTGCAGGTCGCTTCGGGAAACGGGTCCGTCAACGTCAACGAGTTGGCCGGTGTCCGCCTGGTGGGTTCACGCGGTCGCAAGCCGGTCATCCCGCGCACCCCGTCCCAACTGGAATACGTCCGCGCGATCGAAACCCACGACGTCACCTTCGGCCTCGGACCGGCGGGCACGGGAAAAACCTACCTCGCCATGGCCATGGGACTCACCCTCCTCAAGCGCCGCGTCATGCAGCGCATCATTCTCACGCGACCGGCCGTCGAGGCAGGCGAGGCGCTCGGTTTCCTTCCCGGGGATCTTCAGGAAAAGGTCGCCCCGTATTTGCGCCCGCTTTACGACGCCATCCACGACATGCTCGATCCGGAAGAAGGTCAGCGCTACCTCGACGAGCGGGTCATCGAGATTGCTCCGCTGGCCTTCATGCGCGGCAGGACCCTGTCGCGCTCGTTCGTCATTCTGGACGAGGCGCAGAACACCACGCGCGAGCAGATGTTCATGGCCCTCACCCGGCTGGGCGACGAGTCGAAAATGGTCATCACCGGCGACGGCTCACAGGTGGATCTCAAGCCGGGCATTCATTCCGGACTCGCGGAGGCCAAGCACGCGCTCGACGGTGTCGAAGGCATCGCTTTCCATCAATTTTCAAATGCCGACATCGTCCGGCACCCCGTTGTCGGACGCATCGTGGACGCCTACGAACGCTACCGCGCCTGAATCACTCAGCCTCCGCCTTGGGGGAGGCGAGTTCCTCGTCATTCGGAGGAAGCGGGACCTTGGTTTCGGGTGGAAGCGGGACATTGGTTTCCGGAGGTGTTGGAAATGTCTCGGTGCCGGGCGTGACAGGTGGCACCGGTGTCTCGACACCACGAACCTCAGGATCGATCACCGTCGGAATCGCACCCTCGGGCGGAAGCCCCGCCGGATCGATGACCGGCAGCGGCTCGCCAAAGCCCGCGCCTGGCACCGGCGGATAGACCTGGTATTCATTGGTCCCCGTCATCGGCACGGAAGGTGCGGCATTCGGGTCCTCCACCATCACCGATGGCACAAAGCCGATGTCGCCACTATCGAGTTCCACTTTCAGATAGCTGCCGCTCGTCGAAATCACCTTCATCGACGTGCCGCGGCTCAGAACCTTGTCCGCGTCCGCGTCGCCATTCGGGCGCTTTTTGAAAAAGGCGGTATTGTCCAACGACGCCCTGACAAACTGTCCTGCGGAAAATGACGGGCCGGAAGTCACGTTCATGCCCCGCTCTGACCCGGGCGCGCTCAACGGGTCAAAGCTGCCGCTGGAAATGGGCGCGTTCATGGTTTCGCACGCCACAAGACCGATGGTGGCGATGGCGGAAAGGACCGGGATGCACTTCATAGAGACAGGAAATTGCCACGCCAATCGATTGTGGTCAACGCCATTTCAGCCCGGATGGACGGGTTACTGGCTGATCCTCACCACCTTGTTGCGCTCGTCCAACAACAGGTTTTTTGACGCCACCGGCGTTTCGGAAAGCGCGAAGGCCATGATCGCCACCCGTTCGCCCTCCTTGATCAAGTGGGCCGCGCCACCGTTGATCATGATGTGCCCCGTGCCCGGCTTACCGGCCAGCACGTAGGTTTCCAGGCGATTTCCTGTGGTGATCGATGCGACCAACACCTTTTCCCCCGCCCACAGGTCCGCCGCTTCCATCAGGTCGGTCGGGATCTCGATGCTGCCTTCATACTCCACATCCGAGCCGGTGATCATGGCGCGGTGGAGCTTGGATTTCAGAACTTCACGGAACATGGCGGGAAGGAAACCGGACGCCGCTGGGAGGTCAAGAGGCAACGTTAAAGTTCATCCACCGCTAGAAGCGAGGGCGAGCGTCGATCACGGGGTTGAGGTTGTAACTACGCAGGAGCATGAGAACAGAGCGGCTGATAGGGGTTGCCGTGTCTCTTGTTCGCTTTTGGATTCTGATGGCGGTCGTTCCTGCATGACGGGATTCGGAAAGCTGCTTGATGCAGTGCATGAATACATCGACTTAAATCCGTCACTGGAACTTAGTCTTCGGGTATCTGAAAAGACGATACTGCCCGCTCTCCATCATTCCCAAATAGAGTGACTGAATCAAAATGACCCTTATCCACCCATTCGCCGGAATGCAAAGTGACGTGAAAGACATCGTAAGTCCGACCGCGCAAATGTTCTATAAGACTTGCTGTATAAGCTGGGTTGATGTTGATAGTGGTCGCGCGACGACCTTTGGCAATGCTTGTTTGGATTGTGAATTTTTCTGACATACAATAAAATACAAATTATTTAAGTAATTCTTTTCTTGTCTCACTTTGCTTTGAGGTAGTTTCGACACTAGCGCTCTGCGCCTCTTCCGCAAGACGTTCAAGTTCGTATCTTCTCTCAAGGAGTTGTAATAGAACTTTGCACTCCTTGTCTTGGAAAAAAATACTTTTCAGTAAGCTTCGACCGTCAAGATGTGCATTCAGACCTTCAGTATACGCTGGTTCGATCTGCAGTCGCGAATCAAGTTTGGTATCTGGCCAGAAAGAGAGATTAACCCAATTGGTAATCTTTCCTATTAGCTCTTGTTCTCTTCCAATGTCTTTGTTTTCTGCTCGTAAGTTCCATTCTGAAAACTTCTTGAGATATGACGTAAAATCCTCAATAGAATTCCACGGTATAATAAAGCCGTCCAATGACGAGAGACCGCCAGACTTTAATTTATTCCAGCGATTCTCGTTTGTCTGCACTAAAAATTCCATGTATCTCTCATCTGGCCGCGTAGAAATCTTGAAGAAACAAACGTTGTAATCACGAACCCATTTAATATCATTAACGTCGTATATGAAAATATCTCTTATTCTTGATGTTGGAACAAGTAGATAGAGAGTATAGTGACTTTCAAAACGTCCATCAGATTCCCTCGCCTCCATCGTGACGTAGCCTTGCTCAACTCCGCCGTCAATCCTTGGAGGATTGAATGAGAGCGGTATTGGTTTTGGAGTCCAAGAACTCAACGCATTCTCATTCTGGAGACTATTTTGCTCTTGTTGACGAACTGATCTCTTTGAGCAGTTCGTCATGGAAACTACCGCCGCAATAAGCACGATACAGCATGTAGCAATGCCACCGAGACGTCTCATTGATTCTTTTGTATTCATTATTGGCATTAGCTTCTTCATTATTTTAGCACAACGTCAAGCGCGTGCACCCTACCGGCGATGCCGCACGTCGATCACGGAGACGGAGTTGTAGTTACGGAAAATCATCGAAACAGAACGGCTGGTAGGGGTTGTCATGGCGCGTCTTGTTAGGGCTCTTTATTGTTGGTGCTTCCGTCGATGGATCGTGTGCTCACCGTCGCTAACGCTGGAAGGATATCGTCTGGACTCTTCAAGAGGTGAGCGTTGCGCTCCAAGTAAATCATCTCAAGCGGTGAGAGTGTCCGGGAAATAATGTTGCATCCGTGAACGGGATGCGTCTGCTTGAGCATTAATATCGACCCTGCTTGGAGGACGGCATTCTCTGTCTTCTCAAGCGCTTGAATTAGGGCGGCCATGCCACCTGCTTGATTCTTGTCAACTTCCGCTTGGCGCTGTTGCAATTGTGCAAGCTCGATTGCTCGCTCTGCCTTGGCTAGACGCTGAGCTACCTCATCTTGAGTCAAAGCCTCCTTCGTCTTGGCAAACCATCGCTTCCACCAAGACCCTCGAATCGCTGGGAAATCATCGGCAAAATCAAAACCTAGCTCCGAGAAGAAACGTCTCAACGCAGACTCGATGTCGCTGATGGTATTGTAGTCTTCGGCCGAGGTGTAAATCGAGATGGCGATGAATCTGGGGGTTGGAAACAGGGCACCGTCAATCCCGAGTGAAGACGGAAGAAGGACACGATGCAACTCCTCGCTCAAGCGGCCTAGTCGCCGCTCCATCTGATGCAGTTCGCCGCGTATGTGGCGACGGCGATACATGAAGTCCTCGACAAGCTCCATCTCGATACCTTTAGGCCATGGTCCTTCGCCTCGAAAAAGTTCTCTGATCCACTTTTCGTGACGTGGATGGTCAAAATAGAACGGGTCAGAAAGAAGGAATGCTCGTAGTAGGCCCTCGACTCGTTCGAGGCGTTGTTCTCTGTCGTCCATGGCGTGTTGTTTGTCGGAGGACGATTGACCTAACAGTGTTGTTAAAACGAACGCTGTATTTGTCCTGCAAATGCAGCATGCTGTATAAGCAGCACAAATGCCGCATGGAAGGGCATGATTCCGGGTAATCCGTTCATTGAGAGGATTTCTATCATCCAAAGGAGGGGTCGCAAGGTGAATTTGGATTTGGAGTGGTGGGTTTGTTGGTGGTTTCCGGGGCGATGGGCTGGTTGGAACCGGCAACTCGAAGGCGATTCTAAATATCTGGGATGGTGTTTCGGGAAACTCGTGGATCTTGGATTTGAATCCAAGTATCCAGCCCTAACCCTCACTTGGGAACACCCCACATCTTCGCCACCATCTTGTAGGCGGGGCGGTCGAATTTCTCGAGTTGGCGCTGATTGAAGGGCTGGAAATCGTTTCTACCGAAATACGCTTCCGAGCACTCGGCGAAGAATTCCATCCTGTCGTTGAGCGCGTAGGCCCTGACCTTGCTGCCGTCATGGTAGCGAACGGATTCGTATTTCCCGGAAGCTTCCGCGCTGGCGAAGGTCCTTGTGATCGTCGCATTGTCATACCCACCCGGCACGAACTGATGATGCCAGGCGTGGGACATCTCATGCAGAAGCATCTCCGGTTGGATCGTGGACCAATCGATGAAGTCGTCGATGTTTGCGAGTTCGATGGAACGCTCCATTTCCACCACCCGACCGTTTTCCTCCAGCCACTGTGCCGAGGGATGATAGGCCGCCCCGCGGGCCGTGTCCCGGCTCAGCCAGATCGGCACCGTTTTCAACTTGACCACCGCCGCCGGAGGAAGCGCGGCTTTGATCTTGGCAAGGTCCGTCTTGATGAGCTTCAGCGCCTCCGTACGGCGCGGGTGAGTGGCCAGTGACTGCTCCACCCAGACGGTCCAACCGAGAATTTTCTGAGAGCTGTAATCCGCGGCTGTCAGCGGTGCGGCACCCGCGTGGGAAAGGAATCCGGCGAAAATCGCCAGAAACAGGACGACGGGCAGGCGAGTGCTGATGACCCTCCAGACAAAGCTGAATCGCGACCGGTTGGCAAAGTCCATGGCATGCGGTGATATCATGGCGTTTACCT
>CAWENZ010000054.1:0-219887 GCA_963810445.1 uncultured Verrucomicrobiae bacterium | reverse complement strand
TCACGCGCTTCAACACCATTTCGGCATTTCAAAGTCCGACGCCCTTTGGGGGCTTCGCGAGCTCTTCTCGACCGGCGAAATTGTTCCCGCCGGGCAAGCATTGAAAATTCTTTCTCATCCCGGTCTGGCGAGCGCCAAGCCGGGCTTCGTGGATCGGTTGATTCATGCGGATTCCATTCACTCCGGATGCAAGTGGGTTACCTTTGAAAAAGCCGCCGGGAAGTTACCGGAAGTGGCGGTCTTGAAAGCAAGGTAGCCTAACGGAGCACTGGCTTCAGCCGGCCTGTCTTCTTCGCAAACTCGAATTACCGAACCCGCCGGCTGAAGCCGGTGCTCCCTATTTCCAACACCGCTCCCAGCGCGACGCCCAACGCATACGACGGCAGGTCCGGCCAGTTGAAGGTGGAGCCGAGCACGAGATGACCGAGACGGTATGACCTGATCGCCTCGATCCACGGTGCCTGATAGAGCTGGAGGAACTCGATGCCCCAGGCGAAGCCCAGCGAGATCATGGCCAGCCGGAAGGTTGTGACTTTTGGAAAGAGGATACCGAATCCGAAAAACACCATCATCGCCCAGATCGCGTCGCCACCGTATTTGAAAAGAAATGGTGTTAGAGGGACGAGGCGGGATCTCCACAACAGGCCGGCGGCCATGGACAGAACGAGCCAGATCAGGTAGAGCCACCACTTGCGTGACATGGAAACGTTGCGGGTCATTCAGTTGATGGAACTCAGTTTTTCTTGTGATGCTTATGGCATTCGTGCCACTCGGTGAGCGAGATGCTCCTGTCGCCATTGGCGTCGATCAGGGCGAACCGGTTGCGCGGATCGGATGATTTACGGGCCATTTTCGACTTCTGGAATTCCTCGTAGTTGATCCTGCCATCCTTGTTCAAGTCGAGGGTATCGAACTGCTGATGCGGGACATTGCGGCGACCGGGTGAGGGCGCGCATGAAGCAAGGAAAGCCACACCCGCCAGGGCAAGTGTTGAAACAGCGGTCGATACGACATGCTTTGTCATGGCTCGCAGTTAACACCAGCTTCCAACCTTGTCGCGATGGATTTTTTCGGGGAAATGGAGCTGGTGATGGAATCAAAACGCCGCGGCATCAACCCGGACGGACCGATTCCGCCGCTCCTTGAAGCGACAGGAGTGCGGCCACTAACTAACAACAACCCGCCGTCGAGCAGCAGGGGCTGGCGGGGCGAGCCTGATCGGTTTCCGGGGCTTCGAGGGACGGATTCGGTTCGAGGGTTTCGAGGCCGAGTTTTTTCAGGAGCTCGCGGTCTTTTCCGGCTTCCGGATTGGAGGCGGTGAGGAGCTTGTCGCCGTAGAAGATGGAGTTGGCTCCGGCGAAGAAGCAGAGGGCCTGCGTCTCGTCGGAAAGGCGCGTGCGGCCGGCGGAGAGACGGACCTTGGCACCGGGGACGGCGATGCGCGTGCAGGCGATCATGCGGACGAGGTCGAAGGGATCGACCTGCGGGTTGTCCGCCAGCGGGGTGCCGGGCATGGGCATGAGCGAGTTGATGGGCACACTTTCGGGCTGCGGATTGAAACTGGAGATCACCTCCAGCATGCGGAGGCGGTCGGTGATGGTTTCGCTGATGCCGAGGATGCCGCCGCAGCAGACGGACATGCCGGCGTCCTGCACGTTGCGGATCGTCCGGAGGCGGTCCTCGTAGGTGTGGGTGGTGACGATGTTCGGGTAGTGCTCGGGCGAGGTGTCGAGATTGTGGTTGTAGGCGGTGACGCCGGCTTCCTTGAGGACGACTGGCCTCGTTGGGACCGAGTTCGCCGAGGGTGACGCAGACTTCCATGCCGAGCGAGGAGACGTCCTTGACGATATCGACCACTTGGTTGAAGCGCTCGGTGCCTCCCCTCACCCCGCGCCAGGCGGCTCCCATGCAGAAGCGGGTGGAGCCGTTCGCACGTGCGGCGCGGGCGCTTTCCATGACGGTTTCCTTGGAGAGCAGGCGTTCGTTTTTCAAATCCGTCTCGTAGCGGGCGGACTGGGTGCAGTAGGCGCAGTCCTCGGAGCAACCGCCGGTCTTGATGGAAAGCAGCGTGCAAAGCTGGATCTTGCCGTCGGGAAAACTCGCCTCGTGGACCTCGTGGGAGCGCTTGAGGAGATCAAAAAACGGCAGGTCGTGCAGGGCTTGGAGTTCGGAGAGGTTCATGGAGGAAAGATGCGGATTTTCGGTGATCGGATTTTCAAAAAGGACGGAATCGTCGGAGCTTGGCGAGTCATTGGCCGGTTGGGTCCGTAGTCCTCCCCTTTTTATCTCACCCAGCTGCCCTTGACGACAGGCAAGGTGCCTTGTCCCACTTCCGTGTAGGAGGTTGGGCCGTTGGCACCCTCGAGCGCGATGCCAAGGGTGCTTTTCCAAACCTTGCTCATGCTTTCTCCCGTGTGGCAGCCCCAGCTTTTGCAGTAGGCGGTCCTGGTGAAGACCGAGGACTTGATGCGGGGAAGGTCGCGTTCATGGAGCCAGGCGGTGGAAGCGGCCATGATGTCGTTGCCATAGTCGAACATGAAGGCATAGCGATTCGAGTGACCGAAGAAATCGAAAGTCTCAACGGAGCCACGCGGACGGGAGTTGAGCTTCTGGATGAAATCCCCGGTGCCGTTGAACCAGATCAGGGTGGCGCGGCGCTTGGTGGCCTGCTCAACGATCCATGAGGTGTAAGGCTTGCCATCCTCGCCGCCACGGCTTTGGTAGCCCGGCTGATAGACCATCCAGACGATGGCGGCATCCGATCCGTAGGCCTTGCGGACTTCCGCGATCCGCAAGGTGGAGGCGCGGACGAAATTCGCCCACCAGCGGTCGTGCTGGTCAGCGGGAATCCTCAGGTTCTCCCATTTCCGCAAGGTGGGGCCACCGGTGACGATGACGTGCTCTCCCTGGCTGAGCGTGGAGAGAAGGAGGAACGTGAGGACGATGAATCTGCCGATGCCTGACATGCGCGAAAACCTAAAGGGTCGAAAGCCGGGTGGGAAGCGGGAACGAACCACTTCCTGAATTTTCAACGCAACCAAAGGGAATCGCCTTGTCCACCCTCACTCGCCGTTCGATCCCGAGCCGTTGCGGATGATTTCGAAGAAGCTCTGGGGCTCGAGCGCGGCCCCGCCGATGAGCGCGCCGTCGATGTCCGGGCAAGCCATCAGTTCGGTGGCATTGCCGGGCTTCACGCTGCCGCCGTATTGGATACGGATGCGGGCGGCGGTGTCGGAGCCGTAAAGCTCGGCAACCAGCGAGCGGACAAACGCGTGGGCGTCCTGGGCCTGTTGCGAGGTCGCGGTGACACCGGTGCCGATGGCCCAGACGGGCTCGTAGGCGATCACGGTCTCCGCCATGTCCTTTTCCGTCATGCCCTTGAGGCCTTCGGTGACCTGGGTGCGGAGGACGCTTTCGAGCTTCCCGCCCTCGCGCTCGGCGAGGGTTTCGCCGATGCAGAAGATGGGCTTGAGATTCGCCTCGCGGGCCTTCCTCATCTTGGCGTTGATGACCTCGTCCGTCTCACCGAAGATCGAGCGGCGCTCGCTGTGGCCGAGGATGACGTAGTGGACGAAAAACTCACGGAGCATCAGCACGCTGACCTCGCCGGTGTAGGCACCGGAGTCGTATTGCGAGCAATTTTGCGCCGCGATCTGGATGGCGTGGGCATTTTGGCCTGCCGTCGCGGTGTGCAGCAGGTCGGCGAGCTTTGGCAGAGAAACGAAAGGAGGTGCGATGACGATCTCGCACGGGTAGTTCTGCCCCTGGATTTTCGAGAGGAAGCTCTTCACGAAGTCTTCCGTCTCGGAAGCTCCCTTGTTCATTTTCCAGTTGGCGGCGAAGATCGGCTTGCGGTTCATGGGATGGAGGGTGTTTTGGGGAATATTTCGTGATGGATCAAGCGTCAGTCAATGCGGCAACTCCCGGAAGGACCTTTCCTTCGAGAAGTTCGAGTGAAGCACCGCCGCCGGTGGAAATGAAGGTCATTTGATCGTCGAGGCCGAATTGGTTGACCGCTGTCACGGAATCTCCGCCGCCGACGATGGTGACGGCGTCGCTCTTGGCCATGGCCTCGGCAATGGCGCGGGTGCCCTTGGCGAAGCTCTCGATCTCGAAAACGCCCATCGGGCCGTTCCAGATGATGGTCCTGGCCTTGGCCACTTCCTTGCAAAATTCCTCGATCGCGACGTCCCCGATGTCGATGCCTTCCCAGCCCTCGGGAGTTTCGCCGCCCTGACCGTAAATTCCGGTCACCTGGGTGGTCGCGCCTTCCTTGAATTCCTGCGTGATGCGGGTGTCGGCGGGAAGCAGGAAACGCACGCCCTTGGTCTCCGCCTTGGCGAGGATGTCGAGCGCGAGATCGAGCTTGTCGGCCTCGACGCGGCTGTTGCCGGTTTGATAGCCTTGAGCCTTGCGGAAGGTGTTGGCCATGGCACCGCCGATGAGGAAGGCGTCGGCCTTTTCCATCAGCGCGGTGATGACCTGGATCTTGTCGGAAACCTTGGCTCCGCCCATGATGACGAGGAAAGGTTTCTCTGGATTCTGAAGCTTGCCGTCGAGGTATTCGAGCTCGCGTTCCATCAGAAGTCCCATGGCGCTTTGCTTGACGAAATGCGTGACTCCCTCGGTGGAGGCATGGGCACGGTGGGCGGTGCCGAAGGCGTCGTTCACATAGATCTCGGCACTTCCGGCGAGCTTCTCCGCGAACGCCGGATCATTGGCTTCCTCTTCCGGATAGAAACGCGTGTTCTCTAGCAGAAGCACATCTCCCGCGCCGAGACCGGCGCGCATCGCGGCGACATCGTCACCGATGCAATCGGGCGCGAGCTTCACCGTTAGACCGAGGATCTCACCGAGTCTGGCAGCCGCGGGAGCTAACGAGAATCTTCGCCTCGGGTCCACCCTTGGGACGTCCGAGATGGGAGCAGAGAACCAGCTTGGCTCCGCCGGCAATGAGTTGGCGGATCGTCGGAACCGCTGCCTGGATGCGGGTGTCATCGGTGATGACGCCGTCCTTCAGCGGGACATTGAAGTCCACACGCATGAGGACTTCCTTGGAAGTGACATCGAGATCGCGAATCGAAAGTTTGGCCATGGGCGGGAATCCCGCCCTACGGGAGCGCCTGTGTCAAGCGATGCGTTGCCTCCCGCAGCCACACAGGGCGATTTTTCAATTCGGCAGCGGATCACTGCGGAAATGTTCGTGCTGGCGACGCAGCATGAAGCTCTCAAGCAGCGGGGAATCCATCTGTTCATCGTTTCCGCTCGCGGTGAAGTTCACCGCCCGGGCCGACCATTCCAGCGCCTTCTTGCGATCTCCCTTGCAGAACTGGATTTCCGCCATCGTGTCCAGATAGGCGGACTGGTCCGGCTTGAGCGCCAGCGCCCTCTTCTGGAAATCCTCGGCCTGATCCAGATTGCGGAAGGCCTTTGCCCCTAACCAACCGGCGGTGTTGAGCGTGTTGCTCGATCCGGGATAACTTTTGATCACATCGCACATCCGGTCCCAGGAGGTCTTGAACCACGCGTCATGTTCCTTGATCAGTCCTGCCTTGCGGAGCGAGGGAAAAAAGTAATCCGCCAGAGTGCCATCACCGGGAAACATCTGATAGCAATGTTCTAGCAGCGCAATGGAACGGGGCCTGTCCTTGTCGAGTTCTGCCAGAGCCCGCGCGAGATCCGCCTGAAGCCGGTACTTGAGTTGGCTGGCCGACATTTCGGCAGAATTGTTCAGCCTCGAGATGATCATCGCCTCCATCTCGAACACCGCCGCGGCCTTGGCCCAACTGCCAACCCGGAGCATCTCTTCCCCATATTCATCAAGGGCGAAAATGAAGGTCCCGGTACTCGTGGGTTCCTCCTGTTGGACCGCCCGTTCGAACCACCGTGCCGCGCTCGCGAAATCGTCGCCAAACTGATAGCTGACCGCGATCTCGTAGGCATCGTGTCCGAGCGCGAGCTTTTCCACCCACTGGTCCTGTGCCGCAGCCTCGTCGATCCGTCCCGCCTTGCGCAGGCAGGCCGCAGCGCTGGCGTGCGTGGATGGCCTCGGGTTGAGCTTGTATTTCTCGACCCGCGAGATCTGGTCCATGAAGAACGACGCCGCCTCGTCCCATCTTCCGGCGATGGTGAGTTCCGACACGCGGGCATTCCTGAAAAAGCCGTCCCGGTCTTCCTTCGGATAGAGATCCCACAGCTTCAGGTTGTTCTCCACGTCCGGGCTCATGCCGATCGCCTGGGAGATTTTCTCAAAGACGGGCTTGCGCTTGTCTTCCGCGGTTTTTTCGAGCTGCTGCCATCCCAGCGCCAACCACTTGTCCCGGAGGAGCTCCGGGTCGTTGCCCATGCCCTTGATCGCCAGCAATCCGTCGAACCTGTCAACACGGGTGGCCTTGGGGTCGAGCTCCGCCAACCAATCCCAAACCGAGGTGGTTTCATCATCCTCGCCAAACGCCGCCAACAGCAGGTCGTCCCAGCGCCCGCCGTCATCGCCGGCCCAGTCGTAGGCGATTCTCTTTCCGAGGTCCGGCGCTCCGGTCGGGATCAGCCGGCTGACCCCGGAGTCGCTGAAAAACAGGCCGAGAAACTCGATGAAACCATTTTCGTCACTTTTCGCAAATTCCGCCATCGGTTTGGCAAATGACTCCTTGAACTCGGCACTCATCCCGCGGCGGTCCATGAAATTGGCCATCAGGATCAGGTCCCTCGTATCGACCGATTCCAAGCCATCGTCTTCCTTATCCTCATCCCACAGCCGACTGAAACGCTTCCCTACCCACTCCGCGTAATCGGGCTTTTCCGGGTCCAGCCCGAGCATCTTGAGCGCCTCGGGGACCCTCTCGATCGACTCCAGATAAACGAACGCATCCTTCGGCGACCTCTTGAAGTAGGCCTGTTCAGCGATTCCCGATTCGCCGAGCAACAACAAGGACCTCATCGCCATCCGCCGTTCGATCATGTTGCGGGAATCGAGCAAATCCTCAAGCGGCTCCAGATCCGTCGCGTTCAACTTTTTCCCCTCCCAACGCTTGATCGCCAGCTCGGCGTAAGCTTTCAGGCCCAACTCGCCACGACCGCTGGCAGTGCTTCTCCGCAGCCAAGGCACGGGATCTCCGAGCAACACCGACATCGCGGCGGATATCCGGGATTCTCCAGCGGCGGTCGCGGCATCCCTTGCCGCCTCGATGTTTCCGGAAGCCCGATAGAGCGCGAGCTGCCATTCGTCGGCGTTTTTTCCCTTCAAGGTCTTAGCCCTTTCCAGTTCGGCCTCCAGCGTTCCCTGACTCCGGTGAAAATCCGCCAGCGCCATCAATCCCACGGGATCGGCCGGCGCCATTTCGAGGTATTCGCGCGCCTGGACCACCTCCCCCTTCAGAATGCACTCGCGGGCGGCGATCACGGCAATCTCCTCGATGGATTCCTTGATCTCGCCTAACAAGCGGGCATCCCTTTCGGTGGAAAACAGCTTGAGAATCTGCCGCCAGGCCCGCTTCCGCTGCATCTGGTTGAGCAGTTCCTTCTTTTCCTCGGAAGCGGCCTTCGCATAGCGTTCCACCAGCGCGATCACCTCGGGATCGGTTTCGGGGGTCAGGAAAAGCTCGATCTTGCGCTTCAGTTCCAGCGCCCGGTATGCCGCCTCCGGATCCTTCCCATCCACCAACTTCTGAAGCTCGGGCAGCGAACTCTCGCCAATTTCCCAAATCTTTCGGGTGGCGGTCTCGCGCACCTTGTATTTGTCGTTCGAGAGATCCTGGATCCACTCCGCCAGCGGCCTGTCCCCGGCCTTGACTTCGGGCTCGACGGTCGGGGCCGCAGCCATCGACACCGCCCAGCCCGTTGCCACAAGCGCCAGGCTAATTTGAAAACTGCGGAAATTCATCTGCATGGAAACGTTTGCGATTTGGGAAAAAAATCAATCCAGTTCCGTCCTCATGCCGCGAAGCTCTCGCCGCACGAACAGGTCACCACCGCATTGGGATTGCTCACCTTGAATCCACCCTGTTGGAGATCGTCCGAGAAATCCAGCTCACTGCCACTGACGAAAAGCGCGCTCTTCGGGTCGATCACCACATTCACCCCGTTGCTGGGCACCAGGATATCCCGGTCGCGCGGGCCATCGACCAGGTCCATTTTATACTGCAAGCCCGAGCAGCCCCCGCCCACCACGGCGATCCGCAAGGCCCCGTCCGGTCGCCCCTGCCGATCAAGGAGACTCCGCAGATGCGACGACGCCCCTTCGAGCACCCTCACCAGCTTCTCATTTCCCACCTTGAAATTCACCGCCGCGTTCATGAACGCAACCTGCCTTCCCGATCCATCCCCGTCAACCTCCGCCAACCAACAAAACAAGCCGCTCCGGCATGGAGCGGCTTGCTGAAAATTTCAGTTGGATCCGGGTTCCGGATGCTCAAGCTTCGGCGGATTCGCCGGTTTCCGGAGCCTCGGTCTCGACTGCTTCCACAGCCTCCACCGGTGCCTCCTCGGCCACCTTCTTCGCAACCTTCTTCGCGGGAGCCTTCTTGGCAGCCTTCTTGGCAGGAGCCTTTTTCGCCGTTTCGGCCTTCTTGACGGATGGACTCTTCACGGTTCCACCGAGCTTAGCCTGTGCTGCCTTGCGCTTCAGGTAATCGGCGCGGCGACGGCGTTTGATGATCTTTTTCTGTTGTTGTCCCATGGTTGGTAGCCATTTGCCTAGGGATGCCGCAGGGCGGATCAAGGGAAAATCTCACGGGACTCCACACTTCACACGATTCGCATTCGACAATCCGCCCTTCCCCGCTCCCACATTCCCGCCCCATGGCAGGCATCATCATCGCTCCCCGCGCACGCATCTTTCACGGCCACGAGTGGGTTTACGCCACCGAGATCAAGAAATCCTTCGGCGATCCCCAGCCCGGGGATGTCATCACCCTCAAGGATTTCCGCGACCGCCCGCTCGGTTCCGCCATTTACAATCCGCTTTCGCAAATCGTCGCCCGCCGCTTTTCCCGCCGCCGCCAGGATCTCGACCTCGACTTCTTCACCCGCCGCATCGGCCAGTCCATCGAACTCCGCAAGCGCTCCAACATCGACGAAACCCTCGCCCGCCTCGTCTGGTCCGAGTCCGACGGCCTCCCCGGCCTGATCGTGGACCGCTACGGCGATCACCTTTCCGTTCAGACGCTCACCCTTGCCATGGACCTGCGGAAGGAAATCATCCGCGACGCGCTGATCGCCCTCCTCAATCCGAAGTCCATCGTCCTCCGCAACGATTCCCCCTACCGCAAGGCCGAGGGCATGGAACCCGGCATCGAGATGCTCCACGGCGAAAATCCCGGCCTCTTCCAGGTCCGCGCCAACGACATCATTTTCGAAATCGATCTCTACGACGGCCAAAAAACCGGCCTCTACCTCGACCAACTTCAGGCCCATGCCGAGGTCGCCGCCCTCGCCAAGGGCAAGCGCGTCCTCGACTGCTTCACCAACCAGGGCGGCTTCGCCCTCGCCTGTGCCAAGGCCGGTGCTGAAAAAGTCACCGCCGTCGATGTCTCCGCCACCGCCTGCGAGGCCGCTCGGAAAAATGCCGAACTCAACGGCCTCGATATCGAGGTCCTTGAGCACAACGTCTTCGATTTCCTCAAGCACGCCAAGCCCGACTACGACCTCATCATCCTCGACCCGCCGAGCTTCACCCGCAACAAGAAGACCCTCATGGACGCCATGCGCGGTTACAAGGAGATCCACCTCCGTTCCCTCAAGCTCCTCGACAAGGGCGGCCTGCTTTCCACCTTCTGCTGTTCCTACCACGCCTCCCGTGAGCTCTTCATGGAAAACCTGATCGACGCCTCGGTCGATGCGAAGAAGTCCGCCCGCCTCGTGATGAACCACTCCCAGCGCGCCGACCACCCCATCCTCATTTCCATCCCGGAAACCGGCTACTTGAAGGGCTTCACGGTGGAAGTCATCGCCTCACGTTGACGGGAAACCGTTTCAAAAGAGGATTTTCAGCATGCTCGGTGGATTTCCCCTCGCATCCGACCCTAGCTCTGCTAGATACTTATAATTCCATGGGAAAACCAGTCCCGGTCAAAGTCATGCTTCCTATTCATTTACCCTCCGTCCGCATTTTTGTGTCGCTGCCGCTTTTGGCAGCACTTCCGGTCGGACCCGTTTTACACGGAGCCCAGATTCCCAACCCGGTGGTTCTGCTGAATGGCCAAACTTACACCGCCACCAGTTCATTCCTTGTGATCGATGGCAACTTGCTGGTGTCGGGCATCAATCCGGACGGCACGCGCTCCAACTATCAATTTCCCGACACCCTGTCATTCGGCGGTGATGCCTCCACCCGACAGGTGACCATCGCAGACGGTGGCATCCTCGGGGGTGGCCGGCTTTTCCTTGGAAAACTTGCAAATCCTACGGGTGACATCAACGTCGAGGTCAGAGGCGTCAACTCGAACGGCACCTCTTCGGAGATCAACGTTTCCGGATTATTCCTGAATATCCCGGGACCACCGCAAGGACTTGCCACCCTCTCAATTCTCGATGGTGGCCTGTTGACCGCAGGATTGATCGGAGGCGATGAACAGCAACCAGGCACCAACATCATCGTATCAGGAGTCAATGGGAACGGCACCCGTTCCACACTCAAATCTGGAAATTACGCCGCCGCTGCCAACCTGGAAATTTCCGACGGCGGGTTTGCTGACTTGGGTGAATTCACCAGCTTCGGCAATTCCTTGGCGACCATCTCAGGAGTGGATCAAAATGGCAATCGTTCGACCCTCCAGACCAGCACCCTTTCTGTATTTGGTGCCCGGATCATTACGAAAAACGGGGCTTTGATCGAAGCGACCAACCTGAATCTTTACTACTCCGACGCGGAGACTCGGGAAACCGGAGACGACGGCACCCGATCCGTGATTCATGTCTCGGAAACGCTCACCTTGGCATCCAGTTCATTGCTCATTGCGGATGGCGCGCGGGTAACGGCGGATCTTGTTCACTTCTCCGAAAACGAATCCTCCGTCATTTCCGTTAGCGGGGGTGACCGCCCGGGCATCCTGGAAACAGGTGGAATCAGTGGCTTGGGTGGAACGAGCGCTGTTGAACTCGACGGAGGGATCTTGCGAATCACCCGAAATGGAGATCCATTCGAGAACTGGAACAGCAGCACCCTCCGCATGCTGGGAAGCGGTGGGACCATCGATACCGGGGAGCGATCCATCACACTTGGCACGAACATCGAAGGTCCCGGGGGGCTGGCAAAGACCGGGACAGGCACGCTCGAGCTCACAGGATCAAGCATCTACTCCGGAGGAACGGTCGTTAGAGAGGGGATCCTGCTCGTCAACAACCAGTCAGGAAGCGCCACCGGCGCAGGTCCGGTCACCGTCCTGTCCGGCGCAAGGATTGGCGGCAGCGGAAGCATCGCCGGGAGTCTCGTCAATGAAGGCGTCGTCTCGCCTGGAAACTCTCCGGGCACCCTCTCCATCGGCGGCGGTTACAAACAAAACTCCACCGGAACCCTGGTCATGGAATTCGCATCGGCAGACCAGCATGATGTTCTCAAGGTGGGCGGCAAAGTTCGTCTGGCGGGAACACTCCAGCTCCAAAGCATCATTCCGCTAGAGTTTGGGCAACAATTCAAGATCATCGAGGCTGAAGGGGCAGTCACCGGAGAATTTGATTCGATCATCGTGAAGGACACGACCGGAACCAGGGCAACCTTCATTGCGGAAGGAGGCAGTGGCCAGATCACCGTCGCTCCGGAGACTTACGCTCAATTGGCAAACACACCCAACGAAACCAGCATTGCCAACGCGCTCGACACCTGGATCAGCGAAACGTCCGGAGACGCCCTAACTGTTTCCGGAGTCCTCGACACCCTTTCGCCCACGGAATACAAATCCGCATTCGCCTCGATCTCCCCATCGCTCCACGAAGCCGCGCGTTCCATGGCGGTGGAGCAAAGCCAGGGCCAGTTGCGGCTTCTCGGCCAACATCTCGATTCACGCCGATTGCTCGCGAACACTTCCACCGAGAAGCCGTGGGACGTCTGGGGGATCGGCAGCGGTCAATATTCCTCCGGCAGCATGACTCCGGTTGATGGCGATCGCCTTGTCAGTGACGGGTTCCTCACAGGTGCTGATCTGGATGTGGGAGCTGGCACAAGCGTCGGGTTCTTCACGGGTTACAACCACGGACAGGCGGATTTCGCAGGAAGCAACGAGATTGAGCAAAACACTCTCGTTGCGGGAGGATACGCCACCTTTGAGCGGAACGGATTTCACGCAAGCTCGGTGCTGGGTGCCGGCGTCATCGACTCCGATGTCGTCCGCTCGATTCGCTTTGGAGCACTTTCCCGCACCGCCCGTTCCAGCACCGACGGCAGTGAGTTTTTCAGTTCCATTTCCGGAGGTTACGACTTCAGGCAAGGCAACTGGACCTTTGGACCCACCGCCGGAATTCAATACAGCCGCGCAAGCTTCAATCATTTCAGAGAGTCAGGTGCGGGAGCCCTCGATCTGCACATGGACGACACGAGCCAGGACAGCCTGCGCGGCATGTTAGGTGGACGTGCGACCTATCTCATCAAGGTCTCCGACACGCTCACCCTTGCCCCTGAAGCGCGCCTGTTCTGGCAACACGAATTCCTCCGGGGAACCGATACGCTCCACGGGAACCTCTCCGGCGGAACCTCACCCGACTTCTCCTATCAAACTGCCGACGCCGACGGGGATTCCGTCATCACAGGCATCGGTCTGGGCTTCAAAACCGCCCATGACATTTCCGGAAACCTTTCCTACGATATCGAGTTTGGCCGCGGAGGAGATACGAATCACACCCTATCGCTGGGAGTGGATTGGAAATTCTAGCTCCGACGTTAGCTCGCTCCCTCCTCATCACAACACCGCAAACCGGCGCAATCATCGGTTTTACTGTCGAATTTATCGCGAGTCGTTAGAATCCGGCACACTCCATTCCCCTGTGTCCGATTGCGTGTGGCTCAACGCCCTGCTTGCATCCAGAGACTCATCTGACAGACTTTCACGATGCAACGGCCGGCTCCTCTCCTGATCCCGATTCTGGCATTCATTCAGATCGCCACCGCGCAGGAGGACATCTCGGCGGATCTTACGAAATTTCTCCAAGACGGAAAAATCCCAGCCCTCGCGGCCGCCGCCGTGATGGACGGCAAGATCATCGCTTCGGGAGCTTCTGGTGTTAGGAAATATGGAGATACTACCCCCGTCATCGTGACGGACAAGTTCCACATCGGCTCGTGCACCAAATCGATGACCGGAACCTTGGCAGCCATGTTGGTGACCGACGGGAAGATCAAATGGAGCACGTCCGTCGCCGAACAGTTTCCGGACCTTGATATCCATCCGGATTTCAGGAGCGCCACCCTTCTCCAAATGACTTCGAACACGGGAGGAGTTCCGAAGGAGATTCCTCCCGCGCTTTGGAAGACCACCGTCGCAAATCAAGACCTTCCCGAAGCGACCCAGCGGATGAAATTCGTCGCTGCATTGCTGAAATCGCCGCCCGCATACCCTCCGGGAACGCGCAACGAGTATTCCAACGGCGGCTTCACCATCGCCGGAGCCATGCTGGAAAAGGCTTCGGGCATGGACTATCAGAAGCTCATCCGCACCCGCCTTTTCCTGCCGCTTCACATGAACTCCGCGGGCTTCGGCATGCCTGCCACCCGCCGCAAGGTTGATCAGCCCTACGGTCACATTCTTCGCGACGGAGTTCCGTTTCCCATCCCACCCGGCCCGAACAGCGACAATCCCCCGGCCATCACTCCGGCCGGACGAGTTCACCTATCGATCCTCGACCTCGCGAAGTATGCCAGCTTCCACCTCGGAACGGCTGGGGATCCATTGCTCGATTCCAAGTCCCTCACTTTTCTCCACACCATCGTCCCGCCCGCCAAGGATTACGCGATTGGCTGGACCGTCCTCAAACGTCCGTGGGCGAATGGAACCGCCCTCTATCACAATGGCACCAACACCACGAACTACACGGTCATGTGGCTTGCTCCGGATAGAAAGTTCGCCGCTGTCGCCACCTGCAACATCGACTCCGGCATCGGCAACAAGGCCTGTGATGATGCTGTCAGTTTTCTGATCGAAAGGTATCTGAAATAGCCACCTAACACAATCATTCCCACGATCCGAGCACAAGCTTGTCTTCCTGACGAAACAATCCGAGGTGGATGTCCTCGTGGATCTCAACCGGCATCAGCAACTTTTCTTTCCCGATTACAAACTTGCGGTGCGATCCGACGGAAAACCCCTTGTCCACCCGCACGCAGCGATAGTCCGGCAACACCACCCACAAGCTTCCTGACGCAAGACTTGAACCAGCGCCGTGCCCGGTGATCCAGCGCTGGAATTTTCCCTTCGCATCGAAAAACCAAACCCGTTCCTTTTGCCGATCTTCCATGGATGATTCCGTTAGAGAATCACTGCCGTGGTAGTTTGCCTCGACGTAAGCCGACCATGCATCCGGAAGAATTCCGAATTTCTCACCGCCGGGAATCATGCAACGCAACTCTCCTGGAAATTGATACACCGGCCACCCCACAAACACTCCGTGCGACGGCTCATGCCGCGAAATGGAGATCGAGCCATCGTCACTCATGACGTATTTGCTGGTGTACATTCCCCGAGGTCCCAGTTGCTGCGGCAGACATTCCTTCCATGGCGATTCGACCTTCCTCCATTTCCCATCAGGCGTCACCCTCACCCGGCCCCGACCAAATTCGGACCCCACCGAGACCACCCACGCCTTGCCATCTTTTGCCGATCTCGACCAGGCGATCAAGGGCAGCGAAGAATCGGCATCCGGATCCTTGTCCTCCGGAATGAGGGTTCCTCCCTTGATCGACCAGACGCGTTTTCCTTTGGAAGAGAACATCGTCAATTTGTCATCACGCTCATCAAGGTCGGTCGTCACCCAGCTTCCGTCGGGTAAAAACGCGCCATACCATTGCCGCCCCCAGCCATCTCCACGACGCACCTTGGCGGTCGCCAGCAACTTGCCGCCTGCATCATACAGCCGGCCTTCCGTGGGTGTCCAAATTTCAAAGCGATCCTTCGTGATGCGCCGCCACACAGTCTGGTACGAAGATCCCTCACTGATGGCAGACACCGCCGGCATGCGATCCCGCACCGTCACTTCACAGGCAACCGCAGGGCCATCCACCTTGACCTCCGTCTCCGCCAATCGGTCACCCGCAAGCATCCGCTCGATCAAATCCGCCCGATCGGCGCGCACCGCGTTGTCCTCGAAGGATTCAGGCACATTGCCCGTCGATTTCCAGGTCGCGAAATCTTCCTGCGCGGCAACGGTCAGCCTCTTCAGTTCCGTTTCCCAATCAAGATCCGCCTCCTCCGCAGCTACCCGGACCGGAATCATACCGAAACAAATCCCGAGGAGCAGGACGCCACAATTTGTTTTCATGAACCTGACCTATCAGGCATCCCGCGGATTGCAACAACGTGCCCGTCGGCAACGCAAGATTCTCAAAGAGTCATCACCTCACACATACAGCGGCGCCATCTGCCGCCAGTAGTGGCCACGGTGCGCCCGCTCGGCCCAGTAGTGGAGTTCGTGACCGATTCCTTTCCCTTCGAGGATGTGGCAAAGCTGCTCGTTGTTGGGCCGGAACGGATCTTCCTCGCCGATCACCAGCACGATCTCCATGCGCTTCAGCTCGGCCAACATCTCGGGGCATTTCAGGTTCCCGAGAAAATGGGTGGGCATGTTCTGATAGACGGTCTCGTCATAGTGGGATTCCAACAGATCGTCGAAATACTCGACCGCCTCGGTCAGATCATAGCGCCCCGAGAATGCCACCAGTTTCGCGAAGCGCTGCGGATGCCGGAATGCCACGTTCGCCGCCTGATAGGCACCAAGGCTGCACCCGTGGGAAACCACGCAAGTGTGTGGGTTCCTTCCCTCCATGAACGGAAACACCTCCTCAAGGATGTAGTTCTCGAACTCCAGATGCCGCCTTATCCGCTCGGCAGGCGGTGTGGTCGTGCTGTAAAAGGTCTCCTGATAGATCCCGTCGAGGCAGAACAACTGCATCTCCCCACCCTCGATCCTCGGCCGGAGCGCCTCGATCATTCCCATGTTCTCATACTCGTAGAAGCGGCCGTCCCGTGTCGGGAAGACCACCACCTTCACCCCCGCGTGACCGAAGACGAGCAGTTCCATTTCCCGCTCCAGCGACGGACTCCACCATTTATGGTATTCACGGTTCATCAGGGAAGCAGGGACATCCGGATACCCGGATGTTAGCTACAAGGATGCCATAAATTGGTGAACTTCCTGTAACAATTCCCGCTCCTTCCCTTCCTGCCCCGGATACTCGAAATGACCCGCCGTGAGCAGGTTCAAGTGCTTTTCGGATCGCACCGCGTTGTAAATTGCAAACTGCCCGGGTGGCGCCACCATCGGATCGAACAACGCGCATGCAAAATGCACCGGAGCTGTGACCCAACCCGCCGCGATCGCCGCGTCATGATAGGAGAGCGTCCGCTCCACTTCCTTCGGATTCCGCCGGTGGGCCGCCTGCACCGCCGCGCCGCTTCCGGTTGTCCTGAGCGTGAGCCGCAGCGGATGATTTCCAAAACTCGGCACGTTGAAATGCGCCCGCGCGATCCGCTTGTCCCACGCCAGCGCCATGGTCCCCACCCCGCCACCGAAGCTCACCCCGATCAGGCCCACCCGCCCCTCCGCCTGCGGAAATAACTTCAGCGCCGAGGAAACCGCAAGCCACACATCCTCCACGCAGCCGCCATGGATATAGCGGTCGGTGTCCTGGATGTCATGAAGCACGTGCCACAGCGGATTCGACGAAAAAGGCGATTGCTGGCTCCTTCCCAGCCCCCTCGCGCAGGGAAACAGGATCGCCGTATTTTCAAACGGCCAGTGCAAATCCGGTTCCACTCTTCCGCCATAGCCGTGGAGAACCACCATCACCCGCTCGACATTTCCCTTGGCCGGCACCAGGCACCAACCGGAGATCCTCACGCCACCGGTTGATAGATAGCTCAGGTCGTGCACCTGCCAGCCCTTCCTCGTGGCGATTTTACCGCCCATCACCGGAGTTGGATCCACGGCGAGCGCCCGTTCATAGCGCTCCTGCCAGAATGCCTCGTAATCCGCCGGCGGATCCGGCGCACCGACCGCCAGCAAGTCCTCCGGCGAATGGCCGTAGGACGGATCAAATGGATAGGTATGCTTGAAAGCCTTCATCGGACGATTCGCCATGCCCCGCGAGGCCGCCACGGAAACTGTCTGTTCGTCTTCCGTCGTGCAACGCCTAAGAAACGCCTTGAAAATGCGGCGCGGGATTCATTTCCACAACCCGGCGGAGGGTACGGCATCGCGGTATGGGAAGGTGGGGTGAATTTTGATAGAAAGTCGCCTTGATGAGACGATCCCTGCGCCTGCTTCCCATCCTGCTGTCCCTAACGGCATCCGTCACCGCCTTGTCCGCGACCTCCACGGATTTCCAAAGGCCGCTGAACACCCACATGATCCCGGAGAAGACCCTCGGCGAGATCCGGGAAACCGCTTCCGAATTTCTCACGCGCCATGCCAAGCAGAACATGGGAAAGCTCCTTTTCAAGCAGACCTACGCCAAGGGCGAGGTCTGGACCGAGGTGTCCGACCTCGGCATCACCCGCATCATGGTTCGCCCCGTGGACAGCGAGGCGAAGGCCCGCGGCGTCGTGGGACGCTACCTCGTCTTTCTCGATTGTACCCAATCCCGCGCCTACCGGACCGGCCACACCGGCTGGACCGAATGGTCGCGGGGACTCGGAAATTTCCTTCCGCCGGCGGTGATCGTGGAGAGGAAATCGGATGGATTGTGGCACCCGTCCCTCAAGCTTTCCATGCCCCTTTTCGCCTTCTACCGCGAAGGTGATCCCGACATGATTTCCGTCAAATCGCCCAAACTGGTCCGCCCGCGCATCCAACCTCCCATGAGCCAGCTCGCCTCGGGCCCGGCGATTCCGGAAGAGGACTCTCAGGCGACACTTCCTTCCTCTCTCAAGGTCGTCCGGTTCCCCGCCCCCCTGGCAGCCGCACTGGAGACCACGCAGGTGGTCGAGGAATCACCATTCGCCGAAACCATCCCCCTGCTTTCCGCATCCCTTGTCATCGCGGGCTTCGTTGCTTGCTTCCCCAGGAAATCCTTGAAACGCACCCGCAAATCAGGACGCCGCCGCTCGACCAGTCTGGCCGCCAGTTCGATCGACCCACTTTCCCGCTCGCGGGTTTGTGAAATCCTGTCCGTCCGTCCCGGCGTCGTTTGATCCTCCGGGAAAATCTCAATGGCGTTCTGACTTCCGGCGGTGATCCGGGACCGACCGGGGTTCCATTTCCCATTCACGGTTCACACCTGATCCATGCCGCTAACGGCGTGAAACCAAACTGGACGTCCCGCGGCCGATGTAGTTGATTTTCGCGCTCACGCATCGCCTGATGAAGTCACTTCACTCCTTTTCCCGCCCTGTCTGCCTCATCATCGCGTTTCTGCTCACCCTCTTCTGTCGAGCGGCCGAGCCCCTGCGGGAATTCAAGGAATGCAAGCTCGTCCCCACCGGATGGGCGGATGGCGACAGCTTCGAAATCAAGCTGCCCGATGGCAAAGAGCTCACCATCCGGCTCTACGGCGCGGATTGTTTCGAATGGCACGTGAATGATGATTCCGACTCAAGACGACTGCGCGAGCAACGACGCTATTTCGGCATCGCCGAATTCGGTGGAGCCCCCAAAGTCTCCATCGATGCCGCCAAGGACCTCGGTCGCGAAGCCGCCGAGGAAACCGCCCGCCTGCTCGCCCGCCCCTTCACCGTCCACACCTCCATGGCCGACGCTCTCGGCGATGGCAAACACCCGCGCGTCTATGCCTTCGTCACCACCGCGGACGGCAAGGACCTCGCCGAATCGCTCGTCCGCGCCGGCCTTGCCCGCGCCTTCGGGGTCTATCGCGAAACCCCACAAGGGGCATCCGCCAAGGAATCCAAGGAATACTTCCGCGACGTTGAGTTCACCGCCGCCAAGGCCGGTGCCGGCGCCTGGGGAAAAACCGATTGGGCCCGGCTTCCCGGCGAGCGTCGCGAACAACGCGATGAGGATGCCGAACTGGAGTTGGCGACCGGTGGCGAAAAATCCACCGAACCCTTCCAGCTCGACCCCAACAAAGCCGCCCGCGACGAACTCATGAAAATCCCCGGCATCGGCGAGGCCACCGCCAACCGCATCATCGAGAAGCGCCAATACAAGAAGATTTCAGACCTCCTCAACGTCGAGGGCATCGGCCCGAAAACCCTTGAGAAGATCGCACCTTACTTGAAAATCCCGGACAAAAAGTGAATGCCTGAAACGGTTCCCTGTTCGCTTCTCGCCCTCAAAACGAATAGCGGACCGCCCCTTTCTCATCGATCTCCAGCTTCCCGGATTCCACCAACTCCTTCACCAGAGACTCACACCCCTCTTCCGTTCCTTGCTTGCCCAAGGCACTTTTGGCACGGCCCAGCAGTCCCTTCTTCCGCTTGGGAAGCGTGGCAGCCGTTTTTTCAAGATCCGCCAGCAATTTCGCCGCAATCTCTGACAAGGGACGCGGCTTTGCGATCTTGGGAGGAGGTGCCGCAGGCTTCGGAACGTCACCGATGTGGAAACCGGACCAGTCCATGTGCCGCTGGACATCCACATTCTTCGACTCAAGAAATTCCACCAGCGCGTCGAATCCCGTATCCTTGGAAACGATGTGGAAGGATCCTTTCGGATCCGCCATCACCGCCTGCCCGAGGTGATAGGCCAGCACGAAATCGAGGGCGTTCTTTCCGCTCTTGGGACTGCGGATCAGCCGCACCGCCTGCGCGTTTTCCAGCAGAGCCTCCACCACCTCCACATCCAGCTTCTTGTTATGCGGTCCGAAAAACAGATGGAAAGTAAGGTGCCGGCCCCTTAAAACCTCAGGGTCCATGACCTTCACGTTTTCAAGATCCACAAATACATGGTTGACCGGCGGATGGGGAATGATGGAACTCTGCATAAAGGCGCGGAAATCCAACAGAAACCCCGCCGCACGGCGAGCAAGGATTTTGTGGCGGAATCAAATCAAGACCGCAGCATCTTCCCATCCAAGATCATGAACGAAACACCTGAGAAACCCGCGGGACCGAGGGAAACCTCCTTGTGCCCCTGCAAAAGCCGCGAGACCTACGCCTCCTGCTGCCAGCCCTTCCACATTGGCCGCGCCAAGCCCGAGACCGCCGAAAAACTGATGCGTTCCCGTTACAGCGCCTACTTCTTCCGGCTCGTCGATTACCTCGTCGCCACCACCCACCCGGACAGCCGCGACCGCGAGCTGAAGTCACGGCTGGAGGAAACCATTCACGAGGCGAACTGGCGTTTCCTCACCATTCTCGGATCGTCCAAGGGCGGACCGCAGGACAAGGTCGGCAAGGTTGAGTTCGTCGCCGAATACTTCCTCGGCGACCAACCTCACGAACTCCACGAACGCTCCCGCTTCAAGCGCTACAAGGGCGACTGGAAATACCTCGATGAAAAAGGCTGAACCACTCCCCCATTGGAAGTGGTGCGCCGTTGGCCGAGGCCATCGCAATTCACCATCCGGAGTGCGGCACGCCGGACACCACATTACGCCACACCCTTCCTCGTTCATCAAGACTGCGATTCCAAACAGGGGCGGATTGGCAATCAAATGTCGCCAGCTTTCCTCCCGAGACAACACATGGGCAAGGAAGCAACCAACGGACAGGTGTTGGGAGGGGCGAGGTCTCGAGATCTTGCCGGAACAGGGCGGCTGCGCTCGTCCGGCCTGTCCGGTTCTAATTTCGAGCAAGTTCTGAACACCGCCATTTGAGCGATTGCAACCTTTGGGAATCAGCCAAATGCTGACATCTTCAATGGCGGGACCTTGATGACCGATCCGGGATTGGGATTGACTTGATCCGGAGTGGCGGAATATCCATCAGAGCATCGACTGATAGACGGGAAGATCCGACTCCGCACTTTCATGAAAAACCGTTCCGCGCCCCTTCCTGCCACCATTTGCCTGTGGATTGCCTCTTTCTGCGGAATTGCCCACGGAATAACCCTCCAATACTGGAACGCTTCCGGCACGGGTGGCGACGGCATCTGGGGCACCAGCCCGGGTGAGAAAAACTGGAATGCAGTGCCCGGCGCGCCGGCGGGCAATATAGCCTGGCCGGACACGATGGATGATGTCGCGGTTTTCCAGGACCTGATCGGCGGCGTGGTCACCCTATCCGATCCATTGCAGGCAGCAGGCATCATTCAGAACGGCGCGAACTACTCCATCAATGCGGGAGTCATCACGCTGGTGACTGATTCTTCTGCAGCCAATCCGTTCATCAACGTGGAGGTGGGCATTCTCACCATCGATTCCGTCATCGCCGGAAACAACGGCCTGATCAAGGACGGCGGTGGCACATTGTTGCTAACGGGATCCAACACTTACGACGGAAGCACCCGGATCCGGAATGGCAGTCTCAACCTCACTGGGTCCTTGGCGAGCAGCGACGTCTCGATCTCGTCCGGAACAATTCTTCTCAACGAGAACGGCGGACTATCGGACAGCGCAATTCTAACCAACGCAGGAACGTTCACGCTGAACACCGATGACACCATTTCGAGTTATATCTCAAATGGCGGCACAATCACCGCCGGTCCGGGCACCCTTTTCACCAGCAGCGCTGCACTCAACGATGGCTCCACCCTCCATGGCCAGCTCAACACCGGCTCGCTCACCAGCGATGGCGCGGTGTTGCTCAGCGGCACCGCCACGGCGGGCGGCATCTTGATCCAAAGCGGCACGCTGACCCTAAGTGGCACGCTGGCCAGTGACTCCGTCGGCATTTCCGACAACGCATCCCTGCTCAATCAGAACAGCGGCCTGTCCACCAGCGCAACGCTCACCAACGCGGGTTCGCTCACCCTGCACGTAAACGATACCGTCACGAATTATATCTCCAACGGCGGCATCCTAACCACCGGACAAGGCGCACTCACCACCACCAACGCCACACTCAACGACGGATCCATTGTCGCTGGCCGCCTCAAGGCTACCACACTCACCAGCACCGAATTTGTCCAAGTCCATGGATCCATTTCCTCCAGCGTCATCAACATCACCTCCGGCACATTGACCAATACCGGAACGCTTGGAATCGCGGCAACCCTTCTCAACCTCAACCAGGGAGCGACTTTGGTTGCCGCCGGATCCCAGCGATATGCCATTCTCACCACCAGCGGACCCGGAACCGCAACCTGGCGGGGCGACCTGAAAAACACCACCTCCATCGCGCCAGGCAGCCTGGGCTCCATTGGCATTCTCGGAATCCGGGGAAATTTCACCCAGTCGTCGGGAGGAACACTGGCGTTAGATCTATCCGCAAAGGCGCACGACATGCTGGATATTTCCGGCAAGGCCAGGTTCGAAGGTTCTCTGGTGTTGAATCAATTGGGCACCACTGCCATCGCTTCCTTCGTGCCTGTCACGGTGGTTTCCGCCTCAAGCTATGCGGGAAACTTCACCTCATTCAGTGAGAACCTGGAGGGAGCGGTTTGGTTCAATCCGGGCAATGGTTCGGTGACCCGCATCGATATTCCAACTGGAGGGCCTTCGTTCTTTGGCAGCACGCGCAACCAAACGTCCACGTGGATCGCGCTTTATGACGATGTGATCGCCCCCGGCATCACCAACATCCATTCGGTTCCCGACGGCCATGACATCTCCAGCGGCATCGCGGACACCGGCAACCCCGACCTGCTTTGGGCCCTTTCTTCCAGTTTCACCTCCTCCGGACTCAATGCGGCACTTCTCAACCGGCTTTCCCCGGAAGTTTATGGCGGAATGTCGGACTATGCCATGCAGGCAACCCGCTCGCACCAGCGATCGGCACTATCCGCACCAGCCCTCGATCCCAGGGAAGGGTTGGGAGGAAACCCGAAAGATAGCACCAAGGCTGGCAAATTGAATGCAGCCAAACCTGTCGATTGGGAGTTCTTCGCCGCGATGGACTACTTCAGCGGTGGAACCGACAATTCACCCAACGAGGCGGACTACGATTTCGACGGTGCGGGTGTTTTAGCTGGCGCGCGCACCCGGCCGTGGGAACGGACGCAGATCGCCGCCTATTTCGGCCTGGACTCCGGAACCATCAACGGAAATCTAATCGATGCCGATGCGTTCGGTTACAACCTCGGTGTGACCGGCGAATATCTGTTGGATGAGAAAAGCCGGACCCGCCTCCGGGCGGCGATGTCTTATGGCGCCTATCTGTTTGACGGCAGCCGGCAGAGCGTGTCGGCCACATCCGCGGGCTGGGCTCCGGGCAATGCGGATTTCGAGAATCTCGATGTCGATGCATTTGACGTCTTCATCGGTGTCGATGGGATCGCCTGGAAAAAGGATGAGCTCACGCTTATCCCGTCGGCCGGCCTGCGTTACGCAATGACCACCATGGACGCGTTCAACGAATCGACCGGTGGCGCCGCCGGAGCACCGATCGCCTTGAATGTTCAGCGCGATCACCATGAATCGCTGCTGCTGGAGTTCGGCTTGCTGGCCCAGTTCCAGGTGAACGCCAAAGTCTCGCTGTGGGCCGAGAACGGCCTCAACTTTGGGCTCCTGGACGACAGCCGGGAACTCACCGCGAGTTTTGCGAAAGGCAGTCGGAAAATGCGTGCGAACGTCCGAGGTCTTGACGACGACACCTTCTACCTTGGTTTCGGCGCGCTCTATCAGATCAATGACAACATCAGCGCCAGCATCGGCTATCGCGCCGACATCCGTTCCGACGCGGAGGCTCAACAGGAAATGCGAATTTCGTCATCGTGGCGATTCTGATTTTGAAGCAAGCAGCCGGAAAAGCAGCTGGAACGAAATCACATCCGCACACCGAAGACCTGGAGAGGATCGATCCGGGCAAGGCCAAACTAACACATCACATCGAGACCTTCACCCGGGCGAAACGTTTTGCCTCGCTGCTTGTGGTTTCCGGATCCACCACCTTCACCCGCTCCCAGCGCGGATTGATGGCGGTGACGGTGGGCGTGCCGACGGCTTGCCAGTCTTCCGCATCCGAGGAAAACTGCGCGGTGCAGGTGAGCCCCGAGCCACTCCCAGCGGTCCTGCGGACGAACTCGATGGTCAGATGATCCGCTCCTGAAATATTCTCCAGTTTCACGAGCGGCAAACCGCTGAATCCAGTGGAAGCAGTCATCAGGTTCCGCGCGTTGAAGGAGGGATCCAGGTTGAGCGAGAATTCCAACAGATTGGAAATTCCATCCGAATCATAATCGCCAAGCGGGCCGGTTAGAGCGGTATTGGCAATTTCCAAGGGAGTGAAATAGAGCGTCTGCCAAGCGCTGTAGTTCTCCGGAGCCAATGATCCGTCTTCTCCCGTGATGGAGAGGATGGCTGCCGAGTGCAGGGCGATCGGGGTGCTGTAGAAGCTGGAGGTGATGTCATCGACATCATTGGGTACGAGGGTCCATACGTTTAGTGGCCCCTCGATCTCCAGCCCCCCCACGTCAAAAAGGGCCGCATAGACCTTTGGTCCAGCCGGGGTTGGGCCGTCAGCAGGAATCCTGAACGCACCATCAACTGAGAAATTGACTCCGGCGAGTCGCCAAAGGCCATCCTGCATCAGAAACACCCCACCGCCGGAATCACCGGTGGAGAGATGGCATTCATCCTGGATTCCAGGATTGTTGAAGTCACCGTAAAGCAAGGTGCCATAGGACGCTCCCCCAGAAACCGTCCCCTCGATCACGTTTCTGCCCCATCGCTGGACACTGCTGGATGCTCCCCATTTGTAGCCCTTGGGTTCTCCTCCAACCGACCAGATGCTAACATCCCTGAGCGTGCCCCGCCCATGGACCGTCGCCGTGGAACCCGTCTCTCCCGGCCCGCTGTAGAGTGGCGCAAAGGTCTGGAATGGCTTGGCATGATCGACCTCCCAAATTCTGAGATCGGTCCCCGCAATGTCATGTTTCGCGATGGTGGTGTAAATCTCGCCGTGGAAGTCAAATGAGTCCACCCCCGCGGTTCCTCCGAAATGGGCTGCGGTGATGAAGAAATGTGGCGCGATGGGAACCCCGAGGAAATAGATGAACTTCCCCTCATACTGCCATCCGGAGTTGTCCCCCGGAGTGGTGGTGTTGTGGGTCGGGTCGGGGGTATCGAGGAACATGACCGCATGGGCCTGGCCGGGAATGCCGATGGCGAATCCGAGACACGCCGTCAGCATCTTGAAGTTCTTCATGGGCTGTAAATTATCGCCGGAAATGGATTCCTGCAACGCATTTGACATGAACGGGTGGCGCGATCATCCCGAGAATTTCTCCAGCAAATCATCCTCCGTCCACGGCTGCCGATCCGGGCCGGCGGAGCGGATTTCCCATCGCTTGCCACCAAGGGCATGGAACACCAACGGAGTTCCCCACCGGTCAACGAGCAGGTGCCTTGCATCGAACGCGGGCGAGCTTTCCGAGATCCAGGACTCGGTGCCGGGACGGAGTCCCCGCAAGGCCGCGCTCCATTCCTCGTTGGCCGAGAGCGGACGGTTCACCGCCTGCTTGTCGATGGTTAGAAATCCGGAGATGACGCGGGCGATCAGGGTGAGGTCCTGCTGGGGCGATTGTCCGGGCTTGCCGTAGTCGGCAAGCATTGGATCACCCGGTCGCGATCCGGAGGAAGGCGGAGGAGGAACCAAGGGGGCGGATTCCGTGACGATGATACCGGGTGGAATGACATCCTTCCGGGGAGCCGGGACAGCCGGAGGTCTTTCCGTTGGCAGGGATTTCCAAACCCACAGTGCGACGACGAGAAAAGCTCCCGTCCACGCGATGGCTTTCCGGCTCATGATGGCTTGATGAAACCCAGCGGACCCGTCGGTGAAAGCGGGTTCCAGAAGTTGGCGATGTTAGGAAGCACCGACGCCATGTCGGTGGCAGGGACGCCGAACCAGCGCAACATCTCGGCAAAATAGACGTCCGCCGAGGTGCTCGGCAGGAGACGTCCGCCGTAGCCGACATCGTCGGGCCCATCGAGCGTGAGGTCCGGATAGGTGCCGAAGATTTTCCCACCATCGACCGGACCTCCCATGACGAAGGCATTTGCTCCCCAGGCGTGGTCGGTGCCACGTCCGTTGGAGCGGAGCGTGCGGCCGAAATCTGAGGCGGTGAAGGTGACCACGTCGTCGGCGAGGCCGAGTTGTTCGAGGCCAAGCTGGAATGCGGTGAGGGCGGCATCCACTTCCGCGAGCTGGTCCGCCTGCGGTCCTAACAAATCCCCGTGCATGTCCCAGCCACCCCAGTTGATGAAGAAGGTCTGGCGACGCAGGCCGAGGGCGGAACGGATCTTGATGGAACGAAGAACCGCACTGAGCGTGGTGGCGAGGTAGTTGCCGTTGGGAAAAAGCGCGGCGGCGGAACCGAGATCACCCGCGGCGGAATCGAACTGGGTCTGGAACAACAGTTGGGCGTCGTCGCTCTGCTTCGTCAGACTCGCGAAACTCTGTGAGAGAAGGTTCGTGTAGTTCTGGTCCAGGGTGCTGCGAAGCGCCGCGTTCTTGAGCTGGTGCGGCGTGCTGTAATTCTCGAAACTGAGCGAACCGCCGGGCGTGATGACGAACTGCGTGGTGTCCTTTCCCACCTGGAACACGTTGTTGCCGCTCAAGGAGATGCTCATTGAGGTGGCGTTGGTGTTGTAGGCGGAGTTGAGGATGTCCGCGGCCCGCCCGGCCCATCCCGTCAGCTCCAGCATGCCTTGCGGAACGGCGGTCTGCCATTGCTCGATCTGGTCGCTGTGGGAAAACAGGGCGCGCGGAACGGGAAGCGCCGCATTGGAACCATTTTCCCATGCCTTGTATTCGGACTTGGAAATCGGTTGGACCAGAGTGCCGACATTGGTGATGGCGGCGAGGCGGTTTTTCCCGGCGAAGGCACCGGTGCCGGTGGCCATTTCATGCAGTCCCGCCATGGACGGATGGAAGGCGAAGTCGGACGCGGTTCCGTTAAGACGCAAAAGCGTGTTGCGGTCGAGGGCGAGTCCGCCATCGGAACCGAAGGCACCCCGCGTGGTGGCATACGAGTTGTAGCGCGCCTGCTCCCACGGCACCAGCATCTGATAGGAATCCATTCCACCGCTGAAGAACAGGCAGACGAGCGCCTTGCTATCCGTCCCGCTGCCGAGCGGGTCGGCGGCGACGTTGTTCGCGAGCTTGAGATTGAGCAGCGTGTTGAGGATGGCCGAGGATCCGACCGCCCCGCAGTTGAGCTGGCGGAGGAATGTCCGGCGTGAGACGGGTGACATGGACATGATGTTGGATCGGTCTAACGTTGAACGGCACCCTCCGGGCAGGCGGAGGCGAGGAATACGGTGAGCTGCACGCGTTGCAGGGAATCGGCAGCGGAAACCTGGTTGAGCATGTCGAGAATCGTGGTGCGGGTGGTGGAGCTCATCATGCCGCCGCAGAACAGCAGGTTCGCGCGATCCACGAGCAGCGGTGAATTTCCAGCCACCTCCAGCAAGTCCCGATAGTCGGGTGTGAACGCGTAGAGATCGTAAAGCCGGAGACCGGAAACCGTGTTCTGCCAGAGACGGTTGACAAAGGAGATGCCGGTGTAGCTGTTGGTGATCTGGAACGCGGGTCCGGCGAGCTGGTTGTCGGTCAGCAGACCAGGAGCGCGGTAATCCGGTCGATAGAAATTGAAGACACTCGGCGAGTTTCCGGGCGACTGGAGCGAGCTGTTATAGAAATCGCCATAGTCCCACCAGTTGAGGCGGGGGAAACGGCCAAGCCGCCCGGCACGGGCGAGGGTCATGGCACGCTGCACCGGATCCTTGAGCCGGCCGAACGATGACGAGCCATGCGACCAGCGGACATCACGGGCCTCCTCGTCGAGAAGGATGGCCCGTACGACGGCTGCCATGTCGCCCCGCTTGCCGCTGCCGTTGTTGGCAAACACGGCGGCCACGCGCCCGACGTATTCCGGGCTCGGATTGCTGGTCACGAGAAACTGGATCAACTGCCTGCCGATGAATGGTCCGACGTTGGGATGATTGAAGAGATAGTCGAGGGCATCGTCCACGTCGCGCAGGCCATTTTCCGGACTAACAGCACGGACCGGGATGGTGAGTCCGCCGAGCATCACCTTGGCACCGAAGTCATGTTTCTCCGCCCGCATGGTCATCGGCACCGAGAGTTGGTCATCAAGGTATCCGCCATTCCCCCAATACAGACCGCCGAACCAGAATCCGGTGAACACGCGTGCCATTTCCGTGATGTCGCTGTTGTCATAGGTGGGGATGAACTGGCCGCTGCCATCCACCATCCGCGTGCCGTCCGGATTGAGTTTCCAGAGGCCAATGGTGAAAAGCTGCATCACCTCGCGGGCGAAATTCTCATCCGGGAACTGGTTGATCTCCGGGCGGGCCTTCTGGTTTCCGACGTGGCTCAGATACCTGCCCATCGCCGGATGCATGGCCACCTCACCGAGGATGTCGCGATAATTCCCGAACGCGTTGCGGAGAAAGATGTCGTAGTAATCGGTCATCGCGACCGGTTTATCCTCAAGGTTCGGATCGCGCTTGGAGGCGACGAGGATCTGGCTCAATGCGAATGCGACCCGCTGGCGGAGCTGGTCCGGACCGGCGACGGCCCCTCGAGCAAACGCGCTTGCCGTGTTTCCACCACTGACATTCTGCTCATTGAAATTGTAACTCAGATCAATCCGTGGCCCGCGCAAATCCGTGACCATGGCCTCGATGGCCGGGCGCTGAAGCGTCGCCGCTTGATTGACAATCTGGTCATCGATCCATCCGGCGTAGCCTAGCGACTGGACCCGGTCCAACTCCGCCATGGTCGGTCCGAAGCTCGCCTGCTGGAGGAACCTCGCGGCCTGCTCACGACTAACAGGACTACCCGGAGCACCCTGCAAGCCGTCCTTGAACTGTGCGACAAATGACGCGTAGTCCCCTGCCACGCTGCCGGTCACCTCACCCGCGCCGTTGATCGTGAGGGAACCGACGCGCATGCTGTCCCGCTGATAGGGATCGCTGCCCGCGAAGACCTCGTCCCAGTCCGAGACACCATCGCCATCGGAATCCTTGTCCTTGGTTTCCACCGCGAAGAAGGCGGATGGAGCGGAAGTGAACTGACCGCTCACGCGAGCGATGCTCTCCGATCCGCTCGCGAGGGCCGGCACTGATAGAAAATTCCATGTTGAAAGATTTGTCGTTCGATAGACCCGCTGGCGTTTCCATGGACTCCGGCTCCACGTGAGTAACGGCGTCATTGCCATCCCGCTGCATCTCGAGACCGATGCGAGAGTTCGCATCGAACGGATCCGTGCCCCATGCGGCCTCGGTGGCATTGCTCGCACCGTCGCCGTCGCTATCGGCGAGGAGTGAAACGACCGGCCGCCTGGAACCGTGACCTCCCATGCATCGGGAAGACCGTTGTGATTGAAATCGGTCCCTGTGGAAGTTGCTCCGGCGGCGAATTGGGGTCGGAGATCGGCGACCAGGGGATTGGAGCCTTCGACGCGCTCGACGCGGTCGTCCACGCCGTCGCCATCAGTGTCGGCGAGCAAGGGGTTGGTTCCGGCGAAGTATTCGTCGCGGTTATTGAGCCCATCGTCGTCGGCGTCGAGCGTGGCGTCGGCGGCTGAAGCAGGGTTTAGCTGATAGAGCGTTTCCCACGGGTTTGGCATGCCGTCGTTGTCGGTGTCCGCATTCGCGGCGAAAGCGGGAAGCGACCCAAGCGCCGACGGAGTGATGAACACCTTGAAACCCTTGTGGACCTCCATGCTTGGAAAGCCCGGGTTGCCCCCCTCGTCCTGCCAGGTCGCGGTGCCGGCATCGACAGCGGCTCCGGCGGTGGACAGGCTGATGATTCGCGAAACAACCGTGGTGGCCTTGGTCACGTTGAAAATCGTGAAATTCACCGACCAGACGTTTCCCACACCCCTCGTGGCGATCATGCGGAAACGCAGCTTGTCGGAGATATCCGCGGATCCGTAGCCACTGAATCCCATCGCGGACTTCAGATCCGCCCGGGGATTCCCCTCATCGACCAGATAGATGTCCGAGCCAGGTTGGTTGGACGCGCTGAAGGCCTCGTCATCGAACGAGTCGAACTGATAGGTGACCACGCCATTTACCGAACGGATGCGCATGTCGATGCTGCGATGGGAACCCGATTGCACGTTTCCAACGTGGAAGCCGACGAGCGTGTCGTCATAGCCGTTGTTTCCTCCGGCCGCACCCTCGCCGTGATCCCAGACGATCTGGACCGGTTCCAGCTTCCACTCCCAGGTCGCGGGCGATGCCGAATAGACGGGTGTCCAACCGATGAATCCCGGCGTGTCGGCAGGGTCTGCCGCCGGATCAAGTCCGTGGAGCTTTTCCAGATTGTCGGGGATGCCGTCGTCGTCGGTGTCGGCAAGGCTGGGATCACTGGGCAAAGGCGCATTCACCTCGTCGTAGTCGCCCAAGCCATCGCCGTCGCTATCCACGGAAAGCGAGTTGGCGGCGGACTCCTCGTTGTCGGCGAGGCCGTCGCCATCCGTGTCCGACATCCTGGGATTCGATCCACGCTGGAATTCCTGAAAGTTTGTTAGCCCGTCTCCATCAGGATCTGCTCCGGCGGTGGCGGGTCCGGCCGGTTGGAGGGCGTATTGCATTTCATACCAGTCGGGGATTCCCGAGTTGTCCGCGTCGAGATCCGCATCGATGATCTGTATCCCGTGCAAGCCCACCGCGTAACCATTGAGATTGGTCACGTGGATCGTGAGCGAGGATCCGCTGCGGTTCGGATAACGGACGTGGTTTCCAATCGGCAGCGGAATGGCCGGGGTGAATGGCGGAATTGAAACCCAATCCTTCTGGGGCGGAGAGCTGGTCGTGATGAAGAGGCGGCTGGTGGCGGTCTCTTCGTTGAACATGATGGAGCCTTGCTGCCCGTCGTAGCTGCCGCCAACGTAGGCAAAGACATGATAGGATGCGAACGGGATCCCCTGGATTGTTAGAGACGCGAGGTCGCCTCCATTTGCCCGGAGCAGGCCATTCATGATTTTCTGGTCCGCGTTTCCGTTGTTCCAGGAGGAGGAGTTGTTCGCGGAGCTCCATTGCACGGTCATGCCGGGAACCGCCTGTCCGTTTGACTTGGAGATGACACCGCCGGTCGGGGAAGCGATGTCAACGGTGCCTCCCGTGGGGCGATTGTAGGAGCGGAGGGCGATGGTGTTGTTCCAGTTCAATTGCGGCACCACACCGGCGGGCGTGAGCCACGGGACGCTGCCGGCCGGATCGTCGGAGCAGACGAAATTCAATCCGATGGCACCGGCAAAGGCCGTGGGCGTGCTGGCACCGGAAGCCGGATCCGAGCCCACCCGCTTTTCCCAGGCATCGGGCGCGCCATCGCTGTCGGTATCAAACAGCAGCGGCGAGGACGTCGGAGATGTTAGAATTTCCTCGCTGTCGCTTGCTCCGTCACCATCGGTATCGACCAGCTTGGGATTGCTGCCGGCCGATCGTTCAGCGGCGTCGGAGACTCCGTCGCCGTCCGTATCCCGACGGAGCGGATCACTTGATAGAATCCCGCCGTTGTATTCCTGGAGGGCGGTCAATCCGTCGCCATCCTGATCAACCCCGGCATCCGCAGGGTTTCCATCGTCGAGGTGATTGTCCACTTCCCACCAGCGTGGCAGGCCGTCGTTGTCGCCATCCGCCATGCCATCGACATCGACCTCCATTTTCACGAAATCGAACTGCACCCAGAAATAGGTTCCGCCCGGTGGCACGGGACCGGTGCGCGTGATCTGGATCGTGTTCGCTCCTGCCAGCGCCTGAACACTTGCGGCGGGGATGTCGATGGTGAAACGGGTCGTGCGATCCATGCCCGTCCGTTGCAGGATCAAGGTGTCCGCGGCAGCATTCTTGAAGCGGACGCTGATGTCATGCCGCCCGAAATTCTCCCCGCTCCCGGTCGTTTCCGACCAACTGCCGCCATACACCAATTCGAAGGTCAGCCTCAGGCGTGACTGGGCACTTGCCTGCGCCGCATCGAGGATGAAATGGATGTAGTTGTTCGGATCGTTGTTGGCGAGTGCCCGCTCGAATGCCGATGTGGGTTCGGGTTCGGGCACCACCAGGGGCGAGGCAAGTCCGTTGAAACCCGCCGGATAAGTTCCTGCTTCGTAGAAATGATCGTCACGGGTTGGATTCGATCCGGCGTTGTAGAGCGGATCCCCCGGCAAACGGGTCACGAGGCCCGGCCCGGCATTGCTGTTTCCGGATTCCTGGGAAAATTCGTTGGTCGGTTCGTAGCCGGCGGCGAACGGGTCCTCGTCCTCACCGATCTGCCAAAGCGTGACCGGCGAGGCGAGGCCCGTTGAAACCAACAAACAGAAACCAATACCCGTGAAAATGAGGCGCCCCACGGCGGCGATCCGCCAGAACTGGAAGAGTATCAATTTCATCGAATATAAATGGGCCGGTTTCCCTTGTGGGAAACCGCGTCATCCTATTTTCCAATCGAAATTCAACCAGTCGGAAATCCAGGGAATTTCCTAAATCTTCCCGAGAACCTCGCTGAACACGCTGAGGGTGTCGTCGAGGTCCGGCTCGGTATGGGCGAGCGAGATGAATCCAGTCTCATAGGGCGACGGCGCGAGGTAGATGCCCTTGTCGAGGCAGCCCCAGAAGAACTTTTTGAAGAACTCGAGATCCTGCTTCATCACGTCATCCACATTCACGATGTCATGGTCGGTGAAAAACAGGCAGAACATGGAGCCCACGCGGTTGAAACGGTGAGGCACGCCCTTTTTCCGCGAGGAGGGCGCGTAGGCCGGCCTCGAAATGCGCACCTAACGAATCGAGCCGGGCGAAACCGGAACGGGCGGAGAGCTCCTTGAGCTGGGCAAGACCCGCCGCCATTGCCAGCGGATTGCCACTCAGCGTTCCCGCCTGATAGACAGGACCGATCGGGGCGAGCATGTCCATGACATCGGCACGTCCACCGAAGGCACCGACCGGAAGTCCGCCACCGATGACCTTGCCGAAACAACTCAGGTCGGGCGTTAGATTCTCAATTCCCTGCACTCCCGGCCTTGCCGAGGCGGAAGCCGGTCATGACCTCGTCGAAGATGAGAAGCGCGCCGTATTTTTTCGTGATCGACGACAGCAGTTCCAGATAGCCGGGCTTGGGAAAGACGAGTCCGGCATTGGCGGGATAGGACTCGACGATGATCGCGGCGATTTCCTCACCACGCGCGGCGAAGAGCGCTTCGAGGGCCTCCGGGTGGTTGTAGGGGAGGACAATCGTCTTTTCCGCAAAGGCCTTGGGCACCCCTGCCGAGTCCGGTTCGCCGTTGGTCAGCGCACCGGAACCGGCGGCGACGAGCAAGGAGTCGCTATGGCCATGGTAACAGCCGTCGAATTTCACGATGCAATCGCGCTTCGTGAATCCACGGGCGAGACGGATGGCCGACATGGTCGCCTCGGTGCCGGAATTGCACATGCGGACTTTTTCGACGGACGGCACCCAGTCGCAAATGGTGCGCGCCATCTCGACCTCGAACATGTTGGGGATGCCGAACGAGATCCCGCTCTTGGAAACCTCGTGGATGGTGTTGGTGATGACGACCGGCGCGTGGCCGAGGATGTTAGGTCCCCACGATCCGATGTAGTCGATGTAATGTTTTCCGTCGATGTCCTCAATGCGGCTGCCGGCAGCGCGGCGGACGATGAACGGCTCGCCACCCACGTTCCGGAAGGCGCGCACCGGTGAGTTCACCCCGCCCGGGATGTACTGTTTGGCGACGGCGAACATTTTCTGCGAAAGGGGGCCTTGCGAATTCATGACGGGAGGTTGAATGAGGAATCGCGAACGTCCAACCGCGAAGCGCGAAGTTTTCGTGAATAATGCACGGAAGAACTCCGTCCGAACAAAATCAGGGTTCCGTTTTCTCGGATTTCCCTTACCTTCCCCATCATGAAGCTGGAAATCCTTATCCTCGCCGCATCCTGCCTGATCCTTCCTGCCCAAGCCCAGCTCAGGAACAAGGAGAGAAAATCCCTGCTCAACTCAGATCCCACGGTGGTGTATCTTGAGGAAACCATTCCCAAGCCCATCGAACTGAAGGTCATCAAGGAGGCCCCGGTTTATTCGGACAAGGATGGCAACAACCGGCTCGGCACCCTCAAGGCCGACCAAAACGTCAAGCTGGAGGCCATCACCGAAAAGATCTATCGCGTCCGCGGCCAAGGGACTCACGACGGTATCGCAGGCTGGGTCGCTCCTTGGGCCTTTTCCTCCACGGATCCGGATTTCGTGGAGAATCTCAAGAACCTCTACAAGCGCCAGATCCAGGTGCAAAAGCTGATCGCGGAAAAGAAGATCGCCATCGGAATGACGCTCGACGAAGTGGGGATTTCCCGTGGAAAGCCGACCAAGACGACGGTCCGCAAGGAAGCTGCCGGACAAACCGGTCGCTGGGAATACATCGATTACGAGGATGTGAAGAACTACATCACCGAGGTGGATCGCAGCACCGGCATTGCCTACCGGCGCCTGGTGAGCGTGACGCGGGTGGAGAAGGGAAAAACAGCCGTCGAATTCAAGGACGACGTCGTGACCGCGATCGAGGAAACCGAGGACAACCAGGCCAACGACGTGCGGATCATCGTTCCTCCGCTGGTGTTCCGCTGGTGAATCCCGGGATCATTCTCTCTTTCCAGCAGACAGCTTCCTGCCCATTCCGGGAAACAGGAGACTGTGGAAGGGAAGCAGGGAAAACCAGTAGAGCCGACCCCATAGCCCTTGCGGTCTGAAGGTCGCGGTTTGGCGGAGTCTCGGCTCGTCGCCATCTTGCTCGATGGCGAATTCCAACCACGCCTCACCCGGCAGCTTCATCTCGGCATAAAGGATGAGCCGCCCGCCATCGCGATCCGCCAGCAGCACGCGCCAGAAATCCAACGCGTCACCGGAGCGCAGGTCGGTCGGGTGACGACGTCCGCGCCGAAGCCCGATGCCTCCGGAAAGCTTGTCTAACATTCCACGGATTTTCCACGCCCAGTTCATCGACGGCCAACCGTTTGCTCCGCCGATTCCCCAAATGGCATCGAGCACCTTGGGGATCGGAACGGTCAATGGAAACTCGCGCGAATCCAGATAGACCCCATGCTCGGGAACCTTGACCGCATCAAACAATCGCGGATCCAGGGTCCCGGCCGCAAGCGCCCCCATCCAACTGGAAGGAACATGATTCTGGGCAATACGGGCCAGCGCCATCTCGACCGCCTCGCGATAGTTCAGGAGGTCCATCGGGATGATCCCGCGAATGGAGCGGTCGCGGCAGATGGTCTCATTGGTCATTGAATCCACCAGCGTCCTCGCGAGCGGGAAAGAGGTCGATGTCATGAGAAACAACCAGCCCGAGGAAAGTCGCGGCGTGAGCAATGGAGTGGAGAGGAACCAGCGCTTGAGTCCCCTCACCTTGCAATAATCCTCCAGCAGCTTCCGGTAGGTCATGACATCGGGACCACCGATGTCGTAGGTCATTCCCATGGTTTCCGGATGATCCAGGACGCGCCGCAGGTAGCCGATGACGTTGCGGATGGCGATCGGCTGGCAGCGGGTGTTCACCCAGCGCGGGGTGATCAGGACCGGGAGCTTCTCACTAAGGTCGCGGATGATCTCGAACGAGGCCGAGCCGGACCCCACGATGATGGAAGCCCGCAGCACCGTTAGAGGAACGCCGGAGGCGCCTAGAACCGTCTCCACCCCTTGGCGTGAAGCGAGGTGCTCGGAAAGTGCCGCTTTCTCATTCACGAGTCCTCCCAGATAGATGATCCGCTTCCAGTTGGCTCGTTTTGCCGCATTCGCGAAATTGACGGCGCATTGCTTCTCGCGTGCGGCGAAATCCCCGCCCGCTCCCATCGAGTGGATCAGATAGTAGGCGGCATCGATGCTTTCCGGCAACGCGGTCAAACTTTCCGCATCGAGGAAATCCGCCCTAACAACCGTTAGACGCGCCGCTTTGGCTGAAAAATTATCGCTGGGAAATCGAGCCGGATCGCGCACCACGGCGGTGACCGTGTGTCCCGCCTCAAGCATGGCAAGGATCAGGCGCAGCCCGATGTAGCCATTTGCTCCGGTGACGAGGACATTCACACTGCGCAGGCTATGTCAGGATTTCCGAAATGCATGGGAATCTTCAAATCGTGTCCAATGGGGCATATGGATTCTGTGATTGGCACGCCCGTTGCCTTCGACTATTCCATGGGCCGAGCATGATGAAGCGCTGGTCCCTGAAGGTGAAAGTCGGCGTGTATGCCGCCCTGATCATCGTGGTCGCGCTGAGTGCCGGGTTCGCGGTGCTGATGCCGGTTCTCTACTATCACCAGGTGGGTCAGTTGGATGATCTCCTGAAAAACGATGCGCAGGAACTGTTCCGCGATCTTGAGAATTTCCGGGGCGCGCCGGTGGACCCGAGACGGCCCATCGCGGCACGCCTGATTCCGCTGTCGTTGCGGGGGCGCTACCTCGTGGTGGAGGGTCCGGAGGGCCAGGTCATCTATCGTTCTCCCAATCTGAAAAATGCCACGCTGGATGGCACCGCGGGCCAGACGCGGACGGTCGTGATCGCGGGTCGGAATTGCCGGGTCGGCACCTGGCGGGAAGGGCCCTATCTGATCCGGATCGGAACGCGGCTGGGGGTGATCGAGGGATTCCAGTCGGATCTGAAACTCGCCCTGCTGGTGTCCCTTCCAGTGGTGGCAATCGTTGTTTTCATCGGCGGCCTGTGGCTCGGGCGACGGGCCGTGGCTCCGGTCGCCGGCCTAACAGAAGCAGCCGAGAGGATCAGTGCTGCCCATCCTGAGGAACGTTTGCCGTTGCCGGTGGCCAAGGATGAAATTGCCAGGCTGACGGTGGTCCTGAACCGCAGCTTCGACCGCCTGCAGTCATCTTACGAGTCCGCGGCGAGATTTTCCGCGGATGCGTCCCATCAGCTCAAGACACCGGTTTCCATCCTGCGCGCGGGGCTTGACCACCTGTCGCGCGAAACAGGGATGACCGAATCCCAGATGGCGGAGGTCGCGCTTCTGCGACAGCAAACCCGCCGCCTAACGGCATTGATCGAGGACCTGCTGCTGCTGGCCCAGGCGGATGCCGGCCGTCTTGCCATCGAGGTGGCCCCCATCGACCTGAAAGTCATGGCGGAAGGAGCTGGCGACGATATCCAGACCCTGGTGACCGGAAGCGGGATCGAGGTGCAAATGGACTTCCCCGAGACACTAACAGCGATTGCCGACCGGCGGAGGATTGCCCTGGTCCTTCAGAATCTCGTGGAAAATGCCGCGAAATATACCTCGCCCGGAGGATCGATCAGGATCAAGGGAGCGGAAGAAGGCAAGTGGTCGATCGTTAGAATCTCCAACACGAGCAATCCGATATCGGAAGCGGATCGAGCCCTCATCTTCGAGCGGTTCCGGCGGGGAACCCAGGTGGGTGAGAACGTCAGGGGCCACGGTCTGGGACTGAACATCGCCCGCGAACTGGTTCGCGCCCATGGCGGCGACCTGGTTCTCTGCCCGGCGGAAGATGGATGGAACACGTTCGAGTTCCGACTGCCTTCCGCTGTCAGCGCTTGATGACCAGTTTGCCCTGCTCGGCAGCGAGTTGCCGTTGGGCGGTATCGGGCAGGGTTGACCAGTTCACCTGAAGCCAATCCTGTGCGGACTCGTCATCGGTCTTCCTCCACTCCCGGAAATATCTAACCAGCGTCTCGTCCCTAGCGACGGCCGAGGTCATTCCCAGGGCGAGATCCATGGCATCGGGCGTGCTGGATTGCGCCAGAACATCTCCCAGACTCCTGCGGGCGCGGTCCACCATGGGATCGCCAACCGAATCATCGATCCAGGTCTTCATGCCTTCGGGATCCGTGCCGGCCCAGGAATACAGGGCACCGGTGACGCCGTCGGTGGACTCACCGGCGGGAAGCGTGCCGAGCCAATCCAGCGCAGCCACCGGTTCGATGGCTCCCCACGTCGTGCCGATGTGGGAAATGACCTGACGACGGGTCTCGTCGTCGGTGATGGCATTGCTCCAGGTCACCGCCGCATGAATATCGCTGGCGGCCCAAATCGTGGCGAGAACAGCGGCCGCCTCGTTCTTGGAAGGTCCATCAGGCATCTTATCCACCCATCCGGCTGCTTCGGCGGGATCGGTGGAGGCCCAGATGTCGGCAATCGAGATCACCAGATTCAGGTTTTCTCCGGATGCGATTTCGGGAGCAAAGATATCCGCCGCCTTCGAGGGATCTTCCTTTGCGATTTCCCCGGCCACCGCGACCTGCGCGGTTTCCTTGACAGGACCGGGAGTAAGGTTGCCTGCCCATTCGGCGGCCTTGTCGGGATGAGCCTCGGCCCAGGTGGACGCCAGGGCATTGACCATGGGCTGGGAAGTTAGACCGGTGCTGGCCAGCCATGTCGCCGCCTGCTCGGGAGCACGCCGCGACCAGCCGATCATCAGGTCCGTTAGAGCGCGATCCTTCAGCGGTCCTTCAAGATGCTGATCCGCCCAGATCCACGCTTCCCTGGGATTTTCATCCGCCCATTTGTTCATGGCGATGCCGACAGAGTCCGATCTCAGTTGGCCGGCCTGGAAATTCGCTTGCGCGTAATCGAGCGCGGAGACCGGATCGACATCGGCCCAGACACCGTAGAGCCCGCGGTAAAACTCCAACTGGTCCTGACGGGAAGCGATCGCCGCAGCATCCGCCAGAGCTTGCATGATTCCTTTTTTCGCGGCAGCCGCTCCCTGGTTTCGGAATCCTTCCGCACGCTCCGCACCGACAAGCTGGTCATGGCGGTCCGCACGATCCTCGACGTCGGGAATCCTTTGCAAGTCGCGGTCCGACGACCGCGTCCTCATTCCGGCGGGAGATTCGCCATCAACCGGCTGACGGGCCGTGTTTCCGGCCGGAGAAATCCATAGGGTGAGGGTCGTGCCCAGCAAAGCGCCTCCAAACACCAACAGGGTGTTTGCGGCTACTGATCCATTTCTGGGACACCTCATGATCTCATGCGAGCTAAGTCGCCCGGCGGGAGGTCGGCAATGCACTCTCCGTAACCGATTGGTTACACACTTTTTTTCGGCTCGCCAATACCACTTTTGGAATACATTCCATGGCGCGACAAAAGGGGCTATACCTCTCCTTGCCGACGAAATTCAGCCATGTTCCCCCGCCCGCGATCCGTCACCGGCATTTTCACCGCCATCCTGGTGGCGGTGGTGGGACTGCATTCCGGCGTTTGGGCGACTTACCAGGTTTTGGAGAGCTTCCAAAGCCCGGGGACGCAGCCGCTGGGCAGATTGTTGAAATTGGCGAGCGGCGAGGCCTACGGAACCGCAAGCACGGGCGGAGCCTTTGGATACGGATCGGTTTTCAGGGTCACCACGGGCGGCGAGATTCAAACGATCGTTTCCTTCACCGGAAATTCGGGTGAGGTTCCCGGAAATGGCCCGACAGGGGGGCTGGTCCTTGGATCGGATGGCGGCCTCTACGGGACCACGGCAGCGGGTGGAGCCAACGGGTTCGGAGTCGTTTTCAGGGTCACCGGCACCGGAGTTTACACGACGATGGTGAATTTCACCGGGACGGCAGGGGCGGCGATCGGCTCGGTGCCCGGTCCTCTGCTCGCGAATACCGACGGTCTCCTTTACGGGACGACCGAGGCAGGCGGAGCTTCCGGGGCAGGAACTGTTTTCAAGCTGAGCATCGGTGGCACGTTCACCAACCTCGCCCAGTTCAACGGCACCACCACGGGCACCAGGCGGGGGGCTGAACCCATCGGTGCCCTCGCTGCCAGCGGAAGCAATCTTTTCGGTGTCACACGACGTGGCGGGGCATCGAATTTCGGCACCATTTTCCGCATCACCACCAGCGGGGTTTTTACCGACCTTTTTGATTTCACCGGAAATGCCGGCACGAGACCCGGAGCCAATCCTGCGGGCGGCTTGACGTTGCAAGCAGATGGGAAATTCTACGGGACCACCGAGTTTGGCGGCACCAACGGATTCGGCACCTTGTTCAGCCTGACCAATGTGACAACGCCGGTATTCGCCAGTTTGCGGAGCTTTTCCGACCTCACCGGTTCCCAACCGGCCGGCGAGCTGGTGGCAAGCTCCGGGACGACCTTGTTAGGGTGCTGCGCGGCTGGCGGGATCAACGGGCTGGGTGGAATCTATCAAATCACCACCGCCAACATCCATTCCCTTCTGCTGAGTTTCGAAGGCGAAACCGGTGCCATTCCCGGCTCAGTGCCGCGAGCGGGATTGACCTTGGGGAGTGACGGACTTTTCCATGGAGTGACCTCCTCGGGCGGGCCGGCAAATTTGGGAACGGTCTTCAAGATCACCGCCGCGGGTGCGCTCACCTTGATCGCGAATTTGTCACCCGCCACCGGCTGGCTGCCATCCGGTGCCCCCGTGGAAAACGGCACGGGCGGTTGGATTTTCCCGATGGCGAAGGGCGGAAACGGCGGTGGCGGCACCGCGCTCTCTTGGAACAGCGTTGGCGGAACGACCGTGGGTTCGTCGTTGGGGGGCGTGCTCGGGGACTCGACGGACGGCTCGCTCATCGAGAAGAGCGGAAGTTTCTACGGATTGACGAGCAGTGGCGCGGCATCGGGTCGTGGAGCCCTGTTTCGCTACACCCCGGGAACCGGAACCAGCCTGGTTAATTCCCACACGACGACGGCTGGATCGCTGGCGGAAGGCCCCCTCGTCATCGGTGCGGATGGGGCCCTTTATGGAGTCGGTCGCGAGGGGGGCACGAACGCGAAGGGAACCTTTTTCAAGACCACCACCGCCGGCGTGCGCTCCCGCATCGTTTCGTTCACCGGCACCGCGGGAGCGGCCCCGGGAACCACTCCGCGTGGTCCGGTCGCGTTCGCTCCCAACCAGTCATTTTACGGGGTAACCGAGGCCGGTGGAGCTTCAAATACGGGCGTCATTTTTCAAGTGTCGGCAGCGGCGGTTTATTCGGTGGTAGCGGAATTCAACACCACGGGTCCGCGCTCGCCGCAGGGCGGGCTCGTCTTAGCAAATGACGGATATATTTACGGAACCACCTCACGGGGAGGCATTTCGGATGCAGGAGCCATCATTCGTTTGAATCCATTGCTTGGATCATGGTCGGTCGTCGCCGAGTTCGACGGTAGCACCGCCGGGAACCCGGCCGGGGAACTCCACGCCGTCGCCGATGGGTCGATTCTGGGCATCGCCACTTCAGGGGGAATCGGAAACGGAGGTGGGGTTTTCCGCTTTTCCCCAATGGGCGGGCTCCAGATTTTAGCGACTTTCACAGGAAAATCCGGCGTGGCCCCAGGCATTGCCAGCGCGGGAAATGGCGCAGGGCTTACCTTCACCGGTGGATTGTCCACGGCTGCCGACGGGACGATCTATGGCACCGCTCCCGGAGGCGGCCCATTTGGAGGTGGTGTATTTTTCAGAATCATTGACGATTCCCCGATGGCCCTTTGGAAAACCGAAATGCTGGGAGCTCCGAATGCCACCGACCTCGGGGATCCGGATCTCGATGGCCTGACGAACTTGGCGGAATATGCCATTGGGAGCAATCCGATGGCCGCCAACCCGTCTCCATCCCCCACCCTCACCCAGTTCGGGGATGGAACCAGCCTGGCCATCCAGATTTCCCGTAACCCGGCTCGCTCGGACGTCACTTATCTGGTGGAGGCGTCCTCCACCCTGTCTCCGCCGTGGACCGTGCTTGCGACCAGCGTCGCCGGTGGGCCGTTCTCAGGTCCTGGCTATTTGTCGGGTGAGACTCCTGGAAATGGCATCAAATCCGTCCTCATCCGCGACACCGCCACCACGAATTCAGCTCCCAAGCGATTTTTCCGCATCCGGGTGACCCATTAATGTCCCTGTGAATCCAACCAAGCCGTTACTTCAAAGCCTTTGCCAACATGCGCCTGCAGGAAGTATTCCTTCTTTCAAATGCGGCCAATCTCGCCGCCCTCCCCCGATTTCTTTGCCATGAGACCTAGCCCCCATTCCTTCCTAAAAGTCGGCCGATGGGGAATTGTGTCCATCATCCTGGGCATTTCCTCGCTTCATCTTGCCGCCGCGACCAACGCTCCGGATCTCGATGGAGACGGCGTCCCTAACATCGTGGACCCCGACATTGACGGCGATGGCATTCCCAACGCGCTCGATGACAATGTCGATGGAGGCATCGCCAAAACAGGACCTTACGCGGGCCAATACATCGGCGACCACGTCAACAACGACAACCCCGCCGAGCTCGACATCGATTCCGATGGACAAGCCGACGACTCGTTGGGGGAAATCGACATTGACGGCGATGTCATGAATGACAACGACCCGCTCGAGTTCGACGTCGACAGCGACCGCCGTGCGGACAATTCACCGACCGAACTCGACATCGACGGCGACAGCCGGATGGACCACGGAAACAACGAGGACGACATCGATGGCGACGGACTCGATGACGACGATCTGAGCGAATACGACATCGACGGCGACAACTCATCCGATGCCGTGGACGCGGACATCGACGGTGACGGCCTGAGCAACAGCGCCCTAACCGACGATGACATCGATGGCGACGGCAAGCTCAACGGAGACGCCGACGAGGATGACACCGATGGAGACAGCTTTAAGAATCGCGAGGATGGCGACGACGACAACGACGGAACACCTGACGAGGATGACGACGACCATGACGACGAGATCGACGAAGTCCGCCTGCATGAGGATCTCATCAACACCGCGTCCGCTCCCGCGTCCAGCCAGGCCCGGGTCTCCATCAAGCGGATGGCCACCGGCCTGGTCGAACTCAAGGTGGATATCGGGGATTTCAATCCGGGTACCTACAACATCGTCGTCGGAGGCGTGAATCACGGCACCATCGTCATGTCGGGCACTTCGGGAAATGCTTCCGGAGAACGCAAGTTCAAGACCGGAGGTTCGGGTGAATTTCTGCCGCTCGACTTCGAGGTGATCGCACAACCCATCAGCATCGAGCTCTCCGGAATCACCTATTTCAACGGCACAATCCCCACCCCACCGGATCCTCCGCCACCGGGAGAAACCGGCGGTGAACCACCGGTCACCAGCACTGCGAAGCAGGCGCTTTCCACCGGTCCAGGAATCTCCGGCGGAGCCAAGGCGGACGTCCTCGTGGACTTCGGGTTGGCCGGGGTGATCGAGGTCGAATTCTCCGCGGAATCCATCCCCGCAGGCACCTATCAAATTGCAATCGATGGAGTCACGCGTGGCACCCTCGTGATCGCCCTCCATGGAGCGGTGCTGTCCGGTTACAGGCATTTCGAGGTGATTCCGGATGAACCGGGCGAGCTGCTGCTGGATTTCCCGGCGTCAGGAAAACCCGTGGTGATTTCACAAGGTGGCGTCGTGTGGTTCTCCGGCATCATTCCCACGGCGGAGTAAGTTTCGGTCTTCCTGAATCATCCATCTGGCAATTTCGCCACTGAAGGAAAGATGGACAGCAAATATTCCCGTGCTACGCTTGCAGCCTCCCTCAGTTCGATTGAACCCATGTCCAAGATCATTCTTTTCCCCCTTTTCGCACTGGCTTCGGGACTCATGTCCTGTGCGACCGTCAGCAAGGTTGGCAACAGCTCGCTGGCATTTGTGAAGAAAACGACTTCGGTGACCACCGCGAAGGTATCCGAGTTGTCGGACCGTGCGGTTAGCCTCGTGAGCCCGGCAGGTGTGAAGGTGGTGGAAGTCCGCGAGTCGGATCTCAAGGAGCTTCCTTCCGGCGAAGAAAAGGCGATGGCTTACGAAAGCAACCGCAAGCGCAGCTTCTGGTTCTTCGACGGTCCCGTGGATTTCAAGGAGCCGTCACTGCCTCAGGCAGGCGGTGAAAGCGACGGAAGCCTGCTCCCTCCGAAGACTCCCTGAACCGGTTCAACCAGGTCATCTTGCCTCGGCCCTGAGCCGGGCAAAAACGCCTCGCATTTCCTCAAGTCTGGCGGCTTGGGAGGGATCCTTTGCCAGATCGTTTTCCTCCATGGGATCGGACTTGAGGTCGAACAACTGCTCCAGCTTGAAGTCCGGCCAATAGAAATATTTCCAATCCTTGCGCACCAAGGCCTCGGAAGACGGGATGAAATCGACATTCTTGAAGGTCGGATGCTCATAGAAAAACCCGGTGCGCCAGGCTGGCTTTTCCTTCGCCAGATAGAGTGGCGCGATGTCACGTCCCTGCATCCGCGCCGGTGCCGACACTCCGGCCGCGGCCAGGATGGTCGGCGCGAGATCCACGTTGAGCGTGAAATCATCGTTGGTCTTTCCGAGCTGTTCCTTCGGCATGCGGGGATCATGGATGATCAGCGGCACGCGAATGCTTTCCTGATGGGGATACCACTTGTCGGCAAGTCCGTGCTCGGCATGGTAATAACCATTGTCCGTGGTGAAGATCACGAGGGTGTGGTCCAGCACCCCCTGCTTTTCCAGTTCTGCCATCACCCGGCCGCAAACGGTGTCCACCTCGGTCGCGAGCCGATAGTAGTTCTTCATCATCGACTGGTATTTCTCCGGAGTGTCGAAGCGCCAATGCCAGCGGTTGCGCCCCTCGTTCTTCTCATTTGCAAGAAACGGAGGAAGACGGTGAAACGATTCATCGGTCGCGTTGGGCGGCACCGGGATGGTCACATTCTCATACAGCGGCAGGCTTTCCGGCATCGGCAGGAACTGCAACGGATGTTCATCCTCGGCATGGGTCGCGAAGAACGCGACCGTTAGACAGAACGGCTTGTCCTTCGGCCGGGTGTGGAGGAACTCCATCGCGTCATTCTCGTTCTTTTGGGTGACATGGATCAAGCGTCCGTTTTCTCCTGGCATCCAGTGCTTGCCATAATAGGAACGCCCGAAATCGAATTCCTTCGCGGGAAAAGCACCGTTGTGCCACTTGCCCACGTGACCGACGAAATATCCGTTCGTCCGGAGCAAGCCCGGATAGGTTTCCGCGAACGGCGTGTCGAATTCCTCGAAATGATCGCTGCCGTGGCGAGCCATCCACTGGCCGGTGAACAGCGAGGCTCGGCTCACTCCGCAGATCGCCGTGGTGACGCAGTTGCGGGTGAAACGCATGCTCTCCCCCGCGAGCCGGTCGAGCACCGGAGTCTTCACCACCGGATTGCCGGCAACGCCGAGCGTGTCATGACGCCAATCGTCGGCATACAGCACCAGGATATTGAGAGGCTTTTCCGCCGCAGCCGCAGGATGGCTGGCAAGGCAGGAGAAAATGGCAAGGGTGAGGAATCGGGATGGGGTCATGGGTTCGGCAAGTCCACCTAACAAACTTCTTCAGTGTGTCGAGATGGGCAAGGGTGAACAAAAAGGCGGCCGAATCAACCAAAAGGAACCGCAATCTGAGGTCCGGGAGATTGACTTAACCACATGCCGGACAGCTCTGGACCGCGGTGTAGCGTTCACAAGGCCCGATGATCTCAACCAGCCCAATCATTCCCCCTTGCGGCCTTTCCAGTCGCAGCGTCTCTCAGACGCCGTCTGAAAAATATCCGAAGGCAGGGATCGAGTTACCTACGGCCATGCGGCTGGCGCATCGCGGTTGACAGAAGCTCGCTAGCGCTCGCCGGGCGGTCCTGCGAATGGAAAGTGAATGTCCGAACATGGTCGGATCTACGAGCTTTTCATGGGCAGATCCATTCGCCTCGCATTCGCAGGACCGTTCCGGAGAACGGTCCCTGCCATTTTCAAGACAGTTTCTCATTCCGCCGACGGCTGGCGGCGCAGAAGCACGACTTGCAATGAGCCACCGTTCGAGCCATCGCTCGAGCGGAAGAAGCTGTTCTTGCTCCTGAGAATGATCATCTGGGTTTGCTCGTTCTTGCGGACCGCAACGAGATTGCTTTCAAACATCTTCCATTCGTCGCCGATCTTGTAGGCGAGTTCGTAAATGACCTGACCGTTCATCGCAGGAACGATCATCGCCCCACGGGTGTTGAGTTCCTTGGTCACATTGCCATTGCAGCGCAGGCTGATCGGAACGGGGGCGAGGTTGTGCACGCGAAGTTGGTCAAGCGGGAGCTTGGTCGGATCGTCGTCAATCACATAAGCGGTGAAGGTTCCGCCACCAGCCGCGCCAAGAAGCACGGTCGCGCGGCGGCAACCGGCCTTCGGAAGCACGGCCAAGGCAACGAGCGTGGGATCCTTCTCGCGCCGCTTTTCCAACTCAAGGGCAATCCCCAGCTTTGGCTTGCCATCATCGCCGACCTTGTCATCAGACTCCGGCTCCAGCAATGGCACGCTCTGGTGCTCCTTGTCCTCGGCAGTCGGTTCCGGAAGCTTTTCGGTCTCACCACTTCCCGACTGATGGATCTCCATGATGGCGGGGCCCGAGTATGCAACCGGCGTGGAATAGGAAAACGACCGCGCCGTGATGGTTCCCTTTCCGGAACCCGCCTTAAGGGAAAGGCCGGATATTTGATCTCCCCATGCCACGAGATCGATTTTCATCGAGACGGACGCCTCCTGGGCGTGCACCAGCGAAGCCAGGGAAATCCAAAGCAGTTGAAGGACAACCGGCAGCTTACACCTCATTGGGGGACAACCAGCGGAATGAAATGATTTCGAATTTGCGGCCATAGGTCTGATTCAAGGTTTTCAATGACCCACCTCTAACGGATGGCGCGTCTGCGGGGTCGATGTATTTCGGAAACCGCTGGATGATGGCCTCACAATGAGCCTTTGCAACGGGATTTCCGCTGGCATCGAGAGATTCACCGTAAGCGCGGATCCGGAACGTATCGGACCTGACGGTGAGGGAATTTCCAATGACCTGCAGCACGTCGGCCTGCGTGAGCCAGCCCGGGATTCCAGTGGAACGGTAGCCTTGTTCCGGAATGTATCCCGACGAGGTGAGCATCTCCTGATCTGCTAGAATGCTGGCCACGGAACCGAAGTTGTTGTCCTTCGATGTTTTCGCCCAATCCGGATGACTGGAGTCCGCATCCGCCGGGCGCTCACCGGTGTCGCCGCCGAGCATGTCGGGACTGGGAGCCCCCTGAAGCCAACCCAAGGTAACCCGGTCCGGAGGGACGACATTGCTTCCGTCAGGCTTGATGCCGGAAAAGCCGTTCTTGTCGCCGGCGATATTGATGTTGATCCCACTTTCATCGATCGCGCATTGAAGGGCTCCTGAGCGGGAAAGCGTGGACTGTGTGGTGATGGGAGCCAACGCGCGATTCACGAACTGGGACAACGACACGAATGGCCCCCGGAGACGGACCTGTTTGACGATTTCGCCGGCGAGAGCGTCGAGCTGGGCATCGGTGAGGCGGCGGTAGCCGGAAAACGAGTCCGCGTCGGTCCCGGTGGGAACGGTAGCCGATGGGCTGGTCTGTTCGAGACTGCGGGGGAACGCTGCGTTGGTGGCACTGGAGGGACCTGCCGGGTGTTCCAGGTGTTTGGCGCTGGCCAGGAAAGCTTTCCACGCGTTCTTGTCGGTGGAGTTCACATTGAACGCACCATCGACCATGAGCTGGGTGGCCACCTCGACCGGATCCCTGAGAGTGGAGGTGGCGGCGGAGTCCAGCTTGATGAAGGTGGGAACCACCGGCTCAGGAACTCCGGACGCGGGAATGGTTGACATGAAATAGGTGTCCCACACCGAGGCGTTCAGCAGATAGGAAATGTCGTAATAATTCGTGGAAGTGTTGTTGGTCGCCGTGTGGTTGGGTGCGCCGACAATTTCGTAGTCCGTGCGGCTCTGCTTGGTCAGCGAGCGTTTGACAAAAGGAGGTGCATAGGAATTTCCGAACGCGTTTCCCGGCTGATGGGCGATGGACGAAGTGACATCGTCTCCGGTTAGATCGGCATGCTGGAGCTGGGCAAGGGAAGATAGCTGCTCCGGGACGCTGAACAGGATCGTGTTCTTGCTTCCGAACGACGAACGGCCCCACGGCATGGGTGAAAGGACCAGATTGCGCGTGAACCGGATCCCGGTATCACCACCAGGCACGGTTTGCGGAAGCAGCGCCCTGCTGTCGTTGCTTTCCATGAAGAACGGCGGAGGATTGTAGCTCGCGATCGGCTTGCGGTAACGTGTGGCCTGCAGATTGAAATCCGCGAAGGTCCTCAACGTGGAACCCCGCTGGCCCCATGAATAGTTAGACGGCATGAAGTCGGCTTTGTAATCCATTCCAGGCTGGCTGATCTGGAAATTGTAGAGCATGATTCCAAACGGCTTGGTCATTCGTGGAACATCATCCTTGGTGACGTTTCGGGCAGTCGCGGAAAAGTAACCGTCATCGAATTCAAATCGCTCGACGCTCCGCAGGACGCTGCTGCCGAGACCGGCACCCGCCACCCGCATTTCGACCCTATTGAGGGTGGTTTGCCAACTTTCGCGAACATCCAGGGACGGAGTTCCATTGCTACAGTCGGTGGAGCTGGTGGTCTGGAGTTCGATGCAGTTGTCGAAATTCGACGGATCCGCGGAACTGAAGGGCACCAGATTCACCACGATGGATCCAGCGGTGGCCGGACGCAGGACGGAGGTCGCGAAGGTGTAGGCACGGGCTTCACCTGGAGCGAGGGTGGAAGCGTCGATTCGGAAGATGGCTCCATTGAAAACCGCGGGACGGTTGTTGGAAGGGCTCGCGAAATAGGCAGCCTTGGCACCTAGATTCCAAATCTGGGAGGGATTATTGCCGGAGGGTGTCTGACCAATGACTTCGAAGTCGAGGCCCCTCGTCCATTTCAAGGGAACCGAATAGGGATTCGCGATCGCCACGGCGATCTTTCCGCATGCGTTGATGTCATACATTCCTGCCCTCGCATCCTTGACCCTCAACTTTGCCCCCAGAAGAACGCGGATGTCGGTGATCAACGGCGCGATGGATGCCGTGATGTTGGATGTCGCGGGGGTGACAATCAGGGAGCCGCCGGTGAGTTTGCTCCGGCGATCATTGAATTCCTTCACCGCATCCCACTTGGGTGCCTTCATCGTGGTGGTCAAGGACGACTGGATGATGTTGCCGGCGGTGACCGGAGAAGTCTTACCCGCCACGGGGTAGTTCTTGATCGAAGGAACAGGGCTGGAAGCGGGAAGGTTTCCAGCAAGGATGGCAGAAAGATCGATCCGGGTGCCGCCGTTGAGACTGTCGGTTAGAACGCCCCGGCTATCGGCGGTGGCGGAATGGAAAACCGTCTGCAACGGGGTCGCGCCACTGACTGCGGCATTCGCGCTTGGGACAAGAAGCGCTGCCTCGGAAACAGAAATGACATTTGGTATCATCCCGGCGTTCCCCATCGCCGGTTGTGGATAGCTCTCGAATCCGGTCACGGTTTCCCATCCACGCCTCTGGGCGGACAGGCTTGCATACAAGGTCGGTTCCTTCAACGTCCTTGGGATGTTCAACTTGGCTTTGACGCCTTCGTCGCCCACCCACCACGCGTAACGCCCCTTGAGCTTGTTCGTGGTGTCGGTGATGCCAACCAATGGAGCGACGACGTATCGGTCGTCGCTGCCCGGACCACTGCCGACGGAATTTTTCCCGGCGAGGATCACCGCTTGGGTCGCATCGCTCACGGATCCGGACGCGCCGACGGCATATTTTGAGTCGGAGGGAAGGATGGAGGGACCACCTTTCGGGGTGGTCGCGGAGTAGGAAGAATTGTTGCCGCTCACCAGCCAATGAATGTTGAGCGGAGTCGGGCTCTTGGTGTAAATCGTGTCAGGATTGTCCTGATTGACAAAGATGCCCGTCCAATATCGGGTCCCGGACTTTACCGAGGAAAGCCCTTTGGTCACGGATCCACCTTGAAGAGAGGCGTTGTTCTGGGGGGAAACTCCTCCGGCAAGCGCGGAACCATCGGAACTTCCGGCAATGTCCGCAACGGCAGTGGAGCGTTGATCCTGACCTCCGTATTTCTGGAGTTCACCGATGGCAAGCATCAGGGCCATCCTTGCGTTCTGACGAGCCTCCGCCATTGCCGATGTGGCATTGGTGGAACGCAGGGAAATGGACGAAAGCATCAGCAACCCCACCGCGATGACCGTCAGGAGAATCATCAAGGAAAGGGTGACGATCAGCGCGAATCCGGGTCGACCCCGCCGTCGCACGACATTGGAAATTCTCGTCACCGGATCTACAGGAAGGCATTTCATTTGGGTTTGATTCGCTAAATCTTGAGAGTCACGTGAACCTGGAGGGGAGGGTCTAATGGACCAGCAGGTTACCCAACCAGGATTGGCGAAGCCGCCAAACCGCGTGCATACGGTGTAACAACATTCGCAGCCGCTGATTACCCATATGAAGTAGTGACGTCAAAGCCATTTTTGACGGACTTCTCCCACTGACAAGGATTGTCAATACTTCCAAATTATCTAGCAGATCAACCTTTTGATCCGCCTCGTTCTACTGGCGGTTGTCCGACGACTCTATTTTGTCAGTCATGTGTTCCGGTATTCGGCTATTGATCAAGATCCAGCGGATCGAATCCCGGGATCGGCGCGGACTCGGGCTTATGAATTTTCAGCAGGACTTTTCCGGCGCGGGCCTGGAGAAGTTTCCACTCGGTGTATTTGTCCTCCTTGTCCATGTGCGCCGCCACGCCTCCGCGCAGCCTCGTGACCTCGATGTATTCGATGACGTCCTGAAGCGCCTTCGCCGCGATCTTTCCATCAGCGGGTGAAAGCTTGTCCATGCCCTCGGCGGAAGCGATCAGGCTTTCCGCTGCGGATGAGACGCCCTTTTCCAGGCAATACATCAGCGCCCTCAGGGCACGGGCCTCGTGGATGTGGCCGAGATAGGCGACAAGACGGCTGTCGAGCGCGAGTTTCAGCATCGCCTCGGCAAAGTCCATCTTCTCGGCACCAGTGACATCGCCAAAGCCCTTGGGCCCGAGAACCATGCGGCGAACCGACTGTGAGCCGGCAATCTTCGCGCTCTTCGCATCCGTGGCGGCAAGTTCCAGCAGCACCTTGTCAGCCTCCCGGCTTGGAGAGTAGGAAAGGGCGAACACGATTTGCTCCAACTCGGGCAGGCTGTCGGTCTTGCATGCCTTTCTCAACACCGCGATGGATTGGCCATCTCCAATACGGGCCAGCAGGTAATAGAGCGTGGGGCGCATGGTGCCATTGCTGTCCGGTAGCATTGCGATGACTGCATCGCGAACACGGACCATGTGGGATGCATCGTCCTTCCGGGATAGCAGCGCATCTTCACAACCTCTCAGATCCTCTTTATCGCTGGCCCCCTTGAGATGCTTGAGGATTTCGGATAGAACCTTGTCACCACCGAGGGCGAAAGCGGTGGTGATCGCAGCTTGACGGATCACGGGATCTTCGTGCTTCAATGAATCCCGGGCAATTCCGAGGCCCGCCGCGTTGCCGCTCGTCGCAAGCACATCGAGGAGTCCTGCTTTTGCATTGGCGTCTGATGCGGAGGCGAAAAGCGCCACCAATTCCGCATCGGACTTCGATTTCAAAAGTCCTGAAGCCAGCTTCCTGCTGTGATCGCGGACTCTCCAGTAATCGTGCCCGAGGTAAGGCAAAAGATCCTCAAGCGCGTCGGGACCAAGCGTCTCGACAAGGAAATCCATCGCCGCCATCATGCGGAAATAACTCTTGAGGTTTGGCTCGCGAAGCGCGTCACGGCAAATCTTCAGTTTCGCTCCGCTGCCATCGGCGGCGGCAAGCTTCTCTTGAAACAGCTTGCGGACATCATCCGCGATGCTCGGAAGTGTCGCATTCCTCTTCTCCGCCTCGATCCATGATAGCAGGTCATCGAGATCGGTAACGACAGACTTTTCGCCAACCTTAACCGTGATCCTCGCCAACGGATCATCCGTTAGAACGGTCTTGATCGGGTCGATGAATTCACGAAATGCGGCGGGTTGCTTCTTCACCAGATCGGGGTCCATCAACGGACGCTTGAAACCGACATAGGGGCGGACGTCGCGGGGAATCGCAACCTGCTTCCGCAACAGGTTGGCCGAGGCCTCGATAGCCTCACGGTATCCGAACTTGCCAAGCATCGCTTGCGCCGGAGCACTGCGGCCAGCGAACATCTGGTCATTGATCTGCTCCTCCTCGGCCACGAATGTCAGCGGACCTGCCAGACGGATCACGGTTTCCTTGGTCCATGTCTTTTGCCTGGAACCCAGGAAGCCCTTTCCTGCGGGATCAAGCAAGAGGACATCCTCAAGTGCCTGTCGCACCAACTCGTCCTCGAATCCGGAATCGAAAGGGTTGTTAGCAAGGCCGTTGTCTTTGGCAAACAAGGCGGTCTGTGTGAAATTCCGGACGGCATTGGGCGGCATCAGCTTTGGATCCGCCACCGTCGCCTTCAGCATCGCGAGCTGGGTTTCCCCGGTGTCGGTGCATTTCGAAATGACGTTCACCGCGGTGATCCGGACGAACTCATTGGGGTCATCGAGAAGCCGGGTGACATTCGACAAAGAGCTGAGAACCGTGTCGGTTCCGCAAGCTAGCAGGGCGCGGCATGCGCCATCCCGGAATCTTGGAGCAGGGCTCTCCAGCAGCTTCACAAGGCGGGGCGCGATCTCCTTTTCACCTGCTTGGAAACGCTTGCCCAACTCTGCGGCAACCGAGGCGCGCGCCTTTGGATAGAAAATATCAAGCAGGTCGAAAATCTCGTCGGTAGAGCGCTCCGGCCAAGGTTTGCCATCTCTTTCCATCAGCGTGGGATCATTGAACTGGCCGCGGGCACTGGAGAGCAGTTGCTTCATTTCATGCTCGGTGGTCCAGAGTTCCTCGTCCGCATCCTTGCCGGTGATCAGGGTTTGCTTCAAGGGCACGGCGTAATGAAGCACCTCCGTGGCAGTCGGGTCACGGAGAGGCCCGTATTTCGGGCCGGTGGGCGAGTGATAGACGAAGCTGCCATCGAACATCCGGCACAACGTCCGGCGCCAGCGCATGTTGCGCTCGGCAACGATCACTCCTTCCGGACCGCACAAGCTCGCAGCCCAACCCGACCAGTTCCCATGGTAGTCGTGACCATGACCGCCGCGTGCGGTGAAGGACGCATGAGTGGACATCTGGGCAAAATATTTCGCTCCATACTTGTCACCTAGCAGCTTCAGCGAAAACGCGACACCCGTGTTCTTGCCGTTGCTGTCGTCACTGGCATAAGCGGGATGATCCCCGTAGGGAATACATCCCTGATCGACGTAGGAACCGAAGAAACGACGGGCCCGTTCGACAGCGGCATCGATCTCAGGATCCTTGATCCCGAGCTTCTGGGCGAGGGTGATGAGGAAGAAACAACGGTTGCCTGCCGCATTGAGCGCGCCGTAGCCGGGGTTCATCTTGTGCAACTCGCCGCCGTTGAACGAGGGGTAGGCGAAGGTATGTCCCCAGCTTCCTCCGCCGCTCTGGCCCATCGCCGTTTCAATCGCGAACTTGCGGAGGGCCGGCAGCACATAGTCGTCCCCGGTCGCATCGTAATAGAGCGCGCAGTTCAGCCCGGTATATCCCATCTGCCAGCTTTGGTAACCCTTGTTCCCCTTGTAGCCGGGCTGAAAAGGCGCCCCGATCGGATCCGTCGGCGGTCGCCATGGTGATTTCGGTCCCCGCACCCAATCATGCACCAGTTTGCGATGCTCGGGCTTCCCGGAAGCAACCAACGCCATCGCCTCGATAACGCCGCCACGGCCGCTACCACTGTCCTTGGGATTCGTCACAAATTTTCTCTCCAGCACCTTCCACGCATCGTCGAGGATCTGGTTGGTCTTCGGGCAATCGTAGGGAGACGTGTCGCTGTAGGCGGGAAATACCCGCAGTTTCAATTCCACCTCGAGTGTCGAGGCATCGACTGGAAACTTGTCGAGGTTCATCTTCGCGACCTCCACCTTCCGTTCCTCCTCGGGCTTCCATTCGTAAAGCGAGTTGTCGTCACGCGCCTCGTCGAACATCTTGTCGATATCCACACTGGCCACGTCCTTCTTGCCGAACCTAACCGCGTAATTTTTATCGCGCCAGACCTGGAAAGTCATCTTGCCGGCGTTCTCCTCGCGCTCCGCATGGATGATCGCATTGCCGATCAGGTATCCGAGATGCTTTCCCGCCACGAACTTCTCACCGCTCATGCCGGTGATCACGTCCCCCCAGAGAAATTTCCCCTCTGCCGGCGAACCTTTCAGCGTGCTCTGGACCTGGATCTGGTCGCCCTCGAAACCGCCGACCATGATGCCAACAATCCCGGTTGGCCCGAGATACCAGATTTCCGGCTTGTCCTTGGTCGCGGGTATGGGATCCCCCTTGGTGAGATCCGGCAGTTTCGCGGGGCGTTCCGGTGTTTCGTCGATGATCTCGCCGCCCTTTGCCAGCGCTTCCATCTGTTCCGGTGTGAGCGTTCGTTCCTCGGCATAGACGGTTGGAACCATCGCCCCGAGAAGAAGGGTGGAGAAAAGGGATTGGAAAATTTTCATGGTTGGAACGGAATGAATGGTCAGGCGGGCAAGCGTTCCGAAGCCTTTGCTCCGGATGTCCCGTTGCCGCACAGGAAAAGTGAGAGACCGGTCGCCTTCGCCAGCCGGGATAAGGCAAGTGTTTGTGACTCGGGCAACGGTTGGGTTGCATCCCACACGATGTGCGCGGTCTGCGAGACTTTGGCGCGGACGCTCTTGCGCTGCTCAAGGAGTTCCCGAAACCTTCCCAACATGCGCATGGCCCGCTCCGGGGAATCCACCACGAAACAACTCCGCCCGAACCACAGTGCCTCGAAGATGAAGTCGTCGTCGAATTCTCCGGACTCTGACGTGACGTGCAGCACCTCCACAGGACGCCGGCTCTTGCCCAACCGCGGCAAGGACGATGGAATCCCTGTGGCCAGTTGCCGATCATTCGTCACATAAACAAACGAATCCCCTCTTTTTGCCAACCATGCCAACTCGTCCGTGATGCTCCTACGGGCAGGCAATGGCCGCACCACAAGCGGCGGGATCGGGGTGAAGCCGTTGACCCAGGCGCTCGGAAAAGGAAAGGGACGCGATGCAATCTGATAGATATTCGCCCGCCGCAGGTAATCGAAGATCACCATGAGGATGGCAAGCAGGATCATAACCTTGATCACCGTTAGATTCAAACCATCCAACCGGTGGGCCATGGCCATGTCGGCATCCTTCATCAGGATCGGTTCCGGCCCCGCGCCCTCCTTGAGCTTGTCGGTCGCCACCCCGGTGATCGCCTTTTCCCCTCCAAGCATGGAATCGAGATCGCCATCCCCCTGCCCTCCGGCTGACCGGTTCTTCTTCGCCTTCTTCCACCCGGGTTCGGAGGATTGATTAGCACTTTCCAGGTATTTGAGATCGGCCTGATCCATGCCGGCCTTGTCGAGGAAATCGCCCGATGCGTCCTCCGCAAAGCGGATCTGGGCCACGTCCTCACCGCGCCCGTCCTCGGCCGCCTTTCGCCTCGCCTCGTCCTTCGCCTGCATCTCGGCCATTTGCCCGCTAAGGTCCGGCTCAATGCGGTTCACATGGGTTTTCGAATTGATCTTGGCACAAACAAACGAAAGCAGGGCCACCCCCAAGGCAATGGAGCACAGCCATCGCGAGTTCCTCCGAAGGCGGATTATCGCCCACAGAACCGGCACTGATACCCAGAGCAGGACACTCAGGTAGCCGATCAGACTGAAGTAGTTCCAATTCATTTTTTCATTTTCGAAATCGCGTCATTCCACTGGCCGAATGCATAATAAACCAGGTTGATTCCGAGATTCATCGCCTGCTCCCGCATCTCGGGTGTCACATCGCTATAACCTTGCGACTTCCACGCGTCGTTGATGTCCCCGGGGTGATAGAACACAATCCAGCGGCCGTCATGCTTGATGCCCAACGCCCGGCGCCCCCCATGGTGCCAGAATGACGGAGCCCCGTCGGGAAAGCTGTAGGGGAGCTGATAGAGCATGTCATCGTCGGCAATGTCGATGAGCTGCTTGTCAGGGAACACCTGGCTCATGAGATGGGTGAAGGACTGGTGGAAGCGCGCGCTGCCGGCATCCGCGATCAGCATGCCGCCGTTCAAACAGTAATCGCGGAGGATCTTCATGTCGTCCGAGCTGACCCGGCCCATGTCGGCATTGCCCGTCAGATAGACAAACGGCGGAAAGCCATCCTTCGGATATTTCCTGAGCAGCGCGATCGAATGACTCTCTCCCTTGCTGGCGATTTTCTTGAAGCCGGTGGACTGGGCGAAAGCCCGCAGGAAATTGATGTCCGCACCGCTCTGGTCCATCCCGTCATCCCAACCGGCACCGCTGTGTTCGAGACGGATGAAGCGGACCTTGTAATCCTCCATTCCCTCGGGCCAACCGCCCTTGGTGCCTCCACCCTTGCCCATCTTCCCGGCCTTCGCGTTGTTCGACGCCTGATAGGTCTGCTGGGTCTGCTCCTCCATGACCTGATCGACCTGGGTCTCGTCGAGATCCGGGATTTCAAAGAGGATCGCCGAGTTGGGCCGCAAGCTGAGAGTCTTCTTCTTTTTCTTCTTCGGCTTCACCATCTTGACCATCGCCACCACCGGATTGCCACTGCCTTTTGGCACCTTGTAAGGATCCACACCGCAACCGTCGAGACTGAGAATCCATGGGATCAGGATGAGGATCACGATGTGGGTCAGCGCGCTGGCATAGACACTGCGCCGGTGACGCGGATCCCGCCCGTGAGTGCGCAGGTCCTCCAGAATCCGGTCCCCTTCCATCGGGCTTCCCGTTTCCCGGGTGAAGGCGGCATAGACCGAGCGACTCCGCAACATGACGTGGAGCCACGCCGCATAGCCAGCGACCGCGAGAGCCGGCCAGCAAGCATCCCACCAGAGTAGCAGGATCGATGCGCTGTCCTGCTGCGCGCCATCAATCTTTAAATTTCCCGCCTTGATCGCGGAGCAAGCCTGCCAAGTCACAAACACATGGAACGCCACCGCCAGGAAAACCGCATACAGCGAGAAGCGGAGCAAACGATAGGTCCATCGATTCCGCAAAAAGCCAAGCCCCCCGCTCAGTGCGCATACCACACCCACGATCCCGAAGACCTGAAACCCGGACTTCAGCAACCGCGTGATGCCGGCATTTCCTAACAAGGTTCGGATCGCCGCATTCCGGTTCAGGAATGCATCAAGCGCATCCGGAGCCCATTGATAAACCGCCGCCCCCAAGCCCACCAACATGAACACGGCCACGCTGATCACGCGCGCCTTGTAGGCGGACGGACGGGTCGGGATCTCATCCAGCCTCTCGGCAGGTAGATCGGTTTGGTTGATTGGGGTCATTCTAATAAATTGAGTTGAAATGCGGTCATGGCTCTCCGGCGATTCTCAGTTCACCCGTCTCCATTTCCCGTCCGTTCAACAATTCCATCACTTGAAGAGATCCTCTTTCTCATTGTCAAAGCTGGGTACTTCGGGTCCCGCTTCCTTGACCTTGATTTCCTTTTCGATGGTGGACTTCGGTTCCTCAGGTTCCGCAACCTCCACCTTCGCCGGTTCCTTGACAGGTTCCGCCTTGGGCGCACCCTTCGCGAACTCCTCACCGAGATCCTGCGGCTTGAGCCCATGTTTCTCAGCGATCTCACGCAAGGAGGCTGTCGCCTCGCCCACCGCGATCTTGACGCGCTCCTGTTCGCTCAATTTCGAGGAATCCCCGCCCGCGATCGACTTCCATAGATAGGGAACGCTGGCTCCTGTCAGCACCACCACGTGCACCATCACCGTGAAGAGGATGATCGACTTGAGGCTGCTGCCCTGGAAAGACTCCATCAACTGGTCGGGAGTTGTTTCTTCTGCTTTTGTATCCGTCATGATTCCTGTTTCGTTGGTTGATTTCTATCACTCTAATCCTGTCCGGGTTTCTCGCCCACGGCTTCAATGATGCCACCGGCTTCGGCGATGGCCTGGAGCACAGGCTCGAAGACTTCCTTCGGCTGCGACTTGTCACACTTGAACTGCACGTGACGCTGCTCGTCGGCCACGGTGTTGGTCAAAAGGGCGCGGATGCCCCATTCGACATCCTTCGCATTGTCCACCTTTGCTCCGTCGAAATAAATGGTTCCGGTCTCATCGAGCGCGACCCGCGCCACCACGTCCACCTTGGTCTTCTCGACGTACTCCGAATTTGGCAAAGCGACCTTGAGGTTGTTCTTATCCTTTGAAACCTCGCTGCAAACGAGGAAGAAGATGATGAGCAGGAACGCGATGTCGCCCATGCTCGCGATGGGCAAGGTGACTGGCTTCCGTTTCTTCCGACGCGAACGCTTCATGTTATTTCCCCTCCCCTTCCACGATGGCCACCACTCCGTCATGCGCGCTGATCGCGGCGAGAGCCTGGAAATAATTCTCGTAAGGAGTGCCCCGCGAGGACTCCAGCATGATCACGCGCTTCTCCGCATCCAGCTCTCCTAGCTTCAACGCAGCCAGACGCTCGTTGAGAAGTTCCAGGCTCAGCTTCTTGTCGTTGAAGAAGATCTCCGCGCCCCGCAGGTTGACGATGGGCGTCTTTTCCGGCTCCGCCTGGCTCGCCTTCTCACCCGCAGGCAGGTCCGCGGTGATCGACTTCACCTTGACCAGCGTGGTGGCGACCAGGAAGTAGATGATCAGAAGAAACGCAATATCGGAAAACGAGTCCGTGGGGATCACGCCGTTGCGATGCTTCTTTTCCTTGCTGTAGCGTTTTCTCGACATCAGTGATGCGTCAGGATGAACTCGACCAACTCACTGGTGCCTTCCTCGATCTCCAACTCGATCTCGTCGCTCCAACGATTGAACATGCTCTGCGGAACCACGGCTGCCAGAGCGATGAGCAGCCCGGCGGCGGTGGTGATCAGGGCTTCGGCGATCCCGTTGGCAACGGTTTCCTCCTCCTCCGACATTTCCCGCTTCGGCGAGGCCGGCGAAGGACGCGATCATGCCGGTCACGGTTCCGGTCATGCCCAGCAAGGGAGCCGCCACGCCGATGGTGGTTAGAACGTCGAGACGCTTGTTGACCACGCTCATGGCCTGGGCGCTGTAGTCCTCCATCACCTGACCCACGACGAGGCGCATGGTTTCGGAGTTCTCACTCTTGCCACGGAGATGCGCATACGAGCGCAAGCCCGCGAGCAGCACGGAGGCGATCGGGCCGCGCGCCGTCTCACACTCCGAGATTGCCGCCGGGATATTTTCCTGACGCAAATGAGCGAGAACCTTGGAACGCAGCGACCGTGTATCAACCTTGCGGTTCTCACGGAAGGCCATCCAGCGGTCGTAAACCACTGCCAGGCTGATCAGGCTGCACAGCATCAACGGGACCATCAGTGGTCCGCCTTTCAGGATTTGTTCTATCATGTCGTTGTATCGGTAATCGGTTGTTTTTGATCCTTGTTGAGAAAGCTGAGCACCTGGAGGGCCTCACGTGGTGAAAGTGTGAATCGATTGAACCTGAGGGAATCCCCGGGTTCAATCACCAGCTCGCCCGTGGCGTGGCTGTAGTGACTGGCATGGCAGTCGGCCATGCGCACGCGCTCGACATGGCGGCGCCGCGCGACCGCGAGCAGGAGCAACTCGTCGCCCACCATGCAAAGCCAGATGGGAACGCGCCGCCACCAGCGCCCGGCATCGATCCGGGTGCCGGTACGGATGCAAAGCCGGGGCTCGGCACCGCCGGTCTCCTCATCCAACAGCTTTTTCTCCAGAGCGTTCATCACTTCTTCCTCATTTCCTTGAGTGACTCGATCATCCTCTCCCGTTCCTTGGCCTCGACTTCGACGATCTTCTCGAACGCCGGATCGGCAAGCCTGCCGCGCGCATACTTGGCCCAGATGCTGTCAGGAAAATCGAAAGTGACGCGCCGGTAAAGTTGATAGGCCTCCTGCATCCCTTTTCCCGCATGGGTCGCCGCCAGCCGCTCGTGGCAAAGGCCGCTCCAGTAGAGCGCTTGGGAACGGATCTCACGCCCGTCGTATTCCTCGTTGTCGATGACCACCACGAAACCCTCGATTGCCTTTTCATACTGGTGCGCGCGCATGAAATTCTGGGCCGCCCGCAGTCCGGCAAGGCCCGCCAACGGATCATCCGGGAACCGCTGCTGCAGCTTGCTGAACACCATCGCAGCGTTGAGGAACTCCGGATAGGAAAGCTCGTCCAACCGCAGGACCTCGGCCTTCGATCCGTCGTCCTCCTTCTCCCGCAGCGGGTCGGCCTGCTTCTTCAAATTCAGGCCCTTGGTCTGGAAGTAGCCGCCCAGCGCGACATCACCGTGGAGATCAGCTCGTTGTCCGGGTACTTGTAGGCCAGCTTGACGTATTCCTCGACCGAGTTCTCCGTCTCGCCCATCTTTTCATAGACAAGCGCGGTCTTGAACTGCGCCTTGGGTGCGAATTCGGAATCCGGATAATCACTGGGAATCTTCGAGAAGCGGGCCAGCGCGTCCTGATACATCGGCAGCTTGGCCTCCTCGTTCTTCGAGAGATCCGCATATTCCTGCGAGAGGTTGCCTAGCAGATACTCGGCATGGGCGCGCAGGTCGTCATCACGATGGGTCGCGACCGCCTCGGCCAACAGCTTGCGGGCCTGCCCGATCTCGCGACGGGCCAGGCTTTCCTGATCCATCTCGCGGTGTTTCTTCGCCAGCTCGAAGAAGCACTCCGCGAGAGTGAAACTCGTCTTCACCGCCATCTCGTCTCCGGTGAAACGCTTGCTGAAAGGTTCGATGGAACCGTCAGCCCCCTTGTTGACCGCCACCGTTAGAGCCTGCGCCTTGCCGTCGCCGGAGGCCGGGTAGGAAACGGTTACGTCCTCGCCGTAGCGGACGGGGAATCCATTGAGTGCCACCGGCGGCAGCTTGTCCGGAGACTTTTCGGCGGCATAGGCCAGTGCGAAGACACTTTTGAAAATGCCGCTGTGCGCTTCGGTCTCCTGCAATTCATAGCTCGTCCTCGTGCCACCCGAGGATTCGAGGGTGACCGAGGCGACATCGCGCTCCGGACCACGGTCCAGCCCGCGGTCCAACAAACGCAGATAGATTTTCTCGCCGACAAAGGCGCGAGTGAGAGGCTGGTCGTATCCACCGTCCATCACGTCGAGGATGGCATGGCTGCCCACCTTGAATTCCACCGTCTTCCACCGGACCTCGCCCTTTTCATCCTTGTGGGCGTAGCCGACGTAAACGGTATCGCCCGCCCGCACCGCCAAACCATCGGGAATCGAGGAATCCGCCAAGGCTTCGGCCGCGGCCGTTGCAAAACTGCGGCTCGGAAGATCGCCCAGAATGAGCGGCACGGAGAACGAAAACCGGCCTTCCTCCAGAGGTGGCTCGTTGGATGGCGGCACCGGGTTCTTGCCGATCTTGTATCCACCCGGCACCTCGACCCCGCTGCCTTTCAGGGTGCCGGTCAATTTGAGCGTGCCCGGAACGCTGACATCGAATGGCGACTTGGCGCCTTCCTTGAGGGCTTTCCTTCCGGCATCCGTCTGCACATACGCCGTGATCTCACTGCTGTCGGCCAGTGCCAGGTGCGGCACCACCACATCGAATCGCAAGCTACCTCCCAGCACCACGGCGCCCCCCGCCTTGCCCGGGGGAGCATAGTCCAGCGTGCGCCTCGGCTGAACGATTTCCGGCCCCGGTTTGCGCGTCCCGCCACTCTCCTTGTTAGAAACCGGAATATCCTTCGCAGGTGGCAACAGCTCGCTGCTCATCGTGTAGGCCTCCAGCCCGGGTTCCACATACCTCGCATGGGCGATGGTCACCGACCGTTCCGCAGGTATTCCGGGATTCAGGTTCTCGACGTCCAGATAAGTAGCAGTTAGAGTCCCACCCTCCTCAAGCTGGATCTCGGAATCGCGCGAGGGCTTCCCTGGCACCGGAAAGACCCGACCGATGAAACGACCGCTATGTTCCGCGGTTTCAAGCGCCTTGATCGTCGCCGTCATGCCGCCGCTCGTCACCACCTTGAACTCGACCGTGTCCATCTCAACGCTGCTGTCCATGTCCGCATCGTCGATCACGAAGGCCACGGCGTCGTCGAAGCGGAAACGGCGGATCGGTTCAAGTTCCAGCACCCGTCCTTCTTCGGTGGTCTCTGTAGTTGAGGAAGGAAGCCGAGATGGCGGCGTCATTGAAGGCCACCGTTAGACGTTGCTCGTGCCTGGTGCGTTTTGGCGTGGCGGAGACAGGGTCCTCATAACGGACGGTGATCTGGTCTCCGGGAAGGACCTCAAGTTCGGCATTTTCGCGCAACACCCGGTAATCCTGAGCCACCGGCAAAAGAACCTTACCCTCGCGATTGCTGAGCGTGACTTTGTGAACAGTTGGTGCCAGCCCCTCGAAGCCCTCGATCACCATACGGACGAGGCGCGCGCGGGTCTTGTCGCCGAAGGCCACTTCGAGCCCGCCATCCGCGGATTTCCTGATGATCGCGGGTTGTGGGATCATCGCCCGCACGCCTTCGGGAAAGGTTGCCGGATCGAACATGGCATCAGGGCAAGGAGCCAGATCCTGCTTGCCGGGCTCGTCGCAAAGCAACACCGGCTTGCGCTTGAGAAGGGCATCCCGTCCCTCGTTGATCCACACCTGAATCTCATGCAGTCCCGGCGACAACTCGCGCTCGATCAAAAGCGGGTCCTCGGAATCCTCGCCCGCCGCTTGTCCGTCGATGAGGAATATCGTCCGGATGTTGCCCTTGTCATCGGTCGCCGGATAACCCGTTAGCTGGAAACGCCGGATCGCCGCGGCAGGCTGATAGAACAGGGCGCGATACTGGACCAGCGCCGAGTATCCCGGATGTCCCGTTTCGACGACCGGCAGTTCCTTCGCCGAGAGACTGGTTACGTTGGCGGCGAGATAACCAATCGACGCGCGGGCCGAGGTCAACTCCATGACTTCCTGCCAGTCCTCGGGCAAGTTCCGGTCCTTGGGAACGGAAACCGCTAGACCCTTCACGTTCCAAGTCGGGAATGATGACACACGCGGCCTCCCATCCCATGGTGCAGTATTCTCCGGGTAACGCGACCGCGTCGTCCAATCCTTGCCGTTCATCGAGGTTTGCAGGACAAAATGGGTCAGCGCCTGGCCACTTCCTCCCGTGTCGATCGTCATCTTGTCGAGGGCGACATTGTCATTCAGGTCGATCCCGAAAGTGCGTGCCGCTTCCTTATCACCGACCTTGCCCTGCCAGCCTGGATAGTCCTGCGAACTGATCGCCATGTTAGGATCGCGGTCGGGTGCGCTTTCCGACGCAAACGCGAGGGCCTGCGCACCCGTCGTCGGCACCACCGCCTCGAACTCGCCGGTATATGGCCCGGTTTCCTTGAGCACGAGCTGACGGATTTCGTCTCCGCTCGATGCCCTGAGGCTAACCGTTACCTCATCGACTCCGGGTGTCTTGCTCTGATCGGGATCGGTGACACGAAGGTAAACCGGATTGCCCGGACGCACCGCGCGGATGCCGAGACTTGCCTGTGAGGTGGATAGACCCAGTTCCTCGATATTGAGACGCCTCTCACCCTCGCGAGGTGGAAACGCACCTGCGGAGAAAGACAAGTAGGCATCCGAAGCCACGCCGATCACCACATCGGGATCCGCCGGAAGGTCGTCCATCTTGGCTCGGAAGCGCTCCGAGTAGCCGAAACGGATCTCATCATTCCCGAGGATCTGCAGGGTCTTGTCGCCCGGAACGGGCGGGCCAAGCGCGGTCGGCACCTCGGCGCGGAACTTTTCCTTGCTGTCACCTAACTGATGGAGGAGTACACGCTCCTTGTCGCCGGACTTGGCCCAGATCTCCACCTCGATGTCCGCACCGACTCCGGAGACGTTGAGCGTGGGATCACGCAAATTGATCTTCACCGACTCGCCGGGAACGATGACCGTATTGTCCTGGGAAGGCCCGAGCTCGATCTCGCTGGCCTCGACCAACTTCCGCATTTCATACTGGATCTTGCCGCGGAGGATCAGGGCGTCCGCATGCTTCGGTTCCTGCCTGAGAACCGCCTCGATCTCACCGAGCGCGTCCGCATAGTTTTCCTGATCCATGAAAACCTCCGCCCGCGCGTAACGGACACGGATCCGGAACGCCGGGTTGGAAAGGCGCATCAGCTTGTCCAGTTCCGTCATCGCGGCTCCGAAATCCTTGGCCACACGATCCACCGTCACGGAACCCAGAGCGGCGGTTAGATGGATTTCGGAACCTTGGTATTCCGCAGCGTCGGCAACCTTTCGATACCACGCGCGTGAGGTCGGCAACGCGCCTTTCTTGAAAGCGAGATCGGCGTAGGCAACCTTCAGCCGTGCCTCCTGCTCGGGACTGAACACCCCTTCCGCATCGCGGGACCAGATCGTCAAATCCTTGATCAGTTCCTCCGCACGCTGCGATGCTCCCGTTTCGGTATTCCGCTGCAGCAGCCAGAACCCATACTCCACGGAGAGATCGCGCAGCACCGGTTGCAGCTTGTCGGTATTTTTCAGATACAAGCTCCATGCGGAGTCAAAATTGCCGAGAACGAATTCGGAGTTCGACTTGTAGATCGGGAAAGCAGGATTGGTTTCGTCCACCGGGATCTCCACCGCGCCGATGGCCACCGCCGCCTTGCCCGCCGTCTGGCGAAGCCGGCCGATGATCTGAACCATGCCTTCTTCGGTGCGTGTGCTCATGGCCTTGCCGGTGCCGCTGTTCAATCCTCCGCGCACCACGGTCATCGCGATGGAGGAACTCCCCGCCTCCTGTGCCGCCTCGGCGAATGCCGCAAGCACCCCGGAACCGCCATGATAGCGGTCATCATCGGGCACGCCGGCAGCCTGCCACAATCCGGCGGAGTAAGGCTCGATCACACCCCACTCGTTAGATGCGCGGAGACTCTTCGTCAGATGCTGAATGAGCTGCTCATAACCCTGCCGCGCTGGATAGGCACCAACCGGTGCATTCTCCGCGAAAAGCGAAAGCACCAGATCGCGGGTCGCCTGAGACCACTCAGGCAGATCCGCCACCTTCTTAACACCGATGACCGCAACCGGCACGGGAGCCTTGGATGCGCGCTCAACCGCTGTTCTCAAAGCCGCCTCCACCTCCGCCGGGGAAGCCCCATCCGCCAGCGACAACAACTCCCTGCTAACAAGCTCCGAATCATTTGTCACCGAACCGGAAATGCGCGCAACTTCCCCGAAGAACTCCGCACGCGCGGCCAGTTGCTGATATGCGGGGTCCAGCTTGGCGTAGGCGGGAGAAACCACCAGCTCAGCCATCAGTGCGAGCGCCTCCTTCTCACGGGGCTCCACGCTGTATAGCCACATGCCGACGATCGGCCCGGTCAACTCCCCTGCCTTCATCTGGCTCACAAGCATGCCCTGAAGATGGGCGGCAAACTTGGGCAAGGCCTTGCGCGTCGGCTGACTGCCCCATCGGGTCCAATTCTCCACAATGCCCGGCCCCATGTATAACGCCGCGTATTTCTGCCCGCCAAAGTCGCAGTTTCTTCCTGCACGCCTCAAGAGTTCCATGCGGTCACCTTCAAGATTTGCTGTTAGCTGGATCAACATTTCGGCTCTCTCCGGATCCGGCGCGTTTGCAAAAAGCTCATCCCAGAGCGGCAGGGCGCCGGGGATGCCCGGTGAGCTGCTGAGGAGATCCTTGTTCAGCGAGTCAAAGGCCGCGAGGCGATCCTTGGTCGAAGCGCCTTTCGCCACCTGCTTCTTCAGTTGCTGGTAACGGGCATCAGACAAGCCATCCTTCTTGCCAGCAGCTTTCTTATTCTCATCGTTCTCAAACAGACCGCTCTTCACCACCGCCTGACTGATGATTTTCAAGTCATCAAACCGCCACATGTCGGCTTTCATCATCTCATCAACGACGGCGCTGGAGCGGCGTTCATCACGGGCAAAGGCGCGGACCAGGGCAGCCTGGAGATGCGGGTTGCGGGCCAGGTTGGGAGCCATCGCCCTGGCTTCCGCGGCGGTCAACGTCTTGTCAAACAGCGGCACATCCGGAGCTGTTAGCGAGTTGAAGATCGCGGGAGACTTTTGGACCAGGACCCGCAGCTCGCTCGTGGAGAACAGGTAGTCAGCCACCTTGCGGCCACGGGCGCCCTCCACAATCCGGTCGAGAATCGCGCGAACCTGATCGGCGGACATGGATTGCATTGCCTTCAACAACGGAGCCGCCTTTTCCTCACGGCGTGGGGCGACAAAGGTCGAGAAGACTCCGGAGTCCCCGGCATTGAAATGCATCCAGCCTTCCGCCACATGGATGCCACCTTGATAAGGCGATGCCGCCACCAGGGCCTCGGCCGCCCGCAGCGGACCATCAAAGAGCGCGTCGGGCACCTTCTGCTTCGCACCCACTAGCTCGGCCACCTTCGCATTGCAGGGAACGATTTCCATCACCCAGGCCAACCGGGCGCGGACTTCAGGCGTGATCCTCTTCGCAGCGGCGAGTGACCTGAGGGAGGCGAACAGCGCATCTCCATCGTTACCATACGTCTCCACCTTCCCTAGCAGCTTGCCAAGACTCTCCGCATAAGCCTCAAGCGGGTCATCACCGTTATGGATCGCGGTCAACCGGTCGGCCCATCCCACCAGATCCTCACGCTCCTCGGCCCGCTTCAGGAACCAGGCATCAAACTGACGCGCGCGGCCGAAAACCCGCAGCCGGTCGCCGTCCTCGCGCATGAACAGGTAGGCCGATTCCGGATCACCAAGATGATTGATCAGCAGCCGGTAGGTCGCCGGCACAGCCACGCCCGCGACCCCAGGGTCAACTGACGGATTCTTGAGCAGCTTGCGGTAGAAGCTGACGGCGGATGACCAATCGGCCGCATACTCGGCGGAACGGGCCGCCTGATAGATGGTGTCTTGGGAGGTGGACGGATTCGCGGTCAGCCATGGCTTGACCGTGGCGAATGCCAGGGCTGACCGCTGCTCCTTAAGTCCGGATTGCAGGATCTTCGACACCGCATCCTCCGTCCGGGTCGGAGCGGACTTGAATGCCGAGATCTGGTCATCGAGTTGCGCGGCGACCGACATCGCGACGGACAACAGGAGGAAGGAAAACGAACGGACACCGGCACGCACGTTGTTGGTGATCATCGGGTTATTTACCAAATTCTTCGTCATTCGTTGTTCCTTCATTGCCCGTCCTCCAATCGTTCGAGCTCCAGCTTGTTCTCAAGGTTCAGCAGTCTTTCCTGCGATAACTGTCCACGTGCGAAAGCCGCCCACTCGCTTTCGGGAAAGTCGTAGGTCAGCCGTTTGAAAATCGAGTAGGCGGCCATCTCCTGACGCAAGGTCTGATAGCACATGCCCGTCCAATACATCGCCTGACCACGGATCTTCGGACCATCGTATCCTTGCTCGGAGATGACCCGCTTGAAGGCATCCACCGCTTCGGGATTCTTCCCGGCGCGCATGTAGGCCTGCCCGGCCCGCAAGCCGGCATCGCCCGCCAGTTCGTTTCCGGGGAAACGCTCCTGAAGCCGGCTGAAGATCTGCGCCGTCTTGAGATACTCGCCGACCGCCATCTTCTGCATCGCATCGCCCTCGAATTTCGCGTCCTTGTCACCATCGGCCTCCGCCTTGGCGAGCAATGGTTTTGCCTGTGCTTCATACTCGGATGCCTTCTTCAGGAAATGGCTGCCAAGCCGCGCCATCGAGGTGGCGAGGAACTCGGAATCCGGATACTTGTAGGCAAGCTTCACATACTCCTGGGCGGCTATGTCCGGCTCCTTGAGTTTCTCATACAACGTGGCGATCTTATACTGCGCCTTGGACGCGTGGAGGGTCTGTGAATAGCTGCCGGTCACGTTCAGGAATCTCGAAAGGGCCGAGCGGTAGCGGGTTTCCCGCATCTCAGCATCCTCTGTGGCATCGGCCTCCTCCATGGTCAGGCTTCCTAACAAATACTCCGCATGGGCCCGCGTCTCGGGATCGGTGAACTGGTCCATCGCCTTCGAGAGCAACTGCTTGGCACTCTCATATTCCAACGCCGCCGCCTCGGGCTCGTTCAGCTTGCGATGGCGCTTGGCAATCTCCAGATAGGCCTCCGCGAGCGAGAACTGCGTGCGCATCGCGATCTCGGGATCGTCGTATTTTTTGGAAAATGGCTCGATGGTGCCGTCCGCGCCTTTGCTGATCGTGACCATCTCGGTTGCGGTTTTCACACCGTTGGCGTCGGTATAACGCGCGGCCACCGTGTCACCGTAGATGACCGGGAAACCTTCGCGTCTGACGTCATAATCAGCCGGCTCGGGAGCATTGCCTTCCTTGACATAGGCGAGCGCGTAACCGGCCTTGAAGATCCCCGTGTGGGGACCGCTTTCCACCAGTTCGACTTCGTACTTCGCGCCGGACTTCGCTTGCATCAGGACCTTGACGGCGTCCGCCGCGTCACTGACATCCGCCCCAAGGTCAACGACCCGCAGGTTGAGAGTCTCGCCGACATAGGCGCTGGTCATGGCCGAGCGGTAATCGTCGGTCATGATGTCGAAAACAGGATGCGTGATCACCTTGCTCGACGCGGTGAGCCACTTCTCTTTTCCATCCTTGTCCTTGTAGCGGAAACCGAAATGGATCCTGTCGCCCGGCTGGGTCACAAGTCCGTTAGGTCGGAGCAGCAGACTGGCGCTCGCGTCCCTCGAAGTCTCCGCCTTTTTTGCGAGTTCCTTGCGTTCCTCAGCCGTGAGAGCTCCGTATGGCGGCAAAATCCCGGCAACAATGGGAAGCGTCATGCTAAAACGGTCGAATTCAGGATTCGCGCTCAATCCAGAAACAGGATCGCCCTGATAGATCGCCAGAGAAGGAATCGTCCTCCATGGATCGCCCCCGCCGATGGGCGTCGTTAGACCGCCCTCCAGCTCGATGGTGCCCGGAACCGAGATGTCGAAGGTGCTTGTGGAATTTTCTCCGGAAGCACCCGAACCGGCCTTGCGTCGTCCGGCGTCGGTCTGTGCATAGACCGTCACCTTTGAACCGGTTCCCAAGGCGAATTGCGGCGCGATGAGTTCGATGGATGCGCGCTGCCCCAGAACCACGTCGATTCCTCCCTCAGGAGCTTCGGTGCCTGCGATCATCTTGCTCTCGATCTGCCAACGGGGTCTAACGGACTCACGGGGGATCTCCTTCGTGTAGGGGTTATGATCATTGAGCGAATCGAATCCATGATGAAGAGCCGCCATCCCCTCTCCCTCGACCGGTGTGACGACGGCGTTGGATAGCCGGAACCCGGGTTGAACAAATGCCGCGTGCCTGATGATCCCTATCCGTTCCGTGGGGACGCCGGGCCGGTCGTTTTCCTTGTCCAGATAACGCGCCGTGATCGTGCCTCCCTCGGCCACCTGGATCTTGTTCCCGCCGTCCGCCGATCCGGCCACGGGAGTGACCACCAACTCGAAGACGCCTGTCGATTCGCCGGTCTCCTTGGCATCGAAGTCCCGCTTGCCGCCGTTTGCGGTTTCCAGCGTGACCTTCACGGTGTCGGCTTCGACCGAGACGTCCATGTCCGCATCGTGGATGGCAAGACTGAGCGGTTCGTCATAATTGAAGCGCAGGAGTTTCTCATAGTAGGGCTCGTCCCCGCCGCTACGATTGCTAAAGCGCGGTTTCATGTCGGCGAACTCCGCGCGTGCATCGGTGAATGACACGTTGATCGAACGCTCGGTCTTCTCCTTGCCCTTGGTGATGAACCTGTCGTCCACATAGCGGACGGAGATCTTGTCACCGGTTAGGACCTCGAGCGTGTCGTTCTTGTTCAGCAGGGCGAAATCCTCCGCCACCGGCAGGATCGCCTTTCCGTCCGGCTTTTTGAGCGTGATCTTGTTCAGCGCGGGCACAGGTCCCTCGTGGGCGATCATGATGAGCCGGATCATCCGGGCCTTCGAGCCTTCGGCGAATTTCACCGTGAACGTGGTGCCGTCCGCATTGGCATCCACCGTGGCAGGTGAGTTGCGGTGGTCGAGGGTTCCGGTTGGGAACGTCGTGGGATCGAAGAAGCTGTCAGGGCAATCCGTTAGCGTCTCGGGATCCTCCAGGTTCGCCTGGAGTTTCAGCGATCGCTTGCCGAAACCGATGTTATTGACCCAACCGGTGGACCAGATCTCGAACCGGTGGACTCCGGCGCGAAGATTCACCGCCCCCTCCAGCTTGCCGTCCTTCTCGGTGATTGGCCGACCGTCAACCGCCAACAGGAACCGCGGAGGCGCGCTGATAGATGGGTGGGTGTTCTGGGGAATCTGGAAATTGCCCAAATCCAGCTTGAAGTGGCGGGTGACGTCTTCCTGCTCATGGAAATATCCCCTGAACCGATAGATCACCGAGGAAACATCGTGCTGGTTCCTCCGTTTCCATTTCACGGACTCAAGCACCTGGCCGGGAAAAGCCGCGGAAGGCCCGGCCACATTCATTGCGAATCCCTGGGCGAACTGCTGGGTCATCCAGCCACGATCCAGATGACCGGCGATACTGGAAAGGTCGTAAACGGAACGCTTCCCATCGGCATGGTATTGATCGTCATCGTTCATGACGGTCACCGACGGATTCCATGGATCCCTGACGCTGACTTGGGATCCCGGAAACACCGCCACGGTCGTCATGTCGCCGCCGATCATTCCGGTCTGCAGGATGAAAGTGTTGAGCTTCGCGCCGGCTTCCTTGTCGGTGATCGTCATCTCACCAAGATCCACGTTGTCGTTGAGATCGACGTTGAACTCCGGCACCACGTCCTTGGTCGCGACCGGCCGCCACGCTGGATATTCCGTGGGGCTGATCACCATGTTAGGGTTGCGCCCCGGTTCCGAATTCTGGGCCATTGCCATCGCCTGCGCCCCGGTGGTCGGGACGCTGCCCTCGAACCATCCGGTGTGCGTGCCGGTCTCTTTCAGCGTGATGCGGGAAACCGAGTCGCCGCTAGAACTGGTGGCACTAACGACCAATTCATCGATCCCCGCGGTGCGGCTGCGGTCGGGATCAATCACCCGCACGTGGATGGGGTTGCCGGGCTTGACGACGTTGACGGTGAAACGTCCCAACTCGGTTTCTGATAGAGCCTGGTCCCCGGCGCGGGCGGTGGCGTCCATGGAGCGGGACGCCATTTTGGCACGTGCGGCTTCCTCGATATTGCCCTGAACCTTGTTCCTGATCTCGGCCATCACCGACTCCATGTCGGCGGTGCGTTGCTCGGCCTCGGTGAGGAGTTTTCGTGCGGATGCCATCAGGATCGCGTCGGAGGCGATCTTGATCGGGCCACCGCGCTTTCCATCGATGTGGTTCATCTTCTCGCGGAAGCGGTCGGAGTAAGCGTAGAACACCTCGTCATCGCCGATGACCTGAAGGATGTCGTCACCGGGTTGCGGAGCTCCGAGAGCGGTCGCAACCTCGCCGCGGAATTTCGTTTTCTGGTCGCCGAACTGCCGCAGGTAAAAGCTCTCCCTGTCGCCCGAGGTCGCCCACACGTCGACCTCGATCTCGGTGCCCGCGCCTGATACGGCGAGTGTCGGGTCGCTCAGGGTGACCTTGAGTTTCTCGCCCGGCACCAGGGATTTCTGGCCGGTGGCGGATCCGAGCTCGACCTCGGTGGCCTCCATCAGCTTCTGCCGCTTGAGCTGCACCTTGCCTAACAAGATCTTGGCATCGGCATGGTTCGGATCACGCGCGAGGATCGAATCGATGTCGTCCTTGGCGTCCTCGTATTCCTCCATGTCGAAATTCACCTCGGCCCGCGCATAGCGGATCGTCTCCCAGAGTTCAGGCACGCGTTCGAGCTCAAGCTCGCCGAGTGTCTGAAGGGCAGCGTCGAAATTCTTGGCAATGCGCTCCGCACGTGCCTGCCTCAGGGTCGCCTGGTGACGAACCAGAAGATCCTTGTAAGCCTCGTTGTTCCGGGTCCGCGTGTAAATTTCCTGTGCCTGCCGCAATTGGCCGCGCTGCAATGCGATATCACCATAGGCGATCTCGACATTCGCCTTCTCGGTGGGGGTCAGCGGGCTGCCTGCCTCGGATGCCCAACCGAGCAGCGATTTAACCAGCAGTTCCTGGCGGAGATCGTCACGATTGTAGATGGTGCGTTGCAACGCCCACATCAGATAGGAAATGGAAAGTTCGCGCTGCATCGGGACAAATGCCTCCCAGTTCGCCGCCAGAAGATTCCATGCATTGTCCTCATTGCCATTCATCCACTCCGCCTGTGACTGATAGACCGGATAGGACGGGTGGTTGGCTGCCACCGGAATCACGATCAATCCCAGCTTCATCGCTGCCTTGCCGCGGATGGACTTGAGTTGCGGGATATCGGTCTCGCGCTTGAACCACGTGTTCCCGCTGGCATGTCGCTCAATGGTTGCAAGCCCGCAGAGCGCGAGGGTGCTGGCAGCGGATGGCTGTTCCTCGGCCAGGGAATCGGTCAGCGCCATCACGGTCGGCAAGGGACGTTGGGAAATCTGCACATGCCTCCAGATGTATGCCGCCGTGCGAAGGAGTGTGCCCGGATCGCGTTGCGGGCCGACGAGTTTGAGCAGGCGGTTTCCGAATTCCTGGGTCGGCTCGAATGAGCGGATCGAATCGGTGAGTTCGAGGACAAGTTCCTGCACCTTCGGGTCAGCGAAAACCTCGTCGCTCACGGCAGCCAATTGATCGAGTCCCTGGATTTCGATCCGCACCGGAGATTTTTTCACCCCCTCGATCGCCTTGCCGAGCGCGGCAACGGTCGTTGCCACATCGGCGTCCTTGGCCAGTGCTAACAGATCCTTGCAAGTCAACCTGGGATCGCACGCCTCGATGTAAGCAAACTGCGCCGGCGTCATCGCCTTGTCCTTGAACCAGGCGCGGGCACCATAACGAACCTCGAAGGGCAGGGTCTTGAAAACGGGCGATTTGAAAAGCTCCTCCATCAGCTTCACGGATTCCGCGTTGTCTTCCATGAACTGTGCGTTGATCCACGCCATCGTGATCCAAGGCTCGGCCTTGTTCTGTTTCAACAGATCCGCCACCACCCTGCGCAAATCGGGCTCTAACGGGTAAGCGCGATAGGATTTAGGAACCCTCGTTCTCACGTAGTCCATGCTGCGGTGACGCGCCTCCTTGCGCAAAATGCTCGGGTCATACCGGTAGGGGCTTAGACCAACCACGGACGGCTCACCACTCAACGGCCCATCGGGTCCTTCCATGCCCTTCTCGATCACGTCACGGACCAGGATCTGCGCCTCCGGGCTGGGATCACTCAGAAGTTCCGGAACGGCCTCAGGGGTCACGCGCAACACTTTGGGCAAACGGAAGACCAAACCGGGGATCTTCGGTTCAGCGGAACGGAAGTCTCCCCACAACTCCTTGAATGCCGCCATCCGTTGGGCAACGGGCGCGGTCGCCGCGATCTCATCCTTCTGGATCGTCCCGGCGATCGCCTTCGATCTGGCGATCTCCTGGTCACGCTTTTGGGAATCCCCCGGGCGACCGGCCCAATGCCAGAGTTGATCGGCGTATTGCCCGCCGAGTTCGGCGGGACCAAGGCGCCAGGCTTCCGGGCCTAGCAGGGCATCCATCGCCTTGTCGAAATTCTTCTCCTTGCCAGCAGCCACGATCGCGCGGATGAGGGAAACCTCGGGACTGGGATTGCGCGCGAGCATGGGTGCCAGTTTCCCGGCCTCCTCGAAGGTCATGGAGTTCCATGCCTTTTCCGCCAGCAGCGGGGCAGACTTGTGATTCAGTGCCTGGGGATTGGACTGCAGATAGGCGGAGAGTTGACCGGCGGATAGAGGGGGCGGCACCCTTTGGATGTAATAACCTGTGGTCCATGTCTTGAGAAAATCAGCACGTTGCAACGGGTTCAGCTTGCCTTCCGCAACCCTAACAGTGCTCCAGTTTGGCATCCAGTTGGTCGGCCCAATATTTCTGCCACGGTTTCTCCGGGTGATCGGCACGTCCTCCGGCCCAACCATCCTGGACCTGCGCGGCATATTCGGGATAGCGCTCCAAAAGCGCCTTGGCTTCGGCGACCGGAGGCTCGGCCTTTTCGCCATCTCGCATGGCGAAATTGTAGATCTTCACCGAAACCTCCCAGTCGATCGCAAGCTTCAACTCCTCATCGAAATGGATTGCCGCCGCAAGTTCCTTTCCGACCGAGTAAAAATCCGTCGAGAGCTCCATGGGCTTCTTCTTCGGATTCGCCTTCGGGTTTGCCTTGGGCTTCTGCTTACTCTTCTTCGCATCATACTGCAAACCTCTGGCCGACTCCAGTAGCCAGCGAAAATCAGATTCATAGAGCGCGACAAGCTGGTCGTCAGGAACGCCCGCATTCACGGTGGCGAGAAGACGGATGGCAACCGCCTCATGATCCTTCCGCTCCCTGGCAGCATCGAGAAACCAGCGGTCAAACTGCCGGAAGTTCGGATTCACCGCAAGCCGGGAAGCCTCGTTGAGACCGAAGGCATAGGCGCCGGTGGTGTCGTTGAGCTGATTGATCAACAAGGTGTAAACCGCCGTGATCGTATCACCGGCTTCGGCGGATTTCGGATCGGCCTTCCTGAGAGATTGCTGATAGAGAGCGGCTGCATCCTTCCAGTCACCGCTCAACTCGGCAGCGCGGCCGGCGTAACGCAAAAGCATCGCGTCCTCGGGCAGATTCTGGCGAAGCCACGTCCGCGTCACCGCCAGTGCCTGGGCTGGCCGGTTTTCCTCGATACCGGCCTTCAGCAAGGAAATGATCGCCTTCTCCGGCTGGGTCTCGACGGATGAAGCAACCGCAGTCCGCTGTTCATCGAACGTGGCAGCGGACACCGGCAGAAGCAGAAGCGGAATGACACAAGCAAGCGAGCGGGAAAGCCATGTCATGATTTCCCGGTCTCCCCTACCCATGTTGTGCGGTTGCCTTCTCATTCCCCGGTCTCCTTTTTCCCTTCAAGGCCTGCCAGTTTCTTCCGCGCCTCCGCGACATGTTTGCTCGTCGGGTAATCGAAGATCAGTTGTTGGAGCTTGGCCTTCGCGGTCTCGTTGTCGCCCATGCGGAAACCGACGTTGGCCCACAGGAGAAGCATTTCATCGAGGAAAGCGGCGTCCGGATAATCGTTGAACACACTCCCTAGCAGGTCAGCGGCCTGGGCGAAACTGTCGGTGTCCACGTAGTGGCGCACCACACGTCCCAAGGCCTCGGCAGCGAAGGAACTCTCGGGGTAGGTTTCGTAAGTCTTCCGGTAGGCGGCGATCGCGGGACTCATGCGGTTCTGAAGCGCGGTTTCCTTGCTCAATCCGGCCTTGCCCCACTTGCTGTTGTGCTCGTCGGCCGCCAAGGCCTCTTTCTCCGCCTCCTTTTGCAGGACCTCGCCGATACGGAACTGAGCCTCTGCGGCGGAAATCGGATTTTGCAACTGAAGAACTCGACCATAAACATCGACCGCTTCCTTGAAGTCGCCGCGGTCACCCAGACTGCGCCCGAGTGTCATCAGCGCCTGGTCGGCGAGAACCGATTCCGGATAGAGCCGGTTGAAGGCAAGACAGGTCGCGGTGGCTGCTGCAAAATCATCTTTCAACAACTCGCTCTCCCACTTGAGCTTGAAGGCATTCTCGACCAGGTCACCAGGAAGTTTCTGGCGGTTGATGATGATGGGATCGACCTTCTCAAGTGCCTCGTTGGCACGCATGGACGCGCGCTGGTCCAGCCCCATGTCCTTGTAAATCGCGCCCAACCCGGCAAGGGCTTCGGCCTCGACCGAGCCTTTCCTCGCCTTGAGCAATTCCTCGAACACCACATACTGGTCAGCGGTCACACCGGAATTGACCGATCCCGAAACCTTGATGCGCGCCTCGCTCTCACGCGGCTCATCGCCATAGAGATGAACCTTGTCCACATAGGAAACCGATAGTTCGTCGAGTTCGTCGGTGTGAAGGACATCGTCGGAAGGACTGACAGTGACGCCTTCGCCGGTTGGAGCCAACTGGATCTTGCCGACGAAGACACCGCTGCGGATCGCCGCCCCCTCGCCTGATTCCGTTAGGGTGATGGTTACGCTGTCACGCTCGGTCCACGCATCCTTCTCGTCATCCTTGAGGGCGAAGATATCGAGCATCTCCTCGCCTTCGGCGGCCGCGGCAGCCTCGACCTTGTAGAGCGACTTCACCGTTAGGGTGACCGTCTCGGCGGCGGGTGAGGTATCAAGATCGGCATCGCGCAGGATGAGCACCTGCGGTTGGCCGGGATAGGCGATGTAGGCGGGAGTGGAATTGTCGCCAAGATAGAATCCAACGGTGCCCGTGCTAACAGCGCGGACCTTGCCGGTGCGCGGGACCCCTTTCCGGCCATCGAGGGTGCTGTCGTCGAGATAGGTCACCTCCAGGGTGTCGCCACCTATCATCTGCAGGATCCCGTCATTCGGCTTGGCGGTGCCAAGGGCGGTTGGGGCCGAAGCGAGCATTTCATCCTGTTTGCCAGGGATCGGCACGCCGGTGATCACTTCCGAGTCGCCACTGCTGACCGTCACCTGCGCCTTGATGGGCAGCCCGAGCTTGCGCATGACCGGCACATCGGCATCCGAGATTTTCGCATAAAACCGCTGGCCGATCTCGATGCGCCCCAGCTCATCGCCAGTGGTGTCCCCGACCTCGGTTCCGACGAGTGAAAGCGAGTCGATGGCCTTGTTCCAGTTGCCAAGGTTGTAGTGGCTCATCCCGATATAGAAATACGCCTGATTCGCCCACTTGGTCTTTCCAGCCACCTCGGTCAAACGTCGGAACAAGGGGAATCCCGCCGCATATTGACCGGCCTGATACTGGCTGTATCCCGCTTGGAAAAGGGCTTCATGATAGAGGGATTCCTCCTCTTCGGACTGCTTCTCGCCCGGATTCGGGGCGAGCATGCGGGTTAGCAGCATGAAATGACTGAGCGCTTCCGCCGTCGCATGTTGCTCGAGGAAATGCTTGCCCATCGCCATGTGCGCCTGATGGGCGAGAATGGTGCCCTGGTTGTCGCGCACCACCGTGTTGAGCATCGCGAGACCTCGCTCATACTGCTTGTAATCCATCAACTCCATCGCCTTGTCGTAAAGGTGCTTGGCCTGGGGATCGATCTCGGCGGCTACCCGTGCGCGTGGCTTGGCTGCGGTTTCCTCGTCCTGCGCCGTCACGGTTCCGGCGAACGCGGAGAGAAGGATCGCGACGATCACGAATCGTTCTCCAGCAGTGGTGAAATGGGTCATCCTGTTATTCATGTTAGATTCTTGCTCTGGTCGCCAGTCGCGCGGGAACGGAGAATCCGAAGAATCTCCTGATACCGAGTCAAACCGGAAAATGTTTCTTTTGAAATTCATTCCTCCGCCTCCGCCTCGCCTCCGGTCAGGGCCACTCCGTAGCTTTCCAGCCGGTTGTGAGCCTCGCTTGATTCCCCACTTTTCGGATACTTGCGAAGGACCGAGCGCAACTGGGTCACCTCCTTGCCCTTGTCACCGGCGATCTTATAGACATCCGCCACCCTCAAGCTGGCCTTGGATGCTGTCGCACCGCCCACCGACTCCAGCTCGCGCACGGTCTTGATCGCCTGGTCATACTGTTTCAAGGCGATCAGACTGTTGGTGATTTCCCAGGTCGAGTCAGGCTGCCGGTTCGCCGCACGGAAGGCCTGGATCGCCTCATCATGGCGGCCCAGATTCTGGAGAAGCGTTGCCTTGTCCCAGGTCAGGCCCTCGGCATATTTCGGAGATTTCTGAAGTTCGGGAATCTCCGCGAGAGCCTTTTCCATGAAGGGCGGATTGCGGAAACTCCGCTTGTTGTAATAATCGAAGCGTGACTTGGTCGCGAACAACTTGTCCTTCATCGCGCTGAAGTATCGAAGGATCTCCTCCTCCGGCTGATAGTTCGCCGCAAGTGACGCGAACCGCTGGATTTGCTCGTCGCTCAGGTCAGGGATCCTTACCGACCGGATGACCGACTGAGCCTCGTCATCCATCCCGAGCGGATGATTCAGCTTGGCGATCAGGTCCATTTGCTCATCGGGCTTCATACCCGCCAGCAGGGGCTTGCTTTGCTCCGCGAAAAAAGCCGACCGCATCTTGGTGTCCCCCTTGTAATACTGACACCATTGCAAGACCCGCGCGAGGCTGGCTGGCTTCTGGCGGTATTGTTTTTCCATGCGCGCCAACCAGGACTTCTGATCCTTCTCGGATTCAAATTGCGCGTCGCACCAGAGCCGACGCAATTCATCATTATCAACGAAGCGGTCGCCCATCTTCGCGCTCCAGTAGGTGCATACCTCGACCTTCTTCTTCGGATCCCCGGTCATTTTCAACGCGGTGCCTAACACCTCACTCCAATAGCGGTGATCCTCGTCCGGTTTGTCCGTGTTGCGGCCAGCACCGTCAAAGCCACCCGCAGCCACATAGAATTCCTTGAGTTTCTCATGATCGGGAGTGCGTGTGACATAGTGCGTCACAACCGAGCTCCGGGCATCCGCAGCCGCTTTCGGGTTGCTCTTCAGGAATGCAACCGCCGTGCGCCATTGGTATTCGGTGGCCTCCTCGAAGTTCCCCAGCTTCTCCATGGCGGCTCCCAGATAGGTCAACGCCGTGCCGGAGTTCGGTTGGCCGACATAGTCATCGTCCTTCACCATGCGTGCCCAGGTCGCGGTCTTCTTCGCATCATCACCGTTCTGGCCATGGCACTCACCGATGTAATAGAGCGCCCCGGCGGCATAACGAACATCGTCCGGAAAATAGTCGACCACATCCTGATAGGCGGTGATCGCGGCATTGCGCTTGTCGATCTTGTGCAGGCAACGCCCCATGCGCAGCAACACGTAGGCGAGTGCCTTGCTCTTGGGGAAATCCAGCGAATACGCCTTGTAGGCTGCGTAAGCTCCCTTGTAATCGCCCTTGCCGAAAAGCTTGTCCGCGTCCTCCAGATTCACGCCCTCGAAGGTATCCAGCTTGGAAAACGCATCACCCGGATAGAGGATTTCCTTCCCCGCCTGGTCTTCCCCGAACAGGGGCGTTGCCGTCATCATGAAATGTAGCGCGAACGCGGCTGCTGTTAGCCTGAATGGAATGACTCCGGATGAAAGCCGGAAAAACACACTCCGGCGGCGCGCCGCAAGTTTGGGACCGGACGGATGCGGTAGCGTTTGGTTGATTGCCATTGAAGTTATTGATTGGACTTTCCGGGCCTCAACTCCGGGGTCTGAGACGATTGATCCAAGGCCCTCTCGATTTCCCCCGCCACCTTCGCAGCAAGGCCGGAGTAGCCCTTCGGATTGAAATGGACGTTCTTGCGCAACTGCCAGGAACCCAGTTCCGGCTCGCACAAGGCATGGAGATCATCGGTCGGAACCCCCATCTCCTTCATCACTCGGCTCGCGATTTTGTTGTATTTCAACTCGTCGCCCGCGGTGCGGCCATCGGAGCCTTCGGGAACGGGAGTGGTGGTGGCCCAGATGAGTTTCGCGCCGGTGGCCTGCAATCGTTTCACGAGGGCGCGCAGATTGATTTCATACTCCGCGAGCGTGGACACCTGCGGACCCGAGGGATCCATCTTTCCGTCCTTCCAGTGTTTGAGATCGTGCAAGCCCCAGTTGAAATGGATGACGTCCCATTTTCCACTGCCAAGCCAGGTCTCGATGTTGGTGAGTCCGTCCTTGGTCGAGCCACCGTTCGCAGGGATGCGGTGCAGGTTCGCCTTGCCCTTGAGCAGTTCGCGAACCGGCAAGGTGTAACCCATGGAGATGCTGTCGCCGATGAGCAACACGCGGGGCAATCCGGGATCGTCCTTGATGGGAACAAGCGAAGGATCGGCAGGTTTGCCGGGTTTGTCCGCTTTCGGTGTCCCGTTATACTTCATGGCTTTCAACTGGGCGTCTAGCATGGCGCTGAGTTTCGCCGTCGCCTCGGGATTGTTAGCGAGGTTCCTGACCTCATACGGATCCGATTCGAGGTCGAAGACTTCCGTCCATTCCGGATGTCCGGTGTATTTCACCAGCTTCGTGTTGGCCGTGCGGATGCCGACGAGAGTGGGCGTGTCTCCCAACTCGCTTATAGTATTCGGCGAGGAAGGACTTGCGCCAATCCGCCGGTTTTTGACCGGAGGCGAGAGCCTTCCAGCTAACACCCTGCATCTCTTTCGGCACCGTTACTCCGGCAAGGTCAAGAAATGTCGGGGCAAGATCGATATTGAGCACCATCTCGTCGATGACCTGGCCCTTGCCGAACAGGCGCGGGTAACGCGCGAGCATGGGAACGCGCAAACCCTCTTCGTAGATGGCGCGCTTGTCGCCAAGGCCGTGCTCGCCGAGGTAATATCCATTGTCACTGGAGTAAACGACGACCGTGTCCTCGGCGAGACCGAGTTCGTCAAGGGTATCGAGCAACCTGCCGAGGTTCTCATCCGCGCCGCCGACATGGCGGAGATAATCGAGGTGGATTGAATTGGCGGACAAACCACCGAGCTCCCCACCACCCTTGGGCGTGGGCCCGTGATAGATGGCCTTCACCTTGGAATTGGGCACCAGCCGGCTTGTTTCGCCATCATACAGATTCCGCAGGCGCTCCGGAAGATTGGTGCCGCCGCGCGGACTGTGCGGGCTCTTGAATCCGACCACCATCGAGAACGGCTGATCGCGATTTTCCTTCATCCACTTGATCGCATAATCCGTGCTAACATCATCCACCCAGCCCGTGGTGGGTTCGGAAACCCCGTCGATCTCAAAGGGACAATCATTGTATTTCCCGTGACCGACGAAGCTGGCGGAGAAGTCGAATCCGGGACGCTTGCCGCGTTGCTCGCCCATGTGCCACTTGCCGATGTAAGCGGTCTTGTAACCGGCGGCACGTAGAAGCGAGGCGTGCGTGACGGAGTCCACGGGAAATGGAGTGTTGTTGTCGGTGATTCCATTGAGGTGATTGTATTTACCGGTTAGGAACGCTGCCCGGCTCGGGGCGCAGAGCGAGAGCGTTACGAACGCGTTGCGGAAACGCACCCCATCCGCTGCAAGACGGTCCAGATTGGGTGTCTTGAACCACGGAAAACGTGCGCTTTCTCCCTGTTCACGCTGAACGACACCCATCGCGTCCCAGCGTTGGTCGTCAGTGTAGATGAAGAGGAAATTCGGCTTTCGCTCCGGAGCGGCGTGAACCGATGTCCACACCGAACTCAAGATGAGGATCGAAGCCGCGATTTGTCTGATGATTGATCTCATGAATTATTGTTAGGCAAATGGATGATGTTCTGCGGTTCTACCTCGCGTGTTTGATCACGAAGTCCACGAGGGCCTCGCTATGGAACCAATGTTCGGACATGTCGTGTCCCCCACCCTTGATGACCTCGAGGGTCATGTCGCCGCCGAGCTCCGTGTAGCGCTCCTTGATCAAGCCGGAGTTCTTCTCGATTGGAACGGTCCGGTCGCTGTCGCCATGCAGGTGCATGATGGGGACACCGGCCTTGGCAAGCGGGGCAAGGCGGTCCACCGGATTGTGTTTGTCCAACTGTGCCGAGAGCTCAGCCTCGGAGAGTCCGTAGGCATCGCAAGCTTTGCCAAGTCCGGGATAACTTTCGAGATTTCCCACCGGATAGACACCGGCGATGCAGCTCACCGATTCAGGGTGCGTGACCGCCCAGTTATAGAGCATGAGACCACCGCGGCTTCGGGCGAGAAGACACGGCTTCGGCGACATGCCACGGTTCTTGACGAGCTCATCATGAAGGGCCGAGAAGACCGCCACGCCCGCCGGGTTTCCCATCGACTCCCCGACGTCCACACCGGCGATCGCGATGCCTTTCTCCAGGAAATGTTCGCACATCCACGATTCCTCTTTCCCCGGCAGCCCCGGCAAGGTGGGCGCGTACCACACCCATGGAGTTGCCACGCCAGCCTGGCGGTTTTTGGGAAGAATCAGGAACGCGGTGTGGCCCTCGATCTCAAAAACCTCACCCGGAACCGGGAGCTTCTTCGCCGGCTTCGCCAATGCCTTGCGAATGGTGGCGGCAACCGCATCAGCTAACATCTTCTGTTCCTCCGCCTTGTAGAAATGCACGTCGTTGCCCTTGCGCCAGTTGTCAAACACGGGCGAGGAATCCACCACCTGTTGGAGGTCCGTCACCAGGATCTCCGGATGCTTTTCCATCACCTCCAGGGCTGCCTTGTTGAACTCCCGCTCCGCTCCCTGGCGGCGGGCATAAGTTCCCTTGTTGTCGTTCGGCACGGGTGTGGTCGAACACCAGATCAATTTCGCACCGGTCTTCTTGAGGATGGCGATCTCCTTCTCCAGGTTCTTCTTGTAGTCCTCAAGCGGGACCGCGTATTCGCCGAAAACATTGGTGGCTGCATCGTATGATTGCTTCAGGTCGTGCAATCCGTGATTGAACTGGATGACATCCCAATGCAGCCCCTTCTCCTTGTAGTCGCCTAACCAGAGTTCCATGTTCATCACGCCGAAAATGGTCGAGAAGGAATTGCCCTCGTTGCGGTGGTAGTTCGCCACCCCCTTCAGCGCGCTCGTCGCGGCATCCTGATAGTTCATGCTAACCGAATCGCCCACCACCAGCACACGCGGCAGTTTCGGATCGTCGGTCGTGCGGGGATCGACCAAAGGCCTCACCTCCATGTCCCCGATCACAAACTTTCCTCCGCTTTGGGATCCGTGGATGGTGCATGACCAAAACCCTTTTGCCAGATTCGCAGGCTTCAATGGCTCGCGGGTAAAAATGCGCGCGTTGCTGCGTCTGAGCGACATCTTGACCGGCTTACCAGAGATCTCGATTGAGCCACTCGTCGGCGCATCACCGGCATCCGGAGTGAACCATCCCGACACCTTCCGTTGGTCAGGAGTTGTCTCCGGAACCTTCGTTTCGCCAGGCAGCAGGGTGGCGACCCGGCAAATGAAGGGCTGTCCATCCGAAATGGCCTTCGCGTTCTTGTCGTCGATGCCCTGAAGCTCCGCGATGACAGGCCCCTTGATTCCCGCGAAGCTGGTCGGTTCGGTGACCTTGGTGACGCGGGTGTTGTCGTCCCAGTGAACCGTAAAGCGCGATCTGCCGATGTCCGTCTTGGGATCGTATTCGGTTTCCTTCAGCAACTCGAAGCTGTGTTGATCCGGGTTGACCTTGAAGATCGTTCCGGTGGCTCCTTCGAGGTTCCCGCAGGGGCCGCCATCGCTTCAGTTGAAGCCATGGCAAGAATGGCCAAACACGGGAGCGAACGAAGAAAATTGAAAATCATGAGAAGTTTGAAAATATGGTTTTCGATCTGGCAAACTCTCTATTTGGAGGGTTCGGTGAACTCGCCCTTTTCATTTCCAACAGATTCGATTGAGACGCCGTGGTAGGCGCGGGCAAGAACGGCGATGTTGCGATCATCCCCCGTCAACTCGCTCACCGGCCGTGTCAGGATCTTATCAAGAGGGACAAGTCCGGCATTGTTGCGGGGAGCGGTGAATCCGTAGAGGCCGATCCCCGCCGCCAGCGCGTCGGGCACCACCTTGGTGGCATCCTGACCGTTCCAGCGGGCCAGGCAGGTGATCAGGTGGGTGTGCGGACCGATCATCGCCTTCACCGCGTTGATCCGCTTCATGTCACCGGATTCGTTCATGATCCAATCCGCTTCCTTGTACATGTCGGAATTGATGACGTGCGGATGGTTGATGTTGTTGCTTGTCAGCCAGACCACACAGTCGGGATTGGCATCCTTGGCGGCCTTGCGGATCGCCTTCCAGCAACGGTCGATCGACTTGCGGCTGTAGGCGGTGTATTTCGGGGATTTCTCACCAAGCTGGTCTTCTCCGGGAAATTCCTCGCCCATGAGCTGGGTGTAGAGTTTCTTCTCACAGTCTAACCAATTTCCGGCGGTGGACTTTCTATCAGGCATCCACAGCCAGTCGATCATGAATCCGTCGATGCCTGTTTTCTTGACCGCGTCGCTGATGGACGAGGAGAGATAGGCGAGATACTCGTCGGTGAAGGGAATGTGATAGGTGGTCGGAGTGCCGTAGCTTTGTTCGGGATGATCGGTTCCCCACTTGGGATTCGCGGAAATGCAGAAATACCCCATGACCAGCATGCCTTCCTGGTGGCCGAGTTTCACCACCTCGGGAAGGAAGTCGTGCTTGAGCTTGGGTTGCTCCGGGACAAACCCGTTCTTGTACCAGGCATAGCCGTTGGTGGAAACACAGAAGGTCTGGATGACGTTGGCGCCCATCGCCTTGTACCACGCCACGTGTTCCGCGGGATCGGCCCCGGCCCAATTACCCGGCGTGGCGAAGGGCTTGCGCTTGCGACCGGTCGCCGCCCAGTTGAAGTCGATGCAGTAGGCCTTGATGTCCTTCGGCGATACGATTCGGGCAGGCTTCTGAGGCTCTGCCAGAGCCACATCGCCGAATGGAATGCAGCCCAAAAGGAGAATTGATGTGAGGATGATTCTTTTGAAATTCATGATGGTGGTATTCCGTTCCAAAACTCCTGGTTAGGGATTGATCGTGTCGATCAACTCGCGGATCTCCGCGCCGTCAGACCAATTGTTGATCTCGAAGGCCGCGCTTTTGCCATTGATTTTCGACGGACTGGAAATTTTCGGGGCCAGTGATTTGCCCGGGATCGTGTAGAGGAAGTCAGGCTCACCGCCGAAGCCTTGCTTCCAGCTATTTGCTAGCGCGGAGAGTTGCTCGGCGAAGTTCGCCCCCTGATCCGCCGCTACCATGTCCTTGCTGCTGAGGAAAATCACCCCCTTGAGACTTGCGGGAGTGAAGGAATGCACCAGCACGTTATAGGTGTCGCTGGCGTTGGTCGTGATCGAGCTGGCCATGGCCGGGTAAGTCCCCCAAGGCACACCGTCCGGAACCCGTTTGGTCTTCATCATTTCCGGGACGTATTCGCTCCAGAACTTTTTCCAATCGGCGATGTAGCGGCGGACATTCGCATCAAAGATCGGGTTGCCAGGGCGGATCGCCGCAAGTTGCTCGAAATCGTCTTTCAGGCTCGGCGCGAGCCCAAGCCCCTCGGCGGAAATCCACTGCTTGAGTTGGGCGTCGGGTGTTCCCTTGCCCGCATCGGACTGCATGAAAATGATCCCGACCGGCCTGCCGGTTTTCGCACCGATCTTGTTGCCAAGGGCAGCGGCGAATCCGTCGGCATCTTCCCAGAGAGAGGCGAAGCGGTTGCCCGGTGCCGGTGTGGTTGAGACGCACACGCTGAAGCGGCGGGGACTCGACGCGGTGGAGCCCTTGGCCTTGCGAATCATCATCCTCACCGGAGCAACTGACTTATCCGTGTTGGAAATTTTCGGAAGCCCGGCAGGTGCCGCGACATACCAGACATCGCCGATCACGATGTTTTTGGCAACATGTTCACGAGCCGGTTCGCCATCGATCTCGAAAGTCACCTTGAGCGTTTTCGGTTCGGCGCTGGCCGGCATGGCAGGGACAACGACCTGCCACTCCCTCATCCCCGCCGTCACCGGAACGGTCTTCTCGATGCCGTTGAAGCTGAATTTGATCACCGCCTTGCCCTTGGCCTCATAGCCCCAGTCGTGAATCGCGGAGCCCCAGAACGTGATCGGGGTGTCCGCCTGAAGGACGGCGTTGTCGCGGAACTGCGTGCTGAGAAGCGGCATCTTGCGGTATTCCTCTAACAATCCACCGGCATTTGGATCCGGCTTCACTCCGACGATCTTCATCGGAACATCAGGCCAGTCCTTGCTGGTGACGAGCTTGTTGTCGTAATAGATGAACGGCGTCATCGGCAACAGTGCCTTGTTGTAGAGGTTTGGCCGGAAACCGATGCCGCTGGTGGCATAAGACACCCCGCGCGGAGCTTTTACCTCGGGCGAACTCACGATCACCTTGTCGCCGTCGATCCTCACATCGGCCTGATGCCAGACGCGGTCTTCCCCGGCGACGTAGAAAAATTTCACCTGCTCGTCGCCGTTAGGGATGATCTTTGGATCTGAGAAACCGGTGACTCCCTCCGCCTTGCCTTCCGCATTGGTCCCGGTTTCCGCGACGACCAAACCGCCTTCCGCATCATCGAACTGCACGGTCAGCTTGTCACCACTGACCGAGTAGGATTTGAACATCGGTCCATCGGTGACGACCTTTTTTCCATACTGGTTCTTCAGGGCATGGAGGGCCAGGCGCTGACCGGGAACCGTCTTGCTCTTGTAGTGGATCGCGCCCTCCGCGTCGATCTGGCTGGCCATGCCGGTATTCGCGATGTCACGAGCCAGCCAGGTGCCGAGACGCATCTCAGCGGTGCTGCCGATGCTCGGGTAGGTGTCCGTCCACCCGCCCTTTTCCCCGGGGGTGTAGAACTGGTGGAAATAGACCGGCAGATCGGGACGCTTCCAGCACTCGCGCCAGCCGCGGATCAGGCTGTGTAGGTTGTCGTAGTAAGTGATGCCGGCATTCATGTTGGCATAGCCCTGGTTCCAGATGCAGCCACGGATGCCGAAGGGAATCACCGGATTGATCCTGGCGTTGAAAAGCCATGATGCGTCGCGGTTTCCATCCAGGTTGCCCGGCGTCCTGGTGGATATCGCCTTGGGAACGCCACCGTTTTTCACGATCCCCGCGTTCTCCTTCAGCGTGCCCTCAATTTTCTGATAGAAACCTTCCCACGCAGCCTTGTGCTCCGGAGTCGTCGGATCGCTCTCGAGAATTTTCTGGTAGACACTGCGGGTGTAATCATCCTTGCCATCCCTGAATCCCCCCCGTGGTGTCCATGCCTCGATGCTGGTCTGGCTGAACGAGCAGTTCAGGATGCCGATCGGGACTCCAATTTCCTGATAGAGCTTGTGGGCGAAGGCGAAGGCGATCGCGCTGTAGTCACCGTAATTTCCATCCTTCCACTCGCCCCCCGCGTGCTCGATCGGATGAATGCAGGCGAAAAAATCGGTCACCGCGAACTCGCGGATGGGCGGATGTTCTCCCTTGTCGGTGAGAGTCTTGATGATGTTGGCGGTGTCCGCCTTGGAGGCGAGCCACTGCATGTTCGATTGCCCGGAAGCCATCCAGACCTCGCCGACGAGGATATTTCTCAAGGTTCGCGTGTTGCCGGGGCTTTCAGTGACCACCATCTCCGCCGGATCGGCGTTTGCCTTGAGCGGATCGAGTTCGAGCATCCATCTGCCATCAGCTCCGGCGACGGCCTTCTTGCTCTGACCGGCGAAGGTGACCGTGAGCTCCGTGCCCGGCTTGCTCCACCCCCAGACCGGCACCGGCATTTCGCGTTGCAGGATGGCATTGTCGGCGAAAGGGCTACCCAACTCGAGGGCGGGCGCCGTTGGCTTGGGGGGCTTTTCCACCGCGGTCGCCGAAAGGGAAAGGGCTGCCGTGGTCAACGTGATGATCGCGGATAGGATTGAGAATCGATGGTTCACTGGAGATGTCTTTTCCTGAGGTTTGAAGATGGGTCGGATTCGGCGTGACGGAAATCACACTGGGTCGGATTCTGAAAAGCCGGAGTCTGCCGGATGCTCCACCTTGTTCGCTAGCCAGCGGCGGATACACGTTAGATTCAGGGGGTCATGGTTGGCGTGATGGGTTGGTTGGTGGGATTTACCACCGGGTCAATGGCCTTGGATGCTGACGGGCAACATCGAACCACCTTGATTTTCAAATCCAAGGCGACCGTGCAGCCGAATACAAGATCGCAGGTCAGGTTCTTTCCTTACTTTGCGAAAAAGCAACGCTCATTTGCGCCACGCCGGTTTCCTGCCGCTGAATTGATGAAGGCCACCGGAATCTGGCGAAAATGAACGCCAATTCGTCCCATTTCGCGTGACATCCGAACTGGATTCTGCTCGTGGGCATTCCGTTTGGAACGAGAATCGGAAGCAACGGCAAGGCCCGCAATCGACTGGATAAAAGCAGGACCGCCCCACCGTAAACAGCCCCACAAAACCACAAGCAGGCAGGCTCCGGACTCAAGGCGATCAGCGACGTCATGTCCGAGTGACTTCCGACGTTTTCCGTTAGCTTGTCAACCATCCCGTCAGACTTCAGATCACCCGAGAAAATGCGTGAACGTCACCTTGAGATTCCATCAGCCGCCCTAACGGGGCTTGCCATGTTCATGGTGATTCATCCCGTCATCGGCGCCACTCCGGCCGATGAAAAGCGGATCCCCTCCCCCGGCAAGACCACCTATCACATCAATCCGGCGACGGGTGACGACAACGGCACCGGCCTTGACAAAAAGCACGCGTGGAAATCCTTCAGCCGGATCAACCTGATTCAACTCGCCCCGGGCGACCGCGTCGAGATCGATGCCCCCGGTTCGTTCGACCAGACGCTCGCCCTTGCCGGTGCCGGAACGGCGGAGTCGCCCGTTGAAATCCGCTTTGCGGAAGGGCGCTACGACTTCCATCCAGACAACGCGTATCGCGAGGCCTATCAGATTTCCAACACCAACGACGTCCCCGATGGCCCGAAGGCGGTCGGAATCCTCCTGACCGGTGCCAAACACTTCCGCGTTTCAGGCACGGGCGCGACGATCATGTTTCGAGGCAAGATGATCGAGGTCTGTGTGGACGCTTGCGAGGACATCGCCATTTCCGGACTCACCTTCGACTACCAGCGGCCGACCGTTTCCGAGTTCAAGGTGGCGGCGGTCGGGGAGGGCCACGTCGATCTGGCGATCCACAAGGATTCCACCTACACGATCAAGGATGACGCCATCACCTGGCAAGGCGAGGGTTGGAGCTATCAGACCGGACTGGCGCAGGAACTCGACGGGACCACCGGAGATCTTCACCGCCGCCGCGACCCTCTCGTGGGGCTGAAATTGGAAGAAATCAAACCCTTCCTTGTCAGGGCAAGTGGGAAGCCCACCATGAAATCCGGCCTGACCTATCAGATCCGTGACACCCTCCGCGACTGTGCCGGAACCTTCACCCGCCGCAGCCGTGACATCACCTGGAAGAATGTGACCTTCCGCTTCCTTCACGGCATGGGATTGGTCAACCAGTTCTCCGAAAACCTCACCTATGACTCCGTCACCATCGCTCCCGACGAGGCCAGTGGTCGCACCACGGCCGCCTGGGCCGACTGCCTCCACATTTCCGGCTGCAAGGGCAAGGTGCTCGTGAAAGATTGCGTGTTCGCGGGTGCCCACGACGATGCCATCAACATCCACGGCACCTACCTCCGGGTCGTCGGGAAGCTCCCTGAAAACAAGGTCAAGGTCCGCTTCATGCAACGCCAAACCTTCGGCTTCATGGCCTTCAACCCCGGTGATGAAATCGAGTTCGTCCATGCGGACACCTTGGCGTCCTACCGCACCAACCGCGTCACCGGGGCAAGTCTGCTGAACCCCAAGGAACTCGTTCTCACGCTGGAAAAACCCATTGGTGAGGATCTGAAGGAGAACGATGTCATCGAGAACGTCACGTGGACACCCGAAGTCGAGATCCGGGGTTGCAAGGTATCGCATATCCCGACCCGAGGATTTCTCATCAGCACCCGCCGCAAGGTCCTCGTGGAAGACAACGAGTTCCTGGCCACCCACATGAGCGCCATCCTGGTGGCGGGAGACGCGCAAGGCTGGTTCGAGTCGGGTGCCGTGCGTGACATGACCATTCAGGGAAACCGCTTTATCCGATGCGGCGCACCGGTCATCCACATCGATCCCAGCAACCGGGCTTCCAACAGCACCCTGCACGAGAACATCCGCATTCTGGACAACGAGTTCGTCGGCGGCGGACCTGACATCCTCAAGGCGAAAAGCACCACCGGACTCCGCTTTGCCGGCAACAGGATTCTGAACCAGGGCAAAACGGACGATGCCAGATCCGTCCATACCAGCGACTGCGAGGATGTTCAGATCGAAGGAAATACCTACAAGTATTCTCCCAAATAGTGGACTGTAAAATCCGGACGAGCGAACGAACGCCTGAATGTGGTTGCTGCGTCCCGCAGCAACGTAACCTGCTCTTTCGAATCCGGAGAAAAAGCTCTTCAGCCTGATGTGAAACCTTCGTTGCGGCGAGACGCCGCAACCACATCGACGTACTATCGGCTAGAATTTGCCGCGATGACCTCCAGCACTTTCATTGCGGCGTTGTGACCGGGGATCCCGCTCACCGCACCTCCGCGCAACGCGCTGGAGCCACAGAGGAAGACGTTTTCAAACTCCGTCTCGACGCCCCAGGTCCCGACCTGTTCTTCCGTCTCCGCAAACGGAAAGGTCAGCGAGTTCTGGAAAATATTTCCGTGGTAAAGGCCGAGAGCGTCCTCGATATCCACCGGACTCTTGCTCTCGATGCACGGTTTCCCATCACGATCCAGAGCGAGACAATCCTCCAACGGCTCGTCCAACCAACTGTTCACGCTGCTAACAAATTGCTCCTGGGCCCTCGCGCTCATGGCCTCATTCTCCCCTGCGAACAAGGACCAAGGCGTATCGAGCCCGAACAAGGTCATCGTGTGGAAACCGCGCTCCCGCAGATCCGGGCCAAGGATGCTTTCATCGGTTAGACTGTGACAGTAGATCTCACAGGGCAATGTCTCAGGCAACCTCCCCTCCCCAGCCTGTTGGTGGCTCAGCTTCATCGGCTCGTAGCCCTCGTGACTGTGGAATGTCCCGCAGAACGCCTCGTTCGCCGTGTATCGGTTCGCCTTCAGCTTCGGCAGACGATGCAGCAGCATGTTGATCTTGAAAACGGAACCCTCATCCGTGGCATCCGCCTGATGTGGGCGTCCGAGGATTTCATCGAGCACGTTCGCCCCGAAATTCACGAGCAGGAAACGCGCATCGACCGTATGCTCCACTCCAGCCACCTTGAAATTTACCGAGCGCTTTTTCCCGCTCACATCAAGTGATCCGATTTCGACGCAAGTCAGCATGTCCGCCCCAGCCTGCCGGGCCGCCCGCTCCAGTTCGCCCGCAACATGACCCATCCCACCGACCGGCACCTTCCACTCGCCCGTCTTGTTGCCGATGAGGTGATAGAGAAAACAGCGATTCTGGATCAGTGACTCGTCGTGCGGATGCGTGAAGACACCGATCTTCGCGTCCGTAAAAACCAGACCGCGCACCAGGTCGCTTTGCAAATGCCTCTCCACCGCACATCCCAACGGCTCCTCCACCAAGCTTCTCCAGGCCTCGCGATGCAGGTCGTCCACCTCGAATCGACTCCGCAACCCATCCTTCGCGACCAACGGTTCCAGCATGGTATCCCACACCTTCTCCGCAAAAATCCGCGAGAGATCGTAGAATCCCTTCATCCTTTCAAATTCCAGCTCACTCCCCGTTAGGTCGCGCATCGAGGCACGTGTCCGTTCATCGGATAGATTGCTCACCAGCAACCCGTCATGCCGTCCATCCTCCCCCACGTAAGGAGTGAAGGATCCGGTCGCACGCGAACGCAGTTCGAGCTTCAATCCCAAGTCACGAACAATCTTCTCCGGAAAGAGGCTCACCAGATACGAGTAGCGTGAAAGCCGCGCGTCGTAGTCGGGGAACACCTGCTGCGACGTGCTGGCGCCGCCGATGTAATCGTTCTTCTCGAGCATCAGGACACTCAGTCCCGCCTGCGCCAGATAAGCGGCCGCCACCAGCCCGTTGTGCCCGGCCCCGAGAATGACCACGTCGTAGTTCGATTTCATCATCACGTTTCGAGAGGACTTCGCCATCCCGGCCGGGAAACTGCAAGGTTTCGATTCGCGTTCGGCACACTTCAATGATGACCGAGAGCTCCTGGCGAAGATTCTTGCAAGAAACGAGCCCGGCAAGGCACGGTCGATGCAGCCAACCGGACCATGAATTCGAATCTCCTCCCCAACATCCTTGTCGGACCCAAGAAATCCGCCGCATTGCTTTTCCCCCTCCTGCTCTCCATGCAGGGCACGCGGGTGATGGCGGGCGAGGCGGCATTCAAGGAATGCTACGCCAAATGGAGCGACACCGAACTAACTGTCGGAAACACGCTGATCGAAAGGAAATGGAGCATTGGGCAAGGTCTCCTCACACCGATCTCGTTCCGGGACAAAACCAACAACCGCGAATGGTTGCGCGGTCCTGGACGCCAGCCGGCACCCCATCCAGGTGGAGACCTTCCGGCGGAGGAACGCACCATCAGCTTCTCGTCACGGACCGGTCAGATCGGTCCCGTGGAAGCGGAGTCACTCGTCATCGATATGGCCAGCAAGGGCGCGAGCTCCACCTTCCACTGTCGCCTGCAGGTGTTTCCCGAGGCTGGCGGGGTGACGGTTAGTTTCGACCCCGGCGCTGCGCCCGCAGCCCCATCTCCATCCCCTGCCGGAGAAACCGGAAAAACTCCAGATGGTCTCGAGAAACCCAGGGCCGAACCAAGGAACAAGCCAAAGAATCTTGACGCCATCGACGACATCTCTCTCAGCCTCCGACATTTCCGCTTAACCCAGGTCGATCTGATGGACCAGACGGACCGCCGCAATGAGCTGGTCCACGAGCTGGAATGGATGCCGCTTCAGGACGAGTTGGAGTTATCAGGAAATCTTTTCGGCATCGAGGATCCTCTAACCGGCGACGGGCTGGTCTTCCTCAAGCTTGCTCCCCTGCCCCACGCCCGCCCGGTGAAGACCCCATGGGACGTGAGGGTCAACGGTGGCGGCAAGCGGGTGATCTTCGCCGGTCATGGCCACCGGTCTGTTTTGTTAGGCTATTCCGGCGGCAGGCCGGGACGCATCGCCGCGTTGCAGGACTATCAGCGCTGCCTGCGGACCTTTGATCCCGCGCGTGACGCACGTTTCCTCAGCAACACCTGGGGCGACCGCTCGGCGGACTCGCGGGTCAGCGAGGCGTTCCTGCGCAAGGAAATCGAAGCTGGCTCACGGCTCGGCGTGGACGTCGTGCAGGTGGACGACGGCTGGCAAAAAGGCCAGTCCGGAAACTCCTCCTTCGGCAAGGGCGCATGGGGAAGGTTCTACTCCGCCGATCCCGAATTCTGGTCGCCCCACCCGCAGCGATTCCCTAACGGACTCAAGCCGCTCGTCGATGCGGCCACCGCGAAGGGCATGAAATTCGGACTGTGGTTCGGACCGGATTCCGAAAAGGACATGACCCATTGGGAGCGCGATGCCGACCTGCTGATCGGTTGTTGCAGGAAAGAGGGCGTCCAGTACATCAAGATCGACGCGGTGGACATGGCATCGACAGGCGCGGAGGAAAACCTGCACAAATTCTACGACAAGATCCTGCGGGAATCCAAAGGCAGCGTTGTCTTCGATGCCGATGCCACCGCCGGCTTGCGACCCGGCTTTTTCGGCACCCCGAATGTCGGGCCGGTGTTTCTTGAGAACCGCTACACCGATTGGCAGACCTACTGGCCGCACCTCACGCTGCGAACCCTCTGGCAGCTTTCCGCCCATGTCGATCCGTTGCGCCTGCGCATGGAGTTTCTCAACAACCAGCGCAATACCAAGCTCTACAAGGACGACCCGCTCGCTCCGGCCCGCTACTCACCGGACGCGCTCTTCGCCAGCGTGATGTTCGCCAATCCGTTAGGCTGGTTCGAGTCCTCCAACCTGCCCGATGAGTATTTCGAAAAACTGCCACCGCTCGTCGAGAGCTGGAAAAAGGAACGCGAGGCCATCTTCTCCGGCCACATCATTCCCATCGGCAGCGCACCGGACGGAGTCGCATGGACCGGCTTCGCCTCCGTCGCCAAGGATCGCGAGTCAGCCCGCGTCGTCGTCTTCCGGGAACTCAACGAGGAAGCGGAATGGTCCGTAAAAATCCCACTCCTCAAGCCGGGCGGCCAGACGGTCACACTTTTGCAAGGTGCGGGAGAAGTCGCCCTCTACGACGGCGTTCTAACCGTCAGGGTCCCCGAAAAACTCGGCTACCTCTTCCTCAGCATCGACTGATACTCCTCCTCCCCAATCGCGGCTGTGGCGTCTCGCCGCAGTTCGTCTCGGGAGCATCTTGCTCCGTCTCTCTCCCAATTCAAAATCCCCCCCTTTCGTTCCCTCCTGCTCAGTAAAAGTCTTCACCGCCAAGACACCAGGTATGACTCATTGGGAGAACAGGATTTCAAATTCCTCACTGCTTGGCGCTTCAAACCCTCAATCTCCCTAACAAAATTATCCAATACCCGATTTCAGATTTCTGCTAGATCGGAATTGGTGCGGAAATTCCGCGAAGCTAGCGCATTGACCCCGCTTCCGTACCGATCCGGGTCCTGAGGTTCCAAGCTCGGGTCGCGGCATTGCAACGGCGGTCAATCGGATCGCGAAATGCAATTCCTGGCCGCTTTCCGGGGAGTTATCGGTATTCGATCCATCTCCAGTTTCATCTGATCCTGTGGATGTTACGGGGTTCACGCTCATCTTGGCCCCGCATCTGCAAACGGGTCATCCGGAACACCAACCCATTATCATATGAAAGCAAAACACATCATTACTTCCGCCCTCATGGGCATTGCCCTCTCCAGCATCGGATTCGCCCAGGATAGCTTGGCCGAGCCCCAGACATCCATCCTGAAGGAAGGAATTCGTGGCAATCCATCCAAGGTCGATAGCGCCGAGGAAGTCGCCCACAAGGAGGATGCGATCATCATGAAGAACGACGCACTCATGGTCCGCAAGGATGACAAGCTCTCGCCCATGGAAGCGGACATGACCCTCAAGGATGGCACCATTGTCATGAAAAACGGCACCGTAAAAACCACGGGAGGCGACGTGATTGTCCTCATTTCCGGCGACGAGGTCACCATGGACGGCAAAATCATGAAGCGTGACCTCCTCGTATTCCGCGATGGCAAGATGTTGATCAAGCGCGATGGCAAGTTGATGCCGATGATCGAGACCCAGGTCATCGAGGATGGAACCCAGGTGATGATGGACGGCACCATCATGATGAAGGATGGCGAAACCAAGAAACTCAAGGACGGCCAACAGATCGACTGGGAAGGGCGCGTCAAGGACGGCGACATCATCAAGCCAGGCCCTCCCGGCAAACGCCAGTAACAGGATCTGGCATCCTGGCTAGAAGCTGAATTCGGACCGGTTCCCTGCCAGAGAACCGGTCCTTTTTGTTAGATTGTCCCGAGTTCCCGGAACCAGGCTTCCAAATCCCTCCGGGATTCTTGCGGAAACCCGCTCAGGATTTGCCCGCGGAGCCTCAGCCGCGTCGCGCCGCTTCAATCTTTGCGATGTCGATCTTGCCCATTTCCATCATCGCCAGGAAGGCACGCCGGGCCTCCTCGCCGCCGGCTGCGATCGCTTCCGTCAACGTGCGCGGCGTGATCTGCCACGAGATCCCCCAGCGATCCTGGCACCAGCCGCATTCGCTCTCCTCGCCGCCATTGCCCACGATCGCGTCCCAATAGCGGTCCGTTTCCTCCTGCGTGTCCGTGGCGACCTGAAACGAGAACGCCAGACTGTGTGAGATGCCCGGCCCGCCATTCAGACCCAGGCACGGAATTCCCAGCACGGTGAATTCCACCGTCAGCACGTCGCCCTCCTTGCCCGACGGATAATCCGCCGGCGCACGATGCACCGCCTTCACTTCGCTCTCCGGAAACGTGGCCGCGTAGAAGCGCGCCGCCGCCTCCGCCTCCTTATCATACCACAGACAGATCGTATTTTTGGGAATCGGATGTTTCATGGGGAAAATGGGGAATGGTTCTCCTCTATAACGAACCAAGCCCCGCTCTCGGGACAAACAAATTTTCGCCAATCGGGCCCACCGGGATTCTTGCGGAAAACCAGTCAGGATTTCCTGCGTGATCACACTTCAAAGAGTTATCGCGCTGGAACGGCCCACGGAGCCCCCTGGAATCGTGAATGCGATGCGGATTCCGCACGACATGACGTGAGCATGATTGCAATACGCCCTCTCCGATTGGCTCCTTCGTCTCATAACCCCACCAACCACAACGATTTCAACTCGCTCCCTGGTGGGAACAGCATCTGCAAGCACCCTGGAGAACTCCTATCATTCCCACCATGAACACCATGCCTACCGATTCCCACCTCACCACCACTGCCGACGAACTCGAGTCACAAGCCAGAAAGTCCTTACAAACGGGCAAGGAATGCGTCACCTCGTGCTGCGATTCCATCCGGAGACAATCTTCCGAGTTATGTGAAACCACTGCCGAGGCGGTCCGAAGAAATCCCCTCTCATCCGTCATCGGTGCTGCCTTCATGGGTGCTGCCGTCTGCTACCTGATTTTGGAAAATCGGAGCCAGCCCACCGTCGCGGATCGCTACGTGTCAGGACCTCTCTCGGACGCACGCGATGGCGTCCAGGACGCCCTTCGCTCCATCTTCGACAGCCTTAAATTCTGGTAAATGCCATGACCACTGACATCATCACCACCGAACGAGCCGACCTTCTGTCGGACAAAGCCAAAGCCGTGGCCGATCGCTTGAGGAACAAGGCAAACCAAAAGCTGGAAACCTACGAGGACAAGGTCAGGGAATCCCCTGCGAAGGCGGTCCTAATGGCCATGGGTGCCGGTTACTGCCTGAGCCGGGTTCCGATTGGCACCCTCATTGCCGTGCCTCTCCGCCTCACCGCCATTCTGGCGAAACCGGCCCTCCTGATGCTGGGAGCCATCAAGCTGTGCGACTTCGTTGAGAGGCAGTCTCGCAAGAACTAACCGGAATTCAGTATCATCCAAGTCTCTAACTTGCCCCTGCCTCCCCCTAGAGAAACCCGTTCTTCGCAAAAAGACTCCCCACCTTTTCCCTCGCATCCTTTTCCAACACCTCCCCGTGGCCGGGGACGATGCGCTGGATCGGAAGCGCCAGCACTTTTTCCAAGCTCGCACCGAAGGCATCTCTGTCGTTGATGGCCATCTTCACGCGCCTGGAAAAACCCGGGGCTGTCTCCCGGCCCAGCACCATTGTCAGAAGGAGCCTCGCCCAGAGCGATGACGGATCGGGGAAATGAAACACCAGGTCACAGACGACCAGGGTCCCCGATGGATGATGGAAGAAAACGCATTCCGCCATCCTCGGTGCTCCATCGATCCGGATCACCTCCAGCTCCGGCAGCCATTCCGCAGGCGGCGCATCCAGGCTCTCTATCGGGAACTTCACCCGCTTCTGGAATCCCTCCGGAGCCAGGAATGGAATCTCCGGGAACGCCTTCCGCCCGGCCGCGCTGAACGTGTCGTGGTCCACCATCCCCTCCACCAGCCATCCAGGCTCTCCCAGCCCGCGCATCTCCGCCGTGTCCGCAGCCGTGAAAGGCGCCGTCGAGTGAATCACCAGCTGCCCCGATTTCAGACGGATCACCGTCACGTTTCTCCCGATGTTCACCCCCAGTGCCGTGAGCCGATAGGGGAAAAGCCAGATATCGTCCGCAAGTCGTGTCATGGTTTCAATCCCGCAAGCTCACCCCATTCCCGCCGATGAAAAGGAAAACCTTCATCTCTCTAGAAGAGGAGTTGAGGGAACAGGGATCAGGGAACAGGGTTGAGAGAAAGAATCAGCGAAGACGCCTGTCTCCTGTCTCCTGTCTCCTGTCTCCTGTCTCCTGTCTCCTGTCTCCTGTCTCCTGTCTCCTGTCTCCTGTCTCCTGTCTCCTGTCTCCTATCTCCTATCTCCTATCTCCTATCTCCTGCCTGCTTCATCTCCTGCCCCATTCGGATTCGATGTCCTGAACCGCCGCGGATCCGCTACCCGTTTCATGAATCCGGCGGACCTGGAGCGGTGCGACGGACGGCGCGCCACGTGGCGGCAGTGGAGTCATCATGACGCGCTCGGAATGCGGGCCGTCCGACCAGCGGAAATCCGCCTGGCATCGGCTGATCCGGGTTACGAGAATGGTGACGCTGATCCACGCGATGACCAGGGCGACGCTCCAGACGCCAAACATGACGGGATCGTGACTGATGCGCAACACGACGTTGCTGACCCAGTAGGCGAGCCACCATACGACCGTGATGGATGGAAGTGCCCCTGGATTACCGCGAACGAAGGATCCACGAATGATGGCCCTCATGGAAATCACCGGGGCCACCCAGTTCAGAAGGGGAATGAAATAGCAGCCGACGACCCAGCCGGGCTTGACTTCGGTGTGCCGGTTGAGGCGCTGAACATTTGAGGCACAGCGGTAGATCCAGATAAAATACAGGCAGATTCCGCTCACAAAAGCGAACACGTGGGCGACGGTCAGGACGATGAGCCATTCCTGCCCATTGGGCCCGAAGGCCATGAGGAACTTGACGAACACCTGAAGCGAGATCGCCGTTAGAGCGGCGTTCCCGATGAGACGGGGATCCTTGAGAACGGTCGGGCCCTCGGGTTTCTGTTCGACGGAATCGAACGAAGCCGGCGGTTGATAGGGATCGAGCTCGGTCATGGGCGGGAGAGGTGAAAAGCATCGGGCGGAAAAGGAGATGAAGACGTAACCGCCCTCCCATTCCGCAGACTAACCAAGCGATCCGGGACGAAAAGCAGAATCATGCGCCTCCTTCTTCAAGGACCGCGGGATTCATCCCGGCCTTCATTCATTCATTCATTCATTCATCACCCCACTCACTCCATCCGCAGAGCCATCGCGAGCCCCACGATCACCGCCGCAACAATCGCCAGAATCACCTTGTTCGAAATCCAGCGGGGCAGCACGGGTCCCCGCCGTGCCCGGCCCATCGGGCCCGGATGGGCGCGCTTGTCAACGCGTTCACTGTGACTCACACACACCAAGGCAAGCACCATCCCGACGACGAACATTCCCGAAAGGGTGAACGCCACGAAAGAGCCGATTCCCGACTGCATCATTTCCCGCTCCGATGTGCCGGTGACCTTCTGGAAAAACCAGCTCAGGAAAAGTCCCGCCATGCTAGACAGCCAGAGGCAAGTCGCAATGCGGCCAGCCACGGTCCAAGCGAGTGAAATCCCCGTCGCCGGTTCCGGGATCTCGAAATCCGGCAGGTCCTCCGGATGACGGGGGCCATCCTCGGCGATGCCCACGACCTTCCTGCCGCCTCGCTTCTTTCCAAGGTCGAACCTCACCTCCACCGGCCTCGCCGGAGCATAAGCCCGGACATCCGCCTCGATCCTCTCCCAGATCCGTTCCGCATCCGGACCGTGGAAATAAATCCGCACCCCCTCCTTCTCGAACTCCCCACCGTCGAACCCTCCGAGCTTCCCGCTGCGGACCCTGGTTTCCAGATAGGCGGAGAATTGCTTGAACTCTTGAACGGCCCCTTCACCCAGCCAGCCATCCACCCGTTCGAAAGACACGCATACACTCTGGGGCTCCACCGCACGGGGCTTTCCAAGGATGAGCCGGAAAAGAAATTTCAATAGCCCGAGGATCCCCAGCCCGATCAAGAACAGGACAGTCGCCACCACGACGATGGCGATGCCGTCGGAGGCTGAGGTGGCGGCGATCGTCATGAGGTGAAATGTTGGTTTCCGCGGAGAACGGCCAAAACCTATCCGATCCACCACCGGTTCTCAACCCGCGAAACTCCGGAATCACCGCTCCCATTCCGCCGACCAGACCATTCGCAAAAAACCATTCCCGTCATTCTTCACTGAGGGGTCACGCGTCCCCCAAACGAGCAGCAGCAAACTCCGATCCGCTGTGGTCCATGGTTCGCCCAATACTGTCCGCTTAGCGCTAAATTAGACCATTTGCCAAAATGCCTTTCCGTTATTCTTCATGGACAGGTGACGCGTACCCGAAACAAGGTGCGGCGGACTCCGATCCGCCGAAGCCCATGAAATGACGATGCGAGGTGGTAAAACGCTTTGAATCGGCAAACCATGGACCACGGCGAATCGGAGTTCGCCGCTCCTTGGGACATCTTGTTTCGGCAAACGGTCTAGAGAAATAAAACCGCAATGGGAGCATAGCGGACGTGGCGGAACTGGAAAATCCCAATCGATTCCTCAAATAAACAGGATGCACACCGATGCGAAAACAAGGCATTCACTCTTCATCCGCGTTCATCTGCGGTTCATTATTTTCCAATGTCGGTGCCCTGCCCGTCTTCCACTTCCCTGCTCCCTGATTTGATCCCGCCCCCGGCGATCCCCTGCGGACAAAAACCGTTCTCTTGTCTCAACGCATCAGCCATGCGGCCCGGGCTTTGAGATTGACGCCTGGATGGACGATATCTGTTAATTCATCCATGAGAAAGATCCCCCTGAAGGTCCTGGCGGTGAGTCTGGCGACGATCTCGATGCTGATGCCTCTGTCGGCGAAGACCCCTCCTCCTTTCGGAGATTCGATCACCTGGTCCACGGGCAAGGAAGCCCCTTCGTTGGAGGGGATGCGTGGAAAATCCGTGCTCATCCTGTTCTTCCAGAGTTGGTGCGGCATTTGCAGTGGGTGGAATCCGGAGCTTTTCCAACAGCTTGGTGAGGCCTACGGCAACGATCCGCAAGTCGTCCTCATCGCCCTCAAGACGGACGGCGGGACCCTTGATCAGGCGTATGATTACATGAAGAGCCGGACCAATCCCGCTCTCTGGTTGGTCGGAGTGGAGGAAAATGCCTCCTACTACCGGCAGGCGACCGGTGACGACGCCCTTTACCACTACATGTGGGTGAAGCCGGACGGCAGCATCGGCAAGACCGATGGCGCAAGCCTCCACAACAAGAACGGCAACAAGAAGGAATTCACTTTGGCAAATGCCAAAACCCAAAAGGAATACCGCATGGGTTCCAAGCCATTGATGCCGGCAAATCCTCCGTTTCATGAGGCACTCAAGTCGGCCGTCAAGAAGGCGGAGATCGGTCTCTACCTCGGTGCCTTGGCCGAGGCGAACAAGCTTTCATCCGATGCATCGCTGAAGGAGGATGTGACGCTCCTCAAGAAGCGCATTGTGGAGCGACTGGATTCCTCGGTGACACGTCACTCGGCGTTGATTCAGGATGAGGCAAACAAGGATCGATATCTCGCTTTCCTCGCTTTGCAGAAGATCGCGGACGACTTCGGCAGTTCGGCCTCCGGGCAGGCGGCCGCCAAGGCCGTCTCCGGACAGGCCTCGGCCCCCTGGGTTGCCCAGGAAAAGGAGGCTGAAAAGGGCTATCGGTCCATCATGCGCCGGGCCGAGCGCGCGGATGATCCGCGCTCGCGTGAGCGCATCGCGAAGGGCTTGAAGGAACTGGCCGACGAGTTTCCGGATACCCTCTACGGGCGCCTTGCGACCCATCCGAAAAACTAGCCGCCTGGCGGCCCGCCGCGCCCACTTCACTCGTCCCGGCCTTCATTCATTCATCCCTCCCGCGACCTCCTCGTCCGGATTCAGGCCCAGCTCCTCGTGGCGCTTCATCGCCTCCTGCATGCTTGTCCCTCCATAGCCCCACGGGCGACGGCGGATCCTTGGCCATCTGGATCATCTCCTAGATCACTTGCGAGCTTTCGATCGTCATTTTAAAAATCATCCCCGGCTCGCGGTCGCCTGCGGTTCTGCCACTTCCATGCGGACGTAGCGGCGGAACAATTCCTCGTCAAAATTCTGCGGGTCTGCCGTCACCGCCGTTCTCACCTCCCCGAAGCGCAACGTGTTCTCCCTCGGTCTCACCAGTTCGTTAAAGGCGAATTGGCAGCCCTTCGGATCGCTAATCCGGGCGCTAATGCGCTTCACCTCCGCATCGATCGCCTTCGCAGCCGCTTCGAAGACTATAGGCGGGTAATCGGGAAAAAGCGCTCTTATCCGTTCCGGCAAATGCTCTTCCACCTTGAATTTCAGAAAACACGGCTGGAGGCAATTCACCACCACCCCCACGTTCACGACCTCTCCGGTTTGCGGATAGGGCATGAAACGGAGCAACGCATAGTTGCAGACGGCTTGGTTGGGATTCATGGCAGTTTCCAGAAAGTCTCGGGATCGGTGAAGGGCAATTCCAAGGCGGAGATTACCCGTTTCATGTCCAGTTGCACAGGCAAACTCTCGTCTCCATCCACGTGTAGCCATTCCAGCGGAAGCTCGGCGAAGATCGCCGGCACCTCGGCCAGCGCGGCTTTCATCAGCGACTCCATCTGCTCGCGGAAACCTTCCGGCCATTGCTTGAGCATCTTGCCAAACACATGCACTCCGAAAAACCGCTCGCGATCGAAATCCGAATCAAACGCTAGATTGAAGTCGTAAGCCCACAGCATCTCCCGTCTCGGCTCATCCTTCCACAATGCCCCTTCCGGATCGTCATCGGGCAAGGGTGGGATCTGCTCCACCAACAAATTCGGATTGCCTCCGAGTTCCGTCAGACTCCGGTCCTCGTTCTGGATCCACAAATCCAGCAGGAGGAGCAGCGCCATCGTCTTTTCCGGCCACCCTTGTGCGGTGGACCAAGTGAGTTCCTGCCCTGAAACAATAAGTAGGGAGGCGAAAACGTGTCCTGCGCCCAAGTCGCGGATGTCCGGCCTCGCACTGAACTCGATTAACTCCTCGGGCACCTCCGCCATCCTAAAGGGGGGCAGCTTCAGAGCTTCCCCCTCCATCAAAAGATTCGCCAACCGCGAAGCCACCCACTCGCAGCATAGGGAATCCTTCCCCGCATACGCGCCTTTCACGCAATAGATCTGCCGATACCCCAGCCCGGAATCCGCTCCGCAGTAAAACGGCCGCGTCGCTCCTTGCTCGGAGCGCAACATGACATCGGTGATGGTAATGGGGGTATTCATATTTGATAGTTCATCAGAATCTCATCCTCATTCTCCCGCCCCAATGGGGCATCCCACTCAAGGAGCGGCGGGATCCGTCCGCCGATGTCCATGGAAAGACCATGAACCGCGGCAAACCGCTTCCCCATGGGCCCCTCATGGTCAAGGCGATCGGATATCGCCTCTCCTTGCTCTGCACCAGCGACGGATGCTCCGGCTTCGTCACCACATGCACAACTTGTCCCGGCATAGCAACGTGACGCCGGACTTCCTCCACCGCGGATACCGGCAGCTTCGGGTTCAAGCGCCGCACCGCCTCCGCCAAGCGCCCCTTCAAGACCACCGCCAGGAAATCCTCCCGCTCCGCCGACACCCTTTCCGGCGCGATCACCGCACCATGGACGTGATTCCACCCCGTGTCCTGGAACCACTGGATCGCGAGCTGTTCGAGCTGGTCTTCGGTGATCATTTCTCAGGTGTGGTGGTGTAGGCCTGTCTGGCGTCATTCGGCGTATCCGGGAATGCCAACAACAGCCTACCGGCTTTCCGGAGGGGAGTGAGATGGGCATCCCTAAGTGCGTTCGGCTTGCGATCTACAAGCTGAGCCAGCGCGGCCAACGTGATGAAATGCCCTTTGCAAAGTTGCAGCAGAACTTCCGTCATTTCCTCGCGGGAAATCTTCATTTTCTGGCGCGGCAGCTCTGCAAGTGCCCCCAGTTCTTCAATTTTTGCACCCGAAATGGCTTCCAATCGGTCGATGAACCGAAGTTCGTGGTATTTCGAAATCAAGAGTCCATCGACATCCCGACTCAAATCAGGGGAGCGCGCGGCCAAATCAAGGGAGCGCGCGGCCAAATCAGGGGAGCGCGCGGCCAAATCAGGGGAGCGCGCAGCCAAATCAGGGGAGCCATCCGGCCCAAAAACATCCGCCGGACTGACGATCTCCGTCCCTGCAAACCGATAAACCGCACCCCGTCCGCTTCCAGTCAGGGTCAAAAATCTCTCCTGAACCAGATCGCTCAACATCCGGCTGAGGTCGGTGGGGTGATCGGACGACAGCTCGCTTAAACGGGCATGGGTAAGACGCCCCTCGCTCAATGTGATCGCCAAAGCCAAGCGGGCATTTTGGGAGAGAGCCTCAAACCGATCCCCGAAATGGAGCCCTAGGATATCCAGAATACCCGGAGGGAAAAGGTCCAGCATCTGGAGTTCCAGCACGGTCCGGTTGTTCGGCTCCCGCTCCTCCCGCAGCGAAGGCATGCGCCAATGCTGGCTTTGCCAACCGCTCAGAATCTTGGGGATTCCCGAACCCGCCTGTTCCCCTACATTGACGTAGCGGAACATCGCATGCAGCAGGCGGTTCCGGCAGTCATGCTCGTCTCCACGCAGGGCGATCGCAGGCGGAATCCGCATCAGCCCGGGATTGCGGAAACCGAACATATCCGGCCTTTTCACCACCAGCACAGAAGCGGGCTCGCGGTAATCGGCATGGACGATCACATTGGCCAACGCTTCACGCAACGCCACATGCACCGGAGTGTCCTCCTGGCGGACACCGTCCCGGATCTCAAAGGGCACCTTCAAATCCGCGACCAATTTGGGATAAATTTTTCGGTAAAAATCATACAGGTTGCCCGACCATGTTCCATCCAATGTCACCCGATCAATCCAGCGGCGTTCCGTCTTCGCTTCCGGGCGCTCCTGATAATCCAGCATGTAATACGGAAACACTTCCTGGATCACCGGATGCGTCCCGAACATGAGCAAGCCCGCCACCGTCAGACCCGACTCAGCGGTTTCACGGTTCCTTCTCCACGCTCCAATCGCTTTCAAAAACTCCCGGTCATCCAAGCCGCTCCACAGATGCCCGGGGTTCAATGTGGCATGCGTCTGCCGGTAAATTTTCAACGACTCCAAGAAAAGGTCATCCAGATCGAAGTTGGGCAGGATGCGGTCGTCCAAGCTGTCATGCGCCTGCTCCGCCAACATGCGCTTGACCTCCTCGTCTCCCAGGCTCTGGTCTGCTTCGTGAAAGCGCCGATAGGTATTCCCCTGGAGAGGATTGCCATTGAGATAAACCGGGCGCTGCAACCGCGTAGCCCGCGGAATCTCGACTTGCAGCAACAGGTGCCCTTCGATCTCCAAATCACGGATCGAATCATTTCCCAGCAGGTTGACGCTGACCTTCCGTCGATTGTTCGCGGTGTCCACCAGGTCCTTGCGGATTCGATCACGATTCGCAAGCGAATGGGGCAACAAGCGGCCCTTCTTTTCCTGCACCCCCAGCAAAACAATCCCACCATCCGTATTCGCCATCGCGGAATAAGTCTCCCAAAAATCGTGTGGCAAGGCTCCCAGACCATCCTGTCCTCCGGCACGCTTGCACTCCAGATCCACGGATTCCCGCAATAGCTGCAAATCAGAGATGGATTGGATAACGATCATGCTGCGATAGCGAAATGGAACCACGGTTTGCCATCAAGGCGCAATAGGTGGAAGGCCCGGTTGTTCTGCACCAGCGACGGAGGCTCCGGCTTCGTCACCACATGCACAACTTGTCCCGGCATAGCAACGCGACGCCGGACTTCCTCCACCGCGGATTCCGGCAGCTTCAGATTGAAGCGCCGCACCGCCTCCGCCAAGCGCCCGTTCAAGACCACCGCCCGAAAATCCTCCCGTTCCGCCGCCACGCCTTCCGGCGCGATCACCGCGCCGTGGACATGATTCCACCCCGTGTCTTGAAACCACTGGATTGCGAGCTGTTCGAGTTGGTCTTCGGTGATCATTTGTTAATGTGTAAATTGTCGCATTCTAGGAATCTTCAACGACCCTCCAGTCCAAATACTTAAAGCGTCGAGTTCCCGGGGCAAGCCCCGCGAGGTTCGGGAGTGGCGATCTCCGAACCGCCCGTGTTGGTGAAGAGAAAGAGGCGATTCGGAGATCGCCACTCCTTGGGTTCTCCTTCTCCACCGCCTCCAGCGCGTCGTCGATGAGCTTGCCGGTGGAGGTGATCTTGGGAAGCGGCGGAAGGCATTTTGCATCCGGAGACTAACAAGGCGTTTGGGGTGGCTGGAAGAAGAAATTTGGGGATCGGCAGGGCGACCTCACTTTGAAGAAGGAACCGCGAATCAACGCCAATTTGCGCGAATTTCAGAGAATCCGATCAGAGCAGCCAGCTCTGCCGCTTCCCTCCCCATTCTTTCCATCTCAAGGTCTTCCTTGGCGCTCTTTTCTTTCTTGGCGTTTCAAATTTCTTCTCTCAATTCGCGCCCATTGGCGAAATTCGCGGTAAACATTCCGAAACGAGGTAGCCCTGTGGGAATCGACGGGGAGGGCGGAGGGAAGACGTCCCGCGGCCCCGGATGATGAACGAAGAGCCCCGGAAACGGCCTGGCTTCGGGGGATTGAGCGGTTTTTGCTACGAACGGAAGAATTTTTCTTGGCGTTGGAAGGCCTTTCCATCCCGGAGCCTGACCTTACCAGGGATCCGCACCGGCTCACGGAACATGACGGTCGATTTCCTGATCCCCGGCAAGCTCTGCGTGTTCCGGGTCCGCGCCGTGGGCGGCGTCTCCATCCGGAGGGAGAAGCCGCCACGTGTTGTGGACAACATGGAAACGATCGGATCGAGAGAACGATTTAACCGCGAATGACACGAATGGTCACGAATTGAAGATGATGGAAGACCGGAGATTCGTTAGATCCGTGCGATTCGTGGTGCCGGATGATCCGCGTTTCCCGGAATGAACCATCCCCAAGAGGCGGACTGAAGATCCGCGCTCCAGTTTTCAGACGGCCTCCCGGCCTTTGAGCTCCGGGCGGGACGCCCGGACGACGATCTGCGGCGAGACGCCACAGCCACGTTCAAGAAGGCATATCCCACCGATCCAAACAGTCTTCAATCATTCGCGTGATTTGGTGTTCATTGGCGGTTCAAATTTCTTCCTTGCTCAAGCGTTTGAGATCCGGGCGAGACGCCACAGCCACGTGCAGAGGCGACGGTCACAGACCGACGCTACAGGTTCACCGCGACGATGGGAGGGGCGTCCACTAAAAGGACCTTGGCATCAGGGAACGACCTTGAGTCTTGCGAATTTCGCACCGCCCGGAGCGACGGGTACCGTTAGGGTGATGCTGTCCTTGCCTGCCGCGGGGGAGTTTTTGACAACGGTCACGCCCGGGTTGTTCGTCGCCGCGCCGACAGGGACGACGTAGGCGGACGGCCATGTGGTTAGACCGGTTCCTGTTTCGATGGTCAGCGTGGTGGTGCCGTCGATGGATGCCTGATCGCGGATGAAGGTGAAGATCATGTTGCCGCCGCTGGTGGAGAGTTGGGGCAGCTTGGCCGCGTCGTTGGTGGTGGCGGTGCCTCCGAGCACGAATTCGACGCCGTTGGTCACGCCGTCGCCGTCGTAATCGTCACCGGGTGTGCCTGTCGGGGCGTGGGTGGATTTCCATGCGGTGTAGCCGGTGACGGTGCTGGCGGTCAGGTAGCCGCTGGCGTTCAGCGCGAAGGAGGTGAATCCGGATGCGGATATCAGGGCGAGTTGGGTGGAGGTGAGGCCGCCGCCCGTGGTGCCGAAGCGGAGGGACGAGCCGGAGACGAAGCTGCCGGTTAGAGTCAGTGTTCCGCCGGTCCAGTTGATGGCGCTGCTGTTGGCGAAGGCCAGGGTGGAGCCGGCACCCAGGTTGATTTTGGCGGTGCTCGTGGGATCGAGTGTCCCGAGGGTGTCAGAGAAGGCCGCGCCGATGGAAAGGGTGGCGTTGCCGATGGCGACCGCCGTGGTGTCTGCCAGGACCTGGTTCGCGCCAATGGCCAGGGTGCCGGCTGAGATGGTGGTGGCTCCGATGAACGTGTTGGCTCCGGAAAGGTTCAAGGTTCCCGCGCCGATCTTGGTGAGGGCCAGGGTCTTTCCAACGCCACCGTCCGTGATGACTCCGGAGAAAGTGCTGGTGGTGCCCGCGTCACCGACCGTTAGGACCGAGGCTCCGGTGGCGGTGTTGCGGATGATGGCTCCGGCTGCGGATGCGTTGGAAATTCCGTTGAGGGTTTCGTTTTTGCCATTCAGTTCCAGGATCGACTGGTGATTGGCGTCGGCCCCGTTGAAAACGACGTTGCCCTTGCCGGCTCCGTTGGGAATCTGATTTCCGGCACCCAGGCTGAGGATCGCTTTGCCATCGGTTCTGGCACCGTTGAAGTCCACGACGGTGATCGAGGTGTTGCCAGTGTAGTCATTTGCGGTCCCGGTGTTGGACAGGGTGAAGGTTTGCGTGAGGCTGTTTCCGTTGAGCCCGCCATGGAAGTCGATGGCGTTGCCGCCGGTGATCCGGCCGGAGAGGATGACGGAGGCACTGCCGGTGATGAATCCGATCCGCGAATCACCGGCCAGGGTGATGGTCCCGGTGAAGGTCTGGCCGTTGGAGGGCCGGATCGCTCCGGCGGTGACAGCGCCACCGGAGTCCGGATAGCCGACTCCGGAAATGGTGAAGTCGTTGACGACCGTGGGCGTGGCGACGCCGAAGAAGAGCGATCCGCCGACGGTGGAATTTCCAAGGATGGTGATCGCCGTGTTGGGTGAGAGTGCGCCGTTCGCGTTGGCATTGATCCGGCCTGTGGTGATCGTGGTGGGTCCGCTGTGGTTGTTGGTCGTGCCGGTTAGAGTGAGTGTGACGTTGGATGCGGGGATGTTTACCGAGAGCGCGCCCCCACCGGTGATCTGACCGGAAATCGCCTGGGCGGAGCTGCTGGCGTAGTTGAAGGTCGAGCCGGAACCGATGGCGATGTCCCCGGCATAGCTGCCGTTGCCGAGCTTGCCGGTTCCGCTGATTGCAAGCGTGCCGGCATTGATCGTGGTGTCGCCGGTGTAGGTGTTGGCCAAGGTAAGGGTGGTGGTGCCGGAGCCCACTTGTGAGAAACCGCCATCTCCGCTGATGGCGACCTTGAGGGGGTTGGTTCCCTGGGTCACGGAGTCGCCTCGATTCACCGCAAGGCTGGCACCGGAGTCCACGACGATGTTGAGGGAATTCGAGGAGACGCCACCGCTGGTGCCGCCATTGCCGATCATCAGGGTGCCCGCGTTGACGAGGGTGTCGCCATCGTAGGTGTTCTGGGCGGTGAAGGCGAGGGTTCCCTCGCCGGTCTTGTTGAACGGGCTGTTAGCAGCCGTGCCGCCGGCGATGATTCCGCTCATTTGCGCGTCGATTTCAGCCGAGCCATCGCCGACCTCGACCGTGCGTGAGTTGCCATACATGGAAATCGGCTGTTGCCAATCGAGCGTGGCGGTGGCCGTCGCGTGGCTGAGCAGGAGGGTTTTGCCGAGGCCGATGAAATTGGTGGCGGTCCAGTTGATGGCGGTGTCGCTGAATTTCACCGCACGGGTCGCGCCGTAGGCGGCGAATCCACCGTCGCCCGTCCACTGCACTTGGGAGGTGCCCGTGCCGATCGTGCGCGCGGTGAGATCCGCACTGCCGAGGCCGAGGATGCCGCCACCGAGGATGAGATTGGCGCTGGGGAGTGCGGCGGCATTGCTGATCAGGAGGAGCCCATCATTGATGCTGGTAGTGGCGGTGTAAGTGTTGGCATTGGTGAGGTCGAGCAAGCCGCCGCCGGTCTTGTTGAAGGTGCCGCCGCCGCTGAGGACTCCGCTGATCCGGGCATCGATGGCAGCGGAGCCGTCGTCCACCTGGATGGTTCGGGCACTGCCAGCAAAGGAAAGATTGGACGTCCAGATGAGCGTGGCGTTCGCGGTCGTATGGCTGAGGACGAGGGCGTTTCCGTTAAGGCTGGTAGAAGCCCAGCTCATGGTTCCCGGAGTGACGGTTCGATTCGCACCGAAGGCGGCAAAGCCACCGTCGCCTGTCCATTGCAACTGGTTGGAACCCGTGCCTTGGGCGCGGCTGAAATTTCCACTGGCAAGGCCAAGCACACCGCCGCCACTCAGCACCAGATTGCCGGAGGGCAAGGCGTCGGTGCTGTCGAGACGCAGAACCCCATCCGCCACGGTCGTGCGACCGGAGTAGGTCTTCGCCCCCGTGAGCACCAGGGTGCCGGCCCCCTCCTTGGTCAGGGCTCCGGCACCGCTAACAGCACCGGAGAAACCGAGCGTGCCTGATGAGGATTGATTGACGACCAGCTCTCCTGTCAGTGCCAGCGGGGCTGAGATAATATCGTTGGTGCCGGTGGTTTTGCTCAGGCCCGCCGTGGCCGTTAGATTGTCAAAGGTGAGCGTGCCACCGGTCGAGGCGAGGGTGAATCCGTGGGTGGCGTTGGAATCTCCCAGGAAGAGGGTGCCGACCGTCGCGGCGGCGGTTAGATTGATCGTTTGATTTCCCGCGATGTTGTTGTTGACGCGGAGGGTCACACCGGCGGCATTGGGAACCGGACTGATCGACCAGTTCGCGCCGGTATTCCACTGATAGGAGCCCCCGGCGGTCGGCACCCAGGTGGCACCTGCCGGGAGGACGCCGGTGATGGAGACGAGGTATTGGCCAAGGCTGGAGTAGTCCGTGTAACCGGTGACGAGCGGATCGCCACTGCCGATTCCGTCCACGGAGAAGAAATAATCACCAACAGCGACCGAACGGGTGAGCGTGACCGGCTGGGTGCCCGTGCTGGTGTCGGCGGTCGTGGCGGTTTGCAGAACCGCGCCTGCGGCGTCGTAGAGCTTCACCTCGATGCGGAGGTTGGAATCGCGGGGGGCCGGTTTGACGTTGATGCTGAGTGAGCCGCCGACCGCGGTGATGCGGAAGAAATCCAGATCGGTCCGTTTTTCGATCACTCCCTCGGTGAGGAGTGGAATGGTATCCGCCGAAAGCACGGTGGCGGTGGCGGTGGTGCTGCCGTGGTCATCCGGGCGATAGACCGCGCCTTGGGTGAGCATGACCGCAAGATCGTCCTGGGTGTTGTTGGCATTGGTGTATTCGCCCTTGCTCCATTGCACGATATCCTTGGAGTAGCCGACGCCCATGATGGGGGCCCAGTTGCCTTGGCCCGAATAGTAGGAAGCCCCGCCGGTGACGCCGTCGTGATTCAAGCCGAGCGTGTGACCGGCCTCGTGACTGGCGGCCTCGGCGATATTTTTCTCGCTGTTTCCCAGATTTCCCGGAAAGACCCAGCAGGGGAGGTCGCTGCCGGCATCAAAGGACCCCACGTAAGCCACACCGCCCACGCCGGTGGTGTACCAGTTGGTTCCGCCGCTGCTGCCGCCGATGCAGACCCGGATGCCATAATTCAGATCGCTGGAATTCGATTTCCTCAAAGCCTCGACTCCCGGGTCCTCGGTGGTGACATCGATGTCGAACATCGAAAAATCCTCGGAGACGCGCTGCCAGATGTAGATGATGCGTTCGCGCTCGCCACTGGTGAAGGTGGCAGGGTCGCCGTTGGTGTCGAATGGCGGTGCGTTCGCGCCATCCTTCCAGTTCCCGGGGGTGTTGTCCACGTGTCCGTCGAAATCGAGATAGATGACGCGGTTGGCACCCGGACGACTGTGCAGCAGGAACGCTTCTCCGGTCGGGAAAGGAGCCGGATCGGTGGTGCCGATGGTGAAGCTGGGAGCTTCCGCTCCGGCGGCGGGAATTTCAAACTCGCAAGCGTAGAAGAGCCGTCCCTCGGGGTTGGCATGCAGGCAGCGGTCGGCGCGGAACAGGGAACGGAGTTGCTCCGGGCTCCTGCGGTAAAAGGCGGCAACTTCCGGGAGCCGCTTGCCAAGAGCGGTGATGGCGCCTTCGCCCCGCGCGGCGGCGGGAAGTCGGATTCCGGCGGGAAATTCCGGGCGGGGTGCTTCTTGCCCCAGGGCGGGAAGCAGGGTGGCCGCGAGGCAAACGGCTGCGACAACGCGCATGCTGCGTCCGGTGAAATGGATGGGTTGGATCGGCACAGGAACTGGGGGTTTTCAGGGAATCCATTTGCCATCTAGGAACCCGACGGTGATAGGACCGCAGAAAAGGATGAAATTCAACCCCGATTTCACCGACTGGCGATGACTGCGCCTGCGCCAGGATGGGTGATGCCACGGTTGGACGCCACCAGCTCCAGGACCGTGGACCAAACTTGGTGCCTATTTGGCCGCGTGGGTTGATTTCCCCAACAGGACAACTCGCCAAGAAGATATTGCCCGGACCATCCCGGCGCGTCACGCTGGCCCCGCACGGTATCCCCCATTCTTCATTTCCATGAAAAACAACCTTTCCCCCATTCGTCGCCGTCACCGGGCGGCGTTCGTCGCCCTTTCCCTCTGCCTTCCCGCCATGCACGCCCGGACGTATGTCCACGATCCGAGAATCGACGAGCAGGTCCACGATGCGAAGGGACCGTTCAACTATTTCCTCACTCCCAGCGACGCGCTCGGGTTCATGGACACGCCCAAGGCTTTCCAGCTCACCGGCGACGGCGCGTTCAACGCTCCGTGGGGCGAGATGACCTTGTGGGCCGGCACGCCGCTCAAGCGCCTCAACAGCCGCGTCCGCACGCTCGATGAAGGCTGCTTGCCGGTGATCAACTACGCCTCGCTGGTGGATGACATCGAATACAGCGTGAAGGCCTTCGCCGCGCCTGCCAGGCTGGATCCGCTGGGAAATCTGCTGGGCTTCGTGCGCATCACCGCCACCAACCCGGGCAAGACCGCCCGGCGCGCCGCGATCGGCGCGCGCGTTTACGATCACGAGGGACCCTGGCGCCAACCGTTTTTCGATCACACCACGCCCACCTGGTGGACCGGAAAATTCATCGACGAGAACGAATGGAAACCGTGGCTCCAGTGGGAGCCCACCGAGTTCCGCAACGGAAGCGAAGTCCACCGCACGGACAGCGAGCACCTGATCTTCAGCTATCATCCCGACGCGTCCGGCTGGCAGGTCATCGAAACGCCCGCCAACATGGAGCCTGTCGAGTTCGTCATCCAGCTCGCTCCGGGGAAATCGGCGTCGGTCGATGTCACCATGCCCTACGTTCCCGTGGCCGACTCGCGCGCGGCGGAGGTCAAGGCGGTGGCCGATGCCAACTACGACGACTATCTGAAACGCAGCAGCGATTTCTGGCGGAAGCAGTTGAACGCGGGCGCGGTCTTCGAGGTGCCCGAGCAAAAGGTCATGGACATGCAGAAGTCCTCGCTGATGTACGACCTGATGGCGCGTGACCTGCAGGAGGACCGCAAGTCCGTCATCCAGACCGTCAGCGACGTGCAGTACAACCAGTTCTTCTCGCGAGACGCCGCCTTCATCATCCACACCTACGACATGCTGGGCCTGCCGGAGATCGCCGCGCAGTGCATCGAGCACGTCCTGCTCAAGGATGACGACGGCAAGATCGACGGCCTGCTCGCCACCCACCCCGACGCATGGGGCCAGGCCTTGTGGACCCTCGCCGCCCATTACCGGATCACCGGTGACAAGGCCTTCGCGACACGCGTCTATCAGGCGGTGCCGGGCCACATCGCCAAGCTTCAGGAGGAAACCGCCAAGGACCCCTGGGGCCTGTGGCCGGTCTCAGGTCCCTATGACAATGAGCGGATCGACGGCCATTACACCGGCCATAGCTTCTGGGTCCTTCGCGGCCTGCGGGACGCGGTGGATCTCGCCAACGCCGTCGGCAAGACGGACGACGCCACCCGATTCCAGAAGATCCATGATGACTACGAGGCCAGATTTCTGGCTCAACTCAAGAAGGTCACCGATCTGACAGACGGCTACATCCCACCCGGACTCGACGACCCCTTGGCCGGCATGGACTGGGAAAACGCTTCCGGTGGCGTCTATCCGTTCGGCGTGATCCCGGCGGACAATCCGATGGTCAGGAACACCGTCAGCACCGTGCGCGACTACGCCTATCAGGAAGGCATCATGACCTACGAGCACAACGCTTTCAAGGTCCGCAAGGCCAAGGGTGACAAGAATGTCGATTGGTCGAAGCCCGAGCACACTGTCATTCACCATTACGAGACCTTCCAGGTGCTGCAGACGCTGCTGGCGCTGGGAATGGACCGCGAGGTGATCACGGACTTCTATTCATTCCTCGTCCACACCGGCAGCACGAACACCGGCTTCGAATACGACATCTGGGCCTGGCGCGACCGCCATTTCCATAACAACTATCCACCTCACGGCTGGTGTGCCGCGCGCTTCAACGAGTGTCTGCGAAACATGCTCGTCCGCGAGGACATGGGAGCGCCCGTGCTCCACCTCGCCTCCGCCTTGGCACCGACCTGGCTGGATGCCGGCAAATCCGTGAAGGTCAACAAGGCCCCGACCGATTTCGGGCCCGTGTCCTACGACATCCAGTCAACCGCTGACGGCGCGACCGTGAAGATCGACGCGCAATGGCGCAAGGCCCCCGAAAGCCTGCAATTCCATATCCCATGGTTCGTGGAACTGACATCGGCGACCGCCGATGGCAAGGAAGTGAACGCGAAGGATCGTGCGTTAGACCTCCCGGCCGGCACGAAGACCCTGGATCTCAAATGGACCCGCAAGAACATCCCCGAGCTGAGCTATCAGAAAGGCGTGGAGCTTTATGTGGACCGCTACTGGAAGATCCAGCGCGGCGAATCCATCCCCGGCTTCGACAGCCGCTGGATTTTCTCCGAGTGAGTCCAACCAACGCCATTTCCTCCCGCCATCTCCGCTAGAGAACAGCGCCCCCATCAAAAAGCCCAATTCATGAAACAAGACAACGAGCCGTCAGGCACCCAGGATCCGCCAACCACCTTGAGGGGGATCATCCGTCAACTCGGCCCCGGCCTGATCATCGCGGGATCCATCGTCGGATCGGGCGAATTGATCGCGACCACGGCGGTCGGCGCGGAGGCGGGATTTGTCCTGCTGTGGCTGATCATCATCGGCTGCCTCATCAAGGTGTTCGTGCAGATCGAGTTCGGCCGCTACGTCATCACGACCGGAAAAACCACCCTGGACGGGCTCAACGAGGTGCCGGGCCCGCGCGCGAGGGTGAACTGGCTTTGCTGGGCGTGGCTGGTTTTCATCATCGTCGCGCTGATCCAGTTAGGCGGCATCATCGGCGGGGTCGGTCAGGCGATGGCGATCCAGCAGCCCCTAACCGAAACCGGGGTGGTGGTGAATGCCCAACAGGACGCGGCCATACGGCTGCAGGTGGTGGAGAGCATCACGAAAAGATTCGAGGGACAGGAAGCGATGGCTCCGAAGCTGGAGACACTGGCGAAGGAAAGGGAGGTCGCGAAGGCGGACCTCGTCAAGTGGTCCGCACACAAGGAAACCCGTTCCAATGACCCCATGATCTGGGCCACGATCATCACGCTGATTTCCATCGTCCTGCTGGTGGTGGGGCGTTACCGGTTGATCCAGAATGTTTCCACCGCGCTGGTGGCCACCTTCACGCTGGTGACCGTTTTCAACCTCCTCTATCTGCAATTGCTGCCCGAGTGGCGGGTTTCCTGGGCGGACCTCATGGCCGGGCTGAGTTTCCACATCCCCGAGGGAAAGGGAATGGGAGTGGCGCTCGCGGCATTCGGGATCATTGGTGTGGGTGCCACCGAGCTGGTGCAGTACCCCTACTGGTGTCTCGAAAAGGGCTACGCGAAATGGACAGGACCGAAGGATGATTCCAAGGAATGGGAGAAACGCGCAAAAGGATGGGTGCGGGTGCTGCGCTGGGATGCCTGGTGCTCGATGGTTGTTTACACCTTCGCGACGGTTGCGTTCTATCTGCTAGGCGCGGCCATCCTCGGACGCACCGGGCTCGATCCCGACGGCGAGCAGATGATCCGCACGCTGAGCCAGATGTATGTGCCGGTATTCGGCACGGCGGCGCAGTTCGTGTTCCTGCTAGGAGCGTTCGCGGTGCTGTATTCCACCTTCTTCGTGGCGACCGCCAGCCACGCGCTGGTCTGCGCCGACGCGCTGCGTGTCTTCGGTCTCTCGTCGGGTGACGAGCACTCGCGGCGTTCGTGGATCCGGATCTTCTGTATCGGATTGCCCCTGTTGTTTCTCGCGAGCTATGCCTTCTTCAAGGCCCCGAAGCAACTGGTGCTCGCCGGAGGATTCATGGGGGCGCTGATGCTCCCGCTGCTGGGGGTGGCCGCATTGTATTTCCGCTACCGGCGTTGCGACGCACGGCTGGTTCCCAGCCGGCTGTGGGATGTCGGGCTATGGATCAGTTGCGCCGGACTGTTTCTAGCAGGTGGCTACGCGCTTTACACCACGGTGGTGGTGCAGTTGCTCGGGAAATGAAGGTGAACCGTCACTGAATTCAGGGATTCGTGGTACCAAAATCTTTGGATCTTCGTATTGTGACGAACATGAAGAGGCGGACTGAAGATCCGCGGTCCGTAGTGAGGACTTCCAGCAGCTACATCACTCCTCTGCGGGAATGGCGTAGAATCGAACCGCATTCGTGTGGAACAACTTCTCGCAGACAGCCGGCCCCTTGGCATCGAAATAGGACCGAGTGAGTGTTAGAACCGAGGCATAGTCCCCGGTGTTCCGGGACACCGGCCAGTCGCTACCAAAGATGATCCGGTCCTGACCGAAGCATTCGTACGTCAGATCGAGGATGGGCCGGTAAAACGCGATATCCTTGGGCGCAGGTTGTTTCTCGACCCGGCCATAGAGCGCGGAGACCTTGCAGAAGACGTTGGGATTCTTCGCCACGGTGCGGAAATCCTCCACCCATTGGGGATCCAGCGGCTTGTCGCTCAAACGGATGTTTCCGAAGTGGTCGAGAATGATCCTGAGCTTGGGCAGCTTGCGGGCGATGGCATCCACATCCTTCAGGGAATACTGGTCCACGAGGAAATCCACGCTCTTGCCCTTCTCCGCCGTGAGTCCGAGATGCTGATAGAACGCGTCGCCCAGGTTCTCCTGATAGCGACCCGATAGCCGGTAACCCAGGTAGCGAGGGTCCTTGCAGAGCTGGGTGAAGAGAGGCTCGAATTCGTCGGTCCCGATCACGCGGGAAAGATTTCCCACCACGCCCCGATAGAGTTTCCGGTTGTCGGCGGAAACGTCGAGATTCCACTGGTTGTCCGGAAGGCTCTGGCCGGCCTGGACAATCACCACGCCATTCACCCCGGCGGCCTTGGCCAGAGGCTCGTGATCCTTGGGGAGGTAGTCACGGTAGAGGACCGGATCGTCCTTCTTGATCCAGCCGACTCCATCCGGTCTCGCAAGGGTCCAAAGGTGAACGTGGCAGTCGATGATTTCCGGCTCCCCGGCCCGCAGGGAGTTCACAGGCGAACTGGCCAAGGCCAGACAAAGGAGGGAAAAACGCAGAAAGCTGGAATGTGGCTGGGTTCTCATGGCGACGGCATCCTGTCTCCACACCACCTCGTTTGTCGATCCTCCGGGCCATTTGGGAAGTTTCCGGTCACGGTTCGACCGCGCTTGGCATCTTGACCCAAGCGCCACAACGACGATAGTCCCATCCGCTGACAGCAACCACCCAGCCACTCTCAACCCGAAGCCGGGAATCAGATTCCCACGCCTTTCCAATAGCTCCGCATGGTTGCTTTCAGAAAAAACCCATGTCTTTCCGACACCCCATCGCCCTCTTCCTCTGTTTGCTCCCCTTCCCCATCCTGGCGAAGTCCGTTGGCATCAATTTCTCCACTTGGCCAACCGTGGATGCCCATGCTGTGAACCCCGGGGAAATCTCGATCAACGGCATCGCGGGCACGGAGTCCGTGGACGGATCCAAGTGGAACAACATCGACCTTCGCGGTGTCGATGCATTGGGAACTCCCACCGTCTTCACCAGCGCCACCCAAGGCGCGAACCACATCAACCTCATCGACTCCACGGGGGCCGACTCCGCCATCGACCTGACTTCCAGCGGTGCCTTCTACTCGAACATCGCAGCGGTCAGCGCCCCTAACCAGGCCTCGACGGGCGACGCCGGATTGATGAATAGTTACCTGCTCCTCAGCAACACGGAATCCGTCACCCTGACCGGAATCGCCGCATGGGCACCGTATGGCTACCGCGTCCGCGCCTTCTTCGACATCGGCCCGTTCACACGAAACTACGGGATCACGATGCACGACGGCGGCGCGCCCCAGACCTTCTGGACTGCTGACAGTGCGGGCACCGACTCGGACACCAACAACGACGGCAGCATCAATTGGGTGGAGACCACCGCCACCACCGAGGCCACCGCCGTCGCGGATGCCAACAACGCCCTCTTCGGTCCCTTCACCGGCAACACTCTAACCATTTCCGGAATCTCACCCGCCACCCGCGCGGCGCTCAATGGTTTGCAAATCATTCCTTACGCCACACCGCCAGCCACCATCGTTTCCTTCACCGCCACTCCCGCATCTTTCACCGCAGGCCAGAACGTGACGCTCCAATGGCAGGTCACGAACGCGGACAGCGTTTCCATCAACCAAGGCATCGGCACCGTCACGGCATCGGGTTCGGCAGTCGTTCAGCCCACCGCATCCACCACCTGGACGCTCACCGCCACCCGTGGGGGCAACGCGGTCACCGCGCAAGCGACCGCCACGCTCAGCCTCGGCCCCATCGACGTCTATCTCCTCAGTGGACAGTCGAACATGCAGGGCACCGCGAGTTCCGCTGAGCTGCCATCCGGCCTGACCTCCATCCCCGAGATCATGCTCTATGCCGGCGGCACCGGAGTGCAGTCTTCCATCGCTAACAAATGGGTCACCCTGCGCCCCGCGAACGGAGGCACCTTCGGACCTGAAATCGGCATTGGTGAGAAAATGCGCGATCTTTGCCCAGGCCGTCCGATTGCCCTGCTCAAATACGCCGTCAGCGGCAACAGCCTTGAGATTGATTTCAAACCCGGAGCCAACACCAGCGACACCGCGAACTGGGGCCCCAGCTTCACCGGCCTCGTCAACACCGTGAATGCCGGACTCGCCTCCCTCGTGGCGGCCGGTTGGCAACCCGTGGTCAAGGGCATGTGCTGGCAACAGGGCGAGGCCGACGCCAAGGACGGACTCAATGTGCCGGAGTCCAGCACAAGTGCCGACGACTACGGCGCGAACCTCTCCCATTTCGTCAGCCGGATCCGCACCCAGTTCTCAGCCTACGCATCGCCTGACGGCATCCGTTTCGTTCCCGGCCAGGTTCTTCCCTACGCGCCAGCCGGAGGAGACGTCGTCACCCGTTTCCCGGGGCGTGATCTCGTCCGCCAGGCCATTCTCGATGCCGATGAAAATTCCGGCGCCCCGCTCTCCATTCCCAACTCCCGCTCCATCCCCACCAATAGCATCGACCATCCCGTGCATGAACAGGAAGTCGTTGGAAATACCGACGAGGTCCACCTCGGAGCGCCCGCCCAACTCCATCTCGGCCACTCCATGGCCTATGGCATGCTCGATCTTGATCCACTCTCCTACGCCGCTTGGGCGATCTCACACAGCCTCGTCAGTGGACCTGACGACGATGACGACCATGACGGCCTCAGCAACCGCGCCGAATACATGTTAGGCGGTGATCCGAAAAACGCGCTTGATGCCCCCCACCCCGCCATAGGCCTCGCACCTAACGGCAAGCCAAGCTACACCCTCACCCGCAATCTCGAAGCCCTGGACATTTTCCCTCAGATCCAATTCTCCCCCGATCTGTTGGATTGGACCACCCATCCGCCCGTCTTCATCTCAAGCGTCCGGCAACCCGACGGAACTTCGGTGCTTCTGTTCAACGGTCCTTGGCCGATGAACGACCCCGTCCATTCCAAAGGCTATTTCCGCACCAGGATCGCCACTCCATGATCGCCCCCCTCAATACATCTCCACATGAAATCCGTTCTCATCTCATCCTTCCTCGCCTCGCTCGCCGCATTCGCGGCTGAAAAGCCCAACATTGTTCTGATCTACGCCGATGACATCGGCTATGGAGACCTGAGTTGCTACGGCGCGGAAAAGGTCCGCACGCCGAACTGCGACAAGCTCGCCGCCGCGGGGCTCCGTTTCACCGACGGACATAGCGTCGCCGCCGTGTGCACGCCGTCCCGCTACTCGCTCCTGACGGGTGAATATGCGTTTCGGAAACCCGGCACCGGGATCGCCAGCGGCATCGAGGGACTGCTCATCGACCCCGCCCGCACCACGCTCCCTTCCATGCTTCAAAAGGCCGGTTATGAAACGGCGATCGTTGGCAAGTGGCACCTCGGGCTCGGCAGCAAGCCGACCGATTACAACCAGCCCATCAAGCCCGGCCCACGCGAGATCGGCTTCGACTACAACTGGATCATGCCCGCCACCGGCGACCGTGTCCCGTGCGTGTGGATGGAAGGCGATCACGTCGTCAACCTGGATCCCGCCGATCCCATCCATCTCGACTATCGGGTGAATCGGGGTGACAAGGATTCCTATCTGATGGGAGTCCCGCGCATCGGCCGCCAGACCGGCGGAACGGCGGCACTGTGGAAAGATACCGAGCTTTCCACGGTCATTGCCGCGAAGAGCTGCGAGTTCATCGCGAAGAAGCGCGACAAGCCGTTTTTCCTCCAGATGTCCACGCACAACATCCACGTCCCGCGCGTGCCCAATCCCAGGTTCGTCGGAAAGAGCGATTGCGGCGTGCGGGGCGATGCGATCGTCGAGTTCGACTGGATGGTCGGAGAGATCCTCGACCAACTGGACAAGCTCGACCTAACAGACAAGACCCTCGTCATCCTCAGCAGCGACAACGGCGGCATCAACGACAACAACGGGCCGGACAAGGTTCACGGCATCGGTGATCCGGACGCGACCAACGGACATCTCCCTAACGGTGTCCTGCGGGGCGTCAAGAGCACCCTTTGGGAGGGCGGCACGCGCGTTCCTCTCGTGGTTCGCTGGCCCGGCAAGATCAAACCCGGCACCTCGGATGCCCTCATGAGCCAGATCGATTTCCTCGCGAGCCTTGCCGCGCTCACCGGTCAGGAAATCCCGCAGGGCGATGCGCCCGACAGCCAGAACCATCTAACCGCCTTGCTGGGCGAGGACAAGACCGGACGGGAAACGCTCGTGGAGCAGAACAACGGTGGAAACCAATTCGGCTTCCGCCTCGGCAAATGGAAGATGCTGCCCAACGGCGGCGGCAAAGGCTCCAACAAGATCGAGCTCCACGATCTATCCAACGATCTGGGTGAGAAGACCGACGTCGCCGCCAGCCATCCTGAGATCGTCGCGGACATGACGAAAAAGCTCGGTGAGATCACCGGCCGCCCTATCTCCGACTCCAAGCCGGCGAAAGGGAAAAAGCGGGTGAGGAAATAGCTGACAACGGGAATCCCCGTATCCTGCGTGAGGCGCTACCGTTAGAGAATCCCCTCCGCTCGTTTCACCGCAAAGACGCGAAGGTCGCAGAGGGACGCGAAGCGGGGCTGATGAAAATTGAGAGACGCTCTCAAAGTCCAGGGATTCGCCAGGCGCACATGGGGAGCTTCAACGAATGGGCCCTCACGGGTTCGGACGGGACGGCACGCCCATCAAGCCGGACCTACGCCTGGTTGCTGATGGTGCGGATGAGGCGGTTCTCCACAATCGCGGCAAGCCCGGTATGCAGGAGTTCGAAAATCTCGCGGTGATTCTCCGGAAAACCCCACTTTTCTGGTAGATTGGCATGCGGCCCCACCACCTGGACGATGCTTAGAACGCCGATCTTGCAACCCAGCACATGGAATGGATATCCCGCGATATGGAGCGTGTGCTGGTGCAATTCCTCATCGGTCTTGTGACTCTCATACTTGTCCCGGAACATGCCATGGTCGGCGTAGTGCGCATCCTCCTGATAGACCTTGCCAAGAATGCCCTCCGTGTCGGGTTGCCGGGTGTTCAATTCAAGCGCGGCGGCGTCCGGACCGGTGTTGACTGCCATGACCAGTTCCCGCGTGGTTGGGTCGGCAACCCAGATGCTGCCCTCGCTAGCCATCATCATCGAAAATGCCTGATTGAGGAAATTCCGGTCTTCCGCGTCGAAGAGGGCCCGGAAACCCGCGATCGGAATCGTCTTGAGCATTTCCCGGGCCTGATCGGTCCATTGTGAATACGGGTCACGGGAGCCTGTGGATGAAGGTTCTTCTTGCATGGTAAGGATGCGACGAATTGCCCGTCCGCGAAACAAGCTTATTATGGTAACCGGATGTTTGCATTTGAGGGGTCCGTGCACCTCCCCGCCCTATCATACGCCTTTATCCCTCGAGAGGCTGTCTTAAAAATGGCAGGGACCGTTCTCCGCAACGGTCCTGCGAATGTGAGGCGAATGGATCCGCCCATGAAAACCTCGTGAATCCATCCATGGTCGGACATTCACTTTCCGTTCGCAGGACCGCCCGGAGGGCGATCCCTGCCTTCGGGCATTTTTCAGACAGCCTCTAACGCTGCGGCACCTTTCGAAGCTTGGAGAGGTCGTATCCCTGCCTTTTCAGTTCCGCCACCAGCTTCCGATACGTCGCATCCGGCAGGGTTTTGGTCCGCGCCATGATCCACGCGTATTTCCTGTCCGGCACGCCGATGATCGTTGTCTGGTAGTCTTCCGAAAGGTAGGTGATTCGATAGTTTGCCTTGAAGGGCCAGATGAACTGCATCCGCCATTCCGCGTTGGTCTTCTTGTTATGAATGAAGCCCTTCGGGTGATAGGACTTCAGCGGGCCGTCGAAGCCGCCCTCGTTGAAGGTGAAGGTCGTCGGGATTGTCCCGTCTTCCGCCAGTTGGTAGGACTCCATGGCGTTGTAGGCGTTCTTCTCGATGAACACCGGAATATTTCCGATGACATACCAGTCCCCCATGAACCTCTTGAGATCCACGTGCCGGGAGACCGGCTGAAGCTCGTCGGCAGGCCTCTTATTGGAGAGCGTCTGGCAACTGCTTAGCCCGAGAACAAGGGAACAGGAGCCAGGTAGTGCGATTTTCGGCAGGATGGTGAGGAACTTGGATGACATCGGTTTGAAAGGACTTTTCCAACCTCGTCGCGGAATCCCGCGGCTCAAGCGATATTCCCCAACCTTCGTTTCCTCCTGAGAAATCCGATCCAAAACCCCACGGCTCGTTAGATTCGTGGTTCATCCATCTTCAGGGACAAGCGGTCACGGCTTGGCAGGATACTTGTCGCGCAGCCGTTGCCAGTAATCGGCCCAATATTCGTCATAGTAGTCCTGGGCGGCGGTATCGATGAAATCCGACTTCACCATCTCCGGTGACTTTGCGGGATCGTAGCCTTCCAGATGATCCTTGCCGGCACGCGTCCTTGGAGAAACGAAGCGCCACTCGCTGTCGCCGAGGACCTCCTCGCAAAGCTTGGCGAGGCCGGGGTCGTAGGCCTTGAGTTGATCGCGGGTGTGGATGTGGTTGTGGTCGTGATCCATGGTGCGGTTCGTGTCGAACCAGCACTGCACGCCCTCCGCGAAATACTCGGCCTTGTTCGTGCCGGCATAACATTGCTTCTTGCCGCCGAACACGATGAGGACCTTGTCCTTGCCGGTCACCTTCACGGCGGAGTTGGTTGGCTTTTCATTCACCAGGATATCGCCGCCGTCGAGACATTGCTTGAGGAGATCAGGAGCGACCTTGGGGAAGGATTTCACCAGCGCATCGAGAAGACTGACCGGCTCGTCCCCCTTCACCCGGCGGAAGCGCTGGGCGGCGAGGCCGTCGTTCCAGAGGCCCTTGGCTTTCGCCTGCTCGAAGGCTTCCTTCAACTCACGGCGCTGGTTCTCGTCGAAGCCCGCGCCGTCGATGACATGGCCGAACTCATGGATAAGGATGCTCTCGATCTGCATGCCGCCCTCGTATTCCATGACATCCTCCTCGGCGAAGAGGACGGTGGAACGCCCGTCCACCTTGGTGAGGAAACCGCGTTGGCGCCAGTTGTAGAAATCCAGCTCGCGGCCGGTCTTGTCGCTCTTGAACTGCGGCATGTCGGAAGTGAGCTCGTCCTTGCCGACGAGGACACAGAGCACCTTGCGATCACGAATGCGCGCGGCGACCTCCGGCTTGATGGTCTTCATGACCATGTCGAACTGATAGGCCGCCTCCTTGAGGGTGTAGTCGGACACCTGCTTCGAGGTGGCGATGAGGATATCCTGCACGAACGCACCCTTCTGATAGAACGCGGGATCCAGCTTGTATTCGGCAGCCTGAGCCTCGCTGATCGGCTTGACCTCGTAAGCACCGGCTAGTCCCGGCAAGGTGATGACAAGCGCCACCTGCAACAGCGGCACGAACAAGTTTCTGATCATTTTTTCTGGAATGGTGTCGGTGTTTTCGTCGGCAGCCGCGACGTCGGCGGGATATGAACGGGAAGCTCGGTCCGGATTGATCACCGGATCGCCATTTCGGTCTGGAAGCGGAATCCCCCATGCAGTTTCCGGTCCAAAAAGCCGGGGTCAAAAAAAGTTTTTCATGGCAAGGGCCGACTGAGCCATTGAAGCTCCGGCGATGAGATTTCAAACGATGGCGTGGTCGGTCGGGCTGATGATCGGGGCAAGCAGCATCTCGATTTCAGCGGAGGAACCCAAGGCGGCCGCGACGGCGGATGCGGCGGAATATTTCGCAGGGGCGCTGGCGGGAAAGGACGTGAAATTTCAGGATGCTCCGGCGGACCTGGCGAAGCTTGATGAATTGCGGAAGTCGATTTTCGCGACCTATTCGACCGAATTCAAGAAGGCGCGGGCGGATGCCTTCAAGGAACCCATCCATTTGAAACCGGGTGAAAAGAACGCGCTCTCGCCAGGAGAACACCACATCGCGGAGGGACTCGACATGCCCTACCTGGTTTTCTCGCGCGGCGAAAAACCCGAGGGCGGCTGGCCGCTGGTGATCGCCATGCACGGCGGCGGCGGCACTTCCAACAAGCTCCCCAACCCGCACGCCTGGCCGGTCAACACGGGCGAGTGGAAGGCACAGACCTCGCTGGCGGCGTCCATCTATCCGGACGGGGCGATCTATTTCGTCCCGCGCATGGTGGACGACAACAACGGGCGCTGGTGGCGTGACTTCAACGTGGTGGCGTTCGACGCGATGATCCGCCACGCCATCGTGAACTGGGAGGTCAATCCTGACCGCGTTTACATGTTAGGCATTTCCGAGGGCGGCTATGGCACCGAGGTGCTTTCCAAAAGAATGACGGACCGTCTGGCGGCGGTCAGTGCCATGGCCTGCGGTTACGGGTCCTCCATCCATTTCGAGAACATGCGCAACCTCGCCTATCGGACGGATGTGGGCGAAAAGGATACCATGTTCGGCCGCGTGACGAACGTGCGCCACAATTTCAAGCTGCTGGAAGAGATGCACGAGAAGGATCCCGAAGGCTACGTCTTCTCCCTGAACGAGCAGAAGGGCAAAGGCCATGGCGTCGATTACAAGCCAGGCCCGGCGTGGATGATCACCCACAGCCGCAAAACCCTGCCTGAACGCGTGGTGCTCACCACCTACCGTGCCGACCAGAAGCGCAACGACAGCGCTTACTGGCTGCAGGTCACGAAAGACCTCGGCCAACGCGATATCTATCTGGATGCAAGGATCGACAAGACCGCCAACGCCATCGACATCAAGGCGGAGGCCACCGCGGGCGATGCGACCTATCAGAGTCCCGACTGGGCAAAGCATCTGGAGGATCCGGGCAAGCTCGTGCCGGCGGACGGCACCAGGTTGCGGCTATGGCTTCACGAGTCCCTGATCGATTTTTCAAAGCCACTCATCGTGCGCGTCAATGGCAAGGAGGTCAGCAACGGAAAGATTGCGGCAAGCATGCGGACGATGGTCGAAAGCCTGCAACGCAGTGGCGATCCGAATCTCATCTATCCGGCCTCCGTTGAATTGGAAGTTGGCAAGGTTTCGCCGTAAGGAGGATTTAGTGAGCTGGCGTTTCCTTTTGCCGGGGGCGAAGCATCCTGCGGACCAGGGCGATCGTTAGAAGCAGCAGGATCAATGACAATCCATGCAGCCGCCAGCGCCACCAGGTTGCGGTGGTGGGTGGATAGGATGCCTCCGGCACGGGCGTCCACGGCACCAGGGTCTTGCCCCAGACAAGGAAGGCATCCGCCACAACAATGGCTCCGAAGCCGAAGGACTTCCCACCATCCGAAGTCCAAGGGGCTCCGAAAATTTCACTCAGGATGACGGTCCGTTCCGCCAGTTCGAAATCACCGTTGGCACGCGCCGCGGCGATGGAGGTCACCGTGGCAGAAGGACTGATGCCGAAGACGAGCGGCCCGGAGTCCACGTCGCCGGAGCCGGACACGCCTTTCGGGTATTCACGCACCGGGAGGAATCCCAGCCAATCCTGCACGAAGAGTTCCCGGAAGCGCGCATACTGATCGCGGGAAAAATTTGCATCCAGTTCGGGCAACACGGAGAGGATGTAAACCTGCGTGGAAGCGCGCGGACGGATGAGTGTCTCGCCGGAACGACCGTCGATGGAGTGCGCCATGAGTCCCGTCTGCGCATCGAGATGTTCACGCGTGATGGACAGCCACGAGTCGATCACGTCGGCGAATTGGGGATCAAATAGTTCGTCATGCAGGCGCAGGGACGAAAGCGCCATGGCATTGTCGCATGGCCATGCTTGGCCCGGATAGGCGTCGAGATGCTTGGAGGGGGTGGCGCGGTAGGCGGCCGCGAGATCTCCGCTCATCCGCTGAAATGCCGCCGTCTCGTCGGGTGTCGCTCCGGATTCCGGTTTCAGCAAAAGCAGTCCACCCAGCAGGCGGTTCTTCCAGCCCACATAGAACACGCCATGCTTCACCTGGGTATCGGCCATGAAAGGCGCGAGCCCTTCCGGTGAGTCCATTCGTTTCAAAACCCACCGCACCTCCTCAACCGCACGCCGCTTCAGCCCGGCGTCCGGCGTTTTCAGGCCAACGTTCACCCACGCGAAGCCGTAAAGCGCATGACTGAAAAACCACCCTTCCGGGAAAATTTCCTGCATGCCCGAGCCTTCCCCCGCCCTCAGGCGGCGACCGATATTGGTGAGTTGCGCCACCGCGTCTTCCGCAATCATGCCGCGTTCCACCGCACCCCGTGGTGCGGCGTAAAGGCGCACGTTGAGCCACACCAAGACGGCTGCAAGGATCGCGGCGAGGGCCACAATACCGAGGCGGAAAAAACATCTCATGCCATATCGCTTCAATTCGCGGCGAGAATCCACCTCACGCGACCGCCTTACAAGCCCGCGTTCCAACTCATGAAAGAGCAAAAGTGGCCCGCCATCCCCACTTCAAGAAATTGAGATTTTTTCCATTCCCCAGTGAGATTCTCCCGGCGGCGGCCTATTCGTCGCGGAAGGCGTTGAACGTCGGTCTTCCAAACAAACCCATCCGGATTTCCCAATTCCACCAAAACGCGTCGATGCAGCCTCCTCCGGTCGTCTGGAAGTCCGGTCTGACAACTTCATAAAACCCAAGCCCAGCTCTCCAAACGGCCCCTTCGAACAGCAAGCCATCCGCCGCTTGCGACTCCTTGACTTATCCACCTGCCGAGGTGACCAGATTCATAGAAAAGCTATTCCATCATTTCAAATAACCCATGAAAAACAAATCCACAGCCGTCGCCATTCCGAAAAGCAAGCTTCACCGGCACAAGGGGTTCACCCTCGTTGAACTGTTGGTCGTGATCACGATCATCCTGGTCATGGCGACATTGGTCGTACTGATGACACGCAGGATCAGGTCCAAGGCCTATCAGGCAAATGCGCTGTCAACCCTTCGTCAGGTTGCGGCGGTCAATGTGGCTTACGCCACCGAAAACAACGGGGATATCAATACCATGCGCTACGGTGGAGATCCCAAGGAAGGCGGGGGCGCCGTTTGGGTGAAAAACACATTCTGGGGCCGCCTCCAGCCCTACCTTTTCTCCGATGTGGAAACCAGCAACCAAGGCCAGCTCAAGACAAACATCAACCAGCGACTCGACGGTTTGTTCAATACTCCCGATGCCGACAAGATGGTCAACACGGTCATCAGCGGGGCGAGAATCTATCATGACACCTCGGGACTCGCCATTCCCTTTGGTTTCAACAGCAGCCTCGTTCCTTGGGGTAAATTCGTGAAAATGAGCAGCATCGAAGACACGTCCCAGATCCTGTGGGCGGTCTATGGCTTTGGCTTGTTCAACGAAGCGCATGGCGCGACCTACATTCCGAAGCCGACGGATGGGACTTCGGGAAAGAGCAACATTTACTTTCTCGATGATCGCACTGCTCTCGCGGCATTTCTCGATGGTCACATCGAGTCGGTCCAGGCACCGATTCCTTCGCGGAAATTCAAGTGACCGGATTCATGGGTTGTCGGTCGGTTGTTGATGCCACCCGGATGTCCGGCAGACTCTGAAATTTTCAGACTCAATCATGACACCCCGGGGAATCCTCGGCGCAATCACCACTACAACGACAAGGATTTCCCCATCGGCATGCAACCATGACCCCTAAGTCGCATCTCCCTGAAATCGCCATAAGCGGCGGGAGCAGGTTTCTTGGCTTTTTGACAGCCTTGGGCATCGCGACGTTCGCCCTGCTAGCCGGGCAGGCCTCCGCAGGCCGGGTGGATTTCGCCAAGTATCAGGCGGTGACCTCCAGCGGCAAGAGCGGCGATTACAATCCCGAGTTCGCCGTCGATGGAATTGTTAGCAATTTCCACTGCTACCGCACCAACAACACGACCGCCGCCCAATGGCTTCAGGTGAGCTTCCCGCGAACGGTCACGATTGGTAGCGCGCATCTTTATCTCGGCTTGGACAATGATCCGGCGAAGGGACTGCCGAGTTTCAAGTTCCAATCTTACAACGGCAGCACCTGGGTGGATGTCCCGGGTTCCTCGGTGACGGGCAATTCCGCTACCGAACTCTCCGTTGTCTTCAGTTCGGCAACGACTTCGGATCAATTCCGTCTCTATACGAATGAAGACGGCAACCGCTACATTCGCGAGCTTGCCTTGTTTCCTCCAAACCTTGTCGGCGGGGTGGAGCAGGGCTACCCCATCGGCACCGACGTCCGGCTGAATCTCGCCTGCGAACGTCCGACGGTGGGCTCCACCATCAGCAGCAGCGGATATCCGAAACTCGCCGTGGACGGATACGTGGACGATGCGTCGCGCTGGTTGTGTGCCAGCACTCCTGCCGGACAAACGCTGGAGGTGGATCTGCTTCAGGACCACGCCATCGGCAGCGCCCATGTTTACAGCGGAACAGGAAATGCCTCACCGTTGACGAGCTTCACCCTGCAATCGTGGGACGGAGCCGCATGGGTGGCGATTCCCGGTGCCACCATCACCGGCAACGCCAGCACGGCGCGGGTGGTCACGTTTTCCTCGCCCGTCACCACCTCGCGCGTCCGCCTTGTCAACAACAGCGCGTCCGTCGGAAGGGTCAAGGAACTGTTGATATTCCCGCCTAGCGCTGGCGGCTACCCTATCGGACAAGATATTCTAACGAGCCCACCACCGACCTCGAAGTGGGACGATTTCTCGGACTCGTCATGGCGACTCAGGAACGGCGGCCCGGATCTCCGTCTTGCCCTGATGGACGGTCAAGTCGTGTTCGCCAACAATGCGTCCGGTTCCCCGGTCCTGGACTGGCAGCTTCTGCTCAATCACCGTGACGGCAGCTACCGGCTGCGCCACACCGCCACCGGAGAATGCCTCGCACAGGGAGAAATCTCAACCACCACAGGAAAATCCGTGGTCGTGGAACCCTATACCGGGATGCCACATCAGGATTGGTTTCTGGATTACCAGAACGCCACCCAGTTTCGCCTGATCAATGTCTTTTCCGGTCTGGCGGTCTATCCCAAGAATGGAATCTGGAGTTCCGGAAACACGATGGTGGTGGCGACGCCTAGCACTTCGGCCATTCAACTTTGGCAACGTGCGCTTTCCACCTATCATCCGAAAAAGGGACTCGCTGGATTTGTGGACTCCTACGACCAGTTCCATGCCTCGTGGAGTTACCACTGGGGCAGGAGCACCAACACCGTTTTCCCGTTCAACCACACCTTCAATCCCATGCAATGGGCAGGCGGAAACATGGCGCATGGTGATGCGAAAGGACCGCTCGATTTGGCCCGCAACGATCTCCAGTCCACTCCGAAGCCAGCCTATCTGATGGGCTTCAATGAGCCCGACCATACCGACCAATCGGACATGACTCCGGACGAGGCGATCGAGAAATGGCCTCGCCTTGAAGCGCTGGATGCACCTCTCGTTGGCCCCTGCCCCGCGACCGCGGTCGGCACCTGGGCCGACGATTGGGCCGCCAAGGCGGACGCCCGTGGATATCGCCGCGACTACACGCCCTACCATTGGTATGCCTCGCCAAACGCGGACCAGATCATCTCGGCACTTAACCTGGCCTACACGACCTACGGCAGGCCGATCTGGCTCACCGAGTTTTCCGCCATCAGTTGGAACGGCAGCGGCAGTTGGACGAAAGCGGACAATTTCAACTTCCTCGCCGAGTTCATGTGGCGGGCGGAATCGCTTCCCTGGTTGAAACGATACTCCCTCTATCAGTTCACCGAAGGAGCGAGCGGCGGTACCGATACCGCGAGCGCCCCGCGTTCCAACGCGCGCAAGGCGGACGGCACGCTCACCGCATTCGGCGAGCTTTATGCCGGATGGGACGGCGTCACCAGCGTGGCCAATGACAAGTCCTATCAGCTCCACAACCGCGGCACCTACCGCCGCGTGCAAAACCCGGTTTCATCCGATACGGTCGCCTCGGTCGATCCGGACACTCCGACGGCTGGTAGCCAGTGGTTTCTTGTCCCAGGAACGACGGCAGACACCGTCCGCATCGTCTCCTCCCGCGATGGCCGCCGCTTGCGTTTTTACACCGGCGTCCAGGTGGGTCTTGCTGCGGCAAACAACCTCCAGTTGCAAACCGAATGGCGCGTCGTTGCCGATCAATACGGATGGTATTTCATCGAGAATCCCGCTTACAACCAGCGCCTCGGCATCAACGGCAGCGGCAACCTCGTCATGGGAGGCATCACCAGCAGTGGCGATTCCTACAAATGGCGTTTCGTCGTTCCCGCCGTGATCGACAATGTGGCTCCCGTGCTTTCGGTGATCGCAGCCAAAACCGCGAACGAAGGCGCCCTCCTCACCTTCACCGCAACGGCCACCGACTCCGACCTGCCCGCCAACACTTTAACCTACAGCCTCATCGGGGAACCTTCCGGAGCGTCCATCGACCCGAGCACCGGAGTCTTCACCTGGACGCCCACCGAGACACAAGGTCCCGGCACGTTCAACTTCACCGCCCGGGTCAGCGATGGAAATCTAACCAACGATCAGCCGGTTTCGGTTCAGGTGAATGGCGTGGTTGGCAATCCGGGTGACGATTCGGACAGCGACGGAATTTCCAATCTCGTGGAGTATGCGTTAGGCACCAGCCAGACCCTGCCGTCATCCACCGATCACCTTCCACACGCCAGCATGATCTTTGGAAAACTGACCGTGGTTTACCAACGTCCCGGCAACGGAGGCACGCCGGGCGTTGCCTATGCCCTGCAAACCTCTAACGGACTCTCCGGCAGCTGGACGAACGCGGTGGCGGGAGTGCACTACAACCAGAACATCGCGGACAATGGCGACGGCTCGGAAACGGTGACGGCCACCTTCATCGATCCCCCGCCCACGGCGATTCACTTTGTCAGGCTGGCGGTTTCAGTGCCTTGACGTGGAAAAACTTAGAGGCTGTCTTAAAAATGGCAGGGACCGTTCTCCGCAACGGTCCTGCGAATGTGAGGCGAATGGATCCGCCCATGAAAAGCTCTTGAATCCATCCATGGTCGGACATTCACTTTCCATTCGCAGGACCGCCCGGAGGTCGATCCCTGCCTTCGGGTATCTTTCAGACAGCCTCTAAGGCGTGCCCGCAGAGTGCCGTCTCCAATTCAGGTCGGATGCCTTCCTGAACCGGGATGATTTCCGCTCAAATTTGGCGGTTGTTTGAGGAATTTTCACAAACCTCAAAACTTTTGTGAGATTTCCCCCGGTGCGGCACATTCTTCACTGAAGGCATCCGACTTAACCCCCCGGCGTGCCCAAAATTTGAGAAATCCAAAATCGGGCCCAAACCGAGGGCCAAACCCATCAATCCCATGAAACCCAACCGCAAAAACCTACGCACATGGCTCCTCGCTCTCTCAGGAGGCACCGCTCTCTTCTCGTCCCTCGCTGCCAATGCAGGGGTGACCACGACCACCTTTGAGGTCCAACAAGGCAATCTTCTCCAGGATGGCAATCCCTTCGGGACCGGCACCGGCTACAGCGGCGTGGTTGACGGAACGATCAGTGACAACACCTCCACCTTTGCCAGAACCACCACCGCCTCCTCCAATCTGGGAAACGCGTTTCAGGCAAGTACCAACGGTCGCCAGTTCGTCGGCCTTTTCTCATACGATTTGACCGAGCTGAACAACTTCATCACCACCAACACTGGGCCTCTCAGCTCCGTGACCGTTCAATCGGCTTCCTTTCAAGTCATCTCCAACGGCAGTAATGCAGGAAGCTCGATGGGCCTTAATCTGTTCGGAACGGATCCCTTCACGTCCAGCGGCTGCACCTGGTCCAATTACACAACCGGCACCCCTTGGACCGTTCCCTACCAAAACATTGGATCATCGGCCGCCTACGGCTTCACCGGAGGCGGTTCAGCGCTGACCCCTAGCCTGGGTGGTTCGAACCCGAATACCGCAGTTACGAGTGGAAAGGCTTCGCCAGTCTCACGGTCACAAGCGGCACCATCGCCGCGACCAGGACCACCAACTCCGGCAGTGAGCCCTACATGGCCAACCGTGCGGACTCGACACTTCTGATCAATGGCGGCGCGGTGGACCTCTCGGCGCAAGTTAACAATTTCAGGCTGATTCAGGAAGGATTTCCCGGCATCACCAGCACCATCACCATCGACAGCGGTTCGCTGAGTTGCAACTTGCTCGACCTTGCCTACGACGCCGAAGCGGACCCGACAACCGTCTTCGGAACCGGAATCATCAACCTGAACGGTGGCTTCCTGGCCCTCAACCGCTTCAATCGCAGCGCCGCCTCCGATCCCGGACAAACATCGTTCACGATCAACCTCAACGGTGGAACGCTGCGTTGCCGGAACAGCAATGCGAACTTTCTCCCGGACCTTGCCGACACTCAAGTCATCGTCAAGGCCGGAGGCGCCAAGTTCGATACCAACACTTTCACCAGCACCGTCTCCGCGCCCTTGCTCCATGACCCCGCCCTTGGTGCCTCACTCGACGGCGGCGTTACCAAGGAAAACACCGGGTCCCTGACTCTTACGGGAGCCAACGACTTCAGCGGCGGCTTCACGAACAATGGCTCTGGCAACGTGTATCCGAATAGCAACTCCGCCTTTGGCACCGGCCCGGTGGTATCCAACGGAGGATCAATCTATCCGGTTGCAACGGTCACCATTGCGAATTCGCTGGCCTTGAACAACACCACTCTGCGCATCGGTGGAGGAGCCAGCCACATCCTCAACTGGAACGGACCGGTCACCGTCACCGGAACTTCCGGCCTTTCCGCCGACAACGGAACCACTGGCATCACCTTGGGCAGCACCCTGGATATCACCGGGGCGACCTTCAACTCCTACGCGAACAACACGGCCAACAACATCAACGGCAACATCAGTGGCGCGGGTGGCAACCTCAATGTGACAGGTGGCACGCTCCAGCTTTCCGGCATCGGCAGCTACACCGGCACGACCACCCTCAGCGGCTCGGCAATTCTCCGACTGCAGCCCGCCGGGACGATCCCAAACTCCACCAATGTCGTCATCAACGGCTCCGGAAACTTCAATGTCCGCAATACGGTGGGCTGGATCTACACCGGCACCATCACTGGCGATGACACGGGTTCGATCAATCTCAACAGTGGCACCGACGCGGAACTCGCGGGTCCCATTTCCGGCCTGTTAAACATCAACGCCAATAGCGTTGGAACGGATACGACCATCAGCGGTAACATCAGCGGAGCCACCAACGTCAACGTCCAAAACACCGGAGCTCCGATCCTGCGCCTGGCCGGAAACAACAGCTACGGCGGGAACACAACGATTGCCAACACCGGAACCCTGGTCCTGGAATCGGCCAATGCGCTTCCCGACGTCTCGCCGTTGTCCATCGCCAATGGCACCTTGATGGCCACGGTCGTGGGCACCGACAGCGCAGGCCCCCTGAATGTCACCAGCACGGCAACCATCAATCTCGCCTCAGGCGCCAAACTGGCCTTCGCCGACAGCAGCGGGACCGCTTGGGTGGGCACCCTTGATATCACTGGTGACTTCGTCTCCGGATCGTCCCTTAAATTTGGCACCGATGCCAATGGACTCACTCCCACCCAGATCACCCAAATCACCGCGACGGGCTTCACCGGGTTTGGATTGGATTCCAGCGGCTTCCTCACCGCGAGTGCGGCAGGCTCGCCCTATGACACCTGGAAATCCCAGATCACCAATGGCCTCAATCTCCGCACGGACGACGCGGATGGCGATGGCTTCAACAACCTGCAGGAATTCCTCTTCGGAAGCTCGCCGGTTGCCGGAAACGGATCGCTCGTGACGACCACCACCGGCGGCGGAAATATCGTTCTCCGCTGGCTGCAGCGTGAAACCGGCTCCACCTACACCCTCACGCAGAGCTCCACCTTGGGAGTCGGATCGTGGAGCACGGCGGCACAGGTCCCTGCGATTGATGGCGACCAGACCGGAGCTCCGACCGACTATGATTACTTCACAGTCACCTTGCCGATCGGCAGTGGGAAATTGTTCTATCGCATCGAAGGCGTGGAGAACTGATTGCCCCTTTCATCGGCTAACATTCCGAATACGGTGGCGGAGTCGGTTCCGCCACCGTATTTTCATCGCCTGGCCAGAGTTCAAAAAATGCGATTGCAGTGACCAACATCCACGACATGGTCCCTCATTCCGGCCTTTCCGCATCCTCCGGGTTTCCTTTGAAATTTGCCCGCATCCTGCTGATGGAGTAAGGTTAACGGTCGATTTGAAAAAACCTGATTCGAAATGTCATATCGAAACCCCATCTCAATGCCAACACCACGTCGCGCGATGCGGGCCGCATGTCTCATGCTGCCGTTCATCGTTGGAAACGCGAGGGCTGCGACGATTGAGGCCGGAAACGTGGCGACATCGCTCGGTCCGACCTTCTTCGTGGACGATGCTGCGAATGGTGGCACTGACACCGACATCAACGAACCGACCGTTGCAGCTTACAACCGCTATTTTTCCGGTCTCCTCAGCCGAAACCAGGGGCCGACCCGGCTCACCCTCACCGGATTTGGTTTCGCCGCTCACACCAGCGCCGCCGCAAACGATGCCACCTCGGTAGAGGTCGCTTTCACCTACCTCGGGGCGGACGAGACGCTCGGCGGAAGCGACGACATCGTCATCGGCACCGCCACAGGAACTTACAACTTCACCGTCGGAGGGGAATACGTGTTCGCCTTTGACACCCCGCTGACCGCGGATCTCAACATCACCGGCACGCGTTTCCGCATCCAGATCGCCCCCACCAACTCGACCAACAACGGCTCTTTGAAGCTGAAAACCTCGACGCTCACCTACGAAACCACCCCAGGACCGAGGCTCAGCGTGGCCGGCTTCGTGATCCCGCAACGCTTCAATCTGGCGAAGTATCAGACCGTCTCCACCGATTCCGTGAGTGGCCAGCGCCTGGCCTCGTATGTGACGGACGGTGTCGCGGGCAACGACAACCTCTGGCAGAGCGACAACACCGGCCCCCATTGGGCCCAGGTGACATTCCCCTTTCCCGTGGAAATCGGCAGCGCGCAGGTGTTCTCCGGTCTGGATGACGGCAGTGCGATGACGGCATTCAAACTGCAGTACCTCAACAACACGACTTGGACGGATATCCCCGGCGGGTCAGTCACCGGAAACACGAACGTCGAACGCAACATCGTCTTCACCGCTCCGATCACGGCCACTTCCTTCCGCATTTACGATTCGGTGGACAACACGGTGCGCGTCAGGGAGCTGGCCTTATATCCCGCTAACAACGGAAACCCTTGTCCCCTGGGCACGGATCTCACGCTGAACCTGGCCCGACAACGGCCGGCGCTCGCCACATCCAACACCAGCGGGAATTTCGCCCTGCTCGCCGTGGATGGCCGGGTCAACAAGGACGCCATGTGGCAGACCTCCACGGCTGGAGCCCAGTCGCTGGAGATCGACCTGATCGCGAGCACCAAGATCGGCAGCGCCCATCTCTATTCCGGCTCTCCCGGCATCGCTCCGCTTGCGTCTTTCGATCTGAAATACTGGGACGGCGCCGCGTGGCAATCCATCCCCGGCGGCAGCGTGTCGGGAAACACCACCGAGGACCTCGTGGTTTCCTTCGCCACTTCCGTCACCACCAGCAAGGTGCGTCTCGAGTTCAGCAATTCGGGAACCACGTCGGTGCGAGAGCTCTGCATCTTCCCCGCAAACAGCGGCAACTCCGGCTACCCGCCCGGCACCGGTGTCACCGGCGTGGCACCATCCACGGCGAGCGCCGACGATTACACCGACTCGTTCTATCAGCTCAACAACCCGGCCGCGGGCCGCATCATCGCCGTGGACAACGGCACACCCGCCCTGGGACAATCCGGACTAACCATCGAACAGGGCCAGTATCAAATCCTGCTCAACATTTCCACCGGCACCTACCGCCTGCGGAACCGCTCCACCGGCAACTGCCTGTCCGGCGCGCAGATGTCGAATACCCCGGGCCAATTCCTAACCGATGCCCCCTACGTCGCGATGCCCCATCAGGACTGGATCCTCGACCCGCTGGACGGCGGCGCGTTCCAACTCATCAACCAGTGGAGCGGATTGGCACTCGACATCCAGGGAAGTGGCACGGCCGCAGGAACGCCGTTGGTACAAAACATTGCCGACGGCTCCGCCTCACAGCGCTGGCAGTCGGTCTATTCCGCCGGATTTCCAAAAAAAGGCGTCGGTGGCGGCAGCTATGGGCAGACCTTCAACGCCAACTGGATGTATGCATGGGGACTGACAAACGCCGCCACCTTGCCCGCCGGAGCGGTTTTCCAACCCATGCAATGGGGCAATTTCAACTGGACCTACAACACGACCGCCTCCTCGACCTGGAAGCTCTATCCGGCCTGGAGGACCAACTCCCGGTCGCTGCATCTGATGGGCTTCAACGAGCCTGATGGCTATGACCAGTCGGGAAACTCGCTCGATACCGCCAACACGAGCGCGGCGGATTTCAGTCTCACGCGCTCGATGGAAAAAGCCGTCGAACTCTGGCCGCGCCTGCTGGCGATGGACCTCCCGCTCGTCAGCCCGGCACCCGCCAACATGAACAACGGCTGGCTGGGGGATTTCTACACGCAGGCCAACGCCCGTGGCTACCGCGTGGACTACACCGCCATTCACAACTATCCGAGTCCTAACGGCGGTTCATCCAACAATTTGATCAGCACCGTCCAAAGCGCATACAACACCTGGGGCCGCCCGGTGTGGCTCACCGAATTCTCGTTCGTGGATTGGGGCAAAAACTCTTCCTGGACCGAGGAGGACTGCTACAACACCCTGGCGGAATTCATCTGGCGGGCGGAGAGCCTGTCCTGGTTCCGGAAATACGCGCTCTTTGTCTTCACGGAGGATGCGAACAATCCCCAGCCTGCCAACCCGTGGAGCACTTCCGTGACGACCGGAGGAGCCCCGCGATCCAACGCCCGCGACATCGACGGCAACCTAACCGCCTTCGGCAAGTTGTATGCCGCATGGGACAATGATGCGGCTGTCAGGACGGACAAGACCTACTACATCCACAACAAAAGCACCCGGAAGCGGCTGGCCAACCTGCTCACCTCCGCTCCGAACGCCAAGTCGATCCGCATCGACGATGCCTCGGTGAAATGGACGCTGGTTTCGACGGGCACCAGCAACCGTTACTATCTAACTTCCTCACTTGACGGTCGGCGCCTGAGTTCCGATGGCACATCCGTCACCCAGGTTGCCGGCAGCACGTCCGGCACCGCCGTCCAATGGAGCCTGACCGAAGATCAGTACGGCTGGTTTTTCCTCAACCACCCCTCCACGTCCAAGCGCCTGCAACTGGCTTACAACAACTCGACGAGTGCGGCCACCTTCACCATGGCCGCCAATACCAGCACCGTCGATGCGGGCAAGTGGCGCTTCATCGTTCCGCCGCAGCCACCCGTATGGTCAGGCACGAGTGGAAATTCCTGGACCGTGGCAGACAACTGGGTCCCCGGCGTGGTTCCCTCGACGGGAGACAGCATCAATTTCGACAGCTCCTCCGCCGCCAACCTGAACACGGTCTTGAACCAGGACTTCGACCTGCTCGGAGTGAACGTGATCAATCCCGCTGGCCCTGTTTCCATTGGTGGAGCGAATACCCTGACCATCGGAACCGGCGGTCTTGATCTCGCGGCGGCCACCCGGAACCTGACGGTCACCGCTCCACTGGTCTTGAGCGCGGCACAAAGCTGGAACGTCGCCAGCGGCCGGACGCTGAGTGTCAACGGTGGTGTCTCGGGCGCGTTCGCGCTCGGAATCGGCGGCGCTGGCAGCGTTTCACTTGGTGCTGCCATCGATCCCTTGGTGCCGATTTCCATCGCCGCCGGCGGCACATTGAAAATGGGAGCCTCCGGGGTGCTTGCCAGCGGCACCACCGCCGTCAATCCGGCAATCAACGGCACACTGGACCTGAACGGATTTTCGCAATCCATCAACGGCCTGAGCGGCAGCGGCATCATGGACAACACCGCCACAGGAACGGCGCAACTCACCATCGGCAACAACGACACGGTGCTCACGCTCGGCACCCTCATCCAGAACACCGGCGGTCCGCTGAACCTGGTCAAGGTTGGCACCGGATCGTTGAGCCTGAGCGGCACCAACACTTTCAGCGGCGGCTTTACCAACAATGGCACAGGCTCCATCAATTCCACCAATCCCGCAGGCATCAATCCATGTTTCGGCACCGGTCCGGTAGTGGTGAACGCGGGCACGCTCTATCTAACAACCCACAGTTGGACGTTCGACAACGCGCTCACGCTCAACGGCGGCACCCTGCGTGTCGGCGGGGGCAGCGGAAAATCCATCACCTGGACCGGGCCGGTCAGCGTCACGGCGGATTCCATCATTCAATGTGACGGCGGCACGGCGGGCATCACCCTGTCCGGAGGAGTGAGCAATAACGGTTTCACGCTCAGCTCGGCCCCCAACGGCACGGCCAACACCATTTCCGGACCGGTCAGCGGCACCGGCACCATCATGGCGGCGAATTTCGCGACCGGGACACTCAACCTGAATGCGGCCAATCCCTTTGGCGGCACCTGCCGCGCGGCGCTCGGCACCTTGAAAATCGGTGATCCTCTCGCGATGCAGAACGCCACCCTGGACATGAACGCGACCGACGCCGGCACCGTGAACCTGAACAACCTCAGCGCCACCCTTGGAGCCCTAACCGGCTCGCGCAACCTGAGCTTGGGCAGCGGCGGGATTTCTATCGGAAACAATCACCTGAGCACGACTTACAGCGGGGTGTTGAGTGGATCTGGTGGCTCGCTGGTGAAGATCGGTAACGGCACGCTGACACTTTCCGGAGCGAACAACTACACCGGGACCACCACGGTGAATGCCGGCACGCTCGCCCTGGGAGCGAACAATGCCCTCCCCGACACGGCTGTGTCCATCGGCAACGCCACCCTGGATGCCGCCACTTTCACCGACACCGTCGGCACGCTGGGTGTCACCAGCACCGCCAAGATCAACCTCGGTAGCGGAGCAGCCCTCGCTTTCGCCAACAGCAGCGTGGTGAGTTGGACCGGCGGCACACTGAGCATCACCGGAAACTTCATTCCCGGCGTTTCCCTCCGCTTCGGCACCAACAGCAGCGGACTCACTCCCTCCCAGCTCGGGCTGATCTCCGCGCCCGGCCTTGGTCCCCTCATCCTTGACACCAACGGCTACCTGACCGCTGACATCACTCCGCCCACGCTGGTCAGCATCACCGACGACAAAAGCGGCGGACCGGTCACTCCGAACACCCTGGTCACCTACACCGTCACCTTCAGCGAGGGCATGGACGCCAGCACCGTGGACGCCGCCGACTTCGGCAACGCGGGCACTGCGACTGCCACCATCGGCTCCGTCACCGAAATCACGCCAGGCGTGTTCATCGTCCAGGCCACGCCTAACAACTCAGGAACCCTGACACTCAGGATCAATCAAAACGCCATCCTCAAGGACGTTGTCGGGAACAACCTCGACACCACCTCCGCCATCCCCGACGACACGACTCTAGCCGTCGATGGCACTCCACCCGCGCTGGTCAGCATCGCCGACGACAAGAGCGGCGGACCGGTTACCGTCAATACCCTGGTCACCTACACCGTCACCTTCAGCGAGGACATGGACGCAAGCACCGTCGATGCCTCCGACTTCGGCAACGCCGGAACTTCGCCAATCAACATCGGCTCCGTCAGCGAGGCCACACCGGGAGTCTTCATCGTGCAGGCCACCCCGACCGATGCCGGAACCCTGACGCTCCGGATCAACCAGAACGCCATCCTCAAGGACATCGCCGGCAACAACCTCGACACCACCTCCGCCAGCCCCGACGACACCACTCTAACCGTCGATGGCACTCCACCCGCGCTGGTCAGCATCGCCGACGACAAGAGTGGCGGACCGGTCACCGTCAACACCCTGGTCACCTACACCGTCACTTTCAGCGAGGACATGGACGCAAGCACCGTCAGCGCCGCCGATTTCGGCAACGCGGGCACTTCGACGGTCAGCATCGGCACCGTCACCGAGACCACGCCCGGAGTCTTCATCGTGCAAGCCACGCCTAACAGCGCCGGAACCCTGCAACTCCGGATCAACCAAAACGCCATCCTCAAGGACGTCGCCGGCAACAACCTCGACACCACCTCCGCCATCCCCGACGACACCACCCTAACGGTTGACGACACCCTGCCGACCTTGGCCAGCATCGCCGACGACAAGAGCGGCGGACCGGTCACTCCGAACACCCTGGTCACCTACACCGTCACCTTCAGCGAGGACATGGACGCAAGCACCGTCAGCGCCGCCGATTTCGGCAACGCGGGCACTTCGACGGTCAGCATCGGCACCGTCAACGAGACCTTGCCCGGAATCTTCACCGTGCAGGCCACGCCGACCAGCGCCGGAACCCTGCGACTCCAGATCCATGCCGCTGCCGAGTTGAAGGATCTCGCGGGCAACAACCTCGATACCGCCTCCGCCATCCTTGACGACACGATTCTCGACGTCATCTCCCCCTCCCCCTTTGACACCTGGTCCGGTGGCGCGGCCTTCGAGACCGATGCCAACGGCGACGGCGTGGAGAACGGGCTGGCATGGTTGCTTGGCGCGACTGACAAGGACACCAACGCCCTCGGCCTGCTGCCAGTGGCGAGCCAAAGCTCCGGCAACCTGGTGGTGAACTTCACCTGCCTGAAGGCAGCCAATCGCGGCACCGCGGTTCTGAAGGTGCAATACAGCAACGACCTCGGCGCAAGCGACCTGTGGACCAGTCACGGGGATGCCGTGGTTCCCGAAACGGACAGCACCGTCGGTGGAGTTTCCTTTGTCATCACCGCGAACGCAAATCCGGACTTGTGGAACGTGCAGGCGACAATTCCCACCTCCCCCTCAGGAAAGTCCTTCGCGCGCGTCACCGCGGAAAGCGGGCCGTAACGCTCAGACCGGGCCATCTATCAGCGGATCGGACCGCCTGGTGTTCTGTCAGATTCAATGTGACGTGCCGCGTCCGCGAGCGTGGTTGCGGCGTCTCGCCGCAACGTCTCGCTTTCTCTGCCGGATTTTCGGAGTGAAGAGGCATCTTTGCACATCCGGCAGAAGGACCATTCTTTCGAAGGTTGAGCAAGATCGTGTTTCGTTGCGGCGAGACGCAGCAACCACGACATCACCGGACCTCGAAAGGCGCGTTGGCTGTTGCCGCGTGTCCCTTGCCGTCCTTGACCCAGACATATAACCGATAGATTCCCGGCTTGTCCGGTGCGTTGACGGACACCCGGTCGCCTGAGGCCTTGGCAATGGTGCCTCCAACCGCCGCAGGCATTGGAACCTGTTTGCTGGCGTCGTGACCTTTCTGCTCCGGCAAGACCGCCCAGTTCCAGACAAGCGGATCCCCATCGGGATCGGAGGCTTGCACGCTGGCATCAAAAACCCCGCCCTTTGTTAGAGCTGATTTGGGAACACCTTTCAAGTCCTTGATGGCAGGTGCCTGGTTCGCCGGCTTGCGGCCACTCCAGACCTCCTGAAGCGCGTCGGCAGCGGCGGTGGTGTCGCCCTCGTGGGTCAACAGGCCGAACCAGGTGGCGGTCGCCTCGAACTTCCAACCCCACACGAAAACATAACTGCCGAGACAACCGCCCTCCGCGGAAATCGCCGTCTGATAGAAACGCCGCATCATGTCGGCCTTGGCGCTGCTCGTTTGCTCAAGCGGTGCCCCGGCGGCGGACTTGGGGCTTTCCCAAAAACCTCTCGGACCCCACTCCGTGAGCATCCAGGGACGCTTCCAACCCATTTCTTGCAACTGCCGCCTCAAGCTGTTCAGGCCGCCGTAGGTGTTGATGCCGACATAGTCGAGATTCGGGGCGTGCGCGTTCATCCCATCGGCCTTCACCTTGTTGAAGCCAGCGACCGCGGTGAACGTGGGATGCGCGGGATCGAGTTCATGGACCAGTGAGGCAAGGCGGTCGAGTTGCCGCCAGAATGCGGAGTTCGTGCCGTCGCCCTCGACCTCGTTGCCGATTCCCCAGGCGAGGAGCGCGGGATGATTCCGATAGGCCGTCACCTCCTTGCGGACACGCTCGACCTGCTTCTCGCAGTGCGCGGGGTTCTGATAGGAGAACCACTTGCTCTCGGATTCCAGCCAGATTCCGGCGCTGACGGTGAGTCCGAGCCTGTTCGCCTCATCAAGGGTGACATCAAGGTCCGCGGTCGTCCAGGTGCGGATCGAATTGGCACCACGGGCGGCGAGTTGTTCCAGATTTCCGCTGCCTCCGGCCCCCTTGACGAAGTAGGGCTTGCCGCCACGCGACATGCCGGCAGCGTCCACGTGGACTGGCATGACCAGGAGCGTGGACGGACTGTTGGCGAGGATCTTCTCATGGCAGTTCGTCAGCGCCGCCACGGCGAGTGCCAGGCAGGCCGTGGCAGGAAGTTTTCGTTTCAACCGATAGATCCGGTCAATCGTTTTCAAAGTAGGGGAATTCGTCATGGTTGGCAGGTCTGGAATCGGAAAAACCATCTGGCCGTCTTGCGAGGCAAGCTTAACGCCAGATGTCACCGCAACTTTCAATCGGTGGGGGGAATTCCTGTTTGGTATCGAGAATATTTCTCTGGAGTTGTTGAAAACACGCCCTTTCACCACAGCGAATAGTCCGAGAGGCCTCAAATCTCACGGAGAAACCATCCCTATATCCCCGAGCATCCGCTCCAGGCGGTTAGGAGGCGGGATAGCCCCTCCTTCGCCCGCTTGCGGTCAAAACAATGGTTGGATTGATAGATGCGAAATCCCAACACCTCATGGTGGCGGGAATGACCTTCTTCCCCCCTTTCAAGGACCCGTGACCTTGAGGCGGGCAAATTTCCCCGATCCAGGGGGGAAGGTGTATTTCACATCATTACCGGTGATCTCCACCTTGTCCGGCCCCGCGCCCTCGTCCGCGGTCACCCAACTGCCGGTCGCGAGCGTCTCCGACGTTTGGACCACGAAGTCGGTTAGGTAGTTGCCATCATAGCCGGTGGCGGCCTTGGTCCAGGTGACACTGAGGGTGCCCACGTTGTTGATCACACCAGGAAGGGAGGTGAAGCCGGTGGTGGAGGTATCGCCGCCGAGGAAGTATTCCACACCGTTGCTAACACCGTCGCCGTCATGGTCCTCATCAAGATTTCCCGCGGGTACTGTTGGCGGCCTGCCATCCAGAGTAACCGGAGGAGGGCAACGTGGCGGTGCCGCCGATTGAGAAGCGTGAGGTGCGGATGTTGCCAAAGGTGCTGAGACCATCGTTCGCATACCATTCTCCGGAGGCAAAGTTCTCCTGGGCTTTGAATTGAAGGGACTCCGTGGACTGGATCTTGACCATCAGGGCGGTGCCGGAACTGGTGAAGTTGATCGGCGTGAAGTTCCAATACATGACGGTGGTGGAACCAGTCACCGTGAGGGTGCCTTTCGCGGTTCCCACCAATAGATCGTTATCAACGCCATCCACCACCCCGTCGGCACCCGGATCGAAAAACTCCAGCAGGATATCGCCACTGACGTTGTTGGCAGTCGCAACCACGGGCCACGCGAATCCGGAAATGCTAACCGCGCTGCCGGCAGCCGGGAAGGCGTTCGGGTAGTTGACAACAAACGAGGTCACCCCATTGGTGAAGCTGAAGTCGTTGCCACCGACACCCGCCTCATTGATGATGGCCGTGCCAAGCGTGGGAGTGAGGTCGGCTCCCACGAGGCTGGTAACGCCGGCATCCTGAATTGCGGTGAAACTACCCACCGCTGGGTGGGTGCCGTCGCCAGGTTTGCTGGTGTCGATCTTGGGATCGGAGCCGTAAAGTTTCACTTCATCAAAATCAGAATAGGTGTCGTTGTCGAAGTCGGCGTTGGTGCGTGGATCGAGACCGTTGGTGAGCTCAAACTTGTCACCCAGGCCGTCGTTGTCGGTATCGCGGTTGCCCGGGTTGGTCGGCTGATTGGAAAACGCGGTGTTGAAAACGCCGTTTACCTCGTCGCCATCTTCAACGGAATCTTTGTCCGTGTCGATCAAGGTAGGGTTCGAGGTATAGCTGAAGCCGCTGTAGGGTTCGCCGTTGACCTCCTCCCCGTCCTTGATGCCGTCGCCATCCGAGTCCGGGTTGTTATAGAAGGTGCCGGTGTCGCCAGGGCCGTTGTAAGCCCCGAGCGTACCCAGGCCTCCAGCATAATCCCCGCCGGTTTCGGCAACATCGGACAGTCCGTCGTTGTCCGAGTCAGGTGCGGGAGTAACAGTTCCCGCGACTGAAAAACGCACCGAGTCATCAGCCCCGACGAGCACTCCGCTCGAGTAATTCACCTGGGGAAGGCGCCCCGCTCCGGCGGCTGTCTCCTTCTTCCAGCGGATTTGCGCCGTCGAACTCCAGTTGATGACGATGCTCGTTGAGTTGGTGTCAGCCACAAAGGTGACCGGTGTGTCGAAATTGACATAATAAGTTGAGGTCGTGCCCGTCGTCGCGAAGACGGCGTCCTGCGTTCCAATCGAAGCCAGGCCGCCAGCGCCGGAATCCCCTGTTCCTCCGGCACCCTGCCGGACATCGAAAGTGAAGGTGCCATCGGCCGTGGCACCTGTCAGCGCCATCGCGATACCCGTGATGGAAACGGTGTCGCCGACACTCCAGTGGCCGCTACCGTTTAGCAATACGGAATAAAATGTTGCGCCAGTACCGGTGACATCGGAACCACCGAGAGCGGCTGAATCGTTGAAGAGGATAGCTCCGTTGCCTCCGTTGGCGGCAAGCAACTGACTCCCTGTTCCGATGGTGTAATCAGTGGTAAGGGAAGCGGCGGATGCGGAAGCCATCCCTCCAGCAGCAACCAGAGGCAACATCCACGCGAGGATGTTGCGGCCATGACCTTTGAGGCGAATGGCGGATTTACCGCGCGAGGGTTTCCGCGAGAATTTTGGAATCGATGATGTGGGATCGTCTGGCTTGCTTTTCATGGTTTTTGGTTTTCAGGTTTTTGGTGATCAGGGTTTGGTCAGTTGGAAGCGAAAGAACTCGGACGACGCGCCGGTGGCGGTGGGAATGGCGGTGCGGTAGAGGCCACCGCCGAGATTCTCGACAAAAACGGATGGGTCCGGGAGGAAGCCGGTAAGCCCGAGGGAGCGCTCGGCGACGGGATCGAGGGGAGGCATGCCCGGGAAGGCGAGGCTGACGTTGAACACGCTGGGTGTGGCCGAGGTGGAGATGATGGCCGAACGGCCGAGATCCCTGCCATCGGTGGGGACGAGCGTGGTGATTTCACCCTCCATCGCGGCGGCACCCACGGCGAAGTGGGTCAGCGCCCCGTAGCTGCCGGTTAGAGCGATGGAGACGGAAGTTCCGTAGCAGGAGAACGATAGCGCGGTAGATGACGCGTCGAAGTCGATGGACGCTTCCTGATAGTCGGTGGTGGGCGGCGTGAAGGGAGAACTGGCAGTGGCACCGGATTTCCCATCGACGATGCGGAGCTGCCCCTGGCCGTAGTCGATGATTGCCTGGATGAAATTGCCGCGGTTGTCGGAATCACCGAGGCCGTATGCAAGTTTGGCGGAGGCGGAGATGTTGCTTTCCGTGGACCTGGCGAGGAAGCGATAGTGAAAATCCGAGTTGAGCGGCTGCGGATTGCGGAAGATCGAGGAAAGCCATGCGAGGGAGGATGCACCCCGTTTGAGGCGATAGCCGCCGGAGATTCCCTGGCGTTCGAGGCCCGCGTCGAGGACAGTGGCGTCCGATCCGTAGAACGGTGCGATGGTGCTGGATTCCCAAGCGGTGAAGCGTCGCTTGAGTTCGGCGAGGATGGCGGGCTGGGAGCCGGACAGGTTGGTGTTTTCCGCCGGGTTGTCGCGGATGTTGTAGAGCGTGGTGGCCTGGGTGTTGTCGGCGATGAGCATTTTCCAATCCCCCATGCGGATTGCGCTGCCGCCAGCATCAAGGCCGCTGGAGCGCCAGGTGAGAACGCGGTCGGCGGGAAGCGGCGTGCCGACGGTAAGCCGGGGCATGAGATCGATGCCGTCAAGCCCGTTGCTGGCCTGGGCCGGGGCATCGCCGGCCGCGTTGACGAAGGTGGCACCCCAGTCGAGCGAGATGACGGGTTCCGGAATGATTTGCCCTGCGGGGATCTTTGCGGGCCACTTGACGGCGGCGGGGACGCGGATCGAGCCATCGGTCATGGACCCACCCTTGTAGCCGCGGAGTGGTTTGTTGTAGGAATAGTTGCCCCCGAAGCCCTGCGAATAGCCGGCGCCACCATTGTCATTGGTATAAACAACGAGGGTGTTGTTGGTGAGGTCTTCGGCATCGAGCTTGTCGAGGATCTTGCCGATGTTCTCGTCGAGGGCGAGGGTCATGGCGGCGAGGTCGTAGCGGTTCTTGTCGATGGTGGCCTGGCTTTGGCCGCCGATGATGGGTGAGGAGTTCAGGTAGTCGGCCGAAGTGAGTCCGAATTCGCTGGCAAGTCGGGCGAAACGGGGGTCCGTGGGACTGCTGGGACTGCCGGATGGAGGGGAGTCAATGTCCATCGGGGCGTGGACGGCGGTGAAGGAGACGTAGATGAAGAAGGGATCGCCCGCGCGAGTGGATGTTAGATGTTCGTCTATGAAGTTGACGCAGGCGTCGCCGATGCGGTCGGTGACGTATTTTTTGGCGGATTCATCGACGAATTTCGGCGTCATGTCATCCTGGAAGACACCGATTTCGCTGCTGTCTTCCCAGTAGGAGCGGCCACCGGACCAGATGCCGTACCAGCGGTCGAAGCCGCGGCAGTTGGGGTGATATTCGACCGTGTCGCCCATGTGCCATTTCCCGATGCCGAAGGTGTGGTAGCCAAGGCTTTGGAGGCGGCGAGCGACCGTGCGTTGGGAGACGGCCATGCCGTTGTAGCCGGGGCCGGAGAGGTTGCTGTCAGGTACCGTAGCGTTGCTGATAACGGCCGGTTAGAAGTCCGCAGCGCGAGGGGTGGCAGACACCGCCGGTCACATAAGCGTCGGTGAGGCGCGCACCAGCCTCGGCGAGCGTCTGGAGGCGCGGCATGGGGTATTTCGCGGCTTCGGCGGCGTTGCCGTTGAGCTGGAGGTCGGAGTAGCCCTGGTCATCGGCGAAGAGGAGGATGATGTTGGGGCGGGCCGGCGAGGCTGGGAAATTCTCAAGGGCGGTTAGAGCGATGGAATTGCCCGAGACATCGTAGTCGATCCGGAAGCGGTTCTTGCCACAGTTGAATTCCTCGCCATTGCGGAAGTTGGCGAATTGGCCGTCGCGGGATGAGTAGGTTACGAGGGTCGTGACAGTGCCGGGGATGTGGATGTACGATGAGTCGTAGGTCAGATCGAGCGAGCATCGACCGAGAACAAGTCTGCCACCGACATCGACCGGCGGAGAGGATCCGGGGTTATTGAAACGAAGCATGGATCCTCCCTGTTCGAAGGCCCCCATGGCGAGGTCGCCAGCGATTTCGACGGTTCCACCCGCGAGGATGAAGGATCCGTCGCAGGTTTCCACGCTGCGGCCGAAGTTGGCATTGCCGCCGACTTGAAGCGTGCCGCCGTTCACGAAGAGAAAGGAGTCGTTGGCGCTGGAATTGCGTCCGACGGTTAGATTCCCGGTGACATTGAGGGTGCCGGAATTGATGTTGAGGATGCCCTGCCCTTCGTTGGCGGAGTTTTCGCCGAGGTTGAGAGTGGAAACCGTCTCGGTGGCAGGGATGCCGCGGTAGGTAACGGTGCGGTAGCGGCCGAGGAGTGCCACATCGGTGTCCTGGAGGTCGCCAGTAACGTTGCCAGTGCCGGTGTTCCAGGTGATGGAGTCCCAGTTTCCAGAGCCGTTGGCGGTATTCGTGACGGGTGGCGGGGTGCCGCCGACGGAGGTGCCGGCGAGCGAGAGTTTGACGTAGTCCTGGCCATTTCCGGCGTTGGTGGTCTTGCGCCGGATGGATGCCCCCGACGTGATGTTGACGCGCAGGCTGTATCCCGTGGCGGTGAAGACGAGGCCTGGGTCGAAGTTCCACACGTATTCGTTGGCGCCCGAATAGACAAGGTCACTGGTCACGCTGCCAACGATCACATCGTCAGCCGTCCCGAGTGAATCGTCGGGGCCGAGATCGGTGAACGTGGCGGTAACGGTCGTGTTACTGGTGCCGGCGCTGCCTGAAGCCCAGCCAAGCCCTTTCAGGGTAACCGTGGCCCCGGGGCTGAAGATGCCGCTCAGGCTGCGGTTGAAATTGGTCGCGTCATTGTCGCCTCCGCCGGTGGCAGCATCGTCGAGGAAGAAGTCCGGGCCGAGGGAGCTTGTGACATCACCTGCGGTAATGAATGTCGTCGCGGGCGGATCGATGGCAACAGAGGTGCCAGCGACGCTGATTTTGGCGTTGGTGGCGTTGTTGTTCGGGGAATTCGCCGACTTGAATGACAATGACCCGTTAGAAGAATTGTTGGCGGGTGCGATGGATATCCGAAACAGGTTGTTGAGCCCGTCAATGGTACTGCTGATGGCGAGGCCAACTTCCATTGGTATTCCCCGTTTGCCGCAAACGTGAAATTGTCCGTGGCCGAACCGATCACCACGTCATCCCCGCCGCCGAATACTCCGTCAGTCCCCAGATAGGTGATCGTGACAGTCGCACTGCTCGCGTCGTTGGCACCCGCGTTGTTGAGCGTGGCCCAACCAATCCCGGTGATGGTGATGGTGCTGCCACCTGCTCCCACATTCAACGTTCCGAAGCTCCGGTCAAAGTTGGCCGAACCCGGCTGATTAACCCCGAAATCCCCTCCTCCGGTGGCGGCGGCATCAACGAAAAAGCTCGGGCCGAGGGCAGCGGTGACATCGCCGGTGACGATATCGTCAGCAACGGCAGCCGATGAGAAGCAGAGAAGAGTCGAAAAAATGGAGACGAGCCTGCCCGTGCCACTAGCACGATCTTGATTCATGATGGTTTTTTGGTTGGGTTTTTGAAATGACCTGCAGAAGCAGGCAGTTCAGGATCGCCGACGGCGAAACAGACCGAGAAGCCCGGTCATTCCGACCAGGGCGACCGAGGGCTCCGGAACGGGAGTGACCGTTCCGGCGAGGCTGGCAGCACGGCCCGCGATGGCGGAGCCGTTAGAACGGTTGTCGGCCAGGGTATTGCCGTTGCCAGTCTTCAGGCGCATCGAGCCCGTGCTTTGGACGTTGAAGGAGATCTGAGTCGAGTCCGCGGACCAAGTGATGGGGGTGTCGAAGTTGACGTAGAACGCGGAGACCGCGGTGCCCGTGAAGGAGGCGGTGACAGAGCCTATCAGGGAGTCGTCGCTGGTTCCCAGATTGGAGTCGCCTTCCCAGTCATTGTTGGCACCCGAGCTGTAGAAGGTGAAGGTGAACGTGGCTGGCACCGAAGTGTTGTTGGAGGTGCTGGTGGTTCCGTTGGTCCAGATCGGAATCGAAAGTCCCGTAAGGTTGACCGTGTCGGTCACCGCCCAGTTGCTACCTGCGTTGATGACATAGTTGTAACCGGTGGTGGCACCCACGCCGAAGGGGAGGTCGGTCCCTCCGGTGACACCGTTGTCTTCAAACAGAACGCTACCCGCACCTCCGTTTGCGACGAGCAACTGGCTTCCGGTGCCCGTGGTGTAGCCATTGACCAAGGTGGCCGCTCGCGAGGTCGCCAAGATGAGCCCGAAGGCGGAAAGGAATGCCGGAATTGCTAGTTTCTTCATGAATCGTGGGTTTTTGGATTTTTCTGGAACGGAGTAGCTTGGAAACTCGGACAAAAGCTCTCCCTACATGCCGAATAAACCGGTCAATTGACGATCTCACGGAAATCGTGCCTTTTTTTCAAAATTCCGTAAGATCCGCAGCCCAGAGACCTATTTCATACGATGGATGAGAACGAAATCACCAATGTGATCCGCAAGGTGCTCGTGGGCAATACCGCCGAGTTCTCGCGTCTCGTCAGGGAATTCGATCTGCCGATCCGTTCGTTCATCCACGCACGGGTGAGGAATGCGGCGGATGCCGAGGATCTCGCGCAGGAAAGTTTCATCGCGGCATTTCGAGGTCTCGCGAAATTCGACACCGGGCAGTCGTTCGAGGGCTGGCTCATCGGCATCGCGCGTCATCGCGTGCTCGGGCATTTCCGCTCGAGCGGCCGCCGCCACAACACCAATGAGAAGTTTCGCGAGGAATGCCTCGCGATGATCGAAAACGAGCTTCATCTGGTGGAGAAGGAGAACGGCAATGAGCCGATCAAGCACCTCATGGATTGCGTTGAAAAGCTGCCGGAGCGCATGAGGCAGGTCATCCGGGCCCGCCTGCGTGGCGAGGACGGCTCGAAAACCGCCACCCTCCTCAACACGACCCGCGGAGCGATTTACATGCTGCAACTGAGGGCTAACAGCCAATTGAAGGACTGCATGACGAAAGGAGCGATATGAGTCACGACGCCACATTGGTGAAACTTCTGGAAGCGTGGCAGGACGACGGACTGTCCGAGGCTGACGAAGCCGCGCTGCTGCAAGTGCTCCGCGACGATGCCGGACTGCGCCGCGCTTTCGCCGAACAGGTGGCGATGCTCGGCGCCGTGCGTGCCGCGGCGGATCAAGCGCCTCGCTGGTTGGCGCTGTTTGACTTGCTGGAGCACGATGGAAATGCCGGGGGAGCTGAAATGATTTCGTTCGAGGATGCCACGATGAAGCGCATCGCACCGACTCCATCCCGCGGGTGGCACGAGCTCCCGTCCGTTAGAGTGTTGGCCGCGGCCGTGGCAATCCTGCTGGCCGGATCGTTTTTCCTGAAACCTGGAACCCGCAAGGACACCATCTCCTCCGTCCCCGCTCCAGCACCCGCCGTGATTCCCCCGGTGGCCGTCATCGTCGGTTCCTCGGCGGAAGCCCATCAGCTCGCCGGAACCTACCTGAAACCGGGAACCATCTCGCAGGACTCGGGTTGGTTCACCCTCCAGACATTGAGCGGAGTCCTGGTCACTCTCGACGCACCTTTCCGTGCGGAGCTGATCAGCAACAGCCGCATCCGCCTGAACGAAGGTCGCGCCAGAGTTCGGGTTCCGTCCGGAGCGGAAGGTTTCAAGCTGGAGTCACCGGCTTTCGACGTGGTGGATCTCGGCACCGAATTCGCCGCCAAGGTCAACACCGATGGCACCGGAACCTGCCGGGTGTTCGCGGGCAAGGCCGACGTTTCACTTCTCGATTCCATCGGCGAGGCGAAGGTCACACGACGGCTCGCCGCCAACGAATCGGTTAGCGTGCATCCATCCGCTCAGGACCTTCGGAAGATCGAGGAAAAGAATGACGACTATCCTCAGATCAAACAACCTCCCCGCCCCAAACTCGCGCTCCCGCCAAGCTACGCCTCGACCGTCATGGAAATGAAGCCGGCCGCCTACTGGCGCTTTGAGGCGATCATCGACAAGAACGTGCCGGATGAGGTCACGGGTGGCATCAGGCTGCAGGCGGCCGGCTCCGCCTCGATCGCGAACGAAAGCGCCGGCAACCGTTCCGGAGAACTGACCCACCTGAATCAACTGGAATTCTTCCAGATCCCCAGCCAAACCGGGCCGATGCTGAGAGGGGATTTCACCTTCGCGATGTTCACCCAGTTCGAGTGGCTGCAGAACTTCGCTTTGTTTTCAGCAATGCGCTACGACAACGATGTCCAGGGCAATTCGCTGATCCTCCAGGCCTATTCCGGATTCCGCCGGAATGGAGGGAACGGCACCGGCCTTCATGCGGTGCTTCGCGACCCTCCATCGTGGGACGGAGGCTCCCAGGTTTTTGGCAGCACGTTGCTACGCCCCCGGCATTGGCATCACATCGTGGTTGCCCGCAAGGGTGACCAGTTGACGCTTTATCTCGATGGCGAGGTGGTGGGCAAAGAAACCGTCGGATCCATGCCCCTGGATTGCCGGCAAATCTATATCGGCCGCCTCAACGCCAACCCGGAGCATTCACGCCAGGAGGCGCGGGGACTTGTCGGCCATATCGACGAACTCGCGATCTTCACCCGCGCCCTAACGGACGAAGAGGTCCGGAAACTCGGATTGATCCGATAGACGATCTCCCGCCGTTTTTTTGATGGCTTCCCGGGAGCGCCTGCCCACCCCCTCGATCGCGGCCGCACCGGGAAAGGCCTTGTCGCCGGCGGACAACCGGATCCTTGCCGATTCACTTTTCCTTCCGCGGGCCGACGGTTCCGCCGACGACAAACTCCGCGGATGTCAGGGTCTGCCGCAGGTCCTTCCTTCCACGGCTCACGTGATCGACCCAGCGGACGATCCGGTGAACCACCGGACGGCTGTCCCACCGGATATGAGAGATCGACGGCTGGCACCAGTCGAACGACGGATCCGCATCGGTGCAAATCAACGAGACATCCTGCGGCACGAGAATTTTCCGGCAAGCGAGAAACTGTTGGGCGGCGGCGAATAGCGGACCTTCATCAATGATCAACGCGGTTGGCGGAGTCAGCCGGAACAGCGAGTCGAGCCGTGCTTGAAAGCCATCGATGGTTTCCTCCCAACTCGGCAGGTTGAAATCGCTCACCGCCAGGCCGTGTGCGGCCAGTTCATTGAGGAAAGCCTGTTCGGAAGCCCCGGGCTCCGGCAAACGACGCCGCGGACGGACCAGCAGCACGATGCGCCGATGCCCGAGGCCGATCAATTGCCTGACCGCCGCCGCATAGGCGGGCCCCTTGTCCGGCCCCACTCCGGCGATCGACAGGCCGCGTCGCCGCCCGAACAACGCGAACGAAGGTGCCGGCTGCCGCGAGAACCACTCCAGAACCTCATAGGAACCCGCCAGCACAACCCACGCATCCGCTTCGGTCCGCTCCACCAGCCGCGCGATCCGTGCCGGTTCCATTCCAAGCTCGGTCAAGGTTTTCGGCGGAAAAAACACATGATGTCCCGCTTCAGCCAATCGGTGCTGAAGCTCCACGATGTATTCCAGCCTGAAATCGGCCACATCACCCGCGAGGAGTGCCACCCGCAACTTTGAGTTGGGAGGAACGCTCCCGAGCACGATGCTGCGTTTTCGGCGGGGACCCTGCCGGACCAACAACCCCTCGTCCTCAAGTTGGCTCAGCGCGGACTCCAGGGTCTTGCGACTGACACCAAGCTCCGGGGCAAGCCGATCCACTCCCGGCAGGAAAGCGCCCCACTGTCCACGCGACAATTCCTCCTTCAGGTAGGCTGCCACCTGGTCGACGGCTGAGAAAATGCGGACGCGCGCCATGCGCCCATTCTACCCCCATAAGGAGGGTAGAAGCCAAGCAGGAACTTTCTTGCTTGAAAGATCAGGAGGGTCGATGGAGTGCTGACGCAAATCGAGGTTCTACACCAGGCGGCGGAAGCCCATTTACCACGACTGGACCGGCCATGATCCTGAGAGCTCCATCAAATTTCGCATTTAAGATCCACAAAATCGTCCCGTCTCAATCGCCGCCATCCGGAACCCGCTCCAATAATGCGTCAACTCCACACCATGAGGTATTGCCGCCAATCATTCCCAACCGCGGAACTCCCGGGAAGGAGCTCTCCAATCATGCCGATGATTGAACCCAAATGTCCCGATTGATTTCAACCTCCACAGTTCATGGATCATCCAACTCCTTCTAATGATGAAAAATAAGCATCACCCCGTCATGCGGTTCGCCCTCACCGCCTTGCTCGCCGCCCCCATTGCCCAAGCAGCCTCCCTCACCTGGGACGCCAACGGCACCGGCACCGGTCAGACCAACGGCATCGGTGCATGGCTCGGAGCCAAACTCTGGTGGGGCGGCTCGGCCAACCAAGACTGGGTTGAAGGCTCAGACGCGGTTTTCGGCGGAGCCGCAGGTGCCGGCGGTGCGGTCAGTCTCGCCAGCACTGCCAGCGTGGGATTGGTTACTTTCAACACCTTCACCGGCACTTACACGCTGGGTTCGCCCGGGCAAACAATCACCATCAATGGCGGTATCAACAAGACCGCCACCGCCGCTGCGGTCTCCCTGACCGCCAGCCCCATCGCACTCGGAGCAACCCAAACGTGGACCAATAATTCTTCCGGGGCCTTCACCATCACCGTGCCGGTAAGTAACGGCGGCAACCTTCTGATGCTCGATGGCAACGGTACCACCAACTTTGGAACCGCCCCAACGTCTGTGATCTCCGGCGCAGGCGGCATCACCTACAATGGTACCTGCCGCCTCTTCCTCGGCGCGGACAAGTTCCCGTTCACACCTACTCCGGCACCACCACCCTCAATGGCGGCGTCACGATGGTGTCCGTCAACAACCTGGGCACCGGCAACCTCACCATGAATGGCGGCGTGATCGAGATGTACTGGACCAACAGCTTCATCCGAGGTCTTGGATCGGGTGTCGGCCAGGTCCAGCTCATCGGTGGTGCCAGCGGCTGGGGAAATAACAATGGCGGCAACAACGTCATCCTCGGCAACAATGCCGGAAACGAGGCGGTTTGGGGGGCGGAGAACGAAGCGGGCAACCTGAGTGCAACAGGCTTTTTCAACCCATCAACGTTGGTTCTCAACACACAATACACCCAAAACACAGGCATCACGTTTCAGAACAAGATCGACCTCAATGGCACCACGCGCACCATCCAGGCGGGCGCGGGCACAGCGGGTGGGGCCACAGCGACCGTCAGCGGGGTGATTCGCAACACACGCGGCACCTCCGCAGGCCTCATCAAGACAGGCCCCGGCTTGCTGATCCTCACGGCGGCCAACACCTACGATGGCGGCACCACCATCAATCAAGGCACCCTCCGCTTCGGATCACTCTCCGCAATGCCCTCATCCGGAAACGTGACCGTAAATGCCGGTGCCACCCTTACGGTCGAGGCCGGAGCTGCAGGCGACTGGACCTCTGGTGCCAGCGGCGTGGGAACCCTTGGCGGCCTCTTTTCAGGACTTGGCAGCGCGGGCACCAGTGACCGTGAGCCTTTCCACCGACTCGACGCTGGGGCTTGAAATGACCGGAAACCTCACCTACGCGGGCGACATCCCCAATCTCGGCACCAACGTCGGCATCACCAAGTCCGGCTCCAGCAGTCTCACCCTCACTGGAAACAACATCTACAGCGGCAAAACCCGAGTTCACGCCGGAACCCTCTCGTTCAACTCCATCGGCAACGTCAGTGGCGGATCCAGCGCTTTGGGCACCCTGACTCTGTCGCCAATGGAACCATCAACATCGGCTCAGGCGGCACCGCGGGAACCATCATCTACACGGGTAGCGGTCATGGCAGCGACCGTGTGATCAATCTATCCGGTTCAACCGGAGGCGCGACCATCGATTCATCAGGAACCGGCCCGTTGACCTTGACCTCGCAACCCACTGCCGCCGCAGGAGCCAAAACCCTCACTCTTGCTGGCACCAACACGGGAGCGAATTCCCTGCCGACAACGTCCCTCGCCGGACTTGCCGAGGTTCTCACCGTTCAGAAATCAGGCGCGGGCACCTGGCGAATCAACGGTTTCTCGTCTCCAAAGAACGCATGGTCCGTCACTGCGGGCACCTTGCTCGTCGCCGGAGGAATCACCACTGGCGACCAGAATGTCACCGTTTCCGGCGGCACACTTGCCGGAGTGGGCCCCATCACGCTCCAGTCCACGAAAAGCCTGACGGTCGGGGCGGCGGGAAGCTTGTCTCCCGGAATCTCCGGAGCTGGCACCATGGCCGTGACCGGCATCCTCAACATTTCCGCCGTGGCTGGCGGCACCGGCAAACTCAATTTCGAGATGGCAGCTCCGGCTGCCAGCGACAAAATCGCGGTCACCGGCACCGCACAGATCGGTACCGGTCTCCTCGGTTTCAACGACTTCGTCTTCACTGACGTGGGCGGCATGACATCCAGTACCCTACGTGCTTCTCAGCACCACCGGAGGAATCACCGGCACCTTGGACCCCGCCAACCTCAGCGGCACGATCGGCTCCATCACCGGCACACTTCAGATCAATGGCAACAATCTCGAATTCACCATGGACGCCGACGGTGACGGAATCCCCGACTCGTGGATGGTCCAGTATTTCGGGCACCCGACCGGACTCGAATCCGATCTCTCTCGCGCGGGAGATGATGCGGACAACGATGGCCTGACCAACCTCCAGGAATATCAGCGCGGGACACTTGCCAAAAACCCCGATACCGACGCCGACGGTCTCGCCGACGGAGTCGAATCCAACACCGGCATCTGGGTCAGCGCCACCAACACCGGCACCGATCCCCTCATTTTCGACACTGATGGCGACACCATCCGCGACGGCTACGAAACCAAGACCGGCAACTACGTCAGCAGCACCGATACCGGCACCAACCCCGACCTTGCCGACACCGACGCGGACGGCCTCAAGGACGAGTGGAAACCAACACCGGCACCTACGTCAGTAAAACCAACACCGGCACCAATCCGAACCATCCAGACACGGATGGCGACGGCGCGGGGGACTGGTACGAAATCACCGCCGCCTTCACCGATCCCTTCAATCCTGCCAGCAAACCCAACATTCCCTATCCGCTGCCCGATCCGGACGCCTCTGCGGGGGTGACCAACAAGCCGGTCAAGGTTTACATCATGTCCGGCCAATCGAACATGGTCGGCGCTGGAACCGTCAGCGGCGCGGCTGATGGCACACTCGAAACCATGATCATGCGGCAGAACAAGTTTCCGGATCTGATCAACTCATCAGGGTGCTTGGACGACCCGCGAGGATGTCCATTATCGCGGAGTGATCTCCGACACCGCCAAGGTAAAGCTTTCACCCGGCGAGCACTCGGAACGAACCATCGGCCCCGAACTGGGCTTCGGTTACGTCATGGGTTGGTATCACGATGAGCCCGTGCTGTTGCTCAAATCAAGCATCGGCAATCGCGCCCTCGGCTGGGACATCCTGCCGCCCGGCGGTGTGACCTACCAAGCGGATGGCTATCAATTTCCCGCATTCGGGGAAACGCCGGAAAAATGGACGATCGGCAACCCCACGACACCATGGACCACGGGGTCTTGGTACGCCGGCTACGAATGGGATCGCTTCTTCCTGGATGAAAGTGAGTGGATCCATCCTCACGATCCGGTAACCAATGTGGTGGATGTGCTCGACAACTTCGCCGCGCAATATCCCAACTGGGCAGCCCAAGGCTTCGAGATCGCGGGCTTCGTCTGGTGGCAGGGAGACAGGGATCGCTACACCATGGGCCATGCCAACCGTTACGAACAGAATCTCGTCAGGCTGATCAATAACCTGCGCAGTTATTATGAAAACCGTTACAACAACGACCTGAACGGCCAAGGTAAGCCAAACACCCTCACAAAGGTCGTGGCCAACGCGCCCTTCGTGCTCGCCACCCTCGGCCAGACGGCAATAGGCGACACTTCGAGTGCGGCTGACAAGGCGATCCTCGACGCGCAGCTTGCCGTGGATGGAGAAGACCGGGAAATACCCGCTGTTCGAGGGCAATGTGAAGACGGTCTATGCCCATCCACTCAGCGAGGGCGGCGCTTCCAACAGTCACTATAACAACCGCGCCGGAACCTACATGCTGGTGGGAGATGCCCTCGGCCGGTCGATGGAGGAGCTCGTCAACACATTCGGCAATTGGATGGCCGCCTACCCCTCACTGCCCCCCGGACTCGCCGGCTTCGACCAGGACGCGGATGGCGACGGTATCAAGAACGGTGTGGAAAACTTCTTCGGCACCGCCCCTAACGCATCCACGCGCGGACTGATCTCCGGTGCTTCCAGCGGAAACACCTTCACCTTCACCCACCCGCAGAACGCCACCCCGGCCACCGGAGTCACAGCGGCCTACCGCTGGTCGAAGGATCTAACCACTTTCCGCAACGGTGGTGAGACCGATGGCGACAACACCACGGTAAACTTCAATGCGGTCACCAACTCCGGCATTACCACCGTCACCGCCACCGTCACCGGCACGGCCACCGCCAGGTTGTTCGTGGACGTCAAGGTGACTCAAAATTGAACCATTCTCAAAGCAAGACATCCCCACTCCGAGGCGGCCTCTAACAACGAAGACCGCCGCTTTCACAAAAATTTCCGGTTACTGCACCTGAAGACCCAAACCTCTCGGAAACCACGCGAACATGTTTTACAATCATCTCCAATTCATGAAAACCCACCTTCATTGCCTGGCGACATTTGCCGCCTGCGGATTCTTCGTCCTTCCCGCCAAGGCCGCCACCATGTCCGCCAGTTCCACCGCGCCCGCCATCAACGATGCGGACATCGCGAACTACGGCGACGTGTCCGGCACCGACAAATGGTTTTACAGCACAGCGAGCGATGGTGGCGCGCGGGGCCAGTCCATCACCACCGGCGGAGCGGCCGTGCGGCTCAAAGCCATCACCTACCAGGTCAGCGAAGGCACCGGAGCGGAACCTACCAAAACCTACTCCCTGCGTGTTGGTAAAATTTCGGGTGTCAATTTCACCCAGGTCCACTCGGAGACATCGTCCCAGAATTTCTCCTGGACCAGCGGGCAATACATGACCTGGACTTTCGACACGCCCGTCCTGTTGGAGCCCTACACGACGTACGGCATCGACGTGGGAATGACCGGATCCACCAGCAATTGGCAATCCGGCATCCCCTATATCAACTTCACGGGCGACGACTACGCGGGTGGCACGAGCTACGCCTCGGGGACTGGCGGAATCGGCACGGCCTCCATCACTTCCTCAATCGCCTCCGACCGCACTTTCCACCTCGACATCGAGCGCCCGCTCGGGCCCGTGTTCTCATTGGTCGCGCCCAGTCCGGCGGACAACGCCACCGACGCACTCGCCTCCCGCGAGATGATCATGACCTTCAGCCAGAACGTCACGCCCGGCACCGGCAATCTCTTCCTGCGTGACCTGACGGATTCCTTCAATCCTGTCGAAACCCCGATTGCCGCCAACGACACCCGCCTCTCCTACGACCAGAACGTCGTCCGGATCAACCCCACCGGACTGCTCGACTGGGGCAAGAGTTATGCCATTCGCCTCGACGCCGGCGTGTTCCTCGGCGACGGCGGCGCACCGATCGCCGCGATTACCGATGACACCACCTGGAACTTCACCACCCTTGCCAACGATCCGTTACTGGCCGCCATCGCGGCGATCAAGGCCCATGTTCTCAATACCACTCCGCTCACCGGCCCGCAGATTTCCGCCCACAAAACCACCATCGACAACAACCGCCAGCGTTTCGCCGAGAACGTCACCATCATCAACGCGGTCTTCGATCTCATCACCACCTACGACACCGCCAAAGGCCCCTTGTTCGTGAGCGGCTTCGCCAACAATGCCACCAGCTTCGACCGCAATGTGACCACTGGCACCGCCAAGAACTCCATCAACCCGGAAAACTACCACTGGGTCATTTACACCGTCATGCAGCACGCGATGGACCTGATCTACACCTCTGAAAACCTCGCGAAATACGAAGCCACGCTCACCAACTACAAGTTTGGCAGTCACACGAGCTTCCCCGGCCCCTGCCCGCCGCCCGCCAACCCGTCTAACACCCACTCCGTATCCATCAACGGCAGCTTCCCCGCCACCTTCGGCCGCAACACCCAGATGTGGACCGTTGCCGCGCGCAAACCGACCGGCACCTACCTCGCGCCAGGCACCATCGCCACCGTCACCGTGCCTGCCGCATTCGTGAACGCGGGCTACAAGATCCGCGTCGGCGCCCATGCCTGGGACCTTTCCTACCGCCGCCCGGTGAACCGCCTTGAACGCGCCACCCGCCTCTATCCGATCAACTCCACTTCCATCAAGGTCGCCAGCCCCTATGGCGGCGGCATCTACATCGAGGTGCCTTTCGGTGCTGACGCCGGGGTTTCCAGCGTCACCATCACCGGCGGCGTGCGCTCACCGTATTTCTCCGCGAAAACCTTCCACCAGACCACACCCGCCGAGTGGGACACCGAGAGAACCAACCCCGCGCCTTGGGCGGATTTCCAATCGGAGAAGTTCATGTTCCAGGTGCCGCGCAAATGGATCTATAACATGACCGGCACGCAGGCGACCCAGCTCATGGTCGATTGGGACAAGGCCATGGACGCCATCAACGACCTGATGGGATTCGACCGCAACCGCGGCAAGGAAACCATGTACTGCCAGAGCGATGTCATCCTCCGTTCGTCCGTCCACGCCCCCGGCTACCCGGCGGTCAACGTCACCTCCAACGTGAACTCGGAGGTCAGTCCGTTAGGCTACGCCGGCAACTACCTCGTCCGCGGTCCCGCCACCACTCTAACCGCCGCCAACATCGAGTTCCACGAACAGGGACATGGCTACGGTTTCCAGAAATTCGGCGGCGAGAGCGAATCCAACGTCAACCTGCTCCAGCCCGCCATGCTCTACCGCGCGTTTGGCAAAACCATCGATGAAGCCCAGAACGGCTCCTTCGGCGGCGGCAATCCATTCATCACCGTTGATACCACCGCCATCGCCTGGATGTGCGTGTTCAGCTTCTCGCCCAATGAGATCCCGATGCAGCAGTTGGAGAAACAATACCAACACAAGGGCCACGCCAAGTGGATGGACATCGCCCGCATTTACGCCACGCCCTCCAACCCCAACGCAGGCTGGGAAAAACTCGATGCCTATTGGCGGTCCTTCATGCTCGATGACGCCAACAACGTCCCCTACGGCACCGGCACCGACGACCTCCTCCTTCGCCTCTCCCGCCACGTCGGCAAGGACGTCCGCCCGCTCTTCCACTTCTGGGGCATTCATCCGCAGAACCCCTCGGCCCTCGCCGCCGCCCTTGCTGCGGAAAACCTGACAGCGGACCCCGCCATCAAGGCCAAACTTCTCCATTACAAATCCATCGTCCCCGCCAACAACGCCGCGTTTCGCACCTTCGTCCAAAGCTGGTGGGGCCGCAAACCCACGGTCGCCGGCGCATGGGAGGAAACCGACCACGCCATGCAGTGGGATGAAACCCTGGATGCCGACGGCACCAACAATCCGAACGTCCGCCCCACCATCACCACTGGCTCCATGTATGTTGAAGGCTGCGCTGCTGAAATCCGCGCCCGCGTCGATGAACTCGTGGATCTCTATTTCCCCACCGGCATGACGCCCGCCACCATGAGCTTCACCGTCGCCCCCACCGCGCTGGATGCCAACACCGTCACCATGACGGCCACCACCGTCACCGCCGCCAGCCCGCCGGTTCAGTATTACTTTGAAAACACCGCTAACAACACCAACAGCGGCTGGATCAGCGTCCCCACTTGGACACAAACCGGACTCACCACCGACCAGAGCTACTCCTACAAGGTCAAGGCCCGCGATGTCTTCAACACGGAGAACAACGAGTCTCCTCCCGCCACCGTGAACCTCACCTCCGCGGGCGACATCACTCCACCATCACCCGATCCCATGACTTTCGCCATCGCTCCCTCCGCAGAGGATGAACAAAGCATCACCATGACCGCCACCACCGCGTCCGATGTGAACGGCGTGGAATACTTCTTCGAGAACATCACCAACTCCACCAACAGCGGCTGGCAGGACAGTCCGGTCTATACCGAAATCAACCTGCTGCCACTGACCTCCTACACCTACCGCGTCCGCGCCCGAGACAAAAGCTCCGGCCAGAATACCACCGCGTTCTCCGCCAACGTCACCGCCAGCACCGCCGACCTCCCGGATGAGATCCCCCCTCAGATCACCGGACTCTCACCTGCCGACGGAACCCTGGTTTCCAATCTCGGGGCGAACCTCGTCGCCACCTTTGACGAACCGGTCATCGCCGCCAGCGGCAGCATCACGCTCAAGAATCTAACGGACACCACGGAGACCGTCTTCAACATCAGCGATCCGGCCGTCACCTTTGCTGGAAACACCCTCACCCTGAACCCTCCCGCGGACCTGCTCCACGGCAAGGACTACGCGGTTCAGATCAGCTCCAATGCCGTCGGTGATTTGTGGAACAATCCCTTCGCAGGCATCAACGACGACAGCACCTGGAGTTTCACCGCCATCCTTGCCGATCCCATCGCAAATACCGGCGGTCCCTACGCCGTTCCTCTGCTGGGTTCGCTCACCCTCGACGGCAGCGCTTCCGCTCCTTCCCATTTGCAGACCATCGCTTCCTACGAATGGGATCTCAACAACGACGGCATCTTCGGCGATGTCACCGGAGCCACACCCGCCGCCATCACCGAGGCGGTTCTAACATCCACCTGGGGCATGAACGTCGGCACCAACACCATCGGCCTCCGAGTCACCGACTCCGCCTCCAAGACCGCCACCGCCACCACCACCGTCAAGGTCGGCATCACCCTCACCTGGGATGCCAACGGCACCGCCGCCAACCACACCGACGGCGCGGGCGCTTGGCTCGATGCCAACAAATGGCGGGACGATTCCGGGAACACCGGTTGGACGAACGGAGTTGCCGCCAACTTTGGCAATGGGGGAACCGGCGGAGCCGTCACCCTCGGCAACCACATCACCACGAGTTCGCTCGCCTTCAACTCATTCACCGGCACCTACACACTCCAGGCAACGGGTTTCACCCTCACCCAGAACGGAGGCATCACCATCAGCCCTAACGCGGGAAATGTCTCATTCCGTGGAACGGCAATTGGTGCCGGCAGTCTAACCATCAGCGGCGGTGGCGGCATCACCATGAACGATTCCGGCCTCCTTTCCCTGAGGGAGAATCTGGTTCTGAGCTACACGGGACAAACGGCCGTCAACAGCGGCGTGGTCATGATTTTCGGGAACAAGGCAGGGGGGAATTTCTCGCTCAATGGCGGCATGCTCACCGACTACTATCGCTCCACCACCACATTCAGCGGCGGCCTCGGCGCCGGCAACAACCAGATCCAGATTTACGGCGACAGCGGCTTCGGCGGAGGAAACGGAAACTCCAACTGGAGAATCGGCTCGGCCGGATCCGTCCTGACATGGGGCGGAACCCACTTCAATCCGACCACGCTGAAATTCCTGACGCCCGCCGACAACATGGGGCCGAGCATCTATGGCCAGGTCACGTTCGACAACGGACTCAACCTCAACGGCGCCGCCCGCACCATCGACGTGCTCGCCGCCTCGGGTGCCAACGCCCTCACCACTTCATGGGCCAAAATCAACGGCGCCATTTCCGGCAGCGGTGGCAGCCTGATCAAAACCGGTGGCGGCAATCTCATCCTCGCCTCCGCCGGCACCTACAACGGCGGCACCACCATCCAGGCCGGCATGCTGCAACTCGGCAACGCCACCGCGCTCGGCTCCACCAGCGGGCCGCTCACCGTCAACAGCGGTCTCCTGAACCTGCAAGACCAGAACGCTTCCATCGGAAACCTCACGGGAACCGGCGGCACCATCGCCAACAACGGCAGTGCCGCGCGCACCTTGACCATCGGCACCGGAAACGGCGGCGGCGGAATCTATCAGGGCGTGATCGCGAATAGAACCGGCACAGGGACCGGAACCGTCGCGCTCACCAAGACCGGCACCGGCACCATCACCCTTGCCGGCTCCAACACCTACACCGGAGCCACCCTCATCAACGGCGGTGGAACTTTGGTCCTCAGCGGTGCTACCCAAGCAACCACCGGCGTCACATTCGCTGCCAACAGCTCGCTGGGCCTCGTCATCGGTTCGCCCGTCACCGCTGCCAGCGCGGCCTTGAATTTCACCAATGGCAGTGTTTCCGTCATCGGCACGCCAAATGCCCCGAGCCACGTCCTGCTCACGGCCCTGTCCTTCACCGGCACCCCGTTGCTCACCAGTCCGATCCCTGGCTATCAGCTTCAGGTCGTCGGCAACCAACTTCAGCTCAACCAAAACGTCACCGATCCTTACGAGCTATGGTCCGGCAGCGCGGCTTTCAACGCCGACTCCAACGGTGACGGCCTGGCCAACGGCCTCGCATGGTTGTTAGGAGCGGGCAACAAGGATGTCGCGGCTCTCGGCAAACTCCCCGCCGCCAGCCAGGACAGCGGCAACCTCGTGCTGAACTTCACCTGTCTCAAGGTCGCCAACCGCGGCACCGCCGTCCTCAAGGTGCAATCCAGCAACGACCTCGGCAACACCGATCCATGGACCAGCCACGAGGCCGAGGTCCCCGATGTCAACGCCACCGTCAACGGCGTGGTCTTCGTCACCAGCGCCAATGCCGATCCCACCCTCGTCAACGTCCAGGCCACCATCCCCGCCTCCCCTGCCACCAAGATCTTCGCCAGGCTCAAGGGAGCCCAGTAACCTCCGGGATCTTCTTTCGGGAGGACTCCGAACAACTCGACATTTCCATCTACCAAAAGGCTCGCGTTTTCCTTAACCTCCAGTGTTGGCGGTTTCCCATGCAAGGAATTTCCCGCGATCCTTCTCATCTCCAAAACCCAAAATGCCGTGAAGCCGATCCATGTGAACGTAGATACTCTGCCCCAAACGGTCGGAATCCGGAGTCTTGCCGCCACTTGCACGGCCATTTTGCTACTGATCCTCTGCTTCGTTACCAAAGCACCCGCCGCAGCCCCTGACCTAACTGCTGGCGGCCTCCCCACGGATACCGCCTACTGGAATCTGGGCCCCACCGGGATGCGGGGATGGTTCTATCATGTAGGATCCAGCAGTGACGAAAGTCGCCAGATTCTGGTGAGCGTGGTGGATGCCGGTTCACCTGCCGATGGAATCCTCGCGGTGAACGATGTCATCCTCGGCGCGGACGGCACGGGAGCGACGCCGGTGAATTTCGCATCGGATGCCCGCAAGGCATTGGCGGATGCGATCGCGGATGCCGAGGCGCGCAGTCCGGCCACGCTCAAGTTGCGCCGTTGGCGGGCAGGAGTGACCTCCACGGTTGCAGTCACCTTGCAGACGCTCGGTGCCTACAGCGCCACCGCCCCCTACAACTGCCCGAAGTCGGCAGCGATCCTCGAAAAAGGGCTGGAAGCCATCATGGCGAGCGGTGAAACGGGCGGTTACATGTTTTCCACGATGACGCTGCTCGCGTCCAACGATCCGTCCAATCCGAAAAATGCCTTCCGCCAGGCGAGGGCGGTGACCGAGGCCCGCTCGTTGAATCTAACTGCAACACAGATTGCCGAATACACCTCAGGCAACTCCTCATACGGTGTTAGCAAGCCGTGGTCCATCGGTCACCAGTTGATGATGCAGGCGGAATATTATCTTCAAACGGGCGATGCGCAGGTCTTACCTTCGATCCGGGCGCGTGCCATCCTCGTGGCGAACGGCCAGAGCATGTTCGGCACCACGGGCCACCAGTTCGCGAAGCCTGCTTTGGATGGATCAATCAACGGTCCCTACGGGGTCGGCTACGGCACGGTGAACAATGCGAACATGGGTTGTTTCACCGGTTTGGTGCTGGCAAAGAAATGCGGCTTGAATGATCCGGAAATCCTCGCGGGTATCGAGCGCGCGAGCCGGTTTTACGGTGCCTATGTCAACCGGGGTTCCATTCCTTACGGCGAGCACGAGCCGGGTGGCGGCCACGAAAGCAATGGCAAGTGCGGGCAGGCCGCCCTCGCCTTCCTGCTGAAGGGTGACCGCCCCGATGCCGCCGCGTTTTTCGCGAAAATGGCCACCGCCTCCGCGACCAGCCGCGACGGCGGACACACCGGACCCTATTTCAATTATCAATGGGCGCCGCTTGGCGCCAACGTGGGCGGTGAGCAAGCCATGGCGGCCTACTTCAGCCGTGCCAGATGGATGTATGACCTGGCCCGCAAGTGGGACGGGACCTTTGAATACAACACCTACGGTCAGGGCTCGAATGGCGGAACCAACTGGTCGAGCGCGAACTTCCAGATGTCCACGGCCATCCTCCTGACCTACGCCCTTCCTCTCAGACAGACCTACATCACCGGAAAAAACCAGAATCCGGCGGACTGGTTGAGTGAGACGGATGCCAATGCCGCTGCGGATGCCGCCGACTACAACGCGGCGTCCCGAACGACCCATCAATTGCTAACGGATCTTGGTTCCTGGTCGCCGCCGAACCGCAAGTCCGCCGCCAGTGAACTGGGCCTGCGCACCGCAGAGCACGCCTCGCTCCTCCCGACCCTTCATGCGATGGCCACCAATACCGGAGGCGGCAACTCGCGGGTGGGTGCTTGTTATGCGCTCAAGGCGATTGCCAACGACAGCTCCGCTCCTGTGTTGGCAGGACTGCTAACGGATACCGACAGCAAGGTCCGCTTCGCTGCCGCGCAGTCGTTCCGCTACCTTTCTCTGGCTGCGAGGCAGGGTCAACTCACCACCCTGCTCAAGGCGGTCGTCGCGACCTCGAAGCCGGTGTTGCCGCTGGACGAGGATGATCCGCTGCATCAGGACAACGGCCAGATGGGGATGGCCTTGTTCTATCCGGGTGGTGCCAGCGGTGCTGCCGGTGTGATCAAGGGAAATGGCATCATCGGCGTGGACCGCGCCCTTCTCTATCCGGCGATCCGCGCGGTGGCCGCCAATCCTGTTGGCTTGGTCCGCTCTTGCTTGAATCAGACTTACCTGAACCTGACGAAAACGGATGTCGATGCCTTGGCGGATGTGATCGTCGATACGGTCAATTTCGAAGCCCCGGCGGACCGGATGTTTTCCGGCGGAGTCCGCACCGGCGGGTTGCAAACGCTCGGAAAACACAATGTTTCCGAAGGCGTGCCTCTCGCCAGGATCCTCTACCCGGATTTTCAAACGGAGTCGTTGGATGTCTTGAAGGGATACGCGGGTTCCAGTCTCGGCGTCTTGCCGGATCCAAAGATCGTGGAGTTCTGTGAATTCCTAACACTTAGCGACCCTGATTTGGCGGCAAGTGCACAGGCGGTTCTGGATACGATCCATGCCGATACCAACCCGAAGACGATCACCCCTTTCAAGAGCATTCAGACGGTCTCGGCCAGCTCCCCCATCCTCACCCTGCCGTCCAGGTGGACCTCCTTGCACGTGAATGCGGCTGACCTCGCCAAGGGGGACACCGTTTACACCTGGCGCAAGGTTCATGGCGCGGGCAATGTCACCTTCACGCCTAACGGAACGGCTGCCGGCAAGGACACCACCGTATTCCTCGATGGCACTCCCGGGCAGTATCTGTTTGAGGTGAAAATGTCTGACCCTCGCGATTTCACGGAGGTTTACGGCACGGTCGCGGTCACGCTCAAGGATACGGGAGGAATTTTACCGACGAACAATCCACCGACCGCCACGCCCCAATCGCTTACGGTGGGACAAGGCAATCCCACGCCGGTCGTTCTGGCTGGCAACGACCCAGAGGGGCTTCCCATGACTTTCTCGATCACCGGTCAACCGGCCCACGGTCAACTCACCGGCGTCCTGCCGAATGTCGTTTACACATCACTGGCCGACTACACCGGAGCGGACAGTTTCACATTCACCGTGATGGACAGCTCGGGGCAGGTGGCAAATGCCTCTGTCAACCTAACCGTGAATACCTCGAGTGCCACCGGAGTCGCGGTGTATGAACCGTTCGACTACCTGACAGGCGGACTCAACGGCGCGACAGCAGCAGGCGCAATCGGATTTTCGTCGCCGTGGACCGCGCCAACCCAGACCACGGTGGCGGCAGGATCGCTTGACCACGGTTCCTTAACGCCACTCGGCGGCTCGATCAGCGAGTTGGGCACCGGCGGATTTTTGGGCGGATCCCGCACCATCAGCAGCTCGGCCTTGGCTGGCAATGGCCTGCTCGCGAACGGCGCCACGCTATGGTTCAGCGCCCTGATAGGTCCCGGCACGGATAGTTGGAACAACGCCATTCAGTTCGCCCTCGCCAACAACTCGTTCTCCTCCGGCAACCGCTCCAACATCATGGACGACGGCGCACAACTCGGATCGGGGCTCGGTCTGAGCATCAGCAAATCCGGTGGCGGCGCGGTGGTCGCCGCCCGATTCAAGGACGCGACCCAAGGCACCGACATCATCTATGGATCATGGGACGACAGTCAGGGACTTCCCTTTAGCGCGGATCACCCGTATCGCCTGATAGTCGGTAAAATCGTCTGGGGTGCAACCTCCGACACGATCGAGATCTACCAGCCGAAAGAGGACCTGTTCCTGCCGCTGACTCCCATCTCGACCCTGACGACCAATGTGGACCAATCCATTTTCGACACGATCACGTTCAGCCGCAGCAACGCGGTCATGCTGGATGAAATCCGCTTCGGCGCCACCTATCAGAGCGTGCTTCAGGGAACGACGGCGATGACCCCGGACAACGCCGCACCGCTGCCCAACCCGATGACCTTTGACATGAACGCAACGTCCCGCGGCCCATCTTCTATCAGCATGGTGGCGGCGACCGCATTCGATCCGGCTGGAGTGGAATACCAGTTCACCTGCACCGCAGGCGGCGGGCATGACAGCGGTTGGCAAGACGGTCCGGCTTACACCGATAACGGACTCACGCCCGGTGTGCCCTACAGTTATTCAGTCAAGGCGCGCGACAAGTCCCCGGCGCACAACGAGACCGCACCCTCCGCGGCAAGTTCGGCGACGATCCCCACCCAGGCAACCACTCCCGACCTAACGGGCATGCCGCTGGGTGCGGCCGAATCGGTGATTCTTGATGCCGGACTGGCTGTGGGCTCCGTGACAACCGACTACAGCCCCACCTTGCCTTCCGGTTCGGTAATCAGCCAATCTCCTGTCGGTTCCATGATGATGGCCTATGGCACGCCTGTGAATCTTGTGGTCTCCTTGGGATATCCGGGAATTTCCCCAACAGGCTTCGTGGACGACAAGGATGGGGCAACCTTGGAGCCAAACACACCTGTGACCTACACATTGACCTTCAGTTGGGACATGGATGACACGACATTCAATGCCGCCGACTTCTCGAATGCGGGAACGGCCGCCATCAACATCGGCACCATCACCGAAATTTCACCCGGCGTTTTCACCGTTGAGGTCACGCCGACCAATGACGGCAGCTTGCAGTTCCAGATCTCCGCCGGTGCCACGCTTCTCGACTTCGGCGGGCGCGCGGTGGATACGGCGAGCGCCATCGCCGATGACACGGTCATCTGGTCAACCACCGACATTACGCCACCCTCCCCCAACCCGCCGACGTGGGCAGCGGTGCCGGCAGCTCTCTCGCAAACCCAAGTCACCATGACAGTAGCTGCCGCGACTGACGACCATGGTCCGGTGGAGTATTTTTTCCAAAACACGACCAACGGAAGTTACAGCGGATGGACCACCAGCACCACCTGGCTGAATACCGGACTGAACCAGAACACCGCTTACGGCTATCAGGTGAAGGCGCGTGACGTGCTCAACAACCCGACCTCGTGGTCGGCGGTAGCCTCCGTGACCACGCCACCCGAAGCGGATCCGCCGCTCGTGGTGTCCTTCGATCCAGCGGATAGCTCGACCGACGTTTCATTGAGCACGAACTTCACCGTCACCTTCAACGAGACCATCAAGAAGGGCACCGGCAACATCACCATCCGGAATGTCACCGACGGAACGAACACCACCATCAGCGTGACCGACACCTCGCAAGTGACGGTTGGCGGCACGGTCATGACCATCAACCCAACCGGCGTTCTGCTAGGAAATAGAAACTATGCGATCCTCATGCCCGCTGGCGTGGTGAAGGACAGCGTGAACAACAACTTCCCCGGCATCTCCCTCGAGACGACGTGGAACTTCACAAGCGGAGCATCGGATGCGATACCGCCCGCCATCACCACGTTGTCTCCCGCCGACGACGCGACAGGGGTGGGTCTGGCGAGCAATCTGGTGGCGACCTTCAATGAGGAGATCGTCAAGGGCACCGGCAATATCACGCTCAGGAATTTAACGGAATCGACGGACGTGCTCATTCCCGTTACCGACGCAAACCAGGTCTCCATCAGCGGCATGGTCCTGACCGTCAATCCGGGCATCGCCATGGATCCGAACAAGGACTACGCGATCCGCATGGACGCCGGAGCGATTGATGACAAGTCCGGCAATGCCTTCGGCGGCATCACCAACGACACGACATGGAACCTCCACACGATCACTCCTCCCGCTCTATCAGTCCACACCGGCACCTCGACGAACACGACCGACTCCTGGAATATCGATACGAATTGGGACAGCGGAAGTGGTCACGCGCCCGCCGGCCCGACCAGCGTTGAAATCGCCACCTCCAAAATCGCAGTGGCGAACAGCGTCTCGACCTCACCCTACACCGGAAGTCTCACGATCGGTTCCGGCGCCACGCTCAGGGTTTACAAGAACACGCAGGACCTCAACGCGCTTGGCTCCGGCACGATCACGATGAAGGCAGGTTCCAACTTGAGTTTCCTCACGACACAAACGCGCACCATCAGCCGTCCGATTCAATTGTTAGGAAATGCTTCGATCACGACCGGCGCATCGACCGGCGGCGCGGTAAACGCCACCTTCACTGCTCCGATCGACGGAACCTTCAACCTCGCGCTGACAGGCAATGGCAACAGTCAGAACCACCTTGCGGTCGCCAACAGTTTCGACGGCCTGACGGCCAGCCCGGCAAGCGCCAATAGCTGGGATTTGAACTGGCAGGTCTATGCCGATGCCGCTGGCTCGCTGGGACTTGGCAACGTGACCATCAACAACACCGTTTCACTGGTGATCAACTCGAGCAACACCATGGCCTACAGTGCCACGCTCTACCTCACCGGAGTCAAATCCAGCAAGGTCGCCTCCAAGCTGGTGATGAACGCCAACGAAACCATCAAAGCTCTCCACATCGACGGCATCCAGCAACCTGACGGAGTCTATGATACCAGCAGCAGCTGGCTAACCGGCACCGGCATTCTAACCGTGGGTGCCGCCGGCGGCGTGGACACCACCCGGCCGACGCTCAACGGCAGCGGCATCGTTGACAATCAAAGTGGCGGGCCGACCTACACCAACGGCATGGTCACCTACACGGTGACCTTCAGCGAGGACATGGACTCTTCGACGATCACCGCCAGCGATTTCGGCAACGCCGGTTCCTGCGCGGTAACCTTCGGCGCGATCACCAGGACTTCGCCCGGTGTCTTCACCGTTCAGGTGACCCCGACCAGCACGGGCACACTCCTGCTCTGGGTTCCGGCCGGAGCCGTGCTGAAGGATCTGGCAGGCAATGCCGTCGTCACGAACACCGCCATTCTGGATGACACCAGATCACGGTCACGACGCCTCCCGACCTCGTCCCGCCAGCAGTCGTTTCCCTGAATCCCGCGGACGGGGCGACGAATGTTGCGGTTTGGTCGAGCATGACCATGAGCTTCGACGAGAGCATCAAAAGGGGCACGGGCACCATCACGCTCAGGAACCTAACGGACTCCACGGATACCGTCATCAACGTGACGGATGCAACCCAAGTGGCGATCAGCGGCTCAATGCTAACCATTCATCCATCCACCAATCTGCTCGCCGCCAGGAGTTATGCAATCCGGATCTCAGCAGTAGCCATCACGGACCTGTCGGACAATCCTTATGGTGGCATCACCGACGACACCACCTGGAATTTCGACACCGTCCCCGTTGAACCGATTGCGACCTTCACCGGTGTCAGCAAATCGAATGGCGACAACTGGAACGTCGCGACGAACTGGACGCCCGGCGCGGTTCCATCCGGAGCGATCTCCGTGGTGATTCCGAATGGCAAATACGCCACAGCGGACATTGTTGCCAACCCCACTTACCTCGGGAATCTATCCATCGGTGTCGGCGCAACCCTCCAGTGTGGATACACCGGCTCCTTTTCCCAAACCATGAATGCACTTGGGACCGCAGGTTCCACCACCATCTCCATGAACGAGGGATCAGCCATCGTCATGCGGGGAGCCTTCAGCCCTTCCATCCCGAAGATCGATCTGCTAGGGAATGCCAGGATCACCATCGGAACCTCAAGCTCGGGCAGCCCAACCCCGACCTTCGCATCCGGAATCAATGGCCCATACACCTTGACCGTCACCGGAAAGAGCGGTGCGGCCATGAACCTGACCACCGTTGCCAACACCTTCGCCAGAATGGTGTTCGATCCCAACAGCGGAAGCAATTTCACCATCAACGCCAACGTCCCGGGCGCGCTGGGCGGCGATGTGACCATTCTAGCAACTCCCACGGGCACCATCACCGCGAATCTCGTCCTCGGAACCGCCAATGCAATCAGCAGTGGCGCCAAGCTGATCCTCAATGGTCCCGGCAGCACCACGAAACTCAAGATTTCCGCACCCAATAGCATCGCCAAGCTGGTGGTGGATGGTGTGCAACAGTCCGGCGGCACCTACGGCAAGCCGGGAAGTGGCGCGCAATATGAAGTGACCTGGATCAATTCCACGAGCACCAATGACTACCTGACGGTGATCGGTTCTCCCGCGACCTACTGGGACATCAACGCCAACACCGTGGGCGCTGGCGGTTCGGCACCGGCAGGTGTCTGGGACCTGGATACGAACGCCAATTGGAGCACCGCCGCTGACGGCTCGGCTTCCACCGATGTTTGGTCGGCCTTCGCAGGGCAGACGGCTGTCTTCGCCGCCGGCACCGACGCAACGGGATCCTATTCCGTGACCGTTTCCAGCACGCAGGATATTGGCGGGCTGAAGTTCGAGGACGGCGATGTCACCCTTTCAGGCAGTGGTCTTCGAATGACATCGGACTCGGTATTGAACGTTGCTTCTGGCTCGAACGCGACTCTCGAAAGCGTGATCTCCAATGACACCACCCATCAACTAACAAAGGGTGGAAATGGCACGCTTTTCCTTTCTGGTGCCAATACCTATACAGGCAACACCCGACTCGAGGCAGGAACCCTTTCGTTGGCCAGCTTCGCCAGCGCCGGCGTGAACAGCCCCATCGGGAACCACGCGAGCGCGGGCGCGGGAGGATTGACGCTCGTTGGCGGCACCTTCCGCTACACCGGCCCCACCGCATCCACCAACCGCGGTCTCACGCTCAGTGGCAATGCCACTGTTGCCGTGAATTCAGCCGCGACAGTCCTAACCCTCGGTGATTGCGAATCACTGGATGGTCCCGGCGTTCTCACACTCACCGGTGGAGGCGGCAGCAGTCTATCAGCAGGCCAGTTCCGGATCGTCGAAGGTGCCGGGGTCACATTCAACCCGACCACGATTCCGGTGACCGTGGCTTCAGTCAACGGCTACACCTCGTATCCAAATCAATCGGATCTCGTTTTGGGTGGCACAACTGTTGGCAACGTCATCACCGGCAATGTGAGCGTGACCAATCCCCCGGGGTCAGCCTTCACCCAGCAGATTCGCGTGACCAAGTCGGACACCAGCGCCTGGACGATTGCCGGGGTCTTCAGTTCCGGCGGCACTCTGACCGTGAACGCGGGCACGCTCACCCTAACCGGCACCAATACCTACAGCGGGGCGACCGCGGTTCCGGGAGGCACGCTGATCGCAGGAACCAACGCGCCTAACAACGCCAACGGGGCCTTCGGGAAGGCCAACACGGAAATCAACCTCGGCGCGACAGGTGGAAACAACGACGCCGCGATCCTGACCGGAGGTGCCTACAACATCGGACGTTCAATCCGCATCCCGACCAACAACATTACCGACAGCGGAACCCGCGTGCTCACACTGGGAGGCAACACTGCCCATAGCTCGGTATTTTCCGGCAGCATCTTTCTTGGGACCAACAGCCAAGCGGGTCGTGGTGTGAAACTCACCGCAGTCAGTGGAGGAACGGTCACTTTCTCCGGCGTGATCCAAAACCCGACCAGCATGGACGCCACCGCTTACACGGTCACCAAGACCGGCATGGGAACCGTCACATTCACCAGCAACAACACCTACACCGGGAACACCCTGGTTTCAGAAGGCACCCTCGCCTTGGTCGGGGGCAGCCAGTCATCGACCATCACCGTGGCGGGTGGCGCTTCACTGGCCTTCACCCTCGGCTCGCCCACCTCCTCTTCCTCTTCGGTGAACCTGTCCAACGGCACCGTAAGAATCACCGGGGCAACCGGTAACCCTGGCTACCTTCTCATGACAGCCTCGGGCGGCATCACCGGAACTCCTGTGCTCGCCAACCCCATCCCAGGCTATCAACTCGTGAAAGCGAACGGCGATACCGAACTCCGCTTGAATCAAACCGTCGGCAATTCCTACACCAACTGGTCAAACGGCGCGGCCGCCAACACCGATACCAACGGCGATGGCGTGCCCAACGGTGTGGCATGGGCGCTCGGAGCAGAAAGCCCCTCCGCCAACTCCACCGGACTCCTGCCGACCCTGGACAACACCAGCAACGCGACCTACGTCATCTTCAATTTCAACCGCAGCGATGCAGCCAACGACGATCCTAACACCACCATCGAGGTGCAATACGGCAGCGACCTGGACGGATGGACCACCGCGGTTCACGACGGCGACAATGTGATCATCACCGAGACTCCCGGCAGCCCGACCGACGCGGTCCAGGTGAGGATCAAGCGCACGCTCGCTGTCGGCAGCAAACTATTCGCCCGCCTCCATGTCGCGATCACCCCATGAGGAATCATGACTTGGTCTTATAAAAAGCGTGTGGATTGATGATGAAACCTGAACCCATCCCCATTTGGAAAACCCATGCCAACTACGTGATCACGTGTCTGGGCTCCGAAATGACGCCTTGCTGCTTTGTCAGAATTCCCTAGTTTTTCGCTGATCCGAATGCGAACAAATGCATTTTTAGCCAAGGGCTTGCCCGCGTTGGCATTTGCATGTCTGGGGTTGTTACTTTCAATCAGGCCAGAACGCCACCTCCGGTGAATCAAGATCACCATTTTCCAGAAGTTCGAAGTTCCTCGACCATCCATCCTGCGCCGCCTACCCGATTCACATGAAAAAGCCCTTATTTTCAAACACGGCCGCCATATTGGCCTGCCTTGGCGTTGCCACATCGCTTGCGTTTGCCGCGGAATCACCGCGAAAGAAATTTGGAAAGGGAAATCCATTCCGCACCGAGGAGCTTCCGGCAGGCAAACTCAAAACCAAGCTTCAATCGCTCAACCCACAGGCGAAAGACAAGGCAACGAAGTGGCTTCATACCTTCGATTTCGACGCAAGCGACGCGGCGGAACACCTCCGCGTGGACGATGGCGGCGGCATCTTCATCGTATGCCCGGACGGCCAGGACAATCATGAGGATCATTCACATGCACCCGCCAACTCCGAAGCGATTGTGGAAATTCCCGGGGCCTCCGGAAGCATCACCCCGGAGCCAGCCCAGATCACCGGGGATCCGCCCATCGCGAATGCGGCCGTGTCGGTGAGTTCTCCTCCTGCCTATCACTCCAGGCCCGGAGCCTCCAGGCGCATTTATCTGGACTTCAACGGAGGGATCGTCGCGGGTACGGCGTGGAACTCCAGCGAAGGCGTGGCCAGTTGGGATGTGAAGGTCTGGTCGCAGGATACGGACCGGACCACGTTCAACGACGCGGAACAGGCGTGGATGAAGAAGGTATGGCAACGCATCTCGGAAGACTATGCTCCTTTCGATGTCGATGTAACCACGGACGTCGCATACGACCCTGATATCTACACCGGCAACAAGGACAGGGTCGGTTGGTTGATGATCTGTGAACAAACAGACAACAACAACGTGGCGCTCCCCCACAGTGGCTCCGGCGGCGTGGCCTACGTCGGCGTTTTTGGAAATTCGTCCTACTCTCCCAACTATCAGCCGGCCTGGGTGTCCAGCACCAACGGCGGCGGAAGCGAATCGATCATTTCTGAAGCGGCCTCCCATGAGATGGGTCACAACATGGGCCTCAGCCATGACACCACCAACGCCAACCCGAACGGCTATTACGGTGGCCACGGATCCGGAAACATTTCCTGGGGACCCATCATGGGAACCGGGTACAACCGCAATGTATCACAGTGGTCCAAGGGAGAATATTATGATGCGAATCTGCTTCAGGACGATTTGTCGACCATCAGCGGAAGGGTCGCCTACCGCACCGACGATCACGGCAACACGGTCGGAACCGCCACCGCGCTAACGGTCACCAGCGGCACCACCATCACCTCCACCACCCCTGAGAACGATCCATCGAATTCCAGCGCTGACAACAAGGGAGTGATTCAGACAAGTACCGATATCGATGTGTTCTCGTTCCAGACCGGGGCAGGCAATGTGGTGCTCAATGTGAATCCGTGGAAACAACCCTCGGGCACCTTCGGCGGCAACCTCGATGTATCTCTCGAGCTTCGCGATGCCATCGGAACGGTGATTGCCTCCAACAATCCCGACACCGCCACCACCGCCTCCATCAGCGCCACCCTGTCGGCGGGAACCTATTACCTGTTCGTGACCAACTCCGGCGCGGGCACCCCGTTGGTCTCGCCGCCCAGTGGCTACACCTCCTACGGCAGCGTCGGCCAATACTTCGTCAGCGGCACCATTGTGGATTCCACCCCCAATCTCCTCATCACTCCGGCGGGTGATCTGGCCTCGTCAGGAATCGCAGGCGGCCCCTTCTCGCCATCCTCGCAACAATTCACGATTCAAAACACCGGCACCACCTCGCTCAACTGGACGGCCTCAAAAAGTGCCGCATGGGTGACATTGAGCTCCACCGGCGGCAGCCTGGCAGCAGGGGCCTCCACCATGGTGACGGTGACGATCAACAGCGCTGCCAACTCACTGGCGATCGGCAACTACAACGACACGGTGAATTTCACAAATACCACCAGCGGAAATGGCAACACCACCCGTAACGTCACGCTCGCGGTCACCGCCATTCCCGCCACCGTCACTCTCGGAAATCTCAACCCAACCTACGACGGAAACCCCAAGCCGGTCACGGTCACCACGAATCCGCCCTCCCTCGCCCACAGCGTCACCTACACACCCGCCGGCGTCCCGGTCAATGTCGGAACCTATCCGGTGACAGCCAACATCACCGATCCCAACTATTCAGGTAGCGCCTCGGGCTCGCTGGTCATCGCCAAAGCTTCGCAGTCGATCACGTTCGGTGCCCTCGCTTCCGTGACTGATGCGGAACCTCCCTTCTCGCTTGGAGCCACCGCCTCTTCCAGCCTCCCTGTTTCCTATGCCAGCTCCAACACCTCCGTGGCCACGGTTTCAGGAAACACGGTCACCATCGTCGGCGCGGGAAACACCACCATCACGGCCTCGCAGGCGGGAAGCTCGAACTACAACGCCGCCACCAACGTGCCGCAGACACTAACGGTTACCCGCCTGAATCCACTCTCCGCTCCCGGCGGCCCCTACAAGGTGCTCATCAATCAAAGTCTATCCGTCAACGGCAGCACCTCACTCCCATCCGGTGTGGAAACGATCACGGCATACGATTGGGACCTCAACAACGATGGCAACTTCGGTGACGTCACCGGCGCAACACCGGCCGCAGTCAGCTACGCCGATCTAACAAACACCTGGGGAATGGTCCAGGGGGCGAATACCATCCAGTTGCGGGTGACGGATTCCGCCGCCAAGACTTCCACCTCATCCGCCACGGTCAACCTTCTGCTTGCCCTCACTTGGGATGCGAACAACACCGGAGCCAACCAGACCAACGGCCCCGGCGCGTGGCTTGGTGCCAACCAATGGTGGGATGGATCGGCCAACCTAACCTGGGTCTCAGGCTCCGATGCGGTCTTCGGCGGCCCCAGCACCGCTGGCGGCACTGTCACACTCGCCAGCCCGACTTCCCTCGGGGAACTGACTTTCAATACCTTCACCGGCACCTACACATTGGGCACCGCCGGCCAGTCCCTCACTGTTAGCGGCAACGTGAAGAACAATTCCGCCTCGGGAGCGGTCACGATCAGCAGCCCCATCATCATGGCCGCGGCCCAGACATGGACGAACAATTCAAGCGGATTGTTGAAAGCTTCCGGTGGATTGGACAATGTCGGCAACCTTCAAACTTTCAACGGATCGGGCAGCTTTGACTTCTCCGGCACTGCCAATTTGATCACGGGAGCCGGTGGCATCACCATGAATGGTTCTGGACGGCTTATCCTCGGTGGTGGAGGCACGATTCCGGTTCATGACTACAGCGGCACGACCACCATCAACAACGGCGTCGTGATGATCTCATCCGGCAACCTTGGCAGCGGCAACCTCACCCTCAACGGCGGCGTGATCGAAACCTACTGGGCCACCAACTTCACCCGCCCCCTGGGAGCCGGTGTCGGGGAGATGCAGATCACGGGCGGAGCCAGCGGCTTCAGCCTGAACGGATCCACCGGCGCAAGCGTCATCATCAACAACAGCACCACTTACGAGGTCGTCTGGGGCAGCACCTATTTCAATCCTTCCATGCTGGTTCTACAGGCGGCATCGGCCCAGAACTCTTCCGCGCTCACGTTCCAGAACAAGATCGATCTCAATGGTGCCACGCGCACCATCCACAGCTCCATCACCACCGGCACGGGCGCGGGTTCGGCCACCATTTCCGGCGTGATCCGCGACGCCACCGGCGGCTCGGCGGGCCTCATCAAGGAAGGCAGCGGCAAATTGATCCTCACGGGCGTCAACACCTACACGGGCGACACCACGATCAACGGCGGCAAACTGCAGATCGGCAACAACACTGCAAGCAGCCTTGGCAGCGGTAACTATGCCGCGAACATCCTCATGTCCGCCGGATCAACCTTGTCCATCTGGAGCACTTCTAACCAAACTCTCAGTGGGGACATCAGCGGCAACGGAAACGTGGAAAAGGCCTACGGCAACACGCTGACTCTATCAGGTCACAACACCTACACCGGCAAGACCTCCATCTCACCGCAAACCACCGCTGGCAGCACATTGAGCGTATCCTCATTCAACAGTGTCAACGGCGGGACTCCCCTGCTGGCCTACAGCTCCCTCGGTGCACCGACCACCGTGGCCAACGGCACCGTCACCATTGGCAATTCCGGCAAACAAGCGAGTTGCACCCTGCTCTACACCGGGTCTGGCGAGATCACCGACCGCGTGATCGATTTGCAGTTCAATGGTTCCGCCAAGCAAACCATCAATGCGGGCGGTTCTGGCCTGCTCAAGTTCACCAGCCCGTTCACCGTGGTCCCCAGCAGCGGTTCCACGGCCGGAGGCGTTAGCCTCAGGGGGACAGGAAATGGCGAAATCGCCGGAGGAATCGCGACGGCACCAGGCTTGTTGGAAAAACTCGACTCCGGCACCTGGACGATCAGCGGCGCGACCAACTTCGCCGGTGCGACGACGATCGCCGCCGGCACGCTGGCTCTGGGAGCTAACAACGTCCTCTCCAACGCCTCCGCGGTCTCCATTGGCAGCGGCACATTGGATGCGGCGACCTACACCGACACCCTCGGCACCTTGGACGTCACCGCCGCCACCTCAACCATCAATCTGGGTGCCGGAGCGGCCCTCGCCTTCGCAGACAGCAGCGCCATCGACTGGACTGGCGGCACACTGAATCTCACAGGAAACTTCGTTCCCGGAGTATCGCTTCGCTTCGGCACCAGCAATTCGGGACTCACCTCCACTCAGCTCAACAAGATCTCTGCGGCTGGCTTTGGCTCCCTTGCTCTCGATGCCAACGGATATCTCACCAACGACGCCACCCCGCCAACCTTGACCAGCATCACCGACAACAAGAGCGGTGGCCCCGTCACCGTCAACACGGTGGTCACCTACACAATCGCCTTCAGTGAGGACATGGACTCCAGCACCCTCACCCCTGCCAGCTTCGGCAACGTTGGAACCTCCGCCGCCACGATCGGTTCCGTCACCGAAACCACACCTACCTCAGGCGTATTCACCCTGCTGGTCACGCCCACCACGGTCGGAACCCTCCAGGCTCCAGATCCATGCTGCCTCCGTCGTCAAGGATGCTGCGGGCAACAACCTCGACACCACCTCCGCCATCCTCGACGACACCACTCTAGCCGTCGATGGCACCCCACCCACCTTGACGAGCATCACCGACGACAAGAGCGGCGGACCGATCCCGGTCAACACGCTGGTCACCTACACCGTCACCTTCAACGAGGACATGGATGCCGGCACCGTCACCCCTGCCAGCTTTGGAAATGCCGGCACCGCCACGGTCACTCTCGGTGCGATCAACGAAATCTCACCCGGCGTGTTCACCGTCGAAGCCACACCCACTGCGGAAGGCACCCTCCAACTCCAGATCCATGCCGCCGCCGTCCTCAAGGATGTCGCGGGCAACAACCTCGACACCGCCTCCGCCATCCTCGACGACACCACTCTAACGGTCGATGGCACCCCACCGACCTTGACCAGCATCAGCGATGACAAGAGCGGTGGGCCGATCCCGGTCAACACGCTGGTCACCTACACCGTCACCTTCAGCGAGGACATGGATGCCGGCACCGTCACCCCTGCCAGCTTTGGAAATGCCGGCACCGCCACGATCACCCTCGGTGCGATCAACGAAATCACACCCGGCGTGTTCACCGTCGAAGCCACACCCACTGCGGAAGGCACCCTCCAACTCCAGATCCATGCCGCCGCCGTCCTCAAGGATGTCGCGGGCAACAACCTGAACACCACCTCGGCCATCCTCGACGACACCACTCTAACCGTCGATGGCACCCCACCGACCTTGACCAGCATCAGCGATGACAAGAGCGGTGGCCCGATCCCGGTCAACACGCTGGTCACCTACACCGTCACCTTCAGCGAGGACATGGATGGCGGCACCGTCACCCCTGCCAGCTTTGGAAATTCCGGCACCGCCACGATCACTCTCGGTGCGATCAACGAAATCACACCCGGCGTATTCACCGTCGAAGCCACACCTACCACGGAAGGCACCCTTCAACTCCAGATCCATGCCGCCTCCGTCCTCAAGGATGTCGCGGGCAACAACCTCGACACCGTCTCTGCCATCCTCGATGACACCACCCTAACGGTCGATGGCACCCCACCGACCTTGACCAGCATCAGCGATGACAAGAGCGGTGGCCCGATCCCGGTCAACACGCTTGTGACCTACACCGTCACCTTCAGCGAGGACATGGATGCCGTCACCGTCACTCCCGCCAGCTTCGGAAATGCCGGCACCGCCACGATCACCCTCGGTGCGATCAACGAAATCTCACCCGGCGTATTCACCGTCGAAGCCACACCCACTGCGGAAGGCACCCTCCAACTCCAGATCCATGCCGCCGCCGTCCTCAAGGATGTCGCTGGCAACAACCTGAATACCACCTCGGCCATCCTCGACGACACCACTCTAACCGTCGATGGCACCCCACCGACCTTGACCAGCATCAGCGATGACAAGAGCGGTGGCCCGATCCCGGTCAACACGCTGGTCACCTACACCGTCACCTTCAGCGAGGACATGGATGCCGTCACCGTCACTCCCGCCAGCTTCGGAAATGCCGGCACCGCCACGATCACCCTCGGTGCGATCAACGAAATCACACCCGGCGTGTTCACCGTCGAAGCAACACCCACTGCGGAAGGAACCCTGCAGCTCCAGATCCATGCCGCCGCCGTCCTCAAGGATGTCGCTGGCAACAACCTCGATACCGTCACTGCCATCCTCGATGACACCACCCTCACCGTGCAAAGCCCTTACGACAGTTGGTCCGGCAGTGCGGCGTTCGATGCCGATGCCAACAACGACGGGGTCGATAATGGAACGGCATGGGTGTTAGGCGCGGCCGATCCATCCTCCAGCGCCACCGGACTCCTCCCCACCCTCGACAACACGGACCCCGAATACATCATCTTCACCTACCGCCGCAGCGACGCCGCGAATACCGACGCCAATACCGCGATCCAGGTGCAATACAGCAGCACCCTCGGCAACTGGACCAACGCAGTCCACGACGGCGACAACATCATCATCCAGCCGACCGACAACTTCCATGGCTCAAGCCCCGGCGTTGACAAGGTGGAGGTCAGGATCAAGCGCAACCTCGTCATCAGGCGGCAATTTCTTCGCCCGCCTCAACGTGGTGACCGCACCGTAAGGCCTCGCGGTCCAGCCGCGATCCCGCCCCTGCGTTTTCCATCCAACAAGGTCCGGAGCAACGTGCGCCAGCCTGTGCAAAGATTCCGGACCGACACGTGGGTCTGAAACGAAAGCGACGGCCCGGCGGTGGTCCCCGGTGTCGACGGGCGCTTCGAAAGGCATGGGGAAAGTAGCGAACGAACGATTTGAGAAGCGCTGGAAAAAGGAAGCAGAATGGGCTGACGAAATTTTCGGAAAGCGCAAGGCGCCCTAGTATCCCAGATCAGCTAGACTGCCAACCTGCTTGGATAAATTTTCACACTTGCCGACGAAAACGGGATTCCTTGACCGTAAATTGCGAGCCGTTTGCTCATCGGACACCCGGTTCAATCGTCTTTATGAAATACCTCCTTGCAGCCATCGCCCTCACCTCCACCGTCGCATTTTCCGCCCCGCCGCGTGATTCGGTGCCGATCGACTCGCGGGAATGGCCTGCCAACTACCGGCTTCACGCCGGTTTCTCCTCGCCCGCCGGAGGGGCGATTGAGATGGGGAAGGATCTCGTGATTCCACTGACAAGCGCCTCGGAGCACGACGTGGCGGTGGAATATCCGGAAGATGGAGAGCCCGTTTTCCGCGTTTGGGCGGACGGGAAACTGGTCAAGGGACCGCAGGAACTCCAATTGCCGACCACCATGGAATTTCCCGATGCGAAGATTGATCTCGGTGCGGACTTCACCACATACGTTAGATTTGAGACCTCGGCGGGAGGCTCGCTCTTCTCCCTCTCCAACAAGACGGGGAAACCGACACCGGACGGCAAGTCCCTGTCCGTCCAACAGGGGAAGCTGGTTTACGACATCGGAGTGGCACCCGCCCTAGCGGGAGGCCGCAAGGTGGGCGACGGCAAAGCCCATACGGCGGTCCTGATGTCCCGTGGTGGGAACGTGCGACTTTGGCTCGATGGCAAGGTGATCGCGGAGAAGGCAGGATTCACGAATCCGGATACTCCCGGTGGTGTGTTCAAGATCGGCGGCGATTTTGCAAAGGGCAAGATCGAGACCGTGCGCGTGTGGGCAAGGGCCCTTGAGGATGCGGAAGTGGAGACTCTTTTCAAAAAAGGCGGCTCCGGAGCGAACACCCCGGATTTCAGTTATATTCCAGCGGAGAGCGTGGTGCGTCCCGTCATCAAGCCCGCGCCGGGGGCGACGGTGACAAGCTCGTGGGTGCAGGAACTCGAACGCAGCGACCATTCCGAGATCGTGGGCGGCTGGAATGACAAGACACTTGCCGAAGGGCGCGAGATCTACACCACCTATTGCACCGTTTGCCATGGCACGAAGGACCAACCCGGTTCCCTCCCTACCGCATTGAGATTCGCGGAAGGCACCTTCAAGAACGGTTCGGATCCCCATTCGATGTTCCTGACTCTAACCAAGGGCTACGGCCAGATGGTTTCCCAACCGCAATACACCACCGCGCAAAAATACTCGGTCATCCAATACATCCGCGAGACCTTCCTGAAGCCTCACAACGCCACGCAATTCACCCCGGTGACGCCGGACTATCTGGCATTGTTGCCCAAGGGACTCGCCCTGGCCGAGAAGGAGAAGGAAGATCGCTCGCAGCCGCAATACAAGCGGATGGACCTTGGCCCGGCCCTCTTCTGGACCTATCAGATCGAGAAGGGCAACATCGCGCAAAAAGGAATCGCGATCCGTCTCGACGACGGTCCCGGTGGTGTTAGCAAGGGCCGCGCGTGGATGGTTTACGACCACGACACGATGCGCGTGGCGGCGGCGACCACCGGCGATTTCGTCGATTGGAAAGGCATCGCGTTTGACGGAAGCCACAACTCGCACACCAGCCTGACGGGCGAGCGGCAATTCGTGAACCCGGTCGGCCCCGGCTGGGCATCGCCGGAGGGCAAATGGGAGGACCCGCGTCCGCTCAGCCGCGAGGAGCTGCCTTATGGTCCGCTGCCCCGGGAGTGGGCAAGCTACGAGGGCCTTTATTTGCAGGGCGGAAAAGCAGTCGTCGCGCTAACAGTCGGCGGCACGCGCGTGCTCGAATCTCCCGGCTGGCTCGACTATGGCGCGACCCCCGTTTTCGCGCGCACGCTGAATGTCGATGAGCGGGAAAAAAGGAAAGAATCGCAACCGCTCAGTTTGCGCGTCGCGCCGGACAGCATCAACGTCGTGCTCGCCGGCGACGGCACACTGCGCAAGGAAGCCGGATTCTGGGTCGCCTCCCTCGAAGGTGGCGCAAAGACCCGCCTCTTCATCTCGAAAGCCGACCCCGCCTCGCTCGCCGCCCTCGCGAAATCCTTCACTGACCCTCTCGATCTGCAACCGCTCACCAAGGGCGGCCCGCGCCGCTGGAACGGAGAAGTCACGACCTCCTCTGAAGCGGGAAAAGCGGACGGCCCATTTGCGTCAGACACCTTCCCGCTGCCGATCGACAACCCATGGCAAAGCTGGATGCGCCCCGGCGGCTTCGATTTCACGCCCGACGGCAAGGCCGCGATCGTCGCGATGTGGAATGGCGACGTCTGGCGCGTGGATGGATTGATGGCACCCGCGCCCGCGCCCCTAACATGGCGACGCATCGCGAGCGGACTCTTCCAGCCACTCGGCGTGAAGTTCCGCGGCGACGAACTCTTCATCACCTGCCGTGACCAACTCGTACGCTTGCGTGACCTGAACGGGGACGGCGAGACGGACTTCATCGAGTGCTTCAACAACGACCATCAGGTCACCGAGCACTTCCACGAGTTTGCGATGGGCTTGCAGACCGATGCGGCGGGAAATTTCTACTATGCCAAGTCCGCCCGCCACGCGCTGCCCGCGCTCGTCCCGCATCACGGCACCTTGCTTCGCATCAGCGCCGATGGCTCGCACACCGACATTCTGGCAAATGGTTTCCGCGCCGCAAACGGCGTGTGCATCAATGACGACGGCACGTTTTTCGTCACCGACCAGGAAGGTCACTGGACGCCGAAGAACCGCATCAACCGCGTGAAGGAGGGTGGCTTCTATGGCAACATGTTCGGCTATTCCGACGTGACCGACTCCGCGGACTCCGCGATGCGGCAGCCGATGGTGTGGATCACCAACGCCAAGGACCGCAGCCCCGCCGAACTGGTCTGGGTGCCGAAGAACGCATGGGGTTCGATCGGCGGATCGCTGCTCAATCTCAGCTACGGCACCGGCCGCGCGTTCATCGTGCCGAACGAGGAAGTCGCCGGCCAATGGCAAGGCGCAGTGTGCGAGCTGCCGATGCCCGCCTTTGCCACCGGCATCATGCGCGGGCGCTTCGCCACGAATGGCGACCTCTACACCTGCGGCATGTTCGCTTGGGCGGGAAATGCGACCACACCGGGTGGTTTCCACCGCATCCACCGCAATGACGCTCCCGCCCATCTTCCGCTTTCCATCCACGCGGCAAAGGGTGCGCTCACGGTGGCATTCAGCGATTCGTTAGATGTCAGCGACTTGAAGCCCGGGAATTTCGCCATGAAGGTCTGGTCCCTGAAGCGCACCGCCAACTACGGCTCCAAGCATGAGAACGAACACCCTGTCGAGATCCGCTCGGTTTCCGCTAGTTCGGATGGTCGCGGCATCACACTGGAGATCCCTGACCTTGCGCCAACCTGGTGTTACGAACTGATCGTGAAATTGAAGGGTGCCGACGGCACTCCCTTCGAGCGTTCCATCCACGGCACGATTCACGCGCTCGCCGAAAAGTGAAAACAGGAATCGGCTAATGTCCCTCCCCGTTGGCGACCGAGCGAACGACCTCTGCTAACAGATCCCCCTTCATTTCAACCAGATTGGCGGGTTCGGGGAAACGTCCATCATGCACATCGGCGATGAATTCTCCAAACGCGGCGACTCGCTCCCGTTGCAAGCGCCGGTATTCACTGGCGAAATCCCGGCCACGATAAAAGGCCTGTCCCACTGTCATGTCACTGTCATGTGCTCACGGAATTTTCTTCTTCCTGAGTTCAAATGAATCGTTAGGGTTCTGCCGTTCAATCCGGCAAACATCCGGCGGACATTCCTCATTCGCGCAATCCTTCATGAGTCCCCTCCAAAGCATCCTCGCCACCTACCGCGCCACCTCCCAATCCGAGCGCGAAAAAGGCACCTATTTCGAGGAACTCATCCGCACCTATTTCCGCTACGAGGCCACCTACGCGGATCTCTACTCCGACGTCTGGCTCTATTCCGACTGGGCCAAGGAAATCGGCGGGCCGCAGTTCGGCATGTCCGGCAAGGACACCGGCATCGACCTCGTCGCCAAAACCCGCGGCACCGAGGAATACCACGCCATCCAGTGCAAGTGCGTCGCCGAAAATCACACGATTAAAAAATCCGACATCGACAGCTTCTTCACCGCCTCCGGCCAAAAGCCCTTCACCCTCCGCTACATCGTCACCACCACCAACGACTGGAGCGAAAACGCCTCGAACTCCCTCAACAGCCAGCAGCCGCCGGTTTACAAGATCGACCTGCTCGCCCTCGAAACCAGCCAGATCGACTGGGCGAAATACCAGCCCACCGCCGACGCCCCCGTCCTCAAGCCCAAGAAAGAACTCCGCCCGCACCAGACCAGCGCCAAGGGCAAAGTCACCACCGGCCTGGAATCCGCGGACCGTGGCAAGCTCATCATGGCCTGCGGCACCGGCAAGACCTTCACCAGCCTCAAGATCGCCGAGGAGGTTGCCGGCAAGGACAAGCGCGTCCTGTTCCTCGTCCCCAGCCTGAACCTGCTTTCCCAGACACTCACCGAGTGGACCCAGGAAAGCGCCATCCCGCTGCATTCCTTCGCCGTCTGCTCCGATGTCGAGGTCGGGAAAAAGCGCAACAAGGACGAGGACATCGTCGAGACCTTCGCCCACGAGCTGCGCTACCCCGCCACCACCGATGCCAAGCGCCTCGCCGTGGAAATGGCCAAGCGCCACGACGCCCAGCACATGAGCGTCGTCTTCTCCACCTATCATTCGCTCGACGTCATCAGCCGCGCCCAGCATCTCCATGGCCTGCCGCCGTTCGATCTCGTCATCTGCGACGAGGCGCACCGCACCACCGGAGCCAGCTTCGAGGGCGATCAGGAAAGCAACTTCGTCAAAATCCACGACAACGAGTTCATCCGCGCCGCCAAGCGCCTCTACATGACCGCCACCCCGCGGATCTATGGCGACATGGCCAAGGCCACGGCCGCACAGGACAACACCGTCCTCTACGACATGAACGACGAGGCGCAGTTCGGCAAGCAGCTCCACGTCATCACCTTCTCCGAGGCCGTCCAGCTCAAGCTCCTCACCGATTACAAGGTCATCGTCCTCACCATCGACGAGGCGCACGTCTCCGCCCGCATCCAGGATCTGCTCAAGGACGATAGCAACCAGCTCAAGGTGGACGACGCCGCCCGCATCATCGGCTGTTGGAAGGCTCTCGCCAAACAAGGCCTCACCGATGACCTCACGGGCGATTCCGATCCCATGCGCCGCGCCGTTGCTTTCTGTCAGGTCATCGAGCGTTCCACCGGCACGAACCCACAAGGTCAGCTCCAAGCAGATTGCCGGGATGTTCGACAAGGTCGTCGCCGCCTATCAGGCACAGGAAAACTCCGACAACACCCTCATCTGCCAGGCCGACCACGTGGACGGCGGCATGAACGCCAGCCAGAAGGAGGAAAAGCTCAACTGGCTCAAGGCCGACTCCCCGGACAACACCTGCCGCATCCTCAGCAACGTCCGCTGTCTGTCCGAAGGCGTGGATGTCCCGGCGCTCGATGCCGTGCTCTTCCTCACCCCGCGGAATTCCCAGGTCGATGTCGTCCAGTCCGTCGGCCGCGTCATGCGGAACGCGCCGGGGAAAAAGCGCGGCTACGTCATCCTTCCCGTCGTCATCCCCGTCGGCATGGAGCCGCACGAAGCCCTGAACGACAACAAGGTTTACAAAGTCGTCTGGCAGGTCCTCCAGGCCCTCCGCTCCCACGACGACACCTTCGATGCGATGATCAACAAGATCGATCTCACCGGCCACGATACCCGGAAGATGGAAGTCATCGCCATCACCGACAAGGCGCAGAAGAAATCCACCTCTTCCAAGGACTCCTCCGGCAAAAGCAGCGGCAAAGGCGGCGACAGCATCGGCACCGCCTCAGACGTCGTCACCCCGCCAGGTCCAGACCGATCTCCAATTCCAGGTCGGCGAACTGGAACGCGCCCTCTACGCCAAGGTCGTCAAAAAATGTGGCAATCCCAACCACTGGGAGGAATGGGCCGCCGACATCGCCAAGATCGCCAAGACCCACATCTCCCGCATCACCCAGATCGTGAAACCAGAAGGAGAAGGGGGAGTAGGCGTCTCGCCTGCATCAACTCCAAAGAGTAGCAGCCTTCACCGCCTTCGCCAACGAACTCCGCGACGACCTCAACGACTCCATCACCGATCCCGAAGTCATCGAGATGCTCGCCCAGCACCTCATCACCAAGCCCGTCTTCGACGCCCTGTTCGAGGACTACAGCTTCGCCAGCCACAATCCCGTCTCCCAGGCCATGCAGCACGTGCTGGAAGTCCTCCAGGAACACCGCCTCGAAAAGGAAGCCGACACCCTGGAGAAATTCTACGCCAGCGTGAAGCTCCGCGCTGCCAAGATCGACGACGTCGCCGCCAAACAGAAAATCGTCGTCGAGCTTTACGACAAGTTCTTCCGCAATGCCTTCCCCAAGATGACCGAGCGCCTCGGCATCGTCTATACCCCGGTGGAAGTCGTGGACTTCATCATTCACTCCATCAATGACCTCCTGCAAAGCGAGTTCGGCCAAACCCTCGGCAGCAAGGGCGTCCACATCATCGATCCCTTCACCGGCACCGGCACCTTCATCACCCGCCTGCTCCAGAGCGGCCTCATCAGCAAGGAACAGCTCCCGCACAAATACAAACACGAGATCCACGCCAACGAGATCGTCCTGCTCGCCTACTACATCGCCGCCATCAACATCGAGGCCGTATATCACTGCCCTTATCGGTAAATCCTACGAGCCTTTCGAAGGCATCTGCCTGACCGACACCTTCCAGCTCTACGAAGAAGGATGACCTAGTAAGCGACCTACTGGACCATCAACAGCGATCGCCGCACACGCCAGAAAGCCCTCGACATCCGCGTCATCATGGGCAACCCGCCGTATTCGGTCGGACAGGAAAGCGCGAACGACAACAATCAGAATGTCACCTATTCAGATCTAGATGAGAGAATCCGGAGCACTTATGCCGCACGTTCGTCGGCAATTAACACAAAAGGCTCTCTACGATTCCTACATCCGTGCCATTCGCTGGGCCTGTGACCGTGTTGGAGAAAGCGGTATCATAGGATTTGTCACCAACGCGGGTTTCCTTGAAGCCAAGCACTACGGATGGAATGCGGCAATGCCTCGCCGAAGAGTTTAGCAGTATCTACGTTTTCCACCTCCGTGGGAATCAACAGAACTCAAGGTGAGCAATCGCGCCGAAGGAAGGGGGCAAAATATTTGGAAGTGGAAGTCGCGCACCTATTGCTATGTCTTTTCTGGTCAGAAACCCTGCTAAAAGTCCATGGCCAAATTTTCCTACGCGACATAGGTGACTATTTCAGTCGCGACGACAAGCTGTCACATCATTGGCGAATTCCAGAGCAGCGTTGCCGGAATTGTCTCACTCGGATGGATGGCAATACATCGTTCCCAATGCCCATCAGATTGGTCAAAGCAACGAAACGATAGCTTTTCCCACGTATCATTTGCTTGGGCGACAAAAAGGAGGACGGCCGATTCGGTCTTTGATAGTCTATCTCACGCGGCGTGGACACCAGCCGGGATGCATGGTGTTTTAACTTTTCCAAAGTAGCGGGTGACGGGCAACCTTCAGTCAGAGCATAGGCGTCTACAACAAAGAGTTGGAGCGATTCGCGAAAGCGGTTGAAAACCAGCCAAAACATTTATGGCCCGAACTTGATACCTTTCTCACTTTTGATTCGACCAAAATAAGCTGGGGTCGAGCACTGAAGAACGATCTCGTGCGTATGAAGGCGATCAGCTTCAACCAGAGCTCGTTGAGATGCGCTACTTACCGACCATTCACGAAGATGTGGATGTATTTCGATAAGCGGATGAACAACATGGTCTATCGGATGAATCAGTTTTTCCCGGCAACCGCATCCGAGAATATCCTGATTGGTGTTTCGGGTTCTGAGTCCCGTAGCAGCTATTCAGCCTTCATCACCAAACATGTGGCCAGTTTGCATGCCGTGGACATGGTGGGTTCGCAGTATTTCCCGCTCTATCTTTATGACAATCCCGAGGAGATTGAAGCCAGTTCCGACGACCTGTTCTCGTCGACATCCTCAGCGGCGACTGGCCCCCACACCCGCCGCGACGCCATCACCGACACCGGCCTCTCCCATTTCCAGCAGGCCTATCCGGCGAAAGGCGAAGGCAGCTCCATCACCAAGGAAGACCTGTTCTACTACATTTACGGGCTGCTGCATTCCCCGGACTACCGCAGCCGCTACGCCGACAACCTCGGCAAGGAACTCCCGCGCATCCCCGCCGTGAAGACGTTTGCGGATTTCCGCGCCTTCTCCCAAGCCGGCCGCGATCTCGCCCATTGGCATCTGAACTACGAGACCGTGGCGTGTCATCCCGGGGTCACCGTGGCGGCGGTTTCCAACCGCCAAGCCCAACAGGATGGAGAGGCATGGCGCTTGGAAAGCGCCGCCACGTTCCGCGTCACCAAGATGAAGTTCGGCAAGACCAAGGACGCCAGCGGCAAGAGCGTGAATGACAAGAGCACCGTCATTTACAACGAATACATCACCCTGAAAAACATCCCGCTCGCCGCCTACGACTACGTCGTCAACGGCAAGCCCGCCCTGGAATGGGTCATGGAGCGCCAGTCCGTCACCACCGACAAGGACAGCGGCATCACCAACGACGCCAACCTCTGGGCCACCGAAACCATGGGCAACCCCAAGTATCCGCTGGAGCTCTTCCTGCGGGTGGTGACCGTGGGGCTGGAGACGATGAAGGTGGTGAATGGGTTGCCGAAGCTCCAAATCGACTGAGCTATGCCCTTTCAACTGATTGACAAATCGTGGAGAGAGACGCTGCTCAAAGCAGCCGCCGGCGCGTACGAAATCCAAATCATTTGCCCGTTCATCAAGGAAGCTGTTGTCCGAGATTTGCTGGACATTGCGAAGCCGAAGTCGATCCGGGTGATTATCGAGAGGCGATATTGGAAGGCTACCTGGCCTTACTACGTCAGGATCCACCGAGCCATATTTGTCGCAGGTTCGCTCTCAAACGGAATTTCACTTAGTGAAATGATGGATGCACTGGAGCATGAGACGTTCGAATCGGCCGAGACGAACTTTGCGAAGGGCTCGGGAACCACTAATCCTAGGGAAACGATGCGGCAGGCGCACAGCCGGAAGTTATCTCGCATCGGGCATGAGTGGCTCTTACAAAGACTTAACGCGGCACTTAATCAGCATGGTTGCGTCCCAGAGGCTGTCTGAAAAATACCCGAAGGCAGGGATCGACCTCCGGGCGGTCCTGCGAATGGAAAGTGAATGTCCGACCATGGATGGATTCAAGAGCTTTTCATGGGCGGATCCATTCGCCTCACATTCGCAGGACCGTTGCGGAGAACGGTCCCTGCCATTTTTAAGACAGCCTCCCAGAGTCCGAACTTGCAAAGCTGGATTGGCCAAGTTTTGCGAAAAAATGAGAGTGCATATGTGGCAACGAAACTAGCCATGAATCCCGATCCAACCATCATCATCATCGCCGGGCCGAATGGCGCGGGCAAGACGACGTTTGCCAGGGAGTTTCTGCCGCAGGAGGCAAGCTGCCTCACGTTCATCAATGCGGATCTGATCGCGCAAGGACTCTCGCCCTTCCGCCCGGAAGAGGCGGCGGTTCGCGCGGCCAGACTGATGCTGGAGATGATCGCTGAATGTGTGGAGCGTGGCGAAAGTTTCGCCATCGAGACCACCCTCAGCGGGCGGACCTATGCGCGGATGATCCCGGAGTGGAAACAAGCCGGCTATCAGGTGGCCTTGTTCTTCCTCCAACTGCCCAGCGAAGATCTGGCAGTAGCCCGCGTGGCGGACCGGGTGGTCCAAGGTGGGCACGATATCCCGGAACCCGTGATCCGGCGGCGCTTCCACGCGGGAATTGCCAATTTTCACGCGCTCTACAAACCGCTTGTCGATGGGTGGAAACTTTACGATAATTCTGGAGAAAGACCGATTTTGATCAACAGCAGCGACCCGCCATGAGAGCAAGCAACTGGTTTCAACAAGCCGACCAAGCCATGATCCGAGCCGCCGCCCGGGCCAGAGTCGTGGCAGCGAGCACCAACACTTCGATCCATATCATGAAGGATGGTAAAATCGTGGAGATATTCCCCGCGAAAGAGGCACGCTACCCGACGTCTAGCAATTTTCAGGAAGAACCGGAGTTGTCGGTCGTCCGCGAGGATACGCCGCCTTATGGGAATCGGAAGCCGTAAGCTTGGCGGGTTGTGTTAGAGGCTGTCTGAAAAATAGCCGAAGGCAGGGATCGACCTCCGGGCGGTCCGCGAGAATGGGAGGCGAATTGCCGATCATGAAGGGCTTTCCACGCATCTCATGAACAGATTCATTCACCTCGCATTCGCTGGACCGTTGCGGAGAGCGGTCCCTGCCATTTTTCAGACAGCCTCTTAGGTGAACCATGGATCTCAACAAGACATTGATGGAGTCGGCAAACCTCGACAAGCGACTTCAAGAGTTCCTATTGCCAGCCAACGCATTCGGGTCAGTCCTTGGATTTCAATATTTGAAATGACTGAAACCGGGGTCAACCGCCCCATTCCCATCCCGACGATCCAGGCGGCTTGACTCCCCGGCAATCGGGCAAGACGGCGTTAGATCGTCCACCCATTGTTCCCCGGCGCAGGCTTCACCGAATCGGAAAGTGCGGACCAGCCATTTCCGTTAGACATTGTCACACCCGCGGGGATCCTGGCGTGCTCACATTTTCCGACACCATCCTGGCCCTCGAAACGACGGATCCCTTCCGCAGGGCACTTGATCGAGGAAAGCTGGGCCTTCGATTTCCCCCTTTCCATGTGGAGTCATCGTTGGTGATTGCCCGAGCGCGATGGGTCAAGCTTGCGAGCAGGACCAGTCCGGGTGATCACCGGTTTCCGGCAAATCGAGGAAAGAACGCGGGCTGTGGACCGTAACCCTTGCCTCCCACAGGGTCGCCAAATGGAAGAATCCACCCTTTTGAAAAACGAATCACCATCATCTCCGGCTCCGGGGCAAAGCCATTGCGCGCCTCTCTGAGATTCCGCCTCGTATGATTCCTAAATCAACAGTCAGGAATTTCCTGCGGATATCAGTGGTCCTCTCCGCCTCGATTTCGCTGTCCAAGGCTGGAGACCTCCCCGCGACCTGGGACGTCCCGAAGGAGATGAAAGTCATCCTGGAGGACAATTGCCAGTCCTGCCACGAGGACGGGACCACCAAGGGAAACATCCGACTCGACAACCTCGACACGCTGCCGCTCGACGCCCGGCTCGACCTGATGAACAAGATGCTGGAGCAGGTGTATCTCAAGCAGATGCCACCGAAGAAGAAGAGCCAGCCTTCGGAAAAGGAGCGCGACGATCTAACCGGTTGGATCTGGGAGGAACTCCACACGCACAACGCCTCGAAACTGGAGGACAAGCTCCGTTATCCTTCTTACGGCAACTACGTCGATCATGAGAAGTTGTTCAGCGGTGAGATCAAGGAGGCTCCCTACACTCCGGTGCGGCGCTGGCTGGTGAGCCCGCAGATCTTTGAACAACGCGTGTCTGACGTGTTCGAACTCGAGGGCAAGGAGCGCGAGCGTGGCTACTATGGCGTGACCAACCCGTTCCTCCTGCCGGATAGCGCCGGGGTGCGCTACTATGACAACGGAACCCTTGATGGCGGCAGCCTGTTGGTGATGCTCACCAACGCGCAATGGATTTCCAACAAGCAGATCTGGCCGGCCCGCGTGAAAAGCGGCGAGGTCGGAGCCAGCGATTTTCCGGATCCCAAGGACAAGTGGTCGCCAAGGCAAACTCCCGCCGCATTCGAGACCATCATTCTCAAGAAATCCGCACCCACGGATGGCGAGGTGATCGATGCCATTCGAAAGCAGTTCGATCTCGTGCTCCAACGTCAGCCCACGGACACCGAATTGTCGAAATATCTGGATCTGACAATAACCGCCATCCATCTCGGCGGCAACACGGAAGGACTCCGGCAGATGCTGGTGACAGTGCTGTTGGAATCCGAGTTTCTCTATCGGCTCGAGTTCGGGGACGGGGCGACCGACAGTCACAGCAGGAAGATGCTTTCGCCCCGCGAGGGTGCCTTCGCCATTTCCTACGCATTGGGCGACCGCGGACCGGATTCGAAATTGCTGGAGGCCGCCGCCAGCGGACGACTCAACACCCGCGAGGACTACGAACGGGAAGTCCGACGCCTGCTGGCCGACCAGAACTACTATCGCGGGCCGATTGATCCGGGACTGAACGGAATGCAACAGGTCTCCCACGTCACCTCCCACCCACGAATCGTTAGATTTTTCCGCGAGTTCTTCGGCTACCCCTCCGCCACCAGGATCTTCAAGGATGTCGAGCGGAGCGGCGGCGTCTATCAGAACCCCGGTCGTGGCAGCCTTGAGACACCGGGCTTTCTCGTGGACGAGGCGGATCAGGTCGTGGATCTCCAGCTCGGGAAGGACAAGAACGTTTTCGAGAACCTTCTCACCACCGACGAGTTCTTCGTCTATCATGACAAGGACAACGAAACCGGGCGTCAGGTGATCGCCGAATGGAGGAAAGTCTGGGATAAACTCAAGGACACCCCCTGGAAGACCGACTGGGAACGGGTCATCGCTGACAACGAGGAGTTGCTGGACTCGGCCAAGTCGATCCGGCTGCCGAAGGACAAGAACCAGAAACGCGAGTTTCTGCGCCTGATGTATTACTTCAGCGATTCCTTCGGAAAAGGGAGGACCCCCTTCACCACCATCTCGACCGCCCACGGTTACCGCTACAATCATTCACCCATCTACAGCCTTCCACCGTCGCCTCTCCGCGGTCGCTACGGGAACGTGGAGAACCCGAAGTTCAAGGGCCTGGATGATGAGGAACTTTGGGATTACCCGGTCGAGCAGCCTTTCAAGATCGCGAACCGCAAGGGCATCCTCACGCATCCGGCCTGGCTGATCGCCCATGCGCAGAACACCCAATCCGATCCGGTCGTCCGCGGCCGGTGGGTGCGTGAAAAACTGCTGGCCGGAAGGGTTCCCGACATCCCGATCACCGTCGATGCGGTCATTCCAGAGGATCACCAGAAAACGCTGCGCGACCGCCTTGAGAAGGTGACCTCGGCGCAGGAATGCATCAAATGCCACCAATACATGAATCCCCTCGGCGTGCCGTTCGAGATGTATGACGACTTCGGCCGCTACCGCACCATGGAGCCGCTCGAGCATCCCGAGAACGTGATCGGGAAAAACGGACCTTACGAAATTTACAAGACCCTTCCCGTCAACGCTTCCGGAGTGCTGGACAGCACCGGCGACCCCGCCTTGGATGGAAATGTGACCAACGCCATCGACATGATCGGTCGTTTGGCGAAATCCCCAAGAGTCCGTCAATCGATCATCCGGCACGCTTTCCGCTTCTACATGGGTCGTAACGAGATGCTATCCGATTCCAGGACTCTCATTGATGCCGATAACGCCTACGTCAAAAGCGACGGAAGCTTCCAGGCTGTCATCGTTTCCCTGCTCACCTCCGATTCATTCATCTATCGAAAATAGCCGGTTCAGGCCGCTCACCGAAATGCACCCATTCACGATGACTCGAAACTCCAAGATCACCCGGTCGCTTGTGGCGGGATTTGTTTTCGCCACGCCAGGCCTGACGGTCTTCGCCGCCCCGGATCCCCATCAGGCTTTTGAAATACCGAAGAATGTGGGGATCATCCTGGAGGACAATTGCCAGTCCTGTCACGAGGCCGGAACCACCAAGGGAAACATCCGCCTCGACAACCTTGAAACGCTTGCCCTCGACGCCCGGCTCGACCTGATGAACAAGATGCTGGAGCAGGTGTATCTCAAACAGATGCCGCCAAAGAAGAAGAGCCAGCCTTCGGACAAGGAGCGCGAGGATCTAACCGGATGGATCTGGGAGGAACTCCACACCCACAACGCATCGAAACTCGAGGACAAGCTCCGCTATCCATCCTATGGCAACTATGTCGATCACGGGAAGCTGTTCAGCGGCGAGATCAAGGAGGCACCCTACACTCCCGTGCGACGCTGGCTGGTGAGTCCGCAGATCTTCGAGCAACGCCTGCTCGACGTGTTCGAACTGGAAGGGAAGGAACGGGAAATCTCATTCTACGGCGTCACCAACCCGTTTCTCCTCCCCGACGCCGCCGGCATTCGGGATTACGACAACGGCACCCTTGATGGCGGCAGCCTGCTGGTCATGCTCACCAATGCGGAATGGATCTCCAACAAGCAGATCCGCCCGGCGCGCGTGAAGAACGGCGAGATTGGTGCCGGTGATTATCCCGACCCCAAGGACAAATGGTCTCCGAGGCAGACTCCCGCCGCATTCGAGACGATCATTCTCAAGAAGTCGCCACCGACCGATGAGGAAGTGATCAATGCCGTTCGCGAACAATTCAACCTCGTGCTTCGTCGGCCGCCCACGGATGGCGAACTGACGAAATATCTGGATCTGACAAAAACGGCCATCGATCTCGGAGGCAACACGGAAGGCCTCCGCCAGATGCTGGTGACAGTCCTGTTGGAATCGGAGTTCCTCTATCGGCTCGAGTTCGGCGACGGAGCAACCGACAGCCACGGAAGGAAAATGCTTTCGCCCCACGAGGGCGCCTACGCCATTTCCTACGCCTTGGGCGACCGCGGACCCGATGCCAAGCTGCTAGAGGCCGCCACCAGCGGACAACTCAACAACAGGGAGGACTACAAGCGCGAGGTGCTACGCCTGCTCGCCGATGAGAATTATTACCGGGGGCCGGTTGATCCATCCATCAGCGGCATGCACATGAATTCCCTCGTGACCGCGCATCCCCGGATCGACAGGTTCTTCCGCGATTTCTTCGGATACCCATCGGCCGTTAAAATCTTCAAGGATCCGGAACGGAGCAGCGGCACCTACACGAACGCGGATCGCGGAAGCCTCGGGACACCCGGCTTCCTCGTCAATGAGGCGGACATGATCGTGAACTGGTGCCTGGAAAAGGATCAGAACGTCTTCGGAAACCTCCTAACCACTGATCAATATTTCGTTCTGCACAATTTCGACAACAAGACCGGCAGTGAAATCGTGGAAAGTTGGCGGAAGGTCTATGAGGAACTGAAGAACACCGATTGGAAAAAGAATCCCGAGAAGGTCGTGCAGGATCATCAGGAAATGCTGTCCAAAGTCCTCAGGATCGCTCCGGGAAGTGAAAGCAAACCAGGTCGCCATAACAACACCCTGACAAGGTGCATGACGCACTTCGAATTCACCTTCGGCAAGGGCCACAATCCATTTCCTGTTTTCCCCTGGCAACACGGCTACTCGTATTGGCACACACCGATCTACAATCTTCCCAAGCCTCCGGGGGTTGACGGGAGATATGGCGATGACCAGCTCCTCGACTATCATCCCGTCCAACCTTTCAAGATCGAGAACCGGATGGGCATCCTCACGCATCCCGCGTGGTTGATCGCGCATTCCCAAAACACCCAATCCGATCCGGTCGTCCGCGGCCGATGGGTGCGCGAGAAACTGCTGGCCGGACGGGTTCCCGACATTCCAATCACTGTGGATGCCGTCATTCCCGAGGATCACCAGAAAACGCTCCGCGAACGCCTCGAGAAGGTGACCTCGGCACAGGAGTGCATGAAATGTCACCAATACATGAACCCGCTCGGTGTGCCGTTCGAGTTGTATGACGACTTCGGCCGCTACCGCACCGTGGAACCCCTCGAACATCCCGAGAACATCATCGGCAAGAAGGAACGCTACAATCTCTACAAGACTCTCCCCATCGACTCCCGCGGAGCACTGGATGGAACAGGCAATCCCGTGCTGGACGGACCGGTGGCCAGCGCAACGGACTTGATCGGGCGTCTATCAAAATCCACGAGGGTCAGACAGTCGATCATCCGGCATGCTTTCCGCTTCTACATGGGGCGCAACGAGATGCTTTCCGACTCAAGAACCCTGATCGATGCCGACAACGCCTATGTCAAAAGTGGCGGAAGTTTCAGGGCTGTCATCGTTTCCCTCCTGACATCGGATTCCTTCATTTACCGAAAATAGTTGAAAGGGCACCCGCCCCTACCCGTAACCGCACAGATTGGATTTATTCCGCCGCCACCAAATCATATGAACGACAGACGCGACTTTATCAGAAATGCCTTCCTCGCCATGGGGGGATTGTCCCTGCCGGGCTTCATCCCGAGTCTGTCCGCATCGCAGTTGAGTGTGGCACCGTCCGGCACTCCCCCCACCCGTTTCATTTTCATGCACCGCGGCAACGGGCTGTTCCCCAAGGTGATGGTGCCGCCTTCCTTCGGTCCCAAGGAAATGGAGAAGGAAAATCGCAACGAGGCCTACGAGGTCGATCTCGACAAGCACGAGCTTCCCGCATGGATGGCTCCCCTGACCGCCCACAAGGAGAATCTAACCATCCTCCAGGGCTTGTCCGGCATGATGTGCACCACGGGCCACCATTCCTGGTGCTCGTCACTGGGCGTTTACAAGGCGAACGAGCGCGCGAGCTCCATCAAGTGGGCCACCGTCGATTTCGAATTGGCCAAGCTTTTCCCCTCCCCCATGGAGCACATCGAGCTCGCCTGTTTCCCCACCGGTGGCGGAAATGCTCGTGGTGGCCTTGATGGCATTGCGAAGGGATTCTCCGCCCGGGGGCCCCAACAAGCCAACTACGCGTTCGGCGGCCCCGGAATCGCCGTTCAGGAAATCTTCAAGTCGGTCTCCGCCAACAAGGACGACCAGATCAAGTATCAACTGGAGCGCAAGGTTCTGGAGTTTGCCGCCGGCAACCAGACGGAACTCGCCAGACATCTCGCCGGCATCGAAAAGCAAAAGGTCGGGAACTACGCGAGCTCCATCCAGGACATCCGCGAGAGAAACCGGAAAATCGATCTCATGGCGGATACCGTCCGCCAGCATGTCCCCAAGCTCGAAAGCAAGTACCTCACCAACGACATGACCACCTTGGTCCGCCAGGTCGGCCATACCGAAGTACTCCTCGCCTCCCTCATCTCCGGACTCACCAACGTCGTCGCCTTCACCGTTGACGAACTGGGCCACGAATACACCGGGATTCCCGGAATCGAGAAGGAAAAGGTCAACATGCACGACGTGGGACACGGCAAGGTGATCGCAGGCATGGAGGCCGCTGAAATCCGCCACCGGACCGAACACCATCACATGGAACTGGTGAACATGATCGTCACCCGCCTGAAGGGCATTCCGGAAGGCAACGGCACCATGTTCGACAACACCATGCTCTGCTATTTCCCCGACAACGGCGAAACCCACCACAGTCACGGCACGGAGTATCCCTTCGTGGTCATGACCGGGAAAAACACCAAACTCAACAATGTAGGCCGCCGCTACATCCGCCTGCCTTATTGGGGCAAGGAAGGCCACAAGACGCTGGGGAACTTCTACACCACCATCCTCAACTCCTACGGAAACCCGATCAAACACTTCGGCGACCTCGACCCCGCCCTCAGGGGCGACCAGACCGGACCGATCCAACAGTTCATGAGCTGACGCATCCCCCGGGAATCCCGATTCCCACTCCCCCTCGGACACAGAAGGCGGCCTCCCCAGCAGGGTGGCCGCCTTTTTCATGACGGGAACGCTGTCGCAAATACACGGCAATTTGTCGTAGAAAGTGAGTCAAATCAGCTTGCGGACAACCACCACTGCATGAATACTCTCGTAAACACCAAGTATGGACACTGGAAAAACCCAACTACCAGCCTGTATTGCCCGATGGTCGACGAAGCTTCCCAAAACCCATCCTTCCGGCTCCCGTGGGTTTGCCTTGGTCGTGACCCTCGCGCTCATGATCCTATTGACCGTGATCGCCGTGGGCTTGCTCAGTCTTTCGGCGATCAACCTGCGCACCACCTCCCGGGGTAGTGCCCAGGCAGAGGCCAAGTCCAACGCGCGGATGGCGCTCATGCTCGCCATCGGAGAGTTGCAGAAATACACGGGTCCGGACACCCGCATCACCGCATCCTCGGGACTTGTCGATCCCGCCAGCCCGCCACTCACAGGGGTTTGGAGAAGTTGGGAAGGTTCCGATCACAATGCGCAGGGAACGCCCATCGGCCCGAATTACGCGGCGAAAACAAAATCCGAGGACGCCAACGGCCGCTTCCTCACGTGGCTGGTATCCGGAGCCAAGCAGGGCGTGGTGCCAGCGGATGCCGGCACCCTTGCCTCCAAAAAAGCGGGCACTCTTACCATTCCAATGCTCTCCACCGGGACTCTCGGTACGGGGAATGACCGACAGGTGCACCTTGTCCCGCAGCTCGTGAAGTCGAGCGCCGCGGCCACCGCCAATCAACCCAACGGCAGCTACGCCTGGTGGGTCAGCGGAGAAAACCAGAAAGCCTGCCTGGCTCAGCCCCACAAATCAAGAAATGGCGACGTCGCAAGTTTGGCGGAGATGGGACAATCGCACACGATCACGAATCCTGAAGACTTTGGCCTGTCGTCCTTGCTCAGCGATCCCGAGCCCCACAACCAGACCTCGGCTGCGGCAAAGCCAGCCCGCAAGGCAATAAGCCGTCAAACCATGGCCCTGATTGAAACTGGCAATCCTGCCGAACCTCAGAAAAAATTCCACGATCTCACCTCCTACTCGGTCGGCCTTTTGACAAACTCCGCAACCGGTGGTTGGCGCAAGGACCTCTCCCTGCTAACGGAAAAATGGGACAGCATCTACAGCAGTTATCCAGGAGGCAAACTACCCCTGTTTCGCTTCACCCCGAATGCGGGCGCCACTTCCCAGGTTCCAAAGCCAACCGTAAGCACCTATGATCCCGCCCAGTCGAACCTGTATCCCTGGAGCGAGTATTCGTTGATCCTCGGATATAAAACCCCCAGCTCCTACCACGCGGCATCCGCCTCGTGGGCTTCGCTGGTCAGTTTCGCGACTTCCTACAGGAATTTCTCCAACAGTTCAGGCACGGTCACAAGTCCGTTCGTCTGGGATGTGATGGCAACCCAAAGGGCCTCCAATGTCGGGAACCAGCAATTCTTCAACTACAAGCACACGCAACGGCTGTATCCCCAGATTGCCCGCTTCCAGTTTGTGGTCTATGTGAGGGCCATCGAGGATCCGGCACGGCTGAATCAAAGTCCAAAACGATATCAATTGCAGTACTTGTATGCTCCGTTCTTCACCCTGTGGAATCCATACAATGTCTCTTTGGAACACACGATCAGCGGAACGCTCAATGCAGGCCAGGGCAGTGGTCAGGAAAAGAACTTTCTGGGATTTGGATGGCGGCGTGCCCCGCCAGGGGTCATGGCGGCGGTCAACCAAGCCACCTATCCGAATCCGGATCTTGTTCCCAGCAATCAATACCAATTGTTCACACCCGGCAATTTCCAGACGCTGGATTCCCCAAGCAACAACGCGAACCCATATGACTGGCAACTGCCGAGCAATTCGGCGAAAGGCTATGGGCGCAGGGTGGATAAACGTACTTTCGGGTGCTGGTTGCCGGAGGGCAAACTTTCGTTCAAACCGGGAGAAGTGAAAATTTTCTCACCGGAGTGGAGTGACCCCGCCTACGGTCTATCCGGTGTTCTCAGGCTCAAGGAGGGCTATAACCCGAAAACGATCGTGGGATCTGATTTCAACTCCACATCGAACCTCCTGGCGAACCAAAGCTATTGGTTCCTGATGAAAACCGACAAGGTGACACAACCCTTCAAGGATCGTGAACCTGGAATCGGTTTCTCCCTTTCCTTCGGACCCGGAAGCTCCCATTTTGGTTCGGGAGGCACCATGCCAACAGGTGTGGGTGAGAATGAGTTTCACAATCTGACCATGCTCGCATCTGAAGCCAACGGCAATGCCTACTGGCCGCCTGACGAAGTCGATGAAGTGGGCTACTCGGTGGGTGAACTCGCGTCCGGCCCGTGGACCCCTCTATTTTCAATCAGCTTTGGCCCCCGGACGACCATTGGCACCGGCACCGGCACGAAACAGAACCGACCTACCAAGGGAGTCTTGCAAAGCAATCCGCTTGCCTCCATGGCATTGAACGATCCGGGAAGCAAGGATTCGAAGGAACATCCCGCGAACGGAACCTTCGACATCACCTATCACTCCCTGAGCATCGGCTCGACCCTAACACCCAACCTGAGCACCTCGAAAGGCTACATCGCCACGGGCTATCAGAGCGGCGACGGCCTGTCGCGGCTCATCATGTGCGACATCCCCCTGCGCCCCATGGCTTCCATCGTCGAACTCATGGGATGGAATCCGAGGGGAAACAATCCCTATCCGCCGTTCCAGCACAACCTGATCGGCAACAGCGATGCGACGCCGCTGATTCCCAAGGAGAATGTCGTTCCTTCCGCCCTGACACCGGCGACACCCCAGACCAACCTCCAGCACGACGATGCCTACTGCGCGAACCACCTTCTGTTCGACGATTGGTTTGTTTCCTCGGTTGCCCCGCAACCCTATACGTTCGGTGGAAGCATCGCCAAGGACATCAAGACTTTCTATCAGGACTATCTCAACGGAAACGAGCAATTGACGAACCGGGCCTATCAGAAGATCCCCGCGGACACGGGTCTGGCAAAGTCCGGGGTTACGGAAGCCCTGAAGATTCTCGACAGCAAGGATGGATGGTTGAAAATCGGGTCCCGTTTTGAGGTCGAGGGAATGTTCAATGTGAACTCAACCTCGGTCGATGCCTGGAAAGCACTCCTGGGACATGCGAAAAGCCTCGCTCAGATCTCGATGCAAGGCGCTGACGAAATCGTGTCAAAGGATGTCACGAAAAAGCATGTCGTGACGCGTGGCCCTATCGCACCCGACGTGGAGGCGGGGACCCGCGGGAGTTTTGCCGGGCAATTTGCCAATGCTTCCGAGTATGCCGGTTTCAGAAACCTCAGCGACGATCAGATCAATGATCTCGCCGGGAAGGTGGTTGAGCAGATCCGCCTGCGCGGTCCGTTTCTCTCGCTGTCCGAATTCGTCAACCGTCAGCTCAGCCGCAACAATGACCTTGCCTTGGCGGGTGCCATCCAGAGCGCGCTCGACAAGCTTGCCAAGGATCCGATGGCCGTGATCCGCAATCCGGCCAATTCGTTGTCGGACACGACCATGGCGCCGAGGGATCCCAAGCTTTCCGGGGCTGGTTATGCGTTCCCGGAAGCGGCTGCCGGCGGAAGTGCCTACGGCGCACCGGGGTGGATCCGTCAGGGTGACATCCTGCGGCCCATCGCACCCATCCTGAGCGTGAGGGACGATACGTTCACCATTCGCGCCTATGGGGACTCCCTGGATCGGAATGGCAAGGTCGTCGCCCAGGTTTGGTGCGAGGCGGTGGTCAAGAGAACGCGCGAATTTTCCGACAAGTCGGATCCTGCTGACTCCATCGAACCTCCGGCAAACAAGATGAATGGGCTGTTCGGCAGACGCTATGAGATGGTTTCCTTCAGATGGCTGAACTCCAATGAGGTCTGAAGCTGGCAACCCCAACAACCCATCTAACGAACCGATGAAGATTCCCCACGCGATTGCCCTCCTCGGGTTTGCCCTCCTCGCAATCCCACTTCAAGCGAAGCCACGCACCTGCCGCATCGTGTTTCCCGAGCGGCCGCAGGACGCCCCGAAAGTCGCTTACCTCTTTGATGGCAAGAAGAGCCATGTGGCCACGCTGCCCAGCATGAATCTATCCGAAGTGATTGAGCTGCCAAATGGCGAGATCACCCTCGCCATGACAGCTAATGAGATCAGTGATCCCAAGGTCTTGTCCCCCAAGGCACCGCTGGTAAGGATTCCCGAGAAGGTGATGGACTTCTACATCATCGTCACTCCCGATCCACAGAATCAAGAGTTGCCGATCAAGATGAACCTCGTGGATACCGGAGGCGGCAAACTCAACCCAGGGGAGACCCTTTGGTACAATTTCACGGGGCATCGGATTGTCGCCAAATTGGGCAACGCTGACATGTCGGTCGATCCCATGGGCCGGACGATTTCCAAAGACCCCGTCCCGACCAGCGACTATTACATTGCAAAGTTCGCTTACCAAGTGGACGGCAAAGGCGCACTGGCACCGATCACGGAGCAAAGCTGGTGGCACGACGCGACAAGCAGGCATTTGGGATTCATGGTGAATTCGGGAGGAAAATTGCCAAAAATCTACTTCTATCGGGACTTTCGTCTTCCTGAAACAACCAAGGAAGGGCAGGCGGAATAGACGCCCCCTGCCTTGATCCGGCGGAGCCTGGCAGAAAGCTAACAGCCCGCCTTTCCTCACTCCCTCACCGGACCAATCGTCCCGCCGGGCACGAACTCCGCCTTGGTGAAGCTCGGGCGGCGGTCATCCTTGCCGCGAGCGACATTGTCGGCCCAACGCACGATCCGCCGCACCAGGGGCGCACTGTCCCAACGGATGTGACTGACCGGAGGATCACACCAGGAAAAGGCCGGATCGTCGTCCGTACAGACCAGCGAGACATCGTCCGGCACGTGCAGGCCATTTCGGAGAAGAAACTGCTGCGCGGCGACGAAAAACGGTGCTTCGTCGATGATCAGCGCGGTCGGCGGAGTCACTTGGAACAACGCCTCGAGGCACACGTGAAAACCACGGATATTCTCTTCCCAATCCGGCATATGGAAAGAACCCGGTGAAATCCCGTGGCGCTCCATCTCCCGCAGAAAAGCGCGCTCGCCCTCCCCCGGTTTCGGCAGGCGCCTCATCCTGCGGGCCAGAAGCACGATCCGCCGATGACCGAGACCGATCAGCTCGCGAGTGGCTGCAACGATGGCCTCCGTCTTGTCCGGCCCGGCGCTCGCAATCGGGACTCCGCGCCGACGCCCGAAAAGGGCGAAGCACGGCAGCGATTGGCTGCGGAGCCACTCCAGCACCTCCCTCGATCCGCCCACCACCACCCACGCATCGGCTTCGGTCGAGTTCACAAGATGGGCGACCTGCGCCATGCTCATTCCCATTTCGGCCAATGACTTGGAAGCGAACGACGAGGAATGTCCGGACTCCATCAGCAAGTGCCTCAGTTCGACCATGTAGCCCTCGTTTTGATCACTCTTGTCCAGGCTCAGGATCCGCACCCGCAGCAGTGATGCCCCCATCCCGCCCTCCGGCAGTTGGATCCGCCGGTGTCGGCCCGCCCCCTGAGGAATCAGCAGCCCTTCCCCCTCCAGCAAACTCAACGCCGCTTCCACCGTGTTGCGTCCCGCGCCCAGTTCCTTGGCGAGCTTGTTTCCGCCCGGAATCCGCCCCCTCCATTCTCCCCGCACGATCGCCCGGCGCAAATACGCGGCCACCTGCTCGGTGGCGGACAAAACCTTCAATGGCCCCATGTCCGCCAAACTATCTGGATCCAATGGTGGTTGACGAGGCATAAATGCCGGAATTGTCTTGATGGCTCCTCTGGAAAGCTATGCTGGATGGCGCTTTGCCAATTTTTGCAACGGCCACTCCCCACCGTGTGCCAACTTCAAATCCTCCTGTGATCCCTGCATGAAAGCCATGACCGCACTCGATTCGTTGCGCTTCTCCGGTAGCTCGCCACTCGCGATTCCCAGCGCCCACGCACCGCCGGTTTTGCTTGGACCGTTTGGGTGAAACCGGATGAAACCGCAGCGACCACCGACCGTCGCTTCCTTCCCTCATTCTCACTGACGGTCATCGGCTGCAGCTACAAACCATTCCTCCTCCCCCATCGAAACACCGCCCCCCCACCTTCTCCTTGAATCCCCATCCCACGAAGCGGACCGACCTTACCGGCCCCAACCTACAAAAACCATGAAACCAATGATCACCAGGAAAACATCCCGCCCCCTCATCGGCATGGCGGTAGCAAGCGTCGCAATCGCCGGCATGGCCAGCGCTCAAATCACCCAGGATTTCGAAAGTTCCACGCTCGACAGCACGACCCCGCCGGCTGGCTGGTCCTACATCATTGTCGATGCGGACCCCCAGGCCGGATACGTCACCAAGGCCGGAAATGGCGGTGGCCTCGGCGGCCAGGTCACGGGGAACAACGCCGCCAACGGCAACGAGACGGTCGGTGCCTACCTCGTGAACAGCGGAGGCGTGGCCTTCGACGCGACGAAACCGATCACCGGCAGTTTTGACTTCAGGATCACCGACATCGGCAACTACTCCAACGTCCAATTCCTCTTTGGCGATATCCAGACCGGCATCAGCGAGAACACCGCTGGTGAATTTCTTGGCGTCAAGCTGATGAAGAATACCTTCGGCAACCGGGGAGGCGTGGTCAATGGTGCCGGAGCTGGTGTGGCCACGGACACAACCCAATCCCTGTCGGCTAACACCTGGTACACCGCGACCTTCTCGTGGACGCCCACCAGCGGCACGGCAGGAGTTTTTTCCTACACCGCCAACAGCATCACTTCGACCATCACCAGCACTTATACTTTTGACAGCCCGCAGCTCTGGTTCGGATTTGGCGCAGCTGGCTACTTCGGCGACGACACGCTCGGGACCTTCGACAACATCAGCATCAATGGCACCCCCTTCACGGGAGTCTATTGGGACACCAATGACACCACCGCCGGCGCTGGAAATCCAGCCAGCGGCACGTGGGACAGCAGCCTGACCCGTTGGAATCCCACGGCCGATGGCACCGCTGCCACCGTCGCATGGCCGCCCGGAAGCGTGGCGGTATTCGCCGCAGACAGTGATGCAACCGACCCCTACACGGTAACGGTGAGCGGGACCCAGGACTTCAGTGGCCTGAAATTCGAGAATGGCACTCCCACCCTCACCGGCGGTACCCTTCGCATGACATCCGACTCCTTCGCGCAACTGAATCCGGGCCTCTCGGCAACGATCGCTTCCGCAATCACCGACGACGGCACGGCCCGCGTCCTGAACGCGGGCGGCGCAGGCACCTTGATCCTCTCCGGCGACAATTCCGGCGCGACCGTCAGCAGCATGACCTTCGATGACGCCATCATACGGTTCGACGCCTCGAACTCGCTCCTCGGGACCGGAGAAAACCTGACGATCAACTCAAGCGGCACGATGGCCTTCGGGGCGGGCTTCGGTGCCGGAAATATCCCGACCGCCCTCGACAGGGTCGTCATCGCCTCGACCGGCACCATCGCCGCCGACAACCACGACTCCACGAACTTCGACCTCAATACGCCGGGCCTCGCCGGCATCTATTTCGGTGCGGTCGGCGCGGTGAATTACAGCGGAACGCTTACGCCCAACGGTACCACCTACCGCCTCGGCGGTGGCGGCGGCACTCTCACCCTGGCAAACACGAACGCTCTCACCGGAGCAGGAAATTCCGCAACCATTCGAGGCAACGTCACCCTTGCGGCAGCCAATGATCTGGATGGGGGCGCTGTCTTGAGTTCGGGATCCTCGCTCACGGTCGGCAACAGTGGTTCGTTGGGGGCCGGCACACTTACCATCAGCGGACTTGCAACCGTTTCCGCCCAAGGCACGGTCGCCGTCGCCAATCCCGTGGCTGCCAATGCGGACTTCAACATCGGCGGCACCGGGACGCTTTCACTTGGCACGGTTACGGTGAACAACAACCGCATCATCACCAACAACAACTCCATCGGCACCACGACTCTTGGCACCATCGGCGTCACCAGTGGCAACCGCAACCTGACATTTGGCGGATCCGGAACCACGGTGGTCAGCGGAAACATCTCCCAGGGCACAGGAAGTGTTAGCGTTGCAGGCGGCACACTGGTGCTTTCCGGCAGCCATGCCGGCTCCGGGACAATCAGCCTCCAGGCCGCAACCCTTCAGTTGAACAGCGATTCAAACGGAGGTCTCCCCAGCGGCGCGTTGACCATCAGCCAGAATGCCGGCGTGCTCCAGGCGATCAACGCGGACCGTGCCATCGCCAATGACGTGTCTTTGAGCAGCAGTCCCACCATCAGCGGCTCGCAAAGCCTCACCATCAATGGCACGATGACGGTCAACAACAACCGGACGCTCACCAACAGCATTTCCGGAACCGGCAAGATCCTGACACTTTCCAACATCACCCGGGATGGCGCCAACAACCGGAACCTGGCATTCAGTGGCAATGGAGACACCCACGTCAACGGCACCCTGGTTCTTGGCTCCGGCACTCTCACCAAGAACGGCAATGGCACACTCGCCCTGAACCATACCAACACCTACACCGGCACAACCACCGTCAACAATGGTGGCACGCTGCTGGTCAATGGCAACTCGTCCGCCTCCACCGGCAACGTCACGGTGAACAACACCGCCACCCTCGGCGGCACGGGCACCATCGGTGGCAACGTCACCGTCACCGCTTCGGCCAACCTCGCCCCCGGAGCCTCGGCGGGAACCCTCGCCATCGGCGGCAACCTCGCCATCTCCGCCATGGCCGGCGGGGCGGGCTTGCTCAAATTCGAACTCGATACCATCGCCGCCAGCGACAAGATCACGGTCGGCGGCACCCTGACCATCGGCAACGGCACCCTCGGCCTCAGCGACTTCGACCTCACCAACCTCGGCGGTCTGCAAAACGGCACCTACACACTCATCAGCAGCGGCGGACTGAACGGCGGCGACTCGCTCAATGCGTCCGACGTGGACGGAACGCTCGGCCTGGCGACCATCCAGCTCCAGATCAGCGGCAACAACGTCGTCCTCGACGTCACCGGTCTTGGCGGCGGCAGCGCCTATGACACCTGGAAAGCCGCCAACGCCCCTGGCAGCAACCCGGACGACGACACCGACGGCGACGGAGTGAGCAACGCCGTGGAATTCGTGCTCGGTGGCACCTCGGCCACCAAAGACCTCGACAAGCTGCCGACGGTCGGCACCGGCGGTGGAAACCTGACCTTCACCTTCATCCGCGACCAGGACTCCATCGACGCCTCCACTACCGTGACCATCGAAGTCAGCACCGATTTGGCCACTTGGCCGAACAGCTACACCGTGCCTGACTCCGACACCGGTGGTGTCGTCAATCCCGGCGTTACCGTCGCATCGGGTGTCGGTACGGACACCGTCACCCTCACCGTAGAGCAGTCGCCGGACACCCGGAAATTCGCCCGACTCAAGGTGGCGATCACGCCATAATTGACCATCACCCGGCCTGCTGCATCCCGCGGCTCCCAAGTCCGTTTCCGTCAGACGGCGGCTTCCCCTTCAGGGAGGCCGCCTTTTTTCAGATGAAAGCCTTTCGAAAGCCCAGTCGTGCCGGTGTGATTTCCGCCCTTGCGCGGAGGAAGCTTGCCACCGCGACATCTCCATATCGCACAACCTCCTGCTTTCAGTGGTGGTTGATGAGCCAGAAATCCCTGAATTTTCTTGATCGATTTGATGGACGGCTATGCTGCGTCTTAACTTTTGCCCGGCCCCAAGGCGTAATTGGACAATTTCCAAGAATCCAAGCACTTCCACACAAACCCTGTTTCTCCATGAAATCCAAACTCACACTCCGCTACTTCCTCCTCGCCAGCAGCACGCTGCTCGCCATCCCAACCGCCCACGCCGATACCCTCTACTGGGATTCGAACGGCGCGACCGCCGGCTTCGGCGCCGCCAACGGCACCTGGGGCACCAGCACCTTCTGGAGCACCGACAGTCTGGGGGAGTCCGCCACGGCGAACACCACGACCACCACCTCCGACACCGTTTATTTCGGCACGAACACCCTGGGTTACACCGGCGGACGCACCGTAACCATTGGCACCACGCGGGATGTGAATAACATCATTTTCGGATCGGCTTCGGGCGCGGTCACCCTATCCGGCGGCACAGCACTGAACCTTGGCGGCACCACGCCGACACTTACTGTCAACAACGCAACCACCACCGTCAGCTCCGTGATCACCGGTTCGGATGGTCTGAAAATGGACGGTGCCGGCCTGCTGATCCTCACCGGTCTGAACACCTACACCGGCAAAACCTTGGTCTCCGGCGGCACGTTGCGTTTCGGTAGCACCTATAACAACTCATGGGTGAACGGAAGGCTGCCCTCTACCAGCAACCTTGAGATCAATGGCGGTATCGTCCAGGCGTATTATTACATGACCCGCACGCTTGGCACGGCCGATGGCCAAATCCAGATCACCGGCGGGCGCAGCGGTTTCACCAACCTGCAAGGAGACGCGACTTCCAATTTCCTGACCTTCACCACCACATCCACCACCGTGACGTGGGGCGATGCCGCTTTCAATCCCGGCACACTCGTTCTGAATGACACGGGTGCCTCTGCCGTCATGCGGTTGCCAAATCCATTCGATCTCAACGGTGCGGCCCGCACCATTGAAGTTTCCGCCACCGGGTTAGGGGCGGGTCGTGGCACCTATGGCATATTGACGGGAAATCTCAGCGGAACCGGTGCCAGTCTGCTCAAGACCGGTGCAGGCACACTGATGCTCGATGGCACCAACACCTACGACGGCGGCACCACCATCAACGGAGGCGGTGTCTGGTTCCGCGATAAGGCGGCCATGTCCGCTACTGGAACCGTGACCGTCAACGACGGTGGAATACTGAGCGTGGGGGTGGGCGGAAGCGGCGAGTGGACGACGGGCACCAGCGGCATCGGCACGATCGGCGGCCTTCTGGCAGGCGACGGCGGCCAAACCGCGGCACAAGTCACCTATGTCGATGACGTCGCGGTGGGCCTCAACGTGAGCGGCACCCAGACCTACTCAAGCGATATCACAAACGTGACAGGCAGCACCACCACGGCCATCCACATCGGCAACAAGGACAGCGGCAGCGCCTCGGATCCCTTCACCGCAGCCGGCACCTTGACGCTTAGCGGCGACAACTCCTACACCGGTGGCACCAGCATCAACCGTGGGATCGGACAGGTCGGCAGGCATCGGCACGATCTTGGTGATCACCGCGGATCCGGCGACGGCGGCGGCCGCAAACCGGGTTTTTGCACCCGATCGGCTGAGCGCGCGACGAATCGCGTCACCCACGGCCTCCACTTCGACGATGTTTTTTTCGACGACGGCGTTCGGCGGCAAAGGCTCGACGGCGTAGTGTTCAACGCGGTAGCGACCGCCAGCCTGACCCAGCTGCAACAGCTTAACGGCCGTTGAACTGATGTCGACTCCGATCAGAACCGGTGCCTTAGGAGTGGAAGAGTCCCACTACTTTTTCCCCTTCCCACGCGCCCTTACGAGCGAAACATGTGTTTTCACATTAAATCTAAACTTAACCAATTGGCAACAGGGAGCGCTCAAATAGTCGATCCCGTCGCTAAAACAGTCGGAATTTCCCCGCCCGGACCCTTGCAGCGACCCATGTGGCTGCCCGAAAACCGCATTGGACCTATACTCTGTCGCTTGCACCCAGATCCTTCCTTGTTGGGCGCCGATGCCTAGTATCCCGACCATTGCGATGACTAGTGACTGTTCCATGCCCCCCCTTCTGGCTACGCGACCGCGTCGCGGGTCAGCGCGCCTTACGGGCGCCAATCTTAGCAATGCCCGACAGAGCCTTTATATCCATCTCGGCCGAAGAGGTTAATCGCCCTCGAAACTCATAAGCGCGCTAACGTCCACGGACTGCCCCAGCAAGCTTTTCGCTGCCACCGAGGCTAGGCAGATCGATGACGAAGGCTGCCACGTCAACCACGCCCCCTACTTTTCGCAGAAGTTCAGTCGCTGCTAAAGCCGCTGCTCGCTGGCAAGTAGATTCGTCGACGATCGCAACCTTTTGCCCGCGCTCAATTGCATTGGGCTCGATCTCCAGGCGATCAAGCCCGTACTCGAGTTCGTAATCCACAGCGATCACCTTGCAGGGCAATTTGCCCGGCTTGCGGATCGGAATGAAAGGAAGGCCCACATGCGCCGCGACGGCCGCGCCGAAAATGAAGCCGCGCGCTTCCATACCAGCAATTGCCTGACAGCCTGCTCGCACCCCTTTTGCCAGCCATTCGATTGTCGCGGCGAAACCTTTGCCGTTGCCGATAAGAGTGGTGACATCGCGGAACTGAACGCCCGCCTTCGGGAAGTCCGGAATGGTGCGCACCAAGGCTTTGATTTCGTTAGGAATGTAATGCCTTTGCCGCCAGGGCAAACGCCCCTCGCATCGCATCGATGCAAGGGGCGTAGATCATTTGCGATGAAAAGATAGTCTAGGCGTTCTTGCGCTTGATCGCTGCCACTGTTTCTTCGACAGGTATGCCAGTACGGTCGCGAACAGCAGGAAGATCAGCACTGGCCAACCTGTTTGCTTGCGCTTTACCAGCGTCGGTTCGGCCGTCCAGGTCAGGAAAGCTGCGACGTCTTCCGACATCTGTTCGACTGTCGCTTCGGTCCCATCGTCGAATGTCACCTGTCCCGTAGTAGTCGTCAGTGGCGGCGCCATGGCGAGGTTGAGGTTCGGGAAGTATGGGTTGTGGTGCAGACCTGGCGGCGGCACTGCTTCGGGATGCTCTTCAAGCAGCTCGGCAGACGGCTCCTGATACCCCGTCAAAAGCGATGCGACGTAAGCAGTCCCATCGCCGCGTGCCTTCGTCATCAGCGAAAGGTCTGGGGCGGATTCGGCATTGTTATTTGCCGCAGCAGCCGCAACATTATTGGGATAGGGCGAGGGAAATAGTCGGTCGGCAGGCCCGGCCGCGTCGTCGCTTCACCCGTGTTCGGACTCAATGCCCGGAACCTGTTTGGCAACGCTCGCGAAGGCCTTAACCTGGCTCTCGTCGTAGCCGATCTGTTCAAGATCGCGGAATGCCACAAATTTGAGGCTGTGGCATGCCGAACAGACTTCATTGTAGACCTTGAAGCCGCGCTGAAGTTGCTGGACGTCCCATTTCCCAAATGGGCTATTCTACCGAATAGGTGATGTCCCGCGGCTTTTCGTAAGGCAGGTGGGCCGGTGGTTCACTTATCGCCGGCATAGGCACCGACAAGGAAGGAATAAAGGGCCACCACGGCGAAGCCGAGGCCGACGAGAATGGCGACGAGGCGGATGCTGAGAAGCTTGGTCATGTCTTTTCTCGTACTCGCTTAGGCAGCCTGGTTGGCGGTTTTGCCGAGCACAGCCTTATCGTCCGAGCCGAGTACGGCTTCAGTTATCGAATAGGAGCGGGCTCGGCTTCCTCATCTGGCTGACGATCGGAATGATCACCGACGAAGTGAAGGAAGAAGCCGGCGATCCGACGAGCATGACGAAGGGTTCTTCAGCCGGGGCGCCCCCGCAATAGAACAACACGGCCATGGCGGGGATCAAACCGAACCCAGAAGAACTTGCGGAACAGCGGACGATAGTGGCCGCTGCGGACCGGCGATTTATCGAGCCAGGGCACAACGAACCGACTGCAGGATCGAACCGAACATCGCGATTACGCCCATCAGCTTAGCCGGATGCAGGAGTTGACAGTGAACGCACCGGCAATATGGCGGTACGGCCAGAAATACCAGATCCCGGGACGATATGCGCCGGGGTCGAAAGCGGGTTTGCCTCGATGTAGTTATCCGGGTGGCCCAGCGTGTTCGGCAGGAAGAATACCAGCGCGAAGAACAGGATGAGCGCAACGCCGAGGCCGAAACCGTCCTTGGCCGTGTAATACGGATGGAAAGGCAACGTGTCGCTTTCCTGCTTCACTTCCACACCCGTCGGGTTGGACGAACCGGGAATGTGCAGCGCCCAGATATGCAGGATGACAACGCCTGCGATCACGAAGGGCAGCAGGAAGTGCAAGCTGAAGAACCGGTTGAGCGCGGCATTATCCGGTGCAAAGCCGCCAGCAGCCAGATCTGGATCCGCTTACCCACCACGGGGATTGCTCCGAAAAGGCCGGTAATCACCTTGGCACCCAGGTAACCATCTGGCCCCACGGCAGCACGTATCCCATGAAGGCAGTGGCCATCATTAGCAGGAAGATGACGACGCCAGCAGCCAGATCATTTCGCGCGGGGCTTTGTACGATGAGTAAAAGAAACCGCGGAAGATATGCAGGTAAACGACGATGAAGAAGAAGCTCGCGCCATTGGCGTGCGCATAACGCATCAGCCAGCCCCAATTTGACGTCGCGCATGATATGTTCGGTCGTCGCGAATGCGACTTGCGCGTTGGCTGCATAGTGCATGGCCAGAACGACACCGGTAACGATCTGCACCACCAGGAAGAACCCGGCCAGGACGCCGAAATTCCAGAAGTAGGACAGGTTGCGCGGAACGGGGATAGCCTGGCACCGACAGCATTATAGACGAGGCGCGGGCAGCTTCTCGTCGAAAAACCTCGCGACCGGATTGGTTGGGGTATATTCCTTGGCCAGGGAAAGCTCATCGTATCGTCTCTTCTCTCTAAGCTCAGCCGACCTGAATGACAGTGTCCGAGGTGAACGAGTATTCCGGCACTTCGAGATCTGCCCGCGCGGGGCCCTTACGGATACGGCCAGCCGTATCGTAGTGCGACCCGTGACAAGGGCAGAAATAGCCACCGTACTCGCCTTTGACTTCGCCTTCGGCGGCACCAAGCGGAACGCAGCCCAAATGGGTGCAGACACCCATGGTCACGAGCATATCTTCGTGACCTTCTTTGGTGCGTTCTTCAAGGGTCTGCGGATCTCGCAGCGTGCTGGCATCTACGGCATTGGCTGCCTGAATTTCGGCGCCGGTAAGGCGGCGCACGAACAGCGGCTGCTTGCGAAAGACGGCCTTGATCGCCTGCCCGGGTTCGATTGCCGAGACATCGACCTCGGTCGAACTGGCGGCGAGCACGTCCTTCGACGGCGCCATCTGGCGAACGGTAGCGGATAGACGACCGCGAGGCCGCCGATACCCGCCGCGCTGATTGCAGCGATGTCGAGAAAGTCGCGGCGACGGATACCATCATCGGTAACGACTGCCGTGTCGGAAGTTGCGGTTGCAGCGGTGTCTGCCATCAGCGCTTTGCCTTGCCTGCCTTCGTTGTGCGCCTGGGCCCGGACGGGTTTTGGCGCAGTGTGCGAATCGATAACCTGACTTGGGGAAAGCCGGTGCGCCCGAATATACGGTACGTGCGCGAAAGCCCCCAGTGTGCCCGGTTTGGGACGCGCCTTGAGCCGCTATGCGACAGGTTGCCAACCGCCATTTTGGCCCGTTGTGCGCGCCAGCCCTCAATCCCGATGAACATCACTCCGGGAGCGCTACGATACTGACCTGCCTTCCTTCCGTTGCCTCCGCCCGATGGGTCGCCCGACGAAAGGAATGGAAGCGATCGGGCTGCGAGTATGTGTCTTGCCCGCAGAACCACCACCTGTCCGACACCGGCGACATCGAGACGGTGTGCCACATAGCAGGCAGGTCGAACTGGAAGTGCGCATCTCGTCCTGGCACAAAAAATTGCGCATCGCTCATGTCGAATTGAACGCGGAATGCCCGGTCGACCTCATAACTTTCCTGCGCGATTGTCGTACTGATTGCAGGCCGATCGAAGATCTGGTGATCATTGATAAGACCATCGCCTCGACGGTATTTTCCAAGACGCCACCAACCGCGCCGCGCCAGCCTGCATGGGCAGCCCCCATTACGCCCGCTTCCAAATCCACGAGCAATATCGGCGCGCAGTCTGCCGTAACGATGCCGAGCGCCGAAACCGGGCCGCGCCGTTACCATGGCATCGGCCTCCGGCGGGTCATCCCATGGTTGTCGACAACAACGGCGCGCGCCGAATGAACTTGCTTCAAACGGATCAGCTGCGCACCGGGCAGGATGTCGGTGGCGGCCAAGCCTGCCCAAGTCGAAAACCCGTGCGGAATTCGCTCCAGCAATGGCGCGGTGAGGAACTCGTCCATCCGGCGACTATCCGAGAGAACGCGTGACCTGCTCGAACGTGTCGCGACAGCGTCGGTGACGCGGCTATCCGCTCGAAGAGCATCACGCATCAGCTTGGCGACGCTTCCTCGATCCGCTTCCAGCGCCCGAGGTAGGGGATGAAGCGCGCAGCCGTTTGCGCATTGATGGGGTCAAGTTCCAGAACGAGATCGGCAATCAGGGCGTCTGGCTATCGGCATGGAAAGCGTGCGGATTGCCGCAACGCGATGTAGAGCGAGCGTACCCGATTGGGGTTGTGAGGGTGAATCCGGGATGCCCGCCAGCGCCTTCACATGCTCGACCGTCTGCGGGTGGAGCGACGACGCCTGCAGCGCGAACCATTTGTCGATCACCAATGCATTGCCCGATACCGGCGATAGAAATCGATCAGCCTGCTGGTCCGCTCGGCAGTCCAAGCCCGGTCAAGCACCATCAAGGCGCCCTGACGGTCGGTCATATTGTCCGCCATGTCATACTGTGCCGCCGCAATTACGATGCCGTGCGGGATCGCCCGCGGCAAGCATAGACCCAGAGCGTGTGTTCTACCTTGCGGGCGCCTTTTCGCGAAGCCGCATCGAGAGCGAACGGCAGGCCTTTCCACGCACGTTCATGCATATCGGCCAATTCGTGTGCAAGCCGCACTACCCAGACCACGCTTTTAACTGTTCGCGTCTCGCAGGTATCCGCGACCCGGGTCAGCGATCAGCATTGCTGCTCCGCCAGATAAGCCGGTCGGGTATCGATCATCAATTCCCCGCGCATCGAGGTATCGAGCGCGGTGTCTGTCAGCCACCGCCGCACCGCTGGTGCGCTATGTCGCTGCGCGCAGCCTCGCGGGCGTTCATCGCCGAGATCAGCCCACCACCGACGCCAGCGTAGATGGTCGGTCAACAATTCCTGCATCGCCTCGTAGCGCGCAATGGATCGTCGTCGTGTGCGGCGAGGAAACACCAGATCGTCATCGAGACATCTCGCTCGATCGAGACCGGTGCGGAGAAACCGCGGTTGATCGACAGCACCGGCTTTCGGCGAAGCCACCAACCTCGATCTCGCTTTCGACCTGTCCAGCACGATCAGTTCGTTCGCCGGCATGATGCGCCGGTCGCCGGTCGAACAGCGCATGCCCAGCGGGATCGGCATCGGCGTCTTGTCGGAGCTGACCGGGCGTGGGCGGCACCGACTGCGCGAGCGTCAGCGTCGCGGTCTTCACCCTTATGCGTCAGATCCACTTCGACCTTCGGCGTGCCCGCCTGCGACTATACCAGCGGCGGAACTGGGTGAGGTCGAGCCCGGCGCCATCCTCGATCGCGCGTGACGAAGTCCTCGCAGGTCGCGGCTTCGCCATCGTGACGGTCGAAATAGAGATCGGTGCCCGCGCCGGAACCGCTCTTCGCCCGCCATGGTCGCGCATCATGCGAATCACCTCGGCACCCTTGTTGTAGATCGTCGGGGTGTAGAAGTTGCTGATCTCGCGGAAGCTATCGGGACGGATCGGATGCGCCAGCGGTCCCGAATCCTCGGGGAACTGGACCGCGCGCAGCACGCGCACATCCTCGATCCGCTTGACCGCCTCGCCCTGCCCATGTCCTGGCTGAACAGCTGGTCGCGCAGCACGGTGAAGCCTTCCTTGAGGCTGAGCTGGAACCAGTCGCGGCAGGTCACCCGGTTGCCCGACCAGTTGTGGAAGTATTCGTGCGCGATCACGCCCTCGATGCCGTCGTAATCGCCATCGGTGGCGGTTTCGGGATCGGCCAGCACGTATTTTGTGTTGAAGACGTTGAGCCCCTTGTTCTCCATCGCCCCCATGTTGAAATCGCTGACCGCGACGATGTTGAACACATCGAGGTCGTATTCGCGCCCGAACGTCTCCTCGTCCCACTTCATCGACCTTTCATCAGCGATTCCATCGCGTGCTCGGTGCGGGCGGGCTTCGTGCCCCACACCCAGATCGCGAGCTCGATCTCGCGCCCGCCCATGGTGGTGAAGTGTCCTTGCGGGCGACCAGATCGCCCGCCACCAGCGCGAACAGGTAGGACGGCTTGGGCCATGGATCGTGCCATTCGGCCCAGTGGTTGCCACCGCGTCCTCGCCAGCCGCAGCCCTGTTGCCGTTCGACAGCAGTACCGGGAACTGCTCCTTCGGCCCTGTCCATCCGCACGGTGTAGGTGCTCAGCGACGTCGGGCCGGTCGGGGAAGAAGGCGATGCGGCGAAAGCCCTTCCGCCTCGCACTGGGTGCAGAGCATCCCGTTCGACGCGTAAAGCCCCATCAGCTGCGAATTGGCCGCCGGATCGAGCTCGGTCACCACCGTGACCTCGTGTCGGACCCGGGACCAGCGGGATCACCAGATCGCCGCCGTCCATCTGCCAGCTGTTCGATTCCCTGTCCGTCGACTTCGACGGTGACCGGTTCCAGCCCGTCGCCGGACGGGCGAATCGAGTCGGACGTAGCGTCCGCGTCGGGATTGGGCTCGACCGCCAGCGTGGCGGTGACCCGGTCGAATCCATTCCAGCACGAGGAATCGAGCCGGGTGGTCGGCACGCGCCAGGGAAAGGGTTTGTAATCCTCGCGGCGGATGACCGGCGGCTCCGTCGGCATCGGCGGCGCATCGGCCATTTCGGGGTTGCCGTCGGGCGTCGAGGGAGAGCGTGCGATGTCCATTGATGTCCTGTCGGATCCGGTGGAATCGCCCTGTCATCCATTGCAACGCCCGTCGAGGCCTTGCGTTCATTTGCCCGGCGACAAGGCCGGTCCGATTGACACGACCAGCGTGCTGTCGCACCGCATAATGGTGATGCTGGACTTCCTTGCCTTCAACCCTAGCGGTTGCAAAACTGCCGCGCACCGCCACGCGGGCTATTGATGGGCAGCTTGCTTATCTTCGGTCTCGGTTACACCGCTTCGCGTTTCGCAAACACCATGCGAAAGCGCGGCTGGCACGTCGACTGACGGAAGCGCTGGCAACATTGCGTTCGATGATCCGGAGGCCGTGTCGCTAGCCATTGCACAGGCGTCGCACATCCTGAGTTCCGTTCCCCCGTCCGATGGCGAGAAGCACCCGGTGCTCGAGAAGTACGGCCAGCCAGTGCACGGGAAAATGCTCTGCTACCTTTCTTCTACCGGTGTTTATGGCGATGTCGGCGCTGGGTGGACGAACAATCGCCTACCGGGCACGGGCGATGCGCTGCGCGCGCAGATTGCGACGCACAATGGCTGGCAATGGACGCATGTGTGTTTCGTCTTCCGGACAGACGGTCCGGCGCGCAGTGCGATCGACCGCGTGGCGGAAGGAAGAGGGCGCCGGATCGATCTGCCGGATCAGGTGTTCAGCCGCGTCCATGTCGACGATATCGCCGCTGGCATCGTTGCCGCAATCGAGCAGGATGCGCCTGCCGGCGATAATTTGGCAGACGACTTTCCGACCAGCCAGAACGCGGTGATCGAGGAGGCTGCGCGCCTGCTCGGCACAGCACCTCCTCCTCTACAGACGGTCGA